>NZ_SWDX01000006.1:0-367678 GCF_005144565.1 Pedobacter hiemivivus
ACATATAGATCATGGCAAAATTTGACGGAAAATTCCTGACAGGTGTAATAGGACCTGCTGTTTTTAAGAAGTATCGCAATATGCAATTGGTTACAGGCAAATCCAGGTTGACAAAGGAGAAGCAAACTGAAAACACACACAAAGCAGCAACTCAATTTGGGATCGCCAGTACCCTGGCAGAACAATTCCGGCGAGATGCAACGGAGATCATCACAGATTTTTATGATGGAACAATGGTTTATCGCTTTAGAACAGACGTACAAAAGGCATTGAAACAGGCATTCGACGCTCAATCTGAGACCTATCGTTTTACAACCAATAGTTTTGATCGGCTCAATGGTTTTGAATTTAATGCGGATTCTCCTGTAATGGATAATTTCTTTGCGCAACCTGAACAGACCATCAATGGAAATATCCTGACCATCAAGTTGCCGGAAATGCTTGTTTCAAAGGACATGAAATTTCCGGTAAAAGCCAGTTCATGCTTCTTAAATATTGCTGTGGGGATGTACGACCTTACTTATGGAAATAGAACGATGTGTCCGATTCAGTCGATTGAAATTCCAAATGGTTCAAAAGATAGCGTTATGCCAGCTCAGGAACTTAACTTTGAAATAGAACCAGGCTGTTTATGTATTTCTATGTTTTCATTTCAGTTTATACAAAAGACATTTTCTGGTAACCTGATCATCAATAGTAAAAGCTTCAATCCTGTTGCTGTATTCAGAGCTGTAATAGCGGATGGGACAGTAGATCAGGAACAGACAGAAAAATGGGATGATATCGAATTGGTGAGGGATTCTAAATTTTTTAATAGCCCTAAAATAGCACTTAAAGCGATTGAGCAGGAACATGAAAAAGTAAAAAGTGGAGCAGATTTCCCCCAGTACATTCAAGCGATCAAAAAGTTAGGCGTAGAAGAATTTGTGACCTATGTAGCTGATAGCCATACCCAGTATTTTAGAAATAATGGCCCTCAACTAAGCTCCAAGGCAAAGTATGAACCTTTAGTCGTCGCTGCTACAAGTAATAAGAAAAAGTTTGCGAAGTATTTGAAAATGCATCAGGCAGGACAAACTGATTACCTCAGCTTTTGCAAACATTGCGCAGAAACAGGAATCGATAGATGGATAGTGAATTTATCATTGATGACCTGCACTTATTATGATCAGAAACATCAGCTCATCCTGACAGAATCGATCCCTAATTCTGAATGAAATTGATTTTAATATGCTGTACTTTCCTGTTTTAGTCAATGGGTCAGTCTGAAATGATTTTAACATCAAATAAGCCTGATAGATTTCCAAGGAAAGATACGTGGGTCAGTCAATTTTGCGAAATTTTAGGCCCATCCGCGCTCTTTTCGCATATTTTGAAATGTTTTTTATTGTCGTGACGAAAACAGGAGCAACCATGTACTCGTTCAGTCTTTAAGTTGTATTTATCCTGTATTCATAGTATCCCTGCCGAAAGTGTCTTACCGCATTGTCTTGTCAACTCATTTGCCCAAATGAATTAATCCTTTTTTATTAAAACACTATGCGTCGACCTGTGTTATAAAAGACAAGACATATTTTATTACCAATAAATAAAACAGTTATGAATTATAAAAAGTTTATTCCCAGCCGAATGCCAAACCTACCATACAAACCATCTGACAATGCTGGTTCAATTGTAGCTTTACTCACCGGACTTGCAGTTGGAGCCGTATTAGGTGTATTATTTGCTCCAGAAAGTGGCAAAAGAACAAGAAGACGAATCTCAGATAAAGCCGTAGACACAGTTGATAGCATTAATGATGGCTATCAGTCTATAAAAAGGCAAGTATTTACCCGCAAAGATGATTTAGTAAATTTGAAAGATCGTATGGTGGACAAAGTAAAAAACAAAGTTGCCGTAGTATCGCAAGATTTTCAGGACTTCAAAGACTCCGAATTAGAAAGAACAAAATCAAAGGTAGAGCATGACGGCAGTAACAATTCCATTTAGCCTAAAAATTGCTAAACGAATTCATTGAATAAAGTAGCCAAAGGCTTTCAAATAAACTGTTTAACCAGCTTTATCTGAAAGCCTTTGATGTTTAAAAAACATTTGCGTGATGGGAATTAACAATAGCCCACAAATAGCAAATATGATAAACGAAACTCTTAAACTAAATGCATGTGCCAGATAACCGATTAGTGGTGGCCCTAACAGCATCCCTGTAATTGAATAGGTTGCAATAATGGATATAGCCATTCCTGCAGAGTATTTCTTTGATGCTCCGGCCAGTGCATACGACATTGGGATGATAGCAGCAGTTCCAAATCCAACTAATGAAAAACCAACCATCGCCGTCCAGAAAAATGGAAAAATAATCGCCAGACTAATGCCTGAGATGATACAAACGGCACTCATAATGTAAGTACTAGGCATCCCAAATCTGGCTACGATTAAGTCAGACACGAACCTCGACATAGCCATAAAGGTCATAAATATCAAGTATCCGTAAGTGAAAATTTCAACTTTAATAATCTCCTGAAAGTAGATTCCACTCCAATCGAACATCCCTCCTTCGCATATTGCACATAGAAAAACAACCAAGCCAAGATAAAATATATAAGGATCCGGCTTACTTAAAATCAACTTATTCCCTGTTTCTGAGCGGTCGCCTTTTAGTAAAAATTGGTATGAATATAAGGTCACAATCAACATTAAAATGGCTACAGCTAAAAAATGATACTGTATCGGTACATTAAGTTCCAGGAAAAGTGTCGAAAGCAGGATACCCGCTATCCCCCCAATGCTCCAGTAGCCATGAAAGGAACCCACAATCTTTTTTTCAAACCTTTTTTGCAAAGTAAGCGCTTGGGTATTCACAGAAATATTAAAGATCCTGGTCGTAAAAGCAAATAACACCACTGCAGCTACCAAACTAAAAGTATTGTGTGCAAAGCCTATAAGGGCTAAGGAAAGTGCATTAAGCCCATACCCTACGGTTAGTGGAACGCGACTATTGTATTTTGATACTAGCCAACCCGAAAGTGGCAAACCTAGCAATGAGCCAATAGGTAAAGCCAGTAAAATACTGCCCAACTCGGCTTCATTAAAATCGAAAGTGGTTTTAATCGTTGGAATCCTGGAAGCCCAGGTAGCAAAGCTTAAGCCCGACATGAAAAAAAACAGACTTAAAAAGAAACGGTGTTTTGTTGTAGAAATCATTGCATAGATATTGCGCTGCAAATTTAGCAATTCATTTGGCAGGAATGCCGCGCAACTGTCAGCAGGGCGTAAATCCTTAAGATTACAACATCAAATTAGGATTTTAAAAAAAATAACCTAGATTTACAAAAAACTTTAGGGGTGCCTTGCGCTGAGATATACCCTTTGAACCTGATGCAGTTAGTACTGCCGAAGGGAAAAGTAAGAGCAAACTTGTTTGTTCTTTTTCCATTCCTGTTACAGGCAATCCTATAGTTTTTCCAATTTTTTAAATTATGGAAATAACTGTAAATCAACAACCACATCAGCTTAAAGACACTTGTTCTGTCGAACAAATGCTTTCTATTGTACTCTCCGGAGCAACAAAGGGCATTGCCGTTGCCATCAATCAAACTATTGTTTCTAAATCTAACTGGTCTGCCCATCTTTTAAAAGAAGGCGATCAGGTTATGCTCATTAAAGCCACTCAAGGCGGATAAACCCATCCTTCATTCCCATTAAATATGAAAAAAGAAAAAACTCCCGACGCACAGGTGATCAGCCGTACACCTTTCCCTGCATCCCGAAAAGTATTTGTCAAAGGTCAATTGCACGACATTGAAGTGGCCATGCGTGAAATCAGTTTAAGTGAAACCAAGATTCACAATGGCTTTGGTTTAACCGAACCAAACCCTCCAGTAACAGTTTACGACACGAGCGGTCCATACACTGACCCTGAGGCAAATATTGACGTAAAACAAGGCTTAAACAGATTAAGAGAAAAGTGGATAACTGGTAGACAAGATGTAGACCAGCTGGAACAAATTTCATCTAACTATGGGCAGGAACGTTTGACAGATACCAAGCTTGATGTACTCAGGTTTTCGCATCTAAATAAACCTTACCGCGCTAAAAAAGGCATGAATGTATCACAAATGCACTATGCGAAAAAAGGCATCATTACCGCCGAAATGGAATACATCGCCATTAGAGAAAACCAAAGGATAGACCTATTAAACGAGCAACTGGGCGAACAATATGAGGTGATGAGTCACCAACACAAAGGCCATAGCTTTGGCGCCAATACCCCAAAAGGCTATATCACGCCCGAATTTGTGAGACAGGAAGTGGCCGCGGGCAGAGCAGTTATTCCTTGTAACATTAACCATCCGGAATTGGAGCCTATGATTATTGGTCGTAACTTCCTGGTAAAAATCAATGCCAATATTGGTAATTCGGCAGTCACCTCTTCTATCGAAGAAGAAGTAGAAAAAGCAGTTTGGGCTTGTAGATGGGGTGCAGATACAATAATGGACCTTTCGACTGGTAAAAACATTCATGAGACCCGTGAATGGATTATCCGCAACTCCCCTGTTCCTATCGGTACGGTTCCGATCTATCAGGCGCTGGAAAAGGTAAATGGTAAAGCGGAAGACCTGACCTGGGAATTATTTAGAGATACGTTGATTGAGCAGGCAGAGCAAGGGGTTGATTATTTCACCATCCATGCTGGTGTATTGCTACGCTATGTTCCATTAACCGCAAAAAGGGTAACTGGAATCGTATCCCGTGGCGGTTCTATCATGGCAAAATGGTGTTTAGCGCATCACAAAGAGAATTTCCTATACACACATTTCGAAGAAATCTGCGAGATTATGAAGGCTTATGATGTTGCTTTCTCTTTGGGAGATGGACTGAGACCAGGTTGCATTGCTGATGCCAATGACGCAGCACAGTTTGGTGAATTGGAAACCTTAGGTGAACTGACCAAAATTGCCTGGAAACATGATATACAAACCATAATTGAAGGCCCTGGACACGTACCTATGCACTTGATTAAAGAGAACATGGAAAAGCAACTGGAGCATTGCTCTGAGGCACCATTTTATACCTTAGGCCCGCTAACTACTGATATTGCTCCCGGCTACGATCACATTACATCGGCCATTGGGGCAGCCATGATTGGCTGGTTTGGTACCGCTATGCTTTGCTATGTAACCCCTAAAGAGCACTTAGGCTTACCTAACAAGAAAGATGTAAAGGATGGCGTAATTACTTACAAAATTGCGGCACACGCTGCTGATTTAGCCAAAGGACATCCGGGCGCACAATACCGCGACAATGCTTTGAGTAAAGCCAGATTTGAATTTAGATGGGAAGATCAGTTTAATTTATCGCTAGACCCTGATACAGCTAAGGAGTTTCATGACGAGACTTTGCCGGCCGAAGGTGCCAAAATTGCTCACTTCTGCTCAATGTGTGGCCCTAACTTTTGCTCTATGAAAATCACACAGGATGTGCGAGAATACGCAGCAAAACAAGGGATGGATGAGCAAGAAGCATTAGAAAAAGGAATGGCAGATAAATCTAAAGAGTTTACTGAGAAAGGCAGTGAAATATACCTGTAAATCAACAAACTATTAAAACCAGTTAAATGAAATTGATCGTCATATCTGATCCTGTTTATTTTAAGGATGAAGCTCATTTGATAAATCAGCTCTTTGATGCTGGCATGCTACTTTTTCACTTGAGAAAGGAAGGATTTAGCAGGCAAGCATATGCAGCGCTGATTGACGGAATAGATAAACGTTTCCACGATAGGATCGCCTTGCATCAATTTCATGAACTGGTTGTAGATTTCCCTTCGCTTAATCGCCTTCATTATCCAGAATGGCTCAGAAAGGAAACTATCGTTAAAGGCTTACCTATTGCTATGGGCAACTATACCCATAGCACTTCTATTCATCATCTAGATGAGCTGAATGATTTGACAGGATTTGATTATACCTTTTACGGTCCCGTTTTTAACAGTATTTCTAAGCCGGGCTATGCTGGAATTGCCAATATTGATTTTGTCTTACCCAGGCATATCCACAGCCCAAAAATTATCGCCCTTGGTGGAATAACAGCAGAAAAAATAGATCCTGTTAAACAAATGGGTTTTGATGGATTTGCAGTACTTGGGGCAATATGGACTGAGAAAGAAGAAGAAATACAAAATCTTAAACACCTAATAAATAGCAATAAACAAACTTCATCTAATTCATTTAATTAAATATGACAACCACTAAGAAAAACAGGCCCTATGTATTGAGTATAGCAGGATTTGATCCAAGTGCTGGGGCTGGGGTTTTATCGGATGTGAAATGTTTTGAGCAACATGAGGTTTATGGTTTTGGCATTTGTTCTGCTTTAACAGTGCAAACAGATAGCGACTTTATAACGAATGATTGGTTGGATGCAGCCCAGATTATAGACCAGTTGGCTCCACTTCTGCTTAAGTTTCCGATCGCAGCCTGTAAGATAGGCCTGATTAAAGATAGCGCAGTTTTACTTGAAGTGATCAATTACCTAAAATTTCATGCGCCAAGTCTAAAAATTGTAGTTGATCCTGTTTTAAAAGCCAGCTCAGGCTATGAGTTTCACGATTGGAAAGATAGTTTAGAAATATTAGCTCCCATTTTAAAACAGATTGACTTGATCACCCCCAATTTCCCGGAAATGCTAAGCATGGGCGGCAAAGCTGGGGTACACGCCACTGCGAAGGCTTGGGCCACTCATTGTCCGGTTCTATTAAAAGGTGGGCACCTGGAGGATAATATGGGTACAGATTACCTATTTGAACTGGACATAATACATGAGCTAAAACCCAACACGCCTAAAATCCATCAGAAACATGGCTCAGGCTGCGTATTATCGGCATCTGCTACAGCTTACTTAGCAAAAGGATTTACGCTTTTAAACGCCTGTACCCAGGCTAAGCAATACATTGAACATTTTTTAAACAGCAACAACACCCTATTAGGGTACCATAAGTTATGATAGACAAACTACATTATATATCCCAGTCGCCCGCTGGTAGCTCTCATTTAGCATCCATCGAAAAGGTACTACTTGCTGGTGGTAAATGGATACAGCTAAGGGTTAAAAACCAAACTGAGGCCGAGGTATTGCCATTGGCTATGGCAGCAGCAGCTCTGTGTAAAAAACATGGCGCCAGACTAATTGTAAATGATTACCCATCGGTAGCATTAAAGGCCGGGGCTAACGGTCTGCATTTGGGTTTAGCGGATATGCCAGTTGCAGAAGCCAGAACTATTGTTGGTCCAGATATGATCATTGGTGGTACAGCAAATACTTTAGCTCACATGCTGCAAAGAGCTGAAGATGGGGCTAATTATATCGGCTTAGGACCATATAGATTTACTTCGACCAAGCAAAATTTAAGTCCTATAATTGGTTTACATGGATATATGGAACTAATGAAACAAGCTCGAGAAGCGGGCATGTTGCTACCTGTTATCGCCATCGGCGGAATAGAAATTCTGGATATTCCTTTGCTATTGGAAACTGGAGTTCATGGTGTAGCATTATCCGGAGCACTAACCAATCAAAACGATACCACAACTATCTTAAATACCATCAATCAACTACTATGTTAAAAATAGCAGATAAAATATTTAACTCCCGTCTGTTTACAGGCACCGGAAAATTCAGCTCCGCAATACAAATGGAAGAAGCACTCCTGGCTTCAGGTTCTGAACTAGTTACCGTAGCTCTTAAAAGAGTGGATATGCATACTGATGAAGACGATATCTTATTACATTTAAAGTATCCCCACATCAACTTATTACCCAATACATCAGGCGTAAGAAATGCCAATGAAGCCATATTTGCTGCGCAGATAGCCAGAGAAGCATTAGAAACCAACTGGATAAAACTAGAGATCCATCCTGATCCAAAATACCTGATGCCCGACCCCATTGAAACCTTAAAAGCTACGGAAGAATTGGTTAAACTTGGCTTTATCGTATTGCCATACATCCATGCTGATCCGGTTTTGTGTAAGCGGCTGGAAGATGTAGGAACGGCAGCCGTAATGCCTTTAGGATCTCCAATTGGTAGTAATAAAGGCTTAAAAACCATCGACTTTCTGGAAATCATCATCAATCAAAGTAACGTACCCGTGATTATAGATGCCGGAATTGGTGCACCTTCTGATGCCGCTAAAGCCATGGAAATTGGTGCCGATGCAGTATTGGTAAATACGGCCATTGCGGTTTCTGGGAATCCGATCCAGATGGCAAAAGCATTTAAAATCGCAGTTGAGGCAGGCCGAATGGCTTATAAAGCAAAACTAGGTGCAATTGGCAGCCATGCGATAGCCAGCAGTCCCCTTACTTCATTTTTAGATTAATTACTATGTCTGGTTTTAACGACATTTTTGAGCAATGCAGCTGGGATGAAACGAGCCGAAGCATTTACAGCAAAACGGCTGCTGATGTGGAGCGTGCTTTATCTGCACGCAGAAGAACGTTGGAAGATTTCAAGGCATTGATCTCCCCCGCTGCCGCTCCGTATTTGGAGCAAATGGCCCAGATCAGTCAGCAGCTAACCCTAAAGCGTTTTGGCCGTGTGGTTCAAATGTACGTGCCCTTATATCTTTCTAATGAGTGCAATAACATTTGCACCTATTGTGGATTTAGCTACGACAATAAGGTAAAGCGAAAAACGCTCTCTCCCATGGAGATTATGCAGGAGGTTGCTGTAATTAAGGAAATGGGCTTTGACCACGTATTATTAGTCACCGGTGAAGCCAACCAATCCGTACATACTGATTACTTTAAAAAAGTGCTAGAATTGATTGGGCCACATTTTTCACACATCTCTATGGAAGTGCAGCCATTAGACCTTACAGACTATGAAGAACTGAGGCCTTATGGTTTAAACACGGTACTGGTGTATCAGGAGACCTACCATGAGGAAGATTACAAAAAGCATCACCCAAAGGGTAAAAAATCAAACTTCCAATACCGTCTGGAAACGCCAGATAGATTGGGACAGGCAGGTATCCATAAAATAGGTTTAGGGGTTTTGATTGGCTTGGAAGATTGGCGTACAGACTCTTTTTATACAGCCATGCACCTGGATTACCTTGAAAAAACATACTGGCAAAGCAAATACAGCATTTCTTTTCCACGATTGAGGCCGTTTAGTGGCGGATTGGAACCTAAAGTTGTCATGAACGATAGAGAGCTTGTCCAATTGATCTGTGCTTACAGGTTATTTAATGAGGAAGTAGAGTTATCCATCTCCACCAGAGAATCTAATTTATTTAGAGACAACATCATTAAACTCGGCATCACAGCGATGAGTGCAGGGTCTAAAACTAACCCTGGCGGTTATGCAGTAGAACCACAGTCGCTAGAACAGTTTGAGATTTCGGATGAACGATCTGCCTTAGAAATAGCAGAAATGATTTCCAAACAAGGTTATGAAGCAGTTTGGAAAGACTGGGATAATGCACTGAGGGAGGAATTGAAATAAAAGACTTGAAACATGAGAACGTTGAGAACGTTGAGCACACTAAAACGGTACGACAGGCAAATCATACTTCCTGAATTGGGAATTGAGGGACAGCACAAACTGCTTAATGCGAGGATACTGGTTATAGGCGCTGGTGGCTTAGGTTGCCCATTGCTGCTATACCTTGCGGCTGCTGGAATCGGCCATATTGGTATTGTAGATAACGATTTAGTTGATGAAACAAACTTGCATAGACAGGTATTGTACCACATGGCTGATATCGGTAAATATAAAGTCAATGTTGCTGTAGCAAAGCTGCAGCTGCTCAATCCTGATGTTCAATTTACCCCCTATCCTTTCCGGCTAACTGCTAAAAATGCAGAAGAGTTGATTGGGCAATACGATCTGGTAATTGATGGATCTGATAACTTCCCAACCCGCTACCTGGTAAATGACACCTGTGTTGCACTAAATAAAACACTCGTATTTGGTTCTATATTTCAGTTTGAAGGCCAGGTATCGGTATTTAATTTTAATGCTGGACCTGATTACCGTTCAATTTATCCGGAACCGCCTTTACCTGATGAGGTTCCAAATTGTGGAGAAAGTGGTGTAATTGGTACCTTACCAGGGATTATTGGCAGCATCATGGCCAATGAGGCGATTAAAGTCATCTGTGACTTCGGCGAGGTTTTATCAGGACAACTCCTTGTGTTTAATGCCTTAAACAATGAAACACAACGATTTAATTTTGGGGAAGCTAATAATAGTAGCAATCCGCTAAAAAATACAGATCAAGACAATACCAAAGAGATAAATATGCAAGATTTGGAGCAATGGAAAAACGATCAGCTTAATTATCAATTGGTAGACCTTAGAGAACCCTACGAATACGAGGAATACAACATTGGCGGCATTAACATCCCTCTTTACAATCTCAATGATCATCTAGATAAACTTTCGAATACGCAAAGAATTGTATGTTGTTGCTCATCTGGTAAGCGCAGCAAAATAGCGATGCATTTACTTAAAGATAGGTTTGATGGCCCTATATTCTCCTTAATTCTTCCGGAAAAATAATCCTGCATAACAGCGCTAAAACAATAAAAATAATAAAGCCAATATTTTACCCAACTTATATCGCTTTCTGTATAGACTTGCAATAATTTAATCTTTTGACAAACTTATCATTAACAAAACCATATTATTAAATGGAAGAAAATGCTCAAAACAAAGAATTCTTGCCTAAGAAATACAAAATTCAAGAATGTATAGAGAATTTAAAACGAAGCGAATACAAGATCATTCTTAAGGCTATTCCTGGCATCATTGGTAAAGGGCTAACCACCTTTTATAACTATCGCGATATATGTATTAACGACAAAGAGGATATTCCCTTTAAAATTGCCAGGAAACTTGAAATTTTGTTCGGATTGGAAAGCGGCGGATTAGAAACTAAAAAAACTAAGGGTAAACATTACTTAGAAATCGTTGAAGAACATAGAAAACGACAATAGAATGCTACCTTTGTAAAATGATAGCAATAGGACAATACAACGACCTTAGGATAGTAACAAAAACGGAAGAGGGTCTGATTTTAACTGATGGTGAAAAAGAAGTACTTCTACCCTATGTCGATGTCCCTCAAAATGCTGAAATAGGTGACAACCTGAATGTATTTGTTTACATGCCAAAGGATGGCAGATTACAAGCGACTACTAAAAAACCTTATGCCTGCGTTGGTGATTTCGCTTATCTAACTGTTGTAGATGAAGCTGAAGATGGTAGTGCATTTATGGACATTGGTTTAGGTAAAGATATTTACGTACCTAAACGTGAGCAGAAACGCCCAATGTTTAAAGGTGATAAACATGTTGTCTACGTATTTTTGGATGAAGGCAACGACCGTATGCTGGCCTCATCTAAACTTGTAAATTTTGTAGAGGAAGAAGATATAGACCTTGAAGAAGGTGATGAAGTAAGTTTATTGATCGCTGATCGCTCAGATTTGGGCTACAACGCAATAGTAGACAATAAATACATTGGTCTTTTATATACCAACGAATTATTTGATGAACTAAACCCTGGCGAAACACGCAAAGGTTGGATCAAAAAGATTCGTGTAGAAGGAAAAATAGACTTGAGTTTACAACCTATGGGCTATGGCCACATCCTGGAGACTAAGGACGTGTTGCTTGCTGACCTGAAAGATAGTGGCGGTGTGATTTCATTGGGCGACAAAAGCACTCCAGATGACATTTACCACCGTTTCAAAATCAGTAAAAGCGCTTTTAAGAAAGCAATTGGTGGATTGTATAAAGATAGACTGATCACCATTTCTGATCATGAGATCAAACTATTTGTCGATAACGACGCTGAGTAAGCTGTTTTAAAATAAAAAACCCGGTAAGCCAATAGCCTACCGGGTTTTTTATTTAAAGCATTTCATTAAATGCTCTTATTCTTCAGTCCTTTAACGGCATAATCACATGCACGGGCTGTTAAGGCCATAAAAGTCAACGAAGGGTTTTGACAAGCAATAGAAGGCATACAAGAACCATCTGTTACAAATACATTGCTTACTTCATGCATTTGGTTCCATTTGTTTAACACAGATGTTTTTGGATCATTACCCATTCTAGCCGTTCCCATTTCGTGAATCGCCATACCTGGATAACAACCTCTATCATACGTTTTGATATTTTTCATACCTGAAGCTTCCAACATTTCGGCAGCATCATTCATCATATCAACACGCATTTTCTTTTCATTTTCTTTGTACTCGCAATCGATAGCCAATACAGGTTGTCCCCATTTGTCTTTCTTAGTTTTATCGATATACACCTTATTCTCGTAGTAAGGCAACATTTCTCCGAAACCACCAAGTCCCATAGTCCATTCACCAGGACTGCTCATTTTTTCTTTAAAATCATTACCAAAGGCAAGCTCAGCAACATCGCTTTGCCAGTTTTTACGACTTGCACCACCCTGGTAACCAAATCCACGTAAATAATCACGTTTATCGGTACCTACGTTACGGTATCTAGGCACATAAATTCCGTTTGCCCTACGACCAAAAGTGTATTTATCCTCAAAGCCAGGCGCTTCGCCTGATGCACCACAACGGAAATGATGATCCATTAAGTTGTGTCCTAACTGACCACTTCCATTTCCTAAACCATTAGGATGCGCCTCTGAAGTAGAGTTTAGCAAGATAAAAGTAGAGCCTAATGTAGAACCATTCACAAAAACGATCTTTGCATAAAACTCCATCGTTTTGTTGGTTTGGGCATCAATTACCATTACCCCTTTAGCTTTCTTCGTATTCTTATCATAAATGATATGGTTCACGATAGAATATGGTCTTAATGTTAACCTTCCTGTAGCTACAGCAGCCGGTAAAGTAGATGATTGCGTGCTAAAGTAAGCGCCAAATGGACAGCCACGACTACATAAGTTTCTATATTGGCAATTGCCACGACCTTTATGAGGAACTGTTAAATTGGCCACACGACCAATCGTCAGAATCCTTGTTTTTTTATAATGCTCTTCTATCCTTTTTTTAACAGATTTCTCAACAATATTCAAATCCATTGGTGGCAAAAATTGTCCATCAGGTAATAAAGGCCAGTTTTCGGCTTGCCCAGAGATACCAGCAAAACGCTCCGCATAGTCATACCATGGTGCCAAATCTTTGTAACGAATCGGCCAATCATTACCATGACCATCTTTTGCATTGTCTTCAAAGTTGTGATCACTAAAACGGTAACTCTGACGACCCCACATTAATGATTTACCACCAACATGAAAGCCTCTGTACCAATCAAATCGTTTATCTTCTGTATAAGGACACTCTAAATCGTTTACCCACCATTTTTCATTGGCTTCACTGTATGGATAATCTCTTATCTGAACAGGGTGAGTTTTTTTCTGCTCTTCAGTTAAACGGTTGGCATGTTTCAGCTCCCATGGATCTTTCATAGCAGATTCATAGTCTGTTACGTGTTCAATGTTCATCCCACGTTCCAACATCAATACCTTTAACCCCTTTTCAGTTAATTCTTTTGCAGCCCAGCCACCACTTATCCCTGATCCTATTACAATAGCATCGTATGTATTTTCCTTCTTTAAGTCGGTATTTATATTCATGATTGATTATTCTTTAATAATTAAACGTTAAGTAGCCCAAGATTTCTGTCCTGGCTTAAGATCTGCAGCACCATCATAGCGGCCTGGTATGGCTATATATTCACGTGATTGTGTACAACCTATTTCAGAGGCATAGTACCCCAAAATGGTCAGATCTCTTACCAACACGAAGAAATAGGTAACACCGCTTCTTTTTGCGGTCCTATCGGCTCTTTGTTTCTCAATCGTTTCGGTTCTTAAGTTAGCAACCAATTGCTCCCGTTCCTTTACAGTAAGAGACAAGAAATCTTTATTAAAGTCTTTTAATGATTTAGCTTCCATGTCTTTTAAACCTTCAGCAAAAGCTTGTTGTACTTTAGGCGGGAAACAATCTGTAATCATCATTGGAATGAAACTTCCTAATCCAGCGGCCTTAGCCCCACCGGAATCTTTTGTAGGTGGAATAATAATATCAGCAAGCTCTCCCAATACCTTTTCCTGATCTGCCGAAAATGAAACAAAGTTTTTCTCATTTTCTGGAAGTGTAAAGCTTTCAAATAAAATACCAAAGGTTGTTGCCGAAATTGCAGTTCCGAGCAAGACCGCGGTATTTTTAAGCGCATCTCTTCTGTTCATTGTTCTTTGTGGTTTTATTGTGTGGTTTGTGTTCCTATTTGTGGTTAAATATCTGGTTAAAATAAGGGACTTAAATTAGGGCTTATTTGTTAATATTCAAAATATGAGCTTGTATCATTAATACGACCGTCATCCTGAATTCGTCGTGCCGGCGTAGGCCGGTATCAGGACCTCGAAAGAGAAAGAAAATCTTGCAGGTGCGAGGTCCTGAAATAAATTCAGGATGACGTGGAGCAGAAATATATTAAAAGTTAAATCCTACAGATAAATACAGCATACTGGCTTCTTTAGAAGCACCAACACTTGCCTGTATTAAAATGGTTTCACCAGGCATTACATATAAACCGCCACCATAACCATGATGCCATCTATTAGAATGCTCTCCCTTTTCCCATACACGGCCTACATCCGTAAAACCAATCATACCTACAGTTCCGGGAACCAGGTAAGAAGTGAAATTAAAAAGCTTAAGCCTTAAATCTAAGTTATTATACACCATGCTAGTCCCCGTGAAACGCTTGCTGTTAAACCCACGTAAACTCTTTGCACCACCCATCTGCATACGCTGGAAGAAAGTAGGATCACCTATAGTTGTTCCCCCACCCAAACGATTAGCAATGACCAATCCTGATTTCGCAGGATTGATATAAAAGCGGAATTCAGTGGTTAATGCACCATAACTATCGGCGGTTTTATCCAATCGGTGTTGAGCTACCACCGCAGTCTTCCAGTAAACACCCTTCTTAGGTATCGATACATTATCCCTGCTATCATAAACCAATCCAGCTGTTAAACCACCATATAATTTATCAGAAAAGATCTGCTGATCTGGGTTTGCAGCATTGTAATCATTAAAAAAACGCTCCTCGTTTGCTTCCGCCGAACTGGTATAATAAGAAAACAATACCCCTGCATCGACTCTTAAGCGTTTAGTAATTTCCCTACCCAACTTAACATCAACATTAAAGTAATTGTAGCGATTCCTGTAATAAGATATACCATCTTCTCTATCCAAATCTTCAGCCTCAAAATCAGGATGAGTCCGCTCCGTATTGTTGCCTAAGCCAAAGAAATTACTCAGGTTATTGGGGCCTAATAAATTAGCATGTACTGTAAGATCATTATTGCCGATAGCCTTCTTAAAATCAGACACATAATCTAGCACGAAGGACTTCCTGCCAGAATTGTAATTGGCCCAAAACTCATGTTTACGCGCATAAGGAGATTTCCTGAAGCCTTGTTTCTCAATTATATAACCTAAACCAATCTGCACTCCCTCATCAATATTGTATCCACCATTAACCAGGACTCCTGAGCGGTCGTACAGAAAACTGGTTTTATCAAAACGATTAACTAATGAATCATTCGACAACCTTAATTTGGCCTGAGATTTATCAGGAAACTGGTTACTCTCTGCAGGTTCATCATAGATAAATGGCTTGTTTTTCACATCCGCCGCAACCTGGTATTGATTGCCGACTTCAGAACCAATTAAACGTACGCGAATACGCGATGCGGAAGGTCCATCCACCGAAAATTTATCCTCTCCACCTATTCCAAACAACCTTACTTCCTTAGTAATTCCCTGAGTAAAGGTTCTTCTATAAACCAAACGACCTTCTTTTCCTTCTTTATTGATATTATGAATGATCACCTCAACATCACCATTCTCCAGATTCTTCACCTTAAAACTTTCCTTCTTTTCAGATGCGGGCACATCGACATTTATAGATAGGAATTTGTAATACTGCATAGCAAGCGTGTCCAACTTGTCCCTTCTTGAGGTAAAACACCTGATCAATTCTGAACCAGATAATTTAAATACTGTATCCGGCATCTTCTTAAATGCTTCATGGACCAATTTATCGCTGAGCTTAGTTTGCACATACTTAACCTCCTCCTTCCAATCTTGTGTAGTCAGCTCGTTTAAAAAATATCGGTCAAAATACCTTTCATTGAAATTCCAGTGATTTACATCCCTAATGTTATCGCTATAAGGTTGCAAATGTGTTTTAAGCCATTGATGGTTTAGTACCCAAGGAAATACACCCGATGTTTTATAAAACACCTTATCCCTATCGCGTGGTACCGGCTCATAAATGGTTTCATTACCATCGGCTTTAACCAGCCAGCGCCATTGATCCTCATGCCTGTCCCAATCGCCCAGTAAAAAATCGAGTAACCTTGCCCTTAGTGTCAGTCGCTGATCTGCCCTGGTATCATTATTCTTCTGAATCTTTTTTTGAACTTTCTCCGTATTGTCAGTCTTCTCCTCAAAAGGGCTTCTTTCCTCAATCAGGTAAACCGCATTGGCAAATTCTTTTCTATATTCTTTTAATCCGGGATCATCACCCACATATACGATTTCAGGTCTAGCGTGTCCCAATCCCAATACTCCTGCCAAATCAGGTACAACTAAAGCTGCAAAAGGGTGATTGGTGGATACCTGATCTTGTGCAATATCTTTAGCTATAGTTGCCCTCAGGTTTTCTGCCATACCTCGCTCCGGGTATTTCTGTACCGTACGCAATACCCATTCCTTACCAGCAGGATCAACCAGACGTAAAGAGCGGGTTTGCATCCCGCCACCAAGCTTTACGATAGTTAACCCACCTTTTTCCTTCTGAAGATCGATGATGCGCATTTTCACAGGCGTAGCCCATATTGCACGATAGCTTTCGCCTAACCAGAACCTATGGAAAGCGCTTACTTTATTGTATTCGGGTGCAACTGCAATCGTAATGGAATCTTTTGAAACGAGTCCCTGAGCTTTCGTATTCGTGAATACCATAAGACCTGAACCGGACAACAACACCGCAAAAAGCACTTTCTTTAAATACATATCTGGCAATTTAATACTTAACCCCTATTCTAAGGGCTTTTAATCCTTCAACACCTTGCAACTCTTCCAATTCAAGATGCTCAAGATCATCATTTAGTAAGCGTTGGCTCTGCAACTTTTTAATGTAACCCAGGTAAGCTTTAGCCTCAGAACTGTTAAAATATACAATAGCTATTTTACCAGGTTGCGTAAGTCGCTCAGTGGTATCTTTTATCAATGCTTTATCAATCCTTTTCTTTACCATCTGGTAACGAATATTATAACTACCCTCTACATCAAACCTCTGCTCGTCAATCCTAAAGCTGATATCAATCTGCTTCTCATACACAAAAATAAGCTGTGTAGTTTCTAAAGGGATAGAAAAATAAGGACCTAAATTATTCGTTGTACGTGCTATTTCTGCAAGTATACGCAGTTGCCTTAACCTAAAATCTTGAACGATATCATGAGGAAAAGGGATCCCCGGTGAGATAGAATGACCGAGATAAATATCAAACTCCACACCATCAGTTCTAAATTTCTCGAAATAACAAGGATAAATACTTTGCAATTCGGCATTAAACTCATCAAGGTGCCTGGTTACCGCCACATTGATCATTTGCATGCTTTTCTCATAGCGATCCCTGTTCTCGAAGCTTTTCCTTTTATCACCAATCAGTTTAAAGTAATCATCTACAATATGACCAACTTCTGGATAAGTGTTTTTTAAATGTTGTAATGAATTTGGTATCTGCCGCTGTAAATAGTCTTCAGTTTTAAAAATCTCCCGATCCGACAGCTCATCCAAATGTTTATTACTCCATAGGGATACGCCTTCCGGAATTTCATTTTCCGCACACGCTGTAGACTTTTCCCTTATTGCATTTAAGGTATTTTCCAGGATTTCAAAATGAGCATATAAATCTCTTCTTATCGCCCCATTACGTTGAATACTCGAATTTCTAATGTCTATAGCTCCATAAAATGGATAAACATCTTTAAAAAACACCTGTTCTATAGGGAAATTCCTATCCCTTGCACCAGATTGTACATAATTATAAGCAGCCTCATGAAAACGCCATTGTACTGAAGGCTGTAAAGCAGTAAACTTATCTGTAATTACATCCTGAATTTCGTTATTGAAATCAATAATAACATTCTGAAACAGTTGCGCGAGCAACGGAAATGCAGCTTCAATCTTGCTCAATGTATTTCCATTAAACTGAGTCGAATCTTTCGTATATAATTCAAGACAGCCTACCAAACGCGCGTTGTAATACAACGGAAAAAGAGCATAAGATTTAATACCTACCTGCCCCAATAGCTTTAACGTTGGGTATTTATGCTGGTCTTCTTCAGAAATTTCAGGAAAAATTAAGGTACGAGGGTTTCTGATATATTCCTCGATCAGCCCATCATGTTCAATTTCATGCTGCCCTTCCTCTCTTCCAAGTTGAATTAAAATGCTGTTAAAACCTGAAAGTTCATTGATCTGAAGCTTGTTATTTAGCTTGATATAAGGAATCATTCCAAAATCAATCTGATCAGTCCCAACAAGTGTTTTTAAAGCGGTCGATATGTCTTTCGTATGCAAACCCTGCTGCGATTCGTTATGATCTATGACTAGATTTTTAACTGTTTCCAAAGCGTATTCACTTGTAACATCAGTTAAGGTAACAATCGAAATCCCCTCAACTGTAAACAATTGTGGTGGAATAAGCTTAGTTAAGATCTTTAAGGTGTTTCGCTCATCTTTTATATAATCCTTAACATCCTTTAGATTATATTCAGGCAGTTTAACACTTGTCGTGATATCCAAAAACCGCGTATCTACATTTAACCTATAATATTTAAGTAAACGGGTGTCAGGATCTATAACAGAATGAATAACCAACTGAGTACCAGCTAAGGAGAAGTTATAAAACCGCTCCATGATGATGTTATAAAATGCAGACAATAGATTTTTCTCCATTTCCCGCTTAGAAGGCAGGCTGAGATCCGTTTTCAAACTACAACTTGTGGCATCCATCAAAAAGCCATAAAAAGCATCTGTACCGTAGTGAAAACATGGAGATATAGGCGTCCCTAATGCCCAGTATTGCTGTTTCTCATCATTGATAATTGGCGATAAAGCGGTATAAATCAGCTCAAAAAGCGCGGTATACTTACCCGCATCCTCATTAGAAATCGGGTGTCTTAATTCCGGGTATTTATTAAACTCTTCGAGTATATACCTGTAAAAGTTGATCTTAGCAGTCTTTTCAGTCTCTAATCTCCTTTCAATATAATTGATAAAAGGGCGTAGAGAGAGTTTAATATTAGCCTTAACCAACTCTTGGCCAGGGCCCTTTACACCCTTATTTAGATCTAGCGTTATGGCTTGCATTATTTATGGAAGCTAAATTTCAAAATATTACCATCAGTAATCTCGTCGCCTTCATTAGATATATACAGATTCAGGTCTTTATCAAAGGCAATTCCTTCTGGTTGATTAAACATTGACGAATTTAGCTGATGGGCTTCCTTAATTTTCCAATTGGCGTCAGTAACCAGCAACATTTTGTTAACTGATGACAACACATACCATTCGTTTGTTTTTGGATTTTTCGCCAAAGCAGACGGACTTAAATTCGCCTTAAATTTAGGCTTAAGTACTTTGATCTGTTTTAGATCAAGTTTAAAGCTTCCTGCTGACACTAAACTATCCATTTCAGGTTTGTAATCGAAAACATAACCTGTAACCTGTTTCTTTTGTTTATCTAAATCACATTTTTTGCATAAAATGTAAATCTTGTTACTTTGAGCATCGGCATACATACCTTCATACTCGGCACTCGGCATCAATTTCTTTCTTTCTTTAACCTTGTCGGTCTCTTCTTTTACGGTTTCTGAAAAGGGGAATGAATACAGCGTTCCATTACTTTTCAGTATAAATACGGTTTCGTTAAGGATCGCCAGGTCTTCAAAATCTCCTTTAGTCGCAAATTTCATATGATACTGCTTTTTAACGTCCCATTTTTGACGAAATAACTTACCATCCTCATCCTGAATACTATAAACAGTATCACTATTGCCGTTACGAAAAGCTATACCGGATATTTCCAGCAAACTTGATGGCATATTAAACTTATCAGGCTTATTGAAATCGTATCCCTTAGGACTCGTATATTTATTAATCGGGTTTTTACAGGCGTATGATCCAAGGACGGATAGGATAATCGTGGTGTATAGAAAATTTATGTAAAATCGTCTCATAAGCGTGTTTGGTTAGTTATTTTCTGTTGCAAAAGTAAGTAAATTGACTCTTGAACATTATCATTTAGCTGTAAGTTAATTATTCTAAGCAACAACTCTTTCAATTCTTCGTTGTAGACAGGAAAACAAACCTCTATCCTGCTGTAGATATTCCGGTTCATCCAATCTGCTGAGCCCATAAAAACTTCCGGATTCCCATTGTTTTCAAACACAAATATACGCCCATGCTCAAGATACCGATCTACAATTCTTGTTACACTAATATTTTCGCTTAAGCCAGTCTTTCCAGGAAGCAAGCAACAAATCCCGCGAACAATAAGCTTGATCTTCACCCCTGCTTGTGCGGCTTCGTACAACTTCGTAATCAGCACCTGTTCTTCAAGGTTATTTAATTTGATGGTAATGCCTGAGGCCTGACCATTTTTAGCATGATCTATTTCCCGCTGTATCAAATCCAAAAACCGTTGTTGCAGGTTAAACTGCGCCACCAACAAGTGTTTAAATTCGATCATATCTTCTGCCGAAGGTGCCTTTTTACTTTTACTTAAAAAGCCGAACAACGCTTCAAGCTCTTCTAACATTGGTCGATGAGCAGTAAGCAAAATCTGATCTGTATAAAATTTTGCGGTGCTTTCGTTTAGGTTACCCGTGGCCAACAGTCCCAAATAATCATATGTACCGTTAAATGCCCGCTTAACAAGTGCTACTTTAGCATGAACCTTCAGATCTATATTGCTATAAATGATCTTTACACCAGCCGCCTTCATTTGCTTTGCCCATTTGATGTTGTTTGCTTCATCAAAGCGCGCTTTTAACTCGACCATAACCACCACTCTTTTCCCATTTCTGGACGCAGTACTTAAAGCACTAACAATTCTAGAATCATGAGCAACACGATATAGTGTTGTATAGATTTCTACCACATTCTGATCATTAGCAGCCTCATTAAAAAAACGAAGTATGGGATCATAGCTTTGATAAGGAACATTGATCAATATATCTTTCTTCAAAATATCGTCAAAAAGGGTTTCCTTTTCATTGATCTGCAAAGATTTGATGGCTGGCCATTTTGGGTAACTATATATAGCATCACTTAACGGAAAACTACTTAAGTCCTTTAAATTATGATAGGTACCCCCCTCAACAATCGAGGCCTTTTGCAAATTTAGCCTATAAATGAGATAATAGAGATTTCTAAGCGGAATGCCCGGTTCACATAAAAAACGAGTAGCAAAGCCGAAATCACGTGCTTCCAACTGACGTTCTAGTGAGGCGGTAACATCTTCATCATCCACATCTTCTATTTTCAATTCTGCATCTCGGGTAATTTTCAGGTTAAAAACACCCTTAATTTGGTCGTCTGGAAACAAGTAAGCCATCTTGTGCTTAATGATATCTTCCAAAAACACGATGTATTTGTCGTTATTCTCAGTTATAGCGTATAAACGGGGTATAGTATCTGATGGGATGTTGATCAACTCCAATCGTTCCCTTCCCTGCTGATCCTCCAGTATAACTACCTGATAAAGTTTATTATTCTCGGCAAAAAAATCACTAAGGTCGTCATCAATACGAATAGAATGAATATAAGCCAGTATCTCCGTAAAAAACACATCGGCAACTTTAGCTGATATATTTGCAGGCATAGGCTTATTGTATATCCAATAAACTTGATGCGTTGCCAATTCGGGTATAATCTGTTCAGCCAGGATAGATCCGTATTTTTGCTGCTGCCTATCAATCTCTGTTTTTGCCAATTCGTAATCGCTCCGCCGCTCCGTATCCTTACCCAACTCATCTAGCGCCATTAAAACTGGTATCCTTACCCTGTAAAATTCATCTAAATTTGAAGAATAGATAGATAGAAACTTTATGCGTTCCAACAAAGGAACTGTGGCTTTATCTGCTTCCAGAAGCACGCGTTCATTAAAACTTAACCAGCTTAAATCCCTGTTAAAAAAAACAGCATCTTCCATAAAAAATTTACATTACAATTGCCGAAGCGACGATAAAGGCTAAAACAGCTGCCACAATACCGAACATAAATACATTATAAGCGACCCTTAACAGACGGTATTTGCGACCAAGTACAACTCCCTGAGAATACACATCTTTAATTAAGCTGCCATAAAGAAAATCTCTGTCATCCATCATCTTAAGCATCCCACTCTGGTAATCAGAAAGGCTCATCCGGTAAAAATTACCAAAGAACAGTAAATTCACTTTTTTGTCCTCAATATCAGCAGGTGTAAATACACCTTCCGGAATCGAAGGTCGAGTAGCCAAAATTGAAAATACCATAGTTACTACACAGACAATCAACAACAGCAGCGTTGGAATAATTAAGTGTGGGTTATCTTCCAGTTTACGCAACAGTAAACTTAAAATTACTGACAGAATAATAGAATTGGTAGAGATCATGATATGTGCTTTATTATCCGCCATATCGCTCAATCGCTGATGATTTGTAGAAGAGATCCTAAACATGGTTTCAACTCCACGCTTCGGTTCTTCACCCTTTTTCGTTTTTCCTGTTGTTGAAACTGCTGTTGTCCCGCCTTCTGCTGGGCTGATTAGCTTGTTTTCCATTTCGGCAAGGTTCTGTGCTTTTTTATCGTTTAGTAATTGTTGACAAAAATCGGTATGATAATGATGGGCTTTAAAAAGTGCTATGGTTTTAATTCTCCAATCATTTTTATCGATCTCTTTATTGCAAAATGCGGCAACTTCCTTGCGCATGAGCTTATTTCTTTCCTTAAAACTGTCGCTCCCCAAATGAAAAAGATCTGCGTCACAAACAATCTGTTGCAACAAGCCAACAGGACTTTGAGGCATTTTTGTAGCCATAATACAACCACCAACTAAAGCAATCGTGTCTTTATCTACCTCTTTTTCTGCTAAAAATTGGGCAGCAATACTTTCACCCCGGACCTCGTGTTGAGTACAATCAAACAGATAGCCCATATCATGGAACCAACTGGCTGCCATCACGATAAAAAAGTCCCGATCAGACAATTGATAATGATTGGCAATTCTAACCGCATTCTCTACGACTTGTTCTGTATGATGTAAATTGTGATAAACAAAGCGCTCGTCCTTATGCGCTTGAAATAAGCTTGCAACATGGGTACGAAGCTGATCTAATATTTCCCGGTACTGCATCTCTTATATTTTTACATTAAAAATTGCCATGATCACTATGTTCTATTCAACGTATAAATATGAGGTTTTTAATTTTTAAATACTCCCAAAAGATGTAAAAACAAAACAATGTACAACGCTGTTACTAAAAACAATGATTAATATCATATTTAGCCATGACGCTCATCATAGTAAAAATTGACGACTAAGCTGAACTTTGATGAAAATTGATTTGATCTATGTTACAGCAAAAAACGCTCAAAACAAAAACGTACTGCTACCATTGTGGAGATGATCTTCCCCAAAACCTGTATTTTTATGATGACAAACAGTTTTGCTGTTTAGGGTGTAAAGGTGTTTATCAAATCCTATCTGATCACAACCTGGATAGCTATTATGCTTATAATGACATACCAGGCCAATCCCAAAAAGTCCAATCAAAGCACTTTGAGTACCTGGATGAGCCGGAAATCGCAGCTAAACTGGTGGACTATAAGGATGAAAAAATCACCACCATTACTTTATACATTCCGGCTATTCATTGCAGTTCTTGTATATGGCTACTCGAAAATCTACATAAAATAAACTCCGGCGTTGCTCAATCAAGAATAGATTTCTTAAAGAAGCAGGTAGCCATCACGTTTAAAAATGAACAAACTTCTTTGCGGTCAGTCGTGGAAACGCTAGTTTCCATCGGTTATGAGCCATTAATAAGTTCGCAGGATGTGGTAAAAAAGCAGCAAGCTGATTTTTCAGAACGGTCGCTGGTTGCTAAAATAGCTGTTGCCGGCTTTTGCTTTGGAAATGTAATGCTACTCAGCTTTCCAGAATACTTTGGCTTGTCGGATCTGGAACAACAATTCAAATCCTTTTTTGGCTGGTTAAATCTGGCATTTGCCATACCTGTAGTATTCTACTGCGGCAAAGATTATTTCAGTTCTGCTTATCAGAATCTAAAAAAGGGAGTTTTAAATCTTGATTTCCCACTGGCCTTAGGTATTGCAGTCATGTTTATCCGCTCTCTTGTCGAAATCATCAGCAACTCGGGTGCAGGTTTCGTAGATACCCTATGTGGTTTGGTCTTTTTTCTATTGATTGGGAAATGGATGCAACAACGCACCTACCACCATCTTTCTTTTGAGCGAGATTACAGGTCTTACTTTCCTGTTGCAGTAACCTTGATTAACGATGGTAAGGAAAAACCTGTACCCTTAAATGAATTGAGTATTGGCAATAGAATGCTGATCAGAAGCAACGAAATCATTCCAGCAGATGCAATTCTATTGAAAGGTGAAGCTGAGATCGATTTTAGCTTTGTTACCGGCGAGTCTTTGCCAGTAAAGAAAACGTTGGGCGAAGTTGTATATGCTGGCGGTCGACAACTGTTAGGCGCAATTGAGCTTGAAGTGGTTAAACCTGTATCGCAAAGTTACCTAACTAGATTATGGAACAACGAAGCTTTTTTTGCTGATAAAAACAGGATTAAAACCTTTAGTGATACCGCAAGTAAATATTTCAGTATATTTCTATTACTCATTGCGATAGGTTCTGCTGCTTTTTGGATGCTTTACGATGGAAACATCACAAAAGCCATCGCCGCTTTTACCGCAGTACTCATTATTGCCTGTCCTTGCGCACTAGCGCTTAGTACTCCCTTTACATTAGCCGCTGTATTGAGCATTTTTGACAAGAACAAGTTCTATTTAAAAAGCACTGCGGTGGTAGAAGAACTGGCCCGTATAGACACTTTTGTATTTGATAAAACAGGAACCATTACCAATCCTGAGGCTGCGGGCTTTAAGTTCGAAGGAAATATCACTGAAGAAGAAAAACAGTTACTGAGTGATCTGGCAAGAAACTCCGGCCACCCTTTAAGCCGGGAACTGGTAAAACTATTAAATATAAGCAAGGTTCATCCCGTGGATGAATATGTAGAAAAAATTGGACGAGGAATCAGCGGAAGGATTAATGGAAATGAAGTGAAATTGGGAAGTTCCGCTTTTATTGGCCTACCGCTGATCAACTCTCCAATGAACAGTAGCGTTCATGTCATGATCAATAATCAATACCTTGGATATTTTACCTTCCAGCAACAATGGCGCGAAGGATTTAAGGATCTGACTTTTAAACTGAGTAAACAGGCCGACTTACATTTGCTATCGGGCGATCAGGATCACGACAAGCAAATACTTATCCCCTTTTTCCCACGTGCGCAGCAAATGCAGTTCGCACAAACTCCACAAAACAAGCTAGACTATATCAGAAACCTTCAGAATTCTGGCAAAAAAGTGCTGATGTTCGGAGATGGGTTAAACGATGCTGGTGCATTAAGGCAAAGCAACCTTGGTGTTGCAGTAACCGACAACATCAACAACTTTTCTCCAGATTGTGATGCCATATTAGATGGTGCAGCTTTCCATAAAATACCACAGTTTATACAACAAGCCAAAGACGCTGTAAAGGTCATACACATCAGCTTCGTCATTTCACTAATATACAATACACTGGGTTTATATTTTGCAGTGCAGGGCTTACTATCACCACTCATTGCGGCGATATTAATGCCTATCAGTACTGTCACCATTATTTTATTCACCAGCATAGCAGCCAGGCTATATGCGCGTAAAAACAAATTGTTATGAACATGATCTACTTTCTGATAGGCTGTAGTATTTTACTGGCCCTTATCTTTCTGGCCGCCTTTTTCTGGGCCAGCAAAATCGGACAACACGATGATACTTATACCCCTAGCGTCCGGATCCTTTTTGATGATGACATCATTGAAGAAAAAATGCCCGATAAAACTGATGAAGATCATATTTAACTCAAATGCCCATCATTCCTATAATACAGATACCCGGGTAATTTTACATCCACAAACCTTTCATTAATTTCACATGACAGAAAAATTCTACTACGACAATAAGATCGTCAGAAACTTTGCCATAGCCACCATAGTATGGGGTATTATAGGCATGACGGTTGGATTGCTCATTGCCATGCAACTCTTTAAGCCCTCATTAAATATGGGCTCACAGTACACTACTTTCGGACGGATCAGACCACTGCATACCAATGCCGTCATCTTCGCATTTGTAGGTAACGCCATCTTTATGGGCGTTTATTATTCATTACAGCGACTCCTTAAAGCGCGTATGTTTAGTGATGTACTGAGTAAAATACATTTCTGGGGCTGGCAGCTGATTATTGTTGCAGCTGTAATTACACTTCCTTTAGGCTTAAGCTCCTCGCATGAGTATGCTGAACTGGAATGGCCAATTGACATTGCCATCACCATAGTCTGGGTAGTATTTGGAATAAACATGTTTGGCACCATCATTAAACGAAGAGAAAAGCATATGTATGTGGCCATTTGGTTTTACATCGCCACCTTCGTTACTGTTGCAGTGCTGCACATTGTAAACTCTGTTCAATTGCCTATATCAGCTTTTAAAAGCTATTATTTATACGCTGGAGTTCAGGATGCACTCGTACAATGGTGGTATGGCCACAATGCTGTGGCTTTCTTCTTAACCACGCCGTACTTGGGTATGATGTACTACTTCCTACCTAAAATGGCTCAAAGGCCAATATATTCGTACAAACTAAGTATCCTGCACTTCTGGTCACTCATATTCATTTACATCTGGGCTGGCCCTCACCATTTATTATACACCTCCCTTCCGGGCTGGGCACAGTCATTAGGTGTAGCTTTCTCAATTATGTTAATTGCACCAAGTTGGGGTGGTATGATCAATGGCTTGCTTACCCTTCGTGGTGCATGGGACAAAGTTCGTGAAGATGCTACCCTTAAATTTATGGTAGTTGGCCTAACTGCTTATGGTATGGCTACTTTTGAAGGTCCGATGTTAGCCTTAAAACAAATTAACGCCATTGCTCACTATACCGACTGGATCGTAGCACACGTACACGTAGGTGCACTTGGATGGAATGGTTTCCTTACATTCGGTATCTTGTATTGGTTGATTCCTAGAATCTACAGAACATCACTATACTCTAAAAAACTAGCTTCCTTCCACTTCTGGATAGGTACATTGGGTATTATCTTCTATGCGGTTCCACTTTACTTTGCAGGCTTTACACAAGGCTTAATGTGGAAAGAATTTACCGAAGAGGGTATGTTGAGATATCCTAACTTTTTGGAAACAGTAATCCAAATTCTTCCAATGTATGTATTAAGGGCAATAGGCGGTGCATTATACCTGATCGGTGTAATTGTGATGACTTATAACCTAATCAAAACTGTCGGTACAGGCAAGCTACTAGCCAATGAAGCTGCAGAGGCTATGCCACTACCAGAAGAATATGTACCAGTAGGTTCAGATAAAAAATTCCACCGTGTATTAGAGCGTAAACCAATGGTATTCCTGGTGCTTTCATTAATTGTTATCCTTATTGGTGGTGTGATTGAAATGATGCCAACTTTTACCATTAAATCTAATATTCCTACCATCAGTAGCGTAAAACCATATTCACCATTAGAATTACAAGGTCGTGATGTCTACATCAAAGAGGGCTGTGTAAACTGTCACTCTCAAATGATCCGTCCATTCCGTTCCGAAACAGAAAGATATGGCGAATACAGCAAAGCTGGTGAGTTTGTATACGATCATCCACACTTGTGGGGCTCTAAACGAACCGGACCTGATTTACAGCGTGAAGGTGGTAAGTATGGTAATGTATGGCACTTTAACCATATGCTGGATCCGCAGACCATGTCGCCAGGCAGTATCATGCCTCCCTACGAATGGTTGATTACGCAAACCTTAGATACCACCACTACCCGTAGTAAAATCAATGCCATGCGTACACTTGGCGTCCCTTATCCTGAAGGCTATGAGCATAGCGCAAACCGCGATCTGGATATCCAGGCTAAAGGAATAGCTGAGGACCTGAGAAAGAACAATGTAAAAGTAAAAAGCGACAAAGAGATCATTGCATTGATTGCTTATTTACAACGACTAGGAACTGATATTAAAGCAAAGTAACACATCTAACCTACAACACCATGTTTAAACAATTTTTAGATCAAGCCACAGGAAACCAAGTATATCTACTCACTTCACTTGGAATTTTCATGCTCTTTTTCATATTGGTGGCCATACTATTACTCACCATGAAAAAAGAAGAAGTTAAATATATGAGCGAACTCCCTTTAAAAGATGATGTACAATGAATGATATCTTAATCTGGGCCTTACTGTTTGTTGCAGTAACTATATTAATAGCTGCATTATTGGTTTTGAAAACACTCAAAATCTACGTCCAGCAAAGCCTAAATCCTACCTACTTCGCTACTGAAGAAGAAAAAGCAACACACCGCTTAGCACAGGAAAAACTGGAGACAGAGCAACCGGAGAAAAAGTCCTTATGGAATTGGCTATTGGGCCTTAGACCGCTTTCTGAAGAGAAAGATCTGGTTATGGAACATGAGTTTGATGGCATTGCTGAACTGGACAACCCCACGCCTGCCTGGTTTATGGTGCTCTTCTATGGGACGATAATGTTTGCGGCAGGCTATATGATCAACTACCATGTTATCGGTTGGGGCAAATCTCAAGAACAAGAGTATGCAGCAGAACTGCAGCAAGCAGAAGAAGACCGCATTGCCTTGCTACAAAAGCCAGGCGGTGGTGGCGCCAACAAAATCAACGAGAACAACGTTGAAGCATCAACAGATAAAGCGGTATTACAAGCCGGAGCTGCCCTATTTAAAAACGTATGTTCACCTTGTCATGGTGAACATGCTGAAGGTGCAGTTGGACCAAACTTAACTGACGATTACTGGCTACATGGTGGAACTGTAAAAGACATCTTTAAGACCATTAAATATGGCGTTCCTGAAAAAGGGATGATTGCATGGGAGAAATCGATGAATACAAAACAGATTTCTGACATCACCAGTTACATTATGTCAATCAAAGGAAGTAACCCTCCGGGAGCTAAAGCCCCTCAGGGGAAAAAAGAATAATATGTCGCAAAGCCCGAAACATTTTAGAGACCAGATTTCAACCCTAACGGATGATGGAAAAAGCCGCAAATGGATTTATCCAAGGATAGTAAAAGGAACACTATACAAGTATCGATCTGTCCTTAGCTATTTCTTTTTAACGCTATTATTTGCAGCTCCTTTTATCAAACTAAATGGTGAGCAATTGGTACTCTTAAATGTTTTGGAAAGAAAATTTGTTTTCTTAGGAATCGTTTTCTGGCCGCAGGATTTTTATCTTTTTGTATTGGCACTACTCACTTTTATAGTGTTCGTAGTGCTATTTACGGTTGTATTTGGCAGGGTATTTTGCGGATGGGCCTGCCCACAGACCATATTTTTGGAAATGGTTTTCCGCAAAATTGAAATCTGGATTGAAGGAGACCATCTAAAAAGAAAAAAGCTGGATGATGGCCCAATGACCGGTCAAAAGATCTTTAAAAAGACGCTAAAGCATGGCATTTACCTTTGCTTATCCTTTTTCATCGCCAATATTTTCCTTGGCTACATTATTGGAACTGAAGCGCTGAGAAAGATCATCACCGAACCGGTATCCATGCACCTATCCGGATTTCTATCCATTTCCGTTTTCACATTTGTCTTTTACCTTGTGTTCTCTAAAATGCGCGAGTTGGTGTGCACCGTAGTTTGTCCATACGGGCGCCTACAAGGTGTTTTATTAGACAACCAAAGCATTATTGTTGCTTATGATTATGAACGTGGCGAACCCAGGGCAAAACGCGTTAAAGGCCAGGAAAATCTTGCGGGGGACTGCATCGATTGCAAACTATGCGTAGATGTTTGTCCTACCGGTATCGACATTCGCAATGGTACACAAATGGAATGTGTAAACTGTACAGCTTGCATTGACGCCTGCGATATGGTGATGGAAAAGATTGACCGTCCAACAAGGCTTATTGGCTTTAAATCTGAAGACGAAATCAAAACTAAACAACCTTTCCATATCAATAAACGTATTTACGGTTACGCAGTAGTCTTAGTGATGCTAATAAGCGTACTGTCTTACTTATTGATTACACGAAGCGATGTAAAAACAACCATTTTGAGAGCTAGCGGAACACTATATCAATTGAGAGATAAAGACGAAACAGTCAGCAACTTATACAACGCAGAATTGATTAATAAGACAAACAGAAATATCAAATTTGAAATTGTCCCCAACAATCCAAAAGCAAAGATACAATACATCCAAAAACCGGATTCTATTGTCTATGGCGGGGCGGCAAAACTTACTTTCTTTGTGATACTTCCACAAAATGAGATCAATACCTACAAGTCAGAAGTTGGCTTTAAACTAGTAGCAGATGGCAAAGTTGTAGACCACTTTGAAACAACATTTATTGCACCACCTAACAATTAAAAAATGAACTGGGGAACAAAACTAATAATTGGGATGCTTTGCTTTATGAGCTTTATTATTGTGCTCGCCGTATTGATGATCAATAGTAAACCAGATGCACTGGTGGATACTGACTATTACGAAAAAGGTTTAGACTATGATAAAGACTATAACCGTAAAGAGCAGGTAAAATCCGACAATGCTGCTCCTTCTATAAGAATTGCAGCTGATCATATCGTCCTACTATTTAAAAATAAAGCTGAAGGAGATATAAAACTAGTACGGAATGCTGACCAAAGAATGGACAAAAAGATTTCCATACAAACAGATTCAGCTAAGGAAGTAAGAATACCCTTAAAAGGAATAGAAAAAGGACAATGGCGATTGATCATATCCTGGACAACTGAGGGAAAGGCTTATTTAAACGAACAAGAGCTTATCATACCATGAGTGCAGAAAAGCTAGCCTTTATGATTGGACTCTTAGGGAGTGTACACTGCATTGGCATGTGTGGCCCACTTGCGTTTGCCGTTCCATCATTAAAACAAGGTTGGTTCTTTCTGGTGGCCGACAAACTGATCTATCAACTTGGGCGTATTATCGCTTATTGTCTATTGGGAATTGTGATAGGACTAATAGGCAAACAAATTTGGCTGGCTGGCTTTCAACAGGGGATCAGTATTCTAAGTGGTATTTTAATTGTGATGGCGGCCTGCTCCAGGTTGTTTAAGCTAAGCTTTTTAAACAGCAATCCATCTTTTATATTGGCCCCATTTAACCGCATGTTTAATTATGCTTTAAAGCATAAAGCCAATCACCTGATTATAGGTTTTATCAATGGCTTTTTACCTTGTGGTTTTGTGTACTTAGCCCTTGCTGCTGCATTAAACACGGAAAGCGTTCAAGGATCAGTGACTTATATGTTTTGGTTTGGGCTAGGTACCTTGCCTTTGATGTTTATTGCTACGCTTGGCCTAGGCTTTACCGGAGCGATGCTACGGAGAAAAATTAACCGTGTTGTCCCCTATCTGATGCTTTTTATTGGCGTATGGTTTATACTGAGAGGTCTAGCGCTGGATATCCCCTATTTAAGCCCTGCTAGTTCAGCAGCAGGCACAAGCATTTGTAAATAACCTAAAATCAAACTGGCCGGTCAGAGACCAGCCAATGAGATAAGGAATTTGAGAACAAAAATTTGCGGGCCTAATTTAGATTTATAAAAAGAAGTATTAAAAATTCGTTAATCAGCCAGACTGAACTGTTGTGTTTCTGATTGCTTCTCCCACAAACGCACATCTAACGTCATGCATATATTTCGAAGGAATCGTTTACCGAAAGCTGTTACCTGCAATTCATGGGCCGACATGAACACCAATCCATCCTGAGCAAGCCATCGCATCCTATTCAAGCCTTCTGCGAAAGCATCATTTTCAGCATCCAATACAGTCCAGGAAGTACGTCCTTTGCACATGATATTTAGAATATGCTTACGGATCAATAAATCCGTTTCATTTAAAATATGACCTTTAAGTAGAGGAAATTCTCCGTTGTTTACCATTTCCATATAGGTTTCTACTGTTTTTACATTTTGTGCAAATGCATTCCAGGTATCACTAATTGAGGAAACGCCTAAACCAATCATCAATTTGCTGTATTGGTGTGTGTAGCCCATAAAGTTGCGGTGAAGCGTTCCTGTCTGCTCAGCCTCGTAAAGGCTGTCAGTACTCAAAGTAAAGTGATCCATACCAATTTCCACATATCCACCTTCTTTCAGTAGTTTCCGACCTATGTTATACAGCTCTTGTTTCGATTCTGACGAAGGAAGATCAGCCTCTGTATATCTACGTTGTCCAGGTTTAATCCATGGTACATGGGCATAACTATAAAAAGCAATACGATCTGGTCTTAACTGCAACACCTCTTCTATGGTTTCGCAAAGCCCCGAACGTGTTTGGTTTGGCAGTCCGTAAATCAAATCGTAATTCACAGAATGATAACCATTTTGACGTGCCAATTGCGTAATATCATCAACCTGTTCAACGGTTTGTACCCTGTTGATGGCCAATTGAACCTTAGGATCGAAGTCCTGAATACCTAGACTTAATCTTTTAAAGCCTAATCTACTCAGTGTAAAAAGATGGGCCTCAGTTGTATTTCCTGGATGAGCTTCAAAGCTGAACTCAGCATCTTTATGCAATTGGGCATTTTCTAAGAGCCCTCTAATTAAGAAGTCCAGGTTACGCGGACTGAAAAATGTTGGGGTACCACCACCAAGATGTAATTCTTTGATCAGCGGCTTGCTTTTAAAAAGCCCCAGATAAAGCTGCCATTCTTTAAGCAAAGCATCTATGTAAGGTTTTTCTACATTGTGGTTTTTAGTAATCCGAGTATTACAACCACAATAGGTACATAAATCCTCACAAAAAGGCAAGTGAACGTACAAACTAATACCTTCATCAAGATTACTTTCATTAAATGCATTAACTACTGCTTTACTCCATTTCTTGGCATCAAAACCCTCCTCGTCCCAATAAGGAACAGTTGGATAGCTCGTATAGCGTGGTGCCGCTACGTGATACTTTTCAGTCAGCGTGGTTGTGTTCATGAGAATGAGAATTGTGGTTATTTAAAGTAGAATGGTTTACTTGGTCGCAAGATCTTGAACAAACACAGGCTAAGCCCAGGCATTTTTTCTGCTGCCATTTGTCCAGATTTAAAATAGTTTCTTCAGCAAGGGCCATTGGTAATTCGGCCGCTGTAAGACCTGCTAAAGCTAATGAAGGAACATTTGCAATTCTTATCGCTCTCGCTGTTGCAGTTGTCCGATCAATATGATCAGATGAAGTAGATCGGGTTGCAATGTATTTCACTCCCATATCAGCCAGTTTATTAATTACATCGGCTGATACATCATCATCTTCAAATACAATTACAGCTTCCTTTCCTGTAGCATAACTTACAGTATCGGTACTTAGCACATTAGAAATCAGGGTAATTTCATGCTTCTTATGATTGGCGATTGCCAGGGGTTCTTTCTCAAATTTCTTTATGCTGTAAGCGACTACTTTCATTCAAATTGATTATTAATAATCAAATTTAACACTGCGATCCCTTTCAGGGAATGATTTCAGTCAGTACAAAAAATGATCTTCGTCAGTTTTTCATATGTTGTAATCGTAGCTCGTCCAATACAACGATCTGATTACCTTTCTTATCCAAAATACCTTCATCTCTAAAGTCACTCAGTATTCGGCTTACCGTTTCGGTAGCCATACCTGCCATGGCGGCAAGGTTATCTCTTGAGATTTTCAAGTTCAGCTCGGCAGCTTGCTTCTCCTGTCTGCACAATCTAACCAACACATCGGCCATACGTTTCCTAACCGAATGGTAAGCGAGTTGCAACAATTGCTCTTCTCTTTCCAACAGATTATTAGAAAGCATATGGATAAACTGCCTGGTTACATCTGGATATTTATTGAGCAATTCCTCCACCACATCCTTAGGCAACAAACATACCGTAGCATCCTCCAATGCTTCAGCGGTCTCACTGTAAGGCTCATGACTAATTAGTGAAGGGATTCCAAAATACTCATCCATCGAATAAATACCAGTCAAAAACTCTCGACCGTCCATGCTCATCTTCACCGTCTTAATCTTCCCAGCCAACACCAGGTAAATGCCTACAACATCATCGCCCTCATAATAAACAACCTGCCCTTTTTTAATATTTCTTACCTTTCGGTCAGCGATCATTTTCTCCAGTTCGGCAATACCAGACGTAGTACTAATCAGGTTACTGAGCCTATCCAACGACTGACTATAAAAAATCTCCTGCTTATCTTTCTTATTTAATCTACTTTCAATGGCATTTAATAATTCAACATCATCAAAAGGTTTAGTCAGGTAGTCATCCGCTCCCATCTCCATCCCTTTCCGCATGTCAAAGCGTTCTGCCTTTGCGGTAAGAAAAATAAAAGGTGTTGCTGCAGTTTTAGGGTTTTTATTTAAAAGGTATAAAACGCCATAGCCATCCAGTTCTGGCATCATAATATCGCAAAGTATCAGATCAGGAAAATGTGCAGATGCCAATTCAACGCCTACTTTTCCATTATGAGCTTGCAATACTTCATAATTTGCCAGTTCCAGTATTTCAGCAGTGCTTTCTCTAATGTCCTCGTTATCTTCTATAATCAGTATACGCGTCTTCTTCATCGACATCTATTTATTAAAAGATAGTTTAAAGGTAGTCTCTTTGTTAATCACACTTTCAAAATGGAGCGTTCCATTCATCAAAGTAGCATATCGGAGCACAATATTCAGTCCTAGCCCAGTACCCGGAATGTTTCCGGTATTGTTGGCTCTAAAAAATGGCTGAAACAAATGCTTCTGATCAGTATCAGGAATTCCTATCCCATTGTCTTTTATAGTGATGATGTATTGGTTATCATTAATCTCCGTATTAAACTCAATAAATGTATGTTCACCCGAGTATTTAATAGAATTAGAAATCAAGTTGATCATGCAATTCCTGATCAGATTCTGATCTAGCTTTGCGATACTTTCCAAGCCAGTATGCTGATAAATGATATGCTGTTCCTGCTTGGCAATCATCTGCATTTCTTCGGTTACCTCTTCAGATAGTTTTACCAAATCAAATGCCGCAAAAGTAGGCTCAACTATTCCAGCTTCCAATCGTTCCAACGAAAGGAAATCATTTAAAATGGTCGTTAAATTACCTACCGCATTTTTAATCTTGCCAACATGCTTAGTGATATTTTTATTATCATAAGGCTGGGCATATTTTTCAATTAATGAGGAAGAAAGTTGAACTGAACTTAGCGGGGTTCTAAACTCATGCGAAGCCATAGATACAAACCTGCTTTTCATTTGGTTAAGTTCCTTTTCCTTCTCTAAGGATAAACTCACTTCTTCTTTAGCCTCGCTTAAAGCTCTAACAGTTTTTCTTAAAGATTTAGTACGTTCTTCTACCAATTCTTCCAGCTCGGCAGCATACTCCCGTAAACGTTCTTCAGCTTCTTTTTCTTTAGAAAGATCATGTATAAACCCAGTGTAAATGATACGGTCATCGTACTGTACTTCACTCACCGCTAATCTAAAAGGAAACGTACTCCCATCTTTTCTTAGGCCACGAACCTCTCTACCCTTACCAATAATACGCTTTTCGCCTGTTGTCTGATACCTATTTAAATAGCCATCATGCCCACTTTGATCCGGCTCAGGCATCAACATTTTAATGTTTCGGCCTTTTACATCATCCAGCTTATAACCAAAAAGTTTGAGTGCGGCAGGATTAAGACTTTCAATATTTCCTCGTCTGTCGATAGTGATTATACCATCAATAGCCGTTTCAATAATTGCCTCCAATAACCTGACTTGCTCCATAACCTTGTTTTCACAAATATATAAATTTTATCAATCATCAACTTATCACGTAAATCATATTAAAAAGTGACTCATATCATATTTTAAGCTAAAAATAGTACGCTACTTTGTGATCTAAATCATACATAAATTTCATGAACCATACCTTTCATATTCCAGTGCTGGGCCTGGGCTATTCAATAGACACCCCTTTAAAAATTGCTAAATATGGGATTTCTTCCGTCGTTTCTATTGTTGATGATGAACTTACCGAACGTATGCGAAAATTCCATTCGGAAAAGAACAATAAAAAATACATCCCCATTGAGAAAAAAACGGAAGATAGTCGTGCTTTAAGGATCACAGCTTACTTAAATTTACTGAACAATCTGGTTAATCAACAATTCGAAATACTAAAGCAAGGTGTTTTTGAAGCAGGAAGTGATTTAAGTAGATATTTTGACCTTTTGCCTGATACTTCTTCCCTAAAAAAAATGTTTACGTCAATGCTGGAAATGACTGATGTAGAACAGAAAAAATCAGCAGAAAACGCCCTTAAATCAGCCATCAAACCCGGTGCGATCGATGTAAATATCATGTCTAAAGTAGACAAAGCCAATTACAATACAGCTGATGAATATCTTGGCGATGATTATACGGATGCCCTTGCCGCCATGCGTGGCTTTGCCAATAGCGAGGTGAATTCGGCTGTAATCATTTCTGCCGGATTAAACCCGAGGCTCTATACCTACATGGAAAAATGTGCAGCGTTTTATCCTGATCCAGCAGGCCAGATCAGCAAAAGCATCATCCTTAAAGTAAGTGATTTCCGATCAGCAACGATACAGGCTAAAATGCTGGCCAAAAAAGGATTGTGGATCTCCGAATTCAGAGTCGAATCTGGCTTAAACTGTGGTGGACATGCTTTTGCGACCGAAGGTTTTTTATTGGGACCAATCCTGGAAGAGTTTAAAGAAAAGCGGACTGAATTATACCTGGAGCTACATTCCATTTACCATGCGGCACTTACCGCAAAAGGCATAAGCCCAGAAATTAATCCTATTCAACGAATTACCGCACAAGGTGGCATTGGCACAGCAGATGAGCACCAGTTTTTAATCAATCATTATCAACTGGACGCTGCAGGTTGGGGAAGTCCGTTTTTACTGGTTCCAGAAGCTACAAATGTCGATGATGTTACCTTAAACAATCTCGTAAATGCAGAGCAGGATGATTTCTATATCAGTAACTCATCTCCGCTTGGCGTACTTTTTAATAACTTTAAAAACAGCAGCATAGAGCAGCAACGACTGGAACGAATAGAAAAAGGTAGACCAGGTAGCCCCTGTACCAAGAAATTTTTGTGTACCAATACGGAGTTTACCGCATTACCTATTTGCACAGCATCCAGAGCATATCAGCACCAAAAGATCAAGCAACTGAAAGCGCAAGGACTTTCTGAATCTGCCTATCAGCAACAGTTTGACGCGATTACAGAAAAAATATGTTTGTGTGAAGGTTTATGTGCTTCTGCCTACCTAAAAAATGATATGCTAAAGCCTAAAGAGAATAAAGCTGTCAGCATTTGTCCAGGACCTAACCTCGCCTACTTTTCTGGAAAATATAGCTTAAAAGAAATGGTAAGCCATATTTATGGCCGGGTTGACTTACTAGGCAGCATAGATCGTCCGAACCTGTTTATCAATGAATTAAATCTATACATTGATTATTTAAAGAAAGATATTTCCAATCAACTGAATGAGCTAAGTGCTAAAAAAGCAAAGTATTTTATAAAATTTAAAGAGCAGCTCCTGCAAGGCATTACTTATTATCAGGAATTAATACCTGAACTAAAAAGACAAAGTAACATCGCCATCACCGAAATGCAACAGCGACTGAAACAAGCAGAAAATAGTCTGGCAGATTGTAAAATATAAAGTAAATCCGAGTATGATCTCACGTACTTCGTGCTTCTGACAAAAAGGGTGGCTTTTTGCTAGAGACATTATTATGTGAATCATACTCGGATTAACTATTTCTAGTACTCAGCTAACAGTACATCCATATCTTTCATCAGCTGTTCTACTTCCTTATCCTGTGTACCATCATAAGCTCCTCTGATGCGCTTTTCTTTATCAACGAGCACTAAATAACCCTGATGAACAAATCCACCAGGTGCATTTTTGTCTTCCTGTGCAGCTACCAAATAATTACGTTCAGCAAGGGCATAAATCTCATCTCTGCTACCCCACAAATATTCCCATTGCGTACCCTCTACCCCTAATTTCGTGGCATAAGCTTTCATTCTTGAAGGGGTATCATACTTTACATCAATCGTATGAGAAGCTAGTTTAACTTCAGGATTACCTTTATACTTTTGGTATACCTTTAGCAAATTCCGATGCATTGTAGGACAAATGGTCGGACAGGAGGTAAAGAAGAAATCGGCAACGTAAATAGTTCCATCAAAATTCTTTTCAGTAACTACAGCACTATCTTGATTTAATAGTTTGAAAGCAGGGATGGTTCTAAATGTAGAATCAATTACAGTTTTTCCATCAACTACCCGTTCAGTGGTTTCCAATTGCAAGAATGGCAAATGCTTTGGCTTATCCTTACAACTAAAAAGAAACAAGCTCAATAGTATTACATATAATCCCGATCTGCTCATTTTTTCTTGAATTTACTTAAATAATCATCCGATAATTTGATCTCCGATTTGTAAAGACTATCAATGGCCGCTATTTTAGCTTTTTCAGATTCAAAATACTTTATTGCCGCTTCATTTGATTTACCGGTTACATCAGGCTCAAACTTATGCATCCAATCATTCATGCTGTCTTCGGCCTGAGTCAACTTGCTCAGTAAAGCGGTGATTTCTGTTTTCTCTTTTAGGGTATCCAGTTCAGGAAATTTAGTTTTGAGTCCTTTAATATCTTTCATCAAGGTATCCAATGCCATCTGGTTGTTTACTATTTTACCATGATCAGCCATCACCACATCGTGAAATTTCATCACATCATCACGCACCGCCTTATAATCTCCTTTTTGTGTGCAAGCTATTGCTCCAATAGCGATAAACAGTGCTCCAATTGATTTCTTCATCTTTGTTTTTTAATTAAATAATAAGTACTATTAATATAGCTATAGCTGCTTTAAACCAGCATAGTATATTGTTGATCCTGTTGTTCCTTCTCTCAGCCAAGCTACAAGTAATCCCTGATTAATAGGAGTTAAAACAGCATGATTATCCGCTTGTTGCCCGTCGGTTAAGGCTATATTTTTTTCCTGATTCCCATCCTTTAGAATCCTTAAAATAATCTTTGACATCCCGGCCGGACCATGCTTCATCATTCCTCCTTTTGAATGATCCATCTTCATATGCTCATGTTCCATCTCTTCCGCTTCTTCGCATACCATAGCTGTTTTTCCATCGACTAAAGCCACCATTTGAGGATGCTTACCAGATGCTGTAATCAAATTACGACGACGAAAACCAGAATCCACAGCCGAAGTAGCATACAAGCCCGAACTTCCACCTGCAGTAAACCAAACCGCCTGAAGCGTATGATTAGCGACAGCAAGTGAAGGACCTGAATGCGGACAGCCCTCAATTTCCCAGTTATCGTTACTAATCAGCTTTGCAGGTGTAAAAGTCTTCCCGTTATCTGTCGATAATTTATATACCATATCACGAACCTGCTTGCCTGAAAGCGCATTTGGAAATATAATGCTTCGATAAGCAAGGTGTAAATTTCCATCCTTATCGCTCAAAAGATCTGTCCTGCAACACTCACAAGTTCCCTTATCCAAACAATAATCAGTAGCAAAGCCCTTTCCTTTTTCCGTCCGGCTAAAAAACAAGGCCGAACCTTTAATCGATTTGCCATAACGGCCATCCAACCATACAGCAGCCAATTCACCATCTTTTAATTTGGCGACATCAAAAAAACTACGTCCATAGGTATGGCTCGTGTCTGAATGTAAAAATCTGGCGTCCGACCAGCTTTTACCTTCATTTTCTGACATACTATAGTAAATAGCACCCGCATAAGGGTTCTTTTCATTAGGAAATCTCTTGGCAAAAATGGCGATTACTGTCCCATCGTCTTTAAAGGCAATCTTAGCCATGCTCTCTGCAGAAACACCGCACCCTGCAGAAGGCGGTACAGTGAAAGCTTTACCAAACTGTTCTTTCTGCTGATCATATACCGCATATTTCAATCTATATAAAGAGTCTTTCCCATCCTGTTCAGACCAGCACAGTACTGGATTCCCTTTATGATCTACTGTAAAATAAGGCCCAACAGCTGCAATCCCAGCTGTATTTAGTGCTTTAGCTTCATTAATTACTGGCTTGCTTTTACAAGCAGCCAGTAATGTAACGATAACTAAAGAAAAATAAATCTTCTTCATATTCATTAAAATAAATACTTAACATTTAAACCGCCATAACCGTTTCTTTTAGGCGATGGATTAAAATAAGCAGGTGCTGCACCACCAAATCCTACAGCATTTAAGGAAACGATAGAACTATAGCTTTTATTCAGGATGTTATCCAAACCCGCGTACACATTTGTCTCCAGGCATTTAAGGATTTGCTTCTTATACCCAACTTTTGCATTTGCGACCTGGTAAGAAGGATTAAATGCTGAATTGGCATCGTTTAAAGGCAAGCGATCAGTATAATAATAGCTTCCATAAAAGTATAAACCTACTTTAGTTTCCAGATCAATACCTGCATTAAATACCCAGGGAGCAATACCCGTCAACTTATTTCCATCATAGGTCGCAGTAACCTGACTCTGTGCATTTAGCGTCTTGTAATCCTTAAACTTGAAATCGGAATAAGTAACCGCAACAAAAGGTCGCAGACTTAATACCTCATTTTGATCCTCCGGCTTTAATATTTGATAAGACAAAGCCAACTCAACACCATTGTGACTAGTTTTGCCTGCATTGTTATAAATCGTAATCCCCTGTTGTATAGATTGTCCGATTAACTCCCCTTTCATGTCCATTTTAAATAAAGCCAGATCATATTCAAGGCGGGATTTTAGCAGATTTCCCTTAGCATTTAGCTCATAGTTTATCCCCTTCTCAGCCTGTAAGCCTGGGTTAATGGAACCGTCCACATTCTTGATCTCTGAACTTGATGGTGGAGAAAAGCCTGAACTTACACTGGCATGCAGACTTAGTGCTGAACTAAAGGTATGACTCAGTGCAATACGTGGCGTAGCCTGTGGATTGAACTTCTTAAGACCGCTTTGGTTCTGCTTTAAATAATCATTCACATCATACTTCAAACTGTTGTAACTTAAACCCAATGTCAATGTAGTTTTATTGGTCAAAGCTGTTTCCGATTGATAAAACAATGAATATTGAGTATTCTGATAATCAATATTGGAATTAATAGCGCCTTCTACGCCCTTGTTATTTACATATTGTGTCCCCTTGGTTAATCCTTCATTAAACTCTGCGCCAACCGTAAAACGGGTTGAAAAAGTACTAAACCCAGGATCATAAGAAAACCGCGTGCGGCCACCATAACTTTGATAAAAATTACGGATATAAGCATAAGGAAGCGGGTGATCCAAATCATAGAAATAAGTAAATACACTCGTTGTATTTGAAAACTGATCATTAAAACGATATTGCTGACCCAATCCTATCCTTGTCCAGGTCTGATACCTACCAGCTGCTTTATCCAGATTCGTCGCATTGGCCTGTCGTGGATTTGCAGCAGCCTGATCTGCTGTAAGTGAGCCCGGAATCTGCGAGTGCTGTGTAGTCCTGTTCACCAACAAGGTAATAATTCGTTTATCACTTGGAAAGAGCTGAAAGTTTCCGGTCAAAAACCTCCGCATATCGTTGCTGTGTTCCCGGTAACCATCATATTCCTGCCATCCATAAGAAACATAACTATTCACCTTATCACCACCGTTGCGATAAATCGTTGCCAAACGATGCAAGCCATTGGCCCCGATCAATCCAGAAGCCTCCAGACTTTGTTCCTGATACGGAGAGCGCTGCAGTTGGAAGTTAATTACGCCCCCCGTTCCTGCTCCATAAATACTTGAAGCTGGACCTTTAATCACTTCCGCACGTCCAATGCTATTCACATCAAGTGCTTCAATCCGGGTGGTGCCATCAGCCTCTGTGACAGGGATTTCGTTGACATAAACTTTAACATTCCGGATACCATAGGACGCCCTAACACCATTTCCCCTAATGGAAATGCGCGCTTCAGAAAGCGTACTTTGCTCCATGCGAACACCTGGTATAGCATTTAATGCAGATTGAAATGAGACTGCACTGCCCCTATTGATATCCTTAGCCGTAACCAAGGCAATGGCACCTGCAGTTTCCTTACTGGTTTTGTTGCCATTATACCCCGCTACCCGAACTTCATTTAGGCTCAGCCCATCTGCATCTAACTGCACATTAAGGTCACCCTCTGCGGGCTTTAATTGTATATTTTGTGTTTTATATCCCACTAAAACGGCTTTTACAACCTCCTGCGACTGATAATCGTTAATCACAAAATAGCCTTTCGCATCTGATTTTGTAAGTGGCTGTTTCAAACTGTTAAGGATCACTACATCCGCTAGTGGCGCACGTGTTTGAGAATCATAAATATGGCCTTTTATAGCCTGTGTTTGGGCCTGGCTCTGTAAAAAACAGAACACCAAGCCAATAGATAAAATAAAATATCTGTATGGACTCATTAAATTATTAATAAAAATTCTAAAAAAATAAATTAACCGTTCTCTTCCGAGGCTGCATTAATTTCGCTGAAGAAGCGAAACAACGCTAGGCCTCATCACAGAAGGTAAATTTCTTGGTCACAAATCCTGATAGCATGTATAGGCTTAAGTAACCATATTGCTATGCAATTTGGTTACAAATTTACTTTCTCAGAGAAGACCTCAGCGTTCTTGGAGCTTTTTCAGCGACAAGCAATGCAGACTTCGATGAGAACAGTTAATTTGACTGTGGAGGATGAAATATAGAATTTTTAATACTTTGCGGCATCCCCATAGAAGCTGGGATATGAAGTTTTGTTTCCGCTAAAGCGTACTGTTTAAAAACCAGTTGTGTAACCACAACAGCGTCTTGAATTTGTGTTTTTTGAGCCTGGCGTTCCTGCTTTTGTTCCTTATCCTGAGCTTGTTTTAGCTTTTTCATAAGGAAACACTTACCATTACAATGCAGCTCAGGCTTATTCTTATTGATACAAAGTTCCGCAGCAATATATTTCCGATTGAGTTCAAACCCTGCAAAAACAAACAAGTTTGCAAAGTTTGTACTCAATAAGCTAAAAAGCAACAATACAGAAATTAGTTTCAATAGCATTTCGGGGCAAATGTATGCAATTACGCTTCTATTTAAGAATAGAAGTTGGCTTTTTATTTTCATCTATAGCTACAAAAGAGAACTCGCCAGTTACGGCCTTCTCTCTAGTATCAGAATACATTTGCTCAATGTAGATCTCTACCCTAACTTTTAAGCTAGTATTACCAATATGGCTTACCCTTCCTATCAGTTCCACAATAGTACCTGCCGGAATGGGCTTATTAAAGTCAATACGGTCACTACTTACCGTAACCATTCGCTGTCTGCTAAAACGAGTAGCTGTAATAAAAGCGACTTCGTCCATCATGTGCATGGCAGTACCACCAAATAAAGTATCGTAATGGTTTGTTGTATTCGGAAATACGGCTTTAAAAATCCGTGTTTCCGAAGCCCCAATTTTATCTTCTAATGTCATTTAATCTTTTTTAGGCTGGCGAAGCTTCCCCCACTTCAAGTACGTTGCCCCCCAGGAGAACCCGGCGCCAAACGCAGTCAATATCATCTTATCGCCGTATTTAAAATCATCTTTAAAATCCCACAAACACAAAGGAATGGTTGCAGCGGTCGTATTGCCATAACGGTCGATATTTACTTTCACCTGTTCAGGAGATAAACCCAAATAATCACCTACAGATTGTATGATCCTTAAATTTGCCTGATGCGGAATCAAGTGATCGATTTGTGCACTTACCAGATCATTTGATCTCAAAACCTCATTACAAGTGTCAGTCATACCCTGAATAGCGGCTTTAAACACCACTCTTCCATCCTGACGCACATAATGCAGCTTTTCATCAAGCGTAGCTTGAGATGCAGGGAATTTAGATCCTCCCGCAGTCACAATCAGATTCTCTTTACCAGAACCATCTGTTCTAAAAAAACTGTCCATTAAGCCTACAGGCTCTTCTGTTTGCTCCAATAAAACTGCTCCGGCACCATCACCAAAAAGGATGCAAGTATTACGGTCTGTATAATTAACGATAGCGCTGTTCTTATCTGCACCAATTACAATCACTTTTTTACAGCGACCGCTTTCAATCATACTGGCACCAAGTGTTAAAGCATATAAAAAGCCACTACAAGCAGCATTGGTATCAATTCCCCAGGCATTTTTCAAACCTGCTTTTTCGCATACCATACTTCCTGTACTTACCATCACATAATCAGGTGTAGAAGTTGATACAATTACGCAATCAATTTCATCCGGATTCACATCACCATCTTCCATTAGTCTCTTCAAGGCATAAGTGGCCATATCCGAAGTAGCAATATTTGGGTCGTTTACAATCCTTCTCTCTTTAATCCCTGTCCTTGCAACTATCCAATCGTCATTGGTATCCACCATTTTTTCGAGGTCATGGTTACTTAAAACCGTATCTGGAACATAACCTCCAATCGCGGTAATCACCGCATTTTTCCTTATTCTCATTTGTGCGTACGTAATTCTGTAAAGAAAGGCAGGCGCATAGCACCTACCTTCTTTTTTTTACAAAGTTACAGCTTCTTCCACAGATTCCCGCAGTACTTTTGCAGCAGCGACCATTTCTGTTAAAGCTTTTTTCGTTTCGTCCCAATGTCTGGTCTTTAAACCACAGTCTGGATTGACCCAAAGTTGGCTTGCCGGAATCACTTTTTTGGCCTTTTCAAGCAGAAAAACCATTTCTTCCTTAGCCGGCACACGGGGTGAATGAATATCATACACGCCTGGACCAATTTCATTAGGATATTTAAAATCAGCAAAGGCATCGAGCAATTCCATCTGCGAACGCGAACATTCAATCGTGATCACATCCGCATCCATATCCGCTATATTTTGAATAATGTCGTTAAATTCCGAATAACACATATGCGTATGGATTTGTGTATCATCTTTTACTCCACTTGCCGAAATCCTGAAAGCACGTACCGCCCATGCCAAATAATTTTGCCAATCCGCTTTACGTAAAGGCAATCCTTCTCTTATTGCAGGCTCATCAATCTGAATAATCTTGATGCCCGCATTTTCCAGGTCAACTACCTCATCCCTAATTGCAAGTGCTATTTGTGTACAGGTTGCTGATCTTGGCTGATCATTTCGTACAAAAGACCATTGTAAAATAGTTACAGGGCCTGTAAGCATTCCTTTTACCCATCTATCAGTTAAGGATTGCGCATAAGCAGACCACCTTACCGTCATCGGCGCAGGGCGATATACATCTCCATAAATTACAGGTGGTTTTACACAGCGGCTACCATAGCTTTGCACCCAACCATTTTTGGTAAAGGCGAACCCAGCCAACTGCTCCCCAAAATATTCAACCATATCGTTCCGTTCAAACTCACCATGTACCAATACATCGATGCCAGTATCTTCCTGAAAACGGATCGTTTCTGCGGTCTCCCTTTCTATTAATGCAACATATTCAGCCAGGCTTAAATCACCTTTTTTATATTTAGCCCTCCAACTGCGCACTTCTGCCGTTTGTGGAAATGAACCAATCGTTGTAGTTGGAAACAAAGGAAGTTTTAGCGATTCGCCTTGCAATTTCTGACGAACAGAGAATTCGCTAGCTCTCTGATCATCTCTCGATGAAATACCCGCTACACGTTGCTTTACAACAGGATTATGAATCAACTTTGATGATCTGCGGTTTTCATTTGAATCAAAATTTGCACGGAGTTTAGCATCAGCAATCTCCTCATCATTAGCCAATTGCTTCAATACCACTACCTCATAAACCTTCTGTTTAGCAAATGCCATCCAATCCTTAATTTCAGGAGTTAAAGTATCTTCATTCGTTTCAAGGTTTAAGTCACATGGTGAATGAATCAATGAACATGATGGACTAATGATTAACCTGTCATCTCCTACTTTCTCGAGTGCCTCTTTAATTAATACCAGCGATTTTTGAAAATCATTCTTCCAGATATTTCTGCCGTCAACCACGCCTACAGACAAGGTCATATTAGCAGGGATCAGCTCCAAAACAGTTTTTAGCTGCTCCGGACTACGTACCAAATCAATGTGTAAGGCATGTACTGGTAATGATGTAGCCAACACCGCATTGTCTTGTAGCGCAGCAAAATAAGTAGCCAATAATATTTTTAGTTTAGGAAATTGCTTTTTAAGCTCGCTATAAACATACTTATAAGCCGCTTTATCCTTATCTGTAAGATCCAGGGATAGAAAAGGTTCATCAAATTGTACCCACTCTACATGCTGCTCTTCTAGCTTTTTAAGTAGTTCAATATAAACAGGCAACAGGTTTTTCACCAAGTCAATTCTATCAAACCCAGCTTCTTTTTCTTTACCCAGCAACAAATAGGAAACCGGACCAATAATCACCGGCTTGGTTTTAATCCCTAATCTTAATCCTTCATGATACTCATCTAACAGCTTAGTTGAAAACAGTTTAAACTGCTGATCTTTGAAAAACTCAGGAACGATATAATGGTAATTTGTATCAAACCATTTGGTCATTTCCATAGCTGTAATGTCAAGCCCATCCTTTTGATACCCTCTGGCCATCGCAAAATAAAGATCGAGCTCTGAGTTGCCTTTGTTTAAGATTACCTCGTGGTAACGCTTAGGGATAGCCCCTACAGTAAGAGATAGATCTAATACCTGGTCATAGAATGAAAAATCATTAGAAGGGATCAGGTCTATACCCGCCTCCTTTTGCAGTTCCCAATTCTGCTTACGGATGTCCCGTCCGGTTTGCACCAGACTTTGAATACTTGAATTGCCTGACCAATACTGCTCGCAGGCTTTTTTGAGTTCTCTTTTACTACCTATACGCGGGTAGCCCAGATTGTTTGTTAGCATTTTCTTGCTTTTTAATTGATGAAAAGATCAGTTAAAAGCTCTTTTGCTTAAATCGCAATGCTGTCGGAAATAAAAGAAGAGAAAAAATAGAAATGCACAGACACAGGCATTCTATTGAATGTCTGCATTTAAAATGCATCAAACTTAACTCGTGCTTTATATCGCGAAAGCATTGTCAATTCGATAAAGGCAGGTCTCCTGACTTGTAACATTTTTACCATCCTTCCCATTTCATTTTGAAACAGTGGATAAACTATGGGTAAAAACTTTGAATGTTACTTACAGTTGCGCGACAGTTCGTGATTTACACACGATTCCCTATTAATCTACAATTAAGTAAAACCATTATCGGTTGATGAAGAAATAAAGTAAAGAACTTATATCGCGTAAAGGTAGTGTAAAGCCTGAATTTTAAAACATTTTATTTATATTCTTTTGATTTTTGTTACCTTCCGTTTTTAAATCAAATAACGCTAATGAAACAATTCTACTTTTCCGCTCTGCTACTGCTTGTGATATTGATAACAGGATCTTGCAAAAAAATACCTGTGGTCGAATACACAAATTCTAGTATCTCCTTCAAAGTTGACGGGGTATATAAAGAAGCCAAGGGAATTCAAAATGTATTCGGCCTGCACGCAAAGGAGGAAAAGGTAATGATGATTATCGGAAATATGGATGCCGCAGGCGATCAGCAAATTTCTCTCTTGATTAACAATTTCCATGGCGTTGGAGAATATAGCGGTGAAGAAAATATCTTAGGACTTTATACCAGTCCAGAGTTCGAACAGAGCATAATCGGCAGTGTAGGCACAATTAAAATCACCGAATTTACTGAAGGAAAAAGTATAAAAGGAGAATTTCAATTCAAAGGAGAAGTCGCTATAATCTCAACCGACCCAAATCACGTTCCAGAGTTCAAAATGTTTTCTGAAGGAAAATTTGAGGCAAAAGTTAGCACTGGCCCAATTGTAGAACCGGATTAACTGACAACAGGTAAAGAAAAACAGAACCTACTGCCTTCTCCTATTGCACTTTCAACCCATATTGTACCGTTCTCTGCTTCTATAAAGTCTTTGGATATGGCTAATCCCAGTCCAGAGCCTGATTTATTGTTTCCATCGGTAGGCACCTGAAAATACTTCTCAAACAATCGCTTTTGGTATTGTTCTTCAATCCCTTTACCAAAATCACGAACAGAAAACTCTATTGCGTCGTTATTTTCTATTACCTGAACAATAATCTTTGACTTCTCAGCACTATACCTAAGCGCGTTGGACAGAAAGTTAACCAGCACCCATGCTGTTTTCTCAATATCTACACTGATATGAGGCAAATTATTCCTGGAAATCAGTTCCAGTTCAATAGATTTCTGCTCTGCCTGAAACCTTACTGCATCCATAGCATAAATGGCAATTTTTCGTGGATCAGATTTTACAACATTCATTTGGAGGTTACCGGTTTCTACCTGAGCCAGGTCAAGCAATTCTGTAGTAATTTTTAGCAAACGACCACAATCTTCCTTAATGTGCTGCACCAATTCTTTTTGCTCTGGATTCATTGGTCCCACGCGTTCATCATCCATTAGTTTTAAGCTCATTTTAATAGACGATATAGGTGTTTTTAACTCATGGGATACCGTAGCTATGAAATTAGTTTTCGCTTCGTCCAGCTCCTTAAACTTCGTTATATTTTTAAGGATGTAAACCTCTCCGGCTGCCTTCCCTATCTCAACCAAAGCATGTTCAGCACCATCATCGTAATTAGGTATCCTGATTTCTCTACGTTCCAATTGGAAATATGACTCTTTTTGATCCGCATAGATTTTCATGGGTTTGCTCACACTATCTTCCTGCAAGATTCTGTTTAGCAGATCATTCTTTTTCCTAAGCTCCATGGCATTCGCACCTATCACTTGTTGTTGATCAAGATTCAACAACTGGCCTGCTACTTTATTAAAGAAAATAATTTCCTGCCGCTCATTCAACCCGATTATAGCATCCTGCATTTGCTCAATAATAGTTTCAATCCTTAACTTTTCGGATTGTAATTTAGCCAGGTTACTATTCTCCCATTTATTCAACTCCGCAGTCATAACATTAAAAGAATCAGCTAATTCCGAAAATTCGTCAGAACCTTTAAACTCCAGTCGTTGTTTATAATTTTTACGACTAATTTCGCGTATGGCATCAGCAAACTCCCTTAATGGATTGGCCACAAAGCCTGGGAAGTTAACGATAAAAGAAAACAGGATTAGAAAGCAGATAGATGCCGCAAAAATCACATACATTGCCGACTTTTCTATTGATCTCTGCGCAACTGCGTTTTTCCTTACAATGGCATTCATATTCACATCATCGATTATTTTTAACTGCCATCTTACCTCCCTTAGAGCTTTCTGCTTGGTAGCTAAATCAGTTGCAGGATCTATAATACGGGCATAAGCCACCTTCAACGCCGTTACCGCCTTGCCTTCCCCTGCTTCAGTAATGTTCTTTTCTTCCAGTGCCAATTGATGATTAAACATTTCCTGAGCTTTTGCCGATAAAGGCAGCGAATCTTCATCTATGATAGATCGCATCTTACTGGTAAAGCTCAGCGTCTCGTAATTATCTTTCAAAATAACCTTCGATCTGATGGAGATTTCATTCATATAGTATAAGGAAACACCTCCAAAAAAGAGGATCACCACGAACAAGAACCCGAATCCGAGGCGAAGTTTATTTTTTATCTTCATTATTATTTTATTTTATTGCATTATACTTGTCATCATCCTGTTTGCCTGTCGTCATTCTGCTATACCTGCTGTAACTGTCGTCATCCTGAATTTATTTCAGGATCTCGCACCTGCAAAGCCGCCTTTCTCTTTTGAGATCCTGAAATAAATTCAGGACAACGTATCGCTTTAAAGGATGACGAAGCTAACTCAAAATGACTAAATCTGTCTCCGTAGCCGAAATACTTCGCAAAAGTTGGTTAAAAATCGCAGTTCTCATGATAATTTGAAATAAATTTAAATGTGGCTTGCCCATACATATTGTAGTGATCTCCTTTTCTTCAGCCATTTTTATAATAGTTTTAGTGATATCGTTACTTTTCACCTTAATCACTTCTGCTCCCAGCTCTGTTGCCAGCTTAAAATTATTAATCAGATGTCGCTGTAAATCGAGCTTTACACGATCTCCACGCTCATGATCAGTCTGTACATACAAAACAATCCAGGGCGAATGATAATACGAAGCCAACCGGGCAGTTTTACGAATCACAATTTTAGCCGTCTCATGATTGGTAGAAATACAAGCCATAAACCGCTCTTGTCTTAGTTTAATCTGTTTAGGAATTTCTATACTGATCTTTCTTTCCAAATGATGGGCCACCTCTTTTAAAGCCATCTCCCGCAACTGCAATATCCTTTCCGACTGAAAAAAGTTTCCTAACGCAGGTCCTATTTTACTTTCATCGTAAATCTTACCCGCTTTTAAACGGTCTATCAATTCATCAGCCGTTAAATCGATATTTACAATCTCGTCTGCCAGCTCTAAAATCTTATCGGGTATCCTTTCTCTAATGGGTATGCCGGTTATCTTTTCAATATCATCGTTCATACTTTCCAGATGTTGGATATTTACGGCTGATATTACACTAATTCCAGCTTCCAGAATATCCACAACATCCTGCCATCTTTTTCCGTTCTTACTTCCTTCAACATTGGTATGCGCAAGCTCATCAACGATAACAACTTCGGGATGCAGGGTCATAATGGCGTTGACATCCATCTCTTCCAACTCCTTACCTTTGTAAAATATTTTCCTTCTGGCGATTAAGGGAATGCCGGCCAAAAGCGCTTGCGTTTCTACACGATTATGCGTTTCAACATATCCAATTTGTATATCAATCCCGTTTTTCATTAAGGCATGTGCCTCCTGCAGCATCCTGTAAGTCTTACCAACCCCTGCGCTCATGCCTATATAAACCTTAAACTTCCCCCTTCTTGACTTCTTTACAAGATCGAGGAATTTACGTACGGAACTTTCTTTATGCTCTTCTTCCATCAGGGATTACCATTTAATGATGATATACGCTTCAGTTATTAAGTACCAAATCCCGAGTAATAACAATAAACAAACACTTAAAACAGGAATCAGTTTACCAATATTTTTTCTATCCATGCTATTAAATATTAATACAGGACCGGCCACACCAAAACCAGCCCTGTAAAAAATACGATCTTAAAAAGAAACCGCTATACTCGCTGTAATTGCAGCGTTGTGATTAACGGGGTTTTCATTGCGGATAAAAATCTTATCCTTACTATCGTATACTTTTCCTTCAACTCTAACCACTGCGTTGCTAAATGGAGCATAATCCAGGTTTACAGAATAACCAGTGGTTTTAAACCCATTTTCTGTACCTGTGGCGATCAAAACACCATCCTTATCCTGGTAATACTCTACCCTACCAGCAACTTTCCATTTACTGGCAATGGCGTATTGTGCAATGGCAACTGGCGACAATACTTCGCTACGTTCGCTGCTACCTTTGGCTTTTTGCTGCGTTCCATAATCAAAGCCAACCGTTACACCGAAATCATCTGTCACTTGATATATTGCGTATACATTGTGATAAAAACGTTTTACCCGAACACTATCAGCACCTTCAGTTCCTAAATAATTACTGTAATTTACGGTAATTTTAGGCGTAGGTTTCCAGGTTAACTGTACACCACCTGCTGGTTTACTATTTCCATTTAAGCGGTTAATGCGCTGCCATCCATTTAAATATAACAATACTGCAGAAAACTTACCATCATTAGTTGCATAACTTACCTTGGCGCCCGATTCATAATAAGGCGTGTTTTCTGAAGAGATATTTCTGGTTAATACCCAGCAATCTTTTGATACAGCGCTCTCAAAACCTATGTGCGAAGAAAATATACCTGCATCTGCCCATAAATTAATTGTTTTAGAGAGTTTTATACCTGCATTGGCTTCAAAAATGTTTTTTAATACCCCCGGTTCTGCAGCTAAATTGGCATTGGCATAAGTACCAGCCATGATAGCCACATTGGCTCTAATCGATCCATTGTCGTAATTTGCTTTGATAAAGCCAAGGTTTAAATTCACCTCATTATGGCGGTTGTGTGAGTAAATAAGGCCCGGTCTGTTGTTATCCGATGGCCTGTTAAAATCGTATCCATAATATGTTTCCAGGTAACCCGATACTTTAATTTTGGTTTCTTCCTGCGCGTAAGTACAGGCGGCCGAACTTAAGGCCGCTGTAAGCAATAATAGTTTCTTCATTTTACTTTTTTAATTCGTCAAGGGCAAGGTTTAATTTTAAGACATTTACAACAGAGGGACCAAACATGCCCAGCAAAGGGCCCTCCGTATTTTTTACGACAAGTTCTGCAACCGCCCTATCGGTAAGACCACGATTTGCAGCAACTCTTTTAATCTGAATGATTGCAGCTTGTTCAGAGATATTAGGATCTAAACCACTACCCGATGCAGTTACCATATCAGCGGGTATATCTGCTTTTTTCAAATAAGGGTGGTATTTTAATAGTGTATCAATTCTGCCCGACACCACAGCCAGGTATTCTTCATTAGATGGACCTTTATTAGAACCTCCTGATCCAGCAGCATTATAACCAACTGCCGATGGTCTGCCCCAGAAATATTCTGGTTTGCTAAAGTTCTGCCCAATTAAAGCATAACCAACAACTTTACCGTTTTTAGTAATTTTCTCACCGCCACCATTTCCTTTAGAAAAACCGCCTCCAAAGGCAACAATTAAAGGATATATAACGCACAGCAGCACCAACAACACTGCAGTAAGGCGTATAGATTGTAACAAATACTTTTTCATGATATTTTTATGTTTTAAACAAATAATCCAACAAACAAATCAATTAATTTGATGCCAATAAATGGCACAATAACACCTCCTAATCCGTATATAAACAGGTTTCTACGCAACAGTGCAGTAGCTCCGATAGGCTTATAAGCCACACCTTTTAAGGCCAGAGGAATCAAGAAGGGAATAATGATGGCATTAAAAATTACGGCCGATAGAATCGCACTTTCCGGAGTATGCAAGCCCATGATATTCAAATGTTCCAAAGCAGGAATAGATGCGATAAACAAGGCTGGCACAATGGCAAAATACTTGGCCACATCATTGGCAATAGAAAAGGTTGTTAATGTACCACGAGTGATCAGCAGCTGTTTACCTATTTCAATAATCTCAATCAGCTTTGTCGGATCATTATCCAAATCCACCATGTTACCAGCTTCTTTAGCTGCTTGCGTTCCACTATTCATCGCTACACCAACATCAGCTTGCGCCAAAGCAGGAGCATCATTGGTACCATCACCCATCATCGCTACCAGCTTACCTAAAGCTTGCTCTTCTTTGATGTAGTTCATTTTATCTTCAGGCTTAGCCTCTGCAATAAAATCATCAACACCAGCTTTTTCGGCAATAAACTTAGCAGTAAGTGGATTGTCACCAGTTACCATCACTGTTTTTACCCCCATTTTACGCAAGCGTTCAAAACGCTCGCTAATACCTGGTTTTATAATATCTTGTAATTCAATTACCCCCAATGCTTTTTCATTTTCGGCAACGACCAATGGCGTTCCGCCATTACTAGCTATGGCTTTTACCTGATCCTCAATGTCTATAGGGAAAGGATTACCTGCCGTCAGAACGATGTTTCTAATCGAATCAAAAGCCCCCTTCCTAATCCGTTTACCATCTGGCGTATCGATACCACTTGATCTGGTTTCGGCTGTAAACTTGATGAACTTAGCGCCCTCAGGTGCTGTAGTCAAAACATGGGTATCTTGAACCCCTGCAAGTTCTACAATAGACTTCCCTTCGGGGGTCTCATCTGCCAAAGAACTCAATACACAGGCATCCATAAAGTTTTTAATCATCACGCCTGCTGTAGGATAAAAATTGGTTGCCTTACGGTTACCAATAGTGATGGTACCTGTTTTATCTAACAGCAACACATCAATATCACCAGCCGTTTCTACTGCTTTACCGGATTTAGTGATCACATTGGCACGCAATGCTCTGTCCATTCCAGCGATACCGATGGCAGAAAGTAAACCACCAATGGTGGTAGGGATTAAACATACAAACAGGGAAATTAATGCTGCAATTGTAATAGGTGTATTCGCATAATCCGCAAAAGGCTTTAAGGTTACACATACAATGATGAACACGAGTGTAAAACTGGCCAACAAGATCGTTAATGCAATCTCGTTAGGTGTTTTTTGACGGGATGCCCCTTCTACCAGTGCAATCATTTTATCCAAAAAGCTCTCGCCGGGCTGTGTGTTCACCTGTACTTTAATCTCATCGGATAACACTTTAGTACCACCGGTTACAGATGATTTGTCACCTCCAGATTCGCGGATCACAGGAGCAGATTCACCGGTAATGGCCGACTCATCAATGGTAGCGATACCTTCAATAATCTCACCATCGGTGGGTATGGTATCGCCTGCTACACATATAAAGACATCACCTTTTTTAAGCAGATTGGAAGAGCGAATTTCAGTTTTACCATCGGCCAAGAGCACTTTTGCGGGAGTTTCTTCTCTTGTTTTCCTCAAACTATCGGCTTGTGCTTTACCTCGCGCTTCGGCAATAGCCTCAGCAAAGTTGGCAAAAAGAACAGTGAGCAATAAGATCAGAAAGATCAGGAAGTTGTATAAAGGCGAGCCTTGATCAGTATGCGTAAACGAGTAAATTGTAACATAAGCCATCACAAGCGTACCAATCTCAACGGTAAACATCACCGGATTGCGAACCATAACCCGTGGATCTAGCTTGATAAAGGATTGTTTCAATGCAGTTTGCACTAAAGCAGGTTCAAATAATTTATTAGAAGTTTTCATTTGAATATTTTCTATTTAAGCATCGTAAAGTATTCTGCCAATGGACCTAAAGCCAGCGCAGGGAAATATGAAAGGGCGTTAAGCACCACAATAACTGCGAAGGTCATTAAGCTGAAAGTCAGTGTATCTGTTTTCAGTGTACCAGCAGATTCAGGAATGTGTTTTTTAGCACCTAGCAAGCCTGCAATGGCTATAGGGCCTATAATAGGTAAGAAACGACCTAGCATCAATACAAATCCAGTAGCTACGTTCCAGAACACATTGTTATCGCCCAAACCTTCAAATCCTGACCCATTATTGGCATTGGATGAAGTCATTTCGTACAACATTTCTGAGAAACCATGAAAGCCCGGATTATTTAACCAATTCTTAGGTTGAACGGCCCAGGCTGCTTCTCCATAATTGGTAAATACGTAACTCGCAATTGCTGTACCTGCGAGAATTAAGAAAGGACTCAGCAAAGTTACCAATGCAGCTATTTTAATCTCCCTGGCTTCTACTTTATGGCCCAAAAACTCTGGCGTACGCCCAACCATTAATCCGGAAATAAATACGGCGATAATCAGATAGATGAAATAATTGAGGATACCTACCCCACAACCACCATAGAAGGAGTTGATCATCATCCCCAACAATTGCCAAACACCAGTAAGTGGCATGGTACTGTCGTGCATACTGTTTACCGAACCTGTAGAAATAATCGTCGTTACGGTACTCCAATATGCGGATAAGGCCGGACCGAAACGAACCTCTTTACCCTCCATAGCCCCTGTAGCCTGCGAAATACCCATTTTTGCAATAGCCGGATTTCCACCAAGCTCCGAACTAAGCGTTGGAATAAGCAAGAGTAGCATCCCAATAGTCATTACGCCAAATATCATCCAGGCTAGTTTTTTGCGTCTGATGAAATAACCAAAAGCAATAACCATGGCAATAGGAATAACTACCTGAGCAAACAGCTCAACCATAGCTGTAAGATAACTTGGATTTTCTAATGGATGTGCAGAGTTTGCACCAAACCATCCCCCACCGTTTGTACCCAAGTGTTTTATGGCAATAAATCCAGCTGCCGGACCACGAGATACATTTACGGTATCACCCTGTACTGATATAAATTGATCTTTACCTTCATAACTGGTCGGTGTACCATTGAAAGCTAAAACTAAAGCGACAACTAATGATAAAGGCAACAACAAACGTGTGATCGATTTCACAAAGAAATCCCAGAAGTTACCTAGCTTAGCTGACGTTTTATCTCTAAAAGCCTTAAATAAAACCACTGCAGCTGCTATTCCTGTCGCACAGCTTACAAACTGCAAGAACATCAATACAAAATGCTGGGTTAAATAACTTACGCCACCTTCACCAGAATAATGTTGCAGGTTACAGTTTACCACAAAACTAATTATCGTGTTAAAGGAAAGATCTGGCGACATACCCGGATTTCCATCAGGGTTTAGCGGCAGTTTATCTTGGTATAGCAATACAAAAAAACCATACACCAACCAAACCAGATTGATGGTTAAAAGCGCTTTCATGTGCTGCTTCCAGTTCATTTCTTCTTTAGGATTGATACCAGACAGTTTAAATATGCCGTTTTCAATAGGTTTCAAAAAGTCCGTCCAGACTTTTTCTCCGGCAAAAACCTTTGCGAGGTATTTTCCCAGTGGAATGGCTATAGCCAGCGTAAGCAGGTAGGTAGCGATAATTCCAAGTAATTCAGTGTTCATAGCTATTAATTAAAATTTTTCGGGTTTAATGAGCACGTAAATCATATAGATGAATACGGCCAATGCGATAATGAATAATGCGATCATGATTTTTAGATTTTCTCGAACCAGTCGATTGATTTGTAAAACACCCAGCACAGTAGCAGCAGGGCAAGAAGCAAAAGGATTGTTAACATAATTGTGTTGTTTTTGATGAGCAATAGCCAATTGGCATACCACAATCAGACAATAAGAGGTAAATATCTGATTATCAATACACAACAATATATAGCAAGAATAAGTTTCAGGGCACAAAACAAAAAACCCTTCCAAAATGGAAGGGTTTTTTGTCATTTTGATAAGGTCTATTTATTTTAACTTAGTAAGTACTTCTTCAAGTTCTGTAGATTTATTGGTACCTATCAATACCTTCTTATGATTATTGAGTTCCAGCTGCAATCCTTTATTCCCAGATACATTATAGGCCATTCCTTGACCAGACATACTGTAACGAACACCCCAGCCCCCATATTCTCCTAATGGATTATACGTTCTAACGTAGCATTTATCAATCATATCCCAATTGTAATACTTATATGACCATTGAAAGGGAAAAAACTTCAAATAGATGCCGTCTTTTTTAATTTGAGTACTTAGTCTGGCATAAAACAGCAGCACATTGGTTAAAATAATTCCTACTCCTGATGCTAGCCAGACAGAATCACTTATTGGGTAGCCGCCAATCTGAGCTTTGAACATGATTTGCTTACAAACCCAGAATAGAAAAACAGCATCTGCACCTAATATAATAAGCCAAAGCCACCATTGCCTAAACCTTTGATCTTCTGTAAAGAGAACTTCTTGTTGTATCATATTCAGCGTTAATTTTTAATCCTAGAACAATATTTTGTTACATTTATGCTAAAGTACACCTAAATTAATTATCTCTTAAGCATAAAAACAATTATGAAATACTTTATTTTGCTCGCCTTAAGCGCTTTTTTGCTAACCAATTGCAGTAAACAAGCTGCTCCACCCATGAAACCAGAATCAAAAATCACCGTAAAAAAGAACGACACAGCTTGGGAAAGTGAGGGCGTTTATGCCAGCTATAATGTGGATGACGATCTTGTTCATGTCATGTCAGGAAAAGACAATGAGTCTTTTACAATCTCATTTAAAAAAGGTAGCATTCCCGTTAATGGAATAATGAAAGATTTTTCGTCGGGTGTTACTATTGCACCTTACAAAGCCAGTGCCGTTATTTCAGATAGCTATATGCTTGATACAACTAAAGCGAATCAACTTAAAATACTCATCATTGACAATCCTGAGAAACGCGTAGCGGGGGATTTTACCTTGTATCTTAAAAGAAGCAAACAAAATACCTCCCAAGAAATTAATGTTTTCAAGGGACGCTTTGATGTTCGTTATGAGCCATTCTCTTTAAAATAATCTTATATCTGCTCCTTCTTCATCAAATCTTCATTTTAAATGACTTATATTTGTGTTGAGAGCGTTAATTGGCAGCCTGTACTATTAGTTTAGTACGGGCTGTTTTTTTAGGTATTTTTTTAAAAGAAAAATTACCTTCTCTGAAGCGGCCTCAGGCGCTGTTGCCCTTCAGCAACAGATGCCAGACGCAGAAGAGAATGGTTATTTTTCCTGTTATTTTTCTCCATTATTTCTCAATTTTCCTATACAAGGTCGTCAAGCCAATCCCCAGCAAACGAGCCGTTTCAGTTTTATTACCCCCAGTATACTTGAGTATTTTATCGATGTGCTGCTTCTCTACATTTTCCAATTTCATCATATCCCCTTCGGTAGCCAATTCCGTTGCATGAAATTCATACGGCAGCAAATTTGCACTAAGTAAAGAACCTTCGGCCAAAATCACCACCCGTTCCATTACGTTTTTCAACTCTCTGATGTTACCTTTCCAGGAATGCTTCAACAGTAACTCCTCAAACTCTTCATCCATCGTAAAGGCGGGCTTATTCACTTTATTAGCAAACTCCTTTAAATAATGTTTAGCTAGTAATAGTATATCAGATTTACGTTGTGATAAAGGTGGCAATTCAATAGAAAATACGGAAAGGCGATAAAACAAATCTAATCTGAATCTACCCGCCTCAGCCTCCTCTTTTAACCCCCTATTCGTAGCTGCTATAATCCGTACATTGACTTTGCTGGTCTGCGTATCTCCGACCTTAATAAAAGTCTGGTTTTCGAGAACCCGCAGTAATTTAGCTTGTAAATCCAGATTCATCTCTCCTATTTCGTCCAGAAAGATCGTTCCTTCATTGGCTTCTTCAAGTAATCCTTTTTTATCCTTAATGGCACCCGTAAAAGCGCCAGCCTTATGGCCAAACAATTCACTTTCTAATAACTCATGATTAAAGCCACTACAGTTTACGGCTACGAAAGGCTTCAGTTTACGCAAACTTTCGTAATGTATGGCCTGGGCAAAGACTTCCTTTCCAGTTCCAGTTTCTCCCAGTAAAAGCACCGTCGTATCTGTTGAGGCTACTTTTTGAGCAAGATTTATTGCCTCTTGTATCGCTTTGGATTGTCCTAATATGCCACTAAAGCTGTACTTCTTAACCACTTTGGTCTCCAATTCGCTTACTCTATATTGAAGCTTTGCTTTATCAAGCGCCTTATAAACTAGTGGAATGATCTTATCATTATCGTCACCTTTGGTGATGTAATCAAAAGCCCCATTTCGCATAGCCATTACCCCATCAGCAATGGTACCAAAAGCAGTGAGGTTAATCACCTCAGCATAAGGCCTGATTTTCTTGATTTCTTTAACCAGCTCCACACCATTAATATCAGGAAGTTTTACATCACTAATCACCACATAAACCTCATTATTGGCCAGTATCTTTAGTCCTTCTTTCCCCGTGCCAGCTTGAAAAACCTTAAAGCCTTCCAGTTCTATAATGCGCGCCAGAAGGCTGCAAATCTTTTTCTCGTCATCTATAATTAGAACCGTGTGCTGCATAGCTGATAATTTCAACAATATTAGTAATTATTCGAGACAAAGCAGTCCTTGTAAACGCCATCATCAGTTAATGGCAATTTAAAAGCCTCCTTTCTAACTGTGAATTTACACCAGGTATGGTTTTTAATTACATTTAAAATTTCCTTTGCAGTATAGCTGTGGTCGTAACTAATCTCCACCGTAAAATTATACAGTCCACCACTAACCTTCATCTTTACCGGGTTAGGAAGGTTCCCTTCTATCGGGAAAACGTACTCATTAAACCACTTAATATCTGTTAACGCAGTACATAGGGCATTTGTTCCCATAGCATCAGGCACCAAACTATGCCTTGGATAGGCTACGCAGTCCAATACCATGATCAATTCCTCTGTAGCTCTTTTCTCTGCAGCTAGCTCAGCTTTTTCCTTTTGAGGGTCAAAAAGCATGGCTGTACACAAGCAATTGCATCGTTTCTTGTTTTCAAGGATATCGTAATTTACACAGCTCTTGCAACCCTCCCAAAAACTATTGTCCTGCGTGATTTCAGCGAAGCTGACAGGCTCAAATCCCAATCTACTGTTTAGCTTCATAATGGCTGCCCCCGATGTGATGCTGAAAACTTTAGCCTCAGGATACATCCTACGCGATATCCGGAATACCCTTTCCTTAATGGCTTTTGCAACACCTGCATTACGGAACTTTGGTGCAACGATCAATCCCGAATTGGACACATAAGCACCCCCTTCCCAAACTTCGAAATAAGAAAAACCAACCCATTCACCTATCCCAGTAACTGCAATTACAGCTTTCCCTTCCCGCATTTTAGTGACGAGCGATTCCGGGCTACGTTTTGATATACCCGAGCCGCGCGCTATGGCCGACTCCTCTGTCTCTTTCGCTATCTCGGCCGCATACTTTGCATCATTTAAAGTAGCAACACGCACAAAAATCATTTGATTTTCCATGATAAGTTCATTTTTATCAGCAGCCTGTTCAAAGTAGATGCCCAATTGTGCCACAATTTCAAAACAAGCTTCAGTGCTACTAAAAAGGTCCATAATTTATTTCATGACGCTTTTATGGCAATAGTATACCTTATCAAAACGGTAGGGTTAATTTCATTTTAATTACATTTGCCCTTCTTCAATTATCATTATTCTTATGAAGCTACAATTTTCTATCCCGCTATCTTTATTCGCTGCAGCCATTGTATTATTCAGCTCTTGTCAGGGCGAAAAAAAGTTGCCTATATTAGGCCCAAGATCTGTAGAAACAGTTAAAAAACCTGATGGCTCTACCGGTACAGATACGGTGTATAAAACTATACCTGCATTTAGCTTTTTAAATCAGGATTCAGTAGTTATTACGAACGATAAGTTTAAAGATAAGATTTACATTGCCGACTTCTTTTTCACTTCATGCAGCACCATATGCCCTACGATGCATAGAAACATGAAGGAAATATTTGAGAAATACAAAGACAATCCAGAAGTGATGTACCTTTCGCATACCATCGACTTTAAATACGACACCCCTTCTGTACTGAAAAAATATGCGCAGAAACTAGGCGTAGATGACGGCAGATGGCAATTTGTTCATGGTAGTAAAGACAGCGTTTATAAAATTGCTGAAAAAGATTACCTGGTAGCCGTTATTGAAGACAGTACTGCTAAAGAGGGTTATATACACCAAGGTTGGTTGGTATTGATCGACAAGCAAAAACGCATCCGCGGTGCTTATGATGGTACAGATAATAAACAAGTTGCTCAATTGATGAAAGACATTCCAGTTTTATTGTCAGAAGATAAAAAATAAGCTATGCGCAGGTTCCTGATTGGTACGTTATTTCTATTTCTATTAGCTACCATCATCTATTCTTGTCAGGATGCCGGACAGATTAAACAAGATGTTTACTATGTGAATGGCAGAGACCTTTACATTAAGCATTGTCAAAATTGCCACGGTGCCAAAGGCGAAGGTTTAGGCAGCCTAACCCCTCCGCTTACCGACTCTGTTTTCCTAAAATCCAACAGGCAAAAATTGGCCTGCTTTATTAAAAATGGCATAAAAGACACCATTGTGGTAAATGGGATAAAATATGAAGGCTCTATGCCTGCCTTTCCAGAGTTGTATGATATAGATATCGCCCAGGTAATGGTTTACATCACTAATTCGTTTGGTAATAAGCAAGGTATGTATACAGCCGAAGAGGTGTCTGCAGTGCTTAAAAACTGCAAATAAAAAAAACTGTGTATGCTAATTATTACACAGTAAATCATTTTTTTTCTCTATCATTGGTTTACACACTAATGAAACATTTACATCATGAAAAAACTACTTCTATTAGCCATCGCTACGGCTTTTGGCACTTTCTGCTATGCGCAGAAACCTTACACTAACCCTAATTTCAAACAGCTGAGTAGTCAGCACAAACTGATAGCAATTTTACCCGCTGATGTAAAAATTACCTACAAGGCCCAACCCAGATATTTCGACTATGAGGCCAACAAGGATAAAGAAATCGAACTGGCCTACAAAGTACAATCCGCACTCTATACCTTTTTGCTAGAGCGTGAAATGAAAAGCGCTATCGGTTTTCAAGACCTGGAGAAAACTAATTTGCTACTAAAAAGAGCTGGAATGATAGATAGTCTTAAAAGCTTCAGCAAAGATGAAATTGCAAAAGCGCTGGGTGTTGACGCTGTAGTTTCGGAAAATTACGAGCTGGAACATTTTAATGCAAGGCCAGATCGCACAAACCCTGGTCCTACAGAAAGACCATCAGCTTTGGCAGCACCTGCAAACGTTACAGGCTCCGCGACTTTAACAGTGCTCTTAAATGACAGCACAACTGGAAATTTGCTGTGGAGATTTTACACAAATGACCGCGACTTCGATGTGTTTTCGACTATGGACACGATAGAGCGCGTTGCTAAAAAGCCTGTCAAAAATTTCCCTTACGCTAAGTAAAATATCTAAAAACTAGCCTACAAGTTTTTGTCGGCTATATAAGTTTGCAAAGAATTCCGATAGGCTTCCCCTATCGGAATTTCTATTCCCGCTACCACCAGCTGCAACTTTTGTACGGATTCTATCTTATCAAGTGCAATAATGTATGATTTATGCACCCGCATAAAACGTTCTGTTCCTAAGCGTTCTTCTATATTTCTCAGGCCCATCCTGGTAATTACAGGCTTACCTCCTTCAACATTTATGCGGACATAATCTTTCATGCCTTCAATAAACATGATGTCCTGTATTCTGATCTTAACCAATGAGTAGTTGGCATTTACGAAAAAGTGATCATTTTCCTGAACAGATAATCTGCCTGTAGGTTGTCTCAGCTGAAATAAATCATGGGCTTTCTGTACAGCCTTTAAAAGTCTGGAAAAAGGAACAGGTTTTACCAGATAATCTACCACATCCAAGTTAAAACCATCCAGGGCATGTTCACCATAGGCAGTTACCAGTATAACCATCGGCGGATTACTTATAGAACGTAACAAATCCAGGCCATTTATACCAGGCATCTGTATATCTAAAAACATCAAATCAACTTTTTGTGTTTTTAATATCTCCAGCGCCGCCATAGGCTTACGGCAAGAAGCAACAATATTCAAATAAGGAATTTGTTTAATGTTATCTTCCAACAAATCCAAGGCAGGACGCTCGTCATCTATCAATATACAATTCATGCTATAAATCTATTTGAAGTTTAACGGTAAAAGTATCTTCCGTTTGTACAATGGTAAATGAATGGTGATTGGGATAAAGCAGTTCCAATCTTCGGCGAACATTAGCTAAACCTATACCTGATGAACTTTCCTGAGCAGAGATACCTTGCGGAGCAATACCATTTACAACCATCAAATGTAACTCATCTTTATCTTCCGGAATAGAAAGCAAAACATCAATAATTGGATCTTCAAGTGTACCTATACCATGCTTGAATGCATTTTCTACAAACGGGATCAGCAGCATTGGAGCAATTGTATAACGTTCAAAAGCACCGGATAGATAGAGATTAATTTTCACATCATCACCAAAACGGAGCAGTTGTAGATTAATGTAATTCTTAAGATACTCCACCTCATTAGCCAAACTGATCTGAGGTGCATTATTATCATATAACATGTAGCGCATCAATTGAGATAGCCTGATCAGCGAAGGTTCCAACAATTCTGACTTCTTCCTGGCCATCGAAACCAATGTATTCAACAAATTAAACATAAAATGAGGACTGATCTGTGAAGATAAAAACTCCAACTCTGTTTTCAAGTGAATCCGTTCCCGCTCTTCGATCAGCCTGTCACGATCCTGTTTATCCGTATATAGCCTATAGCAAAAACTAACCATAATCACAAAAGCAAAAGGTAATAAAGCAATTGGTGGTCCAGGCATAAACCCATGTCCCATTCTTCCATGTGGCATCATTCCTGACGGTGGAAAATTAGGTCTGGCAAACCTGGGCATTTCTGGCATTAAAAGGTTATTAGCCACAATAAACAGACCTAAACACCCCAGTAATAATCCTAGATAAATCAATGTTCCATATTTCTTTTCTCTTACCGGGTAGATGAGGTAAGTATGAACATAAAATACAACCACTAAAAGGCTGTTTGTTACAAGCTGGCTTTTTAGAAAACCATTTCGCATCTCAGGAGGTAAATTCACTACCCTAGAGAAAAATGGCAGACTCAGTACAACCAACCACAACAATAATGGAACTAAAGCATTCAGTAAACGTTTGTATCTTGATTTTTCCATTAAACTGCTCAAATGTAAAATAATAATTTATTGATAGACCAACAAATCCAGCGTATCCGCCTGCATAGCAGTAAAAATACCTAGACCGTTCTGAACATTTGTATATGGATTAGTTAGGTTTAGAGAAGTCCCACCACCACTATTCAATGCATCACTATATTCCTTATTGATCCGAAAGAGCAGCACCTTATAGTTTCCCGAAAAATTAAACATCATCTGCTGAGTTTGATAGGTAGATACCTGACCCAGAATCGCTTCCGAATCAGCATATGGCCTGCTATCACGGGTATTAATACGCGTTGGATAGGTATCTGTGTTTTTCATCATCATCATATAATAACCTCCGTCGTTGTTATTCCATTTAAAGGTAACCGGCACAAATGCCTCCGGTTCTGTACCAAAGGAAAATACGGGTACTTTCTGGCTACTGGCCGACACCGTAAAGCCTATCGGTTTGTCTGGCATGGTCGTCTGCGCACTGATTGTCTTGTCCAGATAGCTAAAACTTAAAGAATAGGTTCCTTTATCTTTTACAAACCCTGCATCAGCATATTCATATACCCCATCTGCGCTTTCAGTAAGCGCAACCGTATTCGTACCGTCAGATACTTTGAGTTGTAAATCTTTAATGGGGAAGCCATAAGAAATCGTATCATCCAGGTATTTCTGATAATATACTTTCACCAGTAAAGGAACTCCGGGACTAAGGTAAGCCTGCACTACAGGACGAGCATAATCTGCAATTGCTGCATCTTCCTTTTTACAGGCTAGCAGACCGCTAAATGCCATTATAAGAACGACAGTGCTACATTTAATATATTTTATTATTTCCATTTTAAGCTAAGTGTAATGTTTGGAGTAAGACCTAAATAATTTACATTGGAGGTAACCACCTGATTATTTACAACATTATATTGTTGGTACCATACATTAGATCGGTTGTAAATATTGAATAAGGAGAATCCAATACTGCCGGTCTTACGACTATCTACCTTAATCAGGTCATAGGTAATTGAAGCGTCCAGCCTATGATAATCCGGCATACGCAAAGCATTCTTTCCACTGATGGTTAAAAAAGTACGACTATTACCACTATAATCATCAACCGTATAGCTACTTAATGGTGCTGTATAAGGTTTTCCTGTCGCGAAGATCCAGGTTGCAGAGAAAGTCCATTTACCGTAATGATATAGATTTACAGACTTAAACTCATGGCGTGTATCCTGGCTTGCAGGAAATTCACCACCGTAAGCATCAAAATTATTGGTTGCGTTGGCTAAGGTATAACTGATCCATCCCGTATACTTTCCCCTTGTTTTCTGAAGCATAAATTCGAGGCCTTTGGCATAACCGCTACCGTTGTAAAAATGCTCTTCAAGCGTAACATTCTGGCCCGGTCTACGGCTACCAGTCAGTCTTTGTGAATATTCAGATAAGTTGTCCAGTTGTTTATAATAACCTTCAATATCAACTAAAAACTGACCTGTTTCATAACTCAGACCCGCTATATAATGGTTCGCCGAACTTACAGGTATAGAGGTACCATTTGACAGTACCCAGAAATCACGGCTTCCGGAAAGAATATCTTCTCTGAGTACCCTATTGGTAAATTGATAAAACTTGCCTGTTGATGCTTTTAAAGTTAATTTATCCGTTAAAGTATAAGTGGCCGAAAAACGAGGTTCAAAATATAGTTTACCTGTCTGATCATATAGCGTACTTCTCAATCCTCCTTTTACCTGAATTTTATCGGTCAGATCACTTTCGAGTTCTCCGTAGGCCCCAGAGGTTATTGCTGAAGTGTTTTGGTCAATCAGCTTACTGGTATCACTTTGGCTGCTTTCGTAGGTAACATGTTGCCGCGATGCAAAGCCCCCAAACAAAACTTTAACCTTTGCCCCCATCTGGTATTCCCAATCTGACTTTAAACTAAAATCCTTTAGTTTATTCTTTTCAAAAGTACCTGTACTAATTTCCTCATCATTACCATCCTCATCCTGAACAGTCACTTTGGAACTATTGTCTCTGTCACTATGGTAAGTTGAGTAACTGAGCAATGTATTTGAGTACAATTTGGAGCTCCATTTACTGGACCATTTAAAACTGGATCCAAGGTTACCATACGTGGTTTTATCTGACATGGTTATATCCCTACCACTGTTTATTGCAGATGGAAGCGTCAAACTTCTACTGTTATCCAGGTTGTCATTTCCCTGATAAATACTCCAGGAAAATCTGTTTTTCTGATCAGGCGCATAAGTATATTTTGCATTCAGATCATAGAAATAAGATGATGGGGTGCTTACAGAAGCTGCATTTCCGCCAAAACCACCACCACCACCACCTGGAGGCCTACCAAGCCCCGCTCCCCCTGCAGCACCACTCCCGCCTGCCGTAGCTGTACTCGTGTTAAATTTATTAAAGATCTTATCATACAAAGGTCCCTGGTAAGAACGCCGATAGGCCAATAACAATGTTGATTTGTCATTCAAAGGTTTTTCAACAAAAACATTTGCACTCAGTAGACTTAAATCACCCGCAATATTAGTTTCTTTACTATTGCCTTCCTTGCCTACAATATCAGTTACGCTGGATAACCTTCCACCATATTTCGCAGAAAAACCGCCCTTATACATGGTGACATCTTTAACTGCATTGCTGTTAAAAGCACTAAAAAAACCATAAAGATGGTCGACCTGGTACACCGTAAAACCATCAAAAAGAACCAGGTTCTGATCAGGCGTACCACCACGCACATATGCTCCTGAAGAAGATTCGTTACTGGCACTGATGCCGGGCATCAATTGAAAAGACCGTAGAATGTCCTTCTCTCCGATATTCGGTAATTCCTCCAGTTTTGAAGGTGAAATTTGTAACACACTAACCCTTCGCTTATCAGTACTCATTAAGCCCTCAGTACGCTTATCTGTAATCACCACCTCATTAAGTGTTTTTAATGCCGGGTAAAGACCAATAATCAACTCTTTTTTAATATTATCCTTATTAAGGTAATAGGTTTCACGCTGATAGCCCACATAATTTACATCAAGCTTACAGGTATCAGAGGGAACAGCTATAAGTGTAAAATAACCATCGGCATTGGTACTACTACTAATACCTGAGTGTTGGACACGAACGATTGCGGAAGGAAGAGATTCTCCACTAGCACGATCAATAATACGCCCTGTGATGTTAAAGGGTTCATTTTTTCGTTTCTCTGTTGTTGTTTGTACCATCTGCTCTTCAGATTTTTGAATCTGAAATGACTTCGTATTGGGAGCCGCCATACTTTGACGCATTTTCTTTAAACGCGCTACGTCTTCCGGAACCCGGATAATGTATACGGTCATATCTGCATCAACCCAATAGTATAGCTTATTCGTTTTACACAACTGGAAGATTACATCTTTAACATTTTCATTATTAAAACGATCTACCACATCATACTTACTCAGGATACTTCTGTCAAAGACAATTTTAATGTCAGAACCCGCCATAATGGTATCCAGTATCTTATCCATTGAGGTGGTATAAAATCCATTTATTGTAGCTTCGGTCTTTAATGGCCGCTGGGCCTTCGCTGTATAGGTAATTAGGATAGTAATCACTATAAGCCATATTTCTTTTCTCATCCTAATCTGATTATAGATTAGTGATTAGCTGGGCTCCAAATGGCTGATCGATCTCGCCAACCGTTATAAGACCTCTGGAAATTATGGTATAATATTTCCCTGCTGTAAGGGTTTGGTCTGCTAGTAGCGCCTTAACAATTCCGTTAGCTTTAAGCTCAAATGAATAAACTTTCGGGTCAATTGCCTGAAAAGCACTTGCCGATTTATATGCCTTATCGCTAATCAACGTTTCCCCGTCACTAACTGATAAATCCAGCGCGGGTGCATCGGGAGACAAGTTGATAAATCTGATAAAGGCCTTTTCTGTCGAGGCCACTGTCATTTCATCTTTGACCAGCAGAACCTCCAGTTTATCTCCTTTATCAATTAAAAATGCAGAATAAGCTTCATTATCTTCCAGACTTACTGTTTTGCTCGTTAATACATTGCTGCTGCTTTCTGTGGTAAAACTTAAAGTATGATCGCCTGCGGTAAGGCTGCTATAAGCTATTACTCCGCCAAAAGCTACTGCTCCGGAAGTATTGTATTTCGTACCATCAAGGTAAATATTATAAGTACCTAATGTAGGAGATGCATTTGCAATGCTAAGGTAAGAATAGGCAACAGACTCAGTTTCTTTTGAACAAGATGCTAATGTCAGTCCAAAAAGGAAAATAGCCCCAATAATAAGCTTACATAATTTTTTAATGCCGGTTTTTGTAGAAATTTTCATCGCAATTAGTTTAAATGTTAACATTTATAAAACTCAACGTCATGTTGATGAAGCGAATTTTAGAAAATATGATGTTAACAAATGTTAATTGAGATCAACTGGCACTAAAATCAGATTAAACCGGTATTTTTTGCGAAGAATAGTAAAAGTTCCCGGCAGAATATAAGTCTTACTCTACCAATTCAACCCTTTCTACCGTCTTCTGCGGAACTTCCTGTGGCTTTACTTTTTCGATAGGATTGCTTTCAATTTTCTTCGCAGGCTTCTTCTTTTTAAACTTCCTGCCGTACCAAACTAAAAAACCAGTTATCGGTAAGCTTGCACCAATTAAAGAGGCCAGAAAAGCCAAAACCTTTCCTGGAAATCCTAGAATGCTGCCTACATGGATATCAAAATTCATTTTGCGCAATTTGGTAGAGAATCCTGCGGTTGCATAATCTGTACTGTATACATCTTCACGTTTAAGTTCTGTTCCAGTATGCTGATCAAATGTATAGCCCTGACTATTATAAAATTGTCCGGTATTTGGATACACAGTAATGTTAATCGTAGCTTTTGCAGCTGATGTATCAGGAAAATTGTAATAGAAACCCTGAGATTTCGGATGTTTTGTAATTACTTTATTCCAGGCTAAATCCATAACCTGCTCTGGCGTATAAAACTTGTTGGCTTGCAAGGAATCAGACTCCATACGCTTAAATTCGGTTAGCTTTTCCCCTCCAGAAGTTACCCAGTACAACCCTTCACTATACCATTTTATGCCATATACCATTCCGGTAAGCGCTATTGCCAATAAAAACAATAGCGAGTAAAAGCCCAAAACGTTATGCAAATCGAGATTTACACGCTTAAAAGAAGCCCCCCATTTGATTTTAAAGCTCTTATCGCTGGTAGATTTGTTCCATTTCTTTGGGTACCACCAGATCAGTCCAGTAATTAATAATACCACAAACACCATTGTTCCATAGTTTACAATGGGGCGACCAATCTCATATGGCATCCATAAAAAACGATGGCCATTCAAAATAAACCTAAAGAAGTCAGTTTCACCTTTTTTACGAACTTCCTTGCTCACGATCTCACCCGTATAAGGATTAATTTTAAGGGTAATCCCCCCACCTCTTCTTCCGCCACCACGCGCTCCCTTTTCCTTCTTTTCAACCTTATTCTTTAAATTCAGATTTATGGTACGACCTTGCTGATAATTCGCATAAGCTGGCAGTTTATCGGGGTAATCACGAGCAACTATGGCCGACAACTGTGCCGGGCTAATGACAGGTTTATCCTGTTTTTCAATCTTTGTTTCTGGCGCTAATAAATCATTAATTTCTTCATTAAACACCCAGATACAACCTGTTAAACAAACAATTAAAACAATGATTCCAGAAGCTAATCCCAACCAAAGATGGAGCCATTTGTTGATTCTGGTGAAGAGTGAATCTTTGCTCTTCTTTTTTGCTGGGGTATTTTTAGTTGCCGGTATCATTGTTTTATTCGTTTGGTGTTATAAATTGTATTTTTTGATGAAGGAATTATTTTACGTGCTGAATAGCAGTAATCAATCCACCTTCAACTTTAAGTCCTCTTGTAGCCGTGTGAGTAGAAGCATCCACTTTGTAAACCCAGGTAGTGCCATCTTTCAGGTTTACACCCATATAACCAGTTTTTCCATCTTTAGGGCTGTAGTTATTTACAGTCACATTTACGATGCTAGCAGCGTCAGGAAAACCAGTTACCATTGATACGGTCTTGTTCACCACATCTACAATAGCCAGGCGCTTACCATCAACATAAGCGCCAGTTGTAGCCTTTACCTCCAGGTTAGCAATGAATTTATTTTGACCAACATATAACCAGTTCGTAATTACATATCCATTAGAAGCCGTTTCGAAGTTCATTAAATAAGTCTGGTCAAATTCAGTTGTACCAGCTTTAATACGGGTAATAGACGATGGTTTAGTGGAAGTCAGCACACCACCTTTTTGTGCTACAGAAGAAGAAAAGGCATAAGTATCCCCATTTTCAACTACAGCTAAACCATCAGTAAAGTACCTTCCGATAAAGCTTGTACGGGTATCCTTAATTGTTTTTTCATACTGCATAGCAGGATAAGAATAAACTGCGATACCAGCGAAATCAGGATAGTCTGTTTCGAAACTATTGTTTTTAATGCTGAAAAAAGGAGCAAAAATTTTGGTTCCTACCTGCTTAATCCAACTAAAGTGAGCAATCTCTCCGTTTTGAGAAGCAGCAACAGCATCCAATGTACCCTCTGAAGTTTGTACATTAGTTTCTGTGCTCACAATATACCAGTTCGCTAAAGTAGGTCCAGTAGCCGCATAAGCTCTTGGTACTTTTACCATTAAAATATCCTTATTCACAGGAGCGAAAGCATGAACAGTTGCCGCAGTAAAATCACTTAATTTACTGATCTTTCCCTCTTTAACATCATAAACCGTAACCGCACCAGGGTTACCACGACCGTAAAGCATGCTAAAGAATTTTGTACCAGAGGTAACATAGTAGCGGTAAGTACCGTCTTGCTCCACACCATTACCGATAATGGATACTTTACCTTCTTCAAGGCTACTTGCAGTAACCAGGTAATCTGCTTTCCCTGTTTGGGCAACCGGGGTAACTGCAAGTATATAATTTCCAGGGTTTTCAGGAATAACCTCTCTATTATTTTTTTTGCAGGAAGATAAAACAGCGGCGAACATCAGAACGGATAGTGCCTTGGCAATCATTGTTTTCATATCAGTCATTATTAATTGAGTTATTTATTATTGTTGATTTTTATTAAAGAAATATCTAAGGTTTAAGTAGAAGCCACGACCAGGTTTTTGCAGACTGAAGTTATCGTACAGGGGTTTATCCGTAAGGTTTTTCGCCTCTAATGAGATATTGTAACGACCGTTCTTCATACTGTATACCAGGTTAACATCATGTGCGAGCTGTGTGGGGATTCCGTTTTTATCAGCCATATTACTACTGCCGAGGCTTGGCCAGTACAACCAAAATTGATTGACATAAAGTAGGTTGTACCCTACCGTCAGGTGATTACCTTTTTTTCCGATGTCCCTTAAGGACACACTTGCATCCAGATTCCCAAACAAATATGGAATGTTAGGCATCTGGTCTAAATAGACGTCGCTTTCCGAAGTATATCCATCTTCATATTTCTGCAAATTTTGCAGATATTGATAAGTCATGGTCCCACCAATAGATAACCAGTTTTTATAAGAATATCTTACTTCCCCATCTACCCCAATTGTACTTACTCCCTCTTTGTTGTTAGAGATGGTTTTACCTTGAGCTTTACTCAGGAGATTAATTGTGTTATAAATGAAGTCGCTAGAATACCTGTAAATCCCGTTGGCCGTTACAGAAAAGCGATGCTCCTTATTGAGGCTAAATCCATAGACCATTCCTATGTTAAAATTATCGCTCTTTTCCGGTTTCAATGTCGGGTTTGGATCTTGATTTTCTAAATCACCAAATATTTCCGTTGCTTCCGGCATCCGGTTAGCCATTTCATAGGAAGTTCTGACTTGCAGGTTTGGATTGAAAAAATAAGCGATAGCAAATCCATAACCTATTTTTTCAGTAACGTTGTTAAGATTTTTGCTTTCGATGATATTGTTCTGATAAATGTACTTCCCAAAAAAGTTCGCACTCCATTTATTATCAATATCATAACTATAGCCAAAGCCGAGTACATTTTTATCCATCTTTTTAGCTGGATCAAGCTTATCGTTAGCAGGGATCAATAAATCTTTCGTTTCACGGTTAAAGGTGGAAAAAACATTGTTGATGGCTACCGAATGCCTTTCGCTGATCTTGTAACTAACCATTGCAGTTGCCAAACCATTATGATTATAGTATTTAGCGTCGGTATGCGCACGTTCACCATAAGCGGCTTTTGGCGTACGTACGCCATACCAATTGTAACTGGCACGAGCAGTATCTATATTCCTTTCAAATCCAAGGTTGTAGTTAGCATTTATGGTAACATCCATCCCTTTTATCAGATTTGTTTTTTTGTATTTAAGTGATGGCATCACAATGTTTCCACGCCTGTGGAATGCACCAAAAACTTCATCAGGACGTGCACCGGTTTGCATTTCTTTATAATTCTGTCCCATCGTGATCCCGAATAATAAATTATCTGCGAAAGATTTATCGATTACACCAACATTTGCAATCAAAGTCTCGTTATGGTATACGTCATGAAACCTGGGTAATGAAATTTCAGGCCCTTGTACATTTGTAAGTCTTGAAGGCAATTGCACCTTGTAATTATTATCTGAGTAATTCTGAAAAGCACTTACCTGAACAGTAAAACCTGATTTTGAGGTAGCAGCAGTATTAATCACCCCCCTGTGGGTATTGAACGATCCATATGAGTAAGATGCATCCACATAATTCCTGTGCTTGTTGCCAGTCACAATATTTACGGCACCACCTAAAGCATCAGAACCTAACCACATCGGTACTACTCCCTTGTATACTTCTACACGCTCGGCGACATTGATAGGGATGTTGTTGATTTGAAAAGAAGAACCAAAGTTGTCCATTGGAATTCCGTCAATAAAGTAGCGGATATGCTTACCAGAAAAACCATTTAAGGATATATTAAAACTAGAACCAACACCACCTGTTTCCCTCACCCGCACACCGGCAACCCGATCCAGCGCGCTGGAAATGTCCATTGTTGTATTATATAACTTGGTTGCATCCACAGCAGTTACGTTAAAGGCTTGCCTATTCACTTCTTTAACTGCAGTACGCCCCATCACTACAACTTCTGCAAGGTCATTATGAATAGACTTTAAGTTGAATTTGAGTTGTCTAATGGCTGGCGTACCTACTAATACTAGTTTTTGTACAGATTCAACATAACCTAAATACCGAACGCTGATCTTATGGTCGCCTGCTCCAATCTCTTGGATTTTAAATTTCCCTTCAGCATCTGTTAGGGTAGATTTATTGGTTCCTAAAACCTTAATACCTGCTCCAATAAGTAGCTCTCCAGTAGTAGATGTTACTATTCCTTCTATCGTATATTTCTCCTGTGCCTGGGCGAAAAATCCGATAAAAAGAAAGAAAATCAACCATATGTACTTGTAATGAGTAGCAATTCGCATATTATATATATTAACTTTATTTAGATTAATTCTTAATTGACGCAAAAATATATGTTACTTTGTACGATAGTTGCAGTAATGCATACGAATTAAGCAGAGAATTTAAAGGCCCTTATATGGTAGATATTTACATCAAAGACAAGTTTGGAAAATTGATCTTATCTGAAAAAATACAGGCGAAAGAAAATATATATTATGAGAAAACAGTCATAATTGCAAAGAACCAAACGCTTAAAGTAACCATTACTTTAAACACAGCTTTCCCCCCTACTGATCTAGCTTGGACAGAAAAAGAGCTACAAACATTTGATAAAATCATCGAACTGATTAGCAAGGATCTTTCCAGGAATTTTTCTATTGAAGAGTTGGCCGATCATGTTGGTATGAACCGTACCAAATTACAAGCTGGATTTAAACAGGTGTTTAATAAAACCATAAATTCCTTTACGCAGGAATTGAAAATGCAAAGTGCTAAGGACTTGATAACCGGAAATAAGGGCTATAGTTTAAAGGAGATTGCAAGTATGCTAGGTTACAGACATTCCAATCATTTTTCTGTCGCATTTAAGAAGAGATTTAACGTTTCCCCTTCTGTCTTTAAAAAAATTGATTAAAACAAGAGGATTACCTATCTTTTCATAGCATAAGATGAAAAGAATTGAACATCTGACCTTATTATTAACCAAAAGTTAACAAAACCTTGAATGAGCTATTAACAGGCTCGGGAAGCCCTCTGTTTAAAGAAATATTAAACAAGGAGATAACAGGGATCAAACAGGGACTTAACAGGGACATAACAGGGGCAAATCCTTGTTAAATCCCCAGTACTTCCTTGTTACATTGTAGTTAAATCCATGTTCTTATCGAGACACTTATTATCTCCTTGTAAATTCATTATATGGTGATAAAGCGCTGTGTTTATGCTATTACCCGTAATAACATAAATAAGCTACATCATCATTACATGTCGCTTCAAACGAAGTTCCTGCAGCCACATCAAACGCTTCTTGTTCTGCATATTTTTTAATTGCTCCATCTGCGGTTAGCTTTACCTCCATAATACCTGATATAATGACCATTTTTTCAGGTGATGAGGCCGCAAAAGTATAAGTCCCCTTTTTCATTACACCCACAGTAGCTTTGCCTTTAGCGGTTTCCAATCCAAGGCTTTGAACTTTCCCTTCGAAATATACATTGTGACTTATTGGAGAATTGGTTGAATTACTCATGATTTTGGTTCTATTGTTTAAGGTTAATATTAAAAAGGCAAATGTATTGAAATCAAACAGTTTTTTCTTACTCAACTGTAACAGGAACACTTTCGGGAAGAACCGGAACTTCAGTTTGAAATATTTCATCCAGGTTTAAACTAAAACCGGGTAATATATCAGAAGTAAATTTGTCGCCAACGATAAATGGTGGAGCGGTGACATAGTTACCCGAATCATTGAGTACATGTTTTAAAAATGTTTTGGTGTTGGGATCAACAATCCAATACTCTTTAACCCCAAATTCCTGATACAATTCATACTTGATCTGCAAATCTTTTTGATTGTTACTCGGTGACAAAATCTCGACCACGATATTCGGGGGACCGATACAACCTTTTCTATCCAGCTTTTGAAGGTCACAGATCACACAAATATCTGGCTGAACTACAGTGTAAATATTTTTATCGTCTTTTGATCCTTTAGGAAACCGAACATCAAAAGGAGCAGAGAAAACAGAGCACTTTTTCCCTTTTAAATGAATATATAGTTCTGCAGCAACTTCCCTTGATACTTCCTGATGAAAGGTTAGCGGAGCACTCATCTCAAAGATCTTACCTCTAATTAATTCTAGTCGTTCCTCGAATTTCCAATTTAGATAATTGGCATAAGAATAAGTTCCTGAAAGATCTATCTCATTGAAATGATGTACAATAGGGTTTCCTGTCTGATAGGGCTTTGTTTTTTTCTGCTTAACTGTTTTCTTCTCGTTCATATCTGGCATTTTTAATTCACCGTAAAGATATAAATATTATCCAATAACAACTATAATATATTTTATAAAGAAATAAAATATATTATAGTTTAATACAGAATTTTATAAAAAAGCAGATATAAATTAAGTTTTTGTATCTTTGTGCAAAATGCAAGCTGTTCTATCGCTGGCCCGATCAAAAGGGAAAGAGGAAAGTCCGGGCAACACAGAGCATCTCGCTTCCTAACGGGAAGAGGCTCAGGACTGAATGCCTGAGTTATGGAAAGTGCCGCAGAAAATATACCGCCGATGGCTTTTAAGCACAGGTAAGGTTGAAAACGTGAGGTAAGAGCTCACGATTTTTCCGGGCGACCGGAAGAGTGGTAAACCCCGGGAGTTGAAAGACCAAATAGGCTAACGTATGTAGGGCTGCTCGTCCGATGTTAGTGGGTAGGTCGTTAGAGATAAATGGTAACATTTATAGTAGATTAATGGTAGAATCCTAATTTATTGGGAACAGAACCCGGCTTATAGGCTTGCATTTTTTTATTTTATAAAGAGGTTATTGATAATATAAATTATATTAGTACCCTAACACGAAAATGATTAGCATATCTATGGCAAAATTATTGATAATTGATGATGAGCGGGCAATACGAAACACCCTTCGGGAAATTTTAGAATACGAAAACTACGAAGTTGACGATATAGACAATGGTGTTGAAGGATTAGAGCTCATTAAGAAAAAGAAATACGATCTTGTTCTTTGTGACATCAAAATGAATAGAATGGACGGCATGGAAGTGCTTGAACAAGCATTAGCTTTTAGTCCTGACCTTCCTTTTATCATGATATCTGGCCATGGCACAGTTGAAACGGCCATTGAAGCTAGTAAAAAAGGTGCTTTCGACTTTATTTCTAAACCACCTGATCTAAACAGATTATTAATTACGGTTAGAAATGCGCTTGACAGAGGTACTTTAGTTACTGAAACTAAGGTCTTAAAAAGAAAAGCTAGCAAAACAAGAGATATTCTTGGTAGCTCTGATAGCATTAACAAAATTAAAGAGACGATTGAACGCGTTGCACCTACCGAAGCAAGGGTTTTAATAACCGGCGCAAATGGTAGTGGTAAAGAGTTGGTTGCACGTTGGCTACACGAAAAATCTCAACGTGCTGAAAATCCGCTTATTGAGGTAAACTGTGCTGCTATCCCTTCTGAATTAATTGAAAGCGAACTTTTTGGTCACGAAAAAGGCTCTTTTACCTCAGCTGTAAAACAACGCATTGGTAAATTTGAATTGGCTAATGGTGGTACCCTATTTCTAGATGAAATTGGTGATATGAGCCTTTCTGCACAAGCTAAAGTATTGCGTGCTTTACAAGAGCATAAAATTACCCGTGTTGGTGGCGAAAAAGAACAGGAAGTAAACGTTCGCGTACTTGCTGCGACCAATAAAGATCTTTTGAAAGAAATTGAAGCTGGTAATTTCCGTATGGATTTATACCATCGCTTAAATGTAATTAATATACATGTTCCTCATTTAACGGAACGGACTGAAGATATTCCTGAAATTGCCTTGAACTTCCTTGAAGAAATTTGTCGCGATTATGGGATGCCTGCTAAGAAGATCAACGATGCTGCTATGGCCGCATTGCAAGCTTTACCCTGGACTGGAAACGTCCGTGAGTTACACAATATGATTGAGCGTTTGATTATTTTAAGTGATAAAGCCATCACCGAAAACGATGTGATCTCTTTTGCCAATCCAGGTGGAGGAACAAACATTGGTGCTATGGGTTCAAACAATGGTCATGCTGGATCGCAAAACAGTCAGTCGATTGACTATGAGAAATTCAACAACTTCCAGGATTATAAAGATCATGCGGAAAGAGAGTTTATCAAATTTAAGCTAGAGAAAAACAATTGGAACGTATCCAAAACTGCAGATGACATCGAAATTCAACGCAGTCATCTATATAGTAAGATTGAGAAATTTGGCTTGAAAAGAGCAACAGAATAAAAAAAAACTCCTGATTTTAATCAGGAGTTTTTTTTTATACATTACCCCATATAGTCGGCTTGCCTGCTTAGCAAAGCCCTGTACTTATTGAAAACTGCAGTCTTAGACACAAAGCCCATATAGCGACCTGCCTCATCCAACACCGGCAATAACCAGGCATTCTCCTTTTCCATCTTCTGCAAGACAATTTTCAAATGGTCAGAAATAACCACTACATCCGGGGCCGCCTGCATCAAGTTGTTAACTGACCATTCCTCTGCATGGTTTGTCCCCTTTCTTAAAATATCCTCTACATAAACCAGCCCTTTAAAGGCTTTTTCATCATCTATAACTGGAAACAGGTTCCTTTTAGATTGCAAAATTTCGTTCAAACGTGCTGAGATTAAATCTTGCTCATTCAACACCAAATAATCAGTTTCGACCAGATGTCTTAACTTCATCATATTCAACACTGTGGTATCCTTATCTTCCAATGAGGAGAGCTCTCCCTTTTCGGCTAAAGGTTTGGTATAGATAGAATATTGATTTTTATTCCTGTTGATTAGATAAGAAATAGCCGATGTAATCATCAAAGGAACCATCAAAACATATCCACCCGTGATCTCCGCAATTAAGAAGATTCCTGTAAGTGGCGCATGCATTATTGCGCTTAGCGATGCTGCCATACCTGCAACAATAAAATTGGCCACATTCAAATGAGCGATACCCAGCGTATTAATAGAAAATGCAAGCACAAAGCCCATTAAACCACCCATAATCAAACTGGGTGCAAAGATCCCCCCATTACCACCGGCGCTTAAAGTAATCAACGTAGCTGCTGATTTAGCAAAGACGGTAACGACAGTAAACAGGATGATCACCCATGGTAGACTACTATACTCAGAAAATATACTATTTGTAAGTAAAGCCGTGTAATTACCGCCTAAAAGGCTTTTGATAGTGATGTAGCCTTCTCCATATAAGGTTGGGAATAAAAACACCAACAAGCCCAACATTAAGCCGCCTACCACTACTTTTTTATAAGGATTGGTGATCTTATAAAAAGAACCCTTAATAAAAGCATTGATCTTTGTAAAATAGATAGAGAAAATACCGATCAATACCGCCAGTAAGACATAATAAATCAAGGCATTCATTTTCCAGCCTTCTGTAACCAGGAAAAATAGCTGTTCGTTGTAAAACAAACGTGCGACTACTGCGGCGGTAGCCGAGGCCAGTAATAAGGGTATAAACGCGGGAATGGTAAATTCTGGAAGTAGAATTTCTATGGCGAACACCATTCCAGCAATCGGACTATTAAATGCGCCTGCAATACCTGCCGCTGCACCACAGGCCAACAACATAGTGGTTTCTCTGTAAGATAAGCCCAGGAAACGGCCAACAACAGAGCCAATAGCTCCCCCACTGGTTACAATAGGTGCCTCCAATCCTGTAGAGCCTCCAAAACCTACTGTTAAAGCAGCCGTGATGACTTGCGAGTAGGTATTATGAGGTTCGATCTTACTTGATTTTTTAGAAATCGTATACAGTATTGGAGTTAAACCCGTTTCAAACTTCCCTTTCCTGATAAAGCGTCGGACGTACATGACCGACAGCAGGATTCCGATAAAAGGGAAGAAGAAAAATAGGTAATACTTGTACTGCCACTGAAAGCCTGTCTGCAAAAAATCTTCGATATGGTGCGTTATGGCTTTCAGTAAAGATGCGGCAAGGCCAGCAAGGATACCTACAATTAGTGCTGCAATGACAAGAAAATTCCGGTTAGAGATCTTTGTTTTCCTGTACTGATTAATTGCGTCTACATAATTCACTAACCTAACGTACATTTCCAGCTAAATTTTAGGCATCAAACTTATCTAATAATTTAATGAGTGTGGCGAAATCTTTAGGGTATGGTGCTTCTATTACGATGTCCTGTCCGTCCAGCCCTTTAAATACAAGGTGTCTGGCATGTAGGGCAAAACGTTTCATAATAGGCTGCTCTTCGTCGTCTTTAGCAATGCGGTAACCTTTTTTCATGCTCGAAAGGAATACCGGCTTACCTCTATACATATCATCACCCGCAATTGCAGCACGCTGCGTGGCCAGGTGAATCCTGATTTGGTGCATGCGCCCGGTAATGGGCTTACATTCTACCAAAGTATAGTGTCTGTAATGTTTTATCGTATTAAAGATAGTTTCTGCGCGTTTGCCTTCTTTTCGATCGATCGTAACGCTTTTATTGCCATCATTTAAGATCGGAAGGTCAATAAAAAGGTCTTTGAAGGTAAACTGACCATCAACAATGGCGTGGTAAGTTTTATTGATTTTACGCTTTTCGAACTGTATGGCCACATTGCGATATGCTTCGGGCGTTTTAGCGATAATAATGGCACCAGATGTTTCTTTATCTAAACGGTGACATACCTGAGCATCAGCTGAATACTGCCTTGCCAGGCGAAGAATATTTACTTCTCCTGAACCGCCGCGCTCGTCTAATGAAGCTACAAACGGCGGTTTATTTACTACGATATAATCATCGTTTTCAAATAGGATAAGATCTTTAAAGGAAGGATATTTCAATATGATAAGAATTTCTTAGCTGCAAAAGTACTAAGAAAGTTCGAATTTATAGCCCACTCCTTTAACTGTTGCCACATAAGTTTCGCCTAATTTCTCGCGGAGCTTACGAATATGCACATCAATAGTACGGTTGGTTACCACTACAGAGTCTTCCCAAATATTCTTTAAGATAGATTCTCTGGTGTATACTTTTCCAGGTTTTGAAGCTAACAGATAAAGCAATTCGAATTCTTTTTTGGCCAATACCACTTTCTTACCACTCTGATAAACCAGGTAAGCTTCTCTGTCAATCACCAAATCTCCGATTTCAACTTTATTGTCAGATACCTCATCGGCACTTGAATTTCTTCTTAATATAGCGTTAATACGGCTTACCAATGCACGGGGCTTAATAGGCTTAGCAATATAATCATCTGCACCCACGTTAAAACCAGCGATTTCAGAGTACTCTTCACTGCGTGCAGTAAGAAACACCATAAATGTGTTTTTAAACTCAGGAATTGCACGCATTAGTCTGCAAGCCTCAATTCCGTCCATCTTCGGCATCATGATATCGAGAATAATTAAATCAGGGTGTACCTTCTTTGCAATCGTAATTCCCTCCTGCCCATTTGACGCTAAATAAACCTGATAACCTTCTTTTTTAAGATTATACTCTATCAGCTCTAAAATATCTGGTTCATCATCAACAATAAGTATCTTCTGTTTTACGGTGCTCATAGCTTTAATTATTTGTTACGAAATTAAGTAATCAATTACAATGTAGCGTTAAACCTAAGTTAACAAATTGTTAATAAGCTCATCTATATTAACATGGATTTAGGCTTAGCGTAAAGTCTTGCTCAAAAAAGCCTCCAATTGTTCACCACGAAGGTTTTTAGCGATGATTTTTCCGCTTGGATCTACAATAAAAGAACTTGGTATAGCTTCGATCGCATAAAGCTTTGCCATAGGACTATCAAAATCTTTCAAATCGCTGCCCTGTGCCCAGGTCAATTTATCGGCCATAACAGCACTCTTCCATGCTGCAGGATCTTTATCTAAGGATATACCTAATATGGTAAAGTTCTTATCCTTATAAGTGTTGTAAGCCTTAACTACATTAGGATTCTCTTCTCTACATGGTCTGCACCATGAAGCCCAGAAATCAAGCATCACATATTTACCTTTAAAATCAGACAATTTGATTGACTTTCCATCGATACCATCAACAGTAAACTCAGGAGCTGGTTGTCCAACTTGTACAGATTTAAGCTTAGCCATTTTTACCAAAAACTCAGTTACCGCGGCATTGTCATTAAAATTACTTTTGATTTTATCAGCATAATCCGACATTTCCTGCTCATACTCGGCCGGATTTAAAAGGTTTATCGCATAAAAGCTAGCCAAAGAAGTTGTATTGCCTTGTGCAAACTTTAACACCGCTTTATTCAATCCATCAATTTCCTGCGTATATGCTGGTTTCAATTGTTCCATAATCGCATCCCTTTGATCAGGTTGAGCGGCTACAGCCTCATCAAATTTCTTCTGAATATCAGAGATTTTGCCCATATACTGATTTTTCACTTTGTTCAGTTCTTCCAGTTTATCTGCTTCCATAGCACCAGAAATGCTATAAGCAAGGGTTTTATCCGCCAAATCCGCATTAATCTTAATCTGATCACCATTTTTGGCAATGATCATGTATTCACTGTGACCAGAAGAGATTCTAAAAAAATCAACTGCAGATGAACTGTGCGTAAATTTAAACTCTCCTTTATCAGAAAACACGGTAGAGTCTAATGGCGTTTGATGATCTTTCTGCAAGCCAAACAAATAAACTTTGCTACCTGGAGTTGCATTTTTAAATTGTCCTTCTATTACAAAACTGCCTTTATCTTTACATGCTGCAAATACAACGCACATCAATAATATATAGCTTATTCTCTTTACCATCATCTTCATTATTTTAACTTTTCTTGTAACAATTCATTTATTTTCTGAGGGTCAGCCTTTCCCTTGGCAAGTTTCATCACTTCGCCAACAAAAAGCCCTAACACTCCTTTTTTTCCTTTTCTATAGGCTTCAACCTGAGGTTGATATTTCAACATAACGTCATCTACAAAGGTCGACAATTCGTCGCTATTCTCTACAATCAGCAGATTCAGCTTCGCGGCCAGTTCCATCACATTGTCCGCCGGTGCTTTAAACAGCGCTGGTAACAATTGTTGCAAGGCGATCTGCTGGGTGATTTTCTTATCTTCCACCATATTGATCACATCGGCAAGCTGCTCTGGTATCACTTTAAAATCTGCGATTCCTATTTCTTGCTCGTTTAACAAGGCCCTAACGGAACCTGTAAGCCAGTTCACCAAGCTCTTTTTGTTATTTACAAAAGGCAGTGCCTCATTAAAATAGCTTAACAAATCATGATCTTCTGCCAACATTGTAGCTTCAGAATCACTTACGCCATAATCCGTTACCAACTTTTTGGCGATTTCCTGTGGCAAAGCAGGCATATCAAACTTCAACTGCGCCAACCATTCGTCTGATATATGTACTGGAGCAAGATCTGGATCTGGGAAATAACGGTAATCATTTGCTTCTTCTTTACTTCTCATTGGTGCTGTAGTACCATGATCAGCATCAAAAGTAAGCGTGCTTTGTATAATCTTTCCGCCAGCCAGAATCACTTCTTTCTGCCTTCCATATTCAAAATCCATTGCCCTGCGTACATTTCTGATCGAGTTTAGATTTTTCACCTCGCAGCGTGTTCCAAATTCAATGGTTCCTTGTTCGCGAATCGAGATGTTGGCATCGCAACGTAAGCTCCCCTCTTCCATATTTCCATCACTCACATTCAGGTGGCGAACCAGTTTCCTGATTTCTGTTAATAAAAGCGAGGCTTCTTCTGCACTCCTGATATCAGGTTCTGTTACGATTTCAATTAATGGTATACCGGCCCTGTTCAAGTCAACGTATGAATATTTATCATCCTGATCGTGCAAACTTTTACCAGCATCTTCTTCCAGGTGAATCCTATTGATCCCTATCCGTTTTTCTTCACCATTGCTTAAAGTTACATTGATGAAACCATTCTGACAGATGGGCTTATTGTCTTGCGTAATCTGATACCCCTTAGGCAGATCGGCATAGAAGTAATTTTTGCGATCGAAATAATTGACTTGATTGATGGTGCAATTTAAGGCTAGGCCCATCCGCACTGCTTTTGCAACTACCTCTTTATTTAATTTAGGTAATGCACCCGGTAGGGCTAAAGAAACTGGAGATATATGTTCATTAGGTTTTGCACCGAAAGAAGCACTATCAGACGAGAATATTTTCGATTGTGTATTTAATTGTACATGGATCTCTAAACCAGATACCAATTCGAATTCTGATGGAGAAACTGCAGTTTTCGTACTCATTTATAGGCAATAATTTTCTTAAAAATTGATGTATTTGATATACAAACATAACTATTTATACCTTACAAAGGGAGTTCTGTCGCCATAATTATACTTGCAAATGGCACATTAAAGCTTTATCGAAGCAAAACTTATCGCCCTACCCAATTGTTAATCTCCTATATTTGGATAAAATGGAAGCAATAATTGCAGGAGCTACGGGTTTAATTGGAAGCAGTTTATTGCACCAACTACTAGATCACCCCGATTATACAATGATTACCGCTATAGTTAGGAACGAAATACACCTACAGCACCCTAAGTTTCGGCAGGTAGTGGTTGATTTTGATCGACTCGAAAACCATCAGGAACATATCAAGGGCGATGTGGTATTTTGTGCATTGGGCACAACCAAAAGTAAAACGCCCGACAAAGAACAATACCGTAAAATAGATTACCAATACCCATTGGACATTGCATTTATTGCGCAGCAAAATGGCGCCAGTCAGTACCATTTGGTATCGGCACTAGGTGCCAATCCAGACTCTTCTATCTTTTACTCCAAACTAAAAGGCGAAGTGGAGCGCGACCTTAAGACCATTCCTTTCAAAGCCATACACATCTACAGACCATCGCTATTGGTCGGCGACCGTAAGGAACACCGTACCGGAGAAGGCATCATGATTGGGCTGATGCGGTTTTTAAATCCTTTGCTTATTGGTGGGTTAAAAAAATACCGAAGCATAAAAATAGAAAAGGTTGCTTCAGCTATGCTAAAGCAATCCTTAAAACCAGTAACTGGTATATTTACTTATGATTCAGATCAAATAGAAGAATTAGGTTAAAAGCTTGTCTTTACGCCTAATGTAAACCACGAACCTGGCATCGGTACTGCTCCCGCTTCAATATACTGTACATTAAACAAGTTGGCACCATCGGCATAAATGCTGTAGTTTTTCTGTTTAAAAGCTACTCTGGCATCCATTACCATATAATCCTTGTAATTGATGCGCTCGCTGTAACGAGTGGTTAGGCTTAAAGAAAACAGTTTGTAAAAATCAGCACTTACCGTACTGCTCAACTGATTTCTTAAGCTCTCCAAGGCATAGCGCGAGAACACAGCTGTAGCCAAAGTCTTTTTAAAGCTTGGGGTTAAATTAGTGTAGGATGCCCCTATCCGCACCTTACTAAATACGCCTTCTGCTGCAGGTACTAAACTATAATCTGCGCTCATGGTAAAGCCTTTAGTATTTACGCGGCTAAAATTTTGTGGCTGCCAAGGATCGGTCTGCAAGGTCTTTATCCAATCAATAAAATTATCTATCCTACGCACAAAATAACTTGCATTTAATGCCAATCGCTCATTGTTAAACTTCAATCCTCCTTCAGCATATTGCGATTTCTCCGGTCTTAACTGGTCGTTACCAATATTTGTTGGCCCTTTATAATATAAATCGGTATAAGTTGGTAAGCGTTGCCCGGTACCTACGTTTGCAAATACCCGCCAATTGTCATAAAAATTATAGCCTGCATCCAATCCCGGAAAAGCCTGCCAGCCATAATCAGAGTTGTAATTGGTATACACACCTGCATTGATCAATAAACGTGATACTGGCTCAAATTTATACTCGGCAAACATACCGGCATTATTACGGTTCCTTTTCCCAAGATTGGTACTGTTAATGCGTTCTGTCCTGGCTTCTAAGCCCAAGCCGAAAGTTCCTATTTTAGTTTGGATGGTATTGTTCAATTCCGCATCAAACACATTGGTTTTATGTAGATTATGAAACTTCTCAGGTGTTTGTTTGATGTATAAATAGTCGTCTACATTATTTCTGTAGCTGATCCTTGGAACGATTGTCCAGTTTTCGGTTAATTTAGTGGTATAAGCAATGGAGGCCAACGCAGTTTTAATTGTTTCTTCAGATTCCTTATCACCCGGCGAAGAGTAAAAACCATTGGCACCAAAGTTATTGTGAACATAGCCCGCAAGCACATCTATTACATCTGTTTTCCCTACAGCATATTTACCCTGGTAATAAACCTTCTGATTGTTGAAAGCAGTATTGTAACGGTAGCCATTGCCAGCTTCCTGTCCTGCAGACAATAAATGGCTTGATCCCTTTAGTGCTAAATTGCCACTGGCATGTACGCCATAGTTATAATATTTATCACCAGATGCATTGTCCTTAAAACTGCTACCGGCAAAGACATTTGTCGAAACACCTGTTTTTATAGGATTACGTGTGACAATATTGATCGCACCAGTTAAAGCGTTAATGCCATAAACCCTGGATGCCGATCCACGCAAAACTTCAATATGATCTATATCATCCATATTGATCGGCAAGTTCATCATGTTATGGCCTGTTTGCGGATCAGAAACCTTAATCCCATTGATCAATACCAGCGACTGATCAAATGTACCACCATCTATGCTGATATCGGCTTGCAAACCACCCGGCCCACGTTGACGAACATCGACACCAGATACATAACTCAAAAGTTCAGAGATTGATCGTGCAGGTAGTGTTTTAATCTCCTCCTGATCAATGATCCAAATGTTTCTATTTTGCTTAGAAAAAGGCAACTGAAGCCTGTTTTCTTTTACCACGACTTCATTCAGCTTATTAACGCTATCCCCTTTTAATTTAAGAGGTTGTTGTGCATGAGCAGACAATGAGGAGCATATGGAGAGCGCCGAGAACGTTGAGAGCGTTGAGAACAATATTACAGGAAAAGCAACGCGTTTTAAAGACATCATATTTTAGTTTCGAGCGGCAAATATAGTATCTCTACACTAAAATCAACAGATCTCTCAATACAATCCCAATTCACTTACCGCTATACATACTGGCGCATAGAACTTTATCCTAACCCGATCTGCTGTTTCTGCTTGCGGCAATCGGATAATACGGTTGGCACCAATGCTGGTTGCCTTTGCAATTTGTACCCAGACATTATTCTTATAAACCTCTACGCCTACGCTATCTATTCTTTGACCCAGTTTAATATTTTCACGTAGCTGGATGATGGAGAAACTTACCGGTTTTATAAATTCAAGTTCAGCTGTTGCTTGATGTACCGCATCATCTGTAGCCCAATAACTGTAACGATCCCTGTCAGTTAAATTAGCCGTTCCAAATAAAACCAGTCCCTTATTACGCTCATTTAATAAATTCGATGGATTACCACTACCCAATAAAAAATTCATCCCGCCACGAACATTTGATAAACTGATTTTTGCTTGCTTTGCCAGATTATTTGCAAATACTTTTTTAAGCATTGCCCCAAACTTTGCCAATGTATCTACGTCATTCTGATGAAGCAATCCTTCCGTTGTCGGCGATAATCCAAGATCCAAACTACCACCTCTCCCTACAGAACTGCAATAAATATTAAAAAGTTGCGCCACAGACTTCACTTTATCATCCTGATCCTTATGATAAAACCAGCCTGGTCTTAAAGCAACATCAGCTTCAAAAGGAATCCATTGCTTACCGCCTCTCGTTCCACTACCCAGATTAGCCTCATCCATAAAACCAGGCATCGCCGGTTTTCCATTTTTCCCTTCAATTGTAATCGTAGCCCAGCTGGTCTCTGGCGCAAGTCCCCTTTCATTACCAAGCCATCTTACATCCAAACCTACATCACTAAATATAGCGGCATTAGGCTGCATTTTACGCGTTATATTTTCCCAGGTATTGTGCCAATCATAATATTTAGATTGATCTACTTTCCTTTGCTCCTTTTTCCCGCCATAGTAACCATCGCCACCATTGGCCCCATCATGCCAACTCATAAACAATTCGCCATAGTTGCTATACAATTCCTTTATCTGGTTTCTGTAGACGTCGATATAGGCCGGAGTACCATAATTAGGGTTATTTCTATCCCAAGGCGAACAGTACACGCCAAACTTCAGTCCTTCCTTTTTTGCAGCCAGTTGAAAATCCTTTACCAGATCCCCCTTACCATTTCTCCAAATACTTTTACTAATGTTATAGTCAGATGTTTTTGTAGGCCATAAGGCAAAACCATCATGGTGTTTGGCGACTGCTATTATCCCGTTAAATCCAGCAGCTTTAGCAGCCTGCACAATTTGCGATGCATTAAATTTTGTAGGATTGAAAAGTGAGGGTTCCGCATCGCCATAGCCCCATTCTTTGTTCTGAAAGGTTGTCGGTGTAAAATGAATCAGACAGTACATTTCTGTCTCATGCCATTTCAACTGCCTTGCCGAAGGCAGAACTCCATAAGGTTTAGGGGCTTTTACTTGCGCAACTAATGTGCTAGTTAAACACAAACTAAGAGCGAATACGGTTAATTTCTTTATCATTTAAAAACCAATTATACGCTAATATAGCATATAAAGCTTCTTTTGGAAAGGACAAAGGAATGAATTACTCAGCTTTTATAGAATAAGAATGAAGGATCAGAAATCACCAGGACAGTCATTAGTTTTCGTGCTTTCATTAATATGATACCTTGTTGAGCCAGCACCTTGCGCAAATCTTCAAGATTGGTCATATCGGCTTTTATGGTTAGGTCTATTTCGTAGGTTATGTTAGCCATATCCAAAATGGGGTCCTCATTTTGATTGTACATCATTATTTCTTGTAGCACCCTAGCCATCTTTACCTTCTTAAAGGCAAAACCGGAACTGTTTCCCTTGATACTGCTCGTTACAGCCTTGCTCCTTAGGTCCTGGGCCGCTTTCTCCGTCATAGTTAACATCCAGCAGGGCATATCCTGTCGCTCCTCCTCTACATTGTAGCCAAAGTATTTCTTTAAATCGCATTGCATAGCATATTGCATATAAGGCTTATTCTGCTTTTCATTTGGCACCGATAAGGCGTAGTTATAAAAACCCTTTTGCGTATTGACATCATTATTAAAAGGTTCAAAATCAGTCAATCGTAGAACAGGCCATTTATACACACGTCCATATAAATTCGAATCTACAGCTGTCCAGCGCGATTTCCCATAATAAGCTATATTGTAAAGATCAGCCAGGCTCGTTCCATTTGTTGCGTATTTACCTGTTACAACCCCTCTTTCGATATCATAATCCCTATCCATTGTAATCTCCTTGCTCCATTTACTGAGCTCGGATCTATGGAAAAAAGTAGCTTCATTGACTTGCTGAGCCTTTGTGCTTAGCACAAGTAACAAACTAATGATTAATGTAGCGAGTAAGTTTTTGCAGTTCATAGGCATTAAATTATAACCAGGAGATTGTACTATATACGGATTAATTTTTGATTCGGATGTAGGGGAATGAGGCATTAGTTTATTTAAGTTGAATTCCTCCGTCCAATACGATTCATCAGTATGTTTGGCATAGGCCTTATAATGTGCTATGCCATTCGCTGTGATCAGTAGCTGATGGGCTTCGATTTGATTTTCTGGATGCATAAATGTTAGTTCTTCTTCTGGAGTAAATGTAATATACGCCCAATCTTCATGTCTGCCTAAAATTCCTTTTGCTATGCGCCGATCTGGACTATTGTAATAGCTTATGGATCGATCCCAAAAGCTATGGCAGTTGAAATCTTTATCCGCTTTGAATTGGCTTATGGCCTGTAAGCGGGTTTGAATAAGCGCTTTCCAAGATGCTGTTGCATATATAATAGCAAATTCGACACGATCCCAATCACTTGTCGTGTTGGCTTTAATCAATATGTGTTCCGTTGGTTTCCTTGATCTTTTCATTTTCTTCCATTTTCAGGGTTGTTAATGCTGATATTAATGGAATCAGTAAGGAGGGGAATATTTACAGGTATTATGAATGTTATTCATAATTTTTCTGCGTTCGGCAGAAATTATTAAACAAAAAGCGTGGAACCCCACTTACCGTCTTTGAGGCCCTAGGAGGCCATGGCACGGATAAGCAGAGCCCACGCTTCCCACAGCGCGAGCATCTTACACCTATCTCTCGTGCCTTTTAAAATTTCCTAGGTTCCAAAGACGAGATTCTTAAGTGCTAAATGCTTCAAATATTTTGAAGATTCGGCAAAAGTATAATATTAGCTTGTTACATACATTTTTATTTTTTCAAATATACATACATTAAACATATTGACACATATTTTTCTATAAAATTAATTATTGTAATAATTTATAATATTTTGGATGGATCCACAGAATTTTGAGGCACTATGATTCCGTCTTATTCAATATAAATCGAACTCTACATACCAGAGTTGATTATTAACCTGATAAACCGTTCGATACACAGTTGCCAAAAGAAATTCAAACAACATCCTATCCATTTTTAATTGTCTGATTGCAAAATGGATGGGTTAATTAAATCCCACTAACATCAAGCGATTCATTTGACTTATACAAAAAAGGTAAATTCTTTGATATTATTCTAAACTGACTCCTTTTTTTAATTAATGGTTTTGAACTAGCATTCTCCATTTTAATTCCAGGATCATAATATATGTTCCCAAGAGCCATCTGAGACAAAAACAGCTGAAAATCGGTACCTGAGCCTAAAATTACATTATTGCCATATCGATATTGCCTATCAACAGTTTTCTCGCACAATGATGGAATGTAACAAGCTTGATTATGCTTTCGATTCCAGTGTAACAACATAGAGGAGAAACTCCAAGAAGCAGCTTCATTTTCATTGACATCCAACAATACTATTCTCCCATCTGAATTACGTATTTTACCACTAGATCTATCAAAACCTACTAATTCAAGTTTTAAACTCGTCAGAGCTTGCCTTAATCCAAATCTATGAATACCACCAAAATTCATTCTATCAGCTTTACCGCTTTTATCTTCATAACCATATTGCCTTATAAATGATTCTGTTCCTTCTTTAACATAAACTCCATTTGTAGGCTCTGGTGTCATCAAGGTAATTACAGCGGAAGATATCCTATTAAAGTTGGCAACACCAAACTGCTTAATTTCCCACCCTAAAAAATCTGGCTCTGAATATCCATTTGGAGTTATTCCCAGCTCTGCTTCCAATGTATATCCACCACAATTGGGTGCCAAGCAGGGCAAGATTCTTCCTGCTCGATCAAGTCGCTTTGACTTAATCCATCCAAGATCATGGATTCTCTTTAGTTCATTAATTAAACGTTGCTTATTATTAACAAGCTTTGGCAGTTCTAAAACTTTAAAAACTCCATACTCATAACTATATCCATAATTCTGATATTCGATTGCTAGTTCAGAATGTGGCCCTGCAACATAGCCAAGGACGGAACCGTCACTTCCAACTCCAAAGAAAAACAATCTTCCAGCTAGCCTTTGAGTCATTAATTCTGAGGGAGGATTTTGACATCCGATTAAAAATCCGGAGAACCTAACTTCTGGATATTTCGGATATAATATTAATTGTGATTTAGGAGCTGGATATAAATTAAAGTCATCTCCTATCCATTTGAAGCTTAAAGAAGCCTTAAATCGTTCCTTACTCCAGTCGCCGGTGGCTACCGTCTTAATTTCTTTAATAGGTAAAATATTGAGTATATCAAAACTACCTGCGAGATACATCTGATTTTTAGAATTGTCATTAGGTGACAAACTTTTTACATAGATTTTATCACACCCGTAAACCGAAAATATCTGAAGTAGACTTTGAAGGTGCATTTTATATCTTCTTAAGGATTTGTTCACCCACTGCTTGAATCAATGGCATTACAACTGAATTGCCAAACTGCCTATAAGCCTGATTATCCGAAACAGGTATAACTAAGCTCTTTTTAGGATCATTGGTGTTAATTGGATAAATTGGATACCCTTGCAGTGCAGCTGCTTCATGAGGAATCAAACGTCTAGGATTTTTACCATCTTGAGCAATAAGAATTTCTGCACCATCCTTATAATATCGCGCGCTTATGGTACGGCTCACACCTTCTGGATCTGCAAGACCAAAGCCAAAGCCATTACCTTTTTCTTTATGCTTTTTTGCATATTCTTGCAAGTAATTCCACAATTTATCACTTAATGTGTACTTAGTATCAACTTCAGACTGAAGAATTGTTTTAAGTCTTTGTTTCTCCTCAGGAAGCTCAACAGTACTAAAATCAAATTTAATATCATTTCCATATACACTCTTGTCAAAACCAACCATTAAAGTTCTCTCTCTATGTTGAGGAACAAAGTGCCTGCCATCAATAACTTTGTGATCAAATGAATAATCCAGACTTTCTAGGGTATCTTTAATTACCTTAAAAGTCTGCTTTTTATCATGGGACACAAGATTCTTAACATTCTCAAGAAAAAAAGCTTTTGGCCTATGTTTCTCTATAATGTCTGCTATATGAAAGAACAAATTTCCCTGTTTCTCATCAGCAAAACCATGACTTCTTCCTAAACTAATTTTTTTAGAAACACCAGCTATAGAAAATGGTTGGCATGGAAATCCTCCGCAAATGATATCGAATTTTTCTGGGATGTATTGTTTTGTACTGTCTTTAGTTATATCCCCAAATGGATATTCACCATAATTTGCAAAATATGTTTGCTTAGAATATTTATCCCACTCAGATGTAAAAACGCAACTGCCGCCAAGATTCTGCAGTGCCATCCTAAAGCCGCCAATACCGGCAAAGAGATCAATAAATGTGAATAACTCTTTCCCTTTCTCCGGTCCTGGAAAGGGAACATTCGTGTTTTGAAACATACTTCGCTGAACAGCATTGTATAAATACTCTACTCCTGGCTCTGCAAGTTCATTTTCGAATTTGTCCACAACATTCAGTGCATCTCCATAAACCGGTTGATTTGTAGAGTGATAATGTGTTAAAAGCGCTAAATCGAGATCATCAGGTAATTGAGTTTTTACTTTCTTAGTATTTTTTCTTTTATAAACGATTTCTTCCATTTTCAATCCACTGCCTTTGAATAACAAACTAACAAAAATATCTGATACAGCCCTATTAAAATCTTTCCACACTAACATGGAGAATAATATAGTTCCCAATATCACTTACTAATAATATTAGCAAATATACAAGAAGTAAATTAGTTTATAGCCAAAAACCTCTAAACAACTTTCAAAGTACTGAGCAACAAATCCAATGTTTCACTTTTCAGGCGTTCTTTTAGTTGACATTCCCAGATTATTATAACCTTCCAGCCTTTATTTGTTAATTGCTCATTTGCTAAAAAATCATTAGCAATATTACCATTTATCTTGCTTAACCACCAATCGGTTCTTGTCTTGGGAATCACATAATATTTACATTCTTCGTGTCCATGCCAAAAGCAACCATTAATAAATATTACCGTTTTATATCTGGGTAACACAACATCTGGTTTACCGGGAAGATCCTTTACATGAATACGATAACGAAATCCATTCTTATGCAAAAACTTGCGAACTAAAAGTTCAGGTTTGGTGTCCTTTCCTTTTATTTTGCTCATGTTATAGGAACGGGTTTCTTTAGAATGTACATCAGCCATAATGAATACTAACGCTGACACCATAGTTTTGTTTTCTGGAGTTATTCCTACAGTATACTTCAATTAGAAATAATATCTCCTTAGAACTATTTCAATAAAGCACCAATTATCTCCAACATATAACGCTTTATAAATTAATTCTTTATATTTGCAGCTAATTCTTGATTTGTTAACAATAAATATCAAGGAAATCATGACAGAGCAAATCTACATATCGCCCCTTTCGCTCATTGCCTAATTAGGCAGGTTAAGACTGTGTTTTATTGAATGCGTTGACGGTTACATTAGTAACCCTATAACTTATTTTGCCTGCTTCAATCCATTGGATTTCATTGAGCTTTTTAAAAAAGGGTATATCCTTTCTCAAGGACGAATCGAAATCAAAAATCAATTATTAAAAGAAATTAATTGGATGTCCTACGGACAAACCAAATTGATCACATATCCGGGTAGGCGCATAAAAAGCTTTCCTGGAATCAGAAATATAAGCCACATGGGCAATTTAAGAACAAAAGATTTAAGTAAAATAGGTTATCACAATGATCAGCTGCGAAGTCTGGTTATTGGCATAGCCTCCAAAAACTTTAAACACTACAGTAAACAGCAATTGCTGGATCTGTTAGTGAATATAAAAAACGATCCGGAAGCATTTCTGGATAATGAATTAACGGCTAAAATAGCCGAAAAAATTATAGGCAAGATAAATACACCATCCTTCAAAACTTATGAATTGAGAGATGAACCCGTATTTTGTAAAACCTATGGTGCTAAGCATATCGAGTCGTCAGCTAAAAAGCAAATGGAGCTAGCCAACCTGTTACCAATTAGCATACAGGGCGCATTAATGCCCGATGCACATATGGGCTTCGGCTTACCAATTGGTGGTGTGCTGGCTACGGATAATGCGGTTATCCCCTACGCTGTAGGAATGGATATTGGTTGTCGGATGGCACTCTCTATTATCGACGAGAGCGATGGCTTTCTGAAACGGTTTGAGTACCAGATCAAACAGGCCTTAAAAAACCATACCCATTTCGGTATGGAAGGTGGTCTGGAAATAAGACAGGAACACGAAGTCTTGGATAGTGCTATATTTAATGAGATTCCTTTTTTAAAACCCTTACGCGGAAAGGCGGTAAGGCAATTGGGAACCTCTGGTAATGGAAACCACTTCGTAGAGTTCGGTGAGATTGAAATGCTACCTGACAATACATTGGGGCTACCAGCTAAAAGGTATACCGCTTTATTAACGCACTCGGGAAGCAGAGGTTTGGGATCGGCCATTGCAAGGCACTATACCCAAATTGCCATGAACACTTGTAAACTTCCTCGCCACGCACAACAATTGGCCTGGTTGGATATGAACAGCGAAGCTGGACAGGAATATTGGCTCACCATGACCCTGGCAGGAGATTACGCTAAAGCTTGCCATGAGCGTATACATGCTAACTTGTTAAAAGCATTAGGATTAACGGCTTTACATGTTGTAGAAAACCATCATAATTTTGCATGGAAGGACAAACTTGCCGACGGCAGATCAGTGATTCTTCACCGTAAGGGTGCAACACCAGCACATGAGAACGAGTTGGGCATTATTCCAGGTAGTATGACTACCCCTGCCTATCTGGTTTCAGGGAAAGGTTCGGCAGATGCCTTGTACTCAGCTTCACACGGCGCAGGTCGTGCGATGAGCCGTCAAAAAGCAAAAGACAGCATGACGGTTTCTGCCATGAAGAAATTGCTGGCCAATGCAGGTGTCAGCTTAATTGGTGGAACGGTTGAAGAAAATCCTTTAGCGTATAAGGACATCGAAGCTGTCATCACAGCTCAACGTAAGCTCGTTGATATTCAAGGTAAGTTTTTTCCACGGATCGTTAGAATGAATAAGGACTAGCCATGAGAAAGATGATGATACAAATTACATCAGGCAAAGGCCCGGCAGAATGCTGCCGGGTTGTAGCTTGTGTGCAAAGCCTGATGATGAAACAGGCTAAACAGCAAGGCATTGAATTGCAGGTGCTGGAAAATAAGACTGCTGATTTAAACAGAACGCTATTGTCTGCAACGATGATGGCCACAGGAAGCAACCTGGATACTTTTATAGCTGAATGGGCCGGTACCATACAATGGATAGCACAAAGTCCGTACAGAAAGTACCATAAACGTAAAAACTGGTTTGTTGGTGTTGCTGCATTTGATGTTCAGGATTTGATGCAATGGAACCCTAAGGATGTAAAGTTAGAAACCTGCCGCTCATCTGGTCCTGGAGGTCAGAATGTGAATAAAGTAGAAACCGCGGTAAGGGGAACGCACTTACCCTCTGGCATACAGGTAATGGCAATGGATACCCGGTCCCAACTGGAAAACAAGAAGCTTTGCATGGAAAGGCTCGAAGCTAAACTACTGGTTTGGCAAACGGCACAGTTGATGGAAAAGCAGCATAGTCATTGGCAAGAGCATAATGCACTTGAACGAGGCAATCCGGTAAAAACCATAAAAGCAGAATTGCTTTAATCAACAAAGACAAGTTAATCATTCACCCAACCGCAAATGTGGCAAATTCGTGATTGCGTGAATCTCGACGTCATCTTGAAATATCACACAAAAAAATATTTTTTCTTTATTACAACTATTTAATATTTAACTATATTTAAAAAATATATATTTAGTTAAAAAAATGCACATTTATGCAAGAAGACAGTTATACTTTTAAAAGACACTCTAAGGCGCATGAATATGAATTCTTTAGTGAAGGAGCAAAAGGTACAATTAGAAAAATGATTCAATTTCAATCTTTACCTGATCACAACAACATGTACAATCTAGCATTTGGTGATTGGGACGAAGAAAATGGAACTATAAATGATCATGTCAAAACCAACGATGGAGATAGGCAAAAAATTTTAAAAACGGTAGCAAAAACAGTCTATGATTTTATGCAGGGTAACGGAAACATAAAAATTATTGCAAGAGGCAGTACTCCATCACGCACAAGATTATACCAGATGGGAATAGCGGCCTTTTGGTTGGACATACGGGAGCATTTTAATGTAGACGGCTATATTAGCAATGAATGGGAAAGTTTTAGACCAAATCGCAACTATGAAGCCTTTTTGTTGATGCATAAAGAATTAACTATATTTGAATAACTAAACGAGAAATATGAGCTCAATAGTAAAAAAGATACCTGGAAGTAAATACACTGCAGAAGAACGCTTCACATTAAGCGCACAATCTCCTTTTTTCTTAAAAAAGAAAAAGGATGCTGAAGCTTTTTTAAAAAAAGCTGGCTTGCCAGAAAGATTTAAAAAAACAAAATAAAAATCATTAAGAGTTTATACGTTATAAGCTCTGTAGCTTTTTAGGCAAACTTTTCAATACCAGGTCATAGGAATGATCAATCAATTCCCGGATCAGCGCCAGCGACAAGCCCCCATCCAGATAAACGGTATTCCAATGTTTCTTATTCATATGGAAGCCTGGGATAATTTCATGATGTTGCTCCCTTAACTCAATAGCCCGTTCCGGGTCACATTTAACATTAAAACGGTTGGCTTGTTCTAATCCAATCAGCAGAAAGATCTTATCTCCTACTTTAAATACCAACGTTTGTTCTCCAAATGGCATTCCTTCAGTCGTCCCGGGTTTACTCAGGCAGTAATCACGCAAATCTTCAATATTCATAGCTAGTAGGTTATTATTATGGAATACAATCCAAAAATATGGGATTTTATCTAATCTTTTGAATACTAATTATTTTAGTATAAATTTGGAGCCTGTCGGTATTTTAGCAGGGTTCACATGAATTTAAACTTGGATATTTTTAGTATTGGAAGACCTGAGGAGTTAGAAATAACAGCTCCAATGGATACACAACTACCCAGATATTATCCTGGTGAAACACCTTGGCATAAAAACTGGAAACTTGCCTTTCCTCCTACTTTCCGGGAGATCAGTTTCCCAGATAAATCATCCGGAGATCTTCACCGCGCAGATGTACATACCCCCTGTGGTACTACACTTGAATTTCAAAATTCACCAATCAGCATGGCTGAACTGAGAAGTCGGGAAGCTTTTTACCCGAAGCTGATCTGGATATTGAACGGTAAAAAGTTTAAAGGATTCAGGGTACTTAAAAGCTTGCCAGATGTAGATGATCCGAAACTTGATGGTTATGAGTTTTGTCATACTGATCATCTTGCTATGGTCCGCAGATCTGACCATTTGCAATTAGGTAGCAATGCGAAAAGATTAAACTTTTATCATGCTGAATTAAAAACAATCAAACTCACTTCTCATTATTATTCTTTTTGCTGGAAACATCCCCACGCTGTCTGGTACCAGGCAAAATGCCCAATCATTGTCGATCTCGGTGGACATTTCTTATACCAACTAAAACAGCGGCCTCAGCTTTCAGGAAATTATGCTTATCTACATATGATTCCTCGGAAGTCCTTTGTTGAAAGGTTTCTTTAAATTGTTCAAGTAAACACCAGATTATAGAAGGGAATTTATTAAGTCAATCGTAATAAAACGCCTTTTCTTTTGACGATGTTTTTATAGTCCCATTGTATTTTCTTCGACTTCTCAATCCAGCGTGCTACATCATCCAGATTAATCTGTTCAACGGCGGTATAGGTAATAGAAGCATCCTTAAATTTACCTGTGTTTACCTTTAACTCCACCTCATCAAAATCAGCACCGCTCCAAAACATCAAACGGATACCCGCTTTAAGCTTACTATAGCCAACAATTGGGTTCCCATCTATAAACCAAACCGGGTGCGCATGCCATATTTTACTTTCTTCTTCAATTAGCTTGCTGTTGATTTCGGCTGACAATACATCACAGATTTCCTTATCTGTAGCTGATTGCGAATCATTATAAGTCTGTATGTCTTTATTCATAACATTTACTTAGTCAATTTGACCACCGGCTTGCCATTAACGCATTCTATCTTTTCCACTTTTATGGTTACAGGAACGTAATCGGCGGGACCTTGCGCTTGAATAATCCGGTGTTTCAACCCGTTATAAAGTGAAACCTTTTTCTTAAGTATAGTATAGTCTTGTGTCCTCAAATAAGGGATATATTCCAATTCCATAATTTTATCTTTTAATAAGGCGGTAGGCATCCATGACGATTCGTTAGTGCAGGTCTGTGCATTTACTATAGTCATAATCTCCTCATAAGTCTTTATCGCAAGCGGTTTAGCTTCTTCGATACTGATGTTTGCAGAAGTGATCAACCGCACTTTATCACCATTACATTCTAGTCGGATCGACTGCTCAGTTGTCCAAATATACTCATAACATGGGTCAATTATGATACCCATTTTCACCATGGCATCTGTTTGTTTACCCAATAAATAGAAGTAGTCCTTTCTTAGATTCTCAAACTTGGTCACATCTGATGATTTGACTGAATAGTATGAAGTAGAACAGCCTGTTGAAATTTCTTGGATAGAGACATTGTCCTTCTGGCTGCAAGGAATGTCAGATGCCAATGTCTTAATTTCCGTTAGTTTGGCCTCAGCCATATTTCCCCATTGGGTAACTGTAGTTTCGTCTTTTTTACAGCCAAGAAACAATAACATTACAGCCAGTACAATAGTCAATGATTTGAGCGTTGGGTTCAGATAGTTTGTCATAAAAGGAGTTGTTGGTTTTAGTGTAAAACGTAACAAAACTAACAAACGCTACACTAGAGTGCTGAAATTCTTCACAGCTTCGATTGTCTATTCGACGGATTACTTTGCCCATTCCAGCTAATTATCGATTATAAATCCAGAGATACCGCCCTACTTTTGACTAAGAAATCAAAACGATTTCAGCTTAATAATAGAAAAGTTAAACAAATTAAAACTACAAAAAATGGAAAGTACAAACATCGCTCAACCGAAAAAAGTAATCTACACAGCAAAAACACTAACTACCGGCGGCCGTGAGGGAGCCTCAAAAAGTTCTGATGGTCGTCTGGATATTAAACTTACCTCCCCAGGCTCAACTGGAGAAGGTACCAATCCCGAACAATTATTCGCTGCTGGCTGGTCAGCATGTTTCATTGGCGCTATGGGTATTGCTGCAGCTGGCATGAAACTAAGACTGCCTGCCGACACAAGCGTTAATACAGAAGTTGACTTATGCGCTTTAGATGGACAATACTCTTTACAAGCCCGTCTCCATGTAAGCCTTCCGGGAATTGACCCTGAAACTGCAAAAGCGATCACAGACCTTGCCCATCAAACCTGTCCATATTCCAAAGCTACAAGGGGAAATATAGATGTGGAGATCGTGATCCTTTAGGTTTAAAAAACCTTAGGTAACATAAATTGTTTGGTCATAAAATAAATCAACGTCTACTTGAACAAGCAGTTACAGCAGTTAAAAAAATAACAAAATGAAAACAACAAACAATTTAGCCCGATTGATATTCACAGGAATATTAATGATGCAATTCACATTTGCTATTGCACAGGGCGAAGCAAAAAAAGATGAGCAAATCCGGCCCTTTAAAGTAAGTATTCCGGACGCAGATATTAAAGACCTTCGTCAGCGTGTTATGGCGACAAAATGGGCCGACAAAGAAACAGTAACCGATCAATCGCAAGGTGCGAAGCTTGCCCAAATGAAGGAATTGATTAAATATTGGGGAACAAATTACAATTGGAAAAAGGCGGAAGCCAAACTGAATGCCTACCCACAATTCATGACTAAGATTGATGGTGTTGATATTCACTTTATCCATGTTAAATCAAAACATAAAAATGCTATGCCCCTAATCCTAAGCCATGGTTGGCCAGGATCAGTATTTGAATTTATGGGAGTTATTGAACCCCTGACCAATCCGACCGCCTATGGCGGAAAAGCCGAAGATGCTTTTGATGTGATCATCCCCTCATTACCCGGTTTCGGCTTCTCAGGCAAGCCAACTGAAGCAGGCTGGAATATCGACAGGATTGCAAAAGCATGGGTTGTACTCATGGACCGTATCGGATACAAACAGTATGTTGCCCAGGGTGGTGATTGGGGCGCAGGAGTTGTTCATTCAATGGCTTTACTAGCACCTCAAGGATTACTAGGTATACACAGTAATTTGCCCGCCACATTACCGAATGAAGCAGGAAAGGCTTTGGGTGGAAATACTGTTCCTGCAGGTTTTTCTGCAAAGGAAACTGCTGCTTTTAACCAACTGAACAAAGCAATCAAAGGCGGTGGATTTATCTATAAAACGACGATGGAAACACGCCCACAGGGCGTAAGTTATGCGCTGACAGATTCGCCAACAGGGCTAGCTGCATGGTTTTTCTTACACCCTGGTTTCGACAACTGGTCTTATGGCAATGATCCGAAACAATTACCAACAAAAGATCAAGTCCTTGACGACATTTCGCTCTATTGGCTTACAGGTTCAGCTGCTTCGGCTTCAAGGATTTATTGGGAAAGCCGAAACATAAGCCTCATTAGTGCAGGCTCAATGAAATCTGATCAAATCACCATTCCCGTAGCAGTCACAACATTCCCGGATGATGTTTATGCCTCGCCCGAAACCTGGGCACGTAAGGCATACAAAAACCTGATCTATTTCAATGAAGTAGATAAAGGTGGCCATTTCGCCGCATGGGAACAACCACAGCTTTTTGCTGAAGAATTGAGGGCAGCTTTTAAATCGCTGAAGTAACGCTAGAAATGAGGAATGTATATGCTCTGCCCTTCTCAAAGGACAGAGTTTATTTACGCTACTAAACAAATTATTTATCGTTAAAAATTAAAGAAATGAAAACTTATAAAAACTTAATACTGAGCGCAATTACTATTTTTAGTCTTGCCCTATTATTTACGCCAGATATGGCTAAAGCCCAACAATCTGGAATAAAACGCACGGAGCTACAGCGACATGATCTCAGCATCCCTGGACGCGAAGCCATTCAGGTCCGCATAGATTTTGAAAAAGGTGCATCATTTGGAAAACACTCCCATCCGGGCGAAGAGATTATCTATGTTCTGGAAGGGATATTCGAATATGAGGTTGAAGGTCAGCCATCCGTAACCCTTAAAGCCGGAGATGTGCTCTTTATCCCGACAGGTAAAATCCATGCTGCGAAGAACATTGGCAATAGTAAAGCGGTTGAGCTGGCTACTTACATTGTGGAAAAAGGGAAACCGGTGCTTAAAATGCAAAAATAACCCCAACTCGTAGCGCCTTTAAACCGGTAATATCCTGTAGGTCTTCGACCTCAAAACTTTCCACTTCTGAAGAGAGCTTCCCTTCTTGCTGCAAAATCCCAATGTATTTCAGGTATTCCCTTTGTTCTCCTTCAGAAGTGTACACAATGGTGATCGTTCCAGGCTTTGAGATCCTTTCTGTAGTATGTCTAATGTGTGCTTTATCGATTCGTTTTTTAACCATCTCAAAGCGGGCATTATAAGTGCCGTCCACATCGAAACGTTTTTCATCCAATCTGAAGCGAATTGCTATTGCTGAGCTATAAACCAAAATCAGAGAACTAACCTCCAATGGATAAGGCAGTGTTGACAAATTTGAGTGATGAATATACTCCATCTTGCACATGGTCCTTAACTGCCAGATTCTCAAATCAGACAACATAGAAGGATCAAATTTTAGTTTAGGTGAAATGGATTGTCCGACATATAGATTGTGTTCAATACCGTCCGACTTAAATCTTTCAAAATAGTGCGGAAAAATACGCTGGGCCTTTACCTGCTCTTCGTCAAGAACATCAGCCAGGTACCCGTTTATCTGGCTGATCGTCTGATCAAACTTCCGCCTGTAAGTATGGAACGTACCCTTTTGTTTATCTAAGGCTTCTGTATATTCTTCTATTGCCGCCTCATTATCATCAGCACGATTAGCCATAAGCCAAGGTTGAATGGTGCCTCCTAAATACTCAATAACCTGTTGTTCCGTATCGGCCCGAAAAAAGGATTTTACGACAACTAACAGCTCATTGAGTTCCTTATAAAAACGGGCATAATGTGCTGTACTGTGATCCTCTTTAATACTTTGGATGAGGGAAAGCGCCGAACTGAGTTGAAGTTCAAGGTCCTTTTCTACACTTAGATTCCTGGACTTTGATGATCCCTTTACGTCGACCTGTCCATATAAAGGAATCACATTTTCGAAAGTGATTTCCTGTTCGATGGTCTGTCCTTCCCCGGGTATTTCATTGAATCCTGCCTTTATCGCCTGCCGGAATTTCCAGCTAACACTTGGATGCAACGATGTATATTTCTGTTGGATCATCGCCTGGATGTTGCTTTCCATTTCAATGGCTATCTTTTCCAGTTTATCGCTCAGGTAAGGCATCACCACTTCAAGTTTGTGAGCAGTAATGCTGTTGAGTAATTTGATATGTGGCGATGCGACTTCTAAAACCCCGAGAATAATGCCATTTTTAATTACCGGTGCCAAAATTAAACTACCAGATTTATGATCCAGCAAGGGCCCTGCAAGTGAATGACCAGGATGCTTTGAAACAAATTCCCCGACATCAGAAATTGCCAGGTACTGTCTATCAGAAATCAATTGCCAATACTGCTCCAGCACCAGGAAATCTTCCGCTGAATTAGTCCTGGTAGGCAAAACAATAGAATGTTTGCGTTGGACCAGCGTCATTTCGCTGAACCTATTTCCTTCATGACAAAACATCACATAGCCGACATTAAGATCACGGAGACGAAATATGGAGCTAAAAATTGAATTGAGGCTTTGCTGAAACGCTTCTGATTCAAGATCTATAAGCTTCCCCTTGAAAATAGAAACCGCATTTTCTATCGTCGCATCAAAAAGCGTAATGATGGTGAAGCCCTTTAATACATAACTATCCAATGGAAATTTAGCCTGCCACAAGCTCAGCTCATCGTAATTATCGATTAACTGATTCACATCAGCACTAGTTAGCGGAACCGCTTTATCTGTAGGGATAATATCTAAAAAATCAGCATTATACAAAATACGGTAATGCTTCATAATACCTTCAGACGTAGGGATGTCATAAAACAATGGCTTTCCAAAATCAAGTCGGGTACCATAAAATTTATTCAGGATGATACAGCAGCTCATAATATACAGTTGCTGATCATCAAAATCTCTGATGCTAAATTCAAATTCCTGGCCGGCTTCCTTAAGGATAGATTTAAAGCGCTCCGTCAGGTTAAAAACCAGACTATTGTAGGGTAAACCTACTGCTTTGATCTCGTTATGTGTAAGCCCAACGGGAAAATAGTCGGCTAAAAGGTCAGTGATTAACGGAGCTTGATTTTCGAATATAGCGGTATCAAAAATACCCTCCCTGAGCTCAGGAAAGGCTAAAACACGCTCCAGAAGTTGTTTTTTAGACATAGCATCCCATTCATTTTCTGTTTCTGCCAGCTGCTCAAGTTTTTGAATCAGGGGCTCAAACGAAAATTGCATTTGAAAGGGGGTTTGAAAGTCGGTACTAATCAGTGTCATAGCTTATTTGCATAAGCTAAGTTACTATTTATCACTGGCAATTACTTTAGCCGCTCCTAAGATTTTACCATTACTTTTGTCTTGTATAAGCCCCAGTACCTCCCACTGCTGACCATCTAGATCTTTAGGCAGTTTAATCGAAGTATTCCCGATTCCTGTTGCGTTTAAATTTACGATCTGTATACTTCTAACAATCTGTACATGAGATAGCCCACGCCCTGCATTTTCACCACGGACAACATTGCTATGCCCCGATTTCTGCACAATAGCGATCAGTAAACTAGTGTTTTTTATTGCTCCTTCTGCATGATAGGCCACCTTAACACCAATATCGTCTTTCTGCGTGTCCAATGTCAGTATGGCACTGGGTATAACCGCTAATTGTGCAAGAATGGATTTGCGGATCCGCGACTCTTCCGTTCCTGTAAATTCTTCCTTGCCATTAACCACTACCTGGGGTGTATAAATCGTTGATAAGTTGAACCATCGTCCATATTCCCCTTGCCTATCCGAATAAGCTGAGCTGCTAAAGGTATCCTTCCAACCCAGTCTGTCCCAGTAATCAACATGGTAAGCCAATAAATAAATCGGTTGATCACCAATCTCTTTTTGTAGCCTTTCCAATACTTCATCCGCAGGTGGGCAACTAGAACAGCCTTCTGATGTAAATAATTCTACCACAGCAAATCCTGCTCCCTTCGCCCCCGAAATAGCTCTTTTAGGCAGAAAAGTATTTAAATCAACAAATCCAAAAAGGAATAGTCCAACGGCTATATAGAAAACGAATAACCCTAAAATTTTAATTGTTTTCATAATTTTTCTGATTAGAAGACCACTATTTTTTCTTTTTCCCTATTACCCTGATCATCTCGCAGTCCTGGGGATTCCTTTCGAAAGGCGGACTGCTGAGAAAAATCAAACTCATCATTAATGATACTATACCAGAAAGGATGCTGCGTTTCTTGTTATTCATTTGGTTTAACAGCCCTCAGGATTTCTCCAGTGTTGATATTCTGTACCATTCCTAATATCTCAAAATTCTGAGTATCAAAATCCTGAGGTAAGGCCACGCTAACCGTCCCCATTCCTTTCGAATTTAAGGATTGTATTTGGAGCTTTCGTACAATTTGGACATGCGCAAGTGAGCGACCAGCATTTTCGCCACGTGTTACCTTACTATGCGCAGTTTTTTGAACCACAGCAATCACCAGAGCACTACCTTTTGGCGCACCCACGACCTTGTATAGTACATTGAGGTGGTTGTTTTCCTGTTTTGCCTGAATACTAAGTTCAACGCTTGAATGCGTATTTAACTGTTTCGCAATGGCATGGCGAGCCGTTGACTCTTCAGATCCTATAAACTCAGCTTTGCCGTTTACAATAACCTGTGGCGTGTAGATTTGCGGTTTATTCAGCCATTCTCCGTATTGTCGCTGTCTTTCTGAATAAGCGGCATTACTAAAGGTATCTTTCCAACCCTGCCTGTCCCAGTAATCAACGTGGTAGGCCAATAAATAAATGGCTTTTCCAGCTGCTTCCTGTTGTAACCTGGCCATCAGGTCGTCGGCCGGCGGACAGCTTGAACACCCCTCAGAGGTAAACAATTCCAATACCGCGAAACCTTTTCCCTCGCCCTTAGCAACATCGCGTTTAACATTTGTTGGAGACTGACCATATGCGGTTATACCAGCCATAAAAAGACCGGATATCACGCCTAGAATTTTGAAAGTTTTCATAACATTTATGCTTATTTGTTTACCAAAGCTATTTCAAAAGCAGTTCAATATTAAGCCCAAAACAGTTGATTCAGGCATAATACTATGGGAAGCAGGAATATCAGACCTTGAATTAGACAGGAACAAAAGATTTTTTCTATAACTTCGTTTCCAGCGAAGGAAGAAATAATTATGTCAGAAATATTTAAAAATCATTTAAAAAAATTTATTGAAGTAAACGATGAAGAGTTCGCCGGTATTTTAGCTTTTTTCCAGGTTAAAACTGTCAAGAAGAAAGAGAATTTACTTATTGAAGGGCAAATTTGTAAATCGCATTATTTCGTCCTTAAAGGCTGCTTGCGAAATTTTTTTATAAATGAAAAAGGCATTGAGCAAACTACTGACTTTGCGATTGAAAATTGGTGGATTACCGACAATTTTGCTTATGAACGAGGCTTGCCGACCGAATTTTATATTCAGGCAGTAGAAAATTCGGAGATTTTAATCATTAACCGCCAGTCTCAGGAAAAATTATTGATAGAATTCCCAAAAATGGAACGCTATTTCCGATTTATCTACCAAAGGGCTTATGCGGCATCACAGATACGCATTAAATATCTGTATGACTTTACTAAGGAGGAAATCTATCATCACCTGTGTAAAAGTCAACCTGAATTTGTACAACGGATGCCACAATATTTAATCGCTTCTTTTTTAGGATTTACCCCAGAATATTTAAGCGAAATCAGAAATAAAAACCGTTCTTAAACTGGTTTAAGATTTTTTGATTTTCTATTTCCCAATTTTGTCTTGTTAATTTAAAACAAAATAAAAATGGAAAAGAGAATAGACATCAATGAAATTCAGCCTCAGGCATATAAAGCTATGTATGCTTTGGAAGGTTATCTTGCAACAACCGAATTGTCCAAAACTCAAAAAGAACTCATAAAAATTCGTGCTTCTCAAATTAATGGTTGCGCATTTTGTATTGATATGCACACCAAAGACGCGCTGAAACACGGAGAAACCACACAACGTATTTTTCTACTTAATGCCTGGCGCGAGGCAGATTTATTTACTGAAGAAGAGAAAGTAATTTTGGCCATGACTGAAGAAATTACATTAATTCATAACCAAGGCTTATCTGCTGAAACCTACAAAAAAGCAACCGAGTTTTTTAATGAAAATAACATCGCTCAAATTATTATGGCAATCGTAACCATAAATGCATGGAATAGAATTGCAATAAGCACAGAGATGAAACCCGCAAAATAATTCGACAGCCTTTATTTACCCTACTTTTTGAGATAATGGATACGATATGCTCATTTTTGTCTGGAAGCCAAATAATCTAAAACACTTCCAATAAGCAGCGTAACAGCACCGATCTCAAAAAGTAGTAAATAGGAATGAGTAGTAGAAAAGATAAACGTGAGCAGGTATGCGGTTCCGGCGTGCGTTAGCGAAAAATATATGGTCATTATGCTCCAAACCTGTTTTTGCTGATCATGCCCAACCAGCTCACTGGTTCGTCCAGAAGCAAGTGATGTGATACCGAGTGCAAGACTGCCAACAAAAATACTGGATAGGGTTAGGCTCCAGGTTGCGGTAGAAATTAATGGCAGCACCACTCCCACTGCTTTGACCAGCAAACTGATCCGTATGCTTTTGGCAAAACCAATCCGGTCGGCAATAAAGCCAGTTATCACGGGCCCCAGCGCCGCTGAAGCCCCTAATATGATCCAGAACTGGGTACCGGCGGTTATTCCCCGTCCTAAACCGCGGCTGATAAAATCGACCCAGAACACGGTGTGCGGAACAAAGCCTACCGCATTACAGGCATAAGATATAACCAGAAATATAACCATTTTGGACCATACAGACCTTCCTCCGGTACCAGTAGGAGCCGACTTTAAGTGCAACTGGTTACTTCCCTCAGGCCAACCATACCAACTGAGCAGCATCAGCAGCAATGCCACAGCCGAGAACGACAACCAGGTGAGGGTAAGCCCACTTTTAACAAGCAGCGGGATGATGGTGCCGGCCAGCACTATACCTATTCCTACACCAGAAAAGATGATGCCACCTACCAGTCCTTTTTTATCCGCGGCAGTATACTTAAAAATCGTTGGTGCGGTTATCACCATGATCACCCCACCAGCAAGCCCCGCCAGCAACCTGATCAGAAAATAAAGCCCAAAATCCAAGGGAAAGGCACACAATACGAAAGATAGGATTACAGAGAAAAGCATTATCCTTATCAGCGTTATCGATGGAACGATACGATTTAGCCTGGTCCCCATAAGTGAGCCTAAAATATAACCGGTCAGATTTGCTGCACCTATGTAATCGGCCTGTTCCACAGAGAACCATTTGGCCTCAACCAATCCTGGAATTAAAGGCGGGTAGCCGAACCTGCCAAGTCCAATAGCAATGAGTAAGGTTGCAAAGCCGGTAAATCCAGTTTGATAATCTGTAATTTTGTTGCTAAAGCTAGTCGTAATCGTATTCATAACACAAAAATACGCACACAAAACAACCTATAAAAACGATTAAAAATGATAACTTTGTATCATTATAAATGATTAATAATGAACATCAACGATCTGATCATCTTCCAATCGGTTGCCGAACACAGCAGCTTTACCAAAGCAGCGGCAGCGAGCAACACCGTGCAATCTAATGTAACTGCAAGGATCAAGTTTCTTGAAAGCGAGTTCAATACCACTCTTTTTGAGCGGACGCCAAAAAAAATAAATCTCACCGAATCGGGAATTGAGCTTTTAAAGACGACAAAAGAGATACTGCTTTTGATCGAAAAGGCGAAAAAATCGATCTCTAATGTTGACCAGGAACTGAAGGGCCTCATCAAAATAGGCTGTATTCATACCACAGCCGCATTGAGACTGCCGGGAATACTGGCGGGTTTCAACGAAAAGTTTCCAGAGGTAGATTTTAAGCTGAAAACCGGAACAACAGCCATGTTGGTGGCCGATGTACTAGCGCACAAGCTGGATGGCGCTTTTGTTGCTGGCCAGGTAGATGACCTGAACCTGAGCGTAACACCAATCGTGACAGAGCAGCTGGGCATTGTAACTTCTTCATTAATTGACTCGATAGAAAGCCTCTTTGAGGGTAAAAAACCCATTAAGATAATTGTTTTTAGTGATGGCTGCTCTTACCGCAGGCAATTTGAATCCTATCTAAAGGCCTATACGAATAAAAAACTAACGGTCATTGAACATGACACGCTGGAGGGAATATTGAATGCGACTGAAGCTGGAGCCGGAATAACCCTCCTGCCACAGGAGCTAATTCATAAGCATTACCGTTATAAGGACCTGCGGGTATTTCCCCTGCCAAAGGGAATGTCGGAAGTGACTACCTATTTTATCAAAAGAAACGATATTATGGTTAGCGAAGCATACCAAACCTTCTTTGAAATGATGGTAGGGGGATATAAAATTTACTAGCTTTGTTTAATAAACAAGGAACTACTATAGATATAGTATGCACGAACAACTGATAAAATACATCACAGCACACTCGACAACGCCACTTACAGCTGCTGAGGTCGAAATGATCAAAGAAATATTCGTCCCTAAGCACTTTCGAAAGCGAGAATATCTTTTACAACAGAACGAAATATGCAAATACGCGGCATTCATTATTAAAGGCGCCATGCGGCAATATAGCGTAGATGATAAAGGAGCTGAGCACATTACCTATCTAACGCTGGAAAACTGGTGGGCGGTTGACCGAGAAAGTTTTACCATGTTGACCCCATCAAATTATTACATTGATGCCTGGGAACCGACTGATGCCCTGCTCATCACAAAAGCTGATTCCATAAAATATATGGATACCATTCCGGCAATGCGGGAGTTGACACAGGTACTAAACGAAAAAAATGCATTTGCGTTATTGAACAGAGTAAATTCCAACATCAGCTTATCCGCTGAACAGCGCTACGACAGAATCCAGAAGACCTACCCAAAATATCTGCAACGCTTTCCACTGCATATTATCGCTTCTTATCTGGGGATTACAAAAGAAACCCTGAGCAGGATCCGCAGTCAGCAGGCAAAAAAATAAGCCCTCCCCTCATAAGTAAACGTTGACAAATGTTAACGGAATTAAATGAGAAATGTCATCGTTTCTGCACCTTGCTTGGTCTATTATTGTACAGTAAATAATTTAATAGATCCAGAAATGAAAAAGCAGATAATTTCATACGTCCAAGGAGAAAGGGCTGATATTGGTGAAATCGTGATCAACAGGGTTTTGCCCAACAGATATGCCAATAAGGTTGGGCCTTTTGTTTTTCTCGACCACGTTTTGCCAGTTGTTAAAAAGGAGGTAATGAGGGCCAACGAGGGTAAAGCCCATCCTCACCGCGGCATTGCAACATTGACCTACGTACTACAGGGAGAAGCTGAACATTTTGACAGTCGCGGCAACCGGGCAACCATATACTCAGGTGGTGCACAATGGATGAAGGCAGCTAATGGCATCATACATGACGAAACATTGAATGTAGATTCCAAAACAAAAAGTCCTTACATACACGGCTTCCAGTTCTGGATAAACCTGCCTGCGAAAACCAAAAAAGAAGAGCCCGAATATATGGCTGTTCAGGCATCAGAAATTCCATACCAGGAGCTGACTGAGGACAGCGGTTGGATAAAAGTTGTTGCGGGAGCATATGGAAATATGGTCTCTAAGATTCCCAGCTATTCCGAGCAATTTCTATTTCATGTAAATTTGAAGGCTGGAAAACAGTTTGTTCTGCAAACGGAAGAAAAGCTAGAATATGCTGCATTTCTTTTGCAATCTGGCGCGAGTATCAACGAAACCCGGTTCAACGCTGGCGACTTCATTAAATTTGATAAGGACCGGGGAACAATTGAGATCTTCAACACTTCACAATCAGCTATCGATATCATTCTCTTCGGCGGAGCAGAATATACAGAGCCTGTTGTAGCACGGGGCCCATTTGTAATGAACACCGAGCAAGAAATTGCCGAGGCCTATCATGATTTTCATGCTGGCAAATATGGAAACGTAGTGTACTAAACCAACTAGCTCGTCCGTGTCAACATGGCATGGGCGAGCGGGTTTGATACCACATAGTTTTATTTTAATTCAAAAACTGTTCCCTATATTGAACCGGAGTAAGACCGACTTCCTTCTTAAACAGCCTTGAAAAATAAGGAGGATTTTCAAAGCCCAGCTGATAAGCAGTTTGCGCAACCGTATTATCCGTACTCATCAATATATTTTTAGCCTCATTAATTAAGAAAAGGTGGATGTGATCCAAAGCTGCCTTACCTGTCTCCTGTTTAAGCAGATCACTTAAATAACGAGCCGAAATACTCAATTGCTCCGCCATATATTTAACAGTTGGCAGTCCCTCCTTTTCCAGATTTCCACTTTCAAAATACGCCTTTAAAGTATCGTTGAACTTAGAAATAATGGTTCCGGAAAATACATTCCGGTTTAAAAACTGTCGCTTGTAAAACCGCTGTGCATATTTCAGGATAGAGTCAATATGAGTAATCATGATGTCTTTGGTATACTCATCCTGGTTGTTGTTGTATTCTCCCTGAATTTTGCGATACAAATCCCAGATGATCTCCTCCTCTTTGGGCGACAAATGCAAAGCTTCATTTACTTCATAATCGAAATACCCATACTTTTTGATTTCCGCATGAAGCGCATGGTTCAGCAAAAAATCCTCATGGATATAAATGATAAAACCTTCTTCTTCCAGTTCAATATTTTCGAGCTTAATAATCTGCCTTGGCTTTACAAAAGATAGAGAGCCGTTATCGTGGTCATATTTTGTTTTACCATAAAGAAAGGTACCCGACTTCATTTTTTTAAGCGCAATCATATAAAAATCGCTTGTAAACTCACTATAAGCAAGCGAACAGGCGTTTAACTGCGAACAGGTAATCAGGCCTAACAAAGGGTTTTCCGGTGGCGGAAAGCCATTTAAACTGTATAATTCACTAATTGTTCTAAAATGTTTCATAGCCCTATACTTACAAAATAAGAAAAACCTACGTCAAACAACATAGATTTTTCTTAAAACTGTCTTTAAATTTACTTAACCGTGTGCTGCCACCGATACTTCATTCCATGCTTCCCACTGGCTTAACCGATCCGCGTAAACCTGGTTTATCCAAGGCAATGCAGTCTTACCGAAGAAAATACGAAGAGGAGGCACTTCCTCATCCACAACTTTTAAGATCGCATCGGCAGTAGCATCCGGATTACCGAAGGGCATATTTTTCAATTCTTCGTACACCACAGCTCGCAAGCCATCATAAACATCAATAGGTTTGCTATGTACAGCCGAAGCGCCAGACCAGTCAGTAGAGTATCCAATCGGCTCTACTAAGGTCGTATGAATTCCGAAAGCCTTTATCTCTGCTGCCATCGCTTCACTCATGGCTTCAACAGCCCATTTCGAAGCATTGTACAGACCCAGGTTCGGAATTGAAGCTATGCCCAAAACACTGGATACCTGAATGATATGTCCATGCCCCTGGTTTCTCATCAACGGTATTGCGGCCTGACTCACCCACAAAGTACCAAAAACATTAGCTTCAAACTGCTCCCGCGCTTCCTGTTCAGAGGCTTCTTCAATTGTACCAAACAGACCATAGCCCGCATTGTTAATTACCACATCCAGTACACCAAAATGAGCATGCGCTTTACCAAGGACCTCAAAAGTTTGTGTCCTGTCAGTTACATCCAACTCAAGGGTAAGCACCGAACTTCCATATGCTTCTGCTAAATCCTTTAAGGAGTCAATATTTCTAGCAGTAGCAATTACATTGTCGCCACGTTTTAAAAAGGCTTCTGCCCATATTTTTCCGAATCCGCGTGAAGCTCCGGTTATTAAAATTGTCTTTTTCATCAGTATATATTTTTTGATGATGTAAAGGTACCGCAGCAATGCAGCGGTACCTTTATACAAAAGGAGGAATGTATGATACAAATTCCCGTTTAGGGTGTACCATTAGTTGTTTTGTCCAGTTCGTTCTGTTTTTTCAATACATTCCACGGAGTATATTCCTCACTTATCTGTTTAAATAAGAATAAAAAAGCGCGTGTTTTAAAAAACACGCGCTTTCGCACTTACGGAAGGGTACCTAGAAGTCCGCTAGAACATTTGAAGGTTAAAAAATCTATTTAATAAGCTGTTGGCCTTCAGGCATCAGGACCACACGAATGTAATTCTTACTATCTAGATAAGTATTGATTGCTGTTTTAAGCTGTGCTGAATTTAACCCCTCAAGATTTTTATTGTAATGCAGTATTTCTTTAGGGTCAAGCTGTTCCTGGTATTGATTGCTCAAGTAGTTAAGCCAGAAACCATTGGTTTCCAATGAATTTTTAAGTCCCACTTTCTTCTCAGCAATAAACTTAGCCAGATCTTCCGGCAATGCTCCTTCGGCCTTAATTTTAGCAATCTCTTCCCAAACTGCAGCAATCAGCATTTCTACATTTGCAGGAGAACAGCCAAAAGAAATCCCGAAAGCATACCGTGTTTTTGGCGTATGGCTCACATTTAAAGATACACCTGGAGAGTAAACACCTCCTTCTTTTTCTCTTAACCTTTCCAGCATTCTCAATTCAAGTACCTGTTTAATAGCCTGAAGCTGCAGGTTATTTGCCTCACTATACTGGTAGTCACCACTAATAATCAACTGTACAGTAGCTTTGTCCTCAGAACCACCATAAACAGTTTTTTTAATGACACCTGATGGAATATTTATACCCAGATCTTTTGCACTTTCCTTACGGCCCAAAGCAGGAAGTGAACCCAGATACTGCACTAACAATGGTTTGATTTTTGCAAGATCAAAATTACCTACAATTATAAACGTAAAGTCAGACGCGTCACTAAAGCGATCTTTATAAATTTCAAAAGCCCTGTCCAGATTAACCTTTTCCAGATCTGCTAATTCAGCAGACTTCCTACGTAAATGGTAATTGCTCAGCACTGCATTCAAAGTATCGCTAAACAGCTTTTCAGGAGTGTTTACAGGATTTGCCAATGTAGCTCTTGCTCTGCTGATTGTTGCATTAAAGGCAGCAGTATCTTTACGTGGCTCAGTAAAATACAAGTAAGTAAGCTGCAGCGCCGTTTCCAGATCTTTCACACTGCTGTAACCAGATATTCCCTCTATACGCTCCCCTATAAACGGACTTACTCCAGCTTGCTTACCACTAAGCTTTTGCCTTAATGTTTCTGAATTAAAATCTCCTACACCACCTTCCACAATTAGTGAAGTAGCATTTGAAGCAGTCTGGAAGTCAGCATCAGAATATATAGAGGTACCACCTGGACTAAACGCAGTAAAGCTGATCTCATCATTCTTAAAGGTAGTGGGCTTTAAGATTACCTTTACACCATTGCTCAATTTTAGTTCAGTAATATTCAGCTCATTAATTTTCGTAGTAGAAATTACTTTGCCTTTAACTGGCGAAACAGCAATCATCGGTATTTTAGCGATTGCCTGCGCAGCTTTCTCCTCGTTCGCACTAGCAGTAGGGGTAACTACCGTTTCATACTTTTCAAACCAAGCATTTACTTGTTGCTCATCAGGCAAGCTCGCTTTTGCAGTTTCAGGTGCAACAATAATTACGTCCCTATTTACATCAATGATGTATTGTTTTGCCAATTGGTTGATATGTCCAAGGCTAATAGTAGGTAAGTAAGCCTCAGTAAGCGCGGCCTCTTTAGCTATGCCTGGAATTGCATTCCCCTGAATAAAATGACGAACATATTCCTGAGCAAATTGCGCAGACTGTTTTTTATCAGCCTCATTTGCCATAGCCTGCATACCATTAAGATATTGCATCTTGGCAAGGTCCAGCTCAGCAGCTGTAAAACCCTGGTTTTTTATTTTACTTATCTCCGTCCAGAATGTAGCAAACCCTTTTTCCAGTTCACCCGGTCTTGCAGATATATTTGCGCTAAAAGCTTCAACATTTGCCATCAATGGCGCAAGTCCTACCGCTACACCAATATAACGGCTGGCGTTCTTTTGTGAAATGGATTGAAAACGAGCTGCCAAAACCTGGTTAAAAAGATTCTTTTTAATGTAATCCAGATAGTCGGCATGAGTAAGCAATTTTTTATGCGGATGCTTGATCATAATCTGCATACTCGTTCCTTGAACTTCTTTATCCGTAACGGCCAGGAATTGATTTTTACCACTCAATTCTATCTTATAATCTGGTCTTGGTTTAGGCGCTGCTGGAGCCTTCAGATCAGAAAACAGTTTTTGTATGCGCTGTACCATGTCTTTAACATCCACATCTCCAACCACTATAATGGCCTGTAAATCGGGTCTATACCAGTCTTTATAAAAAGAAAGAATAGTTTCAGGTTTAAAATTTTTAAGTACTTCTTCTGTACCTATGGGATCACGTTCTGCATATCTGGAATGGTTAACCATATAAGGGAAAATTTGCTGTTGAATTCTCTGCTGCGCACCATTTCTTAACCGTTTTTCTTCGAGTACAACCCCACGTTCCTTGTCAATTTCAATAGGATCAAGGATTGCTTCTGCCGCCCAGTCGCGAATTACCTGCAAGCCCTTATTTAACATTTCCGGATTATCAATAGGAATAGGCAGCTGGTAAACAGTTTCATCAAAAGAAGTATAGGCATTAAGATCTGCCCCAAAGCGGACACCGGTCTTTTCCAGGAAATCGACCAGGGTAGCGGCTGGAAAATGTGTACTGCCCTTAAAACTCATATGCTCCATAAAGTGCGCCAGACCACGCTGTTCTTCCGTTTCGAGTATAGACCCCACCTTATTAGCAAGGTATAACGTTACCCGTTTTTTCTGATTACTGTTCTTCTGTACATAATAGGTAAAACCATTGGGTAGTTTGCCGGTAACCACTTCTGGCGCAAGTAGCAATTGCTGGGCATAGGATTTATTAAAAGCTGCCGAAAACAGGCATAGAACAGCTATTAACAGTAATTTCTGTAGTTTCATTAGTTTCATATTTGTAATTAAAAATTAGAGCGTCTTCATTAGACCCCCTCGTGGATAGTTCGTATTTACTGGCCTTTTAGCGTATAAACAATACTTTTAAAATTCTCTGCAATATTCACCCCATCTGCATCCGATAAGGAAAAGGCAATAATATATTTATTTGCACCACTGATTTTAGCAGGAAGCACTTTTATAGGAAGTACTCCTTCTTGCGAACCGGCTTCAATAACCACTTGCGTCCCACTCATTTCATAACTATCGGTAGGTAAAGGCAGATAATTGGTACCGTTGACCAGATTATACTGGGTAATTAAAGCATCATTACGCACAAAAGTTACTTTAAGCGCTCGTGGCGCAGGCATTTGAAAGGAATACTTGGCCCTTAAGTTTAACTTAGTTACCCCAAATGCACTGTCTATAGCCGGAGCTGCAAAAATTGCTTTCGAGGGAAAGTTAGCTTTTGGATTAATGACTAAAGGTTCTATGCCTCGGTAATCTAAAATACCGTCATCAGTTTTAAGACAGCTGCTTAGCACGCAGGCCATAAGCAGCATCAATATATAAGTTTTCATTGCGTTCATTTTTAAAGATTAAGGCATCCACCAGATTTTACCTGTAAACATGTTTATTTCACCTAGCGCTTTCACATTTGCTTCATTGGTGATGATCTCATCATTGGTATATACAAACCGGATGGGCACTGTATTCCCAATTCTTGTCGGATCAACTGAAACCGGAACATTGGGAAAACGTCCATTCCTCCTGTAATCTACCCAGCTTTCTATCGGATCAATTCCATTCAATGCCATATATTTCTGAAACATAATCAGTTTATATTTATCTGGAGCAGCAGACCAGTTTACACGCTGATTGCTGACTTGTTCAGCGTACCATCGATCAAAAATAGCATCCGAAAGTGCAGGATTATTGCTGTTTCCACCAACATTGAGCCACCTGAAAGATTCCCTCAATGCTGTTTTATAGGTTTGTTCCGGATCACCCGACAACCAACCACGGAAAACTGCTTCAGCCTGTAAAAAGGCATTCTCTACACTCGTAATTACCCAGGCATCCATATTGTTACCTTTAATAATTCCTGCAGAGGTAGCAGATACTACATCTGTATTACGAGAACCTCCAACTGCCGAGAGGTATTGTCTGTTTTGGTAAGGATATTGAAAAGAGTTAATTGGCAATCCAAACCTACTGCCTCTAAATGTGTCAGGACCTGGCTGAGGAAATGGATCTGGAGCACCTATAGGTAAAATTTTATCAACTGAAGAATAGATAAATCCTATACGTGGATCATTATCTTCCTTTAATAAATTAAGCCCATATTCATTCGCATGTGCAAGATCAACACTATTTATCCCTGAAAAAAGATCGCCCCTGGATCCGCCTCTGTTATTACTGCTCGAATATAATCCATAATAAAGAGAAACTTTAATGGTTAAACTCCAGCCAGGGTTCACTGCACCGTCAACTCCCATGGGTAAAAAACCGGACCCCTGATCCTTTATCGTCTGAATTTCACTGGCAATATAAGCAGCTCTTTCCAAACGGTTAGCCTGGTGGATCAGCAAGCGAAGCTTTAGCGTATTGATAAATTGAAGCCACTTTACTTTATCCCCATGAAACATAATATCTGCGTCTGCTATCTTTTCATTCTTTGAAACTTCCGCATTCTTTATCAATCCGCTTGCTGCAGTCAGTTGCTTCATCAGGTCTTCGTAAATAGACTTTCCATCATCGTACTTAGGTCTTAAAATAGATTGCTTAAAAGCTTCAGAATACGGCACATCATTCAATTTATCTACACACCTGCTCCATGCTATGGCGCGCAGTACTTTCGCAATACCCAAATAGAAATCCTGTCCTAAAGCAGTAGCTTTATCTTCCAGGAAAGGAAGCGTCTGGCTTGGAACGCTTCCACTGGGTATATTGGTATAATTAGTAAGATTCAATGCCGGTGGCAAAGCAGGCCCTGCCCAATAACCCAACCACATCGAAAGTATTTCAAAATCGGATGGAATAGCAGCCGCCGCTTCCAGCAAAGGTGGTAAAATCAGGTTCGGAGTAGCATTGGTATTAGTTAACTCACGGGGATTATAATTTACATCCAGCCAACCTTTTTTACAACCACTATGAAGTAATGAACTCATCAGAATGGTTGAAATAATAATAATTTTATAAGTTCGTTTCATGTTCTTTGAATTTTAAATGATTAAAATGATAAACCAAAAGTAAATCCATAAATAATTGTCCCAGGGGTAACATTGGTATCTGCAGCACTTCCGCTAACATTGTTAGACTGGCTTGGTTGCCTTTGACCAATGGCCTGGTTCTGATTAGTCTTAAGTCCCGGACCATTACTCGATACAGGGTCGCCATAGATATTCGAATGCGGATAAAAAGAGAAAAGATCACGGGCATAAATACTACCAGCCATTCTCTTGACTAATTTAGATTTTATCGGCATCTCATATTGCAGGGCAATTTCGCGGATCTTCCAATAATTGGCACTGGAAATAGAATGAACAGTCGCATCAGCAAACTTGGAGAAAAGCTCCTTGCCTGCATTAGATACAGCAACATTTGTATTTTTCACAAAATGACCAGGACTGTCTTCTATCACAGAATTAGGGAATACAAATACCTCCCTGTTATTGAGCAGCGTAAGCGCGCTGGTACCTTGTATTATGGTAGAAGAACCAAAGCCGTGATCATTTCCTGCAGAATAATCCGCCTGTGTACTTAATGAAAATCTCTTGTAAGTAAAATTAAGTGTAACACCACCTTGATATACTGGTAATGTTTTGCCCATTATTTTTGGATTTTGATAATCAACAGTAGGCATGCCCGTGCTTTTATCTACAATTACCCTTCCTTCCGGGTCTCTTTTAAAGTCAGTAACCGGAAACTCAAATGCAGAATGACCTACCCTTGCATAAAATGCATTTCCGCTAGGGTCCCTTGCAATGAAAGTTCCATTGTAGATATCAGAAACTTCCAGCACCTTATTCTTATTGATAGAAAAGCGGCCTGATAAAGAAATATTAATGTCCTCACCAAATTCAACCAATGGATTAAGCCCAAGATCAAACTCCCAGCCTGTATTTCTAAACCTGCCCGCATTGTCCAGATCAGGGTACCCACTCCAGCTTGGAACGCCAACCTGCATAATTACCCCGTTATTGACCTGGTTATAATAAGCTCCGTCAAAACGAATTCGGTTTTCAAGAAACCCCATTTCCAAACCATACTCCTGTGAAAATACCTTTTCAGGTTTAATATTTGGATTTGGATTGGTCAAAATACCGTAACCAAGAAGAGATTTACCCGTACTTGGATTGGTAAATGGATAAGGGAAGGTCAGATTTAAAATCCTTTCACTTTGATTGGGTTCAATGTTCATGTTGGCTGTATGTGTTGCCGACAACCTTAACCTAAAATTACTCAACCAGGCTTGTTCTTTTAACAACGGAACTATTTCCTTCAACACCAGGGAAGTATTTGCACCAAAATAAAAGTCTTTCCCCCGCGCTATCTTTGCTCTTTTAGAATCCCATTCATTACGACCGGTCAGTTCAAGGAATATCTTATCCTTATAACCCAGGGAAACATTCCCTAATAAGGAAATACTCCTGGTTTGTCTGGTTACCTCGTCTGAGCCAATACCAAAATCAGAACGGGAAAAGATGTTGTTATAAACAGGTATAACTAAGGTAGCGTTAGTTTTTAATTGCTTTTCAAAATTATCCCGGATAGTATTCCCCAAGTTTGCACGGATCAAAAAGTCACCTGTTTTATGTATAGCAGTCAATAAAAGATCATTATTGAAACCTAAAGTAGTACCCAGGTAATCCTCGGTTTTTGGTTCAGCGTCATGTGCCTTAAAAGGATCTACTCTTGCAAAATCAGAAAATACTACAGGAGCAGCATTCTTCTTCTGGTTTCTACCCCAATAATTGAGTGACACCTGGTCCTTAACACTAAGCCAGGGCAACACCTTTACATTAGCTATAAAACTACCCGTAAAAGTATTGTCTGTTGTTTTTTGCCTGCTCAAATCGAGTGAAGCATAAGGATTAGTACCTGACCAGTAATTATCCAGTCCACCCCAATAAGAATTTTTGTAGTCCTTGTAACTTAGCAAAGGAATAAAGCTTGGTGTATTTAAAACCTTATTGGTTACATCACCTCCCCTGTCGCTAGCCATTTTTGAATAATTGATGTTGACCTGAAAATCCGCATTCTTTCCCAATTTTTTAGTGGAATTAAACAGAACGGTAGTCTGATTTTGCTTATCTCCAGGTAATAAACCAGTTTGGTCTACATGTCCAAGGCCAAGGTAAAATGAAGATGTGGCATCTCCCTGTGCAAGTGAAACATTGGTACGGGTGGATCTTGCAACATTAAAAAAGTTATAACGGTCGTCCAGATCCTTATAAGGTACTTTCTGAAACTCTCCATTTTTGTCAGGATAGCCTATAGAAATGATCCTGCCATCATAGGCGGGCCCCCAGCTTTCAGCAGACTTTCCACCAAAAAAGCTGACATCATCTCCAACCCCAAAAGTGCGCTGATCTGTTCTTTGCCTAAAATCCATCCGCGTATAGGAAGAATTTACCCTTGCATTTACAGCCAATTCACCTTGTTTTATCTTTTTTGTAGTGATTAGAATCACCCCATTAACCCCTTCAGGACCATACATTGCCGTCCCATTGGCACCTTTCAACACGGTAACATCTTCAATATCTGCGGGATTTAAATTATTGATAAATTCAATCGCACGTTCTGCCGACTCCCCATCAGAACCAAAGGATAGTGGGGCACCATTAAACACAAACAAAGGCTGATTATTACTCGACTGTCCAAAAGAACGAATTCCCCTTAATAATACCCTCATTTTGGGTGACATCTCAGAACTTTGCGTCATGATGTTAAGACCAGAAACCTTTCCCACCAAGCCATTCAGTATATTTCCGCTGTTTGCCTTGTTAATTTCTTCTCCAGTCACTTTTGCAACAGAATAGCCTAACTCTTTTTTACTGCGGACTATGCCATATGCAGTAGTTACCTCAACTTCCTTAAGATTGGAAGTGGTCAATTCTAAGCTTATTGTTAGCTGCCCTTTCACACTTGAGGCAGGAATTTCCTTTGTTTTATAGCCAACAAAAGAAATTACAAGAATTGCCTTTTCATCAACTCCAGTTAATGAAAATTTACCTTCTTCATCTGTCGAAATATAACGTTTGGTTCCTTTTATTGTCACCGTTGCCCCCCGTAAAGCCTTACCGTTTTGATCCTGGATAGTGCCCCTGACATCAATATCATTGAAGTGACTAACGAGCCTGTCAAGAAAAGAAACCTCCTTCTCTTTTATCACGACAATTTTATCTTCGATAGTAAAAGCCAATGGCTGCCCTTTTAAAATCTGATTTAAAACTTCTTCGATTGATACATTGTTTACATTAATGGATATGGGCTTTGTATTTTTCAGGGCTTTTACATCTAAAAAAAAATTATAACCACTCTGTTTTCCGATTTCTTCGAGCACATTTTCAATTCTTACATGCTTCCGGTTAATGGTTATTTTTTGCGCCAGGGTCGCAGCGCTGACATGTACCATTCCGGTTAATAATAATACCGCTATTAATTTCATTGCTAGAATAAGATTCAACCCTTTCCGCGGTCGTTTCACATCCTGTAAATTAACAAGGGTTAACATCCGAAGAGATTTCTCCTTGTAGCCCAAAAGCCTACAAAGGGGTTTTGTAAAATTTTTATACATTTGAATACTGATTAAGCTGGAAGTGCCTTCCTTTCATCGGGCAATGTCACTTCACAGCAATTTTAGAATGTTGTTAATTCACATTTCATTGATCGGTTTATTCAGGAGCGTTCCAAGCGCTCCTGTTTTTGATCAGAATTTGTCCCGCCTTTAAGGATCTTTTTCTTTCTTTTTCATCTAGTTGGTTGGTTAGTTTGTTGATAATTGACTATTTCTCGAGCGGGTTTTAATTTTTTAGTTGGACAGTAATAATCTTCCCTTTTACCGTAAAGCGGACTTTATCTGTTCTCTCTATAGTTTTCAGAACAGTCGAGAGGTTTTTGTCCCGGGATATTACCCCCAGAAAAGTGAGGGTTGCAAAATCTTTGCGGTTCCCCTGGTAAACAACTTTGACGTCATACCACCTGGAAATTTGTTTCATGATACTTTCCAGGCTTTCATCTGTGAAACGGAAAAAACCATTTTTCCAAGCTGTTGCCTGCTGTAAATTTGCTGTTTCAACGGATATTGAATCACCTGTATTGATTGCTTTTTCGCCTGGCTTGATGGTTTGAGCGATCCTATTGAATACTGACATTACTTTCACTGAGCCTTCCAACAATGTGGTAGTCGTAACCTGTTCATCTGCATAACTACTCAGGTTAAAATGTGTTCCAAGTACAACTACAAGCTGTTTTTCTGTTTTAACCATAAATGGATGTTCTTGATCTTTAGAAACTTCAAAGTACGCTTCTCCGGAAAGCTCAACCGTACGGTTTTTTAATCCTGCGAACGAAGTTGGAAATTTGAGAACGGAAGTGGAATTCAACCAAACCTTAGTCTGATCAGGCAACACCAATTCATATTGTTGTCCATTGGCTGTAGAAAGACTGTTGTATTCTGGTTTAAGGCCTGGTTTTTCTACTTGCGTTTGATAACGCAATTCCCCCTCATTGATTTTAGAGATCGTAACGCCATGTTGTGTGGCTAATTTTCCATTTACTACATCTGATAAATCGAGCTTGCTGCCATTAGATAAAGTAAGTGTTGCCGTATTTTTTCCAGGAGGAACATCATTTAAGCTGAATTCTCTGGTAGAATTTCCATAAAAGTAAAGTCCGGCACTGATCGTAATGGCAAAGGAAGCTGCAACGGCAATTATTGGCCACAATTTCTTGGATTTGCGCTTATTCGTGTCCACTATTTTTTGCCACATTTCGAATTTATTCGACTCCAATTCCTCAATAGTGAATGTCGGATTTTCGACCTCTTGCATTTCTTGTACCCAAGAAAGCAGTAAAACTATTTCTTCATCAGTTGCTGTCCCTTTCCGGTATCTATCTAGTATATCTTCAGATTCTTGGTAAATCATAATTATAGGGTATAATTAATTCCTACTATTTACAACTAAGACGAATCAAAATCGACCAGGGGTAAGAAAAAAAATAATAAAAACTAAAAAGAATTAAGGCACCTAAAAACGCAACAGGAATACCAAATAAACAAATAACCCCAGCTTATTACGAAGAATTTTTAACGCATTTTTTACCTGCTTCTTTACAGTTTCTTCACTAACATCCAATTGTTCGGCAATTTCTTTATGGCTCATGTGTTTAAATCGGCTAAGCTCAAAGATCTGACGCATTTTCGAAGGAAGCGCAGCAATCTCACGTTCAATAATAACAGTCAACTGCTTTTCTCTCACTAAAAAATCGGTATTACTATTTTTTGACCGCAAATATGTCGATAGTTGAGAGATGTGTTTGCGGTTTATATCCTGATGTGTAATCAGATCCAGAATTTTATGATATATGCATGTGTACAGAAATCCTCCCATATTAACAATATCAAGCAACTCCTTATGCTTGGCCCAAAGAGTTATAAAAACTTCCTGAACTATATCCTGAGCCTGCTCCCGATTACCTAACTTTTTATAAGCATGAATATAAAGTAACGCATTATACCGATTATAGATTTCTTCATATGCCATATGGTCCCCCTTTACTAAAAAGGACGTAAGTTCTACATCTGAAAATTTACTATAAATTGTCATAAATGCGCTAAAAATGCAAACTTTTAATAAAGCTAAATAGTTTCAATCTCGAATTTCAACCGAAGCCTATTCAACGCTTATGCAATTATAAACAAATAATGGCAATTACATAATATTAGCTTTTATAGTTTTACCCACCGCTAAATTAAATGGGAAGAAGTTTTTCATTAGCCTGGGAAGTTCGTCATTCATTTTGCCCACTTCATTCTGAAATATCCAAATTGACCTCCCCCGAAATACCAGACAGCTGAAAAGTCGAAAAAATCCGGGCAGGTCTTTAAAAAAAACATATATAATATAGGTCGAATATACCGACCCATATTATATATGATTCCCTTTAGGGTTTAACGATAATTTTGCCTACAGTATTTTTAGTTTGTATCATCGTATGAGCTTTATGCATTTCCTCTAGTGGAAACACATGCGAAACATGTGTCCTTATTTTTCCTGTGGACAATAAACCGGCAATAAATTCCAAATCATGTTCATAAGTTTCATTAGGGCTTACGCTTATATGCAGAGCGGTAACATTCTTTTCCTTTTTTGCCTTTTCCTTGAACGCTTCGTCTGGGTAGATCACTAAACTTAACAAAGTTCCGCCTGCTTTTAACGCTTTCAAAGAACGCTCGAGATGATTTAAATCCTCACTCCAAACTGCATCGTGAACAATATCTGCATCGGTAATGATTTCCTCGAACTTTTGTGTTTTATAATCAATAAACTCATCTGCTCCTAAGCCCAGTACAAATTCCTTGTTTGCTTCAGAAGCAACACCTATGACATATGCACCGAAATATTTGGCAAGTTGTACGGCATAATGTCCTACGCCACCTGATGCTCCATGAATAATTATCTTATCGCCCTTTTTTATATTTCCGTGGTTTACTATAGAAACCCATGCAGTTAATGCTGCCATAGTAGCACCGGCAGCACTTTCAAAGCTAACGTTGCCAGGCTTTAATACCAGTTCTTTCTCTGGCGCAGCCACGTATTCAGCGTAAGCATTGGCTTGACCTAAAAATTTGAAGTTGCCAAATACTTCATCGCCAATTTTAAATTTATTTACTGCTTTGCCCGTTTTCGTCACAATGCCCGCAACGTCCCAGCCAAGTATAATATATTCTTCGGTACCTTTATAGGCATATACCTGATCCAGTGCCTCCTTTGTTCTTCTTACATATGCATCTACAGGATTAATGCTAATGGCTTTTACCTGTAACAGAACTTCATTATCCGCAATTACAGGTATTGGAACATCCGCCAATACAAGGTTTTCGGGTGCTCCTATTTCTTTCAAGACTATTGCTCTCATTTTTTATAAATTTTATGACATAAAGGTAGCGACGCGAATTGTTCCTCGCTTTGTTTAAAAAGTCAAATTTGCTTTACTCATAAAGTCATAAAAAGCATGTTCTTAATCTAAAGACCGCCAGTAATCAAAGCCCGTCTGGTATACGATTTGGCTATTTACTTTACCAGTTCTATAGGCGGATAACCGAAATGCCTCTTAAAGGCAGAAGAAAAATGCGAGAGGTTCTCAAAGCCTGCTTCTAAATAGATATCATTTGGCTTCACATTATTTTTAGTGATGGTGTAATGGGCAAACTCCAGCCTTTTTTGAGTGAGCCATCGTTGTGGAGTAATGTGGTAGGCTTTTTTAAAGTCTCTGTTAAATGTAGACAGACTACGTCCGGTTAGGTAAGCAAATTTTTTCATCGGCATATTAAACATATAGTTCTTCTCCATAAAATCCGGCAGGCTGATCTTTCCCGGTTCAGAGAAATCTGTTAACAGGCTGTCTATATCTTTATCAATACTACGAAGGATTGAAATACCTTCTTCCATTTTTATAGTTGCAATATCTTCAGGCAGTCTTTCCTTGAGATCAAAATAAGGCAGCAACGACACAAAAAAGCTCTCCAATAGCGGGTGCGGATCATAAATTTTCACCTTTTGTTCATGAGGGCTGGTGCTGTAGAATTTATGCTTTGTATAATAGGTCTTCAAACGTTCAATTGCCAGGCCAAATACAACAGCCTTGTAAGGTCGTCCATCTTTAGGCCGCTTAATGACTGCCGAAAGCTGGTTACGGGGGAACAACAGTGTGTCGCCGGCAGCAAATAAATAAGATTTATCAGCCTGTATCACTTTCATTTCACCGGAAATGATTCTCACAAAAGAGTGAAATTCCAGAATGATCTCATCTTTAAATAATTTATCTTCTGTAACGAACCAGACAATGTCTGTAAATTTATTTCGATATTGTTCTGCCATAAGACTAATTTATTCCTATCCGTAATAACAACTGTTGCTCCAGCATAGAGTAGCCTTTCATCAATTGGCTTAAACCTTTGGTTTCTCCTGTAACCAGTGCAATTTTACCCAATTGCTCATAGTTAAATTATATCAAATGTACCAATCATTTATCAGTGCTACTTTGTTTAAAATGTCATATTTTCTTTGTCTAAATGTCGAAGCGGGAATGCTATGATTTGTAGTGAGGTTTATAAAATGAAAAAGAGGAAGGGTCATGAGATCCTTCCTCTTCTCAGTGATGTGAGGCTAATTAGCGATTACTGAATGTAAATTCTTTTATTTTTAAACCCGGTTGCGTAAACACCAGGTAAAGGTTCTGTCTGCCAGCTGTGGGAATTAATGTCGTGGTTACGATATTTCCTTCAGCTAATGCAGCTGTTCCAATCAGTTTGCCATCAACTGCTCCGGTGCGAATTTCGATTTGCCCTGAAGCACGCTCAGCACCTGGATTTATTGACAGACTTTTTAAACTGCTTAAATCTATATTCCGCAACAACAGGTAAGCTCCGGATTTATTTGAAGTCGCGATGCTGCGATCGTCATTGAACGTCAGTTCAGCAGACTGATCTGCATTGTTTACAGGTATGGTTGGGTTTTTCAGGATAAGTATATCTTCTCCTAACTGGGCAGGAGCAGAATTTGCGCCTCTGTCCCTATATGCTGCCCTGAAAATGAAACTTCCCTTATTCGTTGCATTTGCCGGAACTTTAGTCACATAAACTCCGGTTACAGGTAGACTTTTCTGACTGGCTTCTTTGTTGCTTAAGCTCAGGATGTATTTTACAATTGCACTGATTTCAGCAGTTGGCATTGTAGAATGTGGCGGCATCATGGCATCTCCCCAGACGCCGGAGCCTCCGTTAGCAATCTTTTTGACCAGGAAATTCTGGGCTGTGCTGCTTCCTTTGTATTTAAAGGCAACTTGGGTAAGTGACGGACCCAAAGATTTGGTGTTCAGTGCGTGACATGCATTGCAATCACTTTTCTTAATCAATCCCTTTGCCAGTTCGTGTTGAGCAGATGCGTCGAATGTATTTTGCTTCTGCGCGATAACGGTCATGTCATATCCTTCAGACAAGTAATTAATGGAAACTGACACGGCTGAGGGTAGAATCCGCTTATTGGTTAAGCTTCCATCTTCTTTATCTGTTACTGTCACGGCATAGCGAATTGTATTCCCGGGAAAATAAAAGCTCGAATTCCCCTGGGTAAAATTAAATTTCACTTTCGGAACTTCATTCCCGGCACTGATTTCTACTGATTTACTATTTTTTGCTCCACTTGGATCGGTCACTGTCAGTGTTGCTTTGTATACACCAGGCGCAGTAAGTGCAATTTCAGGGTTTTCTTTAGTACTACTTTGTTTAAGTACCCCAGCGCGGGTGATCTTCCAATCGAATATTAAAGAGTCTCCGTCGGCATCTTTTGTGCCTGCTGAACTCAACTGAATTTTCATCGGCACTGCGCCGGCAGTCTTATTCGCCGATACCTGTACAGATGGTTTACGATTCCCGCCGTTATATTCAATTTTTATCAATTCTGCTTCAGGGTTATCCCGAAAATAGCCGTTTCCGTATTCCAGCACGTATAGACTGCCATCAGGGCCAAATTTCATGTCTATCGGTCCTTTTAAAGTCAGGTTGGGCAGGAACCGCTCCATTGAAACGTAGTTTCCATCCTTGTCCAGAGTCACTGCCAAAATCCAGCCTCTAACCCAATCCGTGATCAGCCATTTCCCTTCGTAATAAGCTGGGAATATATGGTTTGCTCCTTTAAAATCACTTTGGTGAAATATAGGCCCGCCCACGGCACTTCTTCCGCCGCTGCCCATCTCCGGAAACTCGGAACTGGCGGCATAGGGATACCAAATCAGGGGATGAACGACTGCTGGAAGGACAGTCATGCCGGTATTGTTCGGAGAGTTATTGACAGGTTTCATGGGATCGTACCATGCACCCGATTCTTTGGTCGCGAAATTATAATAACGATAGCCTTCTCTTCCGTTGAAATAGGGCCAGCCATAATTTCCTGCCTGTTTAGCCAGGTTAAATTCATCATAGGATCTCGGTCCTCTCAGGTCAGAAGGGTTAGATCCGTCAGGACCTACTTCACCCCAATATAGCCAGTTTGTTTTACTGTCTACAGTTAATCTCCAGGGGTTTCTATTTCCCATGGTATAGATTTCAGGGCGGGTTTTAGGGGTTCCTTTCGGAAACAGGTTTCCTTCAGGAATGGTATAAGTGCCATCTGGTTCAGGGTGTATCCGCAGGATTTTACCTCTGAGATCGTTGGTATTGCCAGATGACTTTTGTGCATCCCTGGCTCCTTCTCCGCGCCTTTCATCAATCGGTGTGAAACCATCGGATGACCTGGAAAAGGTATTATCACCCGTGCTCAGCAACAGGTTCTTATCTTTATCGAATACCATTCCTCCACCAACATGGCAACATTCTTCACGCTGTACTACCACATCAAGCATCTTCTTTTCGGTTGCCATATTAAGCTTTCCTCCATTCCAGGTAAACCTGGAAAGCCGGTTGACTGAAGCATTTTTTGCGGAATAAAAAACATATATCCAGTGATTTTTTACATAATCCGGGTGCAGGATCACGCCTTGTAAACCGTCCTCACCTTCTTCCCGCTGGCCGGTTTTGCTCACATATTCCCTGCTTACTGCAAATTCAGCGATGACATCCATCTTTTTCTTTACCGGGTCATATAATTTAAGTTTGCCTTTACGCTCAGCATACAGGACTTTACCGTCAGCCATAATCTGGAACTGCATGGGTTCTTCGAGTTTCTGTTGCAAAACAACTTTTGTGAACCGGTTCTCTTCGGGTCTTGAAAGGGGTTCCTGGGCCTCCACTATTCCGATACCTGTGAGTAGCGTAATCAATACTATTAGTCTCTTCATATTCCTTAATTCTTGCTGCTGATTATCTTGCGGAAATTGACCACGCTGGCGGCTACATCCTTACTGTTTTCTTTCCAATTGTATTCGTATTCTGCTGAAATTCCCCCTTTGAAGTTCTGGCGCTTTAATTCATCAATCACGCCTGGTATGTCGGAAACTCCTTCTCCCCAGTGAACGTCATGTCCGTCTCTTCCCTTTTCATGCAAATCTTTCATGTGCAGGTGAAAAATCCGGCCTTCTAAAGTTTTCAGGCAGGCTACCGGATCTAATCCCGATCTGACCCAGTGACCAATATCGGCGCATGCGCCAATGCGTTTACTTTTTTCCTGCGAAGCTTTCAGTACAATATCGGGGTTCCAGTATTGTGAAGGATTGGGGTGATTGTGAATGGCCAGGTTGATCTGGTATTTGTCACATAAGTTAGAGATGAAGGACAAAAATTTCTCATTGGGTTCCGACGTGATCGTTTGGATGCCCATAGCTTTTGCAAATTCGAATAATTTAGTCCAGTCTGCTTCTGAGTCTGCTCCGGTTACACCAAAAGCCATCAATTGGACGTTTTTTACTTTAAGTAATTCCAGAACAGCTTTTCTAGTGGACGCATCCATGTCAGGACCCATTCTACCAGGAATTCCGCCGCCTATTGTCTGGCCGGGATAGGCTTCAACGAATCTCAGATTACAGCTGTCGATCTTATCGACAGCCTCAGCAAAGGTATACTCTTTAAATGTATAGGCTTGTGATCCGAGTTTCCAGCCGAGTTTAGCCTCTGGATGGGTCGATTGTTTGGATCTGCTACCTTTTTGTGCCACCTGGCAGGCGGAAAGTACAGCCAGGCCGAGGAACAGTAGACCCAGGCCGGCGATTTTTGTAAAGTGTAATTGTTTCATATGTTGTGTGTTAATGTACAAAATGCCTAAACGTTCGTATTGTATAATTCTATGTTCGAAGGACATAACCCATTACCCTGAACTTTTAGTAAGGCCGTATCATCATGATGATACGGCCTCGTTTGTTAAATGCCTCCGAGCTGCGTACCTGAAGGATAGTTACTTTGACTGCATCCATCCGTACCCGTTATGCCAGCACTTCCGTTGCATGAGGAAAAATACCAGTAATCCCGGTAGCGATACAGTGGTCCCTTACCAATGGTGCCGAAATTTCCGTTGAAGCTGAAGTAATTACTCTGGCAGGTCATTTCTGTTAGATTAGTATTCCATGTTTCCACGAAGTCGTTGGATCCACTTGGATTTCTGTAATCGCCATAGTAAGTACAGTCGTATCCGGGAAATGAGATTGAATTGGAATTGTGATAGGAGCCATGGGCTTTTTTGCCTACAAATACCTGCGGCCGTGTGCCTGCGGCTACATTTTGCCAGTTTCTGGTATACCAGCCTGAATGTTGAAAATAGGTGACTGTAACAATGCGATTGGTTTGGGTATTTACCTGTACAACGACATGTTCCCAGTCATAGTCATGCCCGCCCAGGTTCGCGAAGCAGGTAGTCTGGGTTTTATAAGTCCACCAATAGTCGATAAATATTCTGTTGGAGTTGTTTGGATGACGCTGCACTTCAAAATAGGTAGGAAAATTTTTACTCCTCGGGGCGTTTCTATTCGCCATGACTAAAGTGCCGTTGCATACGATACTGCCTGGATCTGTGCTTGCCCAAATGTCTTCAATACCGGTCGGATAGTCGGGTGCTGCCTGGTCAAATTTGAGTATAGGGGCGTAGTTCCAGGCCAGGTTATAAGCTGCTGAACCGGTAATCTTGTACCAGCTTTCCTGGCAATCTGTGCACATGGTCGCACGCTCCTGAACATCTGCCGTCTTTCTGACTTTTTCTTCTGTCAAGCCGTTTTCCAGTTCTTTCTCTTTGGTGCATTGGGTGAACACCAGGCATGCCATGGCGATCACGAAGTGAATTGGTTTTCTTTTCATTGGGTTTTATAATTGGTTAATAATTGCGAATGATAGAGAACTGAAGCCCATAGTGTGGTTAGTATGCTACATGGAAATAATCAGGTATAATCCCTCGTTGGGTGTGCAGAAGTATACATAGATATAATACGTATCTCCCACCCGGATTACATCAGGATTTATTCATCATTGTATTGCTGAGATTTGAAGAATGACACTGGTTCTGTCTAAATTCAGATCGGGATTAAATCCGATGTTCATCAGAAAATCACCACTGTAGCTTACCGGAGACAAAGTTGAGCTTTGCCCTGGATAGAGGTTGACTTCCTGAATCTGGTATTTTTTATTGACGTCCAGGCCTTTGAATTTGATGGGCAATGTGCTCACGGAGCCATAGCGATAGTTGACGAGGTAATTGAACATCACCGCATTATTTTTATCGGGGTCAACATACAGCATGGAGGCTACACTGCCTTCACGGGGATTAGCCAGTCGATACTGGTCTCCCTGCCAGATGACAGGTTTAAGCTGGTTGTAGGTCTTTATGGCTTCCTGGCAAAACTTCAGGTCTTTTTCAGGTAGTTGACTGACGACAATGTCAAATCCCAATTTTCCCATCATGGCTACATCTGTTCGGAATTTGATCGGCTGCTTCCCCCAGTCTGTTACATGGTTTGAACTGGCCAGGGCGGGGTAGAAATAAGAATATTCCCATTGCATAAATATCCTTTCCAGTGGATCGGTATTATCACTTGGCCAGAACTCCGTGAAATACTGTAATGCGGCATAGTCAACACGTCCACCACCACCCGAGCATAGCATCATGGGTACTTTCGGATACTTAGCACGGATTCTTTCCAACACGTTATATAATCCGCGAACGTATTCGATGTAAAAATGAGACTGGTCTTTTAAGTGTGCGGAATATGCATTGTAGATGACCGCATTGCAGTCCCATTTGATGTAAGCCAGATCCGGGTTTTTGGTAAACATACCGTCTACGATGCCGAAGACAAAATCCTGAACTTCGGGATTACTCAAGTCGAGGGCCAGTTGATTTCTGAAATAGAACTCCTCCCGCTTTGGCTGCTTCACGACCCATTCCGGATGCCGCTCATACAGTTCACTTTTCGGGTTGACCATTTCAGGTTCAATCCAAATCCCAAAACGTGTGCCTGTGTTGCCGGCTTCTTTTACCAAAGAGGCAATCCCATTTGGCAGTTTCGTTTTGTTTTCCTGCCAGTCACCCAAGCCTGCTCGGTCATCATTCCTGGGGTATTTGTTGCCAAACCAGCCATCATCCAGCAGGAAGAAGTCCACTCCCAGTTTTTTGGTATCTTTTAGCAGTTCTGCTAGTTTTGCTTCATTGAAATCAAAATAGGTGGCCTCCCAATTATTCAATAAGGTCAGTCGATTTCCTTTCCCATCTAGCAATTTATGGTTACGCGCCCAGTCATGCATTTTCCTGCTTGCCTCACCTCTTCCTTTATCAGAGAAGGTGAACAAGAAAGCTGGCGTTTTAAATACTTCTAAGGCTTTGAGCCGGTAAGCAGACGCATGATTGTTCATACCGGCGATCACCCTGAGGTTATCCTGGTAGTCGACTTCCAGGTCAATTTTGAAATTGCCACTCCACTCCATGGCGCCATAAATCACAGTTCCTTCATCCTCTGTAGCTGGCTTATCCAATGAAATCATAAATACCGATGGCTGAAATAAATTTGCTCTGGTCCCCAGTTTACTGTCCAGGGTCTTGATACCATGGCTCAGCTTAGTCTCTTCAGGCTGCATCTCCTTGGCCCAGTCGCCATGGTATTGATTCAGCCAGAAACTCCCAGCTTTAAGGTAAAGGTTGGCCGAGGCGAATTTATTGAGCTGCACGGCACCCTTTTCCTGATGCCTGATTTCTGCCCAGGTCTCGATTACATCCTGTTTGTAAAAGGACCTGTAAAACAGTGTCACTTCAAAAGGATACACCGGATCTTTTAAACGGACTTGTAAAAGTGTTACGTTTTCGGCTATTTTCTTTTCAGTATAATCTACATATTTTAGTTCCAGAGAGTTGTTTCCATCCGCGTGTGTTACGCTTATAGCCGGCTCCAGGAGGTTACGAGAACCTGAGGGGGTGTAAGCAGAACTGGATAGTCCGGTATAATCGCTGCCCTGACGATAAGCAGAAGCCAGCCCGGTGTATTCGCTCGTCGCCTTTAGCTTTTTTCCAAAGTGTATGATGTTAAGGTCATTATTGGCGTTGACCTGCAGCACCAATGCATTATTTGCTGTGACGATTGGGATGATGCGACTTTGCGCATACACCCCAGCACCAAAGAGTTGAGCGAACATAAATAGATTAAAAATGGTAAAGTTCCGTACTGACTTATTGTAATTGAGCATAGAATTGATTGTATTCATACAGCAAGGGATTAAAATCCGCTTGCTGTAGTTCTGAGTCTGATAGATTTAAATTGGAGGTAAACATATTGACCGGTACTTACGACCCATCCGATGGATACGGTTGTAGGAACTGTCAACTCGAATTTGACATCATGGTTCCCCGAAAGATTGTTTTTATTGCCATGAAATACCGCTAGTACATTCGTTGAGGTCCCGATATTTGGAAGGTTTGTGCCGCTGGCGACCATTTCCTCTACGGTGTAAACGTCCCCGCCGTAGGAACCGGTTTCAAACGATACCGTATAGTTGCCGGCAGGCAGCAGCACCGTTTGCCATACCTTTCCGTTGTTTACACCCTCTCCTCCCCAATCTTTAGTTTCAAAATGAATGACGCCGCCATTGTCTGTTGACCAGCCCCCACCCCTGCCATTATTTTGATTGGTCGCTGCTGAGTTAAACTGCCAGTCCCTGGGTGTTCCCCATTTGCCGGTCTCCGTGTCCCCCCTGAGTATAGGGGCTCCGGCATTTTTGAGATAAGCGTTTGTCACATCTTCCGCTACACCGATTTCCTGAATAGCGGCATAAAAGGTATCCACAGCCATAGTGTCCGGCAAGAACACACTTTGTAATTTGAATTTTGTTGCGCTTTTGTAATTTGTCAGTTTCACGGTCGGGAGATCATTGGTGACCTTTAAGGTGTGTTCCTTGTTGTCGGTTCCTATATAGGTCAACTTGCTATATGGCGAATTATCAGAGCCACTGAAAAAGTCGACTGTAACTTCGGAGCCTACTTTTTCAGCACGTTTGATCGGACGGTTCTGCACGGATTCCTGGTAGGATGTACCGTAAGAGGTTCCCGAGGCAAGCACGGTAACTGAGGAGTTACCAACTGCATCGTAGGTCTTAACTTCGAAGTTGTAGTTACCGGGAGCAAGCGGGATAGGTACATCCAGCTTATCTACACCAGGTCCACGTGTGATGTCGACAATTAAGGAATCCTGACGTAGGTTCCAGTAAATTTTGACCTTAGTGATCTTGGGATCGGAAATCAATAGACCGCGAAGTACCACCCTGTTGATGCCAGAATGGGCCACCAATGAGTCTACTCGACCCGTATACAGCAACTCTTTGCCGTCGGTGTATTTCAGGTAATCATCCATTTTGGAACATGATCCCAGCGCCAGCATTGCCAGGGGCAAAATGATGGCTAGATATTTTATATTTTTCATCTTTTCCATTGAAATTTTAGACTGCACATTATTTATCATTTCCCCAGAAGGTCATTTCGGAAATACACATATTGGTATTTCCAGACCAGTTTTGAAGACAGCGAATCCTGATGTATCTGACTTTTGGCATGTCCACAGGGATGTTGACTTCATCTCCAATACGGCCGGCAACACGGTCATCTTCTGTGAAGATACCGGTCGGCAGTCCGGAGGGTTTGACGTTGGTTACTGTAGCTAGTTTGGTCCAACCATCAAAAGAGCCATTTGTATTATACTGGCTTATTCCCCAGACCTCGTATCTTCTCAATGATACGTCGTTATACCAGTGCCGTTCGTCCTGGATGGTTTGTTGTGAGAATCTGCTTAACTGGGCTTGTACCCCCAAATCGAATGTGATATATTTTGGAACGCCAGTGCTCGCATTTCCTGTATGCAGTCCGGCACCCCTTTGGTCAGGAACTGCTTTTCCGTCCCATGCGAAGGGCATAGCGCCATCCCAGAAATTGCATACGGCGTCACCAGGGAGAAACATCTCCCGGAATTTCTTCTTATCCAACTGAACTTCATAGATTGGAGTGAGTTCCTTGCTCAACACTTCTGAACTGTTTCCCCATTTGTCCCGGACGAAGATGTTGAAGACGCGGGATTCAGAGGCATAACCCCTGAGTGAGAAGTTGGCACTGTCGCGGGCAGTATAAAAAGTTCTTGCTACGCGCATTTTACCGGTTGAATCCGGTGTGGACACCACAACTGCGAGCTCCGCTTTATTCAGGTTTTTGAAGCTGAAGGAGGCACCGCCGAAATCTGAAACTACAGCCAGCGATTTATAGGCGGTTAAATAAGGTGGTGCTTTGGGTGTTACCGACACGGTAGTTAATGCGGACCGGTTGCCACTTTTGTCAACCACATACATTTCCACATTATGTGCAGCCGAGTCTGCGAATCCTTCTACGACAATAAAGTTGCTGTAGTAGGAAGATTTAAATTCTACATTTTGACCTGACTGGTTCTTGTAACTGGCCTGAACGTATAATATATCCGGGTCTCCGGGCAAATTGTAGGTGATTTTTGCGGCTCCTGCCAAACTTTCCACTGTAGGATTAGATAGGGTGCCTGGCGCTGTACCATCTTTTTCAATGGGCTTGAGTTCTGTTTCCTTGCAGCTGCTAAATGCGCTGAGGACGATACCGGTGATGATTAAAATCTTTAATGTTTTCATCTGTTCTACGATTAATGAGCGGTATACTACCAACCTGGATTTTGTACCAGTTTGGGATTAACAATTAGGTCAAACTGTCTAAGCGGGAAAAGGTAGTCACGAGGGGCTACAAAACGCTGGGTGAAAAGTAGTTTAGGGCGGTAATAGCCTACGGCTGCTTCCTGTTCTATGCTCCAGCCGTGAATGCCCTGGTTAAGCACCCTGCCCGCTGTTTTCCACCTCCTAAGGTCCCAGAACCTGCTGTTTTCAAATACGAGCTCAATTCCTCTTTCTTGTTGGATGATTTCCCGAAGACCTTCTTTGGTCGTGTATTTTCCTGGCTTGTTTGAAAAATTCGTCCAGGATTCCTGAACCCCTTTAAGCCCTGCGCGAGACCTCACTTTATCCAGCCAACTGATGGCTTCCGCGCTGTTTCCTGATTCGTTAAGTGCTTCGGAAGTCAGGAGGTATAGGTCTGACAAACGCATTTCCGGCCATGGATAAGCCTCGTAGGTTGCATCTCTTTCGGTGATTACAAACTTCCAGTTGACAAGTTTTTTTGCCCACAACCCTGTAATAGAGACGTTGCTTTCCCCAATGCGTGATTGCGGCTGCCCTGTTTTAGCCTTAACCACCCAGGTGTTTTCATCTGAGGCGCTTCTGCTATTGTTCATATACCAAACTCCACCATCAAAACCCAAATCCGCGTAAAACCTTGGTTCCCTGTTGTATTGGATCGAAGCAGATTCATAACCTTCGATCAGGTTGAACCGTTCTTCGTGACTGGCGGTACGCATATCATATCTACCGGAGTAGTTGAAAGTTTTGTCCTCATTCATCGGTACACCCTTATCGGTATAGAATAGGTTAGCAATCTCTAAAGTGGGTGTCATCAGCTCTTTAGAGCCCCAGATGTTCAAGCTGTAGTTTGGGTCCAGTCTGGCCATAACATCCTTCTGGAGGTCTCCAACCTGTCTGCCGGATAATCCCCAGACCAATTCAGTGTTCCATTTCTCTGTTACGCTGTTTCGGATGCTTAGCTGGGTGACAGTGGTATCGCTTAATTTGGTGAATGTTGAGAACTGATATAAAGATATTCCGCCATGGTCGCATGCGGTCAACGCCGCTTTACATGCTTCTGCGGCTTTGTCCCATTTGGTAGCATCAAAGGAGGCGTTGAATAAGGCTACTCCATCCTTGTCTCTAAAGTTCGCAAAATCAGTGTTACCATTGAACAGGGGGCTTGCGGCGGTAACCCATAATTTAGCCTTAAGCATCAGTGCTGCAGGTTTGGTTACTCTACCGAGTTCTGTGGAACGGTTAGTAATGATGTTGGGAAGATCTGCTGCTGCGATATCCAACAGGCCGGATATATATGCTACAGTTTCGTCGACTGTAGAACGCTTAACCTCCAGTTCCTGACCATCAGCGGTTACAGGGAAATTTTTGTCGGCTAATACAATTGGACCATACATCCGGAAGAGGTAAAAGTGATAGTAAGCTTTCAGGAAAGTCACCTCGGCCAGCCACCTCTTTCGCATGGTGGGTGTCAAGTCGAACACCTTATTCTCATCGGTGACATTTTCCAGGAAAATATTACAATCCCGAATGCCACGATATAGCGCCTGTGCACCGTTTCGCCCACCCCAGAAGTTCATGTAGGGATCGTTGACATTTTGATTGCCACGACTGATCTCCCAGGCGGAATAGTTATTTACTCCACCGCGTTGGGGGAACCAGGTCCACAATTCGTCGGCACCTGTCAAACCGATATTTCCAAAGCCATTTTGATGCAAAGGAAGGTAAGAATAACAGGTAAACAAGTATTTTTCCGCTTCAAGACGGTTGGCAAATGCATTGTCTAATGTGGCCACATTGTCTGGTACAAGATCCAGGTAATCCTTGCAAGAGGACAAAGAGAACATGGTTAAGCACACTATAATAAAGGTTTTAAATTTCTTCATTGTTGTCGTATTAAAATTTTACTTGTACTCCAAAATTGAAAACTTTCTGAACCGGATAGCCCAGGCCATTTCCACCCATTTCTATATCCCACATTTTAAATCCGCTGAGCAGGAACAGGTTATTTCCGCTGGCATAAAATCTGGCGGAGGAAAGAAATAGCTTCTTGCTTACGCCCTTAGACAGGGAGTATCCCAGCTCCAGGGTTTTTAATCTTAGGAAAGCGCCATTCCGCATAAACCAGGTGCTGTACTGGCTAAGGTTATTTCCATTATACTTCGGGTCAAACCGTGGCCATAGCGCGTAGAGATTCCTGTTTTGCTCAGACCAGTGATCATCGGCATACGCCTTTAATAAGGGAATGTCATTTTGAAAGGGCGAGGTGTTACTTCCGTCCAGCCAGAAGGTTGACCTTGCCGAACCCTGAAAAAATGCGGAGAGGTCAAAGCCCTTGTAGCCAGTTGAAAAACCAAATCCATAAATGATCTCGGGAACCCGTGGAAAACCGATAGGGACCTTATCCAAGTCAGTGATTTGACCATCTCCGTTCATATCCCTGTATTTGATATCTCCCGGGCCGTACTCTCCGTAGGTTTGTCTAGGGGAATTGTTCACATCGTATTGATCAACGAAAAGTCGTTCAGCAAGCAAGCCAAATATTTGGTCTATCGGCTGCCCTACATGCAGGAGATATTTTTCATTGTATGCCGGCTCTTCATACTGAAGGTACTCACTGTGTGCGTAGGTAAAATTGCCACGCATTTGCAACCAGAGGGAATTGTTAAAGCTTTTATTGTAATCAAGAGACATGTCCAGGCCATTTGCTTTCGCACGGCCCACATTCGCTCTTGGATTTACGGCCAGGCCGACACTTGCAGGAATCGAGGCACGATCCATCAGGATATTCTCTCTTGTTTCTGAAAAATAATCTGCCTGGAACTCGAATCCACGCAGAAATCCGACCTCTATTCCTATGTTGGTCTTGTAGGCTTTTTCCCAGGAGATGTCCCTGTTCTCATAACGATTTATAGTAAATCCATTCTTAGTGTAGTCGTAATTTTCACCGAAGGTATACGCCTTTCCGCCATCGCTGGTATTCAGTTCCGACAGATAGAAGAAACGGTCATTTGCATCGCCAATGGCGTCGTTACCTACTAAACCGTAGGTTCCTTTCAGTTTGAGTTTTTGTACGACTTCTTTGATTCCGGTCCAGAACTTCTCATTAGAAACTATCCATCCACCGCCGATTGCTGGGAAAAAACCGTAACGGTGACTACGGTCGAAGCGCTCGGATCCGTTGTAACCAAATGTCATCTCCAGAAGGTACCTGTTGTCGTAGCCATAAGTGAATCGTCCCGATAAGCCCTGATTGCGGTAAGGTAAAGATTTTTGTAAGGTCCCCTGATTTGCCAGTAATTGCTGTCTGCGTTGAAAAACGAGTAAGCCACTGAGGTCATGTTTGCCCGCAAACTGTCGGGTATACATCAAATTGGCCTGGAGGTACAGCGTCGTGCTGATCTCTTTACCACCCTCGTTATAATTCAGATATTCCGTTGGGTTATTAGCCTCATTCAGCAAGGACAGGGTATATTGATTGGTTTGAGGGGCGTAATAGCTGATGTTGTAAAAATAAGGGTTGTAAAAGCGATTGACATCAAAATAGGAATATCTTGAAGTATTGAACATCCCGCTCGCTGAAAAACCTGGTGTGACAAAATCAAGGTTTTGCTTCAACTCAAACTGGGCTTCCAGCAATGATTTCGAGGAGTCTTTGTATCCTTTAACCAAATCTGCATATGGATTGGAGTAGCTGGCTCCGGAACTGGCATCACCACGACTGGCGTTCCCGAAAAGTATGTGTTTAGTCGAGGGCATCATCGAAGCCGGATAGAACGCAGGGAATAAGACCTGGTTGGACCTCATAATTTTTTTATAAGTGGCCTCACCCCCGTCTACCGGTCCAGTGTAATCATCAAAACTGCCGGCTAGTCTGGCAATAATTTCTGTCGTTTTGGTCACGTTGATATTCACGTTACTACGCAGCTGATAGGATTTCAGGTTGATGTTGTTATTGAAGTTGGCAGTTTTATCTACTTTCAGGTTTCCGTTATCCTGGTTAATTGCTCCGGAGATGTAATACCTGGCAATCGCACCACCGCCGCTCACACTCAGGTTGTATCGCTGATTGGCGGTTACATCCTTGATGAGCATTTTACGCCAATCAGTAACTGGATAGAGCAGTGGGTTTTCACCAGAAATCGTTCCATCTATTTTCTCCAGACTATAGGCATAACCGGAAAGTGGATCCCGGGTCAGGTTCGCTTCATTGGCTGCTTTCATAAAGGTAACCGGATCCGCGAGTTCAATATCCTTGGTGTTTGAAGAGAATGAGTTTTCAGCCCTGAATGAAATGACTGCACTGCCCTGTACGCCTTCTTTGGTGGTCACCTGTACCACGCCATTGGCACCCCTGGCACCATAAAGCGCTGTTGCCGTGGCATCCTTCAGGATGGAAAAAGCAGCGATATCGTCCACCTGTAGTCTGGCCAGCTCCTGCGCAGTGGTTTCCACACCGTTTATTAATATTAACGGATCTCTTTTATAGCCGAATGTAGTAACTCCCCTAATGAAAAAGTCCGCATTATCCCTTCCGGGCTCACCACTTCGCTGATAAGCAATGACACCGGAAAGACGTCCTGCCAATGCTGTGGTTAGATTGCTGGACGGTACTTTTAATTCTTTGGGGTTGATGGTCGTAATGGAACTCACCATACTGGATTTCTTTTGCGTTCCAAAAGCTACAACCGCTACCTCATCTAGGGCGTCAAAGTTTTCTTTCAGAACGATATCCAGGATTTTGGCGTCTCTTACAGTGATTTCCCGGGTGATGAAACCAACATAGGAAACTACAAGAATACTTTCAGGCCCCGGTACCACGATACTGAACTTACCATCGGGGTCGGTACTGGCTCCTCTTGAAGTTCGTTTTATTTTGATACTTACTCCTGGTAGTCCTTTTCCAAGCGTATCCCTCACACTTCCTGAAATAGTAATTTGTAAGTTAGCAGGTCTGTTGTCTATGTTCAGAGGGATCAATTTCTTCGCGGAATTTTTGATCTCCCTAACGATGACCGCTTTGTCTTCGATGGAATATTCCAGGTTTTGTCCTTTAAAACAGAGGTCGAGCACTTCTTCCAACTTTCTGTCCGTAACGTTGATATCGACAGGGGCTTTTTCGCTGATTTTCTTCGCGTCATAGAGAAAATCGTAGCCTGTCTGATTGTGAATTTCCCTGAAAAGTTTTCCAAGGCTTGCTTTTTTATGTGAGAGCGTAACCCGCTGGCCGTAGCCCGCCGCACTCACCTGAACCATAAAAAGCATTAACAGCAAAGTTGTTAGCCGCATAATACGTAGAATTTTTTGAACATGCCAATTAGGCGCACCGAGGTTCCTGGTGGAATTTTCATACATTTGTTTAGTCTGGTTAGAAGTTATAGAATGGTATTTATTTTCTTTTGCCGGATCATTAAGGCCAGTTGTGTTGTCGCACACTGGTCTTTTTTCAGCAATGACTTTAAGTAGAATTGTCTAATTCGTTACTAAAATCCTCCTTCCTTCGATCTTAAAGTGTACTTTTCCTGTCAGCGCGATGAGTTTTAGCACAGCTGAGATATTTTTTCCACTGGATATGAAGCCGCCCAATGAGATATCCTTAGGCAGGGATTCGTCAAATATGATTTCCACATCATACCAGCGTGCGACTTTGCGCATTTCTGCTCGAAAATCGTTATTGGTAAAAATAAATTCACCATTTTTCCAGGCCATTTCTGTTGATAAATCAGCGTCCTGCACCCGGAGGGAATTAGATTGGATAACGGATTGTTCACCCGGCTTTAGCGTCGCATTCTTTCCGTTCTTCGAACCTATCCGTACAGACCCTTCCAATAGAGTCGTTTTCACCTCTTCTTCTTCCTCGTAGTTATTTACGTTGAAATGGGTTCCTAAGACTTCGACGGTTTGTCGTTTCGTACGGACGAAGAAGGGCATGCGTTTGTCCTGTATTTTCGCTACTTCAAAATAAGCTTCTCCGCTCAATTCAACGCTTCTTTCTTTTCCAATAAACCGGTTTGGATATCGCAATAAGGAACCCGCATTCAGCCATACCTTGGTGCCATCAGGCAGGTTCACCTGGTACTTTCCCCCCCGCGGTGTTTCAATGGTATTGACGCCCACCGGCAATCCTTTTGAGCCATGATCCCCTAAGGCTGTGTAAACCAGTTCCCCTTCTCTCGTTTTGCTGATACTTACTCCTGACTCATTTGCGAATTGCCCCTGGTTTTGGTCAGTCAATTTAATTTGCTTACCATTAGCCAGGGTGAGGATAGCTGTATTTTTCGCAGGAGCAAAGTCAGGTGTTGTGACCAGCAGATCCTGCCTGTCAATCCGGGAAGTAAATAAATAGAGGCCTAGTGCGGTAGTAACCAGCACAGCAACTACGGCTGCCCAGGTTCTCCATGAACTGGTATGTAGTTGGTGGACAGGAATAGCTTTTAAAGATTGGACGCCAGTTGTCTGTACCAGGCGTTCACGGAGCTTGGCATCTATTAGCTCCTTTAACTGCCTCTCGTGTGTATGGATCACCACCTCGGTGTCATTAAAGGTATGATACCAGTCGTCTACCAACTGCTTCTCCTCAGGCGATACCTTTCCATTTATATAATTTTCAATCGCTTTCAGAAGCGGTCTCGAAATCCCCATTTATACTTGTTTGTATGTTAAGTACAACTTCTCAGGCATTACACCTACGCCGAAATGATTTTTTTTTTAAAATAAAGGAATGCACTAGGACAGCAGAGTTCCTGTGAGCTAAAACAGGAAAGAATTCAGATTTTTAAGGACGAGGCGCAAACGGGTCAGGGCTTTGTTTAATTGGTTCTCCACCGTACTTTGGGAAATACTTAGTTCGGCGGCAATTTCCTTTGCAGATTTATTTTCGTTGCGGCTATATTTAAAAATCAGTTTGCAACGGTCGGGTAGGTTTTCGATTTCTTCCTCCATCAACTTAAGTATGTTTTTAAAATGGAGGGCATCACTCGCGTCGTTAAAGTTACCTAAATAGGTTGCCGGTGCTAGCAACTCGAATTTGCTGGCAAGCTTTTCACGGCGGATCAGTTCAATGATCCGGTATTTGATCGAAACTGCAAGATAGGATTTCAAATTTTCAATAACAACCTTTTCCCGGTTGACCCAAAGGCTGGCGAAGGTATCATGCACCAGGTCCTGCGCGGTTTCGAGATTGCGCAGCCTGTTATAGGCAATGGAATAAACGGTTTGCCAGTACCGATTATAGATTTCGGTATAGGCGCCTTCATTACCCTCCTTCAATAAAGAGCAAAGCTCCGTATCACTGAATATTTTATAACTATTCATCCCGTAGTTGCATCTGATACCTGGTTATGAATGCAAAACTATATAATTAAGTTGGTTTAAATAAGTCAATTCTAAACGAGCAGCTGATCGGTATAATTCTAATTTTACTTCGCTCTTCGAACTCATTTCCCAATTTCAGCTCGTAATCAGCGAATAAAAGTGTTTTAATAAAAGGCCCCTCATAAAATCTGAATGTACCAGCCCCATTTATGGCAAAGCCTGTATCATTATCTCCGATCAATACTTCTTCAAAAAATATACGGGCATTTTTAACAATAGATGCTTAAAATCTGTTGGTATCTTGTATACATGATGCACTAATCATATTCAATTCAGTAAGAGTAATACCTGGAAAAAATTGATGTACTAAATCGTTTTCTTTTACCAAACCCGGGGCAGCCGTTTGTTTTAAGAAATTTTGCAAGTATTCTTTAACATAAGATTCTGAAAGTGTTTTATCCTTCTCACTAAATATGGCTTCCATACTACTCAGATAGCTTTGTTTAGCCCGATCCAGTTCAGTTTGTGAACGGCTTCCGTCTTAATTTCCTCCAATAATTTCTAAAATTTTCTCCGTTCAATTATGATTGTCTCTTCCTGTCACTAGTAATACTTTCTTTCAATTGTGATAAAGATGGATGATTTGAGGGTTAGTTATATATGTGTAAAAGTGCAGTGGGAATCCCAAATCAATCTGATCATATAGCTTAAAGCCGAAGTCTTTATACCAGTTCAGATTGCTTTAATCATATAGGGTAGATTTTGCAAGTATTAAATATTAAACAATAAGTATTTTTAACAATTAAAATACCTCAGAAAGCCTATCCAGACTTTTCTGAGGCAATTAACTAATCCTAAATTTACTCTTACGAGTTTCAAAAAACGCATGAGATAACCATCTTCATGCCTATCGATCTAATGATTAAGTATTAGATTTTTTAATTTATATTTAACCTTTTTTACCTGTTAACAACATTTCAATCATCAGCTCTAGATCCTCTTCACTATCGGCTTCCGTTCTGAAATTAGAAAAAATAAGGCGACCATCTCTATCGATCAGGAAGTTCATCGGCGCAGCATTGCGGTTATCCAGGTTTCCTTTTACCTGTCCTTCTACATCCTCTAAAGGTGTGAAGCTATAGCCGCTGTTTTTCATAAATGGGATCACATAATCGTTTTGTTTGGAAACGACATTGATGCCTAAATATTCAAGATCCTGACCTTTGAACTTTTTTACTACATTTTCGAAGTGCGGAAACTCTGCCCTACACGGACCACACCCTGGGAACCAATAAGTTAACAACACCACTTTCCCCTTGTAATCAGCAAGTGACGCTGCCCCTGGCGTCAGGTAACGTTTTAAACCATTAAATGGCGTCGCAACTTGTGAAACTGCCTCCAAATGTCTCCAGATATCGGCATCAATCACGATTTCATTTTTCCCCAGTTTAATACCGTAGTCGGTTATTGTGGTTTTTAGTGCAACTGCGGGGGTTTTAGCAAATGTGACGATTAAGCTGTCATAAGCTGCTTTGGTATTTCCAGACAGTTCATTGGCCTTTGCTTTTAGCAGGACTAGATCTGTTTTAAATGACGAATACTTGGACAGCTTTAACTGGTTCAATACAGCCAAAGCTTCTGCGCCATTTTTCTGGTCCATCAGCATCCGGGCTTTGGCTACGATTTCCGCCTGCAATACAAGAGCAGACGATTGTTTCTTCTCCGATTTCTCGTCTTTGGCCATTTCCTGTGCCAGTGCTACTGCCTTTTGGGGATCTTCGGCAAGCAGGATCTCAAAATAACCAGACATTCCGCTAGCCGACCAGTTGAACTTTTCGGGCGCATAACTGTTGTGTAGCAGCTCATAATATTTCAATTTGTCGGCTGTTTTTTTGGATTTGGTAGCTAACCAGTACAAGGCTTGTGCCCCCCGTTCATGGGCAGGAAAACGTCTGGCCACATCAAGGCTCATGTCCCTCCATTTTGCTTCATTGGTATTACTGAATGATGATGCATAATAAAATGCATAAGTTGGATTGGAAGGGTCTGATGCTGCAGCCTTGGCCAGGTAGCCGGCTGATAATTTAAAATCGCCCCACCGTTCTCCATCCGACCATAATCCTCCCCAGGCTTCGGTAAACTTAGGGTCAATGGCTACAGCCTTTAACAGATATGGCTTGGCTTTGGGGCTCTCCTCATCCAGATAGGCCTTTGCTATGGAATAAGGGACCATGGCCGATTTTGGATATTTATCCATCCAAACCTTGTATTGCTTTTCCAATTCCGGGTTATTAATCCCCATGGCTTTGATATAGGACTGGTGTGTCTTTAGGCTATCAGGTGCTGCTTCTACATTAGCCTTCAACTTTTTGATCTCCTGAGAAAAAGCAGGCTGCCAAATATTTAAGAGGATTATGAGCAGCGCTAATGCTACATATTTTACATTTGTTTTCATAATTTTTATTTTATTGGATGATAAACTCAGGAACTTACTGCTCCCAACCCGTATTTTGAACCAACGGTGTTGAGGCAGGATATTTGATAATCTCAGTATAAGGTATTGGGAACAGGTTCATCTTATCCGCAAACTGACGTTGTGCATTAACCGCAACAGGTGTGTAAGTATGCGGGCCTGCAAGCGTTCCACCAATGGTTACGCCAGTGAGGCTGGCGGCTCCACGTGTTTGTGGGCCGATCTTCCAGCGATTGATATCCCAAAGACGTAATCCTTCAAAAGCGAGTTCGACAAAGCGCTCATGCCGAAGTTTATCCATTGTAAAACTGATCGCCGGAATGGCCGGCATATTAACCGAGGTGCGTGCCCTTACTTTATTTACATAAGTACGAGCCTCTTCGATATTGCCCAGATTATACTGCGCTTCGGCATAATTTAATAATACCTCCGCATAACGGATCATGATAAAATTCTGACCACTAAAGTTCAGGGTCTGATTGGGGTCATAAGTTGGATCTAAACCTTTTCTGATATAATATCCCGTAGCAGAGGGTCTAGTGGCAGGATTAGCCGTACTACCCACAAACATATTGACAGGAAGACCATATAAAACCGTTCCATCGTGAACAATGCTGGCATCAAACCTAGGATCTCTGTTGGCATAAGGATCCGCTTTATGAACAGGATTATTCCAATCGAAAGTGGTTCCATCCTTCATTTCATATGCATCTACTAGAGCTCCATTCGGGTTGATTGCGCCGCTACTTCTTCCGGTATAATTGGGAGGAAGCGTACTGTTATCAAAAGATGTGCTCTGATTTGTGGAGGATAAGGCAAGATATTCTTTATCGAGAATTACTTCCGAATTGTATTCATTTGCAGTATAGAACATTGATTGATAATCAGGATACAAACTATACAAATTGAGCTGCATCACTGCAGTTGCAGCGTCGGCCGCTTTTTGCCATTGCCCCCCATATAGATACGTACGGCACATTAAAGCCAGAGCTGCGCCTTTGGTGGCCCGGCCCCTGTCATTGCCAGTGTAAGACTTTGGCAGCATATCGGATGCAGCCTGCAGCTCAGCAGTGATAAAATTAATACATTCAGTATTCGAGCCACGCGGTATATACAGATTATCGGTTGTATTGAGTGTTTTAGTTAGGATCGGAAACCTGCCGAAATAATTATACAAATAATGATAATACAACGCCCTTAAAAACCGAACCTCGCCTGTGAACCTATTTTTTAAACCCGCACTAGCGTTTAGAGATCCGATATTATCCAGAAACACGTTACAGTTACGGATCTGTACATAATACGCATTCCACAAACTGTTAAATGGGGCATTGGTGGCATTATTCGTATTTGTATTATAGGTATAAGAAGCAACGAAGGTACGATTATCTGTACTTTCATCCGTATAATTGCTCAAAGCATCAAAACTCGACGCACTTTCATATTCACTTGGCATCCCCCGGTAAATATTGCTAACATATAATTTTACCAGTGTGCTGTCTTTCCACACGGTCGCATCAGAATATTGGCTTAGCGGCTTACTATCCAGTAAATCCTTTTTACAAGCGCTGAAGGCTATAATAAGCAGGCCGCTCAGCATATAACAAATCTTTTTCATATTTTCTTCTGTTTAACTGGCTAATTAAATTTCACATTTACCCCAACATTATACAATTTCATTAAAGGTGTCGCGAACAAACCACTTTCGGGGTCGGCAAAGTCTTTTAAATGCGAAAGCGTGAACAGATTGGTACCGCTTACAAACAAGCGGGCATTTCCGATACTCAATTTGCTGAGCCATTCTTTTGGTAATGTATAACCCAATTCAAGGCTCTTCATCCGCATATAAGCGCCGTTTCTAACCTGCAGGCTGGAGTTATCAAAATTACTGACATTTGTTAAACGGGGATGGGAAGCGCCCGGATTGGTCGGTGTCCAGCTATCAGTAGCCCATGGAAACAGGTTTGACCGAATGATGTTTAAATTCAAAACATTCTGTACCTGTAAGGCACCCTGAAATATCATGTTAACATCAAAATTTTTGTACTTAGCCCCGGTATTTAAGCCTAAAATAATATGCGGTGTTAGGCCGCTAGAAAGCAGCACTTTATCACTTGCCGTGATTTTTCCATCCTGGTTAACATCCACATACTTGATATCGCCTGGTTTGGTGGCAGGACTAAGTGGTGTTGGGCCGCTGGTAATTTCTGCCATGCTTTGGTATAATCCATTGGCGAGATAGCCTACCACCGGATTTAGGCTCACTGATTTTCCGGTAAGACGTGTTGCATCAGGTGTGCTTGCGGCTTCCGGATAATAAATCACTTTACTTTTATTAAAAGTAATATTTGGCTTAGCATAATAGCTTACCTGCCCGATCGTATTTTGATGGGTAAGCTCAATTTCAAAACCGCTATTATCAACAATACCATAATTGCCGATAGGCAGGGTGCCGCCTAACACACCTGGAACCGCCTCAGCGGGGGTAGAAAGAATATTACTAGTTCGTTTATAAAAGTAATCTGCGTTGATCCCTAAAAGGTTATTCCATAGGGCAGCTTCCAATCCAATGTCTGTAGTTGTAGCCGTTTCCCAGGTAAAAACCTGATTGGGAATTACCCCAGGCACTAAAACTTGCCCGGATATACCACCGAAACCATAGCTGTTTGAAGGGATCGAATAGGTACTTAGATATTGAAAGGCACCGCCAGCATCATTTCCTGCTTTACCCCAGCTGCCCCTGATCTTCAGGTTACTTACAAAACTGAAATGATCTTTGATGAACTTTTCCTCTGATAAACGCCAACCTATCGAAACTGCGGGGAAGAAGCCATAACGATGGTCTGGAGGGAACAGATCTGATCCATCGTACCTTGAACTGAACTCAAACAGGTATTTTTCCTTATAATTATAAGTCAACCTACCAACAATGCTTCTTCTTCCGTTCTGGAGAGCCGTATTACCGTTGGTGGCTCCAGTGGTATTACCAAGGCTTAGCTGGTCAAGCGCCGGCGAAGGAAAATTGACGCGCTTCGCGTTCAAACCTTCGGCCATATTACTTGTTTCTGTATATAGCAGCAAGGCGCTTACATTGTGATCCTGCAAAAAGGTACGATTGTAATTGAGCGAAAACTCTGAAGTAATGCTCTGAATCCTGGTCATGGCCTCTGTAAGCGAGGCAGTTGCTGACGCTACACTTGCCGGTATCGTCCGTGTATTATCATCATTCAGTAAATAAGAAGTATACGGTTTAACAAAAAACTTGGTAAAACCAGTGGTGATATCAAAACTGTATAAACCTTTGATGGCAAGTCCCGGAATAAAAGGCACTTTATAAGAAAGTGTTGCAGAACTTTCTAAAATATCTGTGGTTCCATTGTTGTAGCCCCCCTGCCCCGTAGCATCCAGGTAAACATTCCCACCCGTGGACGGGAAATAGACGTATTTACCATCGGTGTATTGTACCGGTGACAATGGGGATTGTAAAATGGTATAATTATTAGGCCCGCTAAAATTATCAATATTATTGGAGACTTGCCTGCGGCCGGAAATATTTAAGGTAAAATCAAAGTTATTAGCTATTTTTCCATCTAGGTTAGCCCTGATATTATAGCGCTTAAAATCAGAAGCGGCCCAGAAACCATTCTGTTGGAGATAGCCCCCCGACACAAAATAGCGGCTCTTTGGTGTGCCACCGCTAACAGAAACATTGTGTGATTGTTGGTTAGGAGAGGTACCATAAAATAGTTTATACCAATTGGTATTGGCATAACGGTTAGGATCAGAGCCGCTTTGTATTGCTGCAAGTGCTTCGGCGTTAAAACCCCTAGTTCCAAAATAAGTAGGGGCAAAAGTGCCATCATTCTGGTAAGCCAAATTGGTTAATGAGGCAAAAGTATAGGCATCGTTAGTCTTAGTGATCTTAGAGGCTTCCTGCACGCCGAAATTACCGGTATAAGAGATTGTGGTATTACCATCGTTGCCACGCTTGGTTGTGATCAGCAAGGCACCGTTAGCTGCTCGTGCGCCATACACCGCGGTCGCAGCAGCGTCTTTTAATACAGAAACACTGGCAATATCATTGGGGTCAATATAAGAAAGGCTGGCCCGAACAATCCCGTCAATAACAATCAGCGGACCGTTATTATTTGTTGTCCCGGTGGCTCCGTTTATCGTACTAAAGCCCCTAACAGTTAATGTAGCCGCATCCTGTCCCGGCTCGCCCGAGGTATTAAATGCGGTTATACCCGGCAACACACCAGCCAGCTTTTGAGACAGGTTTGGAGATTGGTTTCTTTGTAGCTCCTCACCCGAAACCTGTGAAACAGCTGATGTCATGGTGGCTTTTTGTTGCACACCATAACCCACCACCATTACTTCTTCCAGTTTATTATCTGAAAGCAACAATACAATATCTCCCAAATCTTTTGCGGCATTCAATTCTTTTGGAACATAACCAACGTAAGCAATTATCAATACTGCGTTCTCATTTATGTTCCTTAACAGGAATTCGCCCCGTTCATTGGTTACTACAGATTGACTGCTTCCCTTTACTTTGACTGTTGCTCCGGGCAGCGGATTTTTCTGCTGATCCAGGATACGACCTTTGACATCGATGTTTTGAAATCGGGCAATGATATTATCCAAAATCGAAGGTGTTTTCTTTTCTAAAATCACGGTATTCTCCTTGATTGCATAGCTGATCTTTTGATCGGTCAAAACAGATTTCAATGCCTCATCAATTGAAGCATCCTTAAGATTTACATTTATCCTGGTAGCATTTTTTAGCAAATCCGCATCATACAATATATTGTATCCAGACTGTACGCGTATCTCTCTCAGCGCCTCCTTTAGAAGCATCCTTTTGTTTAGCGTTACCTTCTGCGCAAATCCCGCTGCACTTACCTGCATTAAGCAGGCAAAGAGCAAAACTATGATCAATTTCATAATCAATAGTAGTTTAGTTGGCAGCCAAAAAGTTAGCATGCCAATATTAAAAGCATATTTTTTCATTACTTTTACTTTGGTTTGAGTTGATTGGTAATAGTTGACAAAATTGTTCTTCGGATTCCTCCAAGGAATCCGGAAAGGTTAACTCAAGCTTCTGCCGGGTCGGTGTGTCGAGCACCTGCCCGGCTTCTTATTGAACAACCAGTAATTCCCTTAGCTTTTCGGTCGTAAAGATTTTCTCATGTGGTCTTTTAAGTTTAGTTAATACATTAGATTAGTTACAGGGATGGTTAATCCCATTGTCGATGATTCAATTTCAGTTATTGTCTTTCCCTGGCATTACAACGATTTGTTTACCATTTATCTTAAATTTCACAACTTTCGTGCTTTCTAGCATTTCTAATACTGTTGATACATTCTTAAACTTAGACACCGTTCCTTCAATTGTCTTCTGCTCTACATTGCCCTGGTAAATCACATCAACATCGTACCAGCGTGAAACCTCTCGCATAATGCTTTTGATATTCTCATTTTCAAACAGGAAGTAACCGTTCTTCCAGGCCAGGGCCTGTTCAGTATTGGCAGGTAATACTTTTATGGTATTATTTGCCAGAACAGACTGTTCACCCGGTTTTAGCACCGTTGCCTTTTCACCCTCTGAAAGAGCCTCCCCTTGTGTGGAGATTGGGCTAACTTTCACTCTACCCTCAAACAAAGTGGTCTTTACGCTTTCCTCCTCGGGATATGCATTAATGTTAAAATGCGTACCCAATACTTCTACATCCTGGCCTTTGGTCTTTACTATAAATTGATGGAGTTTATCTTTTGCCACTTCGAAATAAGCCTCCCCAATCAATTCCACCTTTCTTGAACCTGTTTTAGCAAAAAATGCCGGATATGTTAAAGATGAAGCTGAATTCAGCCAAACCCTTGTTCCGTCAGGCAACTCCAAAACCCATTGTTCTCCTCTTGCTGTCGTCATGGTATTATTCTTACCGGCTCCATTAGCTTTAGTTCCAACTACTTTGTATACTACTTGTCCATCTTCGGTTTTACTGATGCTTACCCCAGCTTCATTAGCAAGCTGGCCTTTCACTGCATCTGATAATAAGATCTTTTTCCCATCGGCCAAAGTTAGTGTAGCCCCATTTTTACCAGGCCCAACATCCTGCATCACTAAATTATCAATGTCCAAGTGCTTATCATTTCTATAGTTAAAGAAGTAAACTCCCAAAACAATAAAAGCAACCGCAGCAGCAATGGCTACAATACGAGGCCAAAGCTTTGTAGTTTTAGGTTTCCGTTCAGCCTCTCCAAAAACTTGTATTCGGATGTCAGATTTGATTTCATCTTCAATTTGCTGTCTAAACTCTAGATCCAATTTTTCCCATTCTGGATTTTCCTTAGCGAAAGTACCCAAGTGATAGAGGAATAGTTGTTTCTGCTGATCAGTTGCCAGTCCTTCGGAGACTTTACTTGCAATAGCGATGAATTCTTCTTTTTGCATTACCCAATTGTTAATATAGTGTAAAGCACAAAAACAGGGTCTTACCCTAAGTCTAAAATAAAAATAACGCTAAATATTTTACAACTTACTGATTATCAGATTAAAAAATATAAGAAAATATGCCCTTTGCCCAACTTCTCTTTTAATTTCTTAAGCGCAGAAGTAATATGAGCCTCAACCGTCTTTTCAGTAATCCCTAGTTTAACGGCGATTTCTCGATTAGACAACTGATTAAAACGGCTCAACCTGAAAATTTCCTGGCAGCGCTCTGGCAGCTCTGTCGTCAATGAAAGAATGAGGTCATTCAACTGGCGAACTTCCATCAACACACTATTGTCTTCAGAAGCCATTTGTTGTTTCGAAAGACCTGCAAAAAAAGCTTCCTTCACCTTATTTTCCCTAAAATAATTGGCAGTTTTAAATTTGACAGCTGTAAGCAGATAACCCCGGCAGGATGTCAGGTTCCATTGTTCCCGATGTTCCCAAAACCACACGAAAATGTCCTGAACAATATCTTTACTTTGCTGAGGATCCCGAAGAATATTATAGGCCATCGCATAAACTGTTTGAAAATGTCTTGAGTACAACTCTTCAAAAGCTAAGTAGTCGCCCTTCTTGATCATTTGGAGCAAAATTTCTTCACTTTCGGTTTTTAGAAGTTTAACAGACATACGATGGTTTCTATGTTACAAATTTACAGCTTTTTAAGCGCAATGATACTTAATTTCCTGAATAGTACAGCCCACTAATACAAGTATTAGCAGGCATCTTCTATACAAGGTGTAATTTCTTCCAATATTTCAAAACCAGTTTCAGCCATTTTGTCTCCTTTGGTATCAAGAAGAGTATTAAGTTCTACCGCTTCAAGGCATACAACCTTATTAGAAGCAATGATTTCTTTTATAATAGCCATGATTTCGTACTGATCAAGCAACCAATTTCTGATTAACTAAATTATCTTCATGCATCTTTTTATCAATTGATTCTTTATTCCATACAGGATCAATTGATAAAAAGTCGCTCCAATAACTGGATAGCAGTTTTACTATAGAGGTCGCCTCTTTTTCTATTGCTACCTCATATGGTAGCATCTGACTACTCTCGATTTTATAACTAAAGATATTTTCCATATTCAAATTTGATTTTACTCAGATTCTAAAAATAGAAAATTTATAAATTTCGTAGATGAAATTCACGAAACGACAGATCTTTTAAATCGGCAAATTTTAAAGAATAAGAATAGCCCAGATTACCTGGGACTATTCCAAACGCAACCATTTAAAACTAATACTAACTAAAAAAGATATTGACAGGTATTTAAATTTACAACATTAATGAACCCAACTTTTTAATCAACTCATCGCCCCGTAAGTTTTTAGCGACGATCTTACCGGTCGGGTCAATCAGATAATTTTGAGGAATGCCACGTACCCCGTATAATTTCGCAGCCTCATTGTTCCAAAATTTAAGATCTGAAACCTGCGTCCATTCCAACCCGTCATCTTTTATGGCTTGTAACCATTGCTCTTTCTTTCCCGGTTGATCTAACGAAACACCAAGAACAGTGAAACCTTTATCTTTAAACATATGATAAGCCTTCACTACATTTGGATTTTCAGCACGACATGGAGCACACCAAGAAGCCCAAAAGTCTAACAATACATACTTCCCTTTAAAATCAGAAAGCTTAACAGGCTTATCATTTACATCATTTTGGATAAAGTCTGGAGCAATCGCTCCTACTTCTCTAAGCTTTGCTTTCGAAAGCAAAGTAGCAAGTTCCTTTCCCGTCGCTGTTTGTCTCAAATCAACAGATAATGTATTAAAAGAATTTTCAATGACCTTTGAATCATCCGACTGCGTCATAGCTTCTTTCAACAGCTCAAGACTAAGAAATGAATTCAAATTATTTTTAATAAAAAATAATTGGCTCTCCTTAATGGCTTTCATTTCCGCAACATACCTGGATTCAAGCTTGCCTCTAAACTCAGGATTGCTTTTCTCTTCATTCGAAGCAGAATTGAATTCCGATTGAATTAAAGCAAGGTTCTTTCCTGGTTCTACAAGTAAAGCTCGAAACTTCTTATAGTCTTCATTCAGCTGAGAGCCCGAAATTACAGCGTTTTTCAAAGAGTCTTTAGTATCCAAAACAATTTCGCCTTTTTCAAGATATAAAAGCACGAAATCAGCACCAGACCTAAGCTTTGCAAACCCTACTCCCTCCGAATCAAGAATCAACTGGGCTTTAATCGGTTCCTCTAAGGTTCCTTTAAACTGAAAGTTCCCATTATTTACTCCTGCAGAATCTATAATTCTAACTCCAGCTTTATCATAATTCAAATAGACTTTTGCTACTGTTGAGCTAGGTTGACCTATTTTCGCCTTTATATTAAAATTTGCATTTTGCGACCAACCATAAAATGGAATCATGGTAAGCGCTAAAAAAGTTATCTTTTTCATTTGATTTTATTTTTAAACTGTATTATAAAAGATCCAGAATACCCTCATTTTCTATAATAATCATACCCTGTCTGTCGGTAGTAATGCCTTTCTCCAATTTGTAGGTATAACGTGGCGTATTCCCTTCCATAATGGTAGGCAAATACAAAAACTGGATCTGCTCATTTTCCTTTAATGCTTCCCCAACTTCAATAATATGGGTGGAAATCACAAAACAACAATTTGTATATTCAGAAAATGCTGCTGTAACCGCCAAGGTCGCATCATAGGCATCTTTAACGTTAGTTCCTTTAAACAATTCGTCAAAAATAACCACCAGGTCCTTACCAGTACTAACCTCCTCAGCAACCTTCTTTACACGCAGTACCTCTGCGTAAAAGTGACTCAATCCCATATTTAAGTTATCAGGCACATTAATGGATGAATATATGCCAGCTCTAACCGAAAAATTCATCGCCTTTGCCGCTACTGGAAAGCCCATATGTGCCAGGTAAAGGGAAATACCGAAAGTCTTCATCAACGTCGACTTACCCGCCATATTAGCTCCTGTTAAAAACACAACATTGCTTTCTTGACGGAAAGAAATGTGGTTACCCACGGCATTACTTAATGAGGGATGAGATAATCCTTCAGCACTTACAAAATTACTTTCCCGCGGTAAAGCCGATGCATAAGTAAAGCCATTGGTGCGCGCCAGGTTAGCCACAGCTATATATACATCCAAACCATAAATAATCCCAATCAATTCTCCCAAAACATCCTGTAAGGTATGCCTCAGTAAATGGTCATATCTGGTTAATTTGAGAAACGGGATGGCTTGTGTCCCATTTTCTTTGCTAAGCCATTCGAGTTGCTTCTTATTAAGAATACCTTTAACAACCCGAATCTGCTCATAATAGGGATTGTAAATGTCTGACTGAGCTTCCAGGCTCTTAAAAAATTGATCAGCTATTTTCAAAATCGCAATCGTAGCCCCAATACCTTTTTGCAATGTTTCATATTGATCGTCCCTGACTACTGAGCCCAACACCTGCTTTTTTAAATTTCCAATGCCGGCAAACAATAAATTGCGTTCTGCATTACTACTCAGGTAACTCTCCATTAGCTCAAACTGTTCCCGGCCAAATGGAAAGGTTAAAGCCTTAAGCTCAAAATATTTGAAAATATCACTTCTGTGATTGATCTCTGTAGCATCAGTCAGCGGGTTATTAAATAGCTGTTCCAGCAATCGCTCTCCCCCTGCTGTTTTTACCCTATTGAAAAAGCTGAATATAGATCCCGGTTTGTATTTACCGGTTAAATTCAAGTCTTCGAGTGTCTGTTTATCAATTATAAAACTCATATCCCTTTCCTTCCGTTTTTTAAAATATCCAGAATGCCTTCATTGTTGATGATGATCATGCCATGACGATCATCTGTGATGCCATTTTCAAGTGTATAAGTGTACACAGGCAGGTTACCATTCATGCGCGTAGGCAGGTATACAAAGCGAACATTCGGACAAGCCGCTCTAAGTACCTCACCAGCTTCGATAATGTGTGTAGAAATCACAAAAGTGCTATTCTTCTTTGTTGCAAATCCCTTGGTAATGGCTATGGTTGCCTCATAGGCATCTTTTACATTGGTCCCTCGAAAAAGCTCATCAAAAACAATAAACAAATGCTTATCCTGACTCAGCTCCTGAGCGATTTTCTTTACACGCAGCACTTCTGCATAAAAATGACTGGCCCCCATACTTAAGTTATCAGGTAAGTTAATGGTTGTATATATCCCATCCAGCACAGAAAATTCCAGCTTGGCTGCTGCTACCGGGAAACCCATATGCGCCAGGAACATCGCAATACTCAGCGACTTCATAAAGGTCGACTTCCCCGCCATGTTAGCACCCGTAAGAAAGATTACATTACAGGCTGGGTTGATGGAAATAAGATTGGGTACCGCATTTTTCACTTGTGGATGATACACACCCTCCAAACGAATCACACGCTCCTCACGCGGCAAGGCTTTTGGAAAAGCGAAGCCACGTTCTTTCGCAACTTTTGCAACAGAAAAATATACATCCAAAAGGTAGATATGACGGAGTAATTTCAGAACTAAGTCCCGATGTTGAAAGCGCAACAACGCATCAAGCTCTACCATCCTATGCTGAGTCAATTTATCTTTGCGCTCCAGCACATTTACCATAACAGGCTCAGCGAGTATCCCCATAATCACTGATTTTTCGGCATAATAGGGATGAGCTTGATAGATATCCAAACCATCCACAAAAGCCTGTAATCTCTTTAACAATGTGACCAGCGCATTGATCCCATCATAAATCTGTTGAGTTTCCACTTCCACAGCGATGATATTGCTGAGTTTTTTAACAACAGAATACTCCTGGGCACTTAGCTTGGTACGTTCATCTGTATTGGCCAAATAAGGCTCCACTGCATCAAAAAGCACACTTTCGAAATGAAATTTCAGGTTCAGATCTTTAAAATACAGAAAAGTCCCACAACGCTTATTGATTGCCATCTCATCTGACAAGGGATACCTGAACATTTCTTCCAGAATTGCTGCGCCACCTCCTGTGGCACAGCAATTGAAAATATTGTATAAGGATTCTCCACCATGTTTACCAAAAATATTCAGATCCTCGAGTGTCTGTTTGTCTGTTGTAAATAGCATGATATGGTTATTTATTTTCTTTTACGTCTAATCAGCAGAATTGCGCCAAAAGCAAAAATTATACTAGGTAATATCCAGATATAGATAATGCGAAGCCTATTCACCTGATCTTTAGTCAGATTGATGCGTTTGTCCTCTGCTTCCGGACGGAAGGTATCAATAGGAAATTTGCTGTAATTTAACCAGCTAAACACCGCGGTATTGAATAAGAAGTTAACGCTTCTGGGTCTTCCCAGTTCCGTATTACTTAAAAAGTCCGCATCACCGGTCACTACAATACGCTGTTCTTTCCCATTTATATTTCTGGTTAAGCTCAATGCGGTAGTAAATGGACCTTTGGTATCGCCATCTTTAGGAGAATAAGCTACCGTTCCAGCAGCAGTACGATCTTCCTCGGGAGCACTGCCCGATGAAGCCACATTCGCAACCGCCACTATCTGCGTAACAGGCTTAGAAATCGCTGATTTTACAGGTTCTGCCGCAGTAATAGCAGTTGGTTTAGTCGCCTGTGCCTTTGCTACCATTTCTTTAATTTTCAGCTGCTTTTCATCCATTGTTCCGGGGCCATTCAGGATCTTAGTCATCTCTGCAGCAATAGAATCCCTACTTTTTTTCATTTCAGGAGTCAATCTTGCTTCAGCAGCCTTTCTTACTTTAGCCATCAGCTCCTGCATTTTTTGCTGTTTTTCTTCCGGCGTTCCAGGTCCTCCAGATATTGCTGCAATAGCTACGCGCAATGCATCAGATCTTTTTTGCGTTTCCGCATCTAAACCGCCTGCCTGTCCCGTACTTGTAACAGCCGCAGATCTTACTTTAGCTGTGCCCGGGTTAGTTGTACGCTTTGAACTCACGCCCTGATCAGGGCTTGGTGTTATTGCCGCACTGCTATTGGTCATGTCTTCGCCCAGGGGCAACATCCTGTTCCAGGTAAGTGTATCTGTACTCATCAGCAAAGGCCTAACCACAAACTGACCGTCATTACGGTAACTGAGTCCGGCTGCACCAGGCATATATACCTTTCGGCCCTCTGCTACTCTTTTTGCGAGTATCTTGCTAAATGTTGTCGCAAATTTGCTCACGTCAGGAATAACCAGATCAGGAGCATCCTCTGCACTACGCTGAATTACCGTACCGTTCATCAGCTGTACACCAAACTGCTGCAATAAAGGATTTAATATTGCTTGTTTGCCAGGCTCAGCTGCAATCAGCAAATTTCCTCCATTGTCGATATACTTTTGCAGTTTTGCCAAGGTGTTTGGCCTAAGCGACAACCTTGGGTCCGCCAATACCACGGTAGAAACACTAGCCGGTATGTCTTGTGTTTCCAATGAAAGGACACACACATCAAATCCCTGGTTCACAAATGAGTTACGAAAGATACTCAGGTTGGTAAGCCCCCTATAGTCGCGGTCCCCCATTTTATTAATATCCCTTTCCAGGTCTCCTGTTACAAACGCAATGTTAGGTAGCTTAGCTTCCTGCAGGCGTTGAATGGCGGCCGCAACTTCGGTTTCTCCAGGCCATACTTCAGGATCTTCAAATACCCGCAGCATAGTTGTCCTGCCCTTCCATTTCAGCTGCATCACATAGCGGTTCTGTTCAGGTTTCAAGTCCATGATTTTACTCATTTCCGCAGGAGTTTTGAACATCTTCATGTCCAGATCCATATTTTTGGCGTACTGTTCGGCAACTTCCTTAATCGTTTTTCCAGGATACATCGCTTTAATCATCGGATTATCGCCCGCACTATCATAATAAAGTACTGTTTTCAGCTTAATGTTGCTTTTAAAGCGGAGATATTGTTCCCAGCGAGCAAGATTCTCATTATAAGCTTCCGGACTTCCCAGAAACCAATTTTTACCCAGCAGATTATTATATGCGGTAACTTCCAAAGGCTCATCGCCAAGCTTGGCCAGCACTTTCTGTACTTGCGGCGTAAGTGTCCTGGTTTGGTTGTTTGTCATATCGTAATAGCCCACCAAAGCTGGTATAGAGCTGATGTAACCGATCAGTAAAGCGCTGGCTACCACCATAAAATATCGTCCAGCCCTCACAATAGCAGGTTTAGATTCCATTCCATCTCTTAACTTGTAAATACTTAAGCCAAGGAAGATGTACACAATCAGTATAAAATAAATGATGTCTTTAGTGGTGATCAATCCCATCAGCATATTTTGAGTCCTGCCATTCATCGCCAGGAAATAAGTCAGCTCCCGGATAAATGCAATACCTTGCCATAAAGTACCAATATAGCTTAGTGCACCGATCATGATAAATGTACATATTGCAGCTACCACCTGGTAGGTAGTTAAACAAGACATGAACAATCCTATTGCAGCATATGCGCAAAGCAAGAGGTAAAATCCTAGCAGTGAAGAAAGCAGCATCCCTGATTCTGGATTCTGAATATGAAACATACCGGAAACAACAAATATCCCAATGATGCCTACCAGCAACAAACTGTAGACCATCATGGAAATGAACTTGCCTAAAATAATTTCCCGCACACTGATTGGAGAAGAGTAAAGCAGTTTAATGGTTCCGCTACTGGTTTCTCTGCTAATCAGACTCATGGTGAGCAGTGGAATGTAGAGATAAAGGTTCTGCATCACCGTACTGAACAACCCGCGCTGACTCAGGAAAATAGATTCCGTTAGCCTGCTATTGCCGGTTACCATTGCCCCACTCAGTTCCTGCATCATGGCAATGTTGTTTATCCTGCCAAAATAAATTACTCCGCACTGAACCAGAAACACGACCAGCAGGAACCAGGCGATGGGAGAATAAAACAGGGTTAAAAGTTCTGTTTTGGCTACTTTAAATATGGTTTTCATTAATTATTTTCTTGTGGTGATTTATTGGATAATTGCTTGAATATTTCGTCGAGTGCCGTTTTATCAAGTGTGATCTCGCGCAACCTCCATCCATGCTGCATGCTGGCTGCAATGATGCGCTCGGTAATGCTTTGGTCGCCATTAAAATAAATGCGCATCTGTCTTTCGGTCAGCACATCCACATTGGTTACCCCCTCTATTTTTTCAATTTCAGCAATCGCAGGTGGGTTTTCCATAGCAACCAGCACACTGTGTGGCTCCACATAATTGTTAAACGCATCCATGGTATCAGAAAACACGATCCTTCCATTTTCGATCATTTTGATGTCTTTACACAATACTTGCACTTCCGATAGGATATGCGACGAAAAGATGACCGCTCTGTCCATTGCAATCTCCTTGATTAATGATCTTACTTCAATGATCTGATTAGGGTCCAATCCATTGGTAGGTTCATCCAGTACAACCAGCTTAGGCCTGTGCACAATGGCTTGCGCTATGCCTACGCGCTGCCGATAACCACCGGATAGATTCCGGAGCAGGCGGTTACTGAAATGGTCTACGCCACAACGCTGCTTGGCTTCCAGAATTGCCTGTTTCATTTTGTCCTTAGGTACAAGCCGCAGTCCGGCGCAATAGTTCAGGTATTCATCTACCGTCAGATCCATGTACAAAGGCGGATTCTGTGGTAGAAATCCAATTTGCTGTTTGGCCAGCTGCGGCTGTTCCCGCATGCTAATGCCATCGATGTAAACATTTCCTTCGGTCTGGTTGAGTGCCCCGCAGAGGATGTTCATGGTGGTTGACTTCCCGGCGCCATTGGAACCAAGTAATCCTACAATGCCTGTTTGACCGATTTCGATGTTGATATCACGTATGGCCCAGGAATTGGTGTACTTGTGAGACAAATGCTCAATTTTTACAATATTACTCATTGATAAATTAGTATTTATGGGTATAGGCTGTCCTAGCCCAACTGTTTCTTCTCTACAAAAAATGTAGAAAAGAGACAGGTAGGTTCGAATTCTTATTTAGGCTTAAGGGTTGTCCTGCATGTTTGGATTTGCATCCATGATGTTGCGTGGGAAGCGCATTACAAAGCGCTGAGGTTGTTTTAAGGTATAGGTTTCTAACACAGTTGGAACAGCATCCTGATCATATACGGTATGGGTAAAGGTTGCTCCAGCGAAAAGTGGATCAACAGATAACCTGCGCATATCAAACCAGCGGTAGCCCTCCACCGCAAACTCCCGGATACGTTCCTCGATGATAAATTTAATCAAGGCAGCTTGATTGGTCGCAGTAGCAGCAGGCACCAAGGCATCATTGATGGGATCTCCATTGTCATTTTTAACCCGGATGCGTGCTTTCCGCAATGTTTCCAAGTCTGTCACGGCCCCCGTCAGGTCATTTGCCCTTGCTTTAGCCTCTGCACAAAGCAGATACAACTCCGATAGCTGCAAACCAAATCTTGAATAATTCAATCCATATTTACGGAGCAAGCCCGCCGCGTTAACTGAATTGTTCTCATTTTTATTGATATAAAATTTCAGACGGTGATCTGTGGGTTGGTAGAGCGCCTGTGCAGCTTTAGTCAGTACCAGACCATCCGTTCCTGTAATGTTTCCAACAGATTTCCCAGCGTAAAACACTTTAGAAACCACTGCTTCTCTGGTGTCATCCATTAACTGATAAGGAGACTTCGGACCATTTGTAGCACTGATTGGTAAAAAAGCGCCTCCAGCTGCAAATGTTTCGTTGTAGTTATATAGGGAAGTTTGTCCGTTCGCAATCACATCTGCCAGCGCGGCTTTAAGTAAAGGCAGCGCATCATTATAGCGGCCCATAAACAGGTAAACCTTTCCCAGCAAACCTTCTACCGCAGGCCTGGACATGCGTGTTACGATATTTTGTTTGGCTGGTATACTGGCTAATGCCTCTGTATAGTCTTTGATGATGAAATCATAAGTCTGCTGAAGGGTACCTCTTGGAATATCCTGAATGTTCACATTCGGCACAGCAACAAAGGGGAAACCAGGATCAGTCCCTGCCGTTGCCGCAGCATACGGTTTGCAGTAAAGACTGGCCATATTCCAGATACTGAATGCACGGGTTGCCAGTGCTTCTGCCCTGATTCCTTTTTTACGTTCCTCCGTTCCACCTGTAGCAGTCATGACCTCGGCGATGATTTTGTTAATCGTGTACATCTGGGTCATGGTGGTACGCAATACCAATGAAGTCACCGCAGGTTCCGGATAAACATCGTCTGCCCACTGGAACAAGCGTTCCCGTACCGCATTTTTATTGATGAAATATGGTTTTACTTGCGCCACTTCATCCCCCATTAGCTGTGCCTCAGTGTATCCACCTATGCTGTGATAAGCGTAAAAGGCCCCATCATTCATCAGTTTGTCGTAGTCCTCAGTGGTTACGGTAACCTGATCTCCCTGGGGTACAATCTCCAACCAGGTCCTTTTGCAGGAAGTCAGCATGCTGAATACTGCTAAGAAAATTATAATAAGCTTTTTCATAATGTCTGTTTAAAATAAATTAAAATGAAAAATTAATGCCTAGACTATAAGTGTGCTTAATCGGCATTACCCCATTGGATAAGCCCGGCAATTCCGGATCAGTCCCCTCTTCGTTTGCTGCCCAAATCAGAAAATTAGAAGCCGAAGCAAACACACTAGCCCTTTGTATTTTAAGAAACTGCAAAACCCTGGTATCTAAAGCATAAGACAAAGAAATATCCCTGATTTTGATATACGAAGCACTCACCACATTGATATCAGCAAATGTATAATAAGCAATACTTCTACGGGTAGTATTTAATGCAGCACTTGGTTCATAAGAAGGGACATTGGTGAAGGCCTCATCTCCAGCCTTTTTCCATCGGTCAAGAAAATACTCCGAAATGTTTCCTCCAGAAAATGAGCCTGCAGTGCCTCCTAGTTTTCCGTTATAGTACGTATTTACAGATTTACGCATCACGCCCCCCAGGTTAGCAATCATGTTCGCACTTAAATTAAATCCTTTATAGCTGAAGGTATTGCCCAGACCACCAGTAACGCGGGGCTGGGTAGTTCCCATATAAACCAAATCATCAACAGTGGCTGCATTTGGTTTTTTAGTCACTGTGCCATTCGCAAGTTGGATCTGCGGATCCCCAAGATTATCCAATCCCGCAAAGCGATATGCCCAAAGCGCATTCATAGGATATCCGATCACATATTCTGACAGCAATCTCCCCGAAACGGTCTTGCTGTTATTGCTTGGCGTCTGATAAGAAATCAGTTTGTTGTGGTTAAAACCTACCCCAACAGTAGTACTCCAACTAAAGTCTCTCGTTTTTATATTCAGTGAGCGAATGCTCATTTCTATACCTTCATTTAACATCTTTCCAATGTTGCCCGCGATTGAATTATAACCTGTCAACGGGTTCAGTGTCACATTTCCGATCATACCTGTGGTGATCCTTTTATAGGCATCGATACTACCACTTATCCGGTTGTTAAACATCGAATAGTCTATTGCAAGGTTATAATTGTCAGTACTTTCCCAATCAAGGCCTTTATTGCCTACACCCGAGAGGTACAATGCTTCTCCTGCAATCTGATTGTAAAAGTAGTTAGTCGCCGGATTCAGGGTACTCACAATGTCATATTGCGAAACCTGTCCATAAGGCGTATTCCCAGTAATACCATAAGTCGCTCTGATGCCGAGGTCATTCAGCCATTTCACCTTACTCAACCATTTTTCCTTACTGATCTGCCATCTGGCTCCAAAACTCCATACCGGTTTCTTCTGGCTAGACAGATCACTGGCAAACTGGTTACTCAAATCCTGTCTCCAGCTGATATCTAAACTGTATTTGCGCTCAATGGAATAACTGGCCAATGCAAAGTAAGAAAGGAATCGACTCTTTGTTCTTGGTCTCCGGTCAATCGGAATATAGGAATAAGATCCAAAACCAGTTACTGTAGGGAAAATACCACTCCTCAATTTTGCCCAATCTAATTCCGCAAAGCTGCCCAAGGCATCATTATAACCCAATAGCGTTGTATTCGTCTGACTTCCGCTGTTTTCCTGAATGTCATTTCCAACCTGTACCAGCAGTTGGTCTTTTCCCTTCCTGAAACTGTCATCATAAATCAATTGATGGCGGACAGTCCAACTGCGGTTCTCAGAAGTGCTTTCGCCCAATGTTCCACCAGATGTTGGTAAATAATAAACAGGAAGATCATTTACGGTAGGTGCCACGGTTAATCCGACCAATAGCCTACGCTGACCAATTGCCTGATGGTCGGCATACGACCTCGAAGAAGAAGGAGACCTCAGATAACCGTATGTCCCACTAACACGTAAACCTTTCCAGATCTTTACCGCAACATTCGACGTTACATTGATACTGAGATTATCGGTCTTATTGGTAGTTAATCCAGCTTCATTGATCGGATTGTAATCCAGGTTGATGCGGCTTCTGGATTGATAGTCTAATCTTACAGAATCCACATAGCCACCCATAAAATTCATGTTCAATGGATTACCTGCGGCATCGCGAAACTGCTGATATGGATAAAAACCACTACCCGGTAAGATTGGACTTTGGCTCGAAGCGGTCATGTTAACCAACGACGTATTCAGGGAAATTTTAACACGGTTACCTGCATTCAGGTTTTGTGTTAAATTTAAACTATAGGTATTGCTCTTACTTCCAGGGGCATTCCCCTTCATCCCAGCATAGCCCATTGATCCATAAAATGAATAAGAATTGTTACCACCCGATGCAGAAACCGTATGGTTGGTGGTAAAAGCCGGATCATACATCGATTTAATTTGCGACCGGTTGTCTATCCCAGAAAGGCTATCCAACTTTTGATTACGTTGTCCTTCGGTCAGTTTTCCGCGTAAGCCATCATACAAGATCCGATCATGTGGTGCCAGAAATGACTGCGCCACATAAGGATAAGCAGTTCTGTAAACCGGATTGTCAAAGAGTTCTTTCGCAACCTGGATATATTGCTGACTGTTCAGCATATTTCCATAATATACATCCGGTCGACCTGTATAATTTAAAGATCCGTTATAACTGATCGACAATCTCGAATTGTTACTACCAGATTTGGTTTTCACCACGATTACGCCATTCGCAGATCTGGCACCCCATATTGCAGACGCAGCCGCATCTTTAAGCACAGTAATGTCTTCAATATCGTCCAGATTTACCGAGTTGAAATTCGGTACAGCCACTCCATTCACTACAAATAAAGGATTGGAAGGATTTAAGACACTTCCTCTGCCCCTTACTATCGTCTTAGGATCTTCGGCAATTCCAGTCGAACTAACAACACGAGACTGAGGCGCAATATACAATCCCGGCACCTGTCCTTCTAGTCGGGTTAAGAGGTTTGTTGAACCTGTACGTTTAGAAAACACCTCCAAATCTGCTTTTCCAAAAGATCCAGTAGCCCTTTCTTTAGACAGGGTTTGAAATCCTGTTTGCACCATGACTTCTTTAAGGGCTGTAGAAATCTTTTTCAGGATGATTTTTTGGTAAGGCATTTGTTTTGTTACCGCAAAAGTTTCCATGGCATAGCCTACATAAGAAAATATGATGTTATCACCTTCATTTGCTTTGATATCAAAAAGTCCGTCCTTACCCAATACCAATCGGGTGCTTGTACCGCCCCCCTCCACTCCTTTGGCTCCTTTTCTCGCAATATAAAGCGTAGTTCCTTCCAGCGCAGTACCTGCTGAATCGGTAACTACTCCCTTAATCCGGACAGAGTCCGAAACGAGCGCAAGGTCCATAATTACCCCCTTTACTTTATCCATAAAAGATGGGTCGGTATGCGTCAAAACGATATTCTTCTTTACAATTTTATAGGTTAAAGGCAAGTCTTTAATGGATTTCTTTACCGCCTCTTCAACAGAAACATCAACTAATTGAATGGTTACCTTTTGTCCTTTAAGGTCCTTAGCATTGTAAAAGAAATCATATCCCGATTGTAATTTAATCAATTGCAATACCTTTTCTAAAGGCGCATTTCTTTCATTCAGATTGATTTTCTGTCCAAATCCCTTAGCACTTACTTGTGCCAGGGCTATTATCAATATAAAAGTGGTTAGCTTCATTAGCAATAATAGTTTTTTAGGTAGCCGAAGTCCAGGCATACCTAGGTTAAAAGCAATTATTTTCATACTTTTGGTTTGGTTGAGTTGATATTCGATAGTTTTCCAATTATTTATCCCAACGGTTTAGACCATAGGGAAAGGTTAACTCAATCTCCGCCGGATCGTGGTTAGAACACTTTCCGGCTTCTTTTTTAGAGCTACCTGATCATTTTCAGTTTGTCGTTCGTAGCTGTCTTTTCATCTTTTTGGTTGTTATAGGATTAGGTTTAATGATATTTAACTTATTTCAATACGATAATCTTTTTTCCCTCTATCTTAAAGTCAATCTTGGTATATTTTAGAATGTCCAATGCATCAGATGCATGCAAATTTTTATCAATATACCCTGTGAATCTTTCCTTCGGAATTCCATTAGGGTATTCAATGTCGACATCATACCATCTTGAAAATTGTCTGAGCACAACCTCCAAAGGGGTCTCATCAAATTTGAATTTCCCATCCTTCCAGGCGATCACATCATTACTTCCTTTCGATACCACCAATTGGCCTGTAGGGTATAAATTGGCCTGCTGGCCCGGCTTAAGCAAGGTGTTTCCATTGATCCTAACCGATCCTTCAAATAATGTCGTATTTACAGTAGGTTCATCCCGATAACTGTTTACATTAAAATGTGTACCCAGCACCTCCACGTCTTGCTGATCAGCTTTCACGATAAAGGGATGTTGCTTATCCTTAGCAACTTCAAAATAGGCTTCTCCCCTTAATACTACCTTTCTATTTCTACCACTAAATTTTGAAGGGAATGTTAAGGTAGATGCCGCATTTAACCAAACATGGGTTCCATCCGGAAGAACCGCTTCATAATGCCCTCCGCGCGGGGTATTGATTTTTAATTCCCTTTCATTTCGCAATGCCGTTTTTCCATTGTGATTAGCAATCACCGCTGTCCCATCATTATAAGTTAGTTTTTCAGCCGCTATGATTACGCCTGTGTTACGGTTGTTCAATGTTACGGTCTGCCCGTCCGCTAAAGTCAGTGTGGCTTTATTAGAACCAGGTTTTAAGTCATTGGTATAAGCAGATGAATGATCAGCCACCGGCCTGCCATGGTTATTCAAAAAGTATATAGCAATTCCTATGACCAATAAAATTGATGCAGCAACCGCGAAACGCGACCAGAGCAGCAAAGTTTTATTTTTCAGCGGAACAACTTCCGGATTATCAAGGTTACCAATTACCTTATTCCATAAGTTAGTTTTGTCTTTTGCGAGATAATGGCCAATTTCTGACTTGAATTTCTCCTGATCATAGAATTCCTCCAGAAATAAGCGGTGCGCTTCTTTTTCTGCCAACCAGTTATTTAATTCTGTTTCCTGCTCAACCGTAAGTCCGCCCTTAATTTGCAAGCTGATCAATCGGGAAATATAGAATTCTTTTTCAAGCATGACTGTTTTTGATTACATGAAGTTAAGCATTACTTATATGCTCATTTCAGTAAATACGAACAAGGATGGAAAAGGCCCGAAAAATAATACGATTTTATACTAAAAATTTTTTCTACCTTCTAAAAACAGGACCAGTGCAACATATAACGCATCTGTTAAGCCTTTTTTAACGATTGAATTTTTAATCATTTCTACAGCGAGTGCTTTATAATTGCGTACGGTTTTTACCGAAAGTCCAAGCTCTTTAGCAATCTCATCTGTTTTCTTCTGATCGAAATAGATCAGTTTAAAGACCTCCTTGTGCTTTTCTGGTAGAGACTCGATCTCTGCTGCCAGTATTTCCATGACATCAGTTTTAACGACTTCATAAAAAATGCCCTCCTCACCATGCTCCAATTGCCTGTAGGTATACTCCTGGGCAGCGGTCTTAACTTTCAGTTTTCGGAAATAGTCCATACAAGCATTTCGGCAACTGATGTATAGAAATGCTTTTACATTTTGAGCAGTCTCTATTTGCCGATCACCTTTCCAGAGTTTCAAAAAGCAATCCGCAACGATATCCTCGGCTTCTGCTTCATCCCCAATCAAACGTTCGGCAAAGTAGCATAAAGCTTTATAATGAAGATCAAAAAAATAAGCTAGCGCATCAGGATCTCCCTGTTTAAAGCACTGAACCCAGTAATATTCATCTTGATCTTTTATTCTATTTTTCATTTATCCGGGAACATCGCAGGGCTAATATCTATAATTATCCGCTAATTCAAGAGATAATAGGTAAATATCTGCCCCCAACCGATCGCTATCGTTATCTTCACACAACAGGAATGATAGTTCTTTCCCCGAGTTATGCTTTAAAGTGAGCCCCTCAAATTTATGTCGGTCTGAGATTTCTTTTGTGAATACCACTTTCATTGTTTTAACGTCAATACAGCCTATAATGCTTCCTAGAACTTCACCGTCATTATAGGTCGAATTCGTATTTTCCGCTGCTGCTAAAAAGTAAAATTTATCCCCCACTTCTATGGCATCCGTAAAACTAGCCTGGATACCTCTAATTTCAGGGAGCTTTAATTCGGTAAATGTAATTTTAGTATTTCCAATTAAATCCTTACCATGGACAGTAAAAACAATATTTCTTCCGGTGTTTCCATTCCCGCGGTTAAAGAAATACCAGGTATCTCCGGTACGAACTACCCCTTCTATATTAAAGTTTTCTGCGTTCAATCCAGCCAATACCTTCATGCTTTTATATAATGCAGATAAATCAAGAACAGAAATCCTTTCTTTAGTCGTTGGTTCGGCTCTCAGTAGAGCCGGATCCGAAAAGATAAAATGAATCACCATAAAAAGTCATTGCTTCAAAATCTGGCTTCAGTTTTTTATTTATATTTTCAGCTGGGTATTCACTAAGTGCATAACGTTTTAAAGCTGTGGATTTGAGTTCATATTCATAGAAATAAGAACTGTTATCACCAATCACATAAAGCGAATTGTCCTTTAAAAACAAGCCAGATGAAGAACCTATTCCTATAATGTGAAATAACAATTCAATTGTAAACCTATTCATTGATCTCTCATTTTAGTATAGCTTTAAAAGTGTTGTCTTTATGCCTTCTCTTAACTTTTCACTAACCTTTGCCAGATCTGCATAAGCCTCCCAATTATCGACCTTATCCTGGATTTCTGCTACTATTGACTCAGCTGATTTGATATTCATTTTCCGCGCCACCTCCAATAAATCTGCACGTGCAATACCATCCCTTTTTCCGTTGACCATTAGGGATTGCGTGCTTACCCACACACTTCCAGGTCTATAAGCGTGGCATACATCATATGCGGGTGACAATGCCCATTCACCCCTTTTATCCATTATAAAGGCAAAGTTTTTAGAATGATCATCACAGTTCCTGGCAATCACATTAAATACCATCCTCCTGAAAAGCTGTTCTGCCTGCGGATAGGGTAAACGTAATACCCTCATGGTCTGAAACAACTGTTCATAACTGTATAACCCCACGTTATTAAAGTCAAGGTGCTCCATTGCGCACCAGGTCTGTACGTGTTGTTTATCTGGACTGCGATCAAACCTTTTAGTCATAAAGTGCGCCCTTTCATTTTCCTCCAAGAGTCTACACTCAGTCATTTCAATTCCACTGGCAACTGCCATGAGGTGATAGGCATACTCAACCCTGCCAAAACCATAAGTAGCACCAAACTGGCTGTCGTGGACACCATCAAACTTGATCAGCCAATGGGTAAATCCTTCTGGTGCCTTTGCCTGTCCTGAACGAACTTCTTTAGTCTGTTCATTATAGGCTATCAAAGCTTTTGCCCTTGCCCCACCAGCAGAGGTTCCTATGCGAAGAATATCCATTAGCGCCTTTTGCTCGTCGGCATTCATATCAACCAAAAAGTCCTGACGGCCCTGCAAGATCTTTCCAGCAATATGTACAAGTCCTTCAATTTCGATCTTGGTAGCCCGATCTGCAGTCCCTGCTGTTGCCGGTTCAAACTCCAACGCCCCCATCCCCCGCTTACCAACAAAACAGAGCATTTCTACTGGATTCATACTATCTGCTCGACGACCATTGGCCACAAGCCAGGCGTTGATCAATGCATTACCATATTTATCGGGAAGAATATCCGCCAACAGTCCGGGCAGTCCTTTAAATGTATTATTTCTTGCGAGCTCTGGGAAGGAATAAATACGTCCCGGCGTCCCAATAGGCATTTTTATTGGTGCAATATCCAGATTTTTACTTATAAAACCTGGATCATACTCAAAGCTTGCCAACTGACTGTTTTCATCCCAAAGCACCGCACCCACGCGTTTATTCCAAAGATTTATTATTGCTGTGGTCATTACCAGTCGGATTGTGATTTATCTTCCGGGGGCTTGTTACCGCTTGCCCTTCTCTTCTTTTTCATGGATAATTCTGCCATTTTTATTGGGCTGACCTGCCTTGTAAATTTCATATTTTCCAAAACCCTAAGCTTTCCCAAGGCACGGAGAATCTGAATAAGCGACAAGAGATTTATGGAGTCCCCTCTTTCGGCCTTTATTAGCGTTGTCCTATCTACACCAGCTCTTTCTGCGACAACATTTTGGGTGAGATCAAGCTCAAGCCTTGTCCCTTTCAAAAACTCCCCAATCTGACTTAGGTACTCCAAGTCACTCTTGGCATTTATTTCAAAATCGGATATATCCATCTTTAACACTTAAATACCACACTAATGTCGGTATTTTTCAACACAAATGCAAATTTCAAATTAACACTACTAATAAGTAGTCTTTTTCCAACATTAATCCCTAAAATACCACACAAAGTAGAGATTAAGCAACTTATACCTCCCATAGATATCGCCTGCAGGAAGATAGTCACGGACTCGTCGAGGCATTGATGTTGCCGACACCCCTTTCTCTATCAGTGCTTTAATTTTAATAAAAACCATAAAATTCCCTATAAAACATATTATAGGGAATTTACTCGTGCTATAATTTGATGAAAGCCAAGAGATCCTTATTTATGGTAGCAGCTTCTGTCGTTGGCATTCCATGAGGGAAGCCAGGATAAGAAACAAGCTTTCCATTTTTTAAAAGTTTTACTGCCTTTGCTCCGGTAAGTGGGAATGGAACAATCTGGTCGTCTTCACCGTGCATAACCAGTACAGGAACATCCACACTTTTAAGATCTTCAGTAAAATCTGTTTCTGAAAAAGCCTTTATGCAGTCTACATGAGCTTTTACACCGCCCATCATTCCCTGACGCCACCAATTATCCCGAACTCCCTGAGATATTTTCGCCCCTTCACGGTTGTACCCATAAAACGGAAGGGTGAAATCTTGAAAATATTGAGCTCTATTATAGGCCGTACCTTCCCGTATTTCATCAAATACAGAAAGAGGAATGCCGTCCGGATTATTTTCGTTTTGTACCATAATCGGAGGTACAGCACTAATCAGTACTGCCTTGGCTACACGACCTTTACCATGTTTTGCAACATAACGAATCACTTCACCACCACCGGTGGAATGACCGATATGTATTGCATCCTTTAGATCAAGTGCTTGAGTCAGCTCAGCAACATCAGCGGCATAGGTATCCATATCATGTCCATCGGCTGTTTGGCTAGATCTTCCATGCCCTCGCCGATCATGCGCGATCACTCTAAATCCTTTTTCAAGGAAAAACATCATTTGTCCATCCCAGTCATCGCCTGATAAAGGCCATCCATGATGAAAAAAAAGAGGTTGCCCCTTTCCCCAGTCTTTATAATAGATTTCTGTTCCGTCTTTTACCGTGATTGTACTCATTTTAATTGATTTTATGGTGACTAATTCGATTTCGGGAGTATAACAAAGCGATCGAACAATTTGTTTTTCAGACCATTTGGATTTCTTTCTGCTTATAAATTAAAGCACTATCTTCAAAGCTTTAAACGATCAGATGAAAAACGCATTCTTCACAATTACTGTTTTACTGGCATTTAGCTTACCACTTAGTGTTAATGCCCAGCTTGACCTCAGCTTCCTTGTCGAGACGAACCGCCTCCCTGAGGGGATGCCAAAGATCACTAAATGGCTGGGGATCGGTATGTCCAGGGTCTTTATATCGGGGCTTCAGAAATCCGATTCTCAAAGGGGCGACCAGAAGTTCTTAAGCTTCCAAAAAACTGGAGCACTTCCTTTAACAACAAGCTTTCCTTTAACAGGTATTACCCTTTCCCAATCTGGGATTCCAAACGTGAAGTATCCCAGGATTGGAAAATCTAAAACTATTTCATTAACCTACTCCTATGAAATGCAGGCTTATTTTGCCTACTCCCCCGACAGATTCATTTATAACGACAGGCAATATGCGTTCATTTTGGCTTGCAGCGTAATGCGCCTTGATGACACCCAAATACTGGCCCAAACTTTCAACTTTATGCTTGAAGGAGAGGCCAATCAAAAAGCTCGTGAGTTTATCAAACGCATTAATACTGTAAATAAAACAGCTATAACCGTTCCATCAGGAGAAGTTGATATCAACAAATTGACCACACTATTATATAATCAATTTACAAAGGGAAAGATAAGGGAAGTAATGTTCCGCACCTTTATCCTAGGGAAAGACAACAAAGCGACCGACCGACAGCTCAACCTCTTTTTTAGAAGCATGAGTAATTTCAGCAATGATGATGTGAACAGAAAATTAGAGGACATGAATGACCCTAAGATCAACATCAATATGGGGGAAATCTCTAAGCTTTTGCTACCATCTAAATGGGCAAATCCTCTAGCTACAAAACCTATCGATAGTCTTGTAACCTTCGAATTTCAATACGCTAAGGCAAACTTTACATTGGCCCAAAAGAAACTTACCCTTACTTTCAATGGCAAGTCCAATCAACCCGGCAAATTCATAGGTAGTAAAGAGTTCCGCTTTGATCACAAAAAAGGAGTGGGAACCTGGCAATCTATTTACAAGCCAAGTGAGGGAATCACGCTCTCCGAAATCTCGATAGAGCTTGCTGAAACCGGTATTCAAATTCTTGGCCGTAGCGCTAATGATCGCCAGTTTTTGTTACAGTCCATCGTCTGGCCCAAAGACTTTGAAAAAGCCAATCTTTATTCATGGAAAGAGACTCCTTAAAGATTATCTATCCACTGTGTAACTCAGTGCAGTCACCCCGCTAGTGAATTGTTGCGTAGATAATAGTTGCAGTTTTATTTTGTCTTTGATGTCTACAAACAACGGAACACCTTGTCCAAGAATAATTGGATTCACAAATAGCCAGTAGCCATCAATTAAGTTCAGTTGAATTAGAGAATGTGTTGCTGTTGGGCTACCAAAAACCAAGATGTCGCTACCCTCCTGTTGTTTTATTTCATTTATTGAGTCGGAAAGGTTGTCGCTAATAATTGTTGTATTAGTCAAGCCCTCGTGTTTTATTGTCTTTGATAAAACAACTTTATGAACGTCTTTATACCACTTTGAATGCTCAATGTCATGCTTGGATGCTGTCGGACTATCTGCTGCTGTAGGCCAGTAATTTTCCATCATCTGATAAGTTACTCTTCCATATAGTGCAGTGTCGCTTTCACTTATCCGCTTGGCGACATCATCAAAAATTTCTTCATCAACTTTAATCCAGTCCATTTCTCCGTTTGGCCCTGCCACAAAACCGTCAAGCGATATGTGTATAAATGATATTATCTTTCTCATATAAATAATTTTAGATTTGATCTTTCTGATCTGGTTTGCGTAAAGGTTAAAAATAGAATACTGCGCCCAGCGCCGCAAGGCGATGCGCGACAAAAGAAGGGGGTGTTTAAGCCAAAACCATATCAAATCGCAAAGCTATTTTTTGATGATTATGAATCATATGTCCTCACCCCAGGCAGTTATCACTAATTTTCTTTCTCCGCCATAATCACGATGTTCACAAAGGTAAATCCCTTGCCACATACCTAATGCGAACTTTCCATTACTGATAGGCAGACTTACTGAACTTCCCAAAAGAGATGATTTTAAATGTGCAGGCATATCATCAGCTCCCTCATAATCATGTTCATAATCAGGATCATTTTCTGGCACAGCTTTATTAAAAAACATTTCAAAATCCTTCCTAACTGTTGGATCTGCATTTTCATTTATCGTGAGAGAAGCCGAAGTATGTTGGATAAATACCTGGCAAATACCGACATTAAGTGTCTTAATTTCTGGTAACGCGCTAAATATTTCATCAGTAATTAAATGAAATCCCCTCTTTCTTGCTCTTATTGCGATAGTTGTTTGAAATATCTTCATACTTTAATTAGATTCAAATATCTGTTATTATACATATATTCAAGAATTCATTCCATCCTATTTCTCCAAAATTAAATGAAAATTCCAATCATACACGGCTACATAGAGCGGCGAATTCTAATCAATTTTACCGCTGACCCTAAAGCAATAGAGAAAATCCTCCCTTTCCCATTCAGACCTATTATCTATAAAGAAAAGGCTATTGTAGGGATTTGTCTGATCAGACTTAGAAATATAAAACCTAAGGGCTTACCGGCATTTGTTGGAATAAACTCAGAAAATGGGGCGCACAGAATTGCAGTTGAATGGGATGAGAATGGCGAAACCAAAACAGGAGTTTACATTCCACGTAGAGATACTTCTTTAAGATTCAATACACTTGTAGGTGGTCGACTATTTCCAGGTAAACATTATTATGCAAAGTTCAACGTACAGGAAGGAAATGGAAATTATCATATTGACTTCAAGAGTTCAGATGATACTGAAACGCTGATTGATGCAGTTGAATCTAAAACTTTTAACGATAACTCTATTTTCGAGACGCTACACAATGCATCTAACTTCTTTAAAAGTGGCGAGCTGGGTTATTCGCCCAACAAAGACAAATTTGAAGGCCTTAAATTAAATACCTACAACTGGGAAGTTAAGCCACTAGAAGTATTGAATGTAAAATCAAGCTTCTTCGAAAACGAAGAGGTTTTCCCAAAAGGGTCTATTAAATTTGACAATGCCTTGTTAATGACAAATATCGAGCATGAGTGGAAAAGTGAAAAGTTATACTCCTCTACTTGAACTTAGCGTAATAAAGTATACGATAGCTATGCCGACGGTGTATGCAATCATATCACTCCAGAGAAAACCATGTCCAAGAACCAATGCACCTATGGTCGTATTTCGTATCTGATTAATCCATGGAGCGTGATAGAGCTGACTAATTTCAATAAAATAACAGATTGACAAACTAATTAATGCAACCTTCCAGTACCGCAATTGGATCAGAAGAAATTTTATCAAAAGAAACATCATTACAGCATACAATATATCACCAACAATTAATGGTATTACGGTTATTTTTCTAGATAAAATACCGAGCGCTATTACAACAATAACTAATAGCACATAAATAATCCTCTGACTCTTCAAATTTGCTGTATAAAACATTTCACTATTTTCTAATCCTTCTTCGAAAAGTTTATTTTTTTCGCATAGGCCTTTTTAATCTCTATCAAAATCACTCCGTTAGCTGCTCTGGAACCATAAAGTGCGGTCGCCTTAGCATCTTTGAGCACCTCCAGTTTTTCGATCCAATTGGGATTAATCTCCTTTAATTTTGCAGCATCAATGGTCCGGCTCTTCTTTCCCGAATAAACCAAATACAAGGGCGCAAGATCCAAAGGCACCGTACATACCGCGCCAAGCATGATCATTCGGCGAGGTGCCAGTTTAATCACCATACCATCAGTCAGCTTAGACTCAATGGCATCATAGCCATTCAACTCAAAACTGAACACAACACCAGAATCTGCAGCAGACCTTTCTAGCTTAAACCTACCTGCACTGTCTGATATGGCTAGCACATTTTCGAAGCCTTTCTGTCTTACCTTCACTCCTTTCAAAGGATTACCGGTACTTTCATCGTTTATACTTCCAGTAAGTGTATCGACTTCAAGAGGAGCATCCAAAGTAGTCTCAAATGAAGCCATTTGAAAATCAAGTGGCTTTGCGTTTTGCACCGTCGCAGGCTGCAATTGCTTTGCCTGTGCAGGAGAAACCATAACCGCACCGATGGCCAGGGGCAACAACTGGTACCAGCTTGGTTTGTATAGCGGTAGCAACAGTTCACGGCCCAGTTGACTGGAAAGTACCCTCCCGCATGCATTTCCTTTTTTACGTTTAAAAAAATCAATCAGCTCAGCATCTGATTTATCTGTTAGATCCACAATATGTTTCTCACAGCTGTCGCAGTAGCGACCATTAGCTGCTGGCTGTAGATCGTCCCATTGTTTCAAACAGGGATTTGTCAATACGAGTTGAAGTCTTTTCATAGTCTTTGTTTTAAATCAAGATGCAAAACTCCACAGGTTTCCATACTTTAATTCAATTTGCACTTATAGATATACCTCGTCCGGGGGAAAAAATGACGTCCCCATGAAATGCTTGCACAGATTTACGGAATATTTATCGATTATTTTGTAGATTCAGGTATGCGGAACTCTTACATTAAAGCTATACTGGATAACAGTCCAGAGAGCGTCATCCTTATTGGAAAGAAGCACGAAATTCTCGCCTATAATCGGACCATACAGAATGTTTTGAAGCAATTTCATGGGCAGGAAATCAAAGTTGGCGATTTGTATTACCCGAATTTCGTCCTAGAGTCGGATCATCAACTATACCTAGATACTTACAATAAAGCGATAAATGGCGAGTCTGTTACCGTTCAGGCTCTTGCCGAAAGTAAAAATACTTCAATCTGGTTCGAATACCGGATGACCCCGGTATATGATGACGACGGCATCCTTCTTGGCGTAGCATTAAGCGCTCAAGATATTACAATCAGAAAGAAGTACGAGATCGGATTGAAGGAAAGTGAAGATCGGTTCAGAAAGATATCCAACCTTGCTCCTATCGGAATCTTGATTACAAACGAAAAACTTAAAATCACCTATTTCAATAAGTGGGCCCGTAATACGTTTGAATATGGAAAAGGGAAACTGACTAATCTTTCACTTTCAGACCTGATCCATGACATCAAGTTCAGCAAGAGCGAAGGCATTACCGTACACCCAATGGGATTCAAAATAAAAACGCCATTGTTTTACCAGGAGAAGTTTGACGGCACAAGTAAAAATAACCGAAAAATTAAAGTTTTGCTAAGTTCTAGTAGTTTCCATACCAGGGATAAGTTGCACTATATCTTCATCATCCAGGATATTACCGATGTAATGATGAAAGATCATAAAATTTCGCAGCAAAATGACAAGTTAAGGGACATTGCCTGGCATCAATCTCACATCATAAGAGCTCCGCTGGCAAATATTATGGGTATCGTTTCCCTATTTGAGGACGAAAGCTTCTTTTCTGATCAATTGGAGCGAGATACAATGAATCGGGCAATCATTCAAAGTGCCAAGGATCTGGATAAAGTCATTTGCGATATCATTAAAACTGCAGGATAGGATCATTTTGGCCTGGTTTGTATTGCTCCATTGCACGCTCGTAATCACCTAAGGTAAAATATAAAGAAGTTTAACATGCAATTGAAGAACACTCCTTCAAATTCTAGCTGGAAAGCTTTTTGAAAATAGCCATATTATCGATTACTGATTTCTCAGCCCAAAAAAAAATCACACTGCCATAAGGTTGTCAGTGGAGCCTGTTTTCTTTGTTTCGAAAATAAACAAATCGACCATGCTCCAGACAGTTACTTTTCTTGATATAATACCGAGTGCTATTACAACAATAACTAATAGCGCATAAATAATCCTCTTACTCTTCAAACTTGCTACAAGTTAAAGTGGCATGAAACAATCACTAAATTGCTTCTCACTCAAAGCCGCAAAAGAATAATGACGAGGTAAGAACCAAGCTAAATGCTGCGTCACACTTCTGAATAGCTCTTCAGTCTCAAATGCTTCCGGAGTCAAATTAAATACTAAATCTTGAGATGCTTCCTCACCCGGGCCTCCATTTCGTGACATTAACAACACTTTTGGAGACTTAACACCATTATTAAGTAGGAATTGCCGCAATATCGTCCTTGCCGTCTCTGGTAATACGAATTCAGAAGGCTGACCAACTAACACCTTTTCATCCTTACGAATTGTTTCATCTTCCTTAGCACCTGAAAAAAGTGTTGGTCCGGTTGTATAAAATGATCCTGTAAGATGAAGATTGAGAATATCTCCGTACGACAAAACCCAGTCGGGTTGCCCATCATTAGGATTAATGACCACACCATACCCTGATTTTAGTAAAAAATCATCTTTCATGCGGTCGATCACGTAACACTGAAAACGCTCCTTCGGCCTGGGCATAAACAATTGAAAATAAGGAAAACCGTCTGGACCAGTAATAACCTGCGGGTCGCCACATCGAAAACTGGCGTGTACAATGTTCTCCAGAAAAGACTTTTGCCATTCCTCTCCTCTATTCTCCCGTGGTACATCAATCAACTCAAAAATCAATTGAGTTTTCTCCAAATCACCAAGATAAAGTTCCCTGACCGGAGTTTGATCAATAGTTGCAGGTTGCCCTTTTTTCTTGAAAACATCGAATAATCCCATATAGAATGACTATGATTAGCGTTATTAATTTAAGTATATAATAGGAAACCAAAATAGTGTTTTTTTGATAACTCTCAGTTTACATTTGTAATTTAGATACCTAGTACATACACCATGCATAAACTTACGCTCACTGAAAACAACTATGATTAAGTATCGCTATTCCATGCCAGCGACATGCGCCTTTAAGTATTCAATCTTTTAAATTTACGGGTTTCTTAATGTCTTCATAAATCTTAAATTGCGATTACAAACTAACAACGCTTTTAACCCTTGAAACTCTATTTCTAGTATTAACTGGCGTACGACGGAAATATGAAAAAACACCTTAAATACATTGATGGCACCTCAGATAAATTCTGGCAAATTGAAGTAAACGGCTCCGAATACACAGTCACATACGGCAGGAATGGTACAAGCGGAACCTCTCAAACCAAAACTTTTACTGACGGCGATGAATGCCTGAAAGTAGCTGAAAAGTTATTAAACGAGAAAGTAAAAAAAGGTTACTCCGAGAATGGCGATGTAGTAATTAGTCCAAAAGTTACGAATAGCAAAAACACATCATCGACTAATATCAATGAGATTCTTGGTATTTACGATGCGCTTGTCAAATCCGGAAAGGTAGCCGATCTCCTACCCTTTTTAAAAGAACATTCTAAAGGAAATCTGGAAGCACTCAAAAAGCAGGTCAGGAAAAGCAAACGCTACTGGGTAGATTATGTAGACCTAAGTAAGGACCCCGGAGCCAAACCAGCACAAGCACACCATTCGCAATGGGGTGTTCGTGGAGATGTGTATCAAAAGGAAATCATTCTACTCAGTGCCCTAGCCCTTTTCAATAAAACTGATATAAATCCATGGGATGAGGTCTTTGAGCTTTTAAAGAGAGCTGAGGAACCAGAAATTACAGCTGTGCTCCAGTGGTCTTCACCCAACTGGATAGCAGATTTTATACTGGAAAAATCCCGTCGAAATGGATGGATGCGTTTTGACTATCTTGTGCTCCGTTTCCTGGAAAGCAAGGGGTTGCTAATTTGGTCGCCAGAATTATATGCATTAACTATCTCGAACTTTAATCAATGGAACTCAAAGATTAAAATTAGAGAATATATACAATATATCACAAACGATAAGTTGGCTTACGAACGAGATGTTCAAGAATTATTCAACTATGAAACCAATCTGCACAACCTATTTTTCAGGGATAATGACCAGCAGGCATACAATGAGTTTAGCGCCTGGGAAATCATTTACGACGCTTTACTGCAGGAAGGTAAATTGGACCGCAAGCAATTCATATCAGAAACGATCTTGATGCAGACCAAAGACTGGAACAATAACCTTAAGTCTTTCTTTAGAAAAAGGTTAGCCAGCCTAAACCTGGAACCTGATGAGCTGATGCAGTACCAGGAAAGCATATTTGCTTGTTTACACTATTCCTATGCTCCTATAGTGAATTTTGCTATGGAACTGGTAAAAAAGATGTATGAACACAAAAAGTTCAATGCTTCATCTTTTCTGGATTGGTTGGAGCCCGTTATGATGGGGAACGACAATAAAGCTGCCATAAAAACTGTGCTTCCGGTTTTAGAAAAAATGAATAAGCTGTATCCGAAACTGAATAAAAAAGTCAGCTCCCTAATTGCTGATATTTATATTATCCCGGATCTGAATCTACAAGAAAGGGCTACCAAAGTACTGCTAAAAATCGCATCTGCTAAAGACAAGGATCTACAGGAAAAGCTAGCCGGTTACACTTCTCTAATGCAAGGAAATATCCCTCTGAACTTAGGAGAACTGCTACCAAAAGCTGCGCAGACCGCACATGTCGACTTATCAGAAACATATCATTTTGCAGCTACAACAAAAAAAGTATTAATAGAAGAAGTGGTACTCCCCAAAGACTGGAACGACATTGTTTATTTATTTGGAAGCTTTATCAATTCAGACGAAGTTTTAGACACAGAACTATTACTAAATACTTACATCACCCAAAAACACCTGTTTCCAGCAGATTATTCCACACAGCTTGATCCCTATAAAAAGCAATTGGAGAAGAGCTATTTTGAAAGCATCCATAAGGCTTATGCCAGTGTTTTCCTGCAACAAAAGATGTACGATATGAATTATCAGTTCAAGATAAAGGATAATGCCTACCATAAAACCAGGACCTTATTGCTAATCAAGCCGATGCTGCATGCAGCACAAGAGCAAATCAACAGCAACCTAAACCTACCAATGCTTTCATTTCCAACACACAAACCACATTGGATAGCGCCAAAAGTTTTAATGGAAAGGCTGATTACCCGGCAACAGAACGATATTAAGATCAACTATCTGGACCTAAACATTGCTATCGGCAGGATGCCACGTGAACAAACAGAGGAGGCCATCCCGCTATTAAACCAACTTACAGGTGAACTAAAGAATCTGATGGCATTTTGTCTTGGAACGACTAAAGAGATTACATTTAAGCCAGCCTCCATATTAGGTAAACTGGTTTCTAAAGTAAAAGGTGATACTGATACTGACTATAGGAGCATAAAGAGTGTAGCCGCACGGACTTATTATCCTCAAGAGACTTTTTCACAGTTTGAAGACACTTACCTTAAGGACTATCCATTTGTGGTCGCGCCCTTTAAACCGGAGTTAGAAATTAAGGAGCGATGGAATGAATATATCAATTACCAAACAAAGCAAAAAGAACGGTCACCTTCATGGTACGAACTCAGTTTCCATGTTTCAGGATATCAAAATGTACCCGATTATTGTTTGTACGGCCTGGATGTATATGGCAAGAAGGACTCTTGGGAATATATAATGGGCAGTGAGGGAAATGTATACTACTGGCACAGCCTGATGCCACAAAATGCGGATGCCTTGTCTAGCTTCCTGATCAACTCCTCTTGCTCCCACGCAGATAAAGGTGGGAAAGAACTGAAAGGTTTTTTAAACCTGTTGAACAAGGGCGGCTTCCCCTATTCTGATTTGACCATGTTGGTATTTGCCTGCACCTTTTTCCAGAGCAAGAAAGACATTCGTTTAATGGCTGCCGAGGTACTCATTAACCTGATAGAGCAACAGGCTGTCGATCTGGAGTTGCTTGCGGAGAAGTTAGGTTATCTTTCTTCAAACAAATACGGTGCTTTTTTACGTCTGGCAGATAGTATTGGTACCTTAAAAGATGTGTCTCCATTACACAATTCTGCTTATCTACAGTTAATGGAAGGTATTTTTAAACACCTGACTGATGTCGAAAAGCTGCCTGTTAACTTTAAGAAAATGGTAGAGCATTATATTGATGTGCTGTACAAAACAAATCAACAACCTTCAGCTATCTCAATCGCTTTTTACAACAAATGGAAAGACAATGCCACACTAAAGGCATTGATTAAACAAATCATTAAATAGACCAATCATGACCGACTTACAAATTCAATATAAAGGCATTTCAACCTATACAAAATCCAAAGGCATAAGCAGTCTGGTGCTCGCTCACCAAACAGAAATCGAAACCGTAAACAATATCCCCTGTTTCTTTTGGGGTAGCCTAACCGATCCTTACGTAACGGCTAAATGCTGGAGCACAATTGCTAAGGTGGTTCGTTCAAGCTTCGGTCCTATCCCAGCAAGTCTACGTGATCCAATTGTTTCCGCAGGAACAGAAAGAATCCGCTTTGAAGGTTTCTCTTCCTGTAATGGTGTTTACGTAAGGCTCGATATGAAGCCGGAAGCTATTGATGGGGAGTTTATTGCGACTGGCACGACCAATGTTGATTTTAACGACCCGATGCTCAATGCACTGAACAGTATTCAAAAGAATGAGAAAGTGACACTTGCTGTCGGCCAGCAGGATATGCAGGTGATAACGGCCAACACTAAAGTGACAGAGAAGAAGGTGACTTTGCCGATGCGTTGGATAAAGGGCTTAACCAGCGTGCAGCTTTACCTGGCAGATACGGACCTTAGGTTTGAACTGAGTAAAATCCAGACGATACAGCTTTTTCAGACCTTGCCAAAAGGCAATGTGAAAGGAGATTTCTTCATTACTAAAAGGGCTGGCAAATTCATGTTTTCAACCTTAGCAACTGCAGATGGGGCTCGTATTGGAGGCATGCACAGGTTACGCTTGCTTGAAGGGATTCTAGCTATAGTAGATAAGATCTATGTCTACGAGTCAGCAGATCGTGAAACCTGTGCAATAGTATGTGAATTTGGTAAAATGCAATTACTTATGGCATTTTCACCAGATGCTTATCGTGGTTTTTCTGGTGAGGGAAAAGCCCTGGAACATATGACCGAAAATCTACCTGTTGAATGGATGTACGGATTGAACAGCTTGTTAAAGTCTAACGAGACCTTTGATCCAACCTTGCTATCCATTGAGCATGATATTGACTCCGGTACAATGGATCAGCTTACATCAAGCTTGTCGTCTATCGGATTGTTAGGTTATGACGTGATGGCCAGAAGTCATTTTTACAGACAACTACCATTTAAAACAGAACGGATCCTTAGTTTGAACCCTAGACTTAAGAATGCTAAAAAGCTAATTGAAAATTCGGATGTTACAATTGTAGAAAAAAAAGATGGATATGTGGAAGCAAATGTAAAAGGATCTGGTGTAGTACACAAAGTAGTAATAGATCATAATGGCTACAGATGTACTTGTGAATGGTTTACAACCTATCAGGGTAAAAGGGGCATTTGCAAACATGTGCTTGCATTAAAGATGTTAGTTTAAAATGCCATAACACTAACAGAACCCTATTACAGATATTAAGAGAACCTCTATTTTACGCAATAAATAAACAGTCAATAATTTTAAAAATGACATCATCTCAAAACACAAAAATATGAGTCGCAGGAAAAAAGGATACTTTGAACTATTTAACGAGGTATTAAAGAAGTATCAATATGCAATAAATTTTCTTGCGATTTTAATTGGATTTACAGGCTTAATTTTCACTTTTTCCCAGATTATATCCTCAAATATTGCGCTCAAACAAAGCATATACACATTCAACGGAGAGCAATATCCTATTTTATCATTTAAGCTTCATGATAAAGACAATGCCTTATTTAAAGTGAATAATGTAATTCCAGAAGATATGCTATTTCAATTTGCAAAAGTACATTGGCATCCACTACTAAAAAACGTTGTAAATAATCCGAGTATACGAATTCATGATAAAACGTGGTACCTAACACCAATGAGTACCTATTTATCTTATAAGTGCAATTTAGATTCATTGTTCAATAAATATAATAAAAGTGATTACCTGACATTAGAAATGCCTGTTGCATTGGGCATAAACTATGTAAAATATGGCGAATCAAGATTGATTTATGCCATCTATAGTATAGAGTTTTATGTTCAAAAGAACATTAATGACAGTTTTCAAAAATATAAAGTTGAACCACAGGGTATATATTTACTAAGATACCTAAAACCTGAAACGGATATTAATAAAGCGTTATTTGAAAGTGAATTATTTAGCGTACAAAATCGATAAAAGCATCTTAATTCCCCCCCCCTAAACCCATTTAGATACTTGATAAAGGTCATTTAAAGAATAATGAATGCTAATCCGTTGATACAAAGATAATATTTCATTGTAAACCCGCAATTAAATCACTAAGGCACTGCATTTCCTCTCTAATTGATATAAGTTTTGATTTTACTGGCCTGAGGCCTCCTTTTAATTCTATATTCAGACTTACGTAGAATAATCATTATCATCCTATTTTACAGAGCTGTACTCCTACTTGAGCTTAGCATAATAAAGTATACAAATCGCTGTGCCGATGGTGTAGGCAATCATATCACTCCAGAGAAAACCATGTCCAAGAACCAATGCACCGATGGTCGTATTTCGCATCTGATTAATCCATGGAGCATGATAGAGCTGACTAATTTCAATAAAATAACAGATTGACAAACTAATTAATGCAACCTTCCAGTACCGCAATTGGATCAGAAGAAATTTTATCAAAAGAAACATCATTACCGCATATAATATATTACCAACAATTAATGGTATTACGGTTACTTTTCTAGATAAAATACCGAGAGCTATTACAGCAATAACTAATAGCGCATAAATAATCCTCTTACTCTTCAAACTTGCTATATAAAACGTTTAAGTACTTTATCGATATTAATTCTCTTTGCATTTTTCCTTGAGCGCATTAGTAAACTCCAATGTAATTGGTTTACCCCCCAGATCCATACATTCTTTATAATATCTCCTGGCCTTTTTGCAATCGTTCTTTAAAAACCAGCAAATGGAAAGTTTAAATAAAGTATTCTGATTTTGCGGATCTATAATATACGACTGCTCCAATAGCGTTATAGCATTGATGAGGTTACTAAGATCATTGTTGAGCTGATAATAAACTAAATAAACAGTTGCCTTATCGGTGATTATTCTAGGATTTTTAGGATCAACGCTCAGCCCTATGTCATATTGCTCCATTGCCCGCTTATAGTCACCTAAGGTGTGATATATAGCTCCAAAGCCCCAATATGTATCTACATTTGTTGAATCCAATAGCCAAGCCTGGTTAAATCGGTACATTGCAGTTTTAATATCCATACGAGCTAAATAATCAAACCCCAAATCGATCAATACAGCTGAGGCTTTAGACCTCGTTCCTTGCTGTTTTACATAAGTCTCGATCAGTTCTCGATCAGCATCTTTTTGCTCATCAGTTTTAGGAAGGTGACCATATTTAGGTAAAAGCCTAATGTTAGTTTTAGCTTCTTCTTTCCATTCCGTGTAAGTGATCTTTTTAAAAGGCGAGGTTGTATCAGCGCCTTTAGGAGACTGAGCATTATCGCAGGAAACAAATAAGATTGTGCTGAAGAAAATAGTAAATACTGAAACAATAGAGCGAATTTTCATATGACTAAACTACATAATTGAATTCTAATATACAATCAGGAACATTGGGTTTGATTTACCAGCGAACACATCATACATTAAACCAACTCTATTTTAGCTCGGCTAATATTTACTAAATAGAAAAACAAGATAATCGATTTTAATGGTTTACCAATTGCATCTGCATTCCCAATTTAATAGAGAATGCACGTTGACGATCTAGATAAGGAATTACACAGGATTGATCCATCCAACTAACTGATTTTGTGTTCATAAAGTAGTCTTCGTTAGTCTCTGCTCCCATTATTTTATTCATCTTTAAAATTTTTCCATTCTCAATATCCATTTCCGAATAAATAGGAACTACATCACTATTAACATTAGACTTCTTATTATATAACATCTTTAACGTACTTCCTTTCAGGTTAAAAGCAACGTCAAACCCCTGATTTGTCATGTTATAAAATTCTCTTGGAAGAAATTGATGGTATTGTTTTTTCAGATTTTTATCATAAACATTCAGCAACATAGATGACTCAGCTGTGATTACAATTTTATTATAACTGGACACATACCTTGATGACAGCGCTACCATCAACTTGTTTCCATAAAGCTCAACAGACCTTATCCCAAAAAAATTCGGCGAGCTGAAAGTTAAATCGTCATTTTTTTTATCTGATGCAACGAAAGAGTCTTTCAATTCTTTCATGTGTTTTTTGTCAAAAACCTCATTTATTACGCTATAGGTACGTGTATTAAAGTGGATTTTGGCCACAGATAAAGCTACTTCTCTATTTTGGTTTAGATAAATTATAGCCATATAATTGATTAAAGAGTCGGGAGCGGAAATTGTTTTAGCCGAATAAATATCACCAGACTTATGAAGATCAATGGGTATAGAAACCGTAACTAAAGGATCTGGACTACTAGCTACGTAAGTGGCCACATTCAGTTTACCTGCCGCTTTATCTATCGCACTAATTAAGAAACGACCACTCTGATAATCTGAAACCATCCAGCTCTCTCCTTTAGGGATAACAGGATTGGTTTTCTCCCGCTGGTTTAACTGACGATCAAAATCTATTAAAGTAAAACTCGTTGTTGATTTAAAATCACTCTCGGCCTTTTCGGTATTGAAGATCCCAACTTTCCTTTTCTTTTCTGTATGTCTTACAGACATCATAAAATAGCTTCCGTCTTTTGCAAAAAACAAATCATGATCTTCAAGATAATCTTCATTTCCTTCATAAATTATCTTTTCAGAAATCAATTTACCTGTCTGCTCCTCCAGCACATAAGCCTTATATATGGGCGTCATGTTATTAGCAAATCCCTTATCCGCAGCTGCAATCACTAAAATGGCTCCATGAAATTTTCCTATCCCTAAGGGATATCCTTTTAATGGTGTAATCCACTTCTGAGTAAGCTTTCCATCTATGTTTACAATAGCAAAATCTACCTTGGGAGTACCAATGATCATCGCTGTATTGTTGTCTGATAGTTCCAGTGTTTGCCCAAATTGATTCTGAAACATCACACCGTATTTACTGACGAAAGAAACCATACCATTCCATTCTGTTTTCTTAATTATATTACTCTGACTTTGGCCGAAGGTAGTAAGAGAAAAGAGAAAAAATGTAAAGAATAGCGTGCATTTAGCATTCACAAAATTTGAATAGCTTATTTTATTTTTCATAGTGCCAATAGCTGGACACCCCGTTACTGTTTTAATCATGTAAGAGCGATTGGTGGTTTGGTTAGCTCAAATATTGTTTTTTAATCTCATAAAAACAAAAACTAGTACAAATACGCATCACTTACATCGACCTCTCTCACTGTAAATAAATTATTCTTGCCTAAAACAGCTTCTTGATTAGACTTTAAAACAACTAAATTTAACCCAATAGAACGGGTCTTGTGGTTGCTATTTTTGATGATTATTAATCATATATTCTCACCCCAGGCTGTTATCACTAATTTTCTTTCTCCGCCATAATCACGATGTTCACAAAGGTAAATCCCTTGCCAGGTACCTAATGCGAACTTTCCTTTACTGATAGGCAGGCTTACTGAGCTTCCCAAAAGAGATGATTTTAAATGTGCAGGCATATCATCAGCTCCCTCATAATCATGTTCATAATCAGGATCATTTTCTGGCACAGCTTTATTGAAAAACATTTCAAAATCCTTCCTGACTGTTGGATCTGCATTTTCATTTATCGTGAGCGAAGCCGAGGTATGTTGGATAAATACCTGGCAAATACCGACATTAAGTGTCTTAATTTCTGGTAAGGCCCTAAATATCTCATCAGTAATCAAATGAAATCCCCTCTTTCTTGCTCTTATTGCGATAGTTGTTTGAAATATCTTCATACTTTAATTAGATTCAAATATCTGTTATTATACATATATTCAAGAATTCATTCCATCCTATTTCTCCAAAATTAAATGAAAATTCCAATCATACACGGCTACATAGAGCGGCGAATTCTAATCAATTTTACCGCTGACCCTAAAACAATAGAGGAAATCCTCCCATTTCCATTCAGACCTATTATCTATAAAAAAAAGGCTATTGTAGGGATTTGTCTGATCAGACTTAAAAATATAAAACCTAAGGGCTTACCGGCATTTGTTGGAATAAACTCAGAGAATGGGGCGCACAGAATTGCAGTTGAATGGGATGAGAATGGCGAAACCAAAACAGGCGTTTACATTCCACGAAGAGATACTTCTTTAAGATTCAATACACTTGTAGGTGGTCGACTATTTCCAGGTAAACATTATTATGCAAAGTTCAATGTAAAGGAAGGAAATGGAAATTATCATATTGACTTCAAGAGTTCAGATGATACTGAAACGCTGATTGATGCAGTTGAATCTAAAACTTTTAACGATAACTCTATTTTCGAGACGCTACACGATGCATCTAACTTCTTTAAAAGTGGCGAACTGGGTTATTCACCCAACAAAGACAAATTTGAAGGACTTAAATTAAATACATACAACTGGGAAGTTCGGCCACTAGAGGTATTGAAAGTAAAATCAAGTTTCTTCGAAAACGAAGAGGTTTTCCCAAAAGGTTCTGTAACCTTTGACAATGCCTTGTTAATGACAAATATTGAGCATGAGTGGAAAAGTGAAAAGTTATACTCCTCTACTTGAGCTTAGCGTAGTAAAGTATACAATAGCTGTTCCGACGGCGTAGGCAATCATATCACTCCAGAGAAAACCTCTTCCAAGAACCAATGCACCTATGGTCGTATTTCGTATCTGATTAATCCACGGAGCATGATAGAGCTGACTAATTTCAATAAAATAACAGATTGACAAACTAATTAATGCAACCTTCCAGTAACGCAATTGGATCAGAAGAAATTTTATCAAAAAAAACATCATTACCGCATATAATATATCGCCAACAATTAATGGTATTACGGTTACTTTTCTGGATATAATACCGAGCGCTATTACAACAATAACTAATAGTGCATAAATAATCCTATTACTCTTCAAGCTCGCCATATAAAACATTTCAGTGCTCTTGCCACGCATTTACATACACGCGGCGACCTTCAATCTTAAATTTAACCTTTTGGTTCGCCATTTTCTACGGTATCTTTTGTAAATATCTTTAAAAATCTTCATTTTTATCATGGCTTTAACACAGATAAAACCAGAAAGTACACGGTAAAAGAGACACAGCGAGTTAACTTTTAATTCATTTCCACCCATTAATAATCTCTTTTAACATTTTAAAATCATCATTATCTAATATGTCAATTTCATTATTTGTCGCCAACTTCAAAGCTTGTTGACATATCTTAATTCTATTCAGCATTGGAAGTATTATCTTTTTCCCCTGGTTAATAAACTTCTTTATATCTGCAGTGCTGCTAGGAAGTTTATAGCCAATAGTACTACTCGATATTATAACACCTTTATCCCTTATTTTTCCAATAACTTTCGTCCTAAAATATTGTTCCTTCAATTCGCTCTCTCTATTAATATTTAGATGGCTCAATATCTCTTTTGTAGATATAAACCTCTTATGATCGTGTGTCCTATAATATAGTAGAAGTAACTTTACACAATTCACCTGATCCAATTCTTCTTGCCCAGTTGCTCGAGTCTTTTCAATAAAATCAATGGCTCTACTTTGTCCTAACTGCGAAATTACTGGATCGAAACTATTATCACTGTCATTTCCATTTAGCTCATAATTATGATATTCTCTTGGAAAAGAACTAATACTATTAATTTTTTTTTCTATTGCTTTTAAAAGCAATGGACTAGAATCACTTTTTTTATTTTCATCATAAATATAACCCAATGTACCTGCAATAAAATCAGCAAGTTGAATTCCAATCTTTTCTGTACTATCTTTTATTTCAAACTCAGAGCCTCCAAATAAATTACTGATATGATTTTTTTTAACATAATTCTTAAAGCTCTTCATGTAATCATTAGAACCATGCTCGTCAACAAATAAAATCAGACTAGGAAAAGTTTTATACAGTTCTTTATATAAAAGACCGTTTAAATATTTATAAAAGGACTGCTTATGCCTAAACCCTTCACCATAGAGTTTCTTTTTGTCGATAATTAAGGCATAAATTGAAAAATCCAGTTCACAAAAATCTCTAAGTATCAACAACCTTCTATTGTGGTTAGGTCCCACTTTATTTGATTTTATTTCACCAGTCTGAAAATATCTTTTTCTTATCTGTTCAAGTTGGTTCTCTAGCAGGTCGAGTTTATCACTACCTACAATTATACTCGAAACTATAAAGTGTGTTGACTGACTGGAAAATTCAAATGAGTTATTCCCAAACTCATCTGCAAATGCGATCATTTGATTTGTCATTCGTTATCTTAGAGTTAAGATGCTAAAACATAAATATATAAAAATATTAATTCGATAAAATTCGTATTGTAGTCTTATCCTATTACGACCACCTAAGTTGTGATTGAAAATCAAAAAATAATAGATTTCAATATTCGAAAGAATTACGCATTGTTTCTTGAACCCTTCTTTTTATATATTGAAAAATTCTCCTTTGTTCTGTTCCAGTTTTGGCTAATTTGTTCATTTCCTTAAGAATTAGGCTATACCTTTCTGCCTTTTCCTTAACTTCTAATTCTTTTTTCTTCGTAGAATCGAAATACTCAGTAAAGTCTGTTATGTCTTCAAATAAATCTGTCTTTAATAAATTGTAGTACTCTTTATTAAGATCTTCTCCTGATTTTTTAATTGCAGCGCTCGGATACCAACGTTTAAAATGATTTTCGATTCCTCCTAGTCGTTCATAACAATCAGTAAAAGTTATAACATCTGCTAGATGCGCAAACTTATTTCTGATTTCAGAAAAACGCCTAAACTTCTCTCTTTTAAGTTTGTCAAAATAATTTAACTCGAGAAGCAAATTCAACTTTACGTCAAAACTCATGGCTTCCGATTTAAATAGTTTCGTTGTCTTAAGATCTATTCCTAATAGCAAACATAAATACGTTGATATATTTTTTTCAAGATGTACAGAATCTTCTATGACTCTAGCTCTAGGGGTAATACTTGCCATCTTAAGTCTAAATTATTATGTTTGAATCCTATTTTATTAATGCTTAGCAAGGACAAATAGTCCTTTTTAAACAATTATATTTAACAACTGCATTATCTTCCGCCTCTTCACTATTCTCCTCCTCAGTATTCTCCAACAAGTTCTCATCACCTTCTTTCTCTTCTTCAATAACAGGTGCCTTTGAATAATTACCACAGCTACCTTCTTCTTCAATTTGAATATCATATTGCTTGCCGTCATAAGAAGTAAATTCACAAGAACCATCACTTTCCAAAGTTGGTGGGTTAAAATGAGAATCATCTAGCCAGCCTCCATTTGGCCAATGAATAAGAACTAACTCCCCACCACTAACTTCCACTGTTAGCGTATAGCTCGACTGAGTTCCTGTATCTGGATTATAATAATTGATAGAAGCGCAATATTCACCATCAAGATATTCCTCGGAAGAGTCTTCATTGTCTTCCGCACCGCTATTACTTCTGCTTAAGGACGATGTGATTGGATTAACGGTAGATGATTCCGATTGATCTTTATTACGGCACCCTAACAAGATCAATAGTAGGAAGTAAAGTAGAATTTGAGAACTGTACATTAGTATTGTTTTAATAAAAATACAGAAAATTATTAATAATTAAATACACATAATATTTCAAATCAAAAATATATAAGTTATACAAGCACAACGTCAACCTGAAGAAACAACAAGGAAAGTATTGAGAGCGAAACTAGTACCGTTTTCTCATTTTTAATAAGCGTTAATCCTCACCAATACTACTTAAAGTAATTGTAAGGACAAACTACATATAACTCAAACCTAACTATAGCAAAATCAAATCAGCTTTGCTGATATTCTCCGCTCCACTTCCTCCTTATAGAAAAATAAATCGCAAGTAGTAACTCCGTAGCACCACCGATATAACTAAAATTATGCATAGAGCCAACAACCACAAAATCCCTGACATCTAACAGATTTTTAGGCAAATACCGCCCAACCGTAAAATAACCAGGATCACTCGCAAAACTATAATAACCATAGCCCAATCCAATCAAACCAGTTAAAAATGCGACTACAATCGTCAAATCAAACCCCAGCAGATTAATTTAAATAGAACGGTTAGTATTAACCTTGACATCATAAATTAAGATGTAGTTTTCAATATATGGCATGAAGACAATGGATTTATTGACCTTGAACATGCAAGACAAGCTGGTGATACAGCTTAAAAAAATCGCACAATCTCTTCCAAACAATTTTGCTATCGCAAACTTACAAGAAAAATCAAAATGGTTTTTCTTGGGGCAAATTTGGGCCAAATGTTGAAAATGTAAAAGGCGCGAAACAGAACTAGTTTGGTGCTTCGAGAAACAGATTAAGAAAGGACTTCCCTTTCAAGGTTATTCCTTAAATCCTCTGAAAAGAACTAAAACAAGGTGTATTTCTAAATAAACAATTAACTTAGAGACACCGTTTTGCATTACCGACCACTTCGACTTTTTCATTAGATATCGAACACTTTTAGTTCCAATTACAATAAGTGCTCCTTCATAAGTTCTTTGACTATAATATTGGCAAATTCGCTGATTAAGAGATTAGGACATTTTTTTGCTTTTTCCAAGACAATGGATGTATCTATCCTAGAGAGCCGTAAAGTCTTCATTCCAATTGCTAATAAAAACTCCATTAAAGCTTCGCTGTGTTCAGACTCGTGTTTTTCAATCTGACTTTCAATCAAAGTTGACATCTGTTTGCTTGAATCATTGTCCAGATCATATGCAAGATATTCCGGCTTGGAGGAACGTAAAAGGGAGGCTTGTATAATGCCATCATTAAATCGCTGAAAATTTTCGGTGGACAAAAGGGTTCTCACATAATTAGACTGTTGAAGGGATTCGTCTGAAGTAATCTCCTTATTTTCTAGATGGTTGATAATACTATTGATAGTAAAGAATACCTCAGATTGAAATATCTCATTTTCATGATAATCAAAATCCCAAAATGCAAAGCTCTTCCGCAAATAAAGCACCTCATCTTGATGAGTTCGTAGAAATATAGTCTCTGCTAAACCAACCGACTCCTTATTATCTCGTAGTACTTCCAGGCGTTGCTTAAAAAAAGTATAGAGGGGCCCTTGATCGTCCATTTCTGGAAGAACCTTTTCTTCCAGAAATACCTTCTCCCTAGCCCAGTTCGTGTTGTATTTATCGAGAGCACAATAAATCGTTTCTACAGAAATAAACTGACGTTCATGGCTATTATCCTTTCCTTTGGTTAAGTTCTTTTTAAGTGTGTCAAGGTAATCAATATTATTAGTCCCTAAAACACCAATAAAATAAACTAAACTGAGCTGATCAAAAGCACGCATCATCCTGCTTACGTGCAACAGGTTCTTCCCGGTAACGATACATGATGCAACAATTACTGCACATCCCTCCTTATTGACAAGAGACCTTGCCAGCTCACTATCCAATTTTAGTGTATCGGGTTCATCTTTCCAGGAAGCGCTGCTCTTGATTATTTCCGCTAATCTTTTTGAGCTCTCATCCGGAAGATGTATTAAATATTTTGTGTTTGCTGGAACATGCTTATTAATTAAACGGTTCAGTTTTGCCTTAAAACAACCTGTATCGTAAATTTTAGACGTATCAATATAAGTCTCGTAATTAGCATCAGGATCGTCAGTCGTTTCTTTATAATAAGCCCTGATTATTGCCTTATTAGGGTCCGCTGATTTATTAACCCTATACTGCTTTAAAAAATCATTAAGAAATTTAGGTACATGTTTAGCGGTAGCGGTCAGTAATAATTTCTTAAGCTTTGGTTTTACTGTTAGAAATACATCTCCTTCTATACTAATTGGATAAGAATTATTTTTGCACAGCTGACAGGCTTCCTCGTTTGGATAGGTTTCAAAAGGTTCAATTCCAGTTATAAAATTCTTCCCATCCTGGCTGAGGTTGCACATAATGTTATTTTCATGCTCGAGATACCTTTCTAAAGAACCTAAATAATAAATTAGCAGCATTTGTTCTTTGACAGCAAGCCGTTGCTTTAACATCCGGTCTATAATATTGCCAGAAGTAGAACTGGAAATCAAAATTAGGTCATTTGAACCAAAGGGAGTTTTCCGAGATTCAAACACTTCATAAGAAATGAAACTATGGACATTTGGAAACTGATATTCTATTTTAAATCTCCTTTGAAACTCGTAAACCGCAAACGGCAAGACATTTATCGAAGACGTATCGCAATACACCGTCTGCCGATCAAGAAAATAAGGCATCAATTGATAGGCAATAAAAAAAACTTCAGAGCTATTGCCCAAGACATTTCCTGTCCTGATAAATTTAGAACAATGTTTCTTCGAAGGGAAGACAAAATGATGATCAACCGAAGATTCAACTAATCCCCCGTTTTTTATAAAAATTTCTGTACTTCCATGCCTGAACATTTTTTTGAAAAAACCATCGTGATTCATGATAATGGGTTTTAAAACAGACTTCTTTTTACTAGATTGATCATAGGTATATACAAAATAATGATCTTCAAAATACTCCGCAGATTTTCCGGGTAACCTTTTAAAAGTGTTTTCTTTATCTGAGGTGAACCAAGCTTGCTGTTCTGCTTTAAAATAATCTGGCAACAATACGAGGACATAGTCAGATAGTGTGTTAATTTGGAAAAACTTCTTGATCTCATCTGCAACATACCCCTGATTATCCAGACTTTCCTGATGTATAAAAACCACCGTGACGCTTTTAGGACTTTGAAAATGTACAGAATCCATATACTGAAAAATAAATAGCATATTAGTCATATGGCAGGAAATCTAAAGGATAGAAAATTGAAATGAGTGCTCCTTCAGACCACTGATTCACTGTAAAATTATCATCAGAGTTGGTTGACCAATCATAAAGTACGATATCAGAAGATTTTTTGATATCCTTAATATGGGCTACGTTTTTCATATCGCGGAACACATCTGCATGACCTGTTTTGATCCTTAAAAAACCTTTACCATTCAGTAGCTCAAGCATTCGATCCAGTCCATATCCTTTTATACTTTTATTGGACTCAGGGGCCGATGTTTTGTGAATACTAAGGCATTGCTTGATAATTTCTACCTCCTGTTCTATTGGCATGATTATATCAGACCTTCCCGTAAAGCGCTTCACGTATCCCGGACCACTATCTAAAAAAGAAAGTTCTATCAGATAAAGCTCATTCTGGTCATTGACTTTAAATTCTGAGTTGAAGAACTTGACCAAACCTGGAAGCTCTTTATACGTCTGCAAATAGGTCTGAACCGGCGCCTTATGAAACTTAATATATAATGACCTTAAATTTGGATAAAGGTTAAAGCCTTTTTCATTGGTACGGGCATGTTCATGGGTATTTGTAAATAGTTCACTTATGATCCCATAAATCGAGTTTAGTTCATTTTTAACAGCTGACTTGAATACTCTTTTATTAAAATGATTAGATAATTTTACCAACGCGGGATGCAAGGTGAAATCCAGGTAAGCCTCACTGAGCAACTGATTTTCTGCATCATAAAATACACGGGACTTCCCTCTTTTACTCAGATCATGATCAAAGCAAAATACCGGAATCGAATCACGCTCTTTATTCTCAAAGAAATCGAGCTTACGGTAATACTCTTGGCTGGGAGCTTTTAGAAAAGATCGTATGTTCTCTCCATTAATATTCCGGATTTGTTTTTCCCAGGAAAGCACAACACTCGGATATACAAATTCATTGGTAAGGTAATCGATGGCTTCTGCATCTGTAGACACTGGTAAAATCAGTGCTCCCGAATCCTCATTCCGTATCCAGGTGCAAATAAACTGCAACAGAGAAAACACCACTCCGAAATTTCGCTTCTGTATTGCCTTGGGAAGCTTTAAGTCAATCTGAATTTGCTTACCAGATAAATCTGCCAACTCTCTATATAGGTGATTTATCTGCTGAATGTTTATGCTAGACTTAATTTCAATCATTTGATAAAGCTATTCATTTTACTTTAAAAAAAACAAATTATGCCCGCTCTCAAAAACTAATTGGGTAAACAACTCTGATTAACATCTACTCTTTCAAGTATAGGCCAGAACTAGCCATACTGAAAATGTGTTTTTTTAAATAGCTTAGTAACGAATTACATCATAAACGCTATAAAAATGAATATTGAATCATTTATTCAACAAAAAGAATTTGATAATATCAACAAACGTCTACAAAGTATCCAGGACGAAATGCAAATGAATAGTTTTAATTTATTTACTATTTCATCGTATAACTCTTATCTAGAAAATTTCCATAGTGATGTAATTGCCATCTTATTAAATCCAGACGAAAGACACAAGAAAGATAATTGCTATTTAAATCTATTTTTGGACTATTTGATTACATCAGGAGTAAACCTAAATAAGGAAGATTATGCTCTTTGCCAAATCACAAGAGAAAAAGGAAGAATTGACATTTGGATAAAGGATAATACATCAAAAAAATCTATAATTATAGAAAATAAAATTAATAACGCTGGCGATCAAAAAAAACAACTCGAAACCTATTTTAATTATGCGAAAACCTCAGGATTCGAAATCGACAGTGTTGTTTATTTGACTCTAAACGGAAATAAAAAAGCTCCGATTACCGACATATTAGAATTAAACGAAAAAACAATAAATATTCCGGCATTTACAAACAGTCCGGCAGATTTATGTCATGGTTGGCTAAATGAATGTTATGAAAATTCGACGGATGATGATAGCCGTTCGTTTATCTTTCAATATATTAAATTGATTAAACACTTGTCTCAAGTCGGCTTGGATAAACAAATTAAAGAGGATTTTTACAACATTATAAACAAAGAAGATGGATTCCAAAAAACCAAAGCAATCGCTCAATTGGTTGCTGGTTTAGAACAATATCGTGCAGATTTATTTGCAACAAAAATTGGAAACGATTATTTACCTTTCAGAAAAATATACCGCTGGAGACCAAATCATTGGCTTTTTGAAAATTACAATGACAATGGAATAATTTTCAAGCTAGATGTACACTTTTATACCGAGGGAAGTGCAAGAATAGATTTTTGGAATCCAGACCAACCAGAAGATATACAAAAATTTAATACTTCAACAAAGCTAAAATCAATCGGGTTATTTGAAGATTTTAAATTTGGAGGAAATGGTGGCGGAATGTATAAGATTTTTAGCTTGGAACAATTTGAGAAAATTCAAACTGTTGATATCAAACTCTACGAATTTGTGAGATTACTATTTATAAAGCTGCGATAGAATAAAATTATAGCCATTTAGGTAGACATTTGATTCTATAACAACATGCAGAAATTTAATGTAATTTAGGATACACATCAAATCAGACAAACTAAACCAAATAAAATACGCTCAACGGGATGGAAGAACTATTATATGAAAAACCTTTTCTAACAGAAATTATCAGCAAGCCTGACTCCTATCAAACTGATCCTTTTCCATATAGTAAAATAGAGCCTTCCGATTTCGAAGCACTTGTCTATGCCATTTATAGCACTGAAATTGGAAACGGTGCCTTCAAAAAATTTGATAACATCAGTTTACTTAAAGGTGGTCGCGACAAAGGTCGGGACTGCATATTGACCAGAAATGGTAAAAATTACGGTTTGATTCAATGCAAACGTTACGATAGAAGCCTAAAAATCAATGATGTAGGAATTGAGGTCACAAAATTTGCGATGTATAGCTTGTTACATCCTGAACTTATCCATGATCCAGAAGACTTCACATATTTCATTGCGGTAACCTCCAATTTTGAACACAGATGCAGTGAATTTATAAATGATTTTAACAACCTGGCAATTGATGAAACGCAATTAAATTCCTGGATTGGTAAACTGTTGGAAAGGCCGGAACTTAAACAATTGTGGCTGGATCCGCCATTATTGAAGATAAAGATACTGTTCACCAAAATAAAAGTAGTTAAAATACTGCCTGAAAATATGGATGTGATCCTCCATAAAGTCGAAAACGCAAATATTATCAATGCATTTTTTAAAGTTACCAAAGTCACTGACAACACTGAAATTCAAAAATTATCAGCGATAATTAAACAAAATATACCAGCTGTGTTAAATCAGGCAGAACTGAAGAAACAGCTTAAAGGCGGAAGTTTTAGCATTTCTTGTGAACATAACGAATTTGAGGGAATTAAAGATTCTCATATCGAACGCGTTGAAACCTCTGAGCTTATCGAATGGATCGTCAGGCCTGCCCAAAAGAACAAAGAAGGTAAAGATAAAAACATCTGTTTGTTATCTGCGGGAGCAGGAATGGGAAAAACAGTGATCATTAAAGATCTTTACGATGAGCTAATCAGCCGCGAAATACCGGTACTAGCTTTAAAAGCAGACAAATTGTATGCAACAAGTATTAGGGAACTTCAAGATACAATCGGTTTGTCTATATCGGTATTTGCATTCATAGATAAATGTAAGCAAGAATTTCCGTTGACCGTGTTTCTAATTGATCAGATTGATGCACTTTCACAATCACTTTCTGTAAAACGAGAATACTTGACCACATATACACAGCTGATTGAATACTGTAAATATGATCCCAGTATTCGACTAGTTATGTCGGTAAGAATTTTTGATCTCCTCTATGATCCTGCTTTGAGACGATATAAAGACTGGAAATCAGTAACAGTTCAACCACTTACAGTTGAACAAACAACACATCAGCTGAACAGGCTCGGTTTGACTGATCGTCAACTTTCCCGCTCATTTGTTGAACTAATGCGTACGCCGAACAATTTGAATATATTTTCAAGAATAAACCGTAAAGGCCTCAAATTCTCGGGAATAGATTCAGTGCAGAAGTTGTACGCTGAACTTTGGAAGGACAAAATTAGTCGGCAATCCAATTTGTCTGGCACAAATTATAACCGGCTTTCTGAACTTCTCTATAGAATTGTGGACGACATGTATCAGGAACATAGGATCACGGTAAATGAACGAAAATATGAAGATTACGGTCCAGAAATTACCTACCTTCAAAGTGAACACTTGCTAAAATCTGAAGAAGGTCAGATCCAGTTCTTTCATCAAACTTTTTACGATTACCTTTTCGCCAGACGATTTACTCAAGGCAAAACGACTTTAAAAGCATACATTAAGGAAAGCGGCCAGTCCATCAAGACCCGGGCGGCAGTAAAAATGATCCTTAACTTCTTAAGGGAAGATAAGCACCAAGAATACCTTAAACTACTCAAAAGCTTACTTAGTAGCAATCAAATTTACTTTCACCTGAAACATCTGATAATATCTGCGTTAGCAACAGAGCAGACCCCGACATTAGGAGAAAAAGAATTACTTTTAATGCAAATCAGCAGAGATTATCATCTGTTAATTGTTTTTACAGAATATGTCAACAGTGGAAACTGGGTAGAATTTATGATCAAAAATAAACTGCTTGACTGCTTGACTAAGACAGATCTATTACCCAGTGATGTACCTTTCGTAAAATCAGCTTACAGAAAGTTATTTTCTGAAAAAATCCCTGTATCTAACATAAATGACTATTCAGATTCTTGCTCATCATTGCTTAAACGTAACCTACCAGGAAATGAGACATTCATCCTGAAGTTCTTAACAAGAGTCAGATCCGTAAATACTATACGCTGGCTGTTATACAGCCTAAAGAAATGGGAGGATCCTATTGCTTATAAACTCTTTGAGTATGCATTTAATGATCCAAATCAGGAGTATGAAGGTTTTTTTATGGTCCTAGAAGATATCGCAGAACAGAATTCTGAATATGCGTTTGACCGGATTAAAGATAAGCTAACCTCTTTTGAACATGAAGATAGAAGATCCACTTTGGAGCGCAGGGAATCAGCGCTAGTTAAAAAGCTGATGGAAAAAATTCCAGAAATTGTAATCCCGAAATTGGAAGCAATCGTAACCGAAGAGTGTACAAAAGCCAGGTATACACAAATGAGAGGAAAAGTAATACAGGAATATCATTTTGAAAATATCAGTTTGAAGCCTGAACGACATAATGACACTCAGAACATCTATCTAACCCTCGCTGAAGGCCTTAGAAAGCAAGCAGAACAAAAAAGTAATTGTTTTCTAGATTTTCTTGCCAATCATCTCCATAGTTTGCAATCACCGATGATCCGCCTGCTCACCTATTCACTGCAGCCTTGTGCAAAAGAATATGCTCCTGAGGTCTTTTCTTTATTTATTCATTTGAACGACAACTATGAATTTGGTGTTAACGACAGAATAAGTGTAGCACTCCGGCGACTGATCAGTAAGGCATTTCCTTTCTTTAACACTGATCAACAGACCATAACGATCAGAAGGATTCTGAATCTAAAGCTGATGACTGAGCTCCAGCCATTACACGAAAAGTTCATTCCAAATGATGAACTTTGGGGGACTCGGTGGGGACAGATTCAGGGCTTATTTTTAATTGGTTTGCCCCAATCTTTGTCAGAACAACCGGAAGTTAAAAAGCGACGAGCAGAAGTAGAAAGGCGTTATCCTAAACTGGAGGAATTTAAGTCCAAAAGATACTTTGGTCCCGCGCACCAGACACTCAATGACCGCGCTTATAAATTTATGAACGAGAAAAATTGGCTGAACTCGTTTAAGACTTATAATGGTATTAAAAACGAGCATAATCTTTACAAGGGTGGCAAAATCGAACATGCCGAGCGATTCGAGAAAATTCTCAAGACTGGATTGGAACCGCACCTTAATTTAATCAAAACTGCTGTATTTGATCCCGAAGTTCCGATGACATATGCAATAAAAGGTCTTTCTGCAATGCAAGAAGCGAAATTGCCTGTAAATGAATTTCTAATGCACTTGATCAAGCGTACACCTGACGAGAATGATATTTATCATTTGATAGAACTACTATACCGGGCAGTTCAGGATGTGGATTGCGATGAAGTCTTATTGGATTTTGTAATACAAAAAGCAACCGAACAACCATCGGAAAACAAGAAAACCAATTCAAATCAAAAAAGAGCGGCAGAATCCTTGGTCCACGTTAAGGACAAAAAATTAAAAGACAAGATATTTACCGCGATAACCCAAATATTATCTTCCGGATCTTCAAAACCAAGATCAGTGATACTAAATCAGCTAGCATATCTTATGCCCATGGACACAGAAATGACAGCATCCCTTTTTGCTGGTGCGGTGAATAATATGGAGGACCTGAAAGAGATGGAAGAAGTAAGCTGGTCTATGTCATTCATTGTCAATTACAATTTTGAACTTGTGCTCCCCTATTTTGACCATGCACTCAGTCATTCTGAAATTTCCGACAAACTTGTCAAGAATCTCACAACAATCCTGCTATCCTGTTGGTACTTTAGATATTCAGGTGCTGAAAAACAATTTATGGCGTTTTACGACCGTTTTGAAGTTTCCAGATCTCATGCTCTTGATTTAGCTATTAAACATTTTTATAACGATGATGATGTGCCTGATCCCGTTTCGTATAAGATTATTGATATGGTAATGAATGACTCCTCGAAAAAAGTAAGTCAACGGCTGAAAATCAAATTCCTTCACATCGACCACATCACCTTTTCTGACATCTATCCTATTTTAGAAAAATATGTCTATTCCAAGAGCTTTAGAATTGGAGGATACTTTCTTGATTACTTGACATCAAATGTCGCAGATCATCCTGAAAAATGCATAGATATTTTCGATGCCGCCCTTGCATCTAAGACTAAACTGACAGATGAAGAACTAAGCGAGATACAGCACCACAATAGCGCCGGAAAATTCATCATTGCAGCCTACAATGTTTTGGAAACTAAGCACATTGAACTTAAAAAGAAATTGCTCAGACTATTTGACCTGGTTTTAAAAGACACCCGATTCAGAAGTAAAACAAGTGAAATTTTGGAAACATTGATAGACTAACTTATAACTTAAATAAGCTGTTTAGATTTTGTATAAAACAGGCCCTCATATCAATCGGCAATGAAAATCATTAGAACATTTGAGTGTAATTCTAGATAATAAATCGGACTTACGGGCAAAAAAATGAATATTTATGGAATGGCTTAAACCACAGTTACTTTAACTCATTGTACTTCCTGGCAGTCCCCCTCGCCTTTTCGACCGGGTACTTTTCCCCATTCCTTTTGATCTTGTTCAACACAATCTCATTAATATCAAGATTATACTTTTCGGCAAGTAAGATAGCGTAAGCCAGTACATCGGCTAATTCTTCTTTGATTTTTTCCTGGTCGGCATCCTCTGACTTTTTCCAAAGAAAAAGCTCATTTAGCTCAGCTGCTTCTATAGATAAAGCCAGAGCCAGATCTTTGGGATTGTGAAACTGCTCCCAGTCACGTTCGTTCCTGAATTTAATTAAGGCTTCTTCTAATTCTTTCCAGTTGCTCATCAGGATAAAGTTATTGAAATTTATTCTCTTTTAGGTGCCATTCAAAGTATCCTTTTGTCTGATCATTATAATGGGTACAGCTATTGTCCTTTAATGATTCTTTCAAGCTTTCGATGGTTGCTGTTGTATACTTCTGATTAATGCTTACGACCTTGCCCTCTTTAACGCCAATGTATCCTTGTTCGTACAGTTCGTCGCAGCCCAATTTACACATGGGCATAACGATATCAAGGTTTGTCCGTTCTGCATGGTTTGATTTTGATCGTTTTTTGATATGCGCAACAACCAGCAAAGAAACCGGGTATTCTTTGTTGCAGATTCCACATACTGCATATTTTCCTTTACTAAACAACCATTCTTTTAAAATCTTTTGTTCCTTACGAGCTTTTGTAACTTGGTTTCGATCGGTGCCATCCAACTTGTTTAGCCTGGCTATTGCAGCATCTCTGTTGCCTGCAATTGTGTCATCAAAATAGGTTACACTTTCCAGATCAGCAAAAACAGAGAATACATATTCACTTTGGACATCACTGAGTACCTGGAAGCCCTGGATATTGTTTTTCGGATCGTAAAAGTCATTTTTTAGGAGATCACCTTTTGGAATAACTACATTTAAACTGGCATAGGGTATATTTTGAGGCATTACCTCATCTATAAAATAAAGGTATTCCCATGTAATATCAGCTTCTTTATAGCCCCACAAAAATATAGCAAGTTCGGCATTGCGGAATTTTGTAGTAACAGTAGCGGATGCATACACTTCCTTATCCTTGGCAAACAATGCAACATCCCCTTTCGTAATTCTGTTCCAATCGTTCACCTTCGTAGATTTGCCTTTGGCGTCTCTGTCTACTCCCCAGATCTTAAATTCCCCAGATGAGTATATCCCTCTTAATTCTGCTTCCTGCTCTGGATTGATATATTTGAGAATACTGTCTATGCTTATAGAATTGACAACAGTATTCTCATAATTGATTCTGGAAGCTTTATTGGCTGCTGGCTGTAAAATTACTCTGTTCATTTAGCGTCAAATTATTATTGGAATACCATATAAATAGCTTGGTATTTTCCAATATTTTGAGTTAAATGTATAAAAAATTAAGTTTATGATCAGAATTTTGAAACTAAAACAACTGAGAGATACTCTCCGCATAATTAACTATCTTTCCGGAGCCAATCTTCAACTTGTGCGTAAATTGATATTTAAAATCAACTGATAAATGAATAGTTTTACACTGGGTTGCAGGCAGATGTTTACGTGTTGAAACTCGAACGTTGATTAAATACAGATCTCTAAACCCTATAAGTAAGCTTAGGCTATTCCGCTAATCCTCTGAAAGGAAGTAAAACAAGGTGTATTCTGACTAACGTAAAAATATTTTTTACTTTTATCACTTCCAACAACCGACTAAATGAACAGATTAATACTCTTAGGAAACGGCTTTGACTTATCTCATGGCATGAAGACCACTTACAATGATTTCATCTTAGATTATATGATCAAATGCTTAACCGAAGCGCTTGAAAAGAAAAGTTATATCGATGAAGCGTTCAAAATTGAAACCGGAACATACATTTATACTTTCCCCAATTCAAGATGGGAATCTATGGCTTCACTTATTACAGAACTATATCATACACATGGCTTAAAAGCTCTTTTTCATCAAGAGAATTTTTATTTCGGTAGCCATGGAATTAGAAATATCTTTAAAATAAATTCAAAGCTACCTTTTATACAACATCTGCTAGAAAATTGTTCCTGTAACAACTGGGTTGATATTGAAAATGAATATTATGAGAAACTCAAATCAATACTTGTAAACAAATCTAGTGAACAAAAAATAGCTAAAATCAAAGAGTTAAATGAAAGTCTAAAATGGTTAATTGAAAAGTTAGAAGTTTACCTAAGCAGAATTAATCATGAATCGATAGGCGCTTATGACGGCATAGTAAATGCTCCAATTGATAAGGATGACTTTGTTGACCAAGATCTTTATCTAAACCAATACCTTCAACTCGAAGCTATCCATATTCTAAATTTCAATTATACTTCAACCATTGAGAAATATATCGGAGACATAGGTATCCTTGATAGCAATATCGACCTTAATTATATCCACGGTAAACTAAACGATATTAACAACCCTATAATATTTGGTTTTGGGGATGAACTGGACGTTGAATATACTAAACTAGAAATGGATAAAACCATAGGGATGCTGGATTACATCAAATCCTTTGGATATTTCAAAACTTCAAATTACTATAACCTCATCCGCTTTATTGATTCACAAAACTACCAGGTCTATGTAATTGGTCATTCTTGTGGTTTATCAGACAGAACCATGCTTAACATGATATTCGAGCATAAAAATTGTAGATCAATTAAAATATTCTATCATCAAAATAATACAGGAAATAACTATAGAGCACTAACCCAAGAGATTTCCCGACATTTTAAAGACAAAGAGAAAATGCGAAGAAAAATCGTCTCCTTCAATAAATCACTCCCAATGCCGCAGGCTAACAACTAATGAAGCCCATAGAGTGGTAATAATGAAATACAAACACATTTCTAAAAATTAAGTAAAGTAAAATGGAAGAACAGGTCATAACAGTTACTACTTATCCAGCTTGTAAAGACAAACTGGATCTTTTCTTCCAGGCCTATCCGAACCAATCCCTTTATATACCACCCGATCCTCCCATTAGGGAACGAATTCCGAGAAAAGATAGAGTATGCCGATTTTGTGGTAAAGGTGCAGGAGAAGTAAAGTTTAAACATGAACCCCACATTATCCCCCGCTTACTGGGACACAATTATGGCATCTCGGATTTTGAATGTGACACATGCAATCATCATTTCGGCACACTAGAAAATCACTTTGCAGATTACCTGGGATTAATCAGAACTATCAGCTCAGTCGGCCGAAATAAGATTCCCAAATTCATCTCTCCATTGAATTCACTTATTGCAGCCCAAACTAGTAAGGGTGGAAATAAAAATTTCATTACCATCGCTGATGAAAGTGGTGATCATTTCAAGTTTGATACTGAACGTGAAGTCTGGCAAATTCAATACAATAAAAAACCTCATACGCCTATAAATGTTTATAAATGCCTGTTAAAAATTGCATTAAGTGTGATGCCGGAACACGAGATCAAACACTATAAGCCAGTACTTGAATTTATTTTAGAAAATCAGCACGTTACATATTTTACTCCATTTGCAAAAGTTTTGCAAACGACAACTGAATTCTACACAGAAGTACCATATTGTGTAATATTTAAAAAAAGAAATATTCAAGATCAAGTTCCCATGCACATGATGTATCTCGTCTATGAAAATATTTCTTACCAACTTTTAATCCCATTCAATCAACAGGATATTCATCTTGATTATAGCGCCAGCATCAACATTCCATTTTCTCCACCATTGCTATTTTTTGAGGGGAAAGAGGATCAAAAATTCCGGCACGAAATCTTGGATTTATCCTCCAACCAACAATTGAAGAATCAAAAAGGATTTATCAGTTTTAAGGCAGAAAGTAGTCTTTTCACCGATGCATATGATACCAAGGCTAAACAATTTATTAAGAAGCCCATTACAATGGATAAAATCACAAAAATATTTTTGACAAAGGGTGACCATTCAATTGATCTGGAAGACCTCAATATTTAAAGTAGAACATAAAAATATGATAGACATACAAGAAACATTGTTTCCATGGCTTTTGGGGATACTGGCAACCGTACTTGGCTTTTTTGTTAAATGGCTTACAGACTATTTTTGGCTAAAGGCACCGAGGCTGGTGGTAAAAGCATCCTTAAATCCAACCATGACTCGTCACCCTCAAAACGGCTATCGAACCTATCATTATGAACTGCAGATAGAAATACAGAACCATTCAAAAAATGAAGCGTTTGGACTTGAAATTATAAGATTGGTTATGCCTACTGGATTATTGGCTGAATCTTCTGCCATTTCTGAAAAATATGATCATGTAGTTTCAGACACCATTTCTCGTTGTACAAGCTTTCCTAGCATTTTAGTCAGGTCTACACATTTACTCACAATCACATGCACCACTAGCCCCTCCCGCTGTAATCTCCCTTCCACCATCAACAACCTGGAATGCAATATTTCCTTGCGATATTTCTCAAACAGTTTCTCAAAAACCACTAGATTCGAATACCCCGTTTCATCTTCGATGGTAATAAAACACACGCCTCCGGCAGTACCTGGCCGCTGACGTACCAGTACCAATCCAGCTACTTTGACCAGTTGCCCATTGGTTGAATCATTGTTGATTGTATGTGTAGACAAAATGCGAAGCATTTCCAATTGCGGCCGTACAAAGCTCACTGGATGCGCTTTCAACGACAAGCCAACAGTCGCATAATCCTGCACCACATGCTCAGCTTGTGTCATTAAAGGCAATTCGACCTGTGCTTCGAGTACACTTTCTGAAGGTTGCCCTTTAAAAATCTCCACCGGCATATCCTGCAAAGCAGAAACCTCCCACAGTGCCTTCCTGCGGTCAAGGCCAATAGAGCGAAATGCATCTGCATCCGCTAGCCGTTCTAATGTTCCGATGCTAATGCCTGCATCACGCAAGGATGTAATCGTTTTATAACCTTCCCCCCTGTTATCTACCAGAACATCCATTTCATCTTGCCGAACCCCTTTGATCTCACGAAAACCTAATCGAACTGCATGATATCTTCCCGATTTTTCTTCCAACAGATTATCCCATGTCGAAAAATTAACATCCGCCGCACGAACTTCAACACCATGCTTTTGTGCATCGATGACAATCTGTGCAGGCTGGTAAAACCCCATTGGCATGCTGTTCAATAAGCCTGCTGCAAAGGCATCCGGATAATAATGTTTCAGCCAACAGGACACGTAAACCAACAATGCAAAACTAGCGGCATGGCTTTCCGGAAAACCATAACTACCAAAACCTTCCAATTGCTTAAAAATTCGTTTGGCAAACTCCTCAGTATAGCCCTTCTCCAGCATCCCATCAATGAGCTTCTTTTCGTATTGGTTCACCAACCCTTTGGACTTAAAGGTCGCCATGCTGCGACGCAATCCATCAGCTTCAGCAGGCGTAAACCCGGCTGCGACAATCGCAATTTTCATGGCCTGCTCCTGAAATAAGGGTACGCCTAAAGTCCTGCCCAAAATCTCTTTCAATTCGGGAGAGGGATAATCAATGGCCTCCTCACCATTTCGCCGCCTCAAATAAGGATGAACCATATCACCCTGAATCGGTCCAGGTCTGACAATGGCCACTTCAATAACCAGGTCATAAAATTTCCTGGGTTTTAAACGGGGTAACATAGACATCTGTGCACGGCTTTCAATCTGAAAAACGCCCAGCGTATCGGCCAGACAGATCATGTCATAAACCGCAGGGTCATCTTGGGGTACATTGGCAAGTGTGAGGTTCAGCCCATAATACTGTTTACATAAATCGAAGCCCTTACGAATGCAGGTGAGCATACCCAAGGCCAGCACATCAACTTTCAAAAACCCCAATGCATCAATATCATCTTTATTCCATTCAATATTTGTCCGGTCTTCCATTCTCGCATTCAGTATTGGGCATAAATCAGTCAGCTTACCGTTGGTCACGACAAATCCCCCTGTATGCTGACCGAGTTGGCGGGGAAAGCCCATCATCTGCGAAGTGAGTTCCAGGGTCTTTTTCAAATGCGGATCCCGCGGATTCAAACCTAGTTCAGTAATGCGCTTGCCTTCAAACCATTCATCGGTAAACTCCCAGATCGAATTGGAAAGCCGGTTAATGGTATCTAGGGATAAACCCATTGCTTTACCTACATCACGAATCGCCCCTTTCTGATGCAGCTGGGTAACCGTAGCCACAATAGCCGCACGGTCGCGCCCATATTTATCGTATATGTACTGGATGATCTCTTCGCGTCTTTCGTGCTCAAAGTCTACATCAATATCCGGCGGCTCATTTCTATCTGAAGAAATAAAGCGCTCAAACAGCAACTCAAATTTCATGGGATTTACAGAAGTAATGCCCAGGCAAAAACAAACAGCCGAGTTTGCTGCAGATCCCCGCCCCTGGCATAATATCCCACGGCTACGTGCTTCTCTGACAATGTCCTCTACGAAAAGGAAATAATTCGCATAATCCATTTTTTTTACGAACTCCATTTCATAAGCGATCATCTTCAGCACTTTTTCCGGGACAGTCTCCCCGTAAAAATCATGTGCCCCTTTCCAGCAAAGGTATTCCAGCTCTTCCTGTGGTCTTCGCCCACTCTGGTTAATTTCTACCGGATAGACATATTTGAGCTCATCTAAGGAAAAACCGCATGCTTCCGAAATCTCCAATGTACTGTGTAATGCCTGGGGATATTTGCGAAACAGACGGTGCATCTCTCCTACTGGTTTCATATAGCGCTCTGCATTCATATGCAGGCGGAAACCAGCTTCCTGAATGGTACATTTCTCTCTTACACAGGTGAGTACATCCTGTAATTCCCTACGGGAAGGATCATGGTAATGCACGTCACCGGTAGCAACCATTGGAATGCCAAAGCGATCTGAGAGTTGCTGAATTCGAAACATCAGTTTTTCATCATAACCAGAATACGACATACTTGCAGACAGATACAACTGTCCAGTTAAGGCCTCGCGATACTGTGCGAGCGCATTCACAAAATCATCCTCAAATTTGAACCTACGATCCAGCTGATTAGGCGTCACTATGGTAAACAACATCCCCTTGCCGTGTTCATAAACATCTGCCCGGGAGATATGGCACTCGCCTTTTTCAGCACGCAGATTGCCTTTAGTTAATAAGGCAGACAGTCGGCCGTAAGCTTCCTTATCGGTAGGATAAGCTAATAAACTTGGGCCGTCTAGCAGATCCAGTCTACAAGCCGGGATAAAACCAAGCCCTTTTTCCTTCGCCGCAGCATGTGCGCGAACAATACCGGCTAAAGTATTTCGATCTGTAACCGCTATTTTCTGGTAGCCCAAAATCGCAGCCTGCCCCACCAGCTCATGTGCATGTGAAGCGCCCCGAAGGAAACTAAAATTCGACGTAATCTGTAACTCACTATATTCCATAACCCTTTACGCAAAAAAACCATGAACAAACCATTGAAAAGACTGATTGGCACCATAATGTCCCGACCGATACAACCAGTACCGACGACCGCTGGCATCTTCTACCCGATAATAATCCCTGTGTTCTCCAGCATCCAGCCACCATTCCCTTTCGATGCGCTCAGGGCCGTCGGCTTTGACCACCTGATGTTGCTCACCTTTATAAATAAAAAATTTTGGCGGATGATCCGGAGTCAAAGCCATCACCTGTATAACTTCCGGACGGGGTAATAGCTCAGTAGGCCTGGGTTTATCCATATTCCAGTTCATTAACCTCAGTTCTGTTAATGAACGCGCCTTGCCTGCTGACCGCTCCGGCCAGTAACGTGCTTCCGGTATGTAACGATGTACCGCAGCTGCACCAAGCTTTCCGCTTACCCGGTCGATCAACTGTAAAATACTCTTATTATTTAGTCCCGCCTTGCTATTCCATAGGATTTCCTGCGGAACTTCTACTGGATCTACCTTTAATGCTTCGAGCTCAAAAAGTTCAATTCCCAATGCGGGTTTAATTTGGTCGATTTTCAACTGAAAAAGTTTGAACAAATGTTCCACATTATGAGAAGCCCCGCTGGTACCTATAGCAATCTGTACGATTTTGCCGTCAATCCGGTAAGCTGTCAATAGCCCGGAACGTAAACCTAGGCCTTCGGTTTGCAGACGTTTACACAATACTTCCAGCAGCTTGGTAATCGCGATCTCAATTCCTGTCCTCGTTTTGATCGGCTCCAGGGAAGCCAGTCGCTCGCGGAAAGGAACTGGCTGCCGTAAGGATTGCAGCACTTCCTCTTCCGTTCCCAGCGCCTGCGCCAGTCGCAGCAAAAATGCTTCACCAAAACGCCTACGTAAGACCGATCTGGGCATCCCAATAAAACTCCGAATCTGGTAAAAGCCCAGCTTTCTAAGTTTAGAAAGCGTTGTTTCTTCCAGTCGTAAAGCCTCTGGTGGTAAAAGCTGTAACGTTTCGACATGCCCATCTGAAGCAACCAGCGGAGTAACCTTTCCAAAGCGCGATACCGCCCAGGCTGCACCAGGTGTATCGGCAATCGCCAGACGAACCGTATACCCCTTACTTTTTAACCTTGAAACAATTTCTTTTAAATATTCACGCTCGCCACCCCAAAGGTGCGCGCAACCACTTACCTCCAGCATCAAGCCATCCATACTGAATTCATCAATAGCGACAATCGGTGCGTAACGAATACAATACTCACCCAATCCTTTAAGCAATTTCCCTGCACGCCCGACTTTATCATCCAATACTTCCAGGCCTGGGCAAATCGCTTTGGCATCTGCTGCTGACATTCCCGGTGTTATATCATGTTCAGCGGCAAGCTGGCTGACCGATGTGACCATCATCCGACCATGATCAGGGACAGCAAAAACAAAGGGCAGGTCCTTTAATTCCGGCCGCCGTATAACCTGCCAGTCCGCTAGTAAATGACGAAACCATATGGAAATATACCTCCTGCGCATGATTAGCCAGCTTTTCCTTGTACCATTTGAACAAGCACTTTTTCCTCAGGAACCTGCAAGAACCTATCCGCCTCCCATTCCAGCGTCCAGCAGCCTGGATTGCCGCTTCGGACTTTCAACAACTCGACCCGCCAGCGTGGAAAGCCAACCCCAGGCATCCCTGGTTCAGCAGAACTGGGCAATGGAGAAATCTTCCAGCGTGCAGTCGACACACCGGCAACCAATCTTTTGGGATCTTTGCGTATAATCATTGCAGGAATGCCCTGCTGTTCTGCAGCCAGCTGGAGGCGCCGAGATTCCACTAAACTCAAACTATCTACTTCAGCCACTACTGCAGCCAGACCTTCACAACGCAGTGCTTCCTCCATTACCCAGAGTACCTCACGATCATTCCGTACATCCACGAAAATGATGCGGTCAGCCTCGACATTAAAGGCAGCTAGCGAGGGTGGAAAAAGTCTACGTGCCGTACTGATCCATACACAGCCCGTCCCATCAGCCATCAATACAGACAATAATCCAGCAATAAAACCATCCGTGGCGGCCGTTTGATCGGGCGTTGCACAAATAAATTCATGAATAGCCTTCCTGGGAAATACCCCCGCTGGAAAGGCCGCTTCAATTTCACCAAGTCCAACACACTCCGCAGCTTCCCCTTCAGCAGGCTTAAAACCTTGCCACAGCAGCAAATCTTGCCGCAGCTTGTTTAGAATTTCTAGTTTAGCTTCCATGACTCCTTATTTACGATTACTAACAAAATTAGCTCAATAACAATATCCAAACAAAGATAATACTAAAATAATTAGCAATCATTAAAATATAAAAAAGATGTCATTTATGTGGATCTGGAGTAAGAACTAAGCCCCTAAATTCCTCAAGATTCTTCTTCAATTCTACAATTAAGTTTATGAGTAATTCCACATTGTTATCATCGTGATTCATTAGTCTGAAATTATCTCCATCAGGTAGATTTACCTGAGATTTCAATACACGTGGTATTTTGTAACTCTGAGCAGTTAAGGCACAAGCGTATAAAAACAAGCTATGTATAACACTGGATAAAGTACGATCATAGTATGGTATTAACTGCTGATAACTTTTAGATTGCTTATAAACCAAACGATATGATTCGAATCTCCATGCTTGCGAAGCAATGAATTCATCGTTCATATCTTCCACTTCATCTATCCCAAATCTTAAGGTTATTTCATGCTTATAATCAATAAGTCTTTCCAATGCGATAACGCAATTTTGAACAAGAGGATCATCAATATCAAAAAAGAAATCATGATGATCTATGGAATCTTTCCAGGGATCTTTAAAATCTTTGGCGTATAATTTCATAGATTTCTTAAATGTAAAATGATAGATAAATTCATAAATATCCGAATGCATATAGGTCACCAAAACCCCCAGCCCTCTCATGCAGAGGTTCAAATTAAAAGTATCATTTCTCGATATTTTCATAATTATCCTCTCATTAAAACAGCTTGTAATTCTTGTTCGTCCATAATCTCTCCGCGAAGCCTACTTAATGTCGGGCCGGTTAGCATCAAATATGAACTGATTATTTTCTGCATTACCTTCTTTTTATCCCCTAGTCGCACTCCGGTAAAGATCCTATAGAACTCTCTTACCCGATCTTTACCAATAAACCTTAACAATCGATCCCGTTCCTGATACTTTCGACTCTGATAAGCAAGAATCGTCTTTGTAATCCGTTCGATCTCCGGATACCGTTCATAAATACCCTCCACGTCTACAGCATTAACTTCCATCAGGTGTGTATCTGGACAAGCCATTAAAAAAACATTACCCTGCATCCCTGTCATAAAGCTATCCGGCAACATGGCTATTTCACCTGCTTCAAAAATAGCATATACCGAAAAGCCATTGGCGTGATCATAATAATAGGCTATTACAATTCCTTTGTTAATAAACCAGCATTTATCGCAAATTTCACCTGCTTTCAACAAATTGGGATTACCTAAGCTATAATACCCTGTCAATTTATCTTTTAAATGTGTGTGATACTGGATGGATTCCGGAGAAATGCGGGATAAGTAATTAAAAAACTGATCCTGGCAGGCCTGGTTAATTAGATCCTTGCGAACAAGAATACTATTCTTATACTCTTTCATTGTGATAGCGTTAGTTTATATATGGGTTGATTATCACAAACGTAATAATTCAATAGAATATTATTTTTAACATATATTAAAAATAGTTGACTTTTTTAAAATATTTTTAGCGTTACCGATCTGCCATCCGCCTCAATAGTTTCGTTATAGTTAAGGAAAAACGTCTTAATAATGAACTGCATTTGAACGGCTACTGAACGGACATTGATCGGACACTCAACGGCTGGATCCGTTCAACATCCGCTGAACACTGGTTAATTAGAACTCAATGGATTTACCTTTAACAACACTAGAGTCAGAACCAGTACCACTTGACAATCAAATCATTAGTTTCTACATTTAGGAAAAAAACAAAATTATGGCAAGACTTAACAATGGAATATTAGGTGGTATCAATGGCAAAATCGGCCCTGTAGAGGGCTATGTTCGTTATGGAATACCCTATGTGAGAACAAAAAAGAGGAAATCCAAAGTTCCTCCAACCATCAAACGACTTACCTGCCGCAAAGGAATGTCGGTAGTGAATCATTTCATCAACAGCATGACAGATTACGTGCGAATCGGTTTTGAGGGCGTAGCTATCGGCAAACCATTCTCGCCCAATAACGCCGCCAAATCGTACCAGTTGCTCAATGCATTACATGGTGAATACCCTGAGATTAGTATTTTTTATCCTGCTGTTCGGTTAACCCAAGGGAGCATTGAAACGCCTACAAATACAAAAGCGGTAATAGAAGGCAATGGTATCCGTTTTACCTGGGACTATAACCCTGTATTAAACTGGGATGACAGACGTGCGCAGGTAATGCTGCTGGTTCATGTGGAAGAAACCGGCAAAACAATTAACATACTTAGTGGTGCACGTTATACCGAAAAGACAGAGTTTATGGAAATGCCGGCCGAGGTAAAGGGCCTAAACCTCCATGCCTATTTGTCTTTTATAGCCGACGATAGAAAAAACATCAGCAACAGTACATACCTAGGTAACCATGTCATATAAATCCCTAAACACAATCTATGATAGCAATTTTAAAACGCATACTCTTATTGCTTGAAACTTACGCTGAAGAGCGACGAGCGGAACGGCTGCAAATGCAAATTGCAGCCGACAAAGAACGATGGCTAGATTGCCAGACCGTTAAACTGATGCTCAGAAAGGGCGACAGAACCTTGTTTAACTATGTCAAAAATGGTAAGCTGGTTAGTAAAAAAATTGGTGGCACCAATTTCTACCTTCAAAGCAGTGTCATGAACTTTTTGGAAAGGACTACTGGATGAATAGTTTATTTAAGTCGAATTCTTCTGTCCATATCTCTATGCCAGTGTATTTGCAATATGCTTTGTAACGTGCTATGCCATCTTTGGTGATTAAGAGCTGCTTTGCTTCTAACCTATTTATTGGGTCTTTAAATGTGCGGTCCTCACTATGAAACGAGGTAACATATGCCCAATCTTCATCTGGACTTAAAATTGCTTTGACCAGGGCGCCTTTATCTGTGCTATTATAGTAGCTAATTGATGCATCCCAAAAGCTATGGCAATTGAAATCACGATCTGCTTTGAATTGACTGATCGCCTTTAAGCGGGATTTAATAAGCGCTTTCCAGGATGCTGTTACCTGTATAATGGCAAATTCGACGCCAGCCCAATCACTTTTCGTGTAGGCTTTAATCAATACATGTTCAGTTGGCTTTGTCGATTTTTTCATTTGGCTCTCCATTTTCAGTTGTGTTCATGCTGATACTAAATGGAATCCTTAAGGAGGGGATATTTACAGATATTATGAATGATTATTCATAATTTTTCTGCGCTAGGCAGAAATTATTAAACAAAAAGCATGGAACCCCACTTATTGCCATAGAGGCCCTAGGAAGCCCACAAACGAATAAGCAAGGCCCACGCTTTTAGCGCGAGCACTTTTCACTTATCCTCTCGTTTGTGTCGAAATTTCCTAGGTTTCTAAGGCGAGATTCTTAAGTGCTAAATGCTTCAAATATTTTGAAGATTTGGCAAAAATATAATATTAGCTTGTTACATACATTTAAATTTTATCAAATATACATAGATTACACTAATTAAAACAAATATTTCTACAAAATTAATTATTGTGATAATTTATCATATTTTGGATGAATGATCAAAATTTTGAGATGTCATCACCTAGGCTTACTGTCAATTAACGATTGCAAATTATCCAATGACTCCACAAAACCAATAACAAGCTTTAATCTTCCTTGATCACCTAAGTCCTCAAACAAAGGAATTAAATCTGTATTGATCTTTGATTTTTTTTCGGCGATCTGCTGCTCGAGCCTATTTAAATAGGAGCCATCCATTTGCTTATCTGCCAACAACTGATAAGTAAAAATTGTATTGTATAACGTTTTTTTAATCAAAAAAAACTGTTGATTCACTGTTGCATGAAGTTTTCTTTTATAATCAGCAATTTCGCTTAACAATCGATCCAGCTCGCCAAATACTACTTCCTCAAGGTCGTTCATAGTAGAATAAAATTAGTTTCGGCAAACTTAAAGAATAAATTGAGTATGCACGAGAAAACTTTTACTTCTGGCAAGCACAATTCGGCATCTTACTGCGAACCCCGAATCTATGGGAGACACTAACTGCTCCTCCAGTAGCTTTCTCATCTTTATGATCTCCTCCCTTGTAGCAATTAACCTAACAGCAACAGAAGTATCACCCAGGCTGGTGGCTTCCTTTTGGAAAACACGATCTTCCAGAACTTCAAAAATCCGGATTTCATCTCGACTTACTATCCGTTCTTCTTCTATTATATTAAGAACATAGCGGGGGTTCGTATTAAAAGAAAAGTCATTCGACTGTATACTACTTGCTATACTCCCTTTAAGTTTACTGTGGAGTACACTAGCTCGTAGTGGAGAAAGGACAAATAGGTCTGCATACCGTTGATTCACAGCATTAATGTAATTATTCCTTAATATGCTCGCTTGCAGGTCTAGGCACCGTAAGCTATCAGCACTATATTGATCCTGTTTCTCGGCCAGAGCACTGGCAGAAGATAGCGTGCTTAATGCTAATGTTACAGAGATAATTCTGGGATCAAGCTTTAAAGATAGTCTCGGGTTGATATGGACAGACTTTAAATAAGCGTCGTTAACTGAAAGAACCGCAACTGATGCGGAAGCAGATGACAGTACCAGCGGTATATCCAGGTTGGTATTTTCAGCCCCTCTATTCCTGGAAGGTAATTTATCTTTTGATGACACACAATTTAAAAAACAAAGTTGAAAGAGCAGAACATTTGCTAAAGACAGGTTTCTTTTTGCTTTTATATCTGGTCCTGAGTCGGAAAGGGTAATGTCGGGCAAGTCGAATTTAGCCTTTGAACAGTCGAAAACACGGGTATCAGATCTGTTTCCACAACCGTACAATAAGCTCATAACGCCGAACAGCAATAGCTCTTTCATAATTTAAGGGTAGTTTTGAGCATAAGGAGCGTAATGATAAGACCGGCAATGACGCCTATAATCATCACAGGTTTTATAATATCATGCAGCGATTTGAGTCTTTCTTTGATACGCCTACTATTAACATCGCCGGAGAACTGGTATAAAGTGTCCGCTATTGAAATGATTTCAGAAAGTGACATTAAGCCTATTAATAAAAATGCACCCAGAATACCAGCATAGCAGATGATGAGTTGGATTTGTGAAGCCTGAAAAGAATAGTAAAGGTTGATTAGGCTCGCATTGCACAACCACCAGACAATAACAATCAGTGATCGGTGACAATTATGGAGCCAGCTTACGCTCCTCCTGTCATGGAACATACCAAAGGGATTTAATACCCATTCGTGTGTGAACAATGTGCAGACTATATCCTCTCTCTTTTCTACATTCGTCTCCTGAAGTAAAAAATGCAAACGCTTCAGTTTAAGTAAAAAAACAACATTAAACAAAACGAAAATAATGCCTATAACAGGAAAGGCGTTGCTTTTTGGTATTTTCAGTTCAAGCACATCTATCGTATCTGTTTCAATTAACCCCGCCCACCAGATCACTACAGCAATAGACAAAAACCACTTAAGAAAAGTATCTAACGAATCTAAAGTATTCTTAAAAGCTGCACCAATAATTTCCTGGTTCATGTTGTATTGTCAAAGTATATATACTAAAATACCCAATATATTTAGCGATTATGGGCTAGATTTGTAATATCACTCTAAAGAGGGATATCTCGTAGAGGTTAAAATGCTGAACTAGTAGAATATTCACCCTTTTGGGGGATTTTTTGATATTCACATAGTAGCTACATTAGAAGCGTAATTGAGGGATAATTTAATCAAAAATTATGTTTAATAACGCTGCTCTGGATGTAATTATAGGTCTTGTTTTTATCTATTTATTGTATAGTTTGTTCGCGACAGTTATTGCTGAAATAATTTCCACAAACCTTGGAATTCGCGCAAGAAATCTCAAAGAAGCTATAGATAGAATGCTAAATGATGAAAAAGAGGAGCCCGGTCCTTTATCGAGATTCCAAGATAGCTTCATGGTCCTAAAGAATCCTGACAATCCGCGTATAAAACAATTCTATGATCATCCTGAAATAAAATATCTTGGCAGTTCTGGTATTTTTAAAAACCCTTCGAGCTTTAAAGCCATTAGCTTTTCTAAAACCATAGTATTTATACTTAGTAATGGTGCCGAAAACAAGGAACAAATTACCAATACACTGAACAGCTTTTCATCGGAAGATAATGCTAAAAACGTATTTGATATGGAAACAGCAAAATATGTAAATAGCTTATGGAAAGAATCTTATGGTGATATAGTGAAATTCAAGCTTCAGCTGGAGCAATGGTTCGACAGAACCATGGAACAGGCTACCGAGTGGTACAAAAGAAAGATACAATTCATCCTCTTGCTGCTTGGCTTTTCTTTAGCCTGGTTTTTTAATGTTGATACCCTGGTCATCATCGACAAGCTTTCTAACGATAAGGAAGCCAGAGCACAAATGGTAAGTTTGGCTATAGCCTATACGCAAAACCATAAAAATGGTATAGACGCTCCTCCTGCAGGCGCTATTGATAAGGGAGCAAATAATAAATCACTTGATTCTCTAGTTCAGGTAAAAAAGCAATTGGATGCAGACATTGCCAAAACCCATACCATTTTAGGCGCTGGAGGATGGCCACCTACAGAGATTAAGGTAACCACAGATTCAACAACAGGAATCAGATCATACAAACCTAATATTGACCCTTCGGCATTATCCGAAGAGCAAACTAAGGCAGAAGATGGGCCAATAAGTTTTAGTCAATGCCAAAAGTGGGGCTATTTCTTTGTCCTCCTATACAACCATTTCTTTGGATTCCTGATCACAGCAATAGCCATATCACTCGGTGCTCCATTTTGGTTCGACCTGTTAAATAAACTAATGAGATTACGGGCATCAAACAAAGAGGATACAAATAGCCCTGATAATTCCTCCGGTATTTCACCTTTAAAACGTGAGGCCTAAAATGAAAGTAAGGATCAATACTTATGTAAATCTGCGAACAGAATTAGCAGAAATTCATCCTTACAACAATCCAAGGGATATATACTTCTCTCCTGGAGATATTATTAATGTAGCTGAAACAGTTATTGGAGAGAACTATAAGGGAAATGACTTATGGTATAGGTTGGAAGAAGGTGGGTATGTTTGGAGCGGGGCAGATAATGATAGCAAAATCACAGTTGAGCCTAATTTTTGGTTAAAAAGGTTTGGTTTAGATCTACTTCAACAACAATTTCAGCAAAAGCTTTCAAATGTCAGCATTTCAATACTAGATACGGGTATAGACGAGATGCATCTTGATTTAAAGGACACTGTTAATTTAAAATTTAATGCAGTAAGTCAAAACCAGCCAACAAAAGACGCAGATGGACATGGAACACATTGCTCGGGTATAATAATTGGTACAGCTAAAAACAAAATAAGCGGAGTTGCCAAAGGAGCGAAACTTAATGTTTGTAAAATAATGAATACTTCATCCGGCTCTTTTACCGGGATGACAGTAAAGGGCATGATAAGAGCCTTGGATAAAGTTGGAGATCAATCGGATGTGATTTCAATATCAGCCGGCGTTAATCAATATGATAAAGAACTACATGATAAGATTAAAGCTTACGCAGAAAAAGGGGTAATTATTGTTGCCGCAATAGGAAACGTAACTCACGAGGATCGTACAGCAAAATATCCCGCTATGTTTGACGAATGTATAGCAGTAGGTTCACTAAACAACAGCCTGGAACTTTCTGATCTGACTGTAAGAAATTCAAAAATAGACATTTGCTTTCCTGGTGAATTGATAACCTCTACCCTGCCAAATGATTCTTATGGACAAAAAAGTGGAACCAGCATGGCTACACCCTTTATTGCAGGCTTAGCTGCATTGATGAAGGCCAATAACGCTGAAAGTAATTATGCAGTTTTTAGGGAGCTATTAAAAGATCATGCAGTGCTAAAGCAAAAGGAACAGTTTCAATACTACGCCATAAAAAATGAAAAAATAACATTATGAGAATAATCTTTACGTTACTCGCACTACTTCTATTTAATGTAACATTTGCTCAACATCCCTATTATGATGCATTAAAACTCAGAAAATATATTTCAGACGATAAAATATTTGCCCCCGCTGATAGCTTAGAAATGGACACTTTAGTTAGTATTTTTAAACTGTATAATTACAGTGGCACAATAAACCCATTTTTAACTCCTTTTACAAGTGAAGGAAAAGGGTTATCAGATAAAGATGCTAAGAAAGCCACCCTTAACCTAAGTTCCATCATTGGTTCTGTTGCAGGAGTAGATGTTACAACCATTGCAAATGGAGTAGCCATGTTAATGATAGACCGTGCCAAGCAAGAACTAACTGTAACTTTCTTTAACAGGTTTAAAAAATTTGCAGAGGACAATCCTGAATTCAAGGTCCTATTCCCAAAAACAACGGATAATTTAAAAAATTTGCTTGCTTATAAATATCCAGAAATGCTTCCTGCATTACGCACTGGCTTTTATGCCGACTTAAATAAAATCACCTATAATCTTGATGATGTGCTGGAATTGCCGAGATACAATGAACTGCTCAAGAAATTCCCGGAAATTAAAATAACCATAAGGTCTATACGATTAATCCACGAATTAGAATCGGGCGAATCTCATGCCGCTGAAATCATAACGAAATTTGCCGCCTTCGAAGAATGGAAAATTGCTAGTTCTTCCATTGGTTTTAATAATTTCAAAAGCTCAGTAAAGCTCGCTGCCATTTTCTCAAATAGTCTTAGGTATATGCCAGATCCGGTAAAAAAAGAAAAAGATGTAAAAGCCTGGATCTCAATCAAACAAATAAGAGAATTAGTAAAAGACACAATAACGTTTAGAATATATCTTGGTCTTGTTTATCAACTGGTTGTAATAGATAATATCACATGGTGTAAAAGCACAGCCAAGCCCTTAAAAACAGAGTCCATTTCATTTGCAGTATTGATGGGAAAACAAAAAGATAACCTATTTCTTTTTGAGAATAAATTAACCAAGTTTATCGAGCTTTCAGAAACAGTAGACAAGTTGACTGACACCTTAAAATACAAAAAAGATGAGAAAATAGCACTTAAAACTGAAGACTATTATAGCTATATCAACGCCTCCCTTGACATTGTAGATTACGGCTTTTCTATTGCCGGTTTGTTTGACCAGGATTTAGATATAGCACAATACACATTAATTGCGCGAAAATCAAATGACCTGTACAGACACCTCTATAAAAAAGAATTTACTCAGGCCTTGTCAAATAGCATGGATATCCTTGAAGGGGTAAGTATAATGATCAAAGAGGCCGGTGATACAACTCATAAAAAATCATTAAAATTATTGACTGATGTACTGCCTAAATTAACTAAATACGGGCTATTTATGGCAAACATCGCCAGTACAGATAAGCCAGAGGAAATAAGAGACATTCTTGACAATGCTATACTACCTGTCGGGAGCTCCTCAATTAAAAAGAATACCGATTTTAACGTTTCTGTTCAATCATACCTAGGGGCTTACGGCTTTTCAAACCCTGTAAAAAGTAGTACTGGAAATGGAAACGCCTGGACAGACAAATTTGGGGTATTTGCGCCTATCGGTATATCCGTAAGTCGAGGTTTTAACAAAGGACCTGGTAAAAATTGCGGATCATTAAGCTTGTTCGCTGTCCTCTTTGATCTCGGAGCAATAGTAGATTATCAGCTTAAAAAAGACTCCGTAACCAATTCAAGTGGTGCTACACAGGAAGAAATTACGAAGAACTATAAAATTAAATTGGGACAAATTATATCCCCCGGAGCTTACGTGGTTTATGGTTTCTTTGGAAACATACCATTATCACTTGGTTTTGGAGCGCAGTATGGCCCTGGCCTATCTAAAATAGAGTCGTCAGGCAAAACGGTTTTCAATAACCCCCAATGGCGCTGGAATGCGTTTTTAGCTGTTGATATCCCCTTCTTCAATCTGGTAAACAAATCAAAAAACAAGAAATCAATATAGACAAATAACGCGATCCTCATGGCAGAAGAAAAAAAATACAACCTTAGCATTTTAGGAGATCTTCAACCTAAACTAATCGGATTTATTACTGCAATTGTTAGCTTCCTGACATTCGTCCAATCATTTATCAATGAAACATCGACACTCTTGGGGATTGGTTTATGGTGGGCTTATATTTTGTTTATTGTTCTCTACTTTATTGTTCCCGTATTTTTAGTTTGCTTGTTTATCATTCAAAACAGAAATTTCATCAAGAAAAGAATCTTAAAAACTGAAAGGCCATTTAAGCCCCGCTTTCTATTGGTAACCATACTCATGTCTTTTCTACTCTTTGGGTTTATTTATCTTGCTTTTACCATTCTCCCTATTTTTGTCGGTCTTATTCTAATCAGTTTGATCACAGTCATATTTTTTTCGATAACTGCATATCAGATCATTAGAAGGAAACGATGTCAGGAGGAAGATAAAGAGTATCTCATAACCGTCTCGTTATTACTTATTCTAATTACTTCATTCCTTATAAACTCCCATAATAATTTACCAAAGGATAATATTCAAGACCCGAATTCTGAAAAAAAAGATTACAGTCCCTGTACTATCTTAGGAAAGTATAAGACTGATAAAGTATACAACGGAAAACTAGATTCTGTTATAAAAGGCTTGGAGAAGAGGTCAGAAAAGAACAATATGGAAGTAGCAAACTATCCATATCCAGTACAGAAAAAGATAAACACCCTAAACAAGCATAGGGTCAATCTTGATCAGGACCTACTAAGAATGGATACTTTGATAAAGTCAAATTATACAAAGGCAAGGGATATCATTTCAAAACAATCTGTCGATTCGAGCAATATAGATAAGCTAAAGCAGGTTCAAAGTATTTTCAATGCACAAGCTGATACCTTGATCCGCAGATTTCAGAAACCCTACCTGGACACCGCTGCTATTGAATATTTGCAGAAAAAAATGAAGTTTCATACGGACTATGTAAATGGCATTTCTTTTTTCTGGAATAGCCAAATCTCAGAAAAGGAAAAGGAGTTTAAAAAAGAGTGGCTGCCTTATATGTTAAAATTGCAGTTCAAGGGCTTGGTCTGGCTCTTCTTCACTTTGTTCATCCTGTTTTCGCTATTATATCATTACAGGAAACAAGACAGACTCGCCAGATCTGCTGCATTAAAAAACACTATTCAACACAATGCCAATACACTAAAAGATTATAGTTACCTGATCGTACTGCTAATCATTCCATTTTTTAAAACCTTTACTGAAGAAAATATCAGCTTTGAAAAACCCTTTTTAAACATAGGCATAAAGGAACTCATAAAGACGGATAAAAATGTGATAGAAAGAAATGGAAATGCCAAACACAAACCCATTCCTCCAGATACTGCAGTTACTATTATTAAGGTGATTATTGATCCAGATTCCTTAAAACTACTTCACGAGGAAGTAGTAAATCATATAAGGGAGCTTGGAAAAAAGGCTATAGATAATCCTAGCGATAGAAAGAAATTCCTGGAAGATTTCCCTACATCCCCAAAACAACAGCAATGATGAAAAATATATGGACTACTACTATAGCGATGATATGTGCAATAAGCTGTTTTAGCCAGGATTGCAAGAAAAGTTATGAAAATATTCAAAATAGCTCCTTCGATAATTTTAAGAATTCAAATACCGTTCAAAAAAACATTAACTCAATTAATGGTCACATAAGATTAATTACAAAAAATAAAAAGCCATCTGAAATTAACATACGGCAATGGAATATTATTGTTAAAAATTGGAACCAACTTAAAGACCGTTTAAGTATCTACGAAAACATAAAACCAAAAAATTATGCAGATTACGAGAGATTAAAAGAACACTGGCATAATTTCAAAAGTTTAATTGACAGATCTGAAGATCAATTATTCGTGTCAAATGACCACACGCTCTTTAGGGCAATTAAAAGAGTAGACACCCTGGTCAAAGATTCGCTTAAAAAAACGGTAGATGATAAATCTAATGAGCTGAAAGCCATCATTCGGGATACCGTAGTTAATCAATCTATCCAAGTGAAAAAATTGATTCGGGATACTGTCGTTAATCAATCGAACCAAGTAAAAAAAATCATTACAAATACCGTAGTAACAAATCAGGACTCCATTAAATATTTCCTTTACAAGCGAGATACCACAATTAGAAACAGCATAAATCTACATGGCTATGATCAAAATGTTTACGGTTTAAGTTACCTGCAAGTCTTTAACCCCAAAAACAAATCGGCCCCAAATGCCTTTGCAGCATTAGCCGAAATCATAACCTCCTTCGATTCTTTTAAACTTCGTAATACCGGCGCATTTCTTTCTGCTGGTGTTCAGCACAGATCAATGATATTATTGGCGGGTTTAGGTTATTTTGACAATCAGGAGGCTTACAATATCAGTTGGAAAGCCTCCTTAATTTACTTTCCGCAGCAGAGTAGGTTTGGTTTCGGTGCCTCATATTCGCCACTCACAAAAGCCGGGATCGTAGTTGGTTTCAAGCTAAATAAAATCACCCAAACTATTAATATACCTAAAACATAATCAATCACTAGAGCTCCTGCCCTTTTTTTGCGATAAATATCTGCACAACGATTAATCTTAAACAAATGACTGAAGAAGAAAAAAAACGCCAAATCATAGCTCCCTATTATCCCATTATTTACGTTCGTGGTTATGCTATGACATCTGATGAAAGAGAAGAAACTTTCAATGATGCCTACTATGGATTTTCAGCTAGCTCAGTTGAAAAAAGACAAGCCACAAAAGCAAATGGTTATGAAGTAGCGGATATTTTTGAAGGCCAAATGATCCGCTTTATGAAAATAAAAGACTATGGATATGCAGATTCTGTAAACTATGGCCTCCGAGATTTTCATGGCGCCCCATCACGAAGCATTTGGGTATGCAGATTTTATGATGTGGATTACATTAAAGGCAAAGTAAGGGAAATTGAAGCACATGCAGAAGATCTGGCAAAAATGATACTGGTAGATATACCGAAAAGGTTAAAGGAACATAATGTAACTAACATTGAAACCGAATACAAGGTTATTCTCATTGCCCATTCCATGGGTGGACTAGTTTGTCGTACATTGATCCAAAATATCCTTCAATCTACAGGAGCGCAGTTAAGAGAAAAATATCCTGATTCTATACTTGGTAATTTGTTAGACAATCCACTTGATTTGATCCACAAATTAGTCACCATAGGTACGCCACATAAAGGAATTGATATGGGAAATATACCCGATTTTATAGAAAAAAGTATTGTTTCACTACTCAATCCTTTTGATGCAGGTATATTTCATGAAAAAAGAATGCGCGACTATCTGAAGCTACCTCAAACCACAGAGTTTGACGTTAACAGCCTTGGAAATAGCGGCTTCCCTATAGAACGCTGTCTGTGTATAATTGGCAGTGACTATAACTCGTACGGCAAGGTTCGTTATGCAACCGGTGGTTTTAGTGATGGTCTGGTAAAACAGGATGCGGCTTACATCGTGGCAGGTCCCGCACCTGAAAAAGATAAAGGGTATGATGAGAAAAAAGTAGCTTATTACGCCAACGTACACCGCGCACATTCTGGCTATAGAGGGATAGTAAACAGTTACGAAACGTATGAAAATATCCAGCGCTTTTTATTTGGAAACCTCATGGTAAGAATATCATTAGGGGACATTAAATTCACTGACCCAGTAATTGAAAACTTAGAGTATTTTTATGATTTCGAATTTTCCTTATCTATACGCGGCACTGGAGTCTACCTACATCGGCGTGAGCAGGATCCCTGTGAAAATGCCATACGTTTTAATCGTGACGATATCCCACATGACATACACCTGCACACAGGCTTCTTAAATTCCTCACTTCAACTCGGAGACGACGGCTATTCCTATTTTATACTCAAATTTAACATATTGGAATATCGTATCGAACCTGGTTTTATCTGGGACTACAAATATCCATCAAGGCAAATATACGCAGATAGCATGGAAGTAAAAGTTGATACAGGGAAAGATGGAAATTACAAAGCAGCCTATCGCTGGTTTTCTGAAATTGGATGGAATGATCTGGTAACCGATGAGAACAACAGGTATACTTTACCGTTAAAACAGGGAGTTATCGATGGGACCATTAGGATTGAAGCCGCCCCCTGGGGTGAAAAATTAGAATAATACATATCCCAAGTTAAAAGATGCTAAAAGACTGATTAAAAGCCTTGACCAAACACAAACATTTTGTTACATTTAATTATCTAAGTAATTAATAATGAATGCATCTCATCAATTAACAACAAGCCAACTTTGTCAGTTAGCAGGTAATCCTGATAGGTTAAAAGTTGACGCTAGCAAATTGCCTCAACCAAATCTCGATTCCGAGAACTTAGATAATATCGTCAACTACGGTTATTCGTGTATTTTCAACTGGTCTTCGATGCAATACGTCTTTATGAGTGATTCTGTTAAGAATATTTTAGGTTATAACAGTGAGGCATTTTTAGAGAAAGGGTTTAATTTTACACTTAGTATTATTCATGCTGAAGATATGCTGAAACTTAAGTCGCTACATTGTGCCATCTTCAAATACTATTACAGCATCCCCCCATCACAACGGCCCAACTTAAGATTTAGCTATAACCTAAGAGTAAAAACGGCAAACAATGCTTATGTGCATATTTTAAGGCAAAGTACTTTTATTGAATTTACAAAAGATGGAAAACCCACGATAGAATCCGCTAACAGTACAGATATTACTGGATTTAAATATAACAACAACATCAATCTAACCATCCACCAACTCTCTGATTCAGGCACTTACACCCTTTGCTATGAACAGGAATTTACAGAGAATCAAACTAGCCTCACAGAGCGAGAAAAACAAGTACTTGAACTTGTAAGATTTGGATATACTACAAAAGAAATCGCCAATCATCTATTTGTAGCTATTGAAACCATAAAAAGCCATCGAAAAAACATCATTGCTAAAACTGGCGCATGTAATATGACAGGAGCCATCAATATGGTTGTTAACAAAATATGAAATATTTAAATCTACCTTCTCAATTTTACCGGAAATGATAAATAACTTTAAACCACTTGCTAAAAATGTTCATTGGACGCTTATGGGCTTAGTAGTTATTGCATATGTATTGCTGATAAGCAATTCAAATGAACAAGATCAAATTATCAGAAGACTTACTAAAATTATGATCACCACAACGTCACTGTGGGCCGGAATTTTAGTTGTGCTCACTTTAAAGCATGGTTCTAAGGAAAAACTAGTGGAAAAAATTAGAAAGGGGTATTCTAAACTATTGGATTCGTACCTATTTGTTATCCCGGCGAATATTTTATTGATAGGGGTCTTCAGTTACCTTGCTTATATTTTAACATTTTACCGAAATGTTGAATTTATATCAGAAGGAAAAGTAGAACTTTTTCAAAGCGATAAATATGACGAGAAAATACGCATCGGTGTTATTGAGCCCGGAGATATTACTCCATTTAGGATAAAAATTGGAAATCGTCATTTTTTCTATCAAAAACTGGGTGATAATCATATCAATTCAATCCCATCTGTTTCTATCCTGCCCTTGTGGAATGAAAACGAACTCACTCGCATTTCTTTACCAATCGAAGCCGAATATGAATTATTGCCTTAGAATACTTTTATTAATATTGTTTTGGGCGCAGATTGCTCAAGCCCAAAGATCAGAGCTTACCCTAAAATGGGGATTGCAGGGAAGTAAATTATTATTTGAAGAGAAAACGGCGACAAAAGGTCAGAATAGTGCTATTCATCCTCCAAGAAAAAAAAATGAGAAGTTGTACCGTTTTATTGCGCCAAGTGGGGATTATAACGATATATTTCAACCAATTGCAGAACGGCACCATATCCTTTGGGAGAAATTTATGACCACCAAACCGGATGAATCAAAAATTCAAAAACTCTATTCAGATTACACAAAAAAGCATGATCCTTATCTCTCGAGTTCAACGACCTCATTAGCTCCAAGATTATATTTTGATTTTATAGGTAAATCAAACAAAGTTTATATACTTCAATCCATTACAGTTGAAACCATAAATTTCGAAGAATACAGCGGCGGTGGGTTCATTAATAACTTAGCTTGGTATGATATTGTCCTCAACCATAAAATCGGAACGAAAATTTATCCCGTTGATAAGCAATTAACATTTAATACAAATGGCCGAGCGGAGCTACGATTTTTCTCAGATAATTATTACCCCAGTTTTGGAATGGCCCCTATGGGTTGCTATACGATAAGGATCAGATTTAATTTTGAATCAGATAAGAAATTAGTTTCCGCAAGCACTGAGATATTTAAAATTGATGTTTAATTGATAGCGTACTTCTACCTAAAACTCATCAGCTGTAGAGCGTGTAGTCAGATCTATAAAAGTAAAAATCACTTCAGCAGACTCTTCATCAATATTAGACTTTAATTGGATAAAGAAGTGCAGCGCCCATCCGGGACAAGTTTTTGAAATATGTCCATCTGGAATATAAATGCCGAGATCTTTTGGCGGGCTAACCTTATTAGTAGAAGGTAAAGCTGGTCGCACATTGTAATTGCTCAGAACTGCAGCAGCGGTATCCTGAAATATACTTGAAGGATCATTGTTGGCTTTCGGCAATGTCTGGCGAATCTTCAAAACCCAGGTCATAATTCACAAAGAGATTAAGACTAAACTTGTTGACGTTTTAAATCCAAAAAAAAGCGACCAAGAAATCCTTGATCGCTTTTTTGTTAATTCCGCAATAGGTGCTAACGATTTTTCACATTTATTGTCCGTACATCTAAGGCTGTCTCCTTAAATACCAAGTAAACATCAAACCTGCCTTTAACTGGTATAATTTCTACAACATTACGCTTATCCCGGATCCCATTTGCTTGAGAGATGATTTTTCCATCAGCAGCACCGATTCGAATCTCAACATGATCAGGTGCTGTTCTATCCCCAACAATTTCAATTTTTTCAATATCAGTTAAATCAATATTGTTAAATTGAAGATAGGCACCTTTGCTTTGGACAGTAGCGATAGATCTGTCCTCATTAAACCCAAATCCATTAGTTCGATCTGCATCATTAACTAAAAGACTAGGATAGCGCAGTAACACCATATGCTCTGTAAACTGAGCTGCAGCAAACTTAGCACCTCTATCTTTATAAGCTGCCCTAAAAATGAAGCTACCTTTATTAGTTTGGTCTGCTGGAACATTGGTCGTATAACTACCCTTTACCGGCAAAGTTTTTGGAGCTGCTTGTTTGTTACTTAAACTAAGTACATAACTTACAATCGCATTTGCATCATTATTTGATAATGTGGAATGGCCAGGCATCATGGCATCGCCCCAAACTCCCGAACCACCGTTGATAATTTTTTTCACCAACCTGGGTTTTGCATTTTTATCTGTTTTGTATTTTAGCGCTACCTGGGTAAATGACGGACCTAGAGATTTCGCGGTAAGATCGTGACAAGAGTTACAGGTACTTTTTTTGATTATGGCCTTGCCAGCTGCAAATTGAGCCGTTGCATCAAAAGTTTTCTGGCTCTGTGCGATGGTGGTCATATCATAACCTTCAGACAGGTAATTAATTGCCACCGACACCTGAGCGGGTAAAATTCTTTTATCTGCCAAACTTCCATCTTCTTTATCTGTGACATTTACAGCGTAATTGATGGTATTTCCTGGGAAATAGAAGCTGGAATTACCCTTTGTAAAATTAAACTGCACCACTGGAGGCGCATTACCTGCTGATATTTCTACTGTTTTACTGTTTCTTGCTCCCCCAGGATCGGTCACCGTAAGGGTGGCTTTATAGATGCCTGGTGCTGTAAGTCGAAGCTCAGGATTCGCACCGCGGTGCACAGAATTGAGCACATTATTTTTAGTGATGCGCCATTCATATTTTAAGGAATCCCCATCATAATCCTTTGTTCCTTTGGAAGACAATTTTATAACTAAAGGCAAAGCGCCTGCGGTTTTATCTGCGGTAGCCTGGACAATTGGCTTACGATTGCCGCTATTGTATTCAATCTTAATCAATTGTGCTTCAGGGTTATCTTTAAAATAGCCATTTCCATATTCCAAAACATACAAACTTCCATCAGGCCCGAATTTCATATCTATTGGTCCTCTTAAGGTTAGATCGGGCATAAAACGCTCCATAGATTTGTAATTGCCTTCATCATCCATGGTCACGATCAGTATCCAACCTCTAACCCAATCTGTAATAAACCATTTACCCTCATAATAGGCTGGAAAAACCTTCCCAGTACGGCTAAAGTCTGTCTGACGGAATATAGGCCCCCCTACTGCGCTTCTGCCACCACTTCCCATCAATGGAAATTTCTCACTGGAAGTATAAGGATACCAGATTAACGAAGGTTGTGTTGGGGGTAATACAGTTAATCCTGTATTGTTTGGCGAATTATTCACAGGACGAAAGGGATCATACCAGTCACCTGACTTTTTTGTCGCAAAATCATAATAACGGTAAGCCTCATTACCAATAAAATAAGGCCAACCATAATTCCCTGCCTTTTTTGCCAGGTTAAATTCATCATAAGAAACCGGTCCTCTTAAATCTGAGGCATTTGAACCATCGGGCCCAACCTCTCCCCAATACAACCAATTTGTTTTACTATCCAGGCTCATCCTCCATGGATTCCTGTTACCCATCGTATAAATTTCCGGCCGCGTTTTAGGGGTACCTTTCGGGAACAAATTCCCTTCAGGAATCGTATAGGTGCCATCGGCTTCAGGATGGATACGTAAAATTTTACCTCTCAAATCATTTGTATTAGAAGAAGACTTTTGGGCGTCACGAGGGCTTTCACCTTTACGCTCGTCAATAGGCGCAAACCCATCTGAAGACCTGGAAAAGGTATTGTCTCCCGTGCTCAACAATAAATTATTGTCCTGATCAAACAACATTCCACCGCCCACATGGCAACATTCTTCTCGTTGGACAGGTACCTTCAGGAGTACCTTCGCAGATGCGAGGTTCAGTTGACCTCCTGTCCAGGTATACCGCACCAAACTATTCACAGATTCGTTTCCCTTTGCTGAATAATACAAATAGATCCAATGGTTTTTCTCAAAATTAGGATCAAGTATCACACCCTGCAGACCATCTTCCCCTTCTGATCTTTCCCCGCTTTTACTAACATATTCTGTACTCACGGGAATCTCGGCAATCACGCTGAGTTGCTTTGTCGCAGGATTATATACCTTTAACCTACCTTTACGTTCCGCATACAACACTTTTCCGTTTTTCAGCACCTGGAATTGCATTGGTTCCTGAAGTTTTTGAGCAAGAACAATCTTTGTAAATCTATTTAATTCCCGACTGGGATCGTTCTGCGCATGTACATTCAACAGTAAACATAGCATACTTAGCAATAGGAGCGAAAATAGCTTAAAATTAAATTTCAATAACATACATCAACTGATTATGGCTTCATAAAAGATTCGCGGAAATTGGTTACACTCTGTGCTACATCAGCCCTGTTGCGATCCCAATTATACTCGTACTCTGCTGATATCACCCCTTTAAACCTTTGTTTTTTTAACTCTTTAATGATGGCATCCATATTTGCTACACCTTTACCCCAATGCACATCGTGTGCATTTTCGCTTTTAGCATTCAAATCTTTCATGTGCAGGTGAAGCACATGTCCATTGGCTTTTTGTAAGCTTTCCACAGGATCAAGGCCGGAACGCAGCCAATGACCAATATCCGCACATAAGCCTAAACGGTTGCTTTTACCTTTTATCGCATTCAATACAATATCAGGATTCCAGTAATGTGAAGGATTAGGGTGGTTATGAATAGCTAGATTAATATCGTATTTATCACAAAGATCAGCTAACAATTGCAGGTCTTTCTCATTGGGTTCAGAAGTAATTGTCTCTACTCCCATTGCCTTACTAAACTCAAATATCTTAATCCAATCCGCTTCACTGTCAGCACCAACTACCCCGAAGCCAACCATTTTTACATTACGGGCTTTCAGCAAGTTCAATATCTTCACTCTTTTATCCGGATCCATATTATAGTCCATCCTACCTGGTATATCGCCACCAAGTTCTTGTCCAGGATAAGCTTCAATGTAGCTTAAATTGCAACTATCTGCTTTTGCTACAGCATCAAAAAAAGTATACCGGTTAAAGGTATAAGCCTGTGTGCCCAATTTCCATCCTAATTTTTCTTCAGGATGTTTTGCTTTTGAATGGCCGCCACTATTTATTGTTTTACAAGCACCTATAACTGTCATCAGAAGGGCAAGGCAATAGGCGAAGAAAAGAAATTTGTTTCTGTTTAGATTCATATTATTTGTATTTGTGTATTTATAATGGATTTATGGCTTATAACTGCAAAATCAAATCCAAAAAGATAGCCGCCAAGGGCAGATATAAAAGAGATACCGATAATCTAATTGCTATTGAAGGTTTCAATTTCATTTGTCATTTGAAATATTTGGTTTTTAAAGTTGTCTTTTTCTTAACTACGGAACAATGGATTTATCATTACAAAACATGGACTATTTAATCATTTACGACTCACAATAGCAACAGCTCCTCCACCTTTAGCTAAGGTATTGCTATGATAATGGTGGTAATCGTAGATACTTCTGCCTAAAACTCATCAGCAGTAGCGCGTGTAGTCAGATCTATAAAAGTAAAAGTCACTTCAGCAGACTCTTCATCAATCACAAAATCTACAGTTTCCTCAACAGTACGTTCCGAATTCATGTCTGAACAGGTAAAATGATATTCCAGAAACAATTGTCAAATTTCAGCAAAATCCAAACATTTTTTTATAAGAGATGTTAAACCTAAAAATTCATCTAGTTTAACGTCCAAAAGAAATTATGGAAACCCATACTTTTTGGTTCTTTATCCTGGCGATCGTGGTTGCCTGCATCAGCTGGACAGTGACTAAAGAAGAATAATGGAACTACACCTTTATGCCAGCTGGCAGGAATCATAACTATTTTTTTTCAACCTTAGCAGGACTGGTGCCTAGTACATCATCACCATTATTCGCATTAGTGATATTCAAACGCTTTCCTATTTCCAAAGCCTTCTGATAGTGCTGTTCAATAAGTGGCAGTGTTTTAACGGCAAAAGCCTTCAACTGGGTATCCGCTAATCGTGAACCATCGGTAAACAATTGCAGGGCATTATGGTGATCGTTGATCATCATCTGAAGATATTGCACATCAAATGCCCGATCAGAAAGCGTATTCAATTTAGCCAGGTGACCTGCAAGTGTAGCAGGCAAACGCTGCGCCACCTGAAGCCCTTTTTCTTCGACGATGCGTTTCAGTTCTTCATTAGCTTTACTGTGATCATTCAACAACCGCGTAGCAAATGCTTTAACTGAAGGATCTTTACTTCGATTAACCGCTATACCTGCGGCTTCTACTTCCATCATTCCCCCAGTCGCCGCGCTCAGCGCAAAGACTTTACCATCACCATTTAAGTCCACATCAGCGGTAACAGTTTGTGCCCTGCGCGTGGTGTCACTAATAGTATCCGTGATCTGACTTGCCGCTGCATCACGACCATTTCTGTCCGGGTTGCTACATGCCTGAAGCACAATTAATGCGCAAACAGGCACCAAATTTTTCCAGTATATTTTCATAGGTCTGTATTTTAAATCGTCGAAAATTAACTTCAATTTAGCATATCATTACCGAACTAATTTAAGCAGACGGATAAAGATGATCATGATTCAGCAAACCTTTAACCAAAGCCTTCCACTGCGGATAAGAGAACCCGACTTTAGCACCCCAGCCCACAAAAGTATTGCGGATATTATCCAGGGTATGCTCCGTATCGGTATTGGGCACCTCGTTCCGTCCGTGCTCTTCAGCATAAATCGTATTGCCAATGCGCTTCACCTGAAAAGTAGAAGTAGCTGCCTTGGTTAAAAAATGGGCGGTATCTTCACTTGCGGTCAAAGGATTTGCAGATGGTCTGGCTGTCATGCTCAATACCTCTGTATCATACAGCACTTCCAGTTTAATTTCTTCAATAGTCACCCAATCGTACCCACCACCCGTTTGCGTACCGGGGCCGGGAATGTCAATCCGGATGTGGTCCCCACCTGTGGCCTTTCGTTGCACCAAATTCCCATGTTCATCAGTCAGAAAAAAGTCCGACATCGCCCCGCCGGCAATTTCTGTCCATCGGTTTACATCCAAAAGACGATCCTTTACCGTTTTAAAAAAATGAACCGCTTCGCCTTCAGAAGCCAGTTCAATCTTCTCCACTGCATTCATTTCCGATCCGGTTTGCTGAGCAGGTACATGAGCAGCTCCCAGCCCATTGTATTCTTCATCAGTTTCCATTTTTATAATAATTTAGGTGAATATTTAACTTAGCACATTGACCAAAATCGATTTCAGGCCTATTAACCAAATGGATAAAAATGAGTAACATTACTATTAACAGAAAATAGTGAGATATGTTTAGAAAACAACTAAACAGAAGATCATGGAAGAGATACTTGGATTGAACAAAATCAGGACGAAGCATTATCTTGCACAGAGGCATTCCCAGTTTCCACCTCAATTTCTTTAGTAGTCACCGCATATTGAGCCGGACGAATCTCTGAACCATAGGCAACCGCATACGCTTTGGTAAATTCAGCACCCAAATACAGAATAATAGAAGAATAATAAGTCCACAACAACAAAATAACCAATGATCCCGTTGCTCCATAAGTACTCCCCACATCACTCTTACCAATATAAATCGAAATCGCAAATTTCCCCAGCATGAACAAAATTGCAGTAACCACTGCTCCCGACAACACATCCTTCCACTTAATGCGCGCATCTGGCAATACTTTAAAAATTACTCCAAAAATAAGCGTTATGACAACCAGGGTAAGCAATTGATTCAGGATATAAAACAATACAACAGACACATCAGCATACCTGGCCTGAAGACGGCTGCTAAAACCATCCAGCACAGCAGTTATACCCAAAGAAACCAATAATATGAAACCCAAACTAACGATTACAGAAAAAGAAAGGACCCGGTTCTGCAACATTTTTAACCAGCCCCGTTTCGGCTTAGGCTTAAGTCCCCATATGGTATTGATCGATTCCTGAATATCAGCGAAAACCGTTGTAGCGCCAACAAGCAAAGTCACAAGACCGATGATGAAAGCAGACTTATCCTTGTCGCCAATAGCTGCTTTTGAAACAATCTCCTGTAATTGCATGGCAGTCTGCTTACCCATAAAACCTGCCAGCTGTCTATAAATCTCTCCCTGTGCGGCTTCCTGTCCCAGAAATATGCCACATAATGAGATAATCACCACCAACAGTGGCGCCATCGAAAACACTGTGTAATAAGCGAGCGAGCCGCTCAGCTTGGTTACTTTATGATCGCTAAATCCTATAAAGGTTTCTTTAATAACCTTCCAGATCCCTTTCCATGTAATCCGTGTGTGTTCCATATCGTTATGATTTTACATCCATTCCGGGCAATTTCGCATATGCAACAGAAAGCAAAAAGCCCGGAATTTCCGGGCATCCAAAAGCAGCTTAATGCATCATTTCGAGCCGCTTATTATACATTTTAAGCTCGTTTTTAAGGAATTGTCGGGCCATATGAATACGCGTTTTAACCGTACCAATCGGAATGTTCAATTCATCAGCAATTTCATGGTACTTATATCCTTCAAAATACCTTAAAAAAGGCCCGGAATATTCAGGCTGTAAGCGAGCCATTGCTTTATTAATATCCTCCATCACAAATTTACCTTCACTATAATTGGTAACGGCACTTTGCTTCAGCTGAACAGAATTCAAATCCTCAGAAGTTTGAATCAACGCATTCTTTCTCCCGTTTCGGCGATAATCATTGATAAAGGTATTTCTCATAATCGTAAACAACCAACCGCGTAAATTAGTCCCCGCTTTGTAGAGATGATGATAACGAATTGCCTTAATCAGCGTATCCTGAACCAAATCATTGGCGTTCTCTACATCTTTAGTAAAATTAAAAGCAAATTTTTCCAGGCAAGACTGATGCGTGCAGATCTGATAATTCAATTTTGAGTTTTCCATAGATAGATGATTTTAAATTGTTTTTGAATAGGTAATCATCTTATTTCAAACCCCATACCAATAGAACAGGAAACCCATACCAAAAAATTACCATATTTTTTTTCATTCACGAAAACTGCTTCTCTGGCATCAAATAACCTAAAATTTCTCTAAACAAAATAAAAAATAGCGAGATGACATAAAACTGGCACAATCTATGTCCAGCGACTCCAAGTATAATAGCGTGACCGAAAATATGAACAAACTGAACAGTTCGTGCAATTGTTTTACCAATAAAAAGGTATTGCCAAAGGGACTACACCGTTTTGAAGATCCAGCACATGCATTGAAAAGTCAGCAACTAATGAATGTTTTAAAAGAGGTGGTTGAAAATGGGGTTCCTTATTTAGGTACCAGTGCTGGAAGTAATATAGGAGGCTTAAATATGCAGAACACAAATGACATGCCGATCGTATATCCGCCAAGTTTTAATACACTAGAGCTTATTCCTTTTAATATAAATGCACATTACCTGGATCCTGCCCCCAATTCAAAGCATAATGGGGAGACCAGAGAAACTCGGATTAAAGAGTTTCATGTCTTCAATAAGGTACCTGTATTGGGTTTAAGAGAAGGTAGCTGGATCCGTGTAAAAGGAGACAGAGTTACTACAGAAGGCATGTTTTCTTCCAGAGTATTTCTTCCTGAATTGCCACCTTATGAAATTCAACCTGGAAGTGTTTGCGCATTTGAAACACGTCAAAATCCTCTATAAGGTAGGCTTGATCACTCGATTTGGGAAATAAACTGAGTCTCTAACCTACACTGTGGGTATTTTTTGCAATCGCAATCAAAGTTGTTTCAAGCGCATTTTCTAACTTACTAATTGTCTCTAGCGTCAGATTCTCTTGGCCCTTAAGAATCTTGCTTACTTGTTGAGGCGAAACTTTTAACAACTGTGCAAGCTCCTTTTGACTTATCCCCTTATCACGAATTAAACCATTAACTTTTATCGCGATTGCTTGAGATTTTTTCAACCAATCGCGATTGTCTGCTCTATACTTCGCCTTTTCCGGCCAACCCGACTTTTCCTCTGAAACTATAGTTTCAAGTTTGTCTATTAAATTTTCTACCACCATTTTTATAATTCTAATAGTTCAAAATCGTCTTCATCCAATATTCCTAGCTCTTTTAGATAGTTTTTGGTTATTTCTAGCTTACGAAGCTCCTTTAATAAATGAGGACGATCATTCATTGTTGGTGTCAATTTTATTGCTCCTCCAGTAATCACATAACAAGTTGCAGATATTCTGATTGCATAAACCCTTAGCCAACTTTTCCTGTTCAATCCAATCGCCTTATTTTTCTGAAGTGGAGTTAACTTATAATCCTCGTTGCTTAAAGGCTTAAAATAACCCTGTAAACTATCCCCTTTTTTAATCCGGCCTGCGGCGTACACAAGTCTCTCCTCGAGATCTTCAGCTTCATCCAAGGTTAGCTGAACCACCTCATCGATAGACATATTGCCAATCTCCTCAGTGTAGAAGCCACTTTGCAAATCTTTTATATGCTCCTGAAAAAAATCATATAAATATTCAACATCATTCCACTGATCAAAAACCCTTGCAAATTCATCGTCTTCACAATCATCAAACCTTACAGCGTATAACGTTTCTTTACAGACTGTAAATATAGAAATAATTTTCATTTATCAACTTATAGGTTTACTTTTTTTACGCTTAATTGAACTTTTGGCTAGTAATAATCAGGCCTGAATTCCCATTGAATTTCACTCAGGACAATCAATTTGGTTATTTTGTTAAAGCTTAGGATTTCATTCCAATAAAAAAAATATCCTCAGATACAATACACTCAGGCCTCAGCCCTTTTCTATACAAAGAAGGTTGGCGGCATTTTGGTTTTGCTCCTAAGTTAGGGCTTAATCACATTTTCTAAGTCAGCTAAAAAGGATTGCTGGCGCTCATTTATATAAATCCCAGCCTCAGCCAAAGAAAACCATCTAGCCTGATCCACCTCTGGAAAATCAGTCATTTTTCCCGATTTAGGCGGCCATTCAATTGAAAAAGTATTAGAAGCAATCTGAGAAGCATCCAGATCACCAAGAACCGCCCAGCAATGCACAACTTTTCCACCCTTTTGCACCACAGATTTCAAAGCCTTAAATTCCCCTTCAGCCAAATAACCAGTCTCCTCCTTAAACTCCCTTAAAGCTGTATCAAAAGCCTGCTCATTAGCCATCACCTCCCCCTTAGGCACCGTCCACCAACCCTTATCCTTATTTCGAAAAAACGGACCTCCAGGGTGAACCAGTAACACCTCAAGTTTCTTTTCCGTAAACCGATACAACAATAAACCTGCGCTTTGTGTAGCCATAAATTACTTCTCTTCTAACCTTCCACTCGATTTTTTAATGTATAGGTAACCATATCAGTTACATTAGTATGCTTGTTATTATAAGATTTATCCTCTAATTGAAAACCAAGCGCTTCCAACAGGCCGACAGAACGGTCATTGACACCTGACGGAAATGCAGTAATCAACTTTGCGTTTAATCCATCGAATGTATATTCAATAACCTTTTTCAAAGCCTCTTTCATCAGCCCCCTTCCCCTAAATTCAGGAAGCATTTCATAACCGATCTCCACAATTTCATTTTGAACATCAAAATTCCAGCAACAAATAGTACCAATCAAACTATTTTCCTCTTTCAAGGCAATCACCCAGTACAAGCTTTCCTTCCTTTCAACCAGGTTCTCTATTTTTGCAATAAACTCCCGGCTTTGTGATAAATTAGTGGGGGTTTCCCGCCCAACCATAATGTTTACAGCCTCGTCGCAGCGCAATCGATGGATAGATTCAAGATCCTGAGCACAAATACCTCTCAGTAGCGCCCGCTGAGTAGTCAATTTAGGAAATTCGGAAAAATTTAATGTCAACATAATCGGTTTTCTGTTTTATAATATACAAAAATAAGCATAACATCTAAATCCATTCATCGTTATGACTAGGCTATGCCGATACCCTTTATGAAGCAGGCGACAACGACAGCAGGTACGCAGCAAATCGTATGTCACATTTCAAACCAATCAAAGGAAAACCCTTTGTAGCACCCATCACCGAAAAAGAGCCACCAAAAAAGGCAGCCCTTCAAATAAATTTTTCATACATTCATCTTGTGAAGTCAGATTTACTATACGCGCAATACACATTGGTTCAGCAGTCCAGAGCTGTTGTTTTTCAGTTCCTGGAAGAAAACGTTATGGATGATATGGCTAAGCCGCTTACAATCTTTAACGACAAAACCATCTCCTATATGTATGTCCATATCGCCAATACTTATATAGCCTGGGTAGGAAATTTTGCTTTGAACGGCTCTTATCCCTATTACGATCAGGAAAAGCCCCTAAATATATCCCAAATCAAAAACCTGTTTACTGGGGTTGATGAAATCATGGGCCGTTTTATCGCGCATTTCACCGCAGATCCAACTCAGCCGGTTAAAGGTTATAAATGGACGGAAAAATACATTGAAACTGATGCCTACAGTATTTTTACACATGTCATTACCCATGAGTTTCACCATAAAGGCCAGGCTATGACCATGTCCCGATTGCTCGGACATCTTCCACCAGACACAGATGTGATGCGCTTCTAATGTAATCAGCAGTAACTCCGATCAAATAGCCCTTCCGCTTCCGCCTACTACTTTAATCCCCTCACCGAATTTTTTCCAAAACCTGATATAGCGAAAGCCAGCTTCAAACGGTACGCCATTAAACTTTCCAATCAATTTTATGATCAATGTGATCACCGCCATATCACCGATAATATTTAGTTTTTCAACTTCTGGTAGAAGTTCGTCAACCTTTAATGCTCCATCGCGATAGGTATCCAGATCCTGCTCCTTAGTTATTGTTTCCCCGCTTGGGAGAATGAACAACAGATCATCATGCAGCAACTCATCAAGCGCGGTGATATTGCCATCTTTGATTGCGCTGTAAAGCTTATTTTCCTGCTCAAGGATGCAGTTTTCTGTTAGTTTATTATCCATGTTTAGCTGTTTATACCACTATGAATCTCTATAGCCGGGCAAATTTATATTACAAACTGTTGAATTATATATACAGGTATTCTAAGTTAAAAACAAATGTTTTTTCAATTTTTACATCATGGCTAGTCATAGCAATGATGCAAACGCCCTGGACAAAAAACAAAACCAGGCCAGTACCAATTACACCGGCTCCACGTCAATCAGCGAAAGCCATTAATCCGCTACCATGCGCTTTAGCGATATCAAGCAATTGCAATAATGGCTCTACATCACTATCGTTAAGCATATGCTCCTGTATATTGTTTCTGATTTGCTGGATCAAAACCGTATCCCACCGAAAATCCGAATGATAATCAAACCTTTCGGGAATGATCTTTTTTGCTTTTAGTCTTTCAAAAGTCTCAAAATCTATACTACCAACAATAGTTATCCCAGCTTCTTCAGGATAGCCCGGAGCATTTTCATCATCATCCAACAAATAGAAATCTAGCATACAATATTTAAATAGGGTACCAAATTTAAAATATCTCTTCCAATTTCCTCTATCTTTGCCGGACTAACTTATTATGTCGCTATTTAAGGATATTTCTAACACCTATAAACAATCTTTTACTGGATTAAGCCGCGAAACCTGGATACTGAGTATTGTAATGCTCATAAACCGAAGCGGATACATGGCAGTCCCCTTCATGGGACTTTTTGTTACACAGTCATTGCATAGACCGGCTTCGGATGCAGGGCTTATCATTACACTTTTCGGACTGGGTTCCATTCTGGGCTCTGCCGCCGGTGGCAAGCTCACTGATGTGGTCGGTTTCCGTCCAGTACAGGTTGTCGCAGCTATAGTTAGTGGCATATTCTTTCTGGTTTTCGCAAATGTCACACATTTTCATACCCTTTGTGTACTTGCTGTTGTAATCAGCTTTTTCTCTGAAGCCTTCCGCCCTGCAAACTTTGCTGCCATTGCTGCTTATGCGAAGCCGGGTTTAGAAACAAGATCCTATTCATTAAACCGCCTTGCTACTAACATCGGATGGGCTGTAGGTGTAAGTATGGGTGGTTTAATTGCTTCTTACGACTACAAAATGTTGTTCTTTGTAGATGGGATAGTAAGCATTATTGCAGGACTCTGTATTCTATGGTTTCTTCCAAAAATCAAGGGTTATCGAAAAGCTATTAAAGAAAAAACCAAAGATCTGGTAGTGAGAAAACCATGGCAAGACCCAGTATTCATCAAATTTATATTACTAAGTACAGTTTTTATCATTTGTGCATTCCTGGTATTTAGAGTGGTCCCTGTGTTTTTTAAGGAAGTATGGAAAATTGATGAGTTTATGATTGGTTTAATCCTGGGGTTAAACGGAATTATCATTGCGTTGTTCGAAATGGTGATGATTCATAAAATCGAGAAAAAACGGTCACCCATATACTTCATCATTGTAGGTGTTTTCTTTATTGCGGCTTGTTTCCTTGTGTTATTATTGCCTTTCAGCCATCCTGTAGTATTAGGTTCCTTGTGTATTGTTTTATTTACCATTGGAGAAATGTTCGCTTTACCTTTCATCAATACGTTTGTGATGAACCGCTCTAATGAGTTTAACCGCGGACTGTATGCTGCAGGATATATGTTGTGCTGGTCTGTAGCTCAAGTTGTTGGCCCTACAGCAGGATTTTTTATCGCAGAAAATTATGGTTATAATATACTTTGGGTGGTTATCAGTGGTATGCTGCTTTGCTGCTCCTACTTATATTATCTAATGAGGAATGAGCAATAGGCTCTTGCGAGAACGCATCTGGTGGGGAGCGGCATCCAATGCCACAGCAGTCTGGGCAGCCGAAAATGGAATGAACCTGCAAAGTTCTACTTTAAAATTCGATGAAAACGGTAAGCCTTTCCATATCCAGCAGGCCGAGCAGATCAGACTTTATAAAGATGCCTGGAAAAAAGCAGGACACGACCGTGATGCCAGGGTTTCGGTAAGCCGTTCTATTTTTGCACTGGTTAACGATCAGGACAGGTATTACTTTGGACAGCAGGGAAAGGGCGCTGATAGCTTTGGCTATATCGAGCCTACTCAACGGGCGGTCTTTGGTAAGAGCTATGCGGCAGAACCCGATCAGCTCATTAGGGAATTGGCTCAGGACGAGGCTATACAGGAAGCGGATACCGTACTTTTGACTATACCGAACACTTTGGGTGTTGATTACAACATCCATGTACTGTCTGCTATTTTGGAGCATGTGGCACCTGCTCTTGGGTGGCGATGATCATGTAATATTCCGCATCATTCCTTTAAAAATAAAAGCATGAAAAGGCAAAACTGCATACCAATATAACCTTCCTGTGAGACCTAAAGGTCGAAAAGTAGCCGTTTGTATAAACCTATTTTCCTTATCTATTTTAAATTCAAGCCAGGCTTCACCAGGTAACTTCATTTCTGCATACAACAGTAGCCGCCTATCCTTTTTATCGGCAAGAATTACTCTCCAGAAATCAATTACACTACCGGTCGATAGTGTATTGGAATTTGTCCTCCCCCTTTGCAATCCCACTCCGCCAAACAACTTATCCAGGAAGCCCCGAATACCCCAAAGCCAATTTGCATAATACCATCCTGTTGCCCCACCTATGGCCCAAACATTTTTCAATACACGTTCCGGGTCATCTACCTTCATTGATCGTACATCTTTAAAACAGCCTTCCTGGGGAACTTCAATGAGTTTTTTAAACCGATCAGGATAAACATATCCATTCATCGCATCCCGCCAGCTGGAGATGACCTGGTTTTGATCTATTTTACCAAAAGCTAATTCGATAGACTGCTCATAGGTAACGGGCTTAATGTTTAACCTTTCTTGCAGATCATTTGGCTTTGCCACCACATCAACCTTCATACTCTCTACCAAACTGCCAGCCAAAGGATAAGAAACTGAAGTCACAAAATATAACCAATAGGAAGAAAGCTTTGGTGTCATTACGGGTATGGTAAAAATCCATCGCTTCAATCCCCTCACTTTAGCGAAACGCAAAAGCATCGCCTTGTAAGTGATCACCTCTGGCCCACCGATATCATATGCTTTATTAAAAACATAATCCTGCATCAGCACACCTTCAAGAAAATGAAGTACATCGCGAATACCTATGGGTTGACAACGTGTATTGATCCATTTAGGTGCAATCATTACAGGGAGTTTCTCTACAAGGTCCCTGATAATTTCAAAACTGGCACTTCCCGAACCCACAATAATGCCTGCCCGTAATGTAGTTAAGGCATACTTATCCGATTGCAAGGCCTCCTCAACACTCAGGCGTGAATTTAAATGTTTCGACAAATGCGCACTATTCACAATTCCACTTAAAAAGATAACTTGTTTTGTAGATGTGCGTTCTATGATGCTTTTAAAATTATTTGCAGTCGACAGCTCGGCTTCAGAAAAATCGCCCTTTGTCGCCGACATGGAATGCATCAGGTAATAGGCTACATCAATAGCTGCGGGTATATGGTCAAGACTTTCCTTGTTCAGGAAATCAACCTCAACAACTTCTAAATCAAACCCCGCATATTTACTTTTATCAAATCGGCTTTTATCCCGAACGCAACAAATCACCTGGTGCCCATTTTCAAGCAAAACAGGCAGCAATCGCTGAGCGATGTAACCAGTCGCTCCTGTTAACAATATCCTCATATCAATTTATTAGTATTTATAATATACTATATTTAGTATTTATAGTATATTTGTGTACTAATATACGCGATTATTTCATTATGAACTATCAATTGATCAAAGAAGTTATTGAGCTCATGGAAAATTTTGAGCTTAGCGCAGAGTCCAAATCTTATACAAAAGATTTGAGCGGCTTCAAACGCTGGATTTATGATGCTGAAAAGGAAGCGCACCATCCCTCCAATGATATCGATTGGGAAGAAAAAGAAAATGGCCGAAGTCCGGATAGCGAGATCAATACCTTAATTGTTCATATGAATAGATATGCAAAAACCTATTCAAGGTCTGCCATACACGATTCGCCCTTCAGCACCCAGGAAGATTTTATATACCTAATTAATCTAAAAGCCTTTGGATCAATGACCAAAATGGAATTGATTAGAAGGAACCTTCAGGAAAAACCTGTAGGTATGCAGATTATCAACCGACTGATTGGGCAAGGCTGGATAGATCAAAGCGATTCTATAGCAGATAAAAGAAGTAAAATCATTTCGATTACCACTAAAGGAATTGATGCACTGGAAGAGATTATGGGTAAAATAAGGCAGGCCAGTCAGATTGTGACTGGAAACCTTAGCGATACGGAGAAAATGCAGTTAATTAAAATACTTCAGAAATTGGATCGCTTTCATCAAGCTATATATGCTAAAAATATAGAGCCCGATCAGCTTATCCCTATCGCTTACAATGATTTTTTATTAAAAAACAATTAAAGCTAGCCCATAAATAAAACTTCTCTATGAAAGCGCCAGATTCAAAAAAGACGATAGCCATAATTGGCGCTGGAATTTCCGGTCTGTCGGCCGCAGCTTATGCCGCTCAGGCTGGTAATGAAGTGCATGTTTACGAAAAGCATGCTCAGCCTGGAGGAAGAGCCAGGCAGTTCAGCACAGAAAATGGCTATGTATTCGATATGGGCCCGAGCTGGTACTGGATGCCCGATATTATTGATAATTTTTTCCTCGATTTTGGTTGTAAAGCAAGTGACTTTTATCAGCTTATTTCTCTTAACCCTCAGTTTGAAATGGTTTTTGAGGATGGACTGCTTACCGTTCCGGAATCTTATGAGGATTTAAAAAAATTGTTTGAGCAGCTAGAAACAGGTGCAGGTAAAAAACTGGATGCCTTCATGAGCGCCGCAAAGTACAAATACGAAGTTGGAATGCAGGATTTTGTGAACAAACCTTGTTATAGTTGGCTGGAGTTTGTCTCCCCTAAAATTGCTGGCAGTGCTTTAAAATTGGATCTGCTGTCAAATTTCAGAAGCTACGTTAGCAAGTATTTTTCACACCCCAAACTAAAAACCTTAATGGAGTTTCCGGTTATTTTTCTGGGCGCTTCTCCGAAAAATATTCCGGCACTTTATAGCTTAATGAACTATGGCGGTTACGCTTTGGGTACCTGGTATCCTATGGGTGGATTTTACCAGTTGGTATTGGGGATGAAAGAAGTAGCAGAAAAGCAAGGTGCGCTTTTCCATTTTAATCAAACCGTAGAAAAGATCGTTACTGATGAAGGTGTTGCCAGCGGGATAGTCGTAAATGGGGAATTTAAAGAGTGTGATGCCATTATTGCCTCTTCAGATTATCATCATACTGAAACACTGCTAAACAGTGAACTGCGTAACTACGATCAAAAGTATTGGAAAAGCCGAACCTTTGCTCCCTCCTGCCTGATTTACTATTTAGGATTTAAAGAAAAGCTTCCCAATCTTAAACACCATACCTTATTTTTTGAAAATGATCTGGATGAACACATTAAGAGCATTTACGAAGAAAAAAAATGGCCTGAAAAACCATTGTTTTATGCTTGCTGTCCATCCCAAACAGATCCTGAGGTAGCACCCGAAGGACATGAGAACGTGTTCCTCCTTATGCCGCTGGCAACCGGACTTAATGACGAGGAAAGTACGCGTGAGCACTATTTTCAGGATATGATTAAACGTTTAGAAAAACACACCGGAGCAAAAGATTTATTATCAAAATTAAATTACAAACGAAGCTATGGTGTGGATGATTTTATCAGCGATTACAATGCTTACGGCGGCAATGCCTATGGCCTGGCCAATACATTATCGCAAACCGCAGTATTGAAACCCGGCATTAAAAACAAGCATTTGTCGAATTTATTTTATACCGGACAGTTGACGGTGCCTGGCCCTGGTGTACCCCCATCCATTATCTCCGGTAAAATAGTAGCAAAAGAAGTAAATAAGCTTAAACAAAAAAGTCGTGAAAAAACTATTTGATGAATTGGCTTACAAGGTAAGCAAAGCGGTTACGGAAAAATATAGCACCAGTTTTTCATTGGGAATTCTGGCGTTAAAACCGTCCATTCGTCATGCCATTTATGCGATCTATGGTTATGTGCGTCTGGCCGACGAAATTGTAGACAGCTTTCATGAGTATGATAAAGCTTGTCTGCTGGAACGTTTTAAATTAGAAACCTGGACTGCCCTGGAAGAGGGTATTTCCCTTAACCCTATTTTACAATCCTTTCAGGACACCGTCAACCATTTTTCCATCGACAAAACCTTAATTGAACAGTTTCTGCATAGTATGCAAATGGATTTGCAGCAAATAGATTACAATTCTGATTTGTATAATGAATACATCTTAGGTTCGGCTGAAGTGGTAGGTTTGATGTGTCTTCAGGTATTTGTAGAGGGTAATAAACAAGCATTTGATAATCTAAAACCTTATGCTATGAAATTAGGCTCAGCCTTTCAAAAAATAAACTTTTTACGGGATTTGAAGGACGATTATTATGTTTTGGGCCGCAGTTATTTCCCCAATATTGATATGAAAACCTTCAACAACAAAATCAAATTGGAAATTGAAAATGAGATTGAAGCAGAGTTTAAAGAAGCATTAATTGGGATAAAAAAGTTACCGGTTTCTTCGAAATTCGGCGTGTACCTGGCTTACAAATATTACCTATCATTGTTTAAAAAAATAAAGAGTACGCCTGCAGATAAAATTATGAACCAAAGGATACGTATTCCAAACAGTCAAAAATTCTCTCTGGCAATGAGCAGCTATGTACAATATAAGATGGCCATACTATGATTTTAAAAAAAGCAATGATTTTGGTTATCTTTTCCCTGCTTGGTATGGCTTGTTATGGGCAAAGTATGGATTTAGAAAGCATTAGGGCCAATTACCAAAAAGCTGTTTCGGACAAAAAACTTTGTCATACCATGATCAAAGGACTGAGTACGGGTACCGAAAGCTCAGTACACCTAACCTACCTGGGTGCATTTCAAATGATATGGGCAAAACACATTATCAATCCAATATCAAAACTCAAGACATTCAATACGGGCAAAAAGAAGATTGAGGCTGCTGTAATGGCCGATCCTATCAATGTAGAAATCAGAATACTGCGGTTATCGATCCAGAAAAACAGTCCTGCATTTTTGGGATACCATAAAAACATTGAGGAGGACCAAAAATTTATTCAAGCCAACAATAAAAATATTACGTCTACGCATTTGAGAAATATGATGGAAGCGCTTATCTAAAAACAAAAAAATGATTTATCAACTTAAAAGAACGCAACAACTGTATTGTGATATGCAAAGTGCCTGGGCTTTCTTTTCTTCCCCACACAATCTTTCGCGTATCACACCCAAAGAAATGGGCTTTGTTGTATTAAGCGATCTACCTGAGGCGGATATATATAAAGGAATGATTATCGATTATACCGTTTCTCCTGTGCTGGGTATTCCGCTGAAATGGCAGACTCAAATTACGGAGGTTAACTACCAAAAAAGCTTTACCGATTTTCAGAAAAAAGGTCCCTACAAGTCATGGAGACATCATCATGAATTTATCCCAAACGAGAAAGGTGTTTTAATGATAGATACAGTAGATTATGAATTGCCATTTGGTATCATTGGCAAGATGGTGCACAGTTTGATGGTAAAGAAAAAATTGGAACATATTTTTGACTACCGTAATCAGGTCTTGGAACAGATATTTATACCGTTAAAACATTAAACATGAATTTCATTATCCTACTGATCACATTTATATTGATGGAGGGTGCCACCTGGTTTATCCATAAGTATATCATGCATGGTCTTTTATGGGTATTGCATCATGACCATCACGACCACAGTACTGAGGGGTCTTTTGAGAAAAATGACTACTTCTTTGTGATTTTTGCTTTACCGGCTATTGCGTTGATCTATTTCGGTTCCCTAAATCAATTTAATTACTTGTTTTACATAGGACTGGCTATTACACTTTACGGAATGGCCTATTTCTTTGTGCATGACATCTTCATTCATCAACGCTTTAAATATCTGGCAAATACCCAAAACCCGTACCTACTGGCAATTCGCAGGGCGCACAAACAACATCATAAACACCTGGGCAAAGAAGAAGGTGAATGCTTTGGTTTTTTGTATGTCCCAATGAAATATTTCAAAATGTATTATAAAAAAAATAAGTAATGAAACCCTACACTTACTTGTTAATTAATTTACTGACCATCAGCATTTGCTTTATTTTCTCCTTTGATAAGAGAATTCAGTTCAATAAGCATTTTCCAGCCTTTCTAAAAGCGAGTATTTTAGTCGCTATCCCTTTTATTGCCTGGGATGTATGGTTTACCGCTCATCAGGTATGGTGGTTCAATACAGATTATACTACAGGCTTGATGCTTTTGGGATTGCCTGTTGAAGAGTGGCTTTTTTTTATCTGTATCCCATTTTCGTGTGTATTTACTTATTTCTGCCTGGACAAATTCTTCAATCTTACCTGGCTAAGTGCCTTTAACAACATCATTGTTTTTGTAAGTATCATCACATGCACAGTTATAGCATTATTGCATTTCGATAAGTCCTACACTTTTGTAACCGCTATAGTCACAGCAGCAACGCTAATTTATCTACATTTTGTAGTAAGAGCAGCCTGGATCGGTCAGGCATCTTTTGTCTTTGCTATTCTGATGCTGGGATTTTTCCCTGTTAATGGTGTTTTGACAGGTACGGGCTTGGAGTCGCCAATTGTGAATTACAATCCGAAGAGTTTCTTAAATATTCGGATCCTTACTATTCCAATAGAAGATGCCGTGTATGGCTATACACAGTTCTTACTCAACATCTACTTATTTAAAATGTTTCAAAAACAATAGTTTAGTCCTACCATTTAATAAAATGCTATTTGTTAATTCCCAGAGTTAACGAACAAGCGTTAAACTACCTTTTAGTAAACCGCAGCCTCTCTTGAGGTCAATAATATAATAATACGTTCCTATTGGCAATTCGCTTCCATCCCCCCTGCCATTAAATGGAGTATGATATCCTGTAGATTCAAATATCTTATGTCCGTAACGATTATAAATGGCTACTTTAGCTTCAGGATAGTTCTGCATTGCCGGTATCAGCCATTCATCATTTACACCGTCGTTATTTGGAGAAATTGCATTAGCGAGCTTGCTTAAGCCGTCATTTTCTATAGTAACCTTACAGCTTGAAGCTATGCTTTCACAGCCGCCCTGTCGTAGCACCACACTAAAACGCTGGCTTTTGCTAACATTTACTTTAAACGAGCCCGTACTATTTTGATCGACAATACTCCCCCCTTCATTGTAAAGCAGATAATTGCCCTTCAGCGGTTGTAGCACCTGGACCACTGCATTACCGGCAGCACAGATTTTTAGATCGTTTACTACCGGTGCAGGCAAGGTTCTACTTTCATCATTAACAGTATAAGAAATTGTTTGCCTGCTGCAAGCCAGTGCATCTCCAATGCTAAGTTGGTATACGCCTGCTTTTATTCCATCCAATACAGCTCCCGATCCTAGTGTACGTCCCCCAGTATCTTTCCATTCATAAAAATAAGGAAGCTGCCCCCCGCTCAAACCCGGCGCGCTGATCTGACCTTTTCCAAGGCCGCATTCGTCGTTGCGTATCCTTTCCATCCCTCTGTTAATGGAAGCCCCCATCACGTTGCCAATACTGTACTGCTGTAAAAAACGCTCACAACCCAGATCATCAATAGCATACAGGTCATATGCCCCAGGTCCCTGATTTTCCAATATCCGGGAATTCCCAACCTTAATACCTGCGTTGTTCTTCCAAAAGCAGGAAGGAGGTTGATCTTTGGTGAATATCGCTTCAATTTTTCCATTGGCCAAACCACAGGTAGCAGCTGTGATAATTTTTGTAGTGGAATAATTCCGGGTAGATTGAGCCAGCTCTATAATGAGTTCTTCGCTGGTTTTAATGCATACTGAGTTAGCGGCAACCAAACGATATTTACCAGCTGGTTGATCTGTTAAGTCTACTGAACTGCCAACAATGCTACCGCCTGCATCCAACCATTGGTAGTCGGTAGCACCGCTTACTGTAATCCCGGTAATCCGGCCATTACTGGTGTTACATGTAGCTTTATCGATTAGCTTATTTACCGTATTGATGGTAATGCCATTAATTTCGGACACCTCGATGGGTGTCGACACTATCGGGGGACAACTACTACCATCCTTTACTTCCAGTGTATACGATCCGGCTGCTACATTTACAAGCTCTTTATTAGTTCCCCGCACTTCCCCAGCCGTATTTCTCCATTTGTAACTTAAGGTTCCTGATCCTGTAACCTGTATATTCTTAATATATCCTGTTGGTGCATTACATGAACTGGCTTTAATGTCTGGTGCTGACTGGTCAATATTGGGGCCAGCAGCATTCACCAGCACATAAGGACCAAAATCTTTAACACAACCGGTTTGGTTTGTAAGCCGTAAAGTATAAGTACCAGGAGGCACATTGGTTAACTCTCTGCTTGTCCCCTTTAGCTCATTATTTTCGTTGAGCCATTGTATGGTCTCAAAACGATTTGGAAAGAGATTTAGAATAGACCCTGCATTTCCACAGGATGGATGGATCAGTTGGGGTGTTCCACTAAAAGCCAGCTGTGGCATATGGTTTTCAATGATGACCCATTCTGATTCTATAATGCAGCCAAACTGATTGGCCCTTAACTTATATTTACCTGCCGGCTGATTCTCCAGATCAAGCGTAGTCCCTACCACCTCTTCCGCTTCATTTAACCATTCTATCTTATCCACATTAACAGTAAAGGCACCTTCAATTTTACCTTTGTTACCATCACAGGTTTGATGAGTTACTGTAAATCTCGGTTCATTGTAAGGAAACATATAGATCCTTGGGTCAGAAAATTCGGAAGTAAGCTGATTTAAAGTTGCCGAAGCCATTACACTTACCCCCGATTCAATTGCTCCATCATACCTCCAATTACCCAATGGATCGGCGGTTACGGTAGCGAAATAGCGCTTTGGCTGACAATTGGTACATTCAGGGTCGGTATAATACAGTTCTACCCGGGCACCTGCTTTTGTCGTCCCCGCAACGTAAGTGGCTGTTTTTTCTTTTAAAAATACCTCCAGAGGTTTGCTAAAAGGTCCCGTGAAACTGTATAAAAAAGGTATTCCCGGGTTGCAATACAAAGTATTGTGGCTCAACTCTACGCTAGATACATTTTCAGCAGAAATAGCAAATAGGTCTTTCGGATAGACCGGAAAAGCACCGGTATTGGTGATCACATTGCCTTCGGATGTAGCCGAACCGCCAACCAGAACCCTCCCGTTCATATCGTAAAACCTGAGGGCTTCAGACTGGATGGGCAAGCTGGTACTCCCTGTGCGCGAGGTTCCAAAGAAATTGCGGTTTATCCTGATATTACAATTATCCAGCCCACGGAAGCTTAAACCTGCACCATAGACATTGTCAGTAACGTCCATATTTATAGTTCCTGTATGGTTTAGCCTGACATCGGCTATAAAGCTATGATAAATAGAATTCCGGGTAACCGTTGCTCCCAGTCGCTCAGCATTCCTATTTGCAGTAAAGATGTTATTCTTGACCAGTACAGCTATATTTTGTGAGATCAGCTGATTTATAACTCCAAAATTGATTTCAACCGATCCATAGAGGAGATTCCCTTCTTCGGCTGTAGGACCTCCTATAATTAAGTTGCGATTTCCATAAGTAAATATTCCGGTCAAAATGCTTGTGACAATATCCAAACCGTTCTCTTTTATGCCAAAAAAGTTATTCTTTAAAGTCAGGTTTGTGATCTCAGCATTACTAGTTCTCCAATTTATGTTAATCCCGTAAACATTATAAATCACATTTCCTTTTCCAGGAGCACCAATGGTCACGTTCTTACTGATCCCGGAAAACTCCAGCGCCCTAATACTCGAGGGTGTTCCAAAAAATATAAATGAGAAATTTCTGATCACCATACCGTAGAGCTCAAATCGCTCTACATTATTAATACTAAAAAGATAATAACGGTACTGTGAATAGACCATGGAAGTCCCATCTAAGATCACCTTTGCATGATTAACAGATGCTTCCTGACCCGTTTGTGTAGATCCATCAATTACGATGTCGGATGTGATTTCGGGAAGCTCCGATAAAATACTTATGGTATGATCAGCAGGAGAAATTCCGGGCAAACTAAAATTGATATAATCAACTTCAGCATTACCATTTGCAGCTGCTTTTGTGAGTGCGGCTCTTAAAGTCCCTACTCCATCATCAGCATTGCTGGTTACTTCAATTGTCTCTGAAAAAGCGATATAGCTTTGACATAGGAGTACAAATATCAGAAATAATCTTAGTTTCAATCTGGAAGCGTTAAATGTAAATTGGCCACTAATTTAACCAGAATTATCTGCATTTTATTAGCTTCGCCATATGAAAAATGTAATTCTAGCCAGTACATCAAGTCTATTTGGTGAAGCTTATCTTGAATATCTGAAATCAGAAGTGGAAATTTTATTTCAAGGGATTTCTGAACTTATTTTTGTACCCTATGCCCGACCAGGTGGTATTAGTCATGATGAATACACGCATAAAGTAGCTGTCTTTTTTGAACCAATTGGGATCAAAGTAAAGGGATTACACCGTTTCGAAGACCCGGCCCATGCATTGAAAAATGCCGAAGCCATTTTTACAGGCGGTGGCAATACGTTTTTATTGGTAAAACAATTGCACGAACAGCGCCTAATGAATGTTTTAAAAGAAGTGGTTGAAAATGGGGTTCCTTATTTAGGTACTAGTGCTGGAAGTAATATAGGAGGCTTAAATATGCAGAACACAAATGACATGCCGATAGTATATCCGCCAACTTTTAATACACTAGGGCTTATTCCTTTTAATCTTAATGCACATTACCTCGATCCTGACCCCAATTCAAAGCACAATGGAGAGACCAGAGAAACCCGGATTAAAGAGTTTCATGTCTTCAATAAGGTACCTGTATTGGGTTTAAGAGAAGGTAGCTGGATTCGCGTAAAGGGAGACAAAATTACTACAGAAGGCATGCTTCCTTCTAGAATATTTCTTCCAGAATTGCCACCCTATGAAATTCAACCTAGAACTGTTTGTGCATTTGAAACCCGTCAAAATCCTTTATAAGGTAGGCTTTATCATTCGAGTTGGGAAATAAACTGTGTCTCTAACCTCTTGGTGGGATAATTTATCATATTTTGGATGGATTTCACAAAATTTTGAGATGGAGCATTACTCCCTTCAGATCAAAATCAGAATATTGCTAACAATTACAATATTTTCTTTAAAACAACAAATTATTTCTTTTTGGTTATCTTTAAATAATTACAGAGGTTTGTAGTGTAACATATTATTAACTGTCCGCAGTTAATAATAATGATAAAATTATCACACCAAAAGTTCACGAAAAGAGAACTAAAACTTATATTTGTATAATTAAATGAAGGTACATTTGATCAAAAAGCGAACGTTAGAAGATTTTGTAATTAAAAACCCAACAAGTAGAGCTCCATTGGATGATTGGACAGAAAAGATAGGACTTGCAGATTGGAGGCACCCCATAAATATAAAAGACACTTTCAATAGTGCTGATATTTTAGGTAAAAATAGCAACAGGGTTGTTTTTGATATTGGTGGCAACAACTTTCGAATGATTTGCAAATATGTATTTGGGGGTAATCAAGTACATCTATTTATTTGTTGGATGGGAGTTCATTCAGCATACGACAAAATATGTAACCAGAATAAACAGTATACGATCAACATATATTAGTATGAAAACAGTAGCATTAAAATATACTATAATAAGAACCAAAAGTCAATATGATGACTATTGCAAACAATTAGAGGTTCTGGTAACTCAAGATATCACTAATGACCTCCAGGATGAAATTGATTTAGTTACCCTATTGATAGAGAAATACGACGAAGACAACAATACTTTTCAAGAATCAGATCCTATATCTCTGCTCCGGTCATTCATGTCAGATCATCATTTAAAACCTCAGGATATGACAATAATTTTAGGAATTAGCAAGGGATATGTTTCAGACATCCTAAATTACAAAAAGGGACTCTCAAAAGAAGTAATTAGAAAGTTAGCCGATTACTTTAAAGTAAGGCAAGAAGCATTTAATAGGCCTTACAAATTAATATCTCCAGCAAATATACATTTGCGGAATGCCAGTGATATGAATACCACCAAAGATTTGCCTTTAGTTATTCATTAGTTAAATTTATCCCCCATCCTTTTCCATACCTCCGGCAATGTGTCGGCAATGTCCGGCAAGCGCCTCCCAAGTGCTAGGAATCTGGTTTTTAACGCAATATGTTTGTCTCGTTGACTTGCAAGAAACAACGAATGAACAGATTTATTAATGTTTTAAAAACCTATTATTATGGGAAAATTATCAAGAGGATTCCTGGGTGGATTCCAGGGACAATTAGGAACAGCATACGGCTGTTTCTGGAGGCTGATGGACTTAGTTAAGGCGATGCCTCGCAAAGTGAAAAGAGCACCAACCGAAAAACAAGAAAAAGTGCAATTGCGTTGGTCGTTAATGACCAGCTTTCTGGCCATGTTTAGTCACATCATCAAGATCGGATTTAAACAAGCAGCCGTAAATGGACAGTCGGCAATGAACGCAGCTGTATCTTACAACCTCAAAAATGCCATTACTGGTGTATCGCCAGACTATACCCTCGATTTTTCTAAACTCATGTTTAGCAAGGGTAAATTGGCTTTACCAAACAAACGTGCAGTGGTAACAGAGAACGATGCTGAGGTACGATTTGAATGGGGTTTAGAAACAACTGGCAATGGTCCGAGTAAACTTACTGACTTGGGAACATTTATAGTCTACAACCCCATCAAGAATCAATATGTAAGTCTGGTTGGGGGAATTCCAAGATCTGCACTGAAATACACCATGCCCATGCCGCTTGAATTTAGTCAAGACAGGGTAGAATGCTACATGATCTTCGCAAGCGAAGACGGTAAAATGGTAAGTGACAGTTCATACATAGGTAACATTCCAATAGTTTAACCGCTTCCTTTTAGGGAAAGAGCAGCCATATGCAAAGCTCTTTCCCAATTAGGAACAAATAAAAAAAAGAACATGAATACGATAGACATAAAAAAGCCAGTGCTTTTACCAGAGTTTAAGCACTTGAGCAATTACCTCTTATTTGGATTGCTGTTGTTACTATGGCTAGCCTTACCAAAACTAATGGGATTTGATGAGACAACAGGCTACATTGACCCTACAATTTGGCTACTGATCGTATTGGCGCTGATCACCTTCTTGGTATTGTTAGCGACCTGCTGGTGGCTACTGCAGCGTTTTTGGATGGCTTTGGGATTGCCCGGTTTAGGGTTAATGGTTTCACAATTTAAATTTTTGGAGTTATGGCAACAGTTAGGATTTTACTTTGCTTGCTTTGCCTTGCTTTTGCTGGCCGGAGTAGGCTGTTTAGCAGCAGTACTGTAGAGCAAGAATCAGATATGTTGATTGCTATTGCACAATCACAAGTTGGGGTTAAAGAAGCAAAGGGCAATAACGACGGTGTTGAAGTAGAAGCTTATTTAGCTGTTGCTGATTTAAAAAAAGGCGAACCCTGGTGTGCAGCTTTCCTGAGCTGGGTTTTTAAACAGGCCGGACATCATCAGCCAAGAACAGGCTGGTCGCCCGCCCTTTTTCCGGAAGACAGAAAGGTTAAAACGCCTTCGCCAGGCCTCGTATTTGGCATCTACTTCCTTACTTTAAAACGCATAGCGCATTGTGTTATAGTAGAGCGGGTTAAAGGATCTTGGGTAACCGGAATTGAGGGGAATACAAACTTGAATGGGTCTAGAGATGGTGATGGGGTTTACAGGAAGCTAAGACATGTAAAAACCATTTATCGCTACGCAAACTGGATGAATAACCATCAAAAGAAAGGACCAGCAAAATGATAAAAAATGTGTCTGAATCTTTAAAGGTATTCCTCCTTATTTCAACATTAACACTGTTGTTTTTGCAAAGCTGTAGCCTATTAAAAAAAACAACTAAAACGGTGGTAAATGATACCCAGAATAGCTCAAAATTTAGCGATTTCAACATGCTCAATATTAAAACTGCGGATAAAGAAACCAACATTTTTACCTATTGGGATAGCGGTGTGGTTTATCAATATCAAAACATCAGGGAACGAGTAGACCAGACCGAATCGGTAGATTTAAAAACAACAGATCAGCTTACTACAAAAAAAAGATGTGGTGATAAAGGAATCTGAACCGCCTGTTTTATGGATTTATGCAGGGATTGGATTGTTGTTAATTGGAGCACTGATTGTTTACTGGAAACGCTAGTTATAGAAGAGAAGTTCGATACACGTTGATTATAGAACTTCTCTTCTATATTTTTAATGGATTGCCACAGGATTGATGTTAACCTGGGTAGAACCTTTATAAAGTGGTTGCCCCAAAACGAATAAAAATTCCCAAACTTTATCCCTAACCAAGGCCCGGCTATCAATCAGCTCCAGATTGTATATTCCTTTTTTAGCAAGCATAAACTGGTTGACCGGGAATTCGTCATCCGTTTTCGGATTGGGATATATTTCGGAAGCCCAAGTATCACCGCCGAAGGCAACAATCCCCTGATCTGCCAGCCATTGTGCAGCTTCCATACCAATACCAGGTTCTACTTCAAGGAACTGTTTGTTGTCTTTTCCGATCAATTCCAGCCAACCGGTATTAAATAATATCACATCACCTTTACGGATAGTTATACCTTGTTTTTTAAGTACCACCTTGATGTCTGCAACTGTAAACTCAGTATTACTGGGCACAATATCCTTACCATAATACGCGGTCATATCCAATACAATGCCACGGGTAACGATTGGTGGTACTTTTTCAACACCAAGCTTTTTCACACCTTCCACTGTTACAAAATCAGCGGCCTTGTTACCGTTATAATACACATTGTCTATACCGATATGGCCGATACCGTTAAGCTGGGTCCCCACTCCTGTCCACGCGCTTACATATTCATCATTCAGGCTAAACTTATTCGGTCCCAAAGTTTGTCCTCCTTGCTGGCCTGGTTGGATATTGTACAGGTAGAAGCTACGGTGACGATATGCTGGTAAGTGCTTATCCAAGGGTACCGCCAAAGGATATGTCTTACCTTTTTTCACCAATTTCATAGCCTGCATAACCACCTCTGGCGTTATAAGATTTGCAGCTCCGATCTCGTCGCCGGCTCCATAGGCAGATTGGTACCAACTGGTATCTCTGGGATTTATATGCTGGCTTTGGGCGTATAATGGCGTTCCGCTTACCAGTAACAGTCCCCCTATTTTTAAATAATCTTTGATTTTCATTGCTGTAATTTTTACTCTTTTTAAATTAATTCCGTCAATAAAACTGTTGGCTGTTCCTGTAGCTTCTCTTCGACTAATTGGCCGAAGGCTTTGATATACGGTTTCTGATTGTGTGCATCAAAGCCCTCTTTATTTTTCCATATTTCATAGAAAGTGAACAGGTTTTTGTCGTCAATACCCTGATGCAGGACGTAAAGCTCGCAGGCCTCCTCTTTATGGGTTTGCTCAACCATATTCTGAAGAATCGAAAGCACTTCTTCCCGATATTGCTCTTTTGCCTTAATTATGGCTGTTATATAAATTTTCATAGTAATTCTTTTAATAGTATGTTCTTCCTTCTCCCCTTTGATTAAAATGAGAAGGCAAAAATAGCCCACACAAAAGCATTATAAAAATAAGACAACTCATACATACGTATCATAATAATGATAATACATAGCTGTAGTTAGAAAATTGATAGTATATGTCGAAAAAGAGGAATAATGCCTATAGAACCATTTAGTTTTGAAAAACTTCCAGAAGTAATCAGGAGCCAAGAAAAGAAGCCGAAGAAAATTTGAAATTTATCACGAAGAAGAACGATTCTGTCTGAAGAACGTGGCGATAAAATAATTATTTACTGACATAGCAATTATAATTATTCTAATAATTAATTAATATACATCTATTACGATTAAAAAATAAATTAGTGGAGGAGTTGCGCGTACCGATTATTCAAGGGCTTAATGATTTATTATTGACGTTGGATATTGATGCAAACCATCAGGTACGATTCATTTTTCAGAATATGACTAACAAGTATTCCCATGAATATAGTCTTTAGAGTAGTATACCACTTCCGAATTGTTGTATTTTAAAATAAATTCAAATACTGAAATAGTAAAGTACAATTTGTTATTCCATGGATTATTAAGATGCTAATTGGCTTTCCTAGTCCTGCTTCTAAAGTACCGTTCAGTTTCTTTGTCCATGAAATAGACGTAACATGCATTCATACCTCTTCCTAAAAGAACTCGACAGGTATTTTTTACTAGCTGAAGAAAGTCCCTACCTTTTACCATTTCTGTTTTGCTTTAAACATAGCGTAATTAATAGCAATTAGTCCCATCAAGCAAACTAATTATTTCCTTTAAATACTTAGCATCAATATCATCAAAATGAGAAAGATATTCGCTATCCACATCTAAAACTCCAACTACTTCTGCTCCTTTAAGCAGCGGCAAAACAATTTCAGATCTGGAGGCTGATGCACAGGCAATATGGCCTGGAAATTGATCCACATCATCCACAATCAGGATTTCATTCTGCTGCCATGAAGTACCACAAACACCCTTTCCCTTTTTTATTCTGGTACAGGCTACAGGCCCCTGAAATGGACCAAGGACTAACTCGTCTCCCTTAACCAAATAGAACCCAACCCAAAACCAACCGAACTGCTCTTTTAAAGCCGCAGCAATATTAGCTAAGTTCGCAATCAGATCATCTTCACCGGTGATCAATGCTTTTACCTGAGGAATAAGGGATACATACTGAGATTCCTTATCTATATTTCTGCTTATCACTAAATCTTCTGCCATTATAAATTTACTTGAGTTACAAAAATACGAAACTTAGACAAATACCATTAACGCTCCTGCTTTAAGGTTATCTTGAGGATTTCACACGCTAAACCGCTAAAATAATTAAATTTGATTTTTTTTAACAAACCATCAATTCCAGAATTGATGCCAGCTGTTCGAAACTAACTATTAATAAATACAATCATAAATGAATAAAAAAACCTTAATCACATCCCTACTAACATGCTCGCTACTTACTGTGGGCGTCTTGCAATCAGGCTACAAGCCCTGGGAAGAAGGCATGTTCCCTTTAAGTGAAATCCATAAGCTGGATTTAAAAAAAGCCGGGTTAAAAATCAATCAGAATGAAATTTACAATCCCAATGGCACCAGCCTTGTTGATGCATTAGTCAACGTCGGCGGATGTACCGGATCTTTCATTTCTAATCAAGGACTAATCATCACCAATCACCACTGTGCCTTTAGCGCCGTACAGCTTGCCAGTACACCTGAACACGATTACTTAACCAATGGCTTTGTAGCCGCAACACATGAACAAGAAATTGAAGCAAAAGACCTAACATGTCGAATTACTGATAGTTATGAAGACGTATCTGATCGTATTTTAGGTGCCGTTGCTCAAATCACCGATCCATCATCAAGGCTGAAGTTAATTAACGATGCCATGAAAAACATAGCCGTTGAAGCGGAGAAAAAAGACCCTAGCATACAGGCAGAAGTTTCGGAAATGTTTATTGGAAAAACGTATGTATTGTTTAAATACAAAACTATACAGGATGTTAGATTGGTATATGTTCCGAACCGCCAGGTTGGCGAGTATGGTGGAGAGACAGATAACTGGGTATGGCCACGCCACACTGGAGACTTCTCTTTTATGCGTGCTTATGTGTCGCCAGATGGTAAACCAGCAAAATATGCTAAAAACAACATCCCTTATACACCTAAAAAATTCTTGAAGGTAAATCCTAATGGAACAAATGAAGAAGATTTTGTATTTATTTTAGGTTACCCAGGACGAACTTTCCGCCACCGCCCTGCTCAATTCATCGAGTATCAGCAACAGTTTGTACTGCCTTATGTATCGAACTTATACGACTTCCAGAATACAACCATGGAAAATGCAGGCAAGAAAGACAAGGCTACTGAAATTAAACTGGCTACCAGAATCAAAAGAAACGCCAATGTTTTAAAAAACTACCGTGGCAAGCTACAAGGTCTAAAAGGAATAGATCTCATTTCGCAAAAGAAGACGGAAGATGCGGCACTTGCTAAATTCATCAACAACAATGTTGATGTTAAAGCGCGCTACGGCAACTTAATGAGCGACATAGACAACCTTTACAAGTTAATTAACGGTGATGCCAAGCGGGACCTCTGGTTAACGCAAGTGTACAATTCAACTAGCTTACTAGGTGTATCCAAAAACATCAATGCGTTTAAAATGGCGCTTGATGCACAACCAGGAAACCAGAAAGAGGCTTTCTTTAATCAAAACAAGCCACGCTTAAAGCAATTTTTAGCAGGCAATTACGAAGCTTACGACATTGATGCCGACAGAAAGATCTTTAAAAAGATGCTTATGGATGCTGCCCAATTTTCTTCAGACCAACCTGTAAACGCAGTTGCTAAAATCTCAAATAAGTCTACAGACCAAGAAAAGGCAATTGATGACGTTGTAAACAACATCTTTGGGACGACAAAGCTAAAAGACACAGCCTATGTGTTCAACACTTTACTAGCATCCGCAAAATCAATATCAGCTTACAGCGATCCGCTTTTATCTTTTGAAAAGGATATCGCCAGCCAGATTACGGAACTAAAACCCGAAAAAGATCGCCGTGATGGGGTATTGAATAAATTAATGGGCGACTATGTAAATGTGAAAGAGAAATTTCTTAAAAAGGATTTTATACCGGATGCAAACAGCACTTTGCGACTTACCTACGGTTACGTAAGAGGATATTGGCCTGCTGACGCTTCTTATATGCGCCCTTACACGACCATCAAAGGTATACTGGAAAAAGGAACCTCAGGAAACCCTGAGTTTGATTATCCAGCACAAATAAGGGCACTTTGGGAAGCTAAAGACTTTGGTCCCTTTGCTAAAAAAGATTTAAAGGATGTGCCTGTAGCCTTCCTATACAACATGGACACGACCGGTGGTAACTCCGGCTCTCCAGTGATGAATGCGCAAGGCGAGTTAATCGGTGTAAATTTTGACCGTGCTTATGGCGCTACCATTAACGATTATGCCTGGAATGAAAGTTACAGCAGATCTATTGGAGTTGACATTCGTTATGTATTGTGGGTAGCCGCTAAAATTGACAAAGCAAACTTCCTTTTGAAGGAAATAGGGGTTAAGATTTAACGCCATTTAATTAAAATCGACACACGAAAGCCATCCTTAAAGGATGGCTTTTTTAAAACAAAAATACATGAGAGTAATCGCAGAACTACCGCATCCAGAATGCAAAATCACGTTGTTCAATATGAACCAGAAATACATCATAAAATTTGAACAGGGCACACTTGAACAAAGCTACAAATTATCGGAACTTGACTTAAGCGGAGGGGGAGCAAACGAGATTTTTCAGATCTTGGATGAGGCATTTATAGCCACCGTTGTGGAACGTTTTAAAGGCATGAGGTCTGATTTTTCTGAAGCTTACAACAGGCAACAGTACTAGTTCATCAAAACAATACTAACTAACTGTAATACAGCACGAATAAAACCGCAACAAAACTATATTCTGCAATTCAGATGGTCATCAACCCAAAACAAAACGTTACAGTAAATTAAAAGTTAAGAAGAAATGATTTATGTAAGCTGAAAAACAATTAGTTAAACAATATCACAAAATATAATTCGGAAGGCCAAAAACGCCAAATATAATATAAGTCAGCAGCTTTTTAACCCCTTCTACCCCCTATTCAAACATACAAATTTAAAACCTTTCAGCACTGAATATGATTTGAATTTTTTGTTTAAAATAAACATGACTACCTTGCAACAATCATGAAAAGTAAAACCATATATATCGCACTATTCTGCTTTGTCATTTTATATACTTCGTGTAGTAAAATAACGGAGAATATACAAGAAGACATCTTCGTTAGTGACACCGTCGCATTTAATATACCCATACTGGCTGACATCACATCTACCCCAATTATATCGGGAATAGTATCGACTTTAAATCTGGAAGAACAGCTCAAAAAAAGTGCAAATAGTTATGGTATTGAAAATATCAAAGCAACTAAAATCACGAGTTTGAATTTGAAGTTGGATACCCTACCTAAGCTTGATGTCAATAATAATTTTGGCAATCTGGAAACTGTAAATTTTGGAATTCCAGCAAGTGGAAAAGTGGCCAACATAGCCGTTACCACTATCCCTTCGACTTCAACAATTATCGGTCTGGCTTTAACCCCGACTATTCTTCCCGGTGACTTCAATTCTTTTCTAATCAACCCATCAAGAACTTATAGTATGGCTGTTAAAGCGAAAAAAGTCACCACCACTCCGTTGAAAGTAAAAGGAACACTGACCTACACAATTACGCTATCTAAATAAGAGTCGTTTTCTAACATAAAAATCCTTATATTTGCACAAAACGGGATATTTATTACACTATTCTCTTAATATTACTTGCCAATTAATCCTTTGATTGGGTTTCAATTTCTCCAGGTTGCTGATCCGTTGCCGCCGAGAATTAAATTATATCCAGACCCACAATGATCTTGAATCATGATGCAGTCTACAACAGGTAAGAGCAGAGAAAAGTTATTTTTTTAACTAACACATTGAATTTATGGCTAAATCTCAGGCAACCTTCATGAAGAAGCAACTAGAAAAGAACAGACAAAAGAAAAAAGAAGATAAAGAACAACGTAAACAGGAGCGTCAACAGAACTCTACTGGTGGAGATCTAGAAAGCATGATGGCCTGGGTAAATGAATTTGGAGAAATTGTAAATACTCCTCCAGAGAAAAAATAAGCCCTTATAGTATATAACAAACAAGCCAATCCTGAGTAGGATTGGCTTGTTGCGTTAAAGCGCTTTTCTTAAAGAAGTTAAGCGCCGCTTTTTGAAACAAAAAAGCAATCAAACATAGATAAACCGCAATAATTGTTAAAATATATTTCATATCTTTAACGGTAACTTTTTTCGTTATAAACAATGTATAATTAGGATCAAACGCTCAACTTATTCTATATGCTTAACAAAAACACAATTATTGATTTGTTCTCTGAGCAAGTAGATAAAGTGCCCGAGAATATTGCTGTTGTTTTTGAAGGCGCTCCACTTACTTACAGAGAACTTAACCAAAGGTCAAACCAGCTTGCACATTTTTTAGTTCAAAAAAATGTGTTACCAAATGATAGGGTCGCAATTTCGACCGACCGTTCTATTGACACCATAATTGCATTATTAGCGATTATTAAAACAGGTAGTGCCTATGTGCCTATAGAAATTAGCTACCCAAAAGACCGTATTCATTTTATAGCAGAAAATTCAGGAGCAAAATATGTCTTAGTTTCAAAAAAAAGCGCTGAGCTATATGATGATCTCCAGGACAGACTGTTGTTGACTGAGGATGCTTTGGATCTAGCCAAAGACCTATCGAATGAGAATTTAGTCTTAGAAACAGCACAGGATAGGTTAACCTATATCTTACATACTTCGGGTACTACAGGAAACCCTAAAGGTGTTTGCATGGGCCAAAACGCCTTGGTTAACTTACTGCTATGGCAGAAAGAAAAATCTATTGCGGACGAAAAAACAAAAACGTTACAGTTCTCCCCTCTTAGTTTTGATGTTTCCTTTCAGGAGATTTTTGCCACACTAACTACCGGTGGTACTTTAGTCCTTATTTCTGAAGATTTAAGACTAGATCCGCTAAGGCTATTGAATTTAATAACCGAACAAAGTATAAATCGAATTTTCCTACCATTTGTTGCCTTGCAATCTATTACGGAAAGTGCTGTAGCGAGTGAGGTATACCCAATTGCATTAAAGGAGGTGATGACTGCTGGAGAACAGCTAAAGATCACTCCACAAATTATAAAATTTTTCTCACAAATACCTGAATCGACACTTTACAATCAGTACGGCCCCACTGAAGCACATGTGGTCACCGAGTTTAAGTTATCAGGCGATCCAGCGCAATGGCCAGCGCTCCCTTGTATTGGTGAGGCGATTTACAACACTAAAATTTTCATCCTTGATGAAAACCGGAATGAGGTACCTCATGGTGAAGTAGGCGAATTATGCATTAGTGGCCTATGTTTAGCGGATGGGTACTTGAATTTGCCGGAAATGACTGCTGAGAAGTTTACTTTTTTACCAGAATCAACTACTCGAATATACCGAACCGGAGACCATGCTCGCTTTCTGTCTGACGGAAATATAGAATGCCTGGGTAGAGCTGATCATCAGGTTAAAATTAGGGGACATCGGGTTGAATTGGGAGAAATTGAAGTGGTGATCACCCAACAACCTGATATTGCTCAGGTTGCTGTTTTACTTCGTGAGGACTTTCCAGGTAGAAAAGTCTTGGTTGCTTATTTGATTGGGAAGGAACAAACTTACACCGGAAACAAGCTAAGAACGATTATTTCGCAGTCTTTACCCGATTATATGATACCGGTATCATTTGTTTGGCTACAGGAATTTCCGAAGACAACAAGTGGAAAGGTGGATAGAAAAGCCCTTCCAAAACCAGATACCAAAAGGCCAGAGACCAATATCATTTATAAAAAGCCATCAACGGAAAAAGAAAACGAGATTGCTCAGATTTTGATAGAAATCTTCGGCTATGATAAAATTGGGGTAAATGACAGCTTCTTTGAAATTGGCGGAAATTCTTTATTAGCGCAAAAGACTGTTGCAGAACTAAAACGACAATTTGGCTATAGTTTACCTGTTACAAAGCTATATCAATACCCCAGCATAGCGGGGATGGCCATGTACCTGGAAAAAAACTTTACAGAAGAAAAAATAACCCCTAAGAAATCTACCAATGATCATTCAAGGGATATAGCCATTATTGGAATGGCGGGGAAATTTCCAGGAGCAAATACAATTGAGGACTTTTGGAACCTATTGGTTGAAGGAAAGGAAACGACTACATTTTTTACGTCTTCAGAAATAGATCCAAGTATCCCCGATCAGCTTAAAAATGATCCTTCGTATGTTAAAGCCCGGGGAATTATAAAGGATGTAGATAAATTTGATCCTGCTTTTTTTGGAATAAATTCAAAACTAGCGGAACTAATGGATCCACAGCAGCGAATTTTTCTGGAGATTTCCAGAGAAATCCTGGAGAAAACGGGGTATCTGCCCTCAAAACATAGCGCTAAAGTTGGTGTATTTGCAGGCAGCGGTAACAATACCTATTATGAAAACAATGTACTTTCCCATCCCAACTTGATTGAAAACCAGGGTAAAATACAGGTTTCAAGCGTAAATGAAAAGGATTATATCGCTTCGCGTACAGCCTATCACCTAAACCTTAAAGGACCCGCTGTAAGTGTAAACTCTGCCTGCTCCACTTCATTACTCGCTATTGCGCAAGCTGTAAATAGCTTGAGAGCTCATCAATGTGAAATTGCCATTGCTGGTGGATCAAGTGTGACCTCCCCCATAAATAGTGGCCATATTTACCAGGAAGGAAGTATGCTTAGTGCCAATGGCCATTGTACCCCTTTTGATGATAGCGCTACTGGAACTGTTTTTAGTGATGGCGCCGGTGTCGTACTCTTAAAAAAACTCGATGCTGCTATAAACGATGGTGATAAAATATATGCCGTTATAAAAGGTATTGGAATAAATAATGATGGTTTTGGAAAAGGAAGTTTTACTGCACCCAGCGCTGAAGGTCAAGCCGATGCCATTGCTTCAGCGATTTCGGATGCGGGAGTAGATGCTGCTGAGATCAGCTACATTGAAGCGCATGGAACAGGGACACCAATTGGTGATCCTATTGAGTTTGAAGGTCTTGTGGATGCGTTCGGATATCAAAATAGAACTCAATTTTGTGCAATAGGTTCTGTAAAAAGCAATTTTGGCCATTTAACGCATGCTGCAGGAGTTGCCGGTCTAATCAAAACCAGCTTAGCCCTATACCATAAAAAAATACCTGCTTCTTTAGGTTACAAAACACCTAATCGCAATATAGATTTTAACAATAGTCCATTTTACGTAAACGATAAACTTACACACTGGAACACGAGTACTAAAAGAATAGCGGGAATCAGCTCTTTTGGTGTAGGCGGAACAAACGTTCACGTTGTAATAGAAGGATACGAAAATACCATTGAAGAACAACCGGAGCATAATGCCTTAGCGCTGATTACCTGGTCGGCAAATTCAGAAACTAGTAGAGATGCTTATGCTGCTGCCCTTCATGATTACTTAACACTGCACCCGGACACTAACCTGGCCGATCTTAGTTATACGCTTAGAAAAACGAGAGATGATTTCAAATACCGCAGATTTCTGGTTTCAAATTCAATTACAGCGCTAAAAGAATCATTGGCACTGGAAAAACAAAACACATTAAACGTAAACACACTACATGAATTACCTGAAGAAATGGTGTTTACATTTCCTGGTCAGGGCGCCCAGTATTTAAATATGGGCTTAGACCTGTATCTACAGGAGCCCGTTTATAAAGCTGCAATTGATTCCTGTGCAGGTATACTTAGAACATACATTCATGAAGATATCAGATCAATCATATATCCGGAAATCCTATCTGATGAGGCGAATGCGAGATTAAAGGATACAAGATATACCCAACCGGCATTATTTGTTACGGAATATGCCTTGGCAAAACTTTGGATGAGCTGGGGAATTGGTCCAACATTGTTATGCGGTCATAGTGTTGGTGAATATGTAGCTGGATATTTATCGGGCATCTTTTCTTTAGAAGATGGCTTAAGATTGGTCGCTACCCGAGGTAAATTGATTAGTGAACTTCCTTCGGGAAGTATGCTATCGGTTAGAAAGGAAAGTACCGGCCTTACAGCGCTTTTATCAGGCGATCTATCCATTGCTGCGATAAACAGTGCTAAATCTTGTGTAGTAGCAGGGCCAACGGATCAGATCACTGCATTTGCTGCGCTGTTAGACGAAAATGAAATTGCCAATAAGCTTTTATTTACCAGCCATGCATTTCATTCGTCGATGATGGATCCGATACTGGACGAATATAGGGCTGTTGTTGCCCAGGTCTCCCTCTCCATTCCCAAAATTCCTATTGTCTCTACAGTAACCGGAGATTTATTAAGTGATGAAGAAGCTACCAGTATAGATTATTGGACCTCACATTTAAGGAAAACTGTTCAATTCTCTAAGGCAATCGAAACGATACTTGATCGGGATTTACCTTTATTTTTAGAAGTTGGCCCTGGAACGGTGACTTCAACATTGATTAGACAGATTGCTGGTTTTAGTGCTTTATCTGCAAAAGCAATACCTAGTCTTAATCATATAGAGAATGATCATGATTCTGTACTAAGTGCTTTAGGTCAGTTATGGAACAATGGAGTTGAACCTAACTGGGATCATTTTTACGCTAACCAAAAACGAAGATTTATTGATCTTCCCACCTATCAGTTTGAAAGAAATCGTTATTGGGTAAATCCGATACCTTTGAAATCAGATTTTTCGGAGATTCAAACTCCACTAGAACTAACCAAACAGATTATACCAATTAATACGGCTGTGATGAGAAAAACTAACCTGACCAAAAAAGTTAAACAAGTATTAGAAGATGCTTCAGGTATTGAAATGAACGGTATTGAATTAAATAGAAATTTTCTTGAAATAGGATTAGACTCTTTGCTACTCACACAAGTTGCAATTTCATTGAAAAGGGAATTTAGCTTGCCTATAACTTTTAGAAAACTGAATGAGGAATATCCATCAATCGAAACTTTAGTAGATTATTTAGATAAAAATACACCTCAAGATGTGGTTAATCATACGGAAGACCTTGCTCCTCCTGTATTAAACCATGTACAACACCCTGCTTATGTTGCTCAAACCGCAAACAACGGTCACCAAAACGGTAATTTTAATGCTGCCGGCGATAGCGCTTTAGGTTTGATTGCACAGCAGTTAGAAATATTATCAAAACAAGTCATGTTGATGCAGGGAGCCCCTATTTCGGTTAACCAACATGCCACACCGCAGCCTATTCCTGTAAATGGAAAAAAAATAGAACCTGCCGATATTAGTGCCAATATAGAACTATCACAGGAAGAAAAGGCGGAAATCCAGAAACCATTTGGTGCGACGCCAAAAATAGAGCGTCTATCTACAGATTTAGATGAAAAGCAATTGGGCTTTATTAAAGACTTAACTGAGCGGTACAATAAAAAAACACTTAAAAGTAAAACATATGCTAGTGACAGCCGTCCATTTATGGCTGACCCTAGGGTTGTGTCTGGCTTTAGGCCGACCACAAAAGAGCTTGTTTACCCGATCGTAATCAACAAATCGAGTGGAAGCAAACTTTGGGATATTGATGGCAATGAGTACATTGATGCCTTGAATGGTTTCGGCTCTAATATGCTAGGTTATCAACCCGAGGTAATTAAGAATGCGATGCATGAGCAGATTGAAAAAGGTTATGAAGTTGGTCCACAACATGAACTTGCGGCCGATGTAAGTAAGTTGATTTGTGAATTTACAGGTTTCGATAGGGCTGCGCTTTGCAGTACCGGCTCTGAAGCTGTGTTGGGATGTATCCGAATTGCCCGTACAGTTACTGGTCGACATTTAATTGTTGCATTTACCGGCTCTTATCATGGCATTATAGATGAAGTTTTAGTAAGAGGAACTAAAAAACTAAAATCATTCCCGGCTGCTGCAGGTATTATGCCTGAGGCTGTCCAAAATATTCTGGTTTTAGATTACGGCACGGATGAAACGCTTGCCATCATTAAAGAAAGAGCAACTGAGATTGCGGCCGTTCTGGTTGAGCCTGTTCAGAGTAGAAGACCAGAATTTGTTCCGATAGACTTTTTAAAGAAAGTAAGAGAAATTACCACCGATGCTGGCATAGCACTAGTTTTCGATGAGGTAATTACAGGTTTTAGAATGCATCCGGGTGGAGCGCAGGCATTATTTGGTATTGAAGCTGATTTAGCATCCTATGGGAAAGTTATTGGTGCCGGCGTCCCTATTGGTGTGATTGGTGGTAAAAGTTATCTAATGGATGCCTTAGATGGTGGAAATTGGACTTATGGAGACCAGTCCTATCCTGAAATTGGGGTAACTTATTTTGCAGGAACATTTGTTCGCCATCCCCTGGCTTTGGCTTCTGCAAAGGCTTCCTTAACTTATATGAAGGAAAAAGGTCCGGCTTTGCAACAAGGTTTAAATGAAAAAGGTGCCTATTTAACCAAAGCGCTGAATTCTGAATTTGAGAAAAGGCAACTTCCAATTTACGTTGCCAATTACGGGTCCTTATGGAAAATTAAATATCATGAGGAGTTGCCTTATAGTGAATTGATGTTTGTTTTAATGAGAGAAAAGGGAATTCATATTTTGGATGGTTTCCCATGTTTTTTAACGGAAGCAATGACTTACCCGGAAATAGATCAACTGATCAGTTGCTTTATTGAAAGTATGGATGAAATGATTGATGCTGGCTTTTTTCCATCATTAGATCAAACGATGGATACCCAGAAATCAATTTCAGTAGTCATAGATGGAAATAATCCACCTGTTAAAGGCGCTAAACTTGGAAAAGACAAATCTGGAAACCCTGCATGGTTTATTGAAGATCCAAATCAACAAGGGAAATACCTACAAATAGAACTTAATTAGTGATCATGGTAGATGCTCTAAAAAGTAATAATTTTATTGAAGTTGACTTTAATCCATTCGAAGAAGGAAAGGATATTGAAAAAGTTATTGCCCTTAACGAATCTCAAAAAGAAATCTGGCTTTCTTGTATTATCGGCGGGACGCCAGCCAGTCTGGCCTATAACGAATCTGTTTCACTTGAATTAACGGGTGAATTTGATATCAACACCTTTCAAAAAGCAGTTAACTACACCGTTCTTCGTCATGAAGCCTTGCGTGCTAATGTTTCTCATAATGGCGAAAGCCTAATCATCTATAAGGCGGTTGATTCAGAAATAATCTTTGAAGATATTTCCTCGATGGATCCTGCTACGGTTAATGAACACTTAACTGATTTTGTTAATCATGAAATCGGAATCCCTTTTAACCTTAACAATGAGGTTCTTTTTAAATTTTTCCTTCATAAAGTAAGTGAAGACAAGTATTATTTAACCATTATCATACATCATATTATAGGTGATGGCTGGTCAATAGGGATAATTCTGGAAGATTTAAGTACTTTCTATAATGTTTATTCAAAGAATGAAATTCCTAGAATTGATCCTCCAGCGCAGATTAGTACCTACGCTTTAGAACAGGCTGCTTTTAATACGACGGAGCACTATAAGGAGACACAAAAATTTTGGCTAGACCAGTATAAAGATGATGTGCCTGTACTTAATATGCCATTGGATTATAACAGGCCGCCAACAAGAACTTATGAAGGAAAAAGAAATGATTATACGCTTGACGGTGAACTTCTTGAGGCGATAAAAAAACTATCTGCTAAAGCAATCTGTAGCGTAGTATCTACCTTAATTGCCGCATTCGAAGTTTTTTTATATAAGCAAACCAATCAAGAAGATATCGTATTAGGCTTACCATCTGCTGGGCAGCTAGCGACTGAACATTTAGATCTGGTAGGGCATTGTGTGAATCTATTACCTTTAAGAAGTAAGATAACTCCGGACATTCCATTTATTGCGTATTTAAAGAAACGCAAAAATGAAATATATGACGCTTATGATCATCAAAAATTAACGTTCAGCGAGTTACTAAAAAATTTAAGCATTAAAAGAAACAAGGCTAATATCCCATTAGTACCAGTAGTTTTTAATGTTGATAGAGGGATGGATGACAATGTTGATTTTATGGGTTTAACACATAGAATTATTTCTAATCCCAGGGTTTGTCAAACTTTTGAAATCTCGCTAAATGTTAACGGCTCAAAAGATGCTATGATTTTTGAGTGGGCATACAATACCCAGCTTTTTGCTTCTGAGACGATAAATAGAATGATGGAAGATTTTAGTGGGTTATTAAAAACACTAACATCAAATCCTGAGGTATTGATCTCTCAGGCCCTTGCGAAGGATAATCCTTTCCCTGAGATCACACCAGCATATTGTGATTTCCCTGGAGATAAAACAGTCATTGATTTATTTTTAGAACAGGTAAAGAAGCATCCGCAACATAAAGCGGTTACAATTGAAGGAAAGTCTTTATCCTACGATACATTAAATACGAAGTCCAACCAATTGGCCAATTATTTAATAAGTTCGGGTATTAAAAAGGGCTCCCTCATCCCTATCGGTCTACAACCCTCTTTAGAGATGATTGTAGCCATTTTGGGTATTTTAAAAGCTGGTGCGGCATACGTACCCATAGACCCAGAGTACCCTATATTCCGTATTAAGCACCTCTGTGAGGAATCAAAAAGTAACATCATCATCAGTGATCAACTGAATTATAATAAATTACAAGAAATAAATGACATCAATATTTTAGCTATTGATGAGGATAATTGTAAAGTTTGGCAAACTGAGACCACTACCCCATCGGTGATTGTAACCCCAAATGATCTGATCTATATTATTTACACTTCGGGTTCAACAGGATTACCAAAGGGTGTGATGATTGAACATGGTTCGATTATGGATTATCTTTTTGGTTTGAAAGCTAAGTTACCCATTTTAAATGAGTGCAAGACTTTTGCGCTTGGTTCTGCAATATCTACGGATTTAGGTAATACGACCTTATTTAGTGCATTAACTCTTGGAGCTGAGCTTCATATTTTTGCTAAAGACAGGTTCAATCACGTCTCTTATATTCATGACTATTTTGAGAAAACCAAAATTGATTTTCTTAAAATAGTTCCTTCGCATTGGAAATTTTTAATACATGATGATCAGGAATTATTCCCAGAAAAACTTTTAATGTTTGGAGGAGAATCTTTACCCGGGGAGTTTATCAAAAAGATTAATGAATCTGACGTGAATTGCACGGTAGTAAACCATTACGGCCCTACTGAAACTACAATAGGAAAATTACTTCATATTGTTAATAAAGATAAATTATATCCGACTAGCGTTCCTATTGGCCAGCCTTTTTCCAACGCCTCGGTATATGTACTGAACAAAGACTTGAAATATTGTCCTGTAGGTGTGCCGGGTGAATTATACATTGGTGGTGCTGGTGTTGCAAGAGGGTATTTAAACAACCCGGAAGTAACTGAAAAATCATTCATTTTTAATCCAAATCCGCAAAATGGCGATCACATCATTTATAAAACAGGTGATTTAGTAAAATGGTTGTCAGATGGAAACATTCAATACCTTGGTCGTATTGACGATCAGATAAAGATAAGGGGTAATAGAATTGAAATTGGCGAGATACAGAATGTTTTACAAAAACATCCAAATGTTAAGCAGTCGGCTGTTTTGACCGAAGATGTGGTGAATAATGAAAAGCAACTTATAGCTTACCTGGTTACAGAGACTGATATTGATAAAGAAAATATTATCGCTTTTATGCGGGATAGGCTTCCTGACTATATGATTCCTCGTATGCTCATCAGGTTACCGGAACTTCCATTAACATCGAATGGAAAGATTGATAGAAATGCACTGCCAAAACGTGATCTACTTCATGTTATTGAAGAGCATACATTTGTAGCTCCTCAAAATAAAGAACAGGAATTAATTGCTAAAATATGGGCAGAAAACCTTGGGCTAAAACAGGTAAGTATTATTGATGATTTTTTTGAACTGGGTGGACATTCCATGATCGCTATAAAAGTGATGGTTGAAATAGAAAAGCAAACAGGAATTCGACTTCCACTTGCCATCCTTTTTGACAATTCGACTGTAGAAAAACTGGCTTTAAACTTAACTAAACCCAAGCAAGAATTAGCCTGGGATTCCCTGATTCCGATTAAGAGTACGGGGAATAAACCGCCTCTTTATATCATTCATGGGCAGGGAATGAACATTATCATTTTTAAAAACCTTTTAAATGAAATTGACGAAGACCAGCCAATTTTAGGCATACAACCTAAAGGCTTAAATCCTGAAGACGAACCTGAAAAAACCGTAGAAAAAATTGCTGCAGGATATATTAATGAAATCATTAAAGATAATCCCGAAGGTCCATATTTATTAATGGGTTATTCTTCCGGGGGAACAATTGCGCTTGAAATGTCAGAGCAATTGCTGGAAATGGGAAAAAGGGTCTCCTTTTTAGCACTTCTTGATACTTATTATGACGGAGATAGTTACCTCCGTCTTATAAAAGAGGGTAAGATTGCTGAAGTTTTTAATCACGCTATAAAATCTGTTGGCTGCGCTTTTCTATACTTTTCTATGCATCCAAAGGCCTTTATTGAACATAAAATAAATTTCACCCTCGGAACATTATATAATTACTATAAAAAACTTAACCCTATCAAGGTGGACTTATCAAATCCATTGTACGTTTTAGATAGACTTCAAAAGGCGCATCAAAAAGCTTTTCGAAAATATAGGTTAAAAAAGTATAAGACGGATGTGACGCTTTTTAAAGCAAATGATAAAAAAATGAGTTACATTTCTAATATGCAAAGTAATGGTTTTGCTCCTTACATGGGGGGAAAATTAACATTTGTTGAGATTCCGTTAGCGCATTTACAATTTTTCGACCCTAAGCATGTTCACGTTTTTTCGACAAAATTGCAAGAGGAATTAAACAAGGTTACGCCATAGTTAGCCTTTATGATAAGCTAAATAGATTGAAAAATTTTATAGATCATCCGATTACCTGGCGTAACTATACTAGTGATAGCTATATAGACAAAAAATGCACGCATATTTTCAAAATATCGATAGCTGATTTTGATAAAATAGTAGCGCACTATCCGACTGTTCTTCGAGCGGATGAAATTGAAAAAGCAGGTCGCTTTAAGCATATAGAGGACGCGAAAAGATATATTATTGGAAAGTTTTTTCTGAGAACAATTCTTTCAAAAACACTAGGTATCGAACCATCAGCTATTCTTTTTTCACATATTGGAAATCAGAAACCACATATTGCAGCACAACATTTTAACATTAGCCATAGCGGCAATTTTACGATCATAGCCATAAGTCCACTCCCGATTGGGATAGATATTGAATTTATTAAAAATGATTTCGATTTTAATTCCTTATTAAAGGTGTGCTTTACCACATCGGAGTTAGGGCACATCAAAAACGCAATTGATTTCTATACTTTCTGGACCAGAAAAGAAGCTGTACTTAAGGCAAGTGGTGAAGGAATAATTGATAATCTGCATGCCATTGATTGTTCTGAAAATACGGTATCCAGAGCAGGTGCTAACTATAAACTAACGAGTAACCAACTTGATGAAGCGCACATAATCAGCTTGGCGATTAACACTTTATGTTTCAAAAATGAATATTGGTTTTTCTAATCTCCAATATTTCATGTATATTCATTCATATTTTATATAGGTATTAAAATTCTAAATTTAACAGCTTAATTCATGGATATTCAAAGGGTTGATGACATCTCTCATCACGAATTTATGACTAATTTTTATGAACCTGGGATTCCGGTTGTTTTTAAAAATGCATCGAAGGTTTGGAAAGCCAATGGACTATTTAGTCCTGACTGGTTCAGAACGAACTATGGCGAACGAACTATTAAAAAAAACGGCGAGACTTATACGATGAGTCAAATCATGGATTTAGTGGAAACCAGCACTGAAAGCAATCCAGCCCCTTATCCTTTAGTATTTAATATACCGGACCAAATACCTGAACTATTACCACTCTTGAACCCGCTTAATCTAAATTATGCTAGTCCAAATTGGTTAGAGTCCAAATGGTTTCAAAAGGGGTATTGGGGTAGCGCTACTGAACTTTTTATTGGTGGTCCAGGTGGCAAATTCCCATACTTACACTTAGATTATTACCATCTTAATGCCTGGATAACTCAATTGCATGGCGAGAAGCGTTTTACTGTATTTCCTAGAGGACAGGAAGATCTACTCTATCCTAAGCCAGGCGATCCATGGCGTTCTGAAGTGAATATTTTTGAGCCTGATTATGAGAAATTTCCAAAGTATAAAGAAGCGACTCCCATTCACTTTACTGTTGGTCCGGGAGAAACCCTTTTTATTCCTTTTGGCACCTGGCACTCTGCTTATTCACTGACATCGACCATATCGGTGGCTTTTGATCAAATGAACAGTAAAAACCATAAAGATTTTTTAAAAGATGTTTGGTCGTTTAAACGTAGAGAGGGCCTTATGAAAGCCATTACCATGTACAGTTACGCATGGCTTGGTTGTAAGATGGGTGACACCTTAAAATAACATATGAAGGCTATAAAAGAACTTGCCAAGAAGGTAATAAAATTACATCCGCAAACAGATGTTAAACCGCTCAAAAATCTTATTCATGTTGGCTCAGAACACCATGGTTACAAGGTCCCAGATAATTTTTTAAATAAAGACTCCATATGCTATTGTATAGGAGCTGGTGAGGACATCACATTTGATACCGAATTAAAAGTATTGTATGATTCAAAAATTTTCATTTTTGACCCCATGCCAGAAGGTGTCAATTACTTCATAAAGCTAAAGGACACTGTTGCCCGAGGAGAAACATTTGGTGTTTTTGATGACCCTGTATTCCAATACCGGATCAATTCTCAGCAACTAGAAGAAATTACCTACGTAAATAAAGGGGTTTGGGACGAGAATACTATATTAAAGTTTTATGCACCAGATCTTGAAAACTACATATCTCATTCTGTATATCTTTTTAAAGATTCAGCCGAATATATTGAAGCACCAGTAGATCGCCTGTCTAACTTTATGAAGGAATTTAATCATTCTACAGTAGATTTGGTGAAAATTGAAATCGAAGGTGCTGAGTATACTGTTATTGATACTATTGTTAAAGACAAACTCGATATTAAAGTCATCATGATCGAGTTTGATGAAGTCTACCATGCGAAAGGCTTAGGACATAAGTTAAGAATAAAGAAAGCTTGTACCCAACTTAAGAAAGCAGGTTATGTTTTAGTGCACTCTACTTACATGCTAAAACGAACTTTTGTGCGCGAGGATGTCTACAATCAGTTAAAGTCGATGGAATTATAACATTTTTCTTTTTGATTTCTCCCAGGCTGCGCTTTGATTTTTTCTAAAATATCTAAATATCCCTGCTATAACAGCGTAATTCATTACGCAAAAATAGTATGGGATAAATAGTGCTTTTATCCTGATGTTTCTTTGCTCAAAATACAAGCCTAACAGACTTAAAGCATAAAAAGAGGCTTGTAATGCAAAGAGAATCTGATAAAATAGAATTTGTGTTTGATAGGCGATTAAGGCATTTAAAATAAAAACGATAATCAATAAAAACGGCGTAATTGTCCACCTTAATACTCTATGGCTTATATACTGAAATGTGAATACCGGGTAATAAAATGGGTTAGCAGCTCTTTTTAACCTTAAAATGGATTGAATTCCCCCGGCAGCGATTCTAATTTTTCGTTTTAATTCTTCGCTGGTATTTTCTGATGCGGTCTCCATAGCATAGGCATTAGCTTCGTAAGCAATTATATAGCCTTTTTCAGCTATTCGCATGGCAATCATATGATCGTCTATTATGGTATCAGACTCAACGGGTTGGTAAAGAGCTGTCCTTATGCTAAATAGCTCCCCTGCTGCGCCAACATTGGAGTAAAGCTCATAATCCAATTTTTTAAGTAAGGATTCGTACTTCCAATAAAAGCCCTCGCCTGCGGAGCTGGCATCGGCCTTCTCTGCTACGAGTATCCTTTTTTCTCCGGCAACGGCACCAACTTTGGGATTTTGATAGTGCTTCACCAATTCAAGAATTGCATCCTCATTTAAGAATGTATTGGCATCCGTAAAAACAATGACCTCGCTAGTCACAAAGGGGATCGCTCTTTTAATTGCAGCCATTTTCCCTGCTCGTAAATCCTGATGTAATAAGATAATCTCAGAATGCACCCGCACCTTATCTGGAGTGCTATCAGTAGAGCCGTCTGTAACAAACATAATCTTGATCTTATCCTTAGGATAATTAAGTTGCAGCGAATTTGTTATTTTTTCATCTATCAGGTCTTCTTCATTGTAGGCTGCAATAACGAGGGTTACACTTGGTAAATTAACATTTGTCGCAAAATTAAATGGCTTTGCAAATAGCCGTTTAATTTTTACAAGGATGGATAATAGGAAACCATAACCTATAAAAGTGTATGCGACAAGAGAAAGACAGATCCAAAAAGTTACTACCATTTATTTTTTATATTTTAAAACCAAGTTTATCACTGTTTTTTGAATTTGTAAAATTCCACAATACACCTTTAAAAACCCATTTAATCAAATCTGATCGGCCTTTCAAAAGGTAAATTATAATCTGTTTGGGGCACGCGATTAATGAATAATAAACACTAAAAAGAAAAGTATTTAAACCACCAGTATTTCTTCTGATGAATAATATCCGATTCCTAGTCATAAAGTATGTTTTTAGGCTACTTTCTTTGCCAACACTTATAGACTCCTTATGATATACTCTCGTTTTTCCTGTGAACCAAATCTTTTTGCCCGCTTTTTTAAATTTCTCGCACCAATCCAACTCTTCATAATATAGAAAGAATTGTTCGGCCATTAACCCTACACTTTCCAGATCAGCTTTCCGGCACATCATTGCAGCTCCATGGCAGTAGCCAGTTTCTCGACTATCAGCATTGTACTGACCTTGGTCCGTTTCCATGCTTCCTATCCCTTTATTTCGGCATGTTAAGTAATTCATTTCTGTAAAACCTGCGTACTGTATAATATTAGGCTGCTCGTAATATAGAAGTAAAGGAGATATAATACCGATCTCTGGATATTGTTTAAATTCTGTAATTAATGTTTCAAGCAGCCCCTTAACAATCTCAGTATCGTTATTGAGAAATAAAATATAATCGCCTTTAGCTATTTTAACACCTAAATTATTTCCACCTGCAAATCCCAAATTAACTGCTGACTTAATATAGATAAGATCAGGATAAATCTCTTTGTAGGCATTTTCATGATCCTCTCTACTCCCATTATCCACCAGGATCACCTCAACATTATCCAGCTCAGTGTTCGCTTTTACAGATTTAAGAAAATCAATTGTTACCTGCGGCTGATTAAAATTTACAGTGATTATCGAAGTGGTTTTCATATTGTAGTAAAAGTAATTCTTTTAGCTGTAAAACAGTAAGCTATTTGAAGATGCAATACAGATCATTTCTTATTTTGATAGCGCTAGCCCCTAATGCTCGATATGAATTTAGAGCTTTAAAGGAATATTTACATAAAAAACTATAAAAAAAACTTTACTAATAAATTACTTTCATAAAGCAAACCGATAATATAGATAAATAGGATAATATTTAAACCAAAAGTTACAAGTAACTAATATATTACCAATTTCATAAATATTATTGTTCCTCTTATTATGATTTAATTCCTACTTTTGCGCAACGGGCTACAATCTACTACCTAATAGATCTTTAATTAATAACCATGCGCATTGCTCATCTTATTTTAACTTATACAAATCCATTCCAAACTGAAAGGATGATCAGAAATATGATGCATGAAGATTTCGACTTTTACATTCATGTTGACAAGAAGTTTGATATTAATCCTCACCTGTTCCTAAAGACTTTACCCAATGTTTATTTCATTAATAACAGAGTAGATGTTAAATGGGCTGGATTTAACACCGTTATAGCAACTTTTACATCCATTAAAGAAATTATTGCTACGGAAAAAAAATATGATTTCATTAACCTATTAAGTGGCCAGGACTACCCTCTCAAACCGGCTGCTCAATTAGTAACTTTTTTTGAACAAAATAAAGGTAAAGAGTTTATTAGTTTTAAGGATATAAAGAATGACTGGAAAGAAGGATTGATCCGAATGGAGCGCTACTTCCTCTCAAATTATAATTTTAAAGGAAAGTATACCATAGAAAAGGTTATCAATTTTGTGATGCCGCCAAAAAAAATACCGTACAATATGCATCCTTATGGTAAATCTATGTTCTGGATGCTTAGTCCAGAGGCTGCAATGTACGTTGTTGAAAAAGTTGAGAATGATAAAAAATTAATGCAATTCTTCTCTTTTTGTTGGGGAAGTGACGAATTCGTATTTCAAACTGTGTTAATGAACTCAAGTTATAAGGATAAGGTCATCAACGAAAATTACCGCTTTATAGATTGGTCCTTAGGTGGTGCGAATCCAAAAATTTTAGATGAAGGTGACTTTAAACCTATTCAAGAATCGAACATGCTATTTGCCAGAAAAATGGATATGGTTAAAAGTTCAAAACTAATGAATCTAATAGACAGTAATCTTTTAACGCTTCTTGGTGTATTGACATGGCACATATAATTAACCTTACAACCTTTAAGGATACAAGAGGTATATTAACTGTATTAGATAAGGTTGTTGATTTTGAAATTAAACGCCTCTTTTACATTTACGCAGTTGATAATTCTGACCGTGGTGGCCACAGACACCACAATACCTATCAGGCTGCCATATGTATTCAAGGTTCTTGCCAGATAACTAATAATAATGGTAAGAAAACGGAAGTATTTGATTTAGACTCCCCAGAAAAATGTTTAATTTTAAAACCGGAGGATTGGCATATAATGCATGATTTTTCAACTGATGCTATTTTACTTGTACTAGCCTCTACTGCATTTGATCCAAAAGATTACATCTATGAACCATACGATAATCCCATATGAGAATTTAAAAACGCTAAATAAGCCTTTTGAAGATGAGTTAAAACAAAAGTTTTCGGATTTTTTGGATAAAGGCTGGTATATTCTGGGGGAAGAAGTTTCTTTATTTGAAAAGGAATTTGGCGACTTTCATAAAGAAAAATATGTAGTAGGTGTTGCAAATGGATTGGATGCACTTATACTTTCGCTAAAGTGTTGTAATTTTAAAACAGGGGATGAAGTTATTGTTCCATCTAACACTTATATAGCTACTATCCTGGCCATATTACATTGCGGTTTAACACCTGTGTTTGTTGAGCCTGATATAGCCACTTACAACATTAATCCTGAAGAAATAAAGAAGGCGCTCACCAAGCGCACCGTAGCCATTATGCTTGTTCATTTATATGGCCAATGTTGTGACATGGACGCTATTACTTCGATCGCTAAAGAGAATAACCTAAAATTAATAGAAGATTGTGCGCAAGCACATGGTGCCACTTTTAAGGGACAGATTGCTGGTACATTTGGAGATTTTAGTGCTTTTAGCTTTTATCCCACTAAAAACTTAGGCGCATTAGGCGACGCAGGGGCAATCATCTGTAAATCTGAGGATGATTATAATACATTAAGGCAACTTAGAAACTACGGATCCGAGAAAAAGTACCACAATGGTATAGTGGGATACAATTCAAGATTAGATGAAATACAAGCTGCTTTCTTAAGAATAAAACTACCCCATCTACGAGAGATTAATGCGCATAAAAAAAAACTAGCTTCAATTTATCATTTAGGTTTAAGTAATGATTTTATAAAACCCGTAATCAATAGCGATTTTATAAATGTATATCATATTTTTAATATAAGGCACCAGGAACGTGACAGACTTAAGGACTACTTGCTTGCCAATCATATTGGAACAGAAATACACTATCCGATTTCTCCGCATAGACAAAAAGCCTTAAAGGCTATGAATCATTTAAATTATCCGATTTCTTCTGAGATTCATAAGACGACATTGAGCCTTCCTTGTTCCTTTGCACACCAAACGGATGATATACACAGAGTAGTTGACGTTCTAAATAAGTTTAAATAACTAAATGTATGCACTATCTGATAAAAGAGTTTATCCCTCCCATCCTAAATACCTTAAGATGGTATAGCTTTAAATATGGATGGAAAGGACGATACAAAACCTACGAAGATGCAAAAGAAAAGTGCAGTGGCTATGACGAAAATCACATCTTACAAAGGATAATTGAGACGACCAGTAAGGTAAAAAAAGGAGAAGCAGCTTACGAGCGTGATGGGATTATCTATGATGAGGTAAAAATCAATTTCCACTTGTTGAATGTGCTCCTTCTGGTTTCTTCCGGAAATGGAAATAAATTAACAGTTATCGACTTCGGGGGATCATTAGGGACATCCTACTATCAGAACATTGGTTATTTATCTCATTTAACCAGCCTAAACTGGTGTATTATTGAGCAACCTAAATTTGTAGAAACCGGCAAACAATCATTTGAAAATGAACATGTTAAATTTTTCAATTCAATAGAAGAATGTTTATCTAAACACCCTAACCCGGATTTAGTATTGATATCCAGCGTACTGCAGTATATACCAAAACCATATGATCTCCTAAAAAAAATCCAATCTTATGACATCCCTAATCTTATGCTTGATTTAGTTGGGTATAATGATAAAGCTGAAGATAGAATCACGGTTCAGCATGTACCTCCCATTTTTTATGGCATTGAGGCCTCTTACCCTTGTACATTTTTTAATCGATCAAAATTAGAATCTCAGTTAAAAACCAACTATTCCAAAACATTTGATTTTATTTCAGAACAAGAAAGATACTACGTAGGACTTAAACCATTTAGATATGAGGGGTCATTTTGGCAGTTAAAGACCTAGTGCAACACTTACTGAATGCCAGGACAGCCTTTTCATAAATAAAAATATGAATTGATTTTTATTAGCTTTGTTAGTACAGAATAACATTCATCAATACTTTATCAACTTCATTTTTTTTCCTTTTTATGATTGAATCAATAACTCAGAAATTTAAGAATCTTAAGAGTAATTTAAACATAAAAAGAACCCTTGTGTTAGTGTGGAAAGCAGCAAAGGGTTGGATGATCATTTCAATAACAATGATTGTAGTCGAAACATTTTTGTTTTTGGGTTCTATTTATGCGCTAAAAATCCTGATTGATAAAGTTGCTCATATCAATTCAATAGCTCAAAATTCAGAGGCATTAATAATAAAGCATGTTGTGATTGCTGCTGCTTTCTCTGTATTGTATGCTATTGCAAAGGCTTTTTCTGCTTATGTAACTGAAGTTCAAGCTACGAAGGTTGCAAACTATATGGATGAAAAAATCCATCAAAAGGCCATAGAGATGGATCTTTCCCGCTACGAAAGCCCAGATTATTACGATATCCTAAAACGTGCGAAGGACGCTGGTTCAGATCGGCCAAACCTCGTAATTACGACAATTATGGAAATCGCTAAAAACCTGCTTAACCTTTTTGCTGTAGCCTCACTATTTATAACCATCAATTGGTTCTTACTTCCCCTTCTCGTTATTTTTGTACTTCCAACCCTTTTTGTACGTATATATTTTGCCAACAAGCAGAATATGTGGCGTTTAAAGCATACTGAACTTGAACGTAAATCTTCGTATTTAAGTAATCTAATTACTTCTGATGTCTCCGCTAAAGAAATAAGAAGTTTTAATCTCGGTTATTACTTTAAAAACCTATACCAAGTAATTAGAATCGAGGTTTTACATCAAAAACTGAAACTTACTTACAAGAGAACATTAAATGAAACTATCACTTCCTCGATTGCAACTATAGGCTTTTTCACCTGTATCGGCTATATATCGGTAGGAACTGTCCGAGGTACAACCAGTGTTGGTGACATCGCCTTGTTTCTTATCATTTTTCCCCAATCATTCTCACTAATTCAAAACGTCTCTTCTGGAATATCAATTCTATATCACAATAATATATTCATTAATAGCATCTTTGAGCTATTTGATCTCAAGCCAAGCTTTACAAATACGGATGAATCGGTGCCTATACCTACAGATAAGGAACTTGACCTTGAACTTGAAGATGTTAGCTTTACTTACCCACATGCTAAAAAGCCTACACTAAGCAAAATCAACATTAAAATCCCATCCGGAAAAATTATTGCTATTGTAGGCCTCAATGGAGCCGGGAAATCCACTTTAATAAAACTTTTGTGCAGATTATACGACCCTATATCAGGAAGTTTAAAATTAGGTAAAATTGACATCCGAAAATTTGAAATGGAAGCATATAGAAAGCAATTGAGTGCTGTTTTTCAGGACTTTTCTAAATATAATGTTTCTGCTGCCGATAATATTAGATTTGGAGATCTTGACAAAAAATACGAAGAAGAAAATATCATTGCCGCATCTAAAAACTCGGGGGCCCATCTTTTTATTGAAAAATTTCCTAAAGGCTATCAAACAATGATGGGTAGATTATTCGAAGACGGTCATGAAGTAAGCATCGGTCAATGGCAAAAATTAGCAATTGCCAGAGCATTATATAGTGAATCTAGGTTTATCATACTTGATGAGGCAACCAGTGCTTTAGATGCTATTGCTGAAAAAGAATTGTTTGACGCTTTCAGAAAGCATATTGGAAGCCGGGCAGCCTTAATTATCAGTCACAGGCACTCTGCCGTTAAGCATGCAGATTATATCTATGTACTTTCTGGAGGCTCGATAGTACAGGAAGGTACTGATGAACAATTGCTAGAAATGGATGGCGATTATGCCAAATTGTTTAATGAACATAAATCAAAGTCTAAGGTATGACGAAGGGCAATATCGAAAACTCCGTTCTAAAAGGGATACGGTATCTTCAGGATCATCAGTATCCTAATGGCGAATTCTGTTGTTACATTGGACAGGATGATGAGATGAAAATGTGCATTACACAAAGCAATATCTTTCCTACTTCACTGATTTCCTACTCTATACTTCATTTAAGACACATCCCAGAAGCAAGTGAAATCCTTGATAAAGCCTGTGCTTTTCTGCAGTACCAGGCCATGCGTGGCGGTGTTTGGAATAACTTCACTATTTTAAATCCATTGTTTCGCATATGCCCACCAGATGTAGATAATACCGTTTGTGCGTCTTTGGTACTTCAAAAGTTAGATAAACATCATCATCCTAATAAAGAATTGATTCTTGCGAACTGTAATGAAACAGGATTATTTTATACCTGGTTTACATTAAGGCCGAAGTTTAACCGGATGAAGAATTACTGGCTCCTTATTCTGAGGGAATTTAAACATCCTATAGGAACTTTCCTTTTCTGGAAAAACACAGAAGCCACAAGATATGATGTTGATGCTGCCGTAAATGCAAATATTTTATACTATTTGGGGTTAAATGAGCAGACAGCACCTATTGTTGATTATATGTTGGATATCATCGCAAAGAAAAAAGAAAATGATTGCGATTCTTGGTATTGCAACCCATTTACCATTTATTATTTTTTCTCCAGAAATTATAAAGCTGGGATCCAGGAATTGGAGCCTGCTGCAAAAACAATAGTTGAGCGTATACTTGCGACATTAAAAAATGATCATTCAATTGGCGAAAGTATACTAGACACAGCTTTAGGTGTCATATCACTGATCAATTGCGGATACCATTCTATATTACTAGAAAAGACTATTGAATATATCATTGATCAACAAAAACACTCGGGAGGTTGGCACAGATGGGCCGTTTATTACGGAGGGCCTAAAAAGCGATTGACTTATGGATCAGAAGAAATGACCACAGGTTTTTGCCTGGAGGCTTTAGCGCTTTATAATTTACAATTGCAAGAAGGAAATATTAACCATTCGGATTATTTAGAATTAACTTGAAAAATACAGATCATAAAAAAATAGCACTAGTCACATTCTGCATCGATGATTGGGGTGGAAGTGAAGAACTTTGGGCCCTGGCTATTCCTTTTCTTAAAAATGGGACTTCGCTAACCTTATATAAAGCCCGTATAAACAGGTCTCATCCAGAGATCATCAAGCTGATTAATCAAAATATTGAGCTTATTGAATTGGATCCACAACTTTCCTTAAAAAAGAGAGTAATGCGCAAGGTAAGCCGTCTCATACAAAAAATTGGCTTAGAAGAGTACAGAGACAACCACAGCTTGTATAAATTTCATCATGAAATAAAAAATTCCATCCCTGAACTAGTTATCATTGCTCAAGGTATAAATTTTGATGGTCTATCTTACGCTTATCAATGTTATTTGCTAAAAATCCCCTATGTTATTATAGCCCAAAAAGCAGTTGATTTTTACTGGCCCTATCCTACTGATAGGGACTATATGAGAAAAACATTGGTAAATGCCAATAAATGCTATTTCGTATCACACCATAATAAACGCCTTACGGAAGAACAATTTGGTATCAGATTAGAAAATAGTGAGGTTGTCTTTAATCCAATCAAAACAAAACGTCAAATAATCCCCTTCCCACCAATTGATACCGGTTATCGACTGGCTTGTGTTGCACGTCTATTTATTATTGATAAGGGGCAAGATATTCTTTTACGGATACTGAATACAGAAAAATGGAGGCAGCGACCAATCACCGTTTCATTTATAGGATCTGGTCATGATGAACAAGCAATAAGAGACCTGGCAAACCTTTTAGACCTTCAAAAGGTAGAATTTGTAGGCTTTAGTGACAATATTGAAGATTTATGGAAGAATTATCATGCACTGATTTTACCTTCCAGAAGCGAAGGTCTTCCATTATCAATGATAGAGGCCATGTCCTTAGGTAGGACCGTTATTGTAAGTAATGCAGGTGGTAATGCAGAAATCATTGACAATGGTATAAATGGCTTTATTGGGGATGCAACTGAAAAAGATTTTGAAAGTGCTATGGATAAGGCATGGGAAATGCGAGAAGAGTGGCCGGAAATAGGGAAAAAGGCTTATTTACATATTAAAAATCATTTACCTGCATCCCCGGAGACTGAGTTTGCGACTAGTATAAATAACTTATTAGATGGCTAATAACCTGTCAATTATACGGTCTTCTGAATGGTGGGAATACAAACTTCCACCACTACTTGCTATTGGATATGCCACAGCAATCAAATCTGATGGCCAATTTATAAAATCTATACCACATCTTTTATTTCTCTTATTTTCATTAATTATTGGCGCTGCTTACGTAAGTATCATCAATGATATAACGGATATTGATGACGATGCAGCGAGTGGAAAATCCAATAGGATTGCAAGGATTAACCCAAAAGTTAGATGGGTATTTCCAACATTATGTTTGTTAGCAGGAGGATTGTGCTGTTATTATCTTTATCCTGATTGGTTATCTATCCTTTTATATACTATACCATGGATCTGTTTCAGCTTGTATTCTTTCCGGCCGATAAGATTGAAAAACAGAGGGTTATTGGGCGTTTTGGCCGATGCTAGTGGCTCACATATTTTCACAAGTCTACTCATGATCAGCAGCATTAGTTTCATAACGAACCAATCCGTTGACTGGTTATGGTTTATAAGTACCGGAGTTTGGGCATTATGTTATGGGGTAAGAGGTATCCTATGGCATCAGTTTTATGATCGGAAAAATGATATCCAAGCCCAGCTAAATACCTTTGCGGTATATACTGACCCAAAGCTGTTTAGAACTAGAGAAGTCGTCATTTTCACTACAGAGCTATTGGCAATGACCATCATGTTATTTTGTATACACTATCTCCTCCCAATCATAGCCTTATTTGTTTATCTGCTTGTGGCATTTAGCAGAACATATAAGCTAAGCTATACCCCAGTTATCATTATAGCCCCAGAAAACCATCCCTACCATATATTGATGGCTGATTTTTATCAAGTGTATTTCCCACTATCCTTATTGTGTACCGCAGCCTTAGATGAGCCATATGTTTTTATTGTACTGATCATACATTTAGCCTTATTCCCTAAAAAAACAATCACATCTTTAAAAGATTTAAAGATTCTGCTTTCCATGAGGTAATTTTATCTGTTTTTCCATTGCCGTAATAGCTGATATTCCTATCTTAGTAAGATAAATTGCTGCTCCCCCTCTTAACTAAGATATTAATGGACATTCAGAAACTTGTAACCATAATAATTCCAACCTATAATAGAGCTACAAAAATTTCAGATGCAATACAAAGTGCGTTAAATCAAACCTATCAGCATACGCAAATTATAGTAATTGACGATGGCTCAACTGACAATACCGTTGAAATATTAAAGAAATACCCTGAGATTGAATATTACTATAAAGAAAATGGAGGACAGGCATCTGCAAGAAATCTTGGTTTAAAAAATGCAAAGGGTTCAATAATTGCTTCACTTGATTCTGATGACATTTGGTATCCGGATTTCTTAACTAAATGTGTAGAAAAATTAGAATCAGAACAACTAGACTTTGTATTTGCCAACTGGAATCAGGAAACTAGAGAAGGAAATAATTGGGACTTTCTAATTAATGATCCTTTTCTAAAACCTTACTTCAAAAAGAAAATTGGTCAGTGGGTTAACTTAGAGTATAGTGAAACCCGAGATCTTTATATTAAGGCCTGTCCCTCTCCCTCTTCCTCGGTAGTGATGCGTAAATCTTCTATAATCTCTGGTTGGGATGAAAAAATTAAGATCGGTGATGATTGGTGCATGTATTTAGACATGATTTTAAGCAAAGAGTGTCATATCGCATTTACACTCGAGAAACTGTGGAATAAAAGAATTGACGATATAAATATATATGATGGGAGAAAATGGAGTGAAGTGCTTGAATTTTTGTACGTAGCAGATTTAAAAAGAAAAATGGCGAGGTTTAACCATTTGCTAACTAAAATTGAATTAAAGTTACTTCAGGAAAGATACATGGCAAGTTTAGTTGAACTTTCAAAGCATAATCTAATTCGTAGGTTCAAGGTTTTTACATCTTTCAACTTGCTTGGAGAGTCTTTAGCTATGAATATTCCTTTCACTTTAAAAACTATCCCCAGCGTATTGCTAAAAAGTTTGCAAAATAAAATAAAAAGCTAAGCTTCTCTAATTTTATCCGGGGGATAAAGTACAAAAGAAAAAGGATTAGGAACAGGGCTTTTATAAGGACTGTACAAGCCTAAATACTTAACTATTTTAGTTTCATCAGCTTTATTTATGAAAAAATCAGTGGACAATAAGTAATACTTGAGCAGCTCGAAATAGGAATTTGCTTTATCTGGCCTGATGTTTAAGTAATACATGGCTTTCCATTTTAATTTCTCCATCAAGTTGTTACTTGGGTATTGAAAGTAATCATTAACATATTTCTCTACGCTCCCCTCCTCCATTTTTAAATAATGAAACTCTCGTTTAATTAGCAAAACCGCATATTCCTTAACTGTAGAAGATAAAAAATAAGCGGAAGCGGGAATCGCGATTCCCCCGGCACCTACACCAATAAGCAATAAAAATCTTCTTCTTTTCATAGCTAAAATGTTTTGTCGGCAGCAAATAAAGATAAAGCTGATAATGTTAATGTTGGATTTGAAGCACTATATGTAGTAAAAGCTCCTGCCCCAAGAACAAATAGATTTCGATATTGATGATGAATCATATACTTATCTACAACGCCAAGCTTAGGGTCGCTACTCATCCTTGTTCCCCCAATTATATGTCCTTCATTAGGGAACGGATCTAGATATTTCAGTTTTTCTACTGGTAAACATGAAAGTATTCCGGGTAATTTTTCTTTCATATTTTCAATCCCTTTTAATACATATTCAGACCTACCATTAAAATTAACTTCTGGAATCAATTTATTTGAGGTCGTAGTTATATAGTTCTTATCTTGAGGTAAATCTTCGAACAGTAAACGAAAACTTGCTATATTAAGCCATTTTCCGCGCTCTAACCGAATGTTATATGGTGCATTACTAACTTCCATTAAACAAGCGGCAAAATCCTTTCTATGCGCCCCGTCATACAACATATAACCGTTTGCATTTACCCAGGTACTTCCGCCAACATTGCTCATGTTATCTAGATATATAAGCACTTGCATTCCCAGTTGCTCCCCAAAACCTCTACCTGTCAATGGATTCTTATCACCAGCATTCAGTAAAATATTTGTATTAAAAAACGGATTTGCTCCTAACGCCACAACTTCAGCAGAGGCCTTATATTCCTTACCGTCCTTGATGTAATAAATCTTACGAACAACGTCATTTGCTGTTTCTAAACTATATACCTGAGCACCATACACCAATTCTATTCTATGGTCCTCGTATACGCCTATATTAGAATTTTCAATTGTAAATTTGGCATTGACCGGGCAAGTATCGCATGTACTAGAAGCCATACATGAATTTCTACTCGATGTACTGCGACTTGCTCTTGCTGTTGGTTGGCTTATATACTGATTTCCATACGTTTTATGTAATATTTTATCAACGAGACTAAATGTATGTGGAGGCAGAGGATATTTTCCTTTTCTAGGGAAAGGTGTCCCCTCAGGACCTGAGACTGACATCAGCTCTTCAGCTTCGTAATAATAAGCATCTAAATCATTGTAATCTACGGGCCAATCTTGTTCAATGCCATAAAGCGTCTTCATTTTGAAATCCGATGGCATAAATCGAGGCGTACATCCCCACCAACAATTAGAACAGCCACCATAACCAGTCGTAAATGGCCATCTTTTTTCAGTGTTTATATTATTTATCGCATTCTCCCATGGCTCCTCAAATTTTTGATAGGCAGAATACTCCCCTCTTTTAACTTTAAGTCTTTCCTCATGCGGATATAAATTCCCCCTTTCGAGTACAAGAACCCGTTTACTTTGGCCAACTTTAGACAAATATTTCTTTAAAAAAAAGCTTGAAGCGAAGCCCGTACCAACAACTATTAAATCATATTCATTGTTCTGCATCAGCATATATATGTTAAAAAATTAGAAAGTCCCATTTACTAATAGGTATAATTGTTTGCATTCTGCAAGAACCAATGTAACCATGGAATCTCTACAAACATTAGAACGCATAGCAAAGTAGTAAATAAGATGAGGTAAATCATAAACCATTTCCTTGTATATAATTTTTCTGATCCTTGTACAGGCGAATCATTCAGCAATCCTATTCTTAGGTACCACGAAAATAACAATGCAAAGAAGGGAAAGCTTACCAAAAGTTCAATTCGATCTTTTATCAGAAAAATACCCATAAAAAAAGCGCAGGTAATTCCATAAAAAAACATAGAAACCAATAAACTATTTTCAGAATAATATTTAAAAGACTTTCTGTATCGTCCTGCAATTTCAGCATCGCCGATTAACCTATACTCAGCAAAACGCTTGGTAGCCATCAAAAATGCTCCTCCCATCCAATACGCTATAATAATACTCACTGGTGGAAAAGTATTAATCCAATCCAAATCCCATTTAGTATTAGGCATACCTAAGGCTGGAGTAAAAATAAACCATCCAGCTGCAAACCTTATCGGATTATTAACAGATTCACTAAGGACATCTAAAAAAACTCTATCCTTACTTCTAAACGGCTTTACATTATATACAACACCCATAATAAGTAATAGCCCCGCCATAGATAGAAATTTAAGCGAAACTGCATGTGCCAAAACTATCCCAACAATCGCTAAAATTACATACTCTGTATAAACAAATATTGGATTTACAACTCGGACAACTGCAGATCTTTTCTTTTTTAATGGATGATACCTATCAAAACGTGCATCCAAATATTCATTTATAACATAATTGGCAGACGCTATAAGACAGATACTTACTATACCTAAAATAATTTTCGAAACTAAGAATAAATCCATAGGTGTATGGAATATAGACAATGCGAACAGCATCCCAGGCACCATAAAAAGGTTTTTCACCCAATTATCAGGTCTAGCAATGGCAATATAATCTCTTAGTTTAGCACGTTTTTCCTTAATATCCTGATCGATAATTCCATCTTCAGGTAAAGGTATATTATTCATAACAACTCATTTTTTAGCACTGATTATTAATTGATTGGAAAGTTCTTCGTAAAAATTATTATTCGCTGCCAATTTATCAACCAACAGAAAAGGAATTCCGGCCTGTCTTGAACAAGCTCCATCTAAATCATCTCTATCTCCAATGAAAAGACAATTGTTTTTATCTTTGATATCTAATTCAGACATAATATAATTTAGCCCATTTGGCAATGGTTTTAAAGTATTCACTTGCTCATCTGTTGAACTTACAACGATATCAGCCCTTAAACCCATGCTGTTCAACTTGTCAGCAGATTCATAATCAGAATAAATTGCTGTCAATATCTTATTCTGTTTTAAAACATTAAAAAAAAGGATTATGCCAGGGTATGTAAATTGTCCTAGATATCTGTTTGGAAAGTTAAACATCCATTTCTCTATCACTTTCGCAACTTTGGTAACTGGCACGTTCATTTTCTCCGCACACCATACAAATTGCTGAAGATAAAGATCTTCAAATTGAGCGCCACCTCTTTTTTCTCTTTCATTTCTAAAATGATAAAGAATTAAAAGATCTCTATACCGCCATGGTCTAACCAGATAATGCTTGATAAGAGCTACTAACATTTTTCTTCTTAACCTCTTTTGATCATAGAGTGTACCATCAACATCAAAAATTACAAGCTCTAATGTATCCCAGGAAATATTTTTTACACTCATACATTTATTTAAGGATAAAATTATTAAAAAATTAGATATTGCATAGCTTTAAAAGATTATTAATGAATATTTTAAATACAGTATATTTTTCCAACAAAAACTATTGGAACTTGTCAGTATGTCTCCTTTTAATCATTGGATTTGCATTCCGCATCTTTCATTTTATTTATAACAGGTCCCTATGGATAGACGAAGTCTATTTATCTACAAGTTTAGTAAAAATGGACTTTCTAGAATTAGCAACTAAACCGCTATACTATCAGCAAAAAGCCCCAATAGGCTTTTTATGGTTAAATAAATTGGTGATCAACTTATTTGGTAATACTGAAATATTTCTCAGGTTAATTCCTCTTATATCTGGTGTAGCCTCAATGCTATTATTTGTTCCTATATCGAAGTACTTTCTTAACAATTGGGGAAGGCTGATCGCTATAGGTATAATTAGTTTTTCACCTGCATTGATTTATCACAGTGTAGAAATCAAACAATACTCGACCGAGTTATTTTGCACTCTTCTTTCGCTGTATATGTTTATTAAATATAATCAAAGTACAGAATTAAAAGGGATGTTTCAATGGGGTGTTATTGGGGCAACTATCCTATGGTTTTCTCATTCCGCTATATTTATCTTGTCAGGGATAGCAATTGGCTTGGGCCTTAAATACCTCTTAGAGAAAAAATGGAAAAGTCTCTTTTTAAGTTTAATCCCATTTACCATATGGTTAATTAGCTTTCTCATTAATTATACCCTCTTCACTCATAAGCATGTAGAATCAAAATGGATTGTTTATTGGTTTAGATCGTACGCTAACTTTATGCCTTTTCCTCCAAAGTCCTTAACAGACTTAACTTGGTTTCCATTAAACTTATACAGGATGATAGACTATCCTTTAGGCCTTTTATGGAATTTTAATAGTCTGACAAATAACCCGCCACTAAATCAAGTATTAAAAATGCCGTTTATTGGTATTGGTCTACTTTTTATAGGTGTTTATAACCTATGCAGAAGAAATAAAGCACATTTCTCTATACTCATCCCCCCTATAATTATTACTTTAATAGCTTCCTCATTAGAATTGTATCCATTAACTGAAAGGTTTTGGGTATTCCTCAGCCCTATACTTATTTTGATCATTGCCTTTGGCTTTGATTATTTGATTAAGGGTTTTAAGTCAAAAAGAACTATTGTTCTTCTTTTAATCATTGTCCTTTTCGGGCCATTCTACCAATCTCTAATATTCACATTCAAACCGGAAACCTTTTACGTCCATAAAAAATCATTTCAAAGAGAAGCGCTAATTTATCTCAATAACAATTATAGAAAAAATGATATAGTTTATATTTACTGGAATGATTTACCTGGATATAAATTATATAAGGATATATATCATCTAAATTTCAATGCAGTAGAAGGAACGGATGTACGTCAACAATCTAAAGACCTTAAGGATTATTACAAGAATTTAGAACCTGATTTTAATCAACTATCCGGTGGAAAAAGAATATGGTTGATATATAATACGATGTATACATCGAACATAGGTGACAAAATAGATGACCCAAGCTGGTATTACCAAAAGAATCATAATTCGACAGATGATTTAGTTAAGGAACTCCTAAGATTCGGCCCCACCCTTAAAAAATATAAGACTAAAGATATAACGGTCTATTTGATTGATAACAATAAAAAAAAATAAATGTAGTTTTTTATACATATTTTTATAAATTCACTGATTATGTCCAAGTATAATACGCAAAATCAACCTTTAGTTTAAACATCTTCATTTAAGCCCTCAATATGCGTATTGCACATATCATAATGACACATAAAAATCCTAATCAATTAGCAAGATTGATCAAGCGATTACATCACCCCCAATTCGACTTTTATATCCATGTTGACAACAAAATACCCATAGGTGATTTTAAATCAGTTTTAGATATTGAACAGGTATCATTTATTAAAAATAGAATAACTTGCAATTGGGGAGGAAATAGTTTTTTACAAGCAATCGTCGGCTCCGTAAAAGAAGTTCTTTCGCTTAATAAGGACTATGATTTTATCAACTTACTAAGTGCTCAGGACTATCCTTTAACCTCGGCTGAAAACATCTATCAGTACTTTGCCGATAAAATAGGGATGAACTTCATTTCATATGAAGATTCCCACGATTCGGTGTGGTTGGAGCAAGCCATTTTTCGTTATGAAAAGTATCACTTTACCGATTTTAGCTTTAAATGGAAATATTTTGCTCAAAAAGTTTTGAATCAAATCACACCTTCGCGAAAGTTTCCGCTTCCCATGAAACTGTATGGGGGAAGTAAATCTTCCTGGTGGACTATTAGTAAAGAAAGTGCGATATATCTAACCGAAATCCTAACGGACAATTTAAAACTAAATAGGTTCTTAAAGTATTCTTGGGGGACAGATGAATTTGTTCTTACAACTCTCCTTATGAACTCACCGTTCAAAGACAGAACAGTTAATAACAATTTGAGATATATTGATTGGTCTGAAGGAAATGCTCACCCCAAATTACTCTTAGCGGAAGATTTTGAATCTATTAAATCATCAAACATGATATTTGCAAGGAAATTTGATCAGGAAATTGACCCCCTTGTACTGGATAAGATTGATAATGAATGTCTGGCATGATCACAATTGTTTTAGCAACTATATTCGGGTAAAAAAATTCCCACTTATTTTTCAGAAACAAATAGAGGATTACACTAACAATTCCCCAACTTACAGAATCAAATTCTACAGGAAGCTCACCAACAAGTATTAGAGACCGACAGAACTGCTTTATGTAATATAAATGTCATAAAAAAAATATATTAAAGTTGGAAATAAAAAGCTAAACATGGGAAAATCATTCCCCACACAAAGGATAAGCACATTTCCTTTCATTTATCTGTTCCTTAATGTCAGAACACAAAAACAAGGTTTTATTTTTTGTGTATAAATTTCATTACAATTGTGGCGATAAGGGATAAATTTAGAAATAAACTTACATTTATGGTAAACAACTCAAAGATGCATTTAATAATATGTGTATTAGTACTATTATGTGCTGCTTGCAAAAAAAATCCAATCATAACTGAAGAACCTGCGGTAGATATACCGGCCACAACACCACCAGTACCCTCAAATCCAAAACCAGATCCAGACCCAACACCTAATCCAGCTTTAATTAATATGGAAGTTGGAACAGGCTCAGGCTCGTTAACAATAGACGGAGCCACGCTTAATATCCTCCCAAATACGCTCGTAAAAATTAAGTCTGGAAATTATAATACAATTACAATAAGAAACATCACAGCCACCGTAGATAAGCCTGTGTACGTTAAAAATGACGGGCAAGTTAACATATCTGGTTCCATGCAGACAAATAACATTAGCAACGTTGTGATCGCAGGAGATAATACATCAGGCATTACATATGGGATTAACTTTGAGAACATTTCATACAGAGCCATTCGTTTTGATGGAAAGATGAACAATGTTACCTTAAAGAATATGCGCTTTAAAAACGTAGGCGATTATGTAATGTCAGCACAAAGTAGCGGAGTACAATATACCGGCAGTGCGGATACAAGAACCGATGGCTTTAAAATATTGTATTGCATGTTTGATAATGCAGGAACAATATCAATGGGTGGAAACTACTATAAAGACAGTGGTGAAGATACAGGGCTTTTCAAAGATGTTGAAATTGCTTACAATACATTTCAAAATAGCGACTGGGGAAGTATGTGCAGCTTCACCAATACACAGGATTATAATATACATCACAATGTAGTTAATAACGTAAATCCGACAGCCAATCAGCATAATGGTGTATTCTTCATGCAGGGTAATGGAAAATTCCACCACAACAAGCTAACTAACTATCAAGGAAATTCAATCAGAATGTGGGTTTACTCAAGAGGCACCACCCCTTCGACAGTTGAAATTTACGAGAATATTTGCTACAACACTAGAAAATATAGCGGTTTTGAATTGCAAGCATTTGACAGAAATATAAATCCTGGAAAAACAACCTATGTTAATGCTAAAGTCTATAACAATACAGTAGGAAAAATGAACATATCTAAGGATTGGGAAGGTCAAATTTTAGACCTTTACAATACAGGTGGTTCATTAGAATACTATAACAACCTAGGGTTTGATTTAATTAGTGGAAAAACCATTGAAAATATGATCAACAATATGAGTGACACTAAGATTATTGTTAATTCGAATAATAAGTACGTTCCTCAACAATCAAATGCCGTGAATGATACTAATAACTTTACGTCAAAATTCCCTGGTGTAGGAGCCTCTGGAATTTAACAACGGAAAAGTAATACAAAAAACAAGGCCGAGATTATAACATAATCTCGGCCTTGTTTTTTTAAACTCAGAATAATACTACTGTCTCAAAAAGGAGCGCTTAAGTATATTTGAAATCTTATTATATACTTTTCTGATAACACGACGATTACCGCTTATTGGTTTAAAATTTTTCCATGGTGTCATTGATAAATACCTAAAAAACTCATCTTTATATACTTGCTTAGAATTATAGGAAGTAAATATAGGCTTGATATCAAGGAAATGTACAATAAATGGATTATCGTTTTCTTTAAATGCAAACCAATTCCATTTAGGATCCAGTTCCAACCACTTATTAGCCATTACAACATTTAATCCGTATTGATCAGGTAAACGAACATGCTCTTTATACTTTGTTAATACGGATATAACTTCACTAGAAACATCTTCTTGAAGCCACTTTTTCGTATTAATAACTAAAATTCCAGAATTAAAATACTTTGTATCAGCAGAAAGGCCAAGTTCTTTATAATTAGATATCCCCCCCCATTCACAAGCTACGTTTAAACCAACATCTTGAACAGCGGCTATTGTATGATTGCCTAAAGGCAAATGCCATAGTTTCGATATATCATCCTGAACTATAGTATCTACATCCAAGTAGATCAACTTTTCAACATCAGCATCAACAATGTAGGGAGAAAAAACCCTCAAATAAACTGTCCAAGGATAAGCCGAATTATCTATAGGCACTACAATGCTATCAGGAATTATCTCCCTGCTTTTAAACCATTTAAGTGTTATTCTTTTTGGATCTACAATTGTTTCTAATTTCGCACGCGTTTTACTCGATATGCCATCATCTATAATATGAAAATCTATATGCTCTTCAGTTTTATGATTTAATTCAATCGATTTCAATAATGCACCAATCAAAATTGCATAATGATTATCACTTGCTACGACAATGGATATGTTATTCTTTTTCATATTTTATAAAGAGTATTTTTTTTGCTTATCCGCCATTCAAATAAAGAGAACACATCCCATATAAACCAAGCTATTGGAGAGATACAAATTTCATGCTATATCGTGAACTACAAGACCAAATAAAAATAATGTAATAATTTATAAGTTTACAGTAAAAAGGAGATTATATGTTATTTAATTACGAACTGAACTTTCTGAAACATATTTTTTATCTTTTTTAAGTAACGACTAGATTTCCCAATCGGCTTAAAATTTCTCCATTGAGTTTGTTTCAGATAAAAAAAGAATTCTTCTTTATAATTATAAGAATACTCTTTATAAATTGGTTTTCTATGAAAGTAATGTATCAAACTCGGTTTAAGGATGGTATTAACAGAAAAACAACTCCACGTTGGATCTATTTCATGCCACTGCCCAATCAATGCAACATTTAAACCATACTGATCACTTAATGAAGCATATTTTTTATTATTAGCAATAGCATCAATAGCTTTTCTCGTAATATCGGCATCAAGCCATTTTTTAATATTAATCACCTGCAATCCAGAGTTAAAATACTTTTGATTTCCATCCAATCCTAGCTCTTTGTAATTTTCTATTCCATTTCCTATCGTCTTCATTTTAGGACCAATTGTATCACTAATAGCTCCAATGATAGATTCACCGATATCTATATTCCATAAATTACTAATATCATCAAGCATAATCATATCTACATCAAAGTAAATAATTTTTTCAACCTGAGCTGGAATAAAATAAGGTATTAACAATCGCACAAGAATATTTAGCGGATAAGCATTATTGATGAAGGGAAGATTTACATCCTTAGGGATTGCATTCTCCATCTCAATCCAATGCAGTTGGATCTTATCATGGTTCAAGGAATCAATAATTTTTACACGACTTTTTTTTGAGATACTATCATCAACTATATAAACATCTATTATCTCTTCTTCTTTATGATTTAACTCAATCGATTTTAAGAAAGCCGCTAACAAAACAGCATAATAGTCATCACATACTAGTACAATACTTATTCTTTTTTCCTGCATCTGTAATAAATAAGAAATTTCATTAAAATAATAATAACGAAAGTATAAATTTTGCGTGGATTATTGTGAATAAATATATCCGAAGAATGACATATAGCTCTTATTTTTAACTGTTAAGGTTCAATCATCAAAATAACACATTACTATTTACCGGCGTATCCTCTGGAAGTATGTTTTAAATAAACTATAAAATATATATTTGTTGAACCAAACAATGCCATACGAATTCGAAAACTCTAAATTCCATGTGTTTAATTAGCATAATTGTCCCCGTTTATAACGTTGAAGAATATATTGAAAAGTGTATTTCGTCACTTTTACAACAGACCAATAAAAATTTCGAGATTATAATAGTCGATGATCAATCCCCAGATCAATCTATTAATTTGGCTAGTAAATTACTGTCAACTCAAAATGCTATTGCTTATCAAATAATAACCAGCGAAAAAAATGGTGGACTTTCTGCAGCAAGGAACTTAGGAATAAGTAAATCCAATGGAAAATTTCTATTGTTCGTCGATAGTGATGACTGGATAGAGATTAACACGGTACAAAAACTGGTGGAGGCTACATCTACAAAAGACTCAGAAATGTTTTTTTTTCGAGTACGACAGGTTTATGGCGATAGTGATAGAGTCGACATACTAAAAAGCATTGAACCGGCTACAATACATGGTAAAAAAGCCCTTTCATTACTTTTTAAGGGAAAATATCCTGCTCATATATGCAAGATACTAATCGATAAAAAATTGTTTAGTGATATTAAATTCCCAGAGGGAAAAATTTATGAAGATGTACTAACATTACCATATTTATTGTATAAAACGAATAATGTTACTTTTATAGATGATATACTTTACAATTATTATCAACGCTCAGGGTCAATAACTAAAAGTTATAATCCAAAACTTGAAGAAGTTATTGATCAACTTTTATTAATGGATCATCATTTTAGTGAAATTTTGAGCAGTAAATTACTTACCCAATTTAAAAGATACACGTATCTCACCTATCATGTAATAATTTGTCATACCATATATTACTCTGTAGACTTTGAAAAGTCGAAAGCAGTATTGCTGAAAATAAAGAAAGCATTAAGTTTAACTACTCTTCTAAAAATTACGATTACACAACCTTCAAAATCAATAGCAGACTTGATTCTCCTAAAAACATTTTCAAAATTATTTTATAAGAAATATAAATTTATTAGGTAATAACCATTGTTAGATTATTACCTATAAAGACTTTCTTACTTCAAGAATATCTTTTAAAGAATATTTATATTTGAGTGTGAGGCTTATGTAGATCACTCCCCCAATAAGAACCTGAGTGACGGTGTGATAAATACCTTCATATCCAATTAAAGATTTATAGATATAAATTACAAATACCATAATTAGGCAAAAGAATATTGGTTTTATGATATTCTTCAAAAATTCTTCTATAAAATCCCCAATTAAATAATTAACCATTTTAAAATTCAAAATCAGGCTAATTATATTAGTTATCAAAATACCAATAGCCACTCCTGTTATATGCCAGTATTTACCAAGTACAAATACTAAAGGTATTTTTATAACCAAAGTAACAATACTTAAATAAAACAGATAATTCGGCTTTCCTTTTGAATACGCGATAGTAAATAAAGGATGTGCCAAACAACTAAAGGCACTCACAAAAATAAAAATTCTTACTAATGGAAATGTTTCAGACCAGCCAGGACCATAGACTAATGGGACTACGCTTTCTACTGTAATATACAAACCAGCTAATAATGGATAATTAAAATAACTTAATATATCTAATATCTTCAAGTAGGTCCTTTTCAAAATAGCCTCATCATCCTTTATTTTTGCAATAAGTGGGTAAGCGACTTGCAGGATTAGCGGATTAAGCTTTGATATCGGATAATAGCCCAGTTGCATTGCTAAAGTATATATTCCTAAATATTTAGGGCCTAATATTTTACCAATAATAATATTATCCCAATTACTCTGCACGAATCCAACAAATGTCTCGCCCAAATTAAACATCCCAAATTTCAAATGGGCTTTTATTTCCTTTATTTTAAAATGCAGTTTTGGAGTGAACAGATGTCGTCCATAATATATCTCTAAAATAGTTCTAATAGCATGAGTAACTAATCCTCCATATACTATCGAAAGTTCTTTATATCCTTTATAAGCTAAAAAAATCATTAGGAGGAAGCCAACTGCATTTCCAGTTATATCTATTATAGCAATTGACTTAAAGCGAAGTTCCTTTTTCAATAAAATAGCAGGAATTGATCCCAAATAAATGAAAAGAAATATAAATGCAGTAACATTTATTACTTTGCTCAAACGCGGTTCATTATAAAATGCGACCACGAGTGGGGAAGCAAAATACACAATTATAAACATACTGACTCCCAAGAGTATATTTACATAATAAACCGTTGACAAAATCCTTTGATCAGTTTCTTGCTTATGAATAATAGAATTTGAAAATCCAAGATCAGCAAATGTCAAGAAAAATGCGATAAATACATTGCTCATAGCAACAATTCCAAAATCACTTGAATCTAAAAACCTTGCTAATATTGCAATTTGAGCAAACTGAATCCCTGTTTGAATGATTGTAGAAAGAGTTACCCACTTACCACTATTTATTGCTAATTTACTAAAACTCATAATTTAGATGGTTTTCTAGTCTACAACTCTCCTTTATTCAATTGATCTACAGCATAATTACAAGCTCTCGCTGTTAAGGCCATGTAAGTTAACGATGGGTTTTGACACGCCGAAGACGTCATGCAACTTCCATCAGTTAGAAATACGTTTTTCACAGCATGCACTTGATTAAAGCCATTTAACACAGATGTATTGGGATCTCTCCCCATACGCGCCGTACCCATTTCGTGAATAGTCGTCCCCCCTGGCTTGTGATAATTAAAAGAACCAACATCAACAAAACCAGCATTTCTCAACATTTTAGCAGATGTCTCTTCAATATCTTTCATCATTTTGTATTCATTCTCCTTAAATGAAAAGTTGATCCTAATTAATGGTAAACCCCATTTATCCTTTTCGTATTCGTCCAAAGATATTTTATTCTCATAATACGGTAAGCACTCACCCCATCCAGCCATCCAGATGGTCCACTTTCCGGGGGCAGTTAACTTTTCTTTAAAATCTTTTCCAAATCCACTCTCCCCCTGTATATCCTCCCATCCTTCTCTTTCACCATCTCCTTGTATATTATATCCTCTTTTAAAATCTAAACCTTTGTCATTTTTTAAATTACGAAATCTTGGAATTAAAAAACCACAAGGTCTTCTCCCTTTATAATACTGATCCTTATACCCTTCGAACGTACCATAAGCTCCGGCTGACGAATGGTGATCCATTAAATTATGTCCTAGCTGCCCGCTGTCATTGCCCAATCCATTTGGAAATCGTTCGGATTTTGAATTTAAAAGTAGAGCAGTACTTGCTATTGTAGACGCATTAACAAAAATTATTTTTGCATAATATTCCAAAATTTCATTAGAATTAGCGTCTATTACTTTAACACCAACGGCTTTCTTTTGCAAATCATCGTATAGAATTTCAGCAGCGACAGAGAAAGGTCTTAAAGTTAAATTCCCGGTTGCTCGTGCAGCAGGAATCGTGGAGCTATTACTACTAAAATACCCACCGAAAGGACAACCTCGGGTACACAAATTACGATTTTGACAAGGACCTCGATTGTCCCATCCTCTCGTCAGATTTGCCACCCTTGCAATCGTTAATACATGCCCCTCCTTGTCTTTTCGTAATGAATCCGCCAAATGTTTCTCAACACAATTTAACTCCATAGGTGGCAAAAAAACACCATCTGGTAATTGAGCTAGTTTTTCGCTTTTCCCACTTACTCCAATAAATGATTCAACATAATCATACCAGTATTCTAAATCTTTATACCGAATTGGCCAATCTACACCAATACCGTCATTCTTATTTGCTTCAAAATCTAAATCACTCCAACGATAGCATTGTCTTCCCCATGTTAGCGATCTACCACCAACCTGATATCCTCTAAACCAATTAAAAGGTTTATCTTGAATATATGGGTGCTCCTTATCGCTGACATAAAAATGTTTATTCTCAGGATTGTAAACATTACTCTGTACAGGATCAATCTGTTTATCTTTAATGGTATTATTAAACCCATTCTTAAAATCCCATGGATTAAGGTTTGCGGTTGGATAATCCTTTATATGCTCAACATCACGCCCCCTTTCAAGAAGTAAAGTTTTTAATCCCTTTTTACATAGCTCCATTGCGGCCCAGCCTCCGCTTATGCCAGACCCTATAACAATTGCATCATAAGTATTTTTCTCACTACTTTTATCCGAGATATGCATAATTTATTTTGTTGCCCATGATTTTTGATTAGGTATTAAAGAGATACAGGCTGCATAGTTCCCAGGTATATAATCATAGGCCAAACCACGCGTAGCTCCCAACTGCGATAAGCAATAGCCATCTATAGTTAAACTTTTAAGTTGAGAAAAAAAAGATTTACCCAAAAGTCTATTACTTACTTTATTAAACAAAGTATATTTATATACTCCCCTTTGCTCAAAGTACTCTAAAATTTTATTTCTATCATTTACACTGCAATTAAAAAAAGTCCTTTGAAATTGTCTTTCAGTATAACTTTCGAGCTCAGTTAAGCCATTTAAAAATAAATTTTGCTCCACACTTGCAGTACAATTTAACAAAATGTTAATGATATAATTTTCAACTTTGGCTTCTTTGGCACCCGGTGTATCAGTTGATGGAATAATAGTTTCAGCTAATTCAGCTATTAATTCTTTGCGAGACAAAAAAGAATCAGGATCTATAGTATGATGGCAGTTTATCCATTTATAAACAGAAAAAGATGATGCACCAATAAAACTTAATCCTAATATACTTTTTATGGAAGTTCTTCTGTTCACTAAAATTTCGGTATTAAGGAGTAAATATAATTATTAACCACCTAAAAAATTAGGTTTTAAACGTATTTATTTTTAATACCTAATTATAGAAGTATTTGATTTATATTTATTAAAAATACTTCTAACTATTATATTAATGAGGCCCATTTCCATTCCAGCAAGCGTTTTAGAATACAACAAAAACTCTGATTCATTGAAATACAAGATCCCCATTATTGTTGAGAATTTTAAAAAATTATTCAAAGAAACCCCAGATATTTCGATTGTAATCCCTGCATACAACGAGGAAGATAATATTCTAAAAACGCTATACTCACTATCGAATACCAATACAAAATATAGTGTTGAAGTCATAGTTGTAAATAACAATTCGAAAGATAGAACTGAGGAGTTAATTAAAGCCACTGGAGTTATTTATGTGCATGAGGTCAGACAGGGAATTACAATTGCGAGAAACTCAGGATTAGCGGTTGCAACTGGAAAATATTTAATAAATGCAGACGCAGATACAATCTACCCTTCTTCCTGGATTGATGATATGGTTAATCCTTTAATGCAGGATAATAAAATAGCGCTTACATATGGTCGTTTTTCATTCATCCCACTAGAAAAAACTTCAAGATTTTTATATTTTCTTTTTGAGTATTTAGCAGATACTAATCGAGTTGTAAATCGTTCTTTTAAGGAAGAAGCATTAAATGTGTACGGTTTTAATTCAGCTTGCAGAAGGGAGCAATGCTTAAGCGTAGATGGATTTAATCACCCAGCTGGAACCAATGAAGACGGCTGGCTGGCTATCAAATTGAGAGAAAAAGGATACGGAAAACTGCATTGGGTTACGAAAAAAAGAAGTATTGTGTGGACAACCGATAGAAAAATCCTAATTGATGGTGGAATTAAAAAAGCTACGTTCGGACGTATAAAAAAGTATATAGGTCTATAAAATGTATTATCTTAATTAGACTCCGCTGTTTCCATTATGTTTTGTGGCAACAGACCTATTGTTTGCACTTCTGGCATACATAAGCGACACCAACTGGAAATAAATAAATTTTGGAATATTAATCAATGAGCGATATATCCTTTTATCAGTTGGATAGTTCTTTAAAGAAATGTAAAAACTAATCACAAAAACCACCAATGCGATCAGCCAAACTATTGAGTATTCCTGGCTAATGAATAAATTAGCAAACCCAAAAAGTACGGCCGAAAGAATAAACATAAACAATGGTGGTCTTAGTAAAATTAGTCCGAACAAAAACTGATTTACACTAAAATTTTTCAGTGCCTTATAGATTATATCAAAACCATAACCAAAATACTTAAACCAAGTATTAATCCATCTAGAGCGCTGATTGATTAATTGTTCTGATTGCACAGTCTTTTCATCATAGACAATTGCTTCTTTAGCAAATGCAATGCGCTTATCTTTCTTAAGAATTTGCGCTTGCAAAACCTTATCAAACCCCGCCCCACTTATATCAAGTTCTCCTAGACACTCTTTGTATAAATCAACTTTAAAAGCCATACCCGAACCAGCCAAAGTAGCAGATGAACCCAGTTCAAACAAAATTTCGCCATCATAAAAATGATAATATATATCCCTGGCTGCATCTAGGCACGCATATGTAGAATTTAAATTTTTGGCAGCCCTTGTTCCTTGTACAGCTTCAAACCCTAAATCAAAAAAAACATTAATTTCTTTTAAATAGTTTGGATCTACAATATTATCACTGTCGATAATTGTCAATACATCATGTTTACGTTTAAAATTAGCTATTGCAAAAAAATGAGAGCGAGTATTACTGGCCAAAACGGTTTCGGGTTTTAACAAGATTACTTTTTCATTTTCAAAATGAAGATTGGAAATATCACACTTATCAGCTACTATGTAAATTAAATAATTAGCATAATTTAATTTCAAAATTGAATCTACAACTGCAGGTAATAATGTAGTTTGCTCATATGCCGTTACAATAATTGCATAGTCATTTTCCCTTGATCCTTGAAAGCCCCTCTCGCTAAATCTTTTTGATTTCCCTTTAATTTTATAAATTAGATACAATATAAAAGGGAGAACCAAATGATATCCAATTAAAATCTGAACGATTATCCAAGATATTTGAAGAAAGCTCATTTATTACTATTTAAAAAAATTAAAATTTGCTCACTCATTAATTTAACGCTATTTCCCCAAGTGTGACCTGATACAAAATCGATCCTAGCCTTTGCTAAAGATTCATTATTCTCCTTTATCGCCATTTTTATCAAATCAATATAATCAGTTTTGTTATTTGCAAGGTAAACATGTTCTTTAAAAACCTCCATCGTTTTGGTTTGAGTAGCAACTGTTGGTTTACCTAATGAGAGATATTCGTCAATCTTCCTGGGATAATTACCAATAGTTACTTCATTAATAACTTGAGGGTTGATACAAACATCAAAAGCATTTACGTAGCCGGGAAGCTCATTCACTCCCTTCTGCCCAAAAAAATAAACATTCCCTAAATTATGTAAATTACTTGCTTTAAAGGTGTCATCTTCAGGCCCCACTAAGACAACATGATAATCAGGAAACTTTATTGCTATGTGCTCTATAACTTCAATATCCAGACGCAAACTATTCAAAGACCCAACGTACCCAATAATTTTATCCTTTATTTCAACTAAATCATCTGGTCGCTTTAAATTATCTGGATTTTGAAAATCATCTATATCACATCCTTGACCAACGTAATAAGATTTAGGATTATATTTTTTACAATAATCAGCAAGATAAGTTGAGTTTGCGAAACACAAATCATTGTTTGCAATCAACTGAGGTTCCAATTTCTCACCATGCTTCTTCCAATAATCTACTGCAACCATATAGTCTCTTGAATAGTAAATACTAATAGCAGGTTTTAATAGATCATTCAAGTAAAACCCTTTGAAAATCTCATTATCATTAAAAAGAATAATGTCATTAAAATTAAGTGACGCAATGGCTTTCCCGATTGACCGGGCTAATTTTTTATTATTGAATTTATTTAAATAACTAAAGATAAATGTACTGTTAATCCAATTTATAGACTCAACCATACAGTCAGGATAATAATTCCAAAGCTGGTCTTTTACTTTAACAAGCCCATTCGATCGGCCTTTAATAACATCCAATCTTTTTTGTATTTTCAGATCCTTTTTATTTCTAAACAGGGTAATTCTATCTAGGGGTGAGTTAATGTACAAAACCCGATTATACTTACTTAATTCGAGCGCTATATTTTTGCAATTGCTACCTATTTCTGTATCCCAAGGCTGTTGTCCAACAATTATAATATCCCTTCCTTCAATAATTCCACTCATCCCCATAAAGCATTAAAATTTTCTTAAAAATAAAGCAGAATAATAATTACAATAACGATAAACAGTTCTTAAAATAGTGACAAAGAAATTATTACTGTTTCTCCACATATCCCTGGTCATCGTACTTGGCTCATCGCTAGAATTTACTTGTTCTAATACCGATTTATGGTCCTCATAAAAAAATGCCTTTCCCTTCTTCTTCAAAAATGACATCATCATTGAAAATTCCGTCTTATCACCAGAAGTTCCTTCAAGATATCGCCCGAACTTTTGAGAGAAATTGTTTCTCTTTAAATGAGGATGATCGCTATAATATGCAAATTTATCCAACCCTGGATACCACCATTTGAAAATCATCTCCGAAAATCCATATTTATTAGCTTTGAGATAAGGATATTTGTTATAAGCGTAGAATCTCACCATATCAAAATCCTCATTCTCCTTTAACAAAGAAACGCCATTTCTTAAATGTTCGCTAAAGCAATCCAATGGTATAAAATCTTCTTGAATGTAAAGTATAAAGGGAGTCCTAACTGCATCTTGGCCTTTATTTAAATTATTCCCTAAACCTCCATTCTTTTCACTAGTAATAAGTCTGAAATTATAATCCTTATTTAAGTCCTTGATGTAATCCAAATGCTCCGGCTTACTACAATCATCTGACACTACAATATCTTTAAACGAACAATTCGCTTCCTTGATTTTAGAAAGTAATTGCTCTAAAGATTTGCTACGATTATAATGCGTGATCATCAATGTGACGTCATCAAAATATTCAACTTTATTAGTCATTTTTGATTTTATGAAGAACCTATCTTTTCCCAAAGCCCAGATTCCGGGTTATATTTCTTTATTAACCTTGCCGGATTTCCTACAGCCACAGTATACGCTGGTACGTCTTTCGTAACTACACTTCCAGCGCCTATAACGCAATGTTTGCCTAATGTTACGCCCGCGGTTATGACACTATTAGCCCCTATCCATACATTATCAGAAATTACTATTTCCTTACAAGATACTTTTTGAAGGGATGGCGGTACCTCAACATCCTCATAACCATGATTTAATCCCGAAACAACAATATTCTGTGCAAGCATCACATGATTGCCAATACGAACCGGCCCAATAATCACGTCCCCAAGTCCAATAAATGTCTTATGCCCGATAATAACATCTCCAACCCCATTATTGATCGTAGCAAAATCTTCAATGACAGACTCATTTCCCAATACAAACTGGTTAAAAGGAAATACATCCAATCGGGTTCGGCTCCTGATTACAGATTTCGTACCTCTTTTATGCTTAAACGGGTTCAAAAACCACCTTACCCATAATCGAGGTCTACTCTCATTTTTAGGGATAAGCATGGTTAAAGCCAATTTCTTAAGCTTCGGATTAGATTTTATTTTTGAAATAATAGACATTAACAAGTTAAATTAGTATTTCATGACTATTCTTCCTTCTGAAGGTAACTTAGTCCCCTAGCAAAACCATATATAAAACATAATATGGCAGGAAGTGCGAATATTTCGTAAGGCATAGGTTTAAACTATAGGTTCTAAAAGCTTTGTATTTCTAATCTCTTCATCAAATTTAGGCATTTTATATATGAAGGCCCATGACATATATACAATAATAGAAGTAGGCATTGTATTAATTACTTCATTACCATAACTACAGATAAGTATTCCTGCAAATCCGGAGGTCAAAGCAATCGCCTTAATCTTAAGACCTTCATCCTCTATTCGCCAGGTTATTCCGCAACATTTCCCTAGAATATACATCATTATTCCAATCCATATTGTAAACCCCACTATACCATACATGGCCCAAACCTTTACCCAGAAGCTATCAGGCTGAATTTTTGATAAAAATTTATCCTGGTTATAAATACTGTTAGTCCCTAATACCCCAAGTCCCCCACCAAACGGCCTAGTACTCATGTATTCAGTTAAAACTCTTTGACTCGCAAGTCTAACATTTAGTGAGGGATCCTCTGGATTCAAAGCTGTGCGTAATCTGTATATATCGTAATTCCCATTACCTATAGTTGTAAATTTCAAAAAACAAATAAAACCAATCGCCAGAATACCTCCCAAAATCAGTACCTTAAACTTTTTACTTAAAACAATAGCTACAAATGCACCAGGCACTAAGGCAAATAAAGCCCCCCTGGTACCAGACAATAGCATACCATAAAGCATAAATCCTGCAGCTACAAATAAGATGATCTTCATTTTCCTTTTAACCGGACCTAGAGCTAATATCAATGCCATAAGACCAATGTGTGCTTGGGAAGCACCAAATTGAGCTGCTTCAGAATAGAATGAAAACACCCTTAACCTTCCCCATAGTATATGAGTTGCTTCCCCACCACCTGCTAAAAAACTCAAGTCACCTTTTGATAAACCTATATGTTTTTGCTTAAATCCATCTAAAGCTGCTAAAGTTGAAAAAATCAAAACAATAGCAATAAAAGTATTTAAATCTTTGACTTTATTAAAAATAACTAAAGCAATAGTAGTAATTAAAAGAGGATATAATGCTGCACTTCGTATTTCCTTTAACCAGCCAATCACACTAGCTCCTGCTGGATTTACAACTTCTAAAACACTAATTATAAACCAAAATAATAACAAATAGAATAAATCTGTATTAATGTTCTTCCACTCGTTCGAAGTAGACATAAACGCAGCAGTAAGGAAGGCTATTAACAAAAAACCTTCAATTAAAGTCCCAGCTGGAAAATTCAAATTCAACTCTCTGGCTATTAACCAATAGACAAAGCAATAAATCAATAAAGTAAATACTATTTTCTTTGGATTCATGGAAAAAATTTATGCTATCTATAACAGTTACGATTAAGTTAAGCAGGCACTTGATTGGCTTTAGCTTCTGTTAATTTGATTTTATTTAGCACCCAGCCCATAAATCCTGGATTACTTTTTAAGTACTCAATGTATTCTTTGTCTTGATCGCCGATTGAATTCCCGGCTTCAAAAACAGCAATACTCTTTTCAGTAAATGAAAGCCATTCTTTAGCTATATTGGTATCTCTTAAACTATTTACATCAATTATGATGATATCAAACTGACCTTTTAGAACGTCAAAACCTACCTTCAAACTTCTTTCATTTTGTAATTCAAGTATCGAATTATTAGTAGCATTTTTGTTCAAGATCGTAATTAAATCCTCTGTTACGATTTCTTTCTTGACAATAAAAGCTTCAAAATTCTGGCTAGTAGAAATACTCTTAATACCTTCATTACTTGTTGTTACAGGCTCTTCTCCAATTAACAAGACCTTTTTACCGATCATAGCAAAAGCATAGGCCAAATTATAGGCTATATAGGTTTTACCAGCCTTAGAAGCTATGCTTGTAACGCCCAATATATTGCTAGCGTCTTTAATCATCTCATTACTGATTTCAAACCTCAAAGACCTTAGCATATTCCTATACAGACTAAAATCCTTATTTTTATCATTGTCATTCCAGATATTCCTCACATTTCTATCCGAACCACTTAAATAATTTAAATTACCCAGAACTCTTGATTTTGTTGCTGATGAAAGTTGGGATGAGCTATTAATTGACTTGTCATTCATACAAATGAAAGCTAATGCACCCAATACCAACAGGAAACTTATTAATCCAGATAGCGCCAAATAAATCACTTTTTTTGAAGGTTCCGGCAAACCTGGCAATCCATATTGTTCAATCTGCAACTTTAAGCCCATTTTTTGCTCTGTTCTTGAGTTGTTATATCTATCAAGAGCTGCCATGTAATCCTTTGTTGCCAAATCAGCTTCACGTTCATAGTTCTGAATATCAGCATCATAAGGAACCATACTACTATATCGACCTCTCAAAACAGCAAGTTCAGCATCCAAAGATTTTAAGCTGCTCTTAGCCTGTTGCATTGCAATCTCAAGGTTTAACTTCTGTTGAACAAGCGCTTGCTTTGAAGTCCGTGGATCAAGTAAATTCTCATTAGAATTCCTAATACTCTTCGCGCTTATAAGTCGGCTTAAAGAATCTACCTTTTTTTGATCAGACGATTTAAATCCACCATCAACCCAGTTGGCATTTGCAGTCTCCAATTGCCGCTTTAAAGTTACTATATCTGTGTTATCCGAAACACTACTACCAGTAACATAAGGATCACTTCCTCTAAGTTTACTTTCGATAGTAGCAATAGCTCCCATACTCGACTGAATTTGTTTTAATGCTTCGACCTTTTGGGCTTCATACGCCGTAATCTGAGAATATACAGTAGCTGATTGTTCACCTAAATTTAATACGCCTTTAGTTCTTTTAAACTGAGATAATGCATTATTCTTTTCATTCATCGTCGCCTCCTTCTTCTTCAATAAAGAGTCTAACAGAATAATTGAAACATTTTGATTATTATTTACATCAGCACTGTAGTTATTTATAAACTCTGAGGCCAGAGTATTCACAACATATGCAGACAATTCAGGATTCTCTGATACATATTCAATATTGATAAAATCACTGTTGTCTAAATGGGTAATTTCTATGGTTTTCTTTAGAGTCTCTTCGCCATACCCCATTGAGCCAATAATATCGAATATTTTATATTTTCCTTTATTATCTTCTAAAGTTAAAAGCTCTTTGTTTAAAAGCTTTTGCCTTATTTGTGCTATGACCTCATTCTTATTTTGCTGACTTAGAGAATCAATTTTTTCACTATACTTTCTAAATGCCTTTTTTGGAAGTTCAAGATCATGGAGTATTAAATTATATGAAAGCAAATTCATGACCTTTTTCATCTTGAACTTCTCCATTATATTATTAAATTCCTGGCTAATTTTAAAAAAATCAACAGTTTGATCAGAAATCACTCGTTTTGATGGATCTAATAACCCAGTCGAGATTTGGGCTTCAGACTTATACTGTTTAGGTAAATTTTGAACTAAAAAATAAGTAATAGTGACCGCTATCACTGGGACTAAGATTACGATCCATAAATATTTACGTACTAACTTTAGAAATGATTTAATATCCATCTAATACTATTTTAATAAAAGCTATTTAACGTCTGAAATTTTCTTTCCTATAATCTCCTCTAATAAATCTTTAGCTTTCAAAAAGGTAACTTCGGATTGTATTTTTGCGATGCTCGACCCAGACTGAGCAACTCTTGATTGGTTATATGCATCCAAAGTAATTTCGCCTCTTTCAAACCTATTTTTTAAACCATCCGAAACCCCCTTATTATCTTGTGCACTTTGGGTATATATTTTAAGTTGACTAAGCTGCTGAATATAATCATAATACCTTCTTTTAACTTCCATCTCAAGCTGAGTATCATATTCTTCTTGCTCTAACCTTGCTATTTTATAATCAGCTTTCGCCTTTTTTACCGTAAATGGTTTTTGAAGAAAGTTCCCCAAATTCACATTAATTCCAAATTGAAAACCATTTACATTATATGGATTAAGCGGATCTATAACAGTCCTATCTTTAGGTCTATAAAAATAAGACCCGTTAAAAACATCTAAATAAGATAACTGAGCAATTGGAATCTGAGTTTTTGCACCAATAGCGCGCTCTTCAAACATTTTCCTTCGAGGATAATTTTGTTTAGCTAAAGATATGTACTTCTCTAAATCAGAATAATTAATCTCTGGGATGATGGATTCCTGGGCCAGTACATCCGCACTTAAAAACATCAGTGATACAAGAATAATATTTAACAACTTTTTCATGAATTCTATTTTTTTGGTAGGTTAATTTTATATTTTAGATTATTTATACACTCTCCTTCTGTATTAAAGCAGGTATTGTTTTCATTATGATTTTAAGATCTAGCCATATCGAATAATTAGCTGCATAATAATTATCCAACTCTTTTCTTTCAGTTTCAGACATATCCTTCTTCCCTCTTTTACTGATCTGCCACAAACCGGTCAACCCAGCTGGACCCAAAAACCTAGTCGACCATTCATTAGTAGTTAACTGTTCAGCCTCATATAATGGAAGTGGTCTATTGCCCACTAATGACATATCGCCAATAAACACATTAATCAACTGAGGAAGTTCATCAATACTAGTTCTTCTTAAAAATGACCCCAATTTGGTTATCCTCGGATCATCTTTAAATTTAACAAATGCAGCTTTTCCATTTTTTTTATTGGACTCATTAGAATACTGGTTCAGCCCTGCTATTGAAGCAATCATTTGATCTGCATCACACCTCATCGACCTGAATTTATAGAAATCGAAAATCCTATATCCAGCCCCCACTCTTTTACTTTTATAAATTACATCGCCTTTCGATTCCAGTCTAATCAAAATAGCAACGAGAACAAACAAAGGACTCAAAAAGAATAAAGCACAACCTGATGCAATTACATCAAAAACCCTTTTTGTCATCGGGATTTGATACTCAACATCCATCTGCTTAGAAAGCTCCAAAAGTTTAGGCTTAATCAGCTTAAATTTTATTAAAAAATTAAGTCTTTCATAGAAATCTTCAATGGGAAATGGATAAGTGTAATAGTCATTTACCTTTAATTTCAAGGCCTTACTTCTCCATTCCTTATCCTCTTTAACCCCCAATAAAACTATAACTAATCCATGAAGAAGGGGATTACTCTTAATATAGCTTACTTGGCTAAAACAATCCTTATTATCATCTACCTCTATTAAAATAATATCAGGCAAAGTCAATAACGACTGCCGATCAAGGTAACTTTTAAAATCATCTGGATCCTCTAGGTGCTCGATATTAAAATTCGAATCAAAGTCCTCGAAAACTACACTTTTAAGTAATTTACCGAAATACACAATTTTTGCATTGATCTCAGGCCGATTAATAGTAGTGGTTATCATCATGCGAGAAGTTCTGTTATGTGAGATTTTAAAATTGTAGGATTAAATGGCTTCTCCATAAAACGGTCTATTTTAAAAGACATCTCTTTTACTTTTTCTTCCAAATCATCAGCACCGGACAATAATATAACCGGAGTATTTCTATAAAACCCACTAATCTTAAGGTTCTTAATCAATGTACTTCCATCAAAATAAGGCATCATCAAATCAGAGATGATTAAATCAGGGTCATTTCCTTCCTCCAACCAAGCAATAGCCTCTATACCGCTTGTTTTTATAATCAATGTATATTCAGAGGATAAAATAAAATTCAACAATTTAAGTATGCTTGGTTCATCGTCAACAACTAATATTATTTTTTTACTGCCGTCCTTACTCTCCATGTGTATTAAGCGATTTAATTTGTCTGCTTAGTGAAATTAATTCAAACTTAAACAAATAATTCCAACTACTTCTTTATTAAAACGACTTTTATGCAGAATAAAAATCATTTAACTTCAATCCATCTAAATGATGCTATTCATTATAAAAAAAAACTAAATCAAGCACCGATTTTAAATCAACAACAAACTCATCGTCAAACCATTGACGATTATATATTAATTCAATCTTTTCATTAAAAATTTAATGATTGAATTTAGTTATTATTTCGAAAAATTAATAAATATTGTACAAATAAATTTCGACACAATAAAGCACACAATACAATCTGTATTGCTGATCAAAATGAATCAAAAACTACTTTGCATTTATCCGGAAAGACCCTTCCCTTACCTCGCCCTGCAAGCAAGAATTAAGTTCATTGGATACAACCCGACCAAAGGAATCAATGATCATTAATCTTATACCCTGATTTTCCAGCGATTTAACCTGAGTTTTCAAGTTGAAATCTGTCACATAAAAAAACGAAATGTCTTCACTGCCATTTTTTATGTTAACATTATAATCCTTACTCTGAACAGAGTAGCTTATTTGACAATCATTACATTCAACTCTCAGAATTCCCTTATTATTAAGGACAACATTTGACAAGTCGTTTGTTAATGATTCCTTTTTGCAACTGCTAAAGGATAAAATGAGAAGAATCAATAGGGTTGAGATTTTCATTTTTATTACTTTTTCACCAAGACAATTGAAAAAATCAGGCCACTATATTAATTTCATCAATTATCAAGTAAAATTAAACAAATAAACAGCTTAATCTACCCTTAATTAATAGAAGACAACAATTCAATTTGATCAATAATAATCTTTCGCGCATTCACGGCTCAATCAGAATTCCCCAAAAATACCCAATACGGGGATTATATCCATCAACATAAGTACAAATCTGCACCCCATCTCCTTATTATACAATACCTCTATTCCTATTATGACGAAAAAAATCTTCAAAAACACCTTCAAAAACGCAAACAAAATAAAACCAAATAACTGACAATCAGTGCATTAAAACAAAAAACCCCACAACCGCAGGACGGCAAGTTCTTTTTTTATAGCTTTTACCTATATATTTTATGTATAAATAACTATTTTTACTCTGTTGTTAAAACGGTTTATCGGTAACCTTTCATATGAAATACACTCCTCTTCCCGAAAATGAAAAAGAACGATTAAAAGTGCTGCATAATTCTCAAACATTTGATACCGCTTACGAAGCCCATTTCGAACGCATCACAGAATTAACATCCTCAGTATGTGATACTCACATTGCTTTTATCACATTAATAGATAAAAATAAACAATGGTATAGATCTAACAAGATTTTCACGGCCGAAGAAATTGCTATCGAAAACGATTTTTACAACCAAACAATAAAAGGTTTAGGTCTACTGGAAGTCTTGAATGCAGCAACGGATGTAAAATTCAAGACAACTCCAAGTCATCAATATATTAAGATCGCATATTACGCAGGCATCCCTTTAATTGATACCAATGGAGAAAATATAGGTACCCTATCCGTATTCGATACTAAGCCAAGAAATGAACTCACAACTAAGCAAAAGAGATTAATAGAGCTGCTGTCACACGAAATTATTTCATTAGTAACCGAAGTAAAAAGTAAAAAAGAACTAAACCACTTTCTAAAGCTTTATAAATTGTCGCAGGATTTAATTTGTGAAGCTGATACCACAGGCACCTTAAAGAGAATAAACCCTGCATTTAGCACTACTTTAGGATGGTCCGAACAAGACCTATTGAATACCCCATTTTATAATTTCATTCATCCGTATGACTTACAGTCTACCAGCGACGAGTTCAAGAAATTAAGTACCGGCAAAAACGCTGTAAATTTCACAAATCGTTTTAAAACAAAAAAAGGCGAATACAAAACTTTGCAGTGGAGTGCCACATCAGAAACAGATTCACATAAGGTGCTGGCTATTGCAAGAGATGTGACCAAAGAAAAAAGTGTTCAACAAAAAATCTTAATAAGCGAAAATAAATTAAAATCATTTATTGAGCATACTCAAGGTTTTATGTTCACCCACGACTTATCAGGCAATTTATTGTTCATCAATAATAACGGGGCGCAACATTTAGGGTTTACAAAAACAGAAATGCAAAGTATGACCTTATTCGACTTGACCCCAAAGGAACATCATACTTCAGTCACTGATTATCTGCAGGAAATTAAGATCAAAGGAAAGGCTGAGGGCCTAATGACCACCAAGCACAAAAATGGCAATCCTATTATTTGGATTTTTAACTGCGTTATAGAAAGTACAGTATCCAATAAGCCTTATATTATATGTAACTCTATTGACATTACTGAAAGGCACAATTTAGTAAAGGAATTAAAAGACAAAAGTAAAAAGCTCGAAGAATCCAATACTATAGCAAAATTGGGTAGTTGGGAATTAGATTTAACGGAGCAAAAACTAGTCTGGTCAGATGTTACGAGGAATATATTTGAAGTTGAAGCTGATTTTGAACCGAACCCTGATAATGAATTGTTGTTTTACAAAGCTGGAGAAAGCAGGGACAACCGTTTCAATGCACTCAACGCAGCAGTACTTCAAGGAAACAAATGGGATCTCGAGTTAGAGTTATTAACGGCTAAGGGTAACAATATTTGGATAAGATCAATAGGTGTTCCATATTATTACGAAGGTCGGTGCTATAAAATAAGGGGCACCGTTCAAGACATCACAAAAATCAAAAAAATGGAAGCAAGCTTAATTTCTGCAAAAGAAGATGCTGAGCTAGCCAACAAAGCCAAATCAGAGTTTTTAGCAAACATGAGCCACGAAATCCGAACCCCCTTAAACGGAATTATAGGCTTCACGGATCTATTGATTAAAACTCAACTAAATGAAACCCAACAACAATACTTATCCATAGTTACTCAGTCAGGAAATGCCTTACTGAACACCATTAATGATATTTTGGATTTCTCTAAAATTGAAGCCGGAAAGTTAGAAATGAACCGGTCAAAATTCAATCTTTACGAGATGGCAGAAGAGTCTGCCGATGTAATAAAATACCAGGTACAAAGCAAGGGGCTGGAAATGCTACTAAACATTTCATCAGATTTACCCAAATACATCTGGGCTGATGAGCTCCGACTGAAACAAATCCTCATCAACTTACTCGGCAACGCCGTAAAATTCACAGAAAAAGGAGAGATTGAATTAAAAGTCGAAGCCCTCACTGATCCCGGATTGAGAGAAATCAATTATCGCTTTGCTGTACGGGATACAGGTATCGGCATTAATCCAGATAAAAAACTTAAAATATTTGACGCCTTTTCACAAGAAGACGCGTCAACAACAAAAAGGTATGGTGGCACTGGATTAGGATTAACCATTTCAAACAAACTATTGGGACTCATGAATAGCAAGCTGCAGGTAGAAAGTACTCCTGGCAAGGGAAGTACATTTTACTTTGAAATACGGCTACAATCTGAACCAGGTGAATCCATTGAAATTCAGAATCTGGACACGATTAAAAAAGTTCTCATTGTTGATGACAACAAAAATAACAGACTAATCATCAATAAAATGCTTTCACTGAAGCAAATTAAATCAGTAGAAGCAAATAGTGGTACAGAAGCGATAGAATTAATCACGAACGGGGAGCGGTTTGATGTCATATTGATGGATTACCATATGCCTGATATCGATGGCCTAGAGACCATAAAAAGGATAAGAGAAATCCTAAAAGATACGGTTAAAGACCAACCAATCATCTTATTACATAGTTCATCTGATGAAAAAATCATCAAAGCTTGTGAAAATCTAAATGTCAATCATCGCCTATTAAAGCCAATCAAACTTAAAGATATGTACACTTCTCTTTTTCAGGTCATTTCTAAAAAACCTGAAAAACATAGTGCATCAATCCAGGAGTCAGAGAGAATGGAAGACCCTATTCAAGTCCTAATAGCAGAAGATAACGCTGTTAATATGCTTTTAGCAAAAACTATAGTAAGAAGAATTGCGCCAAATGCAACCATATTCGAAGCTAAGAATGGTCTTGAAGCGCTCGAACATTATAAAAAAACGAAGATTGATATTGTTCTAATGGATATTCAAATGCCAGAAATGAACGGTTATGAAGCTACAAAGAAGATAAGATCTGTTAAACACAAAGCACATACTCCCATAATTGCGCTTACTGCAGGGAATGTGAAAGGAGAGAAAGAAAAATGCTTTGCAGCCGGCATGGATGATTTTATATCAAAACCAGTCGTTGCACATACCATTGCGCTCTCCCTAAAAAAATGGCTGAAAAATCCAAAAGAAGATCCTCATAGTGACGTCTCTTTATCGCCATCTGAAGAAACCGATTATCACTTTAATATTGAGCTGTTAAAAGAATATGTTGGAGATGATGCAGGCGTATTAACAAAAGTTCTTTCCTTACTAAGAACCGAGCTGATGAACTTCTCCAAGGAGTTTAAAGAACATACAATCAACAAAGATTTAAATAAAATCAAGGAGTTAGGCCATAAAATGTACGATACTGCTATCGTTTCAGGCCTAACAGCATTAGCGGTTATCGCTAAGAAAATAGGATCGATCAGCATCTACAATGAAACCGAGATTAATAACCTATTGGTTTCAACTCGACAAGAGATAAAAACAGCAATAAGCTTAATAGTTAAGTAAACTATACATATAATAAGGATCCCGCATTTATAAAACGAGATCCTTATTACTAATTAATTTTTGGGCTGCACTCTTCCCGATTTCCGGTCCTGGCCACGTCCAATTAAATAACCCGTGCCCGCTCCTACTACGCCACCAATTATTGCCCCTCTACCATCTTTCTTATCAATAAGAACACCACCTAAAGCACCTGCTCCTGCACCAATAACAGCACCTTTAGCAGCCTGACTCCAACCTTTCTTTTTAGCTGGTGCAGCCGTTCCACCACTGTTCGATGTACTTACATTTCTTGCAGATACGGCTCTATCTTGCTTTACAGCCAAAGCAGCAGCTTTCTCTTCTTTAGCTTGCTCCAATTTTTGCTGCTCCTCTTCTTTAACTTTAGCCTCAGCCTTGTTAAAGCTGTCCAGCCTTAAGCTATCTTTAATTGCCACTATTGCCTTTTGTTTAATAAGGGCCTCTTCCTTAGCATTATTTGTGCAAGCTGACAACAATATTCCTGTTATCATAACTAAAAGTATCTTTTTCATAACTAAATTATATTTAGATTAACGTTGTATTGTACGAAATATGATGCCAAAAGCTATTTATACTTCAAAAAGCTATGAACTGATCTTTTTTTTTCGCCCATTAACAGCCCGCCAACAGCGAAAACCTATAATTTTGATATTAAAATTCAATTGATTATTTTCACATCGAAATATATATCAAAATAATATGCGTACAACAGGAAAAGTTAAATGGTTTAATTCTGCAAAAGGGTTTGGATTTATAACTCCAGAAAATGGAGGAAAAGATATCTTCGTACACTTTTCTGCAATCGCAGGAGATTCATTCAGAGAATTGAATGAAGGAGACAGTGTTGAATTTGAATTAAATGATGGCAAAAAAGGTCCTGAAGCATCTAACGTAACAGTGCTATAACAGCTAACTAAATTATTTAAAAAGGGGGAATGTCCAAAACATTTCCCCTTTTTGATTTAAAATACTATTAAATGAGTAATTCAACAGCAACATTAGCTGCAAAAACAATAAGCATCTTAGGTTGTGGTTGGTATGGTTTAGAATTAGCAAAAGCATTAGTTGCACAAGGCTATCAGGTTAAAGGTTCAAGCACAACAAATGAAAAACTTGAAGTATTAGCCAACCACCAAATTCAACCGTTCTTAGTTAACTTCCAAAAAGGAGAAGAATACTACGACCCAATTTTTTTCCAAACTGATATACTATTTGTTTGCATACCGCCTAAAAGAAGCACCGGAGAACAAGCAGATTACAAATACAAAATAGAGCGGATCATTAATGCAGCGAAGCTCAATAATACCTCCAACTTGATTTTCATCAGTTCAACAGCTGTATACGGTGATACAAATACTACAGTAACAGAATTGGATATACCAAAGCCTGAAACCGAATCTGGAAAAGCAATTCTTGATGTCGAAAATCTGCTTAAAAACCAAACGGCCTTCACCACCACCATTCTTAGGTTTGCTGGCTTAGTGGGTCCAAAAAGAGACCCAGCAAGATTTTTTGCAGGAAAAAAGGAAGTAGCAAATGGTCAGGCACCTATTAATCTTATTCATTTAGATGATTGCATTGGCATAAGCTTAAGTCTGCTTAAAAATAGCGCCTTTGGGTACACATTAAATGCCTGCGCTCCCGATCATCCCAGCAAACAAGAGTTTTACACCACCGCAGCCGTAAAAGCCCAGTTACACCTACCTACTTTTAAAAATGAGTTGTTAACCTGGAAATTAGTCTCAAGCATTCAACCTCCAATAATAAACTACAATTACCTTGTATCCAACTGGATGAGATGGCTCAGCAAAGAAAATTAACCTCATCAAGTTATATACGTATTTAAAATTATAAATTGCCCCGATTAAGGATAGCGTAATTATGAAATTGACAATCTTAGGCGCAGCCGAACAGGTAACCGGAAGTATGCATCTTGTACAATTAAAGAACTACAACATACTAATTGATTGTGGACTTGATTATGAGAAGGATACCTTTCAAAGAGAAAATCTATACTTTCCATTCGATCCGGCAAGCATAGATGTAGTGATATTAACTCATGCCCATATTGATCACTCAGGCAATCTTCCCACCTTAGTCAGAATGGGCTTCAATGGGCAAATCCTATGCACTCCACCAACCGCAGATCTAACTAATTTACTTTTATTAGATTCTGTAAACATCTTCTTAAGTAAACAAAACCAACAGCCAAGATCTAGAAAGTACAGATCAGGTCCAGAACCATTATACCTACAAAAACATGTTCGAGAAACAGCCGAACGCTTTATCACCATAGATTTTAATAAAGAATTCCGTATAAATGACCAACTGTCTCTAACCTTTATACCAATCGGACACTTGTTAGGGGCCGCAGCTGTAGTTTTAACCGTAAATGAAAATGGCTTAACAAAAAAAATTGCGTTTACTGGAGATATAGGTAGAAAGAACTACCCCCTCCTTGTAGACCCACAACCAATTCCTCAAGTAGATTACCTTGTCTCCGAATCAACTTACGGCGGTAGATTCCATAATAACGATACCACACTTGAACAAAAATTAATAGAGACCATTAATGAATCTTGTATTAAATTTCCAGGAAGGTTAATCATCCCAGCATTTAGTATAGGTAGAACACAGGCACTAGCCTATGCACTAAATAAAATATTTAGTAAAAAGTTACTCCCCCCTGTAAAAGTATTCATAGATAGCCCGCTGGCCAGTTCAGCAACTGAAATTCATCATCAATACGCCCATTACCTTAATAAAGAAGCTCAGGACTTCTATAAAAGTCAGCATGGTCAATCTGAATTTAAAGAACTTTCTTATGTGCACGATAAGCGAGAAAGTACATCCATAAGTAACTATCACGAACCCTGCATTATTATATCTTCGGCCGGAATGCTAGAAGGTGGTAGAATACAAGACCATTTATATTATAATATTCAAAATTACTACTGCACCATACTATTTATTGGCTACTGCGCCAAAGGCACGCTTGGAAACAGACTATTAAGAGGTGATCCGATCATACGATTACGCAACCGGGATCTTATGGTATACGCAACCATAAAGCAAACCGACCTCTTGAGTGGCCATGGAGATCATAACGATCTTGTAAATACAGTTAAACAGCAAGACCCAAAAACCTTAAAAAGAGTGTTTTTAGTTCATGGTGATATCGAATGTCTTCATAATTTATCGGCGGCACTCGAACAAGACTACCAAGTGGATATTCCCAGAAAAGGTGATACCTATGAATTATAAATTTTATACCAAAAGCTAAAAATGTAGTAAATACTATACATATTTCCCGTTGCTTAAACAATAAAAACATTTCTTCCACATAATCTCACATCCCAAATAAAGCACTGATTATTAGGTCATTCAAAATTAATAATTAAGAAAAATAGCTTTGGCAAGGTTATTACAAGAACATAATTGATCGGTTGTATTAAAACTGAACAATTAACATCTAAATAGAAGGATATGAATACGAAAATTACAAAAACAGCCTTGGTACTGTCCCTAATAGGGCTATCATCACAGCTATTTGCACAGGACCAACCGGCAAATAGATTCTCAGAAAAAACGTTCCGCACTTGGTCAGTTGGTGCACATGCAGGCGTACTAAGTTCAAATACGATCTTCAACGGCAACAGTCGCGATTTTCAAGCTTCCAAAGAAACATTAGGATATGGCGGTTACATCAAAAAACAAATCTTCCCTGCTTTAGGCATACAAGCTGATTTTTTAGCTGGTAAAGTAGAAGGCTTAAGAGCTTTCAGCGGTTTGGTAGGTGGAAACCCTACTTATGCTAACAATACAAGCTTTGAAACAAAGCTAGAATGGTCTGCAGCTTTAACAGCAGTTTACAATCTTGCCAACATTAGCATCAACAAAGAAAATGCAATACTTACTCCTTACTTAAAAGCAGGAGCAGGTTATTTGTCAGCAAGTGCTGATGTTACAACCGGAAGTACTGTTAATGCACAACCATACAAAGACGGGTATTTCATTCCTGTAGGAGCTGGTTTTAAATTAGGTATTGCTAAAGGCATCAATTTAGACTTTGGTTATGACGTTAACTTCGTTAAAAGAGGTGATTTCGATGGCTATAACACTGGTAAATTCGATAAGTTCTCATACGGACATGCTGGTTTAGAGTTTGCATTGGGTAGCAAAGAAAAACCACAATTACAAAACTACAGTTCATTGGCTAACTTACGCAACGAAACTGCTGCAGAAAGTGCTGAACTAAGAAGAGCATTATCTACTGCTGAGCAAAATGCAGAAAGAGACAGAGCACAATATGCTAAAGACATGGGCGATGAAGACAACGATGGTGTTGCAAATAAATTCGATAAATGTCCAGGTACAAAATCTGGTACAGTTGTAGATGGTTCAGGTTGCCCAATCAAAGTTCAACGTGAAATTATTAAAGAAACCAAAGTTGTAGTGACAGAAGCAGATCGTAGAGTTGTAGATGAAGCCATCAAAAACTTAGAGTTTGATTTAGGTAAAGCAACCATCCGTCCTACCTCATATGCAACATTAAATAAAGTAGCAGAACTATTAGTTGCCAAAAACTTTAGCTTAAAATTAGCTGGCCATACAGATAACACTGGTTCAATGGCATTAAACTTACGTTTATCTAAAGAAAGAGCAGAAGCAATCAAAGCTTACTTAGTATCACAAGGAGCAAATGCATCACGTGTAGAAGCAACTGGTTACGGTCCAAACCAACCAATAGCATCAAACAAAACAGCCGAAGGTCGTCAGAAAAACCGTCGTGTTGAGTTTACATTGTATTAATCTATAAATTCATCAAATTGAAAAGGGCGGCTGTATCGTATGATACAGCCGCCCTTTTTTATATTAAGAAATACTTAATCAATCTTTTTAACCCCCTCAGCTTCCTTAGGCACAAAAATAAGCGATGCAATAACAGAAAGAACCAATACCCCCCCTACAATCAACAATGACGATGGAGATGAAATGTGATAAAATGGAGCTATCACCATTTTAACACCAATAAATGCTAGAATAATTGCCAAACCATATTTCAATAAACTGAACATGTGAATAAAGTTAGCCAAAAGGAAATAAAGAGCTCTCAAACCCAATATGGCAAATATATTAGAAGTATATAAAATCAAAGGATCATCTGGGGCAATAGCAAAAATTGCAGGGATAGAATCTACCGCAAACAATAAATCTGTAAACTCAATTACCGCTACCACAACCAATAAAGGCGTAGCCATTTTAATTCCATTTTCAACAGTGAAAAACTTAGCACCATCAAATTCCTTACTCACTTTAAAAAGCTTATAAATCACTCTAGCGCCCGGACTTTTACTAAAATCCTTTTCCTCATCATCGTCATCAGTCGAAACCCAGGATTTAATACCCGCATAAATAAGAAACAAACCAAAAAGCAGCAGTACCGCATTGATCTTAACTATGTGACCAAATAAAGTCATTTCAGGCAAATAAGTAAGGTTAATTAACCCAACACCTGCAAAAATAAAAATGGCTCGGAATAGCAATGCGCCAATAATACCCCAAAACAACACTTTATGATGTAATTCTTTAGGTACATTAAAAAAGCCAAAAACCAATATAAAAACAAATAGGTTATCAACTGACAAGGCTTTTTCTATCCAATATGCCGATTGAAACTGTGTGAATTTCTCAAAACCAGAGGTCAAATAAATTACACCACTAAACAGCATTGATAACGAAATCCAAACAACAGACCATATCGCAGCCTCCTTACTGGTTACGGCATGCACCTTCTTATTAAAAACACCTAAATCTAAGAGCAGCATTACTACTACTACAACTGCAAACCCGATAATAACGCCGGGGTGATTAATCATACTATCCATCTTTTATTTATATTTCTTTTTTGTGTGACACTAGTAATAAAAATGCTAAAAAAGATCTGTTTTCAGCATTGATTTTAAAATATTGGCCTGAACATCATAATTATTCAAATGATCAAGGAAGTTAATATCCGAAATCTTCACATAATTTTCTTCAAGCAGTGTTATAATCTCCTTTGGAATATAGGTCTTCAGTGCAACCGCCTCCCCCTCCAGCTTATCATTCTTATAAGACAACTCCTGAATAATCCTCCCCTTTTCAGATAAGTTGTTCGTCCAATCAATCCCTTTCAGTTTTGCCAGATCACAAAACAAAAACAAATTCCTGCTTGGAAAAAAAATAAAATACCGATCAACATCAATAAACTTATAGAGTTCAATGATCAATTGTCCAGCTTTCAACCCACTAAAAAACTCAGTCCTGAAATCATGCTTACACAATAACCCCATTAGTTTTTTATGGATAGTTGCATGTGTATCCGCATACACATCCTTCGCATCATAATCAATCAATACCCCCAGTTGCTCGGCAGAAATATCATAGTAAAAATCCTTTGAGTATCTGGAGCTAAAAGTATTAATGTGCTTGGCAAACGGAAATTCTTCAGTAAAGTCAGACAGCGACTGAAACAGCTTTCTTAAAGATAAATTGATCTTGAGTGCCTGTTTTTGCTTGTCCAGGTTAAAATTCTTTTCAGTAAAGACCGAATCGCCCATATTAGCGATCATCTCCTTATTCAGCTGAATTTCATCATAAATAAGGGTAACATTCTTTTCGTTACTCTTTTTGATCTTCCTTAAAAGTTCGATCAAACTACTAGTAAACTGAACATGAAACAATTCAAGTTTATCAATATCGAGTTCATCATTATTTTCAAACAATTGATGAATTACCTGGCTCCGTAAATAAATTTTATATACAGCTTCCTCCTCGAAAAATACAGAGAGCAGCTGTAAACGGCTGATCTCTGTACGTGATTCTCTTAAAATATTTACATGGCGTTCATCCATTTGTTAAAACTAATTAACGCGGGTAACATTCTTCTTCAGTTCAGTTTCTAAAGTTTTCAATTCCCCATCCAATACCCTTCTGCTTTGAGCGCCATCCTCATGAATTTTCTTAACCTCATTCAAGGTTTCAATTAATGATTGTGTCGTTCTTTTTAATGTATCTAATGAAACTACTGTTTTTTCGTTTTCTTTAGCCACATCAATACTATTTTGTTTCAGCATCTCTGCATTTTTCTGCAAAATAGTATTCGTCGTATCCGAAATCTTTTTCTGCATCTCTACATTAGCCTTTTGCCTTTGTAAAGCGACAGCAATAGTCAGCTGGTTTTTCCAAACAGGAATGGTCGTAGACACAATAGACTGCGCTTTTTCAGCGATAGAAGTATTGTTGTTCTGTACCACCCTTATTTGAGCAAGAGACTGCAACATAATAAACCTTACTATCTTCATATCCGCCAGCCTTTTGTCAAGTCTGCTGATAAAATCCCTAAGATCGGCAATTTCGTAATCCTGATAATCAGCAGGCCTACCCTCCATTTCAGCTAGTTTAGCACTTAATTCATTGTACTTAAACTGACCCGAAATGATCAATTCCTCCATATCATGAATGTAACCTACATTACTATCAAACATGGTTTGCAGAGAACTGTTGTCTTTAATAGAGTTTAAACGCCCTGCCTTAACCTTATTGGTAATCTTATCAATGTTATTTACCACTACATCATATTTCTGAAATAGCTTTTTAACATCAACCACCAAATTCTTTAAAAACGGAATTTTAGAAATAAAAGATTTAAAACCGCTTTGCTCTAACTCAGCAACATCAATATAATTGAGTTCCGTAAGCAATTCATTGATTAAACCACCAACTTCGCCACTATTATAAGTCCGCACAGATGATAAAAAATCATTACTGTACTTCTCCATAGAGTTTTGTGCCTCTACCCCATAATTCAAAATAGAATTAACATCAGATGGCTCCAAAGACTTGCTCATCTCTCTGTACTTTTGCTCATCCTCAACAGAAAGGACAGTCAGATCAACATTACCTTCCTTATCAATCTTTGTCGGAGTAAGCGACTGAGTAGTATTTTGGTTTGTTTCCATAGTTTTATATAATCAAGGTTAACCCTTATAAATAACTTTGAGTTACCGTTTTAACTGTTTCTTCCAGTTTCTTATCTTTAGTAGGTTCGCCTATTGCATTGAATTTCCATTCACCGTTTTTCTTGTAAAACACGCCCATTACCATAGAAACATGACCGGCAAAATTAGAACCATTTGCGATATCATAATTTGCAAATACTTCATTCACACGTTTAGGTGTTCCTTCATAAATACGAATCGATGCAAAAGGAATAGTACCAAAATCATGCCCTCTAAAGCTGTTCAATACAAAAGCAACATAATTCACATTGGCATTTAACCTAGAAAAATCAAGTGTAATCACCTCATTATCCAAGCCATCATCACCCCCCATATCGCCAGTCAAATCATCTCCGCTATGCTTTACAGATCCATCCTTTGAGGCCAGGCTACCGAAATAAACTACATCAACAAGCTCTTTATTTTCATTATACAAAGCACAACTAGCATCCAAATCAACTGCTTCTTTGGTTTTACCAAAGCCAAACATTCCTTTTTTCTCTATCGCGCCCCAGTTAATACCCACACAAACACTTTGAAGTTTGCTGCCATTGCTTTTCTCAAGACTAATTCTTTGTCCTTTTTGCAGATTAATTGCCATAATTTCTTATTGATATTTATTTAAATAATCCTGTAAACCACCTTTCATTCCCATTCCAACCGCTTCAAATTTCCATTTATCATCACGCTTGTAAATTCTACCGAATTCAACAGCAGTTTCAATAGAAAAATCTTCCTCCAACTCATACTTAAGTAACACCTCATTAGTAACAGCATCAAAAATACGTACAAATGAATTTCTCACTTGACCAAAATTCTGTCTTCTATTCTCCGCATCATGAATTGTAACTACAACGCATATCTCAGATACATTCGCACCTGCTTTGGTCAAATCAACTTTAATTTGCTCATCATCGCCATCGCCATCACCAGTTAAATTATCACCAGTATGCTCAACAGCACCATCTGGCGACTTTAAATTATTATAAAATACCAAGTGTTCATCCGAAACTAACTTTTTGTTTGCATCCAGCATAAAAACAGAAGCGTCTAAGTCAAAAGCAGTTCCAGTTGTAGAACTATTCGTATCCCATCCTAAACCAATAGTGAATTTAGGAGCATCAATATTTTCTCTTTGTCCTTTTTGAAGATTAATGGCCATAGTTAAATCAATTTATATTTTTTATTATTTAAGTAGTTCTTTATAAAGTTTAAATTTCTAGAATAGCTTTCTATAGTATGGTAGCTATTCCCTAATGCAAGGTTATAAAGATTTCTAATGAAATCATTACTCTGCCGTTCCAGGAAAATAGAGAAGCTATTAAAATCGCAATTTAAGATATATTTAACAATCCTGGTGTTAAAACAAAAATTACCGCTTTTAATAATTTCTTCCAAATCAAAGATTGACTTTACACTGTGGTAATTTAAATGGTTTTCTATATTCGGATGAATATCATGATTTACCAGCTCAGCAAAATACAACATATGTATTTCGTTTTTCAAGGAATAATCTTTAACCATTTTCAAAATCATCCTTTCATGACTCCCGGTTATTTTAATATCATCTAAAAAAACTAAAATCTTACCAGCTAAAAAATCCTTGTCAATATGAAACGAATCATTCCCTATTAACTTCATTCTATCCTCCGCACTCAATTCCCCATAATCCTCCTTATAAGTAATTGTGCGGTGTACTTTTGCTTCCTGAGCTACTAACATCCCATTTTCTGCCAACCAATGATTCAACTGATAAACGAAATAGTTTTTCATCGCAAAAGTTGCAGTAGGAATAAAGCAATATGGACTCGAAATTACCACAATTTGATCTGTAATGGGATTATCAACCAAAATATCCTTTATAAATCCATCAGCAAGCGCTTCCCCAAATGCTTTAGCGACAAGATCATCACCAAATTTAAACTTGCTGTAATTATCAGGATGAAAATCAAAATTACTGGCATTGTGAATTTTGTGTAGAGAATAAGTATATGGGATCATGAGAGTAAATTTGAAATGGATAAATGATTTGAATTGATCAATAAGCTATTTATTCCTACAGCTTCGGCACCACGGATATCCGCCACAGGATTATCGCCTACATGTATAATCTCGCTTAAACTGATATCAGCGTGCTTGTTTCTGTCAATAGTGTCCAGCATAAGCTGGAAAAAGCTTAAATTGGGTTTAGACATTCGTACTTCGTCCGAATACAGTTGAAAATCAATAAAACTATCCAATTCCAAATGTTTCAACACCTTTCTTAAAGTTTTTCCCTTTATAAATCCTGTGTTACTTAAAATACTAATCGTACTTTGATTAGCCTCTTTCAGTTTATACAAAACGTCGATAGATTCAGAACCGTATAGCAAAGGCATGTTATTAAATAATAACACCTCCATGTCATCATACAGTTTATCTACATCAATATCCTGAAATTCAGTAGAAAAATCATTAATGATGCTAATCACCATAAGATACATCTCTTCTGCATCAATATTTTTACCGGTTTTTTCATTGATGGCATTCACCATCAGGTCTACTTGTCTAAATATATAAGCAACCTCTTCTATCGTCTTTTTAGCAGCATTAAAATTATCATAAAAATATCTTGTCCGCTCCAACTTAAAAGCCGGATTGGATTTAATCAAAGTCAACCAAAGGTCAAAGGAATAATGTTTATAAAAAGGCATCTTCAAAGTATATTTTACAGGGTTCGACTCAGTTCAAACCCTAATGTTACAAATTAAGACCTAGAGTCCACAATTAAATCTTTATTAAATTATCTTATCCAGGGGCTTTCTATTGTTCAATTCCGTTGATTTATATTTACTCGGAGTAAGCCCTGTAACCGTTTTAAATTGAGTAGACAAATGAGCGCTACTACTATATCCCATTTTATAAGCAATTTCGTTTAAATTCAGCTCCCCATACTCCATCAGCTCTTTCACTTTCTCGATTTTCTGTTGAATAATGTATTTTTCAATCGTCAAACCCTCTACTTCCGAAAACTGCCTGCTCAAATAAGCATAGTCCTTATTCAATCTTTCAGCAATAACCTGAGTTAAACTTTGATCTATAGTACTCAAATCCGAATAATGAATCAATTCAATAACCTGATTTTTAATCTGTTCAACCAATTGATCCTTTTCTTTATCGATCAATTCAAATCCTAAAACCTGCATTGCAGAAGCTATATCTTGTAACTTATTCGCATCGGGAGCTGGCTCAACGTCAATCTTGCCTAAAGAGATATCATTCACCTTTAAACCAAAATTCTCTAACTGCTGTTTCACAATCATGATACAACGGTCGCAAACCATATTCTTAACATACAACAACATAGGCAATCAATTACTATTTTAAAGAGCAAATAGCCCCATTCACAAATATAAAGCAATAATTAATCTATTTAGGCCTTTCACGTTATCGTTACACTAATCTAACCTAAGCAAAACAAACTCCCTAACTCCACATTTATTATATTTGCAAACCTTCACAAAATCTTGCTCCCCGCTCACAGCATAAGATTGTGTTAACCCAATAAAAAGCAATGACTCAAAAAAGATATTATAGCCTAATTTTAATACTAGGCTCACTTACGGCTCTTGGCCCTTTTTCGATTGATATGTACCTTCCCGGATTTCCTGCAATTGCAGCAGATCTTCAAACCAATACATCAAGAGTATCTTTATCCCTATCTAGCTTTTTTATCGGCATCTCAGCCGGACAATTACTCTATGGTCCATTGTTAGACAGATTTGGGAGAAAAAGACCGCTATACCTTGGCCTATTAGTCTACATCCTTGCATCAGCAGGATGCGCCTTTGTAACCACAATTGACACGCTAATCGGCTTAAGATTCATTCAAGCACTAGGAAGCTGCGCCGCCACAGTAGCCTCCGTTGCAATGGTGCGTGATTTATTCCCAGTTAAGGATAACGCCAAAGTATTCGCACTGCTGATGCTTGTTTTAGGTGTTTCACCAATGGTTGCCCCAACATTAGGTGGGTATGTAACCGTAGCTTTCGGTTGGCATACCATATTCTTAATCTTACTCGGTTTAGGTACTTTTAACCTAATAGCCAGTTGGCTTTGGTTGCCGGAAAGTTATAAACCCGACACCAATCTTTCCCTAAAACCAAAACCTATCATTAATAATTTTTGGATCGTATTTAAAACCCCACAGTTTTACACCTATGCCTTAACCGGTGCACTGGCCTTTTCTGGGTTATTTGCTTACATATCAGGATCTCCACTTTTGTTTATGGAGATATTTCAGGTTAGCGAAGAAACCTACGGATGGATTTTCGCTCTCCTTGCATTAGGTTTTATCGGATCAAGCCAAGTCAATACATTAATGCTCAGACGCTACACCAGCGAACAATTGATCTCTGGAGCATTAATTACACAGTCCATTACCGCAATAGTTTTTCTTATCGGAAGCATCTACGGTTGGTTCGGACTTACCGAAACAACTGCATTGCTCTTTGTATTTTTATGTTGCCTGGGCTTCGTAAGTCCAAACACCTCAGCGCTATCCTTATTGCCTTTTACAAAAAATGCAGGTAGTGCATCAGCCCTAATGGGAGCTATTCAAATGGGAGTAGGTGCCTTAGCTTCAGTTGGCGTTAGCCTTTTTGCTGTCAAATCAGCAGTGCCTACCGTAAGCGTTATGGTGCTAAGCTCAGTACTAGCCCTTACTGTTTTGTATTTAGGAAAGAAGAAGATGAGCAACCAATCCTAAACTCGAAAAAATATTTGCAACCCACGTAGGGGTAAACATTCATTTGGTTGTCCTATTTTAAAATAAGACGAAAATGAACTTTACACTTTACAGAACAAACATTCAAGTACCCGCGTTCAAGACTATCCTATGTGCGATTCTATGCATGGCAGCAACAAAATCATTTGCTCAGCATAAGCCTAAAATGCATTTTGGTATCATTTATCCGCTTAGTACCAATGGTACACATGCACCGCTAGATACAAACACTTTATCTATCCACTTGCTGGCTGGCGTTTCGGCTGCAGAGCGAGGCGCCTCTTTCGCGGGCATTTCCAATATCGTCCGCAACGATACCAAAGGCTTTCAAATTGCCGGCGTTTCCAACCATGTCGCCAAACAATCCAATGGAGCTCTATTTGCTGGCTTTTTAAATACCTATGGTGGCGGAGATGTAGCTGCAATTGCAGGCTTTGCTAATCTAACAAAGGATGTAAAAGGTTTGCAGGTAGCAGGGTTTATCAATAAGGCGGCTCATATCAACGGTACCCAGGTTGGTGGCTTCATCAATAAAGCCAAGGATGTCAAAGGATCACAAATAGCAGGCTTCATCAATATTGCAGGAAAGGTTAAAGGCGCTCAGGTCGCTGGATTCATCAATGTGGCCGACAGTAGCGACTACCCTATTGGAATCATAAACCTCGTTAAAAACGGAGAGAAAAGCATCAGCTTAACCACCGACGAGACGCTTACTACTATGCTTTCCTTTAGATCTGGTGGAAAAGTTCTTTATGGAATCATCGGCCTCGGCTACAATTTCAAAAATTCTGATGAAGTCTACGCATTTGAAGCTGGCTTAGGTGCACACCTTTTCCAATCCAAATCATTTAGGTTAAACACAGAAATTGTCGGGATTGGATTAGAAAGCTTTAAAAAAGGAGATTATTTCAAAACATCATTAAAACTACTTCCTGCAATTAAAATCACACGTAATCTTGAAATCTTCGGTGGCCCTTCATTAAACTATCTGAATACAAATAGTAGCGAAGGCTTAAAATTGCACAAAGACTATATCACCACCTGGGAGAACAAAAAGAATAATAACATTCAAGCACTTTACATTGGTTACGGTGGCGGAATCCAATTTATATTCTAAATCTTAAATACTATCCATTCAAACACATAACAAAACCAATGTAATGTTGAGCTTTAATGATTATAGGAACATGCTGCAGGACGTAAAGCACAATGACGGACTAAAAGAACTCTTGTTCTTTATATGTGCCAGTCCATCAAAAACCTATAAACATAAGCCAGGCAAAGCTTTACAACTAGCTGATTCACCTAAAAACATAACTAAACGATTAATGAGAACGGTACTAATCCTCATTACCATAATCCTTTTGTTAAGTCAATTTTCCAATGCACAAGAACAGGTTGCATTTCAAATACCAAAAAGCAGCCTGTTCTATATACAACATTCACCGGAGACAAAAACTATCATTTATGAACTCAACTATAATAGCAATGGGACTTTATACCCTAACGACCCAATTAAAGGCTTCTGGTTCAAAAACAACGAAAGTCAAAAACTTAAACCACTTAGTGCCAGAGAAAAAAAACATGAATACGGTATCCAAAGCAAAGCAATAGGAAATGATGAATATGAAATCAGACTGCAAGCATATAAAAAAATGCCTTTGTATCTTAAAAGGTCGGCAGTCGACAACAATTATCGTTTATTCATTAAAGATGAAGACAAAAATGTATTGCTAAAAAGAGTATTTATAAAGCTTAACCGCGGCACTTTTTGGTTTCCAAAATTACAGTACATAGATTTGATTACTCTTGAATAAGACCCATACATTGAAACTGACTTACAGCACTCCCGAGAACAAGCATCAGCAATATGATGACCAGGCTTTTGAACAACTGTTCAAGGCTCATTTTAAAGCATTACATGCTTATGCCAATGCTATTTTAAAGGATGAAGATGATGCCGAAGAAATTGTTCAAAACATGTTCTTAAAATTTTGGGAAAAAAGGGATTTATTAAATGTGCAAACTTCTTTAAAAGCATACCTCTATAAATGCATATACCACGACAGTCTTAACTTTTTAAAACACCAAAAGATCAAGACCAAGTACCAGGACTTTGCAAGTTATACCATGAACACAAAAAATGAACCTGCATCTTCAAAAGTAGAAATGACAGAACTAACATTCAATATAGGACTGGCATTAAACAAGTTACCGGAGCAATGCCGTACCATATTTCAGATGAGCAGATTTGAAGAATTAAAATATAAAGAAATTGCAGATCGACTGGGCTTATCTGTAAAAACAATTGAAAACCAAATGGGAAAAGCGCTTAGAATTATGCGTTTAGAACTGGCGGACTACCTCTCCCTCATTTTAATAGGCTTAATGTATTACAAGGATTTTTTTAATTAAGAAACAGCATGACTGATGAATTATTGATAAAGTTTCTTTTAAAAGAAACAACCGAAGCCGAAAGCATCACAGTGCAAAACTGGCTAGATGCCAGTCCAAATAATACGACCTATTTTTTACAATTCGAAAAGATATGGAACAGTAGCAAAACACTTTCCAGCCAAAGCAAAATAAATGAAAATGATGCCTGGCTAAGGTTTAAACAAAAAACAACCAACAGCACCATAACACGTCAATTAAAGCCTAGGTACAATTGGCTTAAAATTGCTGCTGTATTTGTCCTTATTGCTGCCGGATGGTCATTATACAATATCGTAAAACCTGTTTCCTATATCAACCTCAGAGCAGGCAATACCGTAATTACAAAAATCCTTCCCGATGGATCTAAACTTACGCTGAACAAAAATGCCCGGATTAGTTATGCCAACAACTTTAAAAAAAACAGAAGCATCCACCTGCAACAAGGTGATGTGTTTTTTAATGTTGCACATGATAAAGCTAAGCCCTTTGTAATTGACATAGACAAAGTATCAGTTCTGGTTGTCGGAACCTCATTTAACATAAAGCATTTAGCCAACCAAACTGAAGTAATTGTTGAGACAGGAATCGTAAAAGTAACCCTAGGTAGAGATCAAATAAATCTCCAAAAAGGAGAAAAAATAGTGATCAACAACAGCACAGACAAATTGATAAAAGAACAAAATACAGATCAATTGTATAACTATTACCGCAGCCAAGAGTTTATAGCCAACAATACCCCACTATGGCGAATGGTAGAAGTGCTGAATGAACAATACAGCGCAAACATTATCATTAATGATCCGGCTATAAAAAACCTACCGCTCAACACCACATTAAAAACCGCTGCAAGCTTAGATCGTAATTTAGATGTGATTTGTGAAACCTTAGGGATAACCATGCAGCGTAAGCAAAACCAAATTCTATTGTCCAACCATCAATAATGAAACTTAAAATCACCCTTGCCCTATTGCTGCTTGTAGGATATGTAAAAGCGCAAATGCCCATTCCCCCATCTAAATACAATTTAGAAAAAAGAGTAAGCATCGAAGCCAAAGACCAACAGCTATCCGAAGTGCTCAATAAGATCAGCAAGGCAGGGAACTTCTATTTCTCCTACAGTGGCTCATTATTTAAGCGAGACAGCCTAGTTAACCTAAGCGTCAAAAACGCAGCAGTAAGAGAAGTATTAGACAAGCTGTTTAACCACAAAGTGGATTACACAGAAAATGGGGAATACATTATTTTACGCTATGCTGCCAACCACCTCACTATCGAACCCGAAAATATTACCACAGCAGAGAAACTATACCTGATCAGCGGCTATGTGATAGACATAGAAACAGGCCACAAGGTTAAACAAGCCAGTGTTTACGAAAAACGGCTATTACAATCAACTCTCACAGACAATGAGGGGTATTTTAGGTTAAAATTCAAAGGCGAACACCAAGAGGTGATACTAACCGCCAGTAAGGAAAGCTACCGCGATACTACCCTCATTTTTCTATCTGATATCAAAATAAAGCCCGAAGGATACAATGATCCTGACGCAAACAAAGCAAATGGCCGATTCGGTGATATTGAAAACTCCGGATTGGGTAGGTTCTTCATTACTTCACGTCAAAAGATCCAGAGTCTAAACATCCCCAATTTCTTTGCAAACACCCCTTTTCAAGCCTCCCTAACACCCGGATTAAGTTCTCATGGCATCATGAGTTCACAAGTGATTAATAAACTATCGATAAATGTTTTAGGCGGTTACACCGCGGGTACAAATGGTTTCGAAATGGCGGGATTATTCAACATTACCAAGGGCGATGTAAAGAAATTACAGTTCGCAGGACTTTTCAATCAAGTTGGCGGCTCAGTTACCGGAATTCAGATGGCAGGCTTGGTAAATGACGTACGGGGAAAAACAAAAGGATTGCAGGCAGCCGGGCTGGTCAACAATGTAAAAGCCGACGCAGCTGGTTTCCAGCTGGCAGGCATACTTAATCTAGCCGCTAAAAACATGAAGGGGACGCAATCAGCTGGCATCCTTAACCTGGTTAGTAAAGATTTTGATGGCTTCCAACTCGCAGGCATAGGCAATATAGGTGCAAAGCACGTAAAAGGTGTACAAATTGCTGGCATCTTTAATTATGCTAAAAAAATGGACGGTTTTCAATTTGGCTTAATCAATGTTGCCGATACCTCATCCGGCTACAGCTTAGGTTTAATCAACTTTATAAAAAATGGATATCACAAAATCAGCCTATACACAAACGAAATCACCAATGTCAATGTTTCCTTAAAAACCGGTAATGCCAAGCTATATACCATATTGTTTGCAGGCTTAAACCTTTCAAATCAGGAAAAAATATATACCGCAGGTATTGGTGTTGGTCATGATTTCATCCTTAACAAACGCATAGCTATTGGACTGGAAATGACCGGACAATACCTATACCTGGGCGATTGGAACGCAGACAACTTACTTAATCGCTTTCAAAGTAACATCCAATTTCAGTTGTTTAAGGGCTTAACGGTATTCGGCGGACCTACTTATGCCATTTACACCGGCAATCAGCACCTAAATCCCAGCGCCCCAGGCTATAAACAAAATATAGTCCCTAGCCACCATACCAATTTAGGCGGCTCCACAAAAGGATGGCTGGGCTTCAATGCTGGCATCACCATAATGTAACCTCCAGAAAAACAAAACCTTAGAATGGATGTTGTCTAATTATGAAAATGTTCAATATAAGAATTGGTTTTGGTGAACAGGAAGTAACGTTAGCCATATTGCCCACCATCCAAAAATATTATTTAGTAATTTACTTTGGTGGAATCATTGGCGCTGTTAGAATGGATCCTGATGGTGAACTTTGGGAGCAAGTACCTGACGAAGACATCATTCCCGGCGACTTACCACTATATCAACCTGATTTAGAAGCCGATCGGCTAGACATCGTTTTATGTGAAGATACTGTGTTCCATATCGGAGAAGAGATCACAGCCGTATTAAGAGAATCTTAATTTTCTAAACCTCATATAGCAGATACTACTATAAAACAACCACAACAGTAATAAATGCAACATAGGCCCCATCATACTAGTCAAACTAGCTCCCGATTGTACAATAGCCGTGTACACTTTAATAAACGGCGTTGTAGGCAATAACATCGACACCCACTGCACAACTAAGGGTAACGATTCAAATGGCCAGGTATAGCCTGTAATTAAGAAAATAGGATAAGTCGAAAAAGCCATGATCTGCAAACACAGGAGCTGGCTTTTAAACAATGAGCCAATAAATTGTGCCATTGGAATAAGCGTAAGCAGCAACACAAACAACAATACCCCTAATTGAAAACCGCTACCCCGCATCGGCAAATCGAGCAGTTTAAAATTTACGTTCAGAAAAAAGAAACCATAAGCGCCAAAAACAAAAAGATAAAACAAGCCCTTACCCCATATTGCAGTCGAAACGCCCCCACCTAGCCATTCCTTAAAGGTACCATGTTGCCGCTCGCCGGCCACACTTTCAGACAAACCAATCAACAAAGTTTGCTGTAAAATTAGCGCCAACAATGCCGGCAGTAAAAAAGCACCATAACTCGATCTTTCATTAAACAATGATCTGTAATCTAAATTAATGGGCATCACATTTTGCATAGCCATAGCTGTGCTTAAACCCTCAGTTTTTTCAAAATACTGTAGCCTTACTCCCGCCCCAATAGTGAGACATATTTGCTGAACACTAGCTAATAAATCACTAGAAGGCAGAAACCTTGCTGCATTTACTGCAAGTAGTACATTACTTTGTTTAAGACTGAGTAAATTAGTTTGGGTGCCCTTGGGGATATAGAAATAACCCTGACAATCGCCCTGATACATATACTCCTTTGCCGCTTCCAAATTAGGAAAATGAATCAGTTCAACCATCGGCGAATTATCAATATTTTGCTGTAACAAACGTGACAATCGCGACTGGTCATCATCCACTACCGCTAGCTTTACATTCTCCTCTTCTTTATTGATGTAAATACTCCCATAAAAAAAAGCATACAGCAATGGAGCAATAAGCAACGTAAGCAACAAACTATGGTCCTTTGCTACCAGCAATGCTTCCCTTAAAAAAAGCTTAATTAGCGACGGCCTGGACTTCTTGCTCATTTTTACTCGTATTAAATTGACGCTGAAATAATATTAAAGCTGTTGGAAACATAACTATACAAAACAAAAGCAGCTTATAAATATCCGCCTGTGCATAGCGCATGGGTAAATTCATATAGTAAACCTTAAAAAAGGCATCCAGAAAAGGTGTGTAAGGCATTATCGTAGCATAATACTGATCATACCATGGCATCGCCCATCTAGGGAAGGTAAAGCCGCTAAAAACGAATGCAGGAGAAGTATAAAACAAAGCCACATCCCCCGATAACATCACATCCTTAAACAAAGCGGAAATAAACATCCCTATACCCAAACAAGCCAGAGACAATAAGGTATACATCAAAAAGAATTTAGCTGTAGCCTCCCACACACCAATCCCAAAGAAGGGAAAAATGACAAAAGCTATTAAAAAGAAATTAAACCAACTCACCACAAGATGAGCAATCGTTTTGCCTGTAATAACCAACAACGCCGACCCATTGCTGAGCTCGAACAATTCCTGCATGGTATTCGTTTTCCACTCGTAATTGAGCGCCAACATACTACTGATGATGAGAATCATCTGCATACCTACAGTAATTAAGCCCGGAACAAGATACTCCTGGTAATTGTAGTTCGAATTGTACAACTGATAAGAATTAAGCTTAATTGGATTAGCCAATGCCATTGCCCGATCAGGCTTCATCCCTGTTTTTACCAATTTTTTCAATACTGCCCCCGAACTTCCTGTTATAATCACTTCCGCAACAGCTTTATATACAAGCTTGGCTGGTACTAATGATGCAGCATTTGTATAAAGTGTTACATTAGTCTTATGCCTGCTGTAAATATCCTTCTGCATATTTACAGGAAAGTGCACCGCACCCAATATTTCTCCTTTTTGAATCAAGTCTTTCACTTCTGCCTCGCTGCTTACGCTCCGAGTAATCTGAAGGGTTTCGCGTTGCTCCAGCAAGAAAATAAGCTGCCTGCTTATAGCCGATTTATCGTCATCCCAAATGGCAAAAGCCAAATGCTTTGCATCTTTTTTCTCATAAATCAAGGCATAAAACGAAAACAGCAAGCCGGGAATAACCAGCATAACCAGGTAAAAAACGGGTAATCTTAGTATCCGCTTCCACTCCCTTAAAATGATATGACCGATTACCTGCATTAGGGCAGAATTAATGACGCTGTCATGCCCGAACGTAATCCCTTAATAGCCGAAAGATGCTCTGGTTTAAACTCTATTGTGAATGTTCTTAATTCAAATTGCCCCTTATCCTTAGCAGGCACCCAATTGGCAAACTCCAATGTAGGCGAAATAGATGATACCTTTACGGCAAAAGTCTCTGGCTCACAACCAGGCACAGTAACCTTTGCTAGCGATCCTACTTTCAAATCCTTTGCTTTATCCTGACGGATATTGAATTTTAAAAACGAGGAGTTTTTCTTTTCTATGGTCATCATAGGGTAGCCAATAGATACAATCTCCCCTTGATGCGTAACCAGACTGGATATAACGCCTTCGGCGGGTGCATGCACCTTAGTATTATCGCCTAATGCTTTAGTGAGCTCATAAGCCTGCTCAGCTTGTTTCACAATTGCATTCGCTGTTTTAAGAATCTCTGGTCGCGTACCATTTTTAAGCATCTGCAAATTCAATTGAGCAGTCTCCATCTCTTTCTTTGCAGCCTGATATCTGAAATAAAACACATCCTTCTCCTGTCCCGAAATTACATCAGCATTGTATAAGCGCTCCATACGCTGGTAAGTCGTGTTAAACAGTTTATACTGCTCCTCAGAGATCTGGTACAGCTTTGATGTCGCTTCAATCAGTTCTGGTCTGGCTCCCTGGGTTAGCAACTCTTGTTGACCTTTAGCCGCATCTATCGCCGCTAACGCTTGTGATTTAATCGCATCAATCTCATTAGATCGCAAAATAGCCAACAGCTGCCCTGCTTTAACAGTATCCCCCTGCTCAACTAATAAAGAGTCCAATCTTCCCGGAAACTCTGCCGCCACATCCACGCTCGAAGCGTCAACCATCCCTATCATGTTTTCTTCGTCTTTATTACCTGCGAGAAAGAAAAACAAAGCAATTATAACCACCAAAATTGGTATAAGTAGTGCCCAGTAATTTTGTATAATTTTCTTCATTTTTGTATCTTTTATATTCTTTTTGCCCCGCATCTTCACCCCCTTTTACTTAATAAATTGAGAGATTTGTTTAGGATTTCCCAGACTGTTAAAATATTCTGCGAGTGCCAGGTAATAGCCCAAAACTGCTGCCTGATAGGCCTTATCTATTTCTTCCTCTATCAACACCGCATCATTTACATCCTTTGGAGATGAAAGCTGATTCTCCATCCGTTTAGTGATTAAGCTCGTGGTCGTATGTGCCTCTTTCCTGGCATTGTCCAGTACCATGACCTCATTCTGAAGAGAAATCATTTTATTCCTCGAAACCTTCGATAACACCTGCAGTGTCTGTCCAGCATTCTCTTCACCCAATTTCGCCTCATCTACCAATTGCCTTGCAGCCAATGTACGCTTGCGGGTTTGCCCGTTAAACAAGCTCCACTGTAACTCCACACCAACAAACCAATCGGGTATCGTTACCGGCAGATCTCGCTGATATAAATTGTAATTACCGATAGCAAAAACATTAGGGAGCGCAAATGATTTACTGATCTTTTCTGCAGTTTTAGCATAAGAAATTTTACTTCCGGCAAGCTGATAAATTGGGTTATCAGTCCAAAAATCTCCCTGGGGCAAAACCGGATCAACCGTTACATATTTTAAAGTATCTGTAATCACCACATTAGAGTCCAAACCAACTCCAAGCAGCTTATTCAGCTCAACATGGGCATTTTGTTTATCTAATTTGATACTATTAAACCTTGCGTTTGCTTGCATCAGCACTACACTGGTCCAACTCTTTTGATAAGGAGGTAATATTTGATTCTTAACCAGCTCTTCTGCATAGTTCTTATTCTTTTCTAAGGCACTAACGATAAGCTGCTGGTTGTTTAAAACCGCATTCAGATATAAAATACGCATGTATTGCAGAGAAATTAAAAAATCAACTTCCTTGCTTACCAGATTTACATTGATACTTGCCGTGTTTACTAAAGACTGGGCCAGATTAGTAGCCGCATCAAGCTTATTGCCTAAAAAAATGGGCTGCCTTACCCCTAAGCCCGCAACAAAATAGGATTGCTTACTCAATTCAGGATTATAATCAGGATAGATAGCGCCAATAATATTCTTTGAAGTATTCAAAATTCTATCCTGAGCAGCCTGAGAAAGGTTGTTGCCTGTAATCTCCTTAAACACCTCATTTGCCGCATTTACACTTTGTGCCGATGATCCATTAACAACACCATCTTTAACGGTCTGCAGATTGATCGTAAGTGGACTACTCAAATAGGTGTAACTGGATAGTAAATCAACTTTAGGTAAGTAGCTCTTTTTCTCAGCCTGCAAATTATACTGACCAGATAACAAAGCAGAGCGGGCTTGCCTGATGGTCATGTTATGCTGAACAGCCAAATTGAAACAATCCTGCAAACTTGTTGATTGCGCATTCAAATTCAAACAAAAGAAGGGTAAGCAGCAAAATAATAAGTAAGCCAAAAGATTACCTCGTTTTTTTACTTTAAGATTAATAGGGAAAGTTTTAATCATACGGAGCTATAAAGAGATGCTGAGCAACACTAACATTGAAATAACAAAATAAACTAGCAAAGGTTTTTCTAATTCAGTACAAGACAGGTTTAGTTGTTATACCTAGGCTCGTTGATTTAAATCGACGAACGTGGATATAAACCAGAGCGAAACACAACGGGATTATTTAATTTGGCCTAGACTCATTTCTCTGCCGCTTTTCGCGATTTTATTTTGACAAAGCACGATCAGACTGCGTTTTCAATCAAATTCCAGCTCGATAAGATTTATCATGAATTATCTCGGGAGGTTTGCTTAAATAACCAGGGGAAATGAGCGAAGAAACAGGCCACAACACCGATCCAGTAAACAAAAAAGAAGTTGCACGCTTTATTGATCCTTATTCTGACTTTGGATTTAAACATATTTTTGGTAAAACGCCCAATAAGAATCTGCTAATCAGCTTCATCAATCAGGTGCTAAAAGGAAGGAAAGTAATTGTTGATATTCAGTATAACAATATCGAGTTTAAAGGTTCCGGTGTCGATTATAGGAAGACTGTATTGGACTTACACTGTACTGGCGACAAGGGGGAGAAATTTATGGTCGAAATGCAGAAAGCAAAAGCTATAAATTTTAAAGACCGAAGTATTTTTTATACAGCAAATCTGATTCAGGAGCAGGGCATCGGCGTAGCTGCAAATTGGGATTATAAGATGCCTGAAATATTCTTTATAGGAATCATGAATTTTAATTTCGATGATAGCCATCCAGATCATTTTATCCATGATATTAGGCTAATGGACAACAATACGCACCAGGAATTTTATTCAAAGTTGTCGTATACTTTTATAGAAATGCCTAAATTTAAAAAACTGGAAACAGAGTTGGAAAGTAAACTGGATGAGTGGCTTTGCATCTTAAATAACCTGAAAAAATTATCTGAAATACCGCTATCTTTGGTAGGCAATACAGAATACGAAAAAGTATTTGAGCTTGCTGAAATGGGCAATTTAACGCGAGAAGAAATGTGCGAATACAATCAAGGATTAAAAATAGAGCGTGATTACTTTAGCGCGATGGAGAACGTGAGAGAAGAGGAACGTAAAGAAATGGCTCTTAAATTAAAAGCCGTAAATGCTGCCTTTAATTTAATCTCTGAGACTACTGGACTCACTATTGAGCAAATTGAATCTTTGTAGTTACTCTTTTTTTAGTTCAAGACTTTGAGTTTCCATAATATCAGGTTTTGATAGATAAAGTATCAGAATATTAATTAGGAGAATCCTAGATCAGAAAGCGAAAGCAATCTTTTCCAGGTCTCTCCTTAAGACAAGAAAAAGGTCTTAATTTATATCAATGCACAAAGCACCTCCCAAAGGGTTATGACCATATACTTTCCGCATACACTTCTGGAAAAAGTTTACATGACCAACTGGCTTAATTACCTGATTTAAACAAAAGATTCTATTTTTTCCAAATTGTCCTTAGAAACACTTAAAGTTGTAATAAGCCTAGTTTGTAAAAATTCTCCCATTGCTGTTTTATATAATTAATTGAATACAAACGTAATAAGCTTACAAATAAAAAACCTTGCTTATCTCAAATTCCGCGGAATCATCCAAAAAATCGACACTAAGCAATATAATATATCGCAACGCACAGATTATGCAATCGCTTACAAAATATTATTAGGCAAGGAAAATCTTTAACATTATCTACAGAAACATAGTCTCTTCTATGTGAGACAGTTCTATGAATTTTACCAATCTTCAATTGTCCAACAAGCTGTTGGACAATTGCAACCGTCTATAATTCAAAATGATGAAACTATTCAACATCCTGTTGTCCAAATACAATGGGGGCATAATATATTAATCTTCAGCAAATCAAATAGCATAGAGGAAGCTTATTTTTATATACTAGAAACAATTGGAAATAATTGGAGTAGGGATCTATTGGCGTTCCAAATGAAATCTCAACTATCTAAAAGGCAAGATAAGGCCTCTAAAAGAAAAAAGGCAGCCTTTTGGGCTGCCTTCTTTAAACTAAAATTTGTTATATCAATTTAAGCTTTTACACTCTTTTTAAAACTCAAGCTAGGATACGTAGCCATTACACCGAACATCACCGTTCCATAAATCACTGTACCATATAAAAACTTCAATTCGAAAGGAATTGCAGCTATTAAACACGCACCAAAACCAGCCAATGTAGGTGGATACAATCCAGGTACATACATTGCACTAATATCAGAAACAATCCAGTGAATCAGCACTATCACAATTGTTGACAATACTAAATTCTGAACATTTACTTTGTTAAGCAATAGCTTACTAGCAAAAACCATTGCGATAAAAGCAATATATGTCCAATACCATCCTGGGTAAAAGAAACCAAATCCAGATGTTTGGGCAATAAAAATATCGCTGATCAATAGTACCAATAAAGGGAAACCAAATGCCTTGGCAGAACTATTAAAGTATGCACCGCCAAACAAGGCGATAGCTCCTACTGCCGAAAAATTAGCAATATCTTTAAAATTGTCAGAGTAAGGTGCCGCTACGCGGAAAATGCTAACAAGTACAACTATTGACAATAGAATTACTGCACTTGGATTAAATTTAGATCCAGACATGTTCATTTAATTTATAACACAAAGTTATATTATTTATATGGAATTTTAATGGAATACAAACATTGCAGGGAAATAATAACCGCTATAAGGAATCTGTTTAACCAGTTGTCCTGTCCCAGCATCATGAAAATAGATATTATTGACCGCGTAATTTACAGTATAACCATCCTGCACCGTAGTCGTAACGATTTGATTAGTTTGCGGATTATAACCTAAGTTCTTTTTATAAAAGGATTGTCTATCAGGTGTAGTAATAAATGGCTTATCCAAGGTCGCTTTGTTACCTTCCGTATATTTATACAGCTCTTTACCCCCACCAAAACTTGGCGATTTTAATAAAAACACCGTATTATCCTTAGTAGATGCTACAATTGGCGAAGAGAACCAGGTAAACCATGTTGTTGCAGGCGTAAACGGTAGTTCAACACTATCCGTTTCCAACGTTTGCGGATTAGAATTATACAAATACTTTCCAGCAGTATACCATACCTTTTGATTAGGTGTTTGAGCAAAACCTAAAGTAACACCCTTAATTTTCTTTACAACACTAAGGTCATCCGCATTGTAAATAATGGCACCAGCCGACTGATTAAGTACATAAATATATTTACCAGCTTTTAGCATATCCCCAGTCTGCCCTGTAGCGCCCAATAGTTTAAATGAAGGCTTATAAGTTTTAAGATTAATCATATAAACACCATCACTAGCACTTAATAATCCTCTATTTTCGTCTAAACCAACAAAAGCACGCCAATCGTAATCACTTGATCCGGGAATGCGACCAACCTCCTTTAACGTTTTAGCATCTGCTATAACGACTGGCCCCCTAACCTTACTTACTACATATAAATTATCGTTAAACTCCGCAGCAAACTGCACAGTGGAGCTCGCTGGCGTAAACCCTAGACTATTTGGGTTCTCCTTTTGAAATACACTGTCCTTTAAACTTCCCGATTCATAATCGAAAAAACTTACAGAACCTGTACCATGCCCCATCCAACCTTCATTAATTACAAAAAAACCATTTTCATATTTACCTGGAGCAGGCAATTCGGCTATAGCATTATTGTCTTTTTTACACGCAACTAAAGCACTTGCCATTACTAAGGCAAGTCCTGCAATTTTTAAATTTCTAATCTTCATTTGTTTGTTAAATAATCTTGAACTTGTATTTAAGAGCGCTTTATTTTGGTAAAAAAGAATTATTTTCTACTTTACTAAACTCAGATCTGCAACACCAAGTACTTCTGTAGATAATTCGCCTAACCAACCCATATTAGCCTGTATACCTGTCTGAATTTTAATAAAATCGACACCTGCCAATGATACTTTTTTACCATCTTTATCCACCGCATTGCTGATATCAATCTTATCTCCACCAGCAATATTATCAGCATATCCCCATTCAAACGGAGCGCTTGTGATATAACTAGGGTTTGTCATATTGATATTAGCAGATGGTAATATTGAGCCTGTTAAAGTATATTCATTTCCAGTTACCCAAAGAGGGAAATAACTCTGCTTATGAAAAGTATTTGTAGCTACAAAACCTGTATTACCATCGCTATCTTTCCATGGAATTGGAGCGGTATCTGGTGTAGGTCGAGTATAGGTAACTGAGTAATTCCTTTTATATCCGGCTTTACCAAACTCACTTCCTGATACTTCGTACCAGGTATCATCAGGTTTTCCATTATTATTTTCATCCTGCATTACCCATACAATTCCTGGTTCAGCAAAGTTTGCCATTGGGTTACCATAAACAATAATATCATCCTTATCGACATTCAACACAGTATGATCAAATCCCAATACGATATAACCGCCCCATGAACCTAATGTAACCATCCCTTTTTTTCCAAGGATACCTTCAGCACTTACCAAATTTCCAGGTGCTTTATTGATAAATTGTCCAGGTGCAGGATTGTATTCAAACAGCTGACTTACATACATAGAGCTTTCTGGCGTAACAGGCTTGGTTGGAACTGCAACTTTAATCGTGTAAAGAAAAGTAAACACACCTGAGTTATTAAAAGCAGTGTATTCAATTAGGTAAGTACCAGATTTTAAGGGCGTAAACTCATAAACACCTTCCGTACTCTTTACTTCGCCATCTAACTTCCATTCCTGTTCGTAAACAACATCATTTGTAATAGTCGCTGAAAAGGAAAGCTTTTCGCTTATTTTACCATCAATTTCTTTATCAGAAACGCCCATTTGAATCGATGGAGCAGGTAAAGCCTCGTCTTTTTTACAGGCCGACAGCATACTAATGATTAAACATGCCAAGAGAAGATAATTTTTAATTTTCATTTGATTGATTTATTTATTGGTTAATTATTTAATGATTTTATTTTTAATTGATCTAGGATGTGATGATTGCACTTCCGGCCTTATGGCGGATTATTTTACTTGTAAACAAATGCGATCTTTGAGGGAATATCCCCGGTTTCGACAGACCACTTTCTCTTCCCAGTATTTTTGTCAAAACAATACAACCTACCTGGCGAAACATAATCTTTGGCATCTGTTACGTAAACATCTTTACTAATTGGGTTAACAGCAATTCCATATGGAATCATGATACTTTTATCTGTCCCGTCTGTTATAAACTTTTGATTCGTTAACACCTCATCCTTTACATTCAGGATACCGTAACTAATCGTAGTATTACCAGTTAAATAACTAAATTCGGTACTATAGAAATAAGCCTGATCACCATCAATAACCAAATTGCTTACACCAATATCAAAGGTCTTTTTAACAGTCTCAGTTTTGGTATCAATCACAAAAAGCTTAGAAAGAATATCGTAGTAATCTCCCCTTGAAGTCACATAAAGGTCTCCATACTGATCAGCCTGAAGATGGTGTAAATTAATACCCACGTCTATATTTTTCACCACCTGAAATGTACTCAGATCAATTACTGAAACTGTTCTTTCATAGTTTGGGGGACTGTACCCGCCCGAGTTTGCGATGTATAACTTTTCGCCAACTATAGCCATCTCTTCAGGTTGTCGACCAACCTCTACCCTTTTTACCTCACTCAAAGTAGTAGTATCTATACATACCACTACTCCTTGCGGCGCTTTTGGATCGCCTACCTCGCCTAAATAAGCACTTACATAAGCACTACCTTTATGGAAGGTGATATAACGACAATTAAGCACATCAATCTGCTTGATTTTTTTACCAGTTTTAACATCCAACACCTCTACTTTATTGGATATATTAACCACTACATACAGCTTAGAACCATATATGGCGATGTCATTCCCAACATCTCCCAATCCTTTTACCACCTCAGGATTGGCTTTGCCATAAATATTCTTTTTATAAACGCCAGCATGTATATCAAGGTAATCCAATGAGGCCTTATTCATATTCATGTTTCCTTCATTAACCAGGTAAAAGCCCTTTATTGCACTTGAAGGATCAGGAACGATTGCTTCGATTTCCTCTTTTACAGGATTTGAATCTTTTCTGCAAGCTGTAAGCATTAAAGCACAAAGCAGAACCGAGCTTAAAAAATATAGTTTTCTTTTGTTCATAATTAATAGGAATAAGATAATGTGAAACGATATGACCTGCCGGGCATTGGGAAATTGGTAATCACGGCGTAATTCTGATCCAGTAGGTTATTTACTTCGGCAGAGAACTTGATATTTTTATCGCCAATTGATTTACGGTAATGAAATGCGATATCATGAGTATACCAGGGTTGTACGTAGTTGGCAGCAATATTTGCACTCTGGTCGTAGCGCTCTCCAGTATAAATATAACTGTAGTTCAGACCCAGGTTTCGCCAGTCTAGCCCCCCTATTATAGAACCACTGTGAACCGGAGTATAAGGAATTTGATTCCTATAGTTCAACGTTACATTGGTTACATTAAATGCCTGCTGATAAGTATAAGTAAGCCCTAGGTTAGCGTTTAAGCCATCGGCAATTTTCCAGACAGATTGCGCATTCACATCCAGTCCTTTTATTTCAACCAAACCTAAATTCTGCATGCTCCATCTAAACAGGTTTGCCCCGGGAACAGCAACAATTTTATCCTTTACCTTATTGTAGTAAGCATCAGATTGGATACTGATCTGACTTAGCCACTTGTTTTCAAATAGCTTGATATAAGTAAAACCTACATCATACTGCTTGGTATATTCCGGCCTCAGAAAAGTGCTGCCAATAAATGTATAATACAGATCATTAAAAGTAGGCATCCTGAATATGTGCTTGTAAAATGCACGTAAACGAAATTCCTTTGAACCAAAAGGCTGCCAAGAGGCCATTACAGTTGGCGTAAGCTCGCGCTTATTACCCGCAGAGTAATATTGCTCTACTTCGTCATTTACGAGGGTCCCTAATAGGTTGGCTTGAATATTTAACCGGTTTAAATGAATTTCGGTGGCCAGGGCAACAAGAACCGTTTGTCTGGTAGGATACGGGAAACGGTACAAATTCGCATCTAAGGTGTTGCGCTGGTAATCTGCAGATAAAACAACACCCCATAAGGAGCTGATTTTATATCGGTTAGACAGGGTCACATAAAACTCCTGCTGCTTGTAAATATTATTAGTTAAGCCATCATCCTTAACAATATTAGGATCCAGATATCTAGAATAATCATTCGCATATTTTACTGATGCCATTAAATTATATCTGCCCGCTTCTTTTTTATAGTTACCCTGAACAAAAAAGTTCCGGTTCCACAAGCGCTGACTGAAGTCGTATACATTGTTAACTATTGCACCTGGTAAGCCCTGCTCATCATTATAAAAATAAAGCTTAGCGCTCCAGACACTACTATCGGCCAACTTACCGTATAAGCCCCCCTCCAATCGCATGGTCTCTATATCTCCATTTTTCCTAACCAGTGTAGTATCATATGCACCATTGGTATCATGGAATTTATATCTCCCATTTGCATTTTTATACTCTGCACTTATTGAGCTGTAAACCTTATCGTTTACTTTCTTTTGCCAGCGTACTGAAGGGTTAATTAAACCAAAGGAACCCGATTTAAGTGTTGCGGTTAGATGATCAGACTGTCCTTTTTCAAAAACAGGCTGTTTTGCATTAAGATATAGGGAACTCCCTGAAGCAAAACCTTTGGCCGATTGAAAGATGGTGCTCTTCTGGCCATTATAGAGTTCTATTTCCTCGATGTTATCCAAAGAAAATTTCCCGAGATCAACTTGTCCATTCTGGGCATTCCCCAATTGTACGCCATCATAAAATACAGCGGTATGATTGGTCCCCATACTCCTTACGTTGATGGTCTTTAAGCCCCCAATACCCCCATAATCCTTTAGCTGTACACCTGAAAAAAAGCGAACGGCATCAGCAACAGACAAACTGTTTAAACGTTCCAGCTCTGCTCCTGAAAGTATTTGAAGAGGTGTAGAAGAAGTTTGTCGCCGCGTAATCTTTACCCTGCTGATCTGTACTTCTTTAAGCTGGTTTACTTTATTTAACGAATCTGACCTTAAAGCTTTGGTAACAACCTTTTGTGCCAGCAGAGTTACGGGCATAAAAAAGTTAGCCAAAAAAATGGCCATAAAAGTCAATAAAGCACAATTTACGCCCCTAAAGGCATGTTTGTTTCTTATCATTTTGTTGTGAGTATTACCCACAGCAAACAGTTAGATTAAGGAAATGAAATACAATAAATAAGCACTCACTCCTAGCTTCAATCCCCGAAAGCTATGAAATCATAAAAGCGAATGGCAGGTCTTCTGACTTACTCCCGAATATTCTGCCTTCCCAATCATCCCCTTGTTAAAGGTTTAGAAAAGTGGCTTCGATTTGAATACCGTTATGGAGCTTACAGCTGCGGGACAGTTACGGAATTACACCGTATTCCCTTTTAATCCAGATAGGTTAATTCCTATCGGGAACCAAAAGCGTTGCGAAGGTACTTAATATAAAACTATCCGCAAATATTAAAAACGAAAAAGCCCCTTTTGCTTTACACAAAAGGGGCCGTATCATTAAATAAACGATATGCTATTTAATCGTAAAACTTACGCCAGCATTCACGTTAAAGCCCATACTGTTGTAACCATAATACTCAGTATACTTCTCATCCAAAACATTCTTGAAATCAGCAAATAACTTAACATGTTTTTTAACCAAAGTATACTCACCATAGATGTTTAGCAATTTGTAAGCCGGAAGATCTACAACCTTAACGGCGTTAAAATCAGCATAATCAGCATCTGTACGCTTTCCATTATACTTAAATGAAGAACTTACATAAAGCTGCTTTGTAGCCTGAACACCCGCATTTACACCGAAAACATGTTTTGGCCTGCGCATTAGATGGTTAGAAACATCTCTCGCTACATCATTAAATTCCTTACCTTCTACATAAGCGTAAAATCCGTTCAGGTTAAAAGTTCCAAATTTCACCGATGGCTCTACTTCCAAACCTTTGGCCGTTTGATACGGCTGATTTACATATCCTGAATTTGTAAATACAATACCATCCGTTAGATCTCTTTTAAAACCTGCAACTCGCAAAGTGTATTTATTGTCAGCAAGACTAAAATTAACTCCTGCTTCGTAGTTTTTAGAACGCTCCGGTTTAAGATTCAAATTGGCGCCATACAATCCGAATAAATTTGCAAGCGTAGGTGTTTTAAATGATGTTGAAATGGTACCGAATAACTTAACTTGTTTTATAATGTTAATCGAAGGGGTAATATTGTAAGTATAATTTTCTCCAAAGTCTTTATGTTTATTGTAACGTCCACCTATCTCAAGGTTAAAAATGCTTAAATCATGTGCAAATACCGATGCATAGGTACTAAATAGATTGGTCGATACGCTTGGACCTGAATTCGATCTAGAGCTGGTAGCTCTATTATCTAAACCCACCAAAACATCAATATTGTTACCTACTTTTTGATTGTAAAATAAATCAATCAGACTCAATTTACCTTCACCGAGGCTTGCACCATATTGAGTTTCAGAACCTAGTGATGAAGTTTCGTAACTGTAATTGAAAGTAACTTTACCTGTTCCGAAGTTATATCTTGAACTAACACCACCATTGAAGTGCTTAAGCTTTGAATTATTGTTTGGATCATCTACAAATGACGTCGCATCAAAATCATAATGGCCGTAAAAATAGCGAAGGAACGGGCTAATACTGAAATTATCAGTGGCCTGCAAAGAGAAATTTGCATTAACTGCCCCGGTCTTGTTGCCATCCTTTTCAAATGGGGTTGTATTCCCTACCGGTTCTGCAGCTTCCGAAAAACCATCAGTTTTGATTTGCGTATAGGCAATGTTGTAGGAAAATCTATCCACATTGGCACTCACCCCGATTGTGCCTTTGTAGGTGTTATAAGTACCGTAACTGGCTACACCATAAACACTATTTCCAGCATCTTTACCTTTTTTTGTTACGATGTTAATTACACCTGCTATTGCATCAGAGCCATAAATAGTCGACTGACCGCCTTTTAAAATCTCAATATGATCAACCTGATCAATAGAGAACATCCGAAGATCGAGCGCGCTTCCTGAACCGGCCGGATTATTTACCAGGATACCATCAATCAACACTACTGCATGGGCGCTTGCGGCTCCCCTTACAAATAAACTTTTATTTAAACCAGCATTTGCGGTTGCGGCACCTACTACGATTCCGGCCTGCTCATTTAGCAGTTCCATCAAATTTTTACCCTGGCTCCGATCTAACACGTCACGACCAATAATGGTAACTACCTTACCGGTCTGTGATTGCTTCTGGTCATTTTTTGTGGCCGAGATAACAACGCTATCAAGACTTACGACCTTCTGGGCTTGTGATGTTTCTGTAACGCCCAGCTGGATTATACCAGCACTCATTGCAATTAATAGTTTACTATTAAACTTCATTTTATTTTGTTTTTGTTTGTGAGCTTTTTTACCCACAGCAAACAGATAGATCAAGGAAATGAAATACAATAAATAAGCACTCACCCCTAGCTTCAGTCCCCGAAAGCTATGAAATATTACTACTTATGGCAGGTCTTCTGACTTACTCCCGGATATCCTGCCTTCCCAATCATCGTTCTTTTAACAGAATCTGAAAAGTGGCTTCGATTTGAACACCGTTATAGAGCTTACAGCTGCGGGACAGTTACGGATTTACACCGTATTCCCTTTTAATCCAGATAGATCAACTATCCAGAACCAAAAGCGAGGCGAATGTAATCAATTATCCATCCACCAACAAAACCTATATTTTTTATTACTTATATTTATCAGTATTAACCTACGGCAATGAACAAAACAATTTTCGCTTTACTGCTCATGATCAGCCTCCATTCTGCAGCACAAAAAACCGACACCGTACTGATCGAAAAGCTCATGAATCAACACCCAGAGCTATTTTCAAGTGTTTTAAATCATCCACAAAAGAATCAAATACAGGTCATGTACACTCAAGTAAACAGAGACTTAAAAAACAAAACAACCTTTAAATCCTACAGCTACAATTTAAATGATCATCGCTATTTTTATCCAGCCAGTACAGTAAAACTAGCCGCTGTAATCTTTGCCTTGGAGAAAATAAACGAACTTAAAATAAAAGGGTTTAGCGCTGCCAGTACCATGATCACAGATAGTGCAAGATCGGGCCAAACTAAGGTATTGGTTGATACAAGCGCCAAAAATGGCCTACCATCTATAGAACAATACATTAAAAAAATATTATTAACCAGCGACAATGATGCCTTTAATCGCTTATTTGAGTTTATCGGTCGTGCAGAGGTCAATAGTAAACTTAAAAAATATGGATACCACGACAGCAGGATACTGAATAGATTAGCCATAGGCGATTCTGGAGAGCCCGCAAAACACACCAATCCGATCCGATTTTACAATGGTCAGCAGTTGGTGTACACTCAGCCTCCACAATACGACCCCAAAGAATATCCTTTAAAATTGTCCAATACAGTTATGGGCATTGGATACATTGACAGTGCCGAAAAACTAGTAAACAAACCTTTTAACCTGTCCAACAAGAATGCTTTCAGCATCACAGATCAACAAGCGATGATGAAAAAGTTAATCCATCCTGAAGCATTCCCTGCTAAAGAACGTTTTAACTTAACACCTGCCGATTACCAACTCATCTACGTCTATATGAGTAAACTACCAACAGAAAGTGATTACCCAGCTTATGATCCTAAGGAATTTTGGCCAACCTATTCCAAAATGCTATACTATGGCCGAGAAAAAGATGCGGTATTGAATCCTGATTTGAAAATATTTAATAAATACGGCGACTCTTACGGCTTTATCATAGATAACGCGTATTTCAAAGACAGCAAACATAAAGTAGAGTTCTTTTTAACAGCAGTAATTCAATCCAATGATGATGGAATTTATAACGATGGAAAGTATGAGTATACTACAGTATGCTATCCTTTTATGAAGAACATCGGAAAACTAATCTACGATTACGAGCTGCAGAGAAAACACACGAAATAAGTGTAATCTATAGCCTACTTTTCGTTGAGTAACTGTTGCTTAATTTCGCCCAACTTATGCATCTCATTTATTGGCAGCACCGGATATTTGAGATCTAATTTTTTAAACGTATCTAGCACAATCTTACTTATAGCCAACCTGGCATACCATTTCTTATCAGCAGGGATGACGTACCAAGGCGCCCCTTGCGTAGAAGTTTCCGTTAAGGCCTCTTCATAGGCTTTCATATAATCTTCCCATAAAGCACGTTCGGCGATATCAGCAGAAGAAAACTTCCAATTCTTAGCCGGATCATCAATTCTATCCAGGAAACGTTGACGCTGCTCCTCTTTGGAAACATGTAAAAATATTTTCACAATAACAGTTCCATTATCACTAATATGCTGCTCAAAATTCCTAATACTCTCGTACCTCCGGTTCCAAAAAGCCTTATTTATTTTTTTAATATTACTATAGCCAGGGATCTTTTCATTTAACACATATTCAGGATGTACTTTACACACCAATACATTTTCATAATGAGACCGGTTATGAATGCCTATTCGTCCTTTTTCTGGTAAAGCTTTGTAATGACGCCATAAAAAATCATGATCATACTCTTCCGATGTTGGCGTTTTAAAAGTAAATACCTGGCAACCCTGAGGATTTAAACCCGACATTACATGCTCTATCGCACTATCCTTCCCCGCAGCATCCATCGCCTGAAAAAGAATCAAGACAGAATGAGAATCAGCAGCATACAACCTTTCCTGAAGTTCATCCAACTGCTCTTTAATCTCAGCCAGCTCCAATACTGCATTTCCCTTCACTTGAGGCCCTTTATATTGTGTTGGATAATCGCTAAGTAAAACCTTCTTCCCTGGACTAACTAAATATTCTGCTATCTCTTTTTCCATCATACAATTTAACATAAATAATAACACTTATAGACTAACAATTCTAAGATTCAATTGTTTAAACGGTAATATGATAACCAAGTAACGGATTTTGGGATAAATCCGCAAACAGAAAGGAGTTCAATTATGGGTAAAGTTAGAAATGTCTTACAAGAGAAAACCATTCCCGTTATTTTTGTAAGTCCCGACACTACTGTTTTTGAGGCGCTAGAGCTAATGTTTAAAAAAAACATTGGGGCCCTTTTAGTAATGGAACAAGAAAAATTCGTCGGAATGATGACGGAAAGAGATTATGCCCGAAAGGTTATTTTGAAAGGAAAATCGTCTAAAGATACCCTAGTCAAAGAAATTTTGACCGAAAATCCTGTCATCGTATCATCCAATACAACAATTGAAGAATGTATGTGGTTAATGACCAACAAATTCACCAGACATCTACCAGTCATAGACGATGATAAGCTAATCGGTATTGTTTCTATTGGCGACATAGTGAAGTATATCATCGATGAACAGAAATTCATCATCGGAAACTTGGAGCATTACATTACAGGTGGCAGATAGACGGGAAAGATCAAATAATTACGTTAATTTGCAACGTTAATTTTAACACTATTTAACACAAACTGTTTTACGTTTTTTTGATCTTTACGTCCATGTTTAAAGAAATTCGCAATAAGTATCTCCGTTATTCAAGCATATTCCTTTTTTGTATCATCATCTTTTTTTGCGCGCTACAGCTCAACTTCTTATGGTTATTTGGCTACTCGCCATCTTATGAAGACATCAAAACGCCAACCCTTCGTGTGGGCTCAGAATTGTACACTTCAGATGGGAAGCTAATCGGTCGTTATTACAAAGAGAACCGCACACCAGTAAGTTTTAAAGAAATATCACCTAGCGTAATTAATGCACTTATTGCAACAGAAGATGTTCGTTTCTATAGCCACATCGGTATCGATTTCCGTTCCCTGCTTTCCAGCGGACTCTCTACAGCAACGGGCGACAAGCGCGGGGCAAGTACCATTACACAACAGCTGGCAAAAAATTTATACCAAACCAGATACAATAAATCTCAAGGCTTTTTAAGCCATGTGCCGGTGCTCCGGACCATTATTGCAAAACTAAAAGAATGGCTCACTGCAGTAAAATTAGAATCCAATTATCCTAAAAACGAGATCATTACCATGTACTTAAATACCGTTTCCTTCGGTAATAATGCATATGGTATCAAAACAGCTGCTCGTGTCTATTTCGATAAAGAAGCTAACCAACTGGATGTACCTGAATCGGCCTTATTGGTAGGGATGCTAAAAGGAACTACCACTTATAACCCTATCAGAAACCCTCAAAAAGCATTAGAACGTCGTAATGTTGCTTTGGCACAGATGAATAAATACAATTACATATCTGCTGCCGAATTAAATGCCTATAAAAACACCCCAATAAAACTTAAAGAAGGACGAATAGATGAAGGTAGCGATGGCGATTCGTATTTAAGAGCTGCTGTAGATAAATACCTTGAAAAGTGGTGTAAGGATAATGGTTACAACCTATATGAAGATGGTTTAAAAATCTATACAACCATCGACTCAAAACTTCAACAATACGCGGAAGAAGCGGTGAACGAACAGATGAAGACCCTTCAAAGAAGGTTTTATAGTATTTGGGGCAATGAAGATCCATGGGAAGATTCGGAAGGAAAAAAAGTAGACTACCCGGATCGTGCCATGCGCAATCTTCCTATCTTTAAAATACTGGAAAAGAAATTCCCAAATAATCCTGATTCCGTAACGGCTTATTTCAACAAAAAGAAAAAGATGAAAATCTTTACCTGGAAAGGTGATCGTGACACGCTGTTTTCGACAATGGACTCCATCCGTTACTACGGAAAGATTCTGAACGTAGGAATGATGACCCTTGACCCTTTTAATGGCAAAATAAAAGTTTGGGTGGGTGGTCTTGACCATAAATATTTTAAGTACGACCACGTAAATCAGTCGAAAAGACAAGCTGGCTCTATCTTTAAACCTTTTGCCTACCTGGCAGCATTGGAAAGCGGCATGAATCCATGTGATAAGATCACAGACAAGCCTGTAAAAATAGCCTACCAGGAGAAAGGAAAAACAGAATACTGGGAACCTAAAAATGCCAGCTATAGCTTTAGCTACAATGATATGTCGCTCCGTTATGCAATGGCACGCTCTGTAAATACCGTTACTGCGCAGATTACTGAAAAAGTTGGATGGGATAATGTGGTAAAATGGGCACACGAATGCGGTATCGACAGTCATTTAGAATCCGTTCCATCAGTTGGATTAGGCCCAAATGATGTCACCGTGTTTGAAATGGTTAAAGCCTATGGTACCTTCTTAAACGATGGTATAAAAACTGATCCTATTCTTGTAGAAAAGATAACCGATTTAGATGATAACGTTATTGAGGATTTCAAACCCAAAACTAAAAGAACCCTTACTGAAGAAATGTCCTGGTTAATGTTATACATGCTTAGAGGGGGTATGGAAGAACCAGGTGGAACTTCTCAAGCCTTATGGGAATGGGATCTTTGGAAAAAAGGAAACCAGATAGGTGGAAAAACAGGTACATCAAGTGATTACGTAGATGCCTGGTATATGGGCGTTACCAAGGATTTGGTTACCGGCATTTGGGTAGGTTGTGATGAACGTACAGCGCATTTTAAAAACGGAGAAACAGGTGAAGGATCCAGAACAGCGCTTCCTATTTTTGGTAAGTTCATGGAAAAAGTATACAAAGATCCAAGTACTGGATATACGATGGGCCCTTTCCCTAAAGCAAAAGTAAAAATCACAAGAGAAATCAATTGTCCAACACCTAGATACGAGAGAGACACTACTGAAAATGATAGTCTGGCAGTAGATTCTACCGATTTTGAAGTAGTCCCAACCATGGAATCACAGCCAGTTACAAGTGAACCTGTGATACAAAAGACGGAAGAAAAGAAAACTCCGGAACCTATTAAACAACCTGCCGCCGAAGTTCCCCTAACAAAAAAAGAACAAAGGGAACAAAGAAGAAAACAACGTCAGGAAGAGAAAGAAAAAAAGAAAAATAACGAAATATGAACAAAAGCTATACTTTCCTAAGAGGATTAATTGCCGTATTGTTTATCCTTACAACATCTTCTGCCGCGCTACAGGCTCAATATTTCGGACAAAACAAGGTGCGTTACAACAACGAGAAATTTAAAGTTTTACAAACACCTCACTTCGAAATCTATTATTACCTGAAGAATGAAAAACTGATTGAAAAGTTTGCTCAGGATGCAGAAACCTGGTACAAGATGCACCAGGAAATATTCAAGGATACCTTTGTAAAGAAAAATCCAATCATTCTGTACAATAACCATCCCGACTTTCAACAGACTACCGCCCTTCAAGGTGAAATAGGCATAGGAACAGGTGGGGTTACCGAAGCTTTTAAAAACAGGGTAATCATGCCGGTTATGGAGCTCAATAACCAAACCAGACACGTATTAGGCCACGAGCTTGTCCACGCCTTCCAATATCATCTCCTACTAGAAAAAGACTCTGTAAATCTGGAAAACATTAGCCAGATCCCTTTATGGATGATTGAGGGTATGGCGGAGTACTTATCAGTAGGCAAAACAGATGCCTTCACAGCTATGTGGATGCGCGATGCCTTATTAAACAGAGATATTCCTTCGTTAAAAGACTTAACCAACTCCAATAAATACTTCCCTTACCGTTACGGTCAGGCATTTTGGACTTTTGTAGGTTCGGTATATGGAGACTCCACTATCGTTCCCTTATTTAAAGCAACGGCAAAATATGGTTATGAAAACGGATTAAGGTATACTTTTGGTTACGACGATAGGGCATTATCAGGCTTATGGAAAAATGCTATTGAAGCCCATTACCGCCCAATGCTTAAAACTGATAGCTCTCAAATCAAAATCGTTGGAACAAAAATCATAGATAATAAAAACGCAGGCAATATGAATGTTGCCCCATCTATCAGTCCAGATGGTAAATACCTCGCCTTCTTATCGGAAAAAGACCTTTTTGGTATCGACCTCTTTCTCGCTGATGCTAAAACAGGAAAAGTGCTCCGAAAGTTAAGCAGTCAGGTCTCCAACTCCCACATCGACGATTTTAACTTTCTAGAATCAGCTGGTACATGGTCGCCAGATGGTAAACAGTTCGCTTTTAGTATTTTCAGTAAAGGTAAAAACCAACTGATGATCATCAATGTAAACAACGGAAGCGTTGCCTTACGTGCACAAATGGGCGATGTAGCTCAGTTTGGAAACCTTTCCTGGTCTCCAAACGGTGATGATATTGCCTTCTCTGGAATGATCCAGGGTCAAAGCGACATCTTCTCATACAACCTTAAAACGAAGGTCGTTACACAAATCACCAATGATGTATATTCCGACTATGCCCCTGCTTACTCACAAGACGGGAAAAAGATAGCATTCTCGTCAGACAGAGCTTCCATAAAAAGCAATAACAATGAGGCTGTTCATCCGATCAACTTGAGTATTTATGATGTTGAAAGCAAATCCTTAAACGATGTCCCTGTATTTCCAGGCGCCAATAACCTGAATGCACAGTTCTCTGGTGATAGTAAAAGGTTGTTTTTCTTATCCAATAGAGACGGCTTCAGAAACCTTTACGAATATACGTTGGCCGACAATAGTGTAAAACAGCTTACTGACTACTTTACAGGAATCAGCGGCATTACCGAATTCTCACCAGCTATTTCCGTATCCAGAAATGACGAGATCGTTTATAGCTATTACCGCTATCAGCGTTACACACTTTACAACTCCCCTGCAAGTGCTTTCCGTGCAAAAACAGTGGATGCTAATGCTGTAAATTTTGATGCTGCTATCCTACCCCCAATGGAAAGCACTGGCGTAGACATTGTAAATTCAAACCTTAAAAACTTTGAGCGTTTTGAAAGGACCGTTACCGACTCTATGCGCCTTATTCCTTACACCCCGAAATTCAAATTAGATTACCTGGCCAATAGTGGTGTAGGTGTGTCTACCAGCAGATTTGGGACAGGCGTTCAAGGTGGTATTGTGGGTATGTTTAGCGATATCCTGGGCCGCAACCAAATCATAGCCAATCTGTCTGTTAACGGAGAGATTTACGACATCGGTGGATTAGTAGGTTATATCAATCAACAAAAGAGAATTAGTTGGGGTGCTGCCTTATCGCATATTCCTTATATCAGTGGTTACCGGGACATTGTTAAGACTACAATCAAAGACAGAAACGGAAACAACATGAATGTATTTGATGATAGAACAGATCTTGTCAGGACTTTTGAAGATCAAGCCCAGCTATTTGCAGCCTATCCATTCAATAAAGTACACCGTTTTGAGGTTGGAGGTGCGTTCTCCCGTTACAGCTATAGAGTTGACCGCATTAGCAATTATTACGAAAGAGTAGGTGATCAAATTGGTTATTACATCACCTCAGAAAAAAGAAAAGTTCCAATTGACTCAGCGACCAATCCATTTGGAGCACAATTAAAAAGTTTCAATATCTTTCAATTAAACGCCAATTTTGTTGGAGACAATTCTATTAATGGAATCGCCGCTCCTTTAGATGGCTTTAGATACAGAGTGGGCGTCGAACAGTATTTTGGTGACTACAACTTCTCTGCGGTTACTGTGGATATAAGAAAATACTGGCGTTTAAAACCAGTTACCATTGCAGCAAGAAGCTACAACTACCTAAGAATCGGCAAAGAAGGAGAAAACCTTTATCCATTATTTATAGGATATCCTTATCTAATCAGAGGATATGAAGCCACATCACTTTACAATAACAGTTCAGGTTTCACCAATGGTTTTGATATCAATCAGCTGTCTGGAAATAAAATTGCAGTATTTAATTTAGAACTAAGGCTTCCATTTACCGGTCCTAAAAAATTAGCCGCGATTCCTTCTAAATTCCTGTTCACCGATCTAAATGTTTTCTTTGATGCCGGTCTGGCATGGAATGAGGACTCTAAAATTGTTTTCAAAAATCAACCGGTAAATAATTATGATCCTAAGACGGGTGTAAATGGCGAGATATTAACTGACCTTAATGGAAACCCTATCTATCAGAAAACGAATGAACGCGTTCCTGCGATGAGTGTAGGTATATCAGTTAGGGTAAATATGTTCGGTGCTTTTGTACTGGAGCCTTATTACGCCTTCCCTTTCCAACGTAAAGACATTTCAGGAGGTGTATTTGGGTTAACCTTTGCACCTGGATGGTAATTACACCAAAAGCTTTTCTAAGGCCGATCATAAATCATGATCGGCCTTTTTTGTGTAGATATAGGGCGTTAACTAGGAAAGCATATTAAAATTCAGGTTCACCTGATTGATCATTTTTCTCCCGGAGGTGATGTGTTCGAAATCCAAACCAATAGTTAGATCAACCCAGTCCGGATTACAAGACCTTACCAAACGCTCCTTCTGCGTTCTGGTGAATCTGCTAATCAGTTTAAAACGACTTAGTGCCTGAGCCTCTGTTTTAAATTCTTCAAAGTAAACCAGTCTCGTCAACTGCTGTCCACTGTCAAAAAATAAACAAGGCATTTGTTTATAGAAATCTAATGTTTTAATTAGATCAGAACTCATTCCTACATGTAAACTTGTTCTGTTTCTGTCTGTTATCACGTACACAAAATTTTTCATAACACTAAGCTTAAATAAGATTAACTAAATTAGTTAGCATAACTATTGGATATTCGAATTAATAATACTAACTTTATTGGTACAATAATACTAACAATATTAGTAAAAACAAACTTATTTTAACTTTTTATTTTATGTCAAATATTTCATCCAACCTTAAGTACTTAAGAAAGAAAAAAGGCCATACACAGCAGCAATTCTCTGATGCTATGGGAATTAAAAGGTCACTTATTGGTGCTTATGAAGAAGACCGGGCTGAACCAAAATACGATTTGCTAAAAAAAATAGCAGAATACTTTGACCTAACAATAGATGAGTTTATTAACGAAAGCATCAATGAAGACTGGAAACCCAAGCCAAAAAGCCAGGGATCAAATCTTCGTATATTAAGTATATCAGTCGACAAAGACGACAATGAGAATATAGAAATGGTTCCTGTAAAGGCTAGCGCCGGATACTTGAACGGATTTTCTGACCCACAATACATTAAAGACTTACCAAAATTTCAACTTCCCCTTCCCTTTTTAAAACACGGAACCTTTAGAGCTTTTGAAATTGTAGGTGACTCTATGCTACCTATACAACCGGGAAGTATCATCGTTGCAGAATATATGGACAACTGGAATGATGTTAAAACTGGAGAAACCTATATCATAATCAGTAAAAATGAAGGTGTGGTTTACAAAAGAGCTGGTAACCGCTTCAAAGAAAACAAAGATCTTAAACTGATCTCTGACAATAGAATCTACGATCCATACACTGTCGCAGCTGAAGACATTCTGGAAATATGGAAAGCCAAAGCTTACATCTCAACTGCTTTACCTGATCCAACACCAGAACCAAGCATAGAAACGCTAAGTACCATGATGGCACAGATGCAGAAATCTATCTCGCAACTGAACAAAAACTAAAGACACCTTATACTACCTGTTGAACTGACCACGAAGTAGCTGCGAAGCAAAATAAATTCAATTCAACAGGTATACTTTAATCTGCTTTGTATATTTTTGAAACCATGAACAAAGCAGAGCAATTCATCCAAAGCAGGCTACAGGAAAGAGCCGACAAGGGCATACTCAGAGCGCTCTCCTCTACCAACTTCCCCATAGATTTTTCTTCCAATGATTACCTTGGTTTTGCAAGGTCAGCCGAATTAAAGATCCGCACTGCAACCACACTAGGTCAAATACCACATTATAAAAACGGTGCTACCGGCTCCCGTTTACTTAGTGGCAACCATAACTTCACCGAAGAGACTGAACAAGCCATTGCAAACTTTCATCAGGCAGAAGCGGGACTAATCTTCAATTCCGGTTATGATGCCAATGTCGGCCTCATATCCAGCTTAGCACAACGTGGCGATACCGTCATAGCCGACGAGTTGATACATGCAAGTCTGATAGATGGAGCCAGACTTAGCCATGCCAACCGTTATACCTTTAAACATAACGACCTGAATGAGCTGGAAGCCAAACTAAAAGTAGCCAAAGGCAATATTTATGTTCTTATAGAAAGCGTATATTCTATGGATGGTGATATTGCCCCATTAGTAGAAATCAACAAGCTTTGTCATCAGTACAAGGCACAGCTGATTGTGGATGAGGCTCATGCCCTTGGTGTATTCGGAGATCATGGTGTAGGCTTAGTTCAAATGCTCGGACTAGAACATGAAGTCTTTGCACGTATTGTAACTTTTGGTAAAGCCCTTGGCTGTCATGGTGCCATAGTCCTGGGAAGCACAAACCTGCGCACATACCTCATCAACTTTGCCCGTTCTTTTGTGTACACTACTGCAGCCCCTATCCATGCCATCGCAGCCATCCATTCGGCATACCAAATGCTGATCAAAACAGATTACACTACAAAGATCAAATCAAAAATAACCCTATATCTTAATTTATTAAAAGACTCAAATATCCCTACTATTCAAAGTACAAGTGCTATACAAACTGTTTTATTTAACAATAGCAGCGAAGCAAAAGCAGCGGCCCAAAGCTTACAAATTAAAGGAATCGATGTTAGAGCAATATTAAGTCCTACCGTTGCCGAAGGAAAAGAAAGACTAAGAATTTGTCTTCACCTATTTAACAGCGACCTGGAGATTAAAAAATTGGTTAATGAATTAAAGACCTTAAAACATGAATAATACATATTTTATTACCGGTATCGGAACAGGTATTGGCAAAACGATTGTCAGTGCCGTACTCACAGAAAAACTAAAGGCAGACTATTGGAAGCCTGTGCAGTCTGGCGACCTGGACATTAGCGACAGTCTATTTGTTAAACATCTCGTTAGCCCCGAAACCGTCATCCATCCAGAGCGTTATCGACTTAGTCAACCCTTATCGCCACACTTGTCGGCAAAACTCGATGGCATTAACATTACGGTAGCATCTATAAAAAAGCCACAAACCAACAACCACCTGATCATTGAAGGTGCCGGTGGCTTAATGGTTCCTTTAAACGACGAAGAACTGATACTTGACCTGATCAAAGGTTTACAAGCCAAAGTGATTGTTGTATCTCAAAACTACCTGGGCAGCATTAATCATACTCTACTTACACTAGAAATACTTAAAGCAAATAAAATCGATGTAGCAGGTTTGATCTTCAATGGTACAGAAAATCAAGAAAGCGAACAGTACATCACAAATTATAGTAACGTAAAAGTACTTGGAAGAATTCCGAAGTTAAGTGTAGTAGATCACGAAAGCGTTAAAAAAGCAGGACAAGGCATTACCTTATAAATAAAAAAAGGGAAGTCAATCGACTCCCCTTTTTTTACAACTTATAAGTTATATCTATTTTACTGCATCAATTACAGCTTTAAAAGCTTCTGGATGGTTCATAGCTAAATCTGCTAAAACTTTACGGTTTAAACCGATGTTTTTAGTTGCTAATTTACCAATTAATTGAGAGTAAGATATACCGTGCTGACGTGCTCCAGCATTGATACGCTGAATCCACAATCCGCGGAATTCTCTTTTCTTAACTTTACGGTCACGGTAAGCATATTGCAAACCTTTTTCTACCGTATTTTTAGCTACGGTGAATACCTTACTTCTTGATCCCCAATAACCTTTGGCTAAATTTAAGACCTTTTTCCTTCTTCTTCTCGAAGCTACTGCGTTTACCGAACGTGGCATGTTTTTGTTGTTTTTGATAAACGGCGTTGCGTATTACAGCAAACTTACTACCGGTTACCTGGTTAAAAATTAATTATTTACCGATTGCAAGCATACGTTTAACGTTGCCTGTGTCAGCTGCTGACACCATTGAAGTGTGTCCTAAATTACGCTTACGTTTAGTCGACATCTTAGTTAAGATGTGGCTTTTGTAGGCATTCTTCCTTGCGATTTTACCTGTTCCAGTAAGCTTAAAACGCTTTTTAGCACTGGAATTGGTTTTCATTTTTGGCATAACCTGTGTTTATATTAATGTAATTTATTTCTTAACAACCTTAGGTGCAAGCGTTAAAAACATACGCTTACCTTCTAATTTAGGTAGTAACTCTACCTTCCCTATATCTTCAAGGGCTTGAGCAAATTTCAACAACAAGATCTCTCCTTGTTCCTTGTAAACAATCGCCCTACCTTTAAAGTGAACATAAGCTCTAACTTTCTCACCATTCTCCAAGAAACTAACAGCGTGCTTTAGTTTAAACTGAAAATCGTGATCGTTAGTGTTAGGTCCAAAACGGATCTCCTTAATTACAGTCTGCTTTGCGTTTGCTTTAATCTCTTTCTGCTTTTTCTTCTGCTCGTAAACAAACTTACTGTAATCAATGATCCTACAAACTGGAGGTACTGCATTTGGAGATATTTCTACCAAATCCAATTCCAATTCGTCGGCAAGGGCCAAAGCTTTTGCCAAAGGATAGATCCCCGGTTCAACATTATCTCCAGCCAATCGCACCTCTTGTGCTCTGATATGCTGATTAATATTATGTTCTGCTTCTTTTTTCTTAAAAGGAGGACGTGGTCCCCTGTTAAATCCTGGTCTGCCTAATGCCAAATTTGTATATTGTTTAAACTGTTATTTCTTTAATTAATAATTCACTAAATTCTTGCAGTGTCATTTCACCTAAATCTCCCTCTCCATGCTTCCTTACTGATACCTTACCTTCTGCCATTTCCTTCTCACCAATAATCAACATATAAGGGATTTTCTTAACCTCTGCATCCCTGATTTTCCTTCCAATTTTCTCATCTCGGAAGTCAATCAGCCCGCGAATATCGGAATTATTTAGTTCATCTGAAACTTTTTTTGCATATTCTTCATACTTTTCAGAGATAGGAAGAATAATAAACTGCTCTGGAGAAAGCCATAGTGGGAAGTTCCCAGCACAATGCTCAATCAGAACAGCAATAAAACGCTCTAATGAACCAAATGGAGCCCTATGGATCATCACCGGTCTGTGCTTCTGATTATCGCTTCCAGTATATTCCAATTCAAAACGTTCCGGCAAATTATAATCTACCTGTATTGTTCCCAATTGCCACTTTCTGCCCAAAGCATCCTTCACCATAAAGTCTAGCTTAGGACCATAAAAAGCCGCTTCACCATATTCTACTACTGTAGGTAAACCTTTTTCAGCGGCAGCTTCTATAATAGCCGTCTCAGCCAAATGCCAGTTCTCATCGCTACCAATGTATTTAGTTTTATTCTCAGGGTCTCTTAAGGAAACCTGTGCAGTGTAGTTATCAAATCCTAAAGACTTAAATACATACAATACCAAATCAATTACCTTCTTAAACTCTTCTTTTACCTGATCTGGTCTGCAAAATAAATGCGCATCATCCTGAGTAAAGCCACGAACACGAGTTAAACCATGTAGTTCACCACTTTGTTCATAACGATAAACAGTTCCAAACTCAGCAAAACGCAAAGGAAGATCTTTATAAGAGCGGGGTTTAACCTTATAAATTTCGCAGTGATGCGGACAATTCATTGGTTTCAAAAAGAACTCCTCTCCCTCCTGTGGTGTTTTTATCGGTTGAAAAGCATCCTTACCATACTTTTCATAATGGCCAGATGTAATGTATAAGTTCTTATGTCCGATATGTGGTGTAACCACCTGCTCATAACCAGCCTTACTTTGTGCCTTAGTTAAAAACTGAACCAGACGTTCACGCAAAGCAGCGCCTTTTGGCAACCACAATGGCAAGCCCATGCCCACTTTTTCAGAAAAAGCAAACAGCTCCAATTCTTTACCCAATTTGCGGTGATCTCTTTTCTTAGCCTCTTCAATCATGTGAAGATATTCAGTTAGCTCACTTGCTTTAGGGAAAGTAACCCCATATATACGTGTCAACTGTTTTCTAGTCTCGTCACCACGCCAATAAGCACCGGCAACGTTCATCAGTTTTACAGCTTTCACAAAACCAGTATTAGGAATATGTGGACCGCGACAAAGATCAGTAAATTCGCCTTGTGTATAGAAAGTGATCTTACCATCTTCTAAACCTTCTAAAAGGTCTAGTTTATACTCATCGCCTTTTTCTTTAAAATAAGCGATGGCATCAGCCTTAGCAACAGCTTTACGTTCAAAAACTTCTTTCTTTTTTGCCAATTCAATGATTTTAGCTTCAATAGCCTTAAAATCATCTGATGAGAACTCTCTGTCTCCAAAATCAACATCATAATAAAAGCCGGTTTCAATAGCCGGACCAATACCAAATTTTGTTCCTGGATATAAAGCCTCTAATGCCTCGGCCATAATATGTGCCGATGAATGCCAGAAAGTAGCTTTACCAGCCTGATCATTCCAGGTTAGCAATTTTACGGAAGCATCAGCCTCAATAGGCCTCGATGAATCCCAAATTTCGCCGTTTACTTCAGCAGCTAAAACATTACGGGCAAGACCCTCTGAAATAGATAAAGCAATTTGATGGGCAGTTGTGCCCTTTTCATACTGGCGGCTCGAACCGTCAGGGAGTGTAATATTAATCATCTACAACTATGATTTAAAAATTAATAAAAAATTAAATATGAATCACCTACAATGTGATTTCTAATATCGCGAAGATAAGAAAAAACTTATTTAAAGGATATAAAAAGACAGAAACCTATCTGACAAGTATAATACTCCAAGTATAGTCCAAGTATACTCCAACTATACTCCAACTTTTTCAATAAAAACATAGAGTTTGATTACTGTTTGATTTTTTTTAACTTGAAATTTTGTAGTATGATATCCAAACCTTATCTTAGATCAGTTGTTTATTTATAAAAAACATATAGATCATGGCAAAATTTGACGGAAAATTCCTGACAGGTGTAATAGGACCTGCTGTTTTTAAGAAGTATCGCAATATGCAATTGGTTACAGGCAAATCCAGGTTGACAAAGGAGAAGCAAACTGAAAACACACACAAAGCAGCAACTCAATTTGGGATCGCCAGTACCCTGGCAGAACAATTCCGGCGAGATGCAACGGAGATCATCACAGATTTTTATGATGGAACAATGGTTTATCGCTTTAGAACAGACGTACAAAAGGCATTGAAACAGGCATTCGACGCT
>NZ_SWDX01000007.1:0-298711 GCF_005144565.1 Pedobacter hiemivivus
ATCATTGATAACGATGCAGCGAGCGTATCCATCTCGACTGCTGCTACAGTGAGCGAGGCCGCGGGTACAGCTACTTTTACAGTGACTTTAACAGGCAATGTCCAGGAATCCTTTACGGTAAACTATGCTACCTCAGACGGCGGAGCCATTGCGCCCGGTGATTACGCAAATGCAACAGGTTCGGTCATCTTTCCGGCAGGTTCAATAAGCGGAGCGACCAGGACTTTTACGGCATTGATCCAGAACGACAACCTTGTAGAAACAGGCGAAACATTTAGCGCCGCTTTAACGGGTATTACCGGTCTTGTAACAATAAATACGGCTACTGCCACCACTACCATTGTGGATAATGATGTCGCCGAATTAAGCATCACTGATGTAACAATGACCGAAGGCGATGGTGGAACAACCAATATGAGTTTTGGAGTGAAGCTAAATAATGCGACAGCAAAGGCTTTCAAAATCGGTTATACTACGGCTGATGGCACTGCAACAATCGCAAATAATGATTATGTGCCCGCACTTAGCGGTGCTACATTGGATTTCAATGGTTCAGCGAATGAAATTCAGACGATTACAGTGAAGATCAATGGAGATAAGAAGATGGAGGCAGATGAAAACTTTAAGGTCATCTTAGGAGCTATTTCTGAAACCTTTGGTGGTCGCTTAACGGTGAATAGTACGCAGGGGACAGCTACAGGAACAATAACGAACGATGATTCTGGAGAGATTACAATCACTAAAGTCAACGGCGATGAGCAGGGTTCTGTACCTGGCAGCTTTATTTTTAGTCTTCCTTCGGGTGTAACCTCGGGCCAACCGATAATCATAAATTATACGTTGGGAGGCAGTGCTAAGCATACGGCGCCGGATCCTGATTACATTGGTACATTAACAGGAACGGTAACGATTGCCGCAGGAGATGAGCGCGCAATACTGAACCTTCCGGTAAATGATGATGAGATTGTAGAGGACGATGAGACGGTAACCATTGATGCCAGTGTGAGCAGCATTTTTAGCGGGATTACGCTGAATGCATCCCGTCCGGTGGTAACGATTAAAGACAATGATGTAGCCAAACTAACCTTAAGCGGACCGGTAACTTTGTCGGAAACCAATAATGGTATTCCTACAGCCACATTTACAGTAACTTTGGATAAAAGGGCAACCGGTAGTTTTGATCTTAAGTATGCTACCGCAGATGGTACCGCAAAAGCAGGAGATAACGATTATATTTCAAACTCGGGTATTTTACATTTTGCGGGCAATGCCGGTGAGTCTTATCCCATTACGCTACAGATAAAAGGAGATAAGAAGATTGAGCAGGATGAAATCTTCAGTTTAGTTTTGAGTAATTTGAGCCAGTCGTTTAACAACCGTTTAACGATTCCTGTAACCAGCACTACGGTAACGATAGAGAACGATGATTCGGGGACGATAGTAATTGTACCCGTAAACGGATCGGAAGATGGTACCCCAGGTAATAGTCCTGCCAGCTTTACCTTCAGGTTCAGTGATCCTGATATGACCACTGATGTGCCGGTAACGATCAGTTACGGCTTGAGTGGAACCGCCTTAAGTACCGGAACCAACTATGATTATACCGCCAGTCCGGTGATAGGTTCTATTACGCTTCCTGCTAATGCGAAAAGTGTAAAGCTGAACCTGGATGTAAATGATGACCAGATTGTAGAAGGGACTGAAACAGTAATCCTTACCACAAACACTGGTGGACTTCCTTATGGAATTACAGTGAGCAATTCACCGCAAAGCTTGAATATAGCTGATAACGATGGTGCTAAGTTGACCATCAGCAATGGAACAGTAACAGAAGGTGACAGTGGAACGCAAGACATTACCTTTAACGTGAAACTGGATAAAGCGACGGGAGTACCGTTTGCCGTAACGTATGCTACTGCTGATGGAACAGCTACGGATGGAGAAGATTATGTTGGAAGAACAGGTGTTCTGAACTTTAATGGTACAGCTAATGAAATTCAAACGATCACCATCCAGGTGAAAGGGGATCAGAGGATTGAGCAGGATGAGACTTTTACAGTAACGCTTGGAACGCTGTCTAATCTTAATGATATTTTTAGCATCCCATCGCCGGAAGCAAGGGGTACCATTATAGATGATGATCGTACGCAGATAATTTTAAGCAAGGTAGCTGATGGCGAAGAGCCCTTAACAAATGCCCGCTTTAAAGTGAGTATCATAAACACTAGTGTGACCAGTTCGGAGGCAACACTAGTTTCCTATACCATTGCCGGAACCGCCATTAATGGAGTTGATTATATTGCACTAAATGGAAAGGTGATCATTCCTGCCGGATCGAACGAGGCTTTTATTGATGTGGAGGTGATCGATGATCAGTTGATTGAACCAACCGAAACTGTAATACTGAGTTTAACAGCTGCTAGCAGCGTCAGTTTTACTTTGCCTGTTCAGACTACTCCGATAAGTGCAAGCATAAAGGATAATGATCAGGTAGCGTTAACGGTGAGCAATCCTGTAGTAACAGAAGGAAACAACGGAACAGTTACGGCTACGTTTAATGTGATCCTGAGTACAGGGACTCCTAATGGTTTTACGGTTTCGTACAATACAACGGATGGAACAGCAACTGTTGCGGATAACGACTATAATGCCGTTAACGGAACATTGAACTTTAACGGAACAGCAGGAGAAACTCATGCTATTAGTGTAACGGTTAAAGGTGATCAGAAAATTGAACGTGATGAAACTTTCAACATGATTTTAAATCTTTCAGATACATTTGGAGGACGTTTAAACCTCATCGGATCGCCTGCGGTAGGAAAGATCCTTGATGATGATAACATCCCTGCGAATAAAAAGATCACCATCACTACAACGGATGGGATGGAAGGAATCTATAACGGAAGTTATACTTTTAGTTTCCCTACGGGCATAACTTTTGACTCGCCGACAACTATACCTTTTATACTGGGAGGTACAGCCTTCAAAAATCAGGATTATATAGCCATGTTCTCAAGTCCGATAGTCATACCAGCAGGAGTGAACAGCCTTAAGCTGCCCGTTCCAGTTATCGACGATGACATTATGGAAGGTACTGAGACCTTGCAGATGATCACTGCAGGAGTAGTCAACAGTCGTTACAATGGCATTACAGTTAATACACCTGTACCGGTATTAAATATTCTTGACAATGACTATAGTCAGCTGACAATTAGCAGTCCGACGATAAAAGAAGGAAACAGTGGAGGAACGTTGTTAACGTTTGAGGTGAAATTAAATGGTGCAACTGGTGCTGGCTTTATGGTTGATTATGTCACAGAAGATGGAACAGCTACCTTGAATGATAATGATTATAATTTCGTTAAGGGAACCTTGGTTTTCAATGGAACGGTTGAAGGGGAGACTAAAACCATTTCGGTTTGGATTAATGGAGACATCAATATTGAAGATGATGAAAACTTCAGGGTAGTGCTAAGTGGTTTATCTAACACATTTGGCGGCGCGTTAAAGATCAGTGAATGGCCGGGTGTTGGAACGATCCTGAATGATGATATACAGCCGGTGGCTTCAGACGATATCATTATGACAGATGAGGATACACCTGTAACATTTAGTGTTACAGGTAATGATGCTGATGTCGATGGAGCAGTAAACCCTGGTAGTATAAAAGTTGTTACCAGCACTGTTCATGGAACATTGTTGTTCAACCCTGACGGGACATTTACCTATACTCCGAAGGATAATTACAACGGAAAAGACGAATTCACTTACACAGTGAAAGACAATACGGGTATTGAATCGAATGTGGCCAAAGTAAGCATTGTAATCAATGCCCTGAATGATGCACCTGTGGCGCGCGACGATATATTTTATGTCAGAAAAGATGGTAGTCTTAATGCAACAGTAAAAGCGAACGATACTGATCTCGATGGAGATCGCTTGAATTTTACGGTGATAACTTCACCAACAAATGGAAAGATTACTTCATTTAATCCTGCTGATGGGTCGTTTGTTTATGTACCTGATAACGGTTTCGTGGGTATTGATCACTTTAGTTATAGGGCTTGTGATGCACCAGGTTTGTGTAGTACCGCTCAGGTTACATTGTATGTTCAGCCTAAGGTTACGGTTAAGCTTACTCCATCGGTGGCAACCATTACAGAAGGTGATTTAATCAGTATTACCGCTGAGATTGGTGAAGCATTATTTCAGGACGTGAACATTACCTTGAACTACACTGGTGCAGCATTGATAGAGAAGGATTATACCCTGGAAGGCGACTATATCACTATGGTTATTCCAGCAGGGAAGTTGAACACTACGCAAAAGTTCACAATTAGAAGTATAAAGGACTTTCTGAAGGAAGGTGATGAACTTATACAGGTGCGCGTGCAAAATGTTGATCCGTCCGACTTTGTAGATAAAGGGCAGGGTTCGGATATTCTTATTAAAGACTTCTATCCTGAGGATAAGGGAACTGATGAAAATGCAAATGGGGACATCAATCCGGATCCATTAGCATCACCTAACGGGGACGGTTTAGGTAATGAGAACTTTATCATTCATAATATAGAACGGTATCCGGATAATGAAGTGTTGATCTTCAACAGATGGGGTAATAAAGTTTTTCAGGTTAAAGGATACAATAACCGGGATAAGGCGTTTGCAGGTGTGGCAAATACTGGGCTTTTGGTAAATAAAAGTTCTGTTCTGGTAGACGGGGTTTACTTTTTTATCATTTATACGAAAGACAGTACGGGTGCTTTAAGAGTCAATAAAGGCAGTGTTATTATTAAGCGTTAGTATGGTTTTGGAACGCATTTGGGATTATAAAATAATTAAATTGATTGAACACATGAGAAAGATAATTTTAATTTCTATTTGTTTATATAGTTCATTTTTTGGGTACAGTCAACAACAGGCAATGTATACACAATACATGTTTAATGGCCTGGCAGTAAATCCTGCTTATTCAAGCATGGATGAACAATTATCCATCACAGCACTTTCACGTCTTCAATGGGTTGGTTTTAAAGGAGCTCCTAGAACACAAACTTTATCTATACACACGCCCATTAAAACATCAAATACCTTTGTCGGTGCGCTTTTAATTAATGATCAGATAGGGGAGGTTTTAAAAGAAACCGGGGGATATTTTAGCGTCTCCCAAAGAGTGGCTGTAGGGCAGGAGTCCTTTCTTTCCGTAGGGATAACCGGGGGAGCAAGTAGTTTCAGATCAACTTATTCAGAAAATTATCCTTATAGCCCCGAATCTGTCAATGATCCTGTCTTTGCCGATGAGAATAGTATAAGAGGTAATTTCGGGTTCGGGGTAATGCTTTTTTCCAAGAATTATTATCTGGGCTTTTCTTCACCTTATTTTTATCAGCGGGATTTTTCGTCTTATAATAAGGAGTCTGCATCCGCGAAGAACAAGCCGTATTATTTATTCCAGGCAGGGGTACTCCTGCCGCTTGGTGATGATTTTAAAGTAAAACCGAATTTCTTAATTAAATATGTGAATGGCTCTCCTGTTCAATTTGATTTAAACGCTAATTTATTAATAAAGGAAACCATATGGGTGGGAGCTTCTTATCGTTCTGCAGATTCTTTCGATGCAATCGCTTCTGTATACATTACACCACAAATTCAACTTGGGTACTCTTATGATTTTTCGAATACAGAATTGGCAAAGCGCCAATCAGGGTCTCATGAAATTATGCTTAAATTCAGTTTCTCTATTAAAGGAAGAGACCCTAATGATACCTGCTACTTTTAGCCCAGATCATTTATTGTCCAAGAGTTTTTTAGTTTAAATATTTATTGCTTCGGCTTATGGAAAGCGGATTGTGTTGGCATCAATACTATAAATCAATGGTATAATGTTTAATTTAAATTCTAAAGCAATGTTGGGTTCAAAAATCGACTTATTTGGCAATGAATGGCTTGATGTAGTATTTGATCAGAAAAACAAAAGCTATGGTGCTTATGCACTGCGCAGAGAAAGTTCTTCGAATACTTTAAGGGCACTTTTTATAGCGGGAACATTGTTTATCCTGCTGTTTTTATCTCCAAAGATCATTAGCCTGATCAAGGGAAATGATACCATTGAGGATATTCCTGATAAGGTAACAACGGTGACTGTGCAGTCGCCACCACCTGTAAATCCAGAAACTCCACCGCCAGCAGCCATTGAGCCACCTCCGGCAAGACAAAATCAAATCAAGTTTCCTCCCCCAATTGTTGTGGAAGATAATAAGGTGATTGATACTGATCCAGTACAGATTAAAGATCTTGTGGATGCAAATACAGCACAGAAAGATGCCCTTGGTGTACCTGATGGTAACATTGTAATTGATGGACCGCAAGGTAAGGGACCGGTAGGTGCTGGTGCAACTGAGGATAATACCGTGTACGAGATATTTATAGCGTTAGAAGTACAACCTACATTCCCTGGTGGGATGGATAAGTTTTATAAATATCTTTCAAAAAGTATAAGGTATCCGGCCATGGCTCAAGAAAATAATATTCAAGGTAAAGTGTACTTATCTTTCATTATCGAAAAGAACGGCACGCTAACCGATATTAAAGTTGAAAAAAAGGTGGGCTATGGAATCGATGAAGAAGCTGTTCGAGTGTTGGCCGCTAGCCCAAAATGGGTAGCTGGAGTACAGAATGGAAAGTTCGTCCGCGTAAAGTATAACATCCCGATTAACTTTGCTATGCCTCAGTAATTATCAGCATAAAAAAGGCCCGCTTTAAAGCGGGCCTTTTTTATGCTGATAATTCCATTTTATATTCGTTAATGAATATTTTATTTAGATGCGCTTCATAACGTTGCAGGTCATTTGGTACATCCGCATTTTTCTCTATATCATGAAAATGGATGCTTTCCAATGGCTCCATACCAGTAAAAGCATTCATGCGGTGGAAGCCAAACATAGGTCCTTCGTCCACGCTTTTTTCATTAAAAAATTCTCCAGGTAAGGTAAATGCTTCTTTAGGTGCATTCCATGAAGTGCTGAGCATATACTTTTTGCCATGCATCAATCCACCTGTTCCGTAATTGATGGCTGGATTAGTTGAAGATCTGCCATCACTATGGTAAATCCCATTGTTGTGACCTTCTGTAAACACTAAATCTATATATTTCTTAAATTCATTGGGGAGCTGGAACCACCACACCGGAGTATGGTAAATGATCACATCAGCCCATTTATAATTTTCTACTTCTTGTTTGATATCGTATGGTTGATTGATGTCGGTTGATCGTACTTCAAAGCCCTCATTATTTTCAAAAAAGCTTATTGTTTTATCTGTTATTGTCTTGTTGAATTTACCGCCAGAATGTCCAAAAACCTGTCCGCCGTTAATTACAAATATTCTTTTCATAGTTTTATCTTTTAATAACACTACAAAGGTAAAGCCGATATATGTATAATTATAATAGTTTAATTTATACATTTGTATCATAATTATGATAGTATGGTTAATTTAGAATGGTTCAGAACATTTAAAGCTATTTATGAAACCGGGACGCTTACAGGTGCTGCTGAAGCATTGTATATCTCGCAACCGGGAGTAAGTTTACACCTAAGCTCGCTGGAGGCCTATGTTGGTTATAAACTTTTCGACAGAACGTCGAGGAGAATGATCTCAACAGAAAGGGGTAAGGTGCTTTACAATTATATCCTCGAATCTTTAACAAAACTGGAAGAAGCTGAAAGGCATTTTCATAAAAGTGTAGAGAAGGACATTCCAACTATAAGCATCGGGATGTGTTTTGAAACTTTTCAGTTTACACTGGAATCTTATTTACCAACGCTGCCTTTCAATGTGATCATCAAGTTTGGAGAGTATCCCCAAATGTTGAATGATCTGGATAGTGGCATCCTTGACCTTATCATAACTCCTCAAAAAGGAGATTATAAGGGTTTATTTTATGAGCCTTTTTTTAAAGAAAAAATTGTACTGGTTTGCGGGGCAAAAACGGCTACAGAAGCGTTCGAAAGTTTAACCAAAGCAAAAGATACAAATGGCCAGTTGGACTGGCTAAAACAGCAAACCTGGTATGGTACTACTGGAGATATGGAACACCAGCGTAGGTTTTGGCACAATAACTTTGGTAAACGGCCTGATTTTAAACCTAACTATATTGTTCCTAATTTATGTTCCATTCTTAGGTGTTTAAGTGCAGGTAATGGTATTGCAGTAATGCCTGATTTCTTGTCTAAACGAGAACTTGATCAGGGAAGTATTAAGGTTCTTTGGGAGGGTAATGACCCTATCGAAAACACCTTATACTTCGGTACCCGCAAAAAAACAATTTACGAGGAGCAGATCAAAACCATCAAAGAGATATTTTTGAAAGAAATGGTTTAATGATTGTTTTTACTCACTAACCGAAAAATAAGTAGCAAAGTCCTATTGCAGTGCAAACACCAACTAAGTCAGCCAATAGCATCGCACCAATTGCATAACGCGTATTTTTTATGTTTACAGCGCCAAAATAAACGGCAACCACATAAAATGTAGTATCTGATGCACCCTGGAATATTCCTGAAAGTCGGCTAGGAAAAGAATCAGGACCATATGTTTCCATAGTACTGACCATCATTCCTCTGGCTGCGCCGCCACTTAGCGGTCTTATCAAGGCCGTTGGTAGGCCCTCAACAAACCTTGTATCAGCTCCTAACGAAGCGAATAGGGTTTTTATGCCACCAATCACTACATCAAAAGTACCGCTTGTACGTAATAAACTTATGGCTACCAGCATTCCAACTAAATAAGGAATAATTCTAATCGCGGTATCAAATCCATTTTTTGCGCCATCAATGAAAGCATCAAATACATCAATTTTTTTGTAGAGTCCAGCTAATATAATCACCAAAATAACGAATAAGATCAGTCCATTACTCAACACTCCTGAAAATGATTTAATGCCATCTGCATTAAGGGTGGTGATGTACAAAACTAATAAAGCAATGACAAACGAAATGCTTAAAATCCATCCAATTACCACTGGTTGTAAAAGGTTGATTTTTTGCTTGAAGGAAACAATCATCATTGCTGTTATGGTGCCCACAAAGGTTACAATCAAACAAGGTATAAATATGTCTGTTGGATTTGAAGCATTCTGTGATGCACGAATGGCGATCACACTTACAGGAATTAGGTTTAATCCAGCTGCATGAAGGCATAAAAACATAATCTGGGCATTAGATGCCACATCTTTACTTGGATTCAACTCTTGCAAACTTTCCATTGCTTTTAGTCCGAAGGGTGTTGCGGCATTATCCAATCCTAGTAAATTAGCAGAAAAATTCATAATCATATGCCCCATAGATGGATGTCCTTTGGGAATGTCAGGAAATAATTTTGAAAAGAAGGGGCCTACGATTCTCGATAATAAACGTATACCTCCCGCTCTTTCAGCAATACTCATCAAGCCCATAAAGAAGGCTAAAATTCCGATCAGTTTAAGACAAAGTTCTACCGCAACCCAGCAGGTTTGAATGATACCGTCAAGTTTTAATGGATTGGCAGCGTCATCGGCTTTGCCAATAACCATCCAGTTAAAAATATCAGTTTGTCCAAAAAAGAAACATTTTATACTTGCTACAACAATTGCAACGATTATAAAAGCAGACCAGATTCTACTTAATGCCATTAAAGATGATTTAGTTTAGGGCTTAAATTTAAAGTTTTGATTCTAATATCTCTGATTTAAATTTAAGGTTTTTCATTGGTCAGCTCAAATCCCCAGCTTTTGCCTTTCTCCGTTGCAGGTATGCCATTTACCATCCATGCCGGAGCTTTTGCACCTTTTAGGTAATAGTCAAAAAACTGCTGCTCTCTGATTTGGATATCTTTTCTGTTTTGGCGTTGCATTAAATTATGCGCCTCATTATTATAATTTAGTAACCATACTGGTTTGCCCAACCTTCTTAAGCCTGTAAACATTTCAATCCCCTGGTACCAAGGCACAGCTCCATCAGCATCATTAGACATAATTACTACCGGGGTTTTTACGTTGGGTAATTTAAATAATGGAGAGTTTTCGACGTATAGTTCTGGTTTTTCCCACAATGTAGCGCCAATGCGACTTTGAGTTCTTTCATATTGAAATTGGCGGTTCATACCGCTTTCCCAGCGCATCCCACCGTATGCTGAGGTCATGTTTACTACTGGTGCACCTGCCCATGCAGCAGCGTACATGTCGGTTCTTGTAATAAGGTGAGCTACTTGGTAACCGCCCCAGCTTTGTCCCTGGATACCTATTTTACTGCCGTCTACCCATGCATTTTTCTTTAAAGATTCAACACCCGAATTGATAAATTCTTCGGCAGATCTGCCTGGGTAACCTGTCTCATAACTAATATCAGGTGCAAATACCAGATATCCATTACTTACAAAATATGGGATATTTAACCTGGATGGAGTAGGTGCAGGAGCTTGATAGCTGTAAAGGCCATCAGATAGCTTTTCATAGAAATATACAATCATCGGGTATTTTTTAGCTGGATCAAAATTTTCTGGTTTATACAGTATCCCTTCCGAATTGAAACCTTTAGGTGTCGTCCATTTTACCAGGTCTGCAGTTCCCCAGTTGTACTCCTTTTGTTGTGGGTTTGTATTACTTCGTTTTACCTGTGCCTTCATATCGGTTGATACGTAAACATTAGGTGAGTTTTCATAATTGCCTTTATCAAAAATGAAACGTTCGGCATCTTTAGCTTTAACAAGATCAGTGTAGACCATTTTCTCCATCACTACCAGCTCGGGATTGTTGCGGTTGCCAATAGCCTTTTTATACCAACCGTGTTCTTTAGTGGTATTGTTAAAGGTATTGAGCCAGATGGTCGCCTTTTTATCTAAAAACTTGCTTTCAGGATTTAGTTTTTCATAACGAAAGGTCAGTTTGTTTTGTCTGCCAAATCCATTAGTGATATTTTGCGGAGCGTTTTTACCATCTGGACTAAACTCCCAAATGTCATATTTGTCGTAAATCAGCACAGTTTTGTCTTCTTCAGTCCAGGCGGCTATTCCATAAGAAGCTGGATCTTCCGGTACATCATTATCCTCATCAACAAATTTTACATTTAAGCCATTGTTTAAATAAGTAATTTTTGCCGTAAGCACATTGTAAGTGTACCAGTTGGATGTTTTTTTATCGAAGTACAGGATGTATTTACCAGCAGGAGAGGCCGTAGCTGATCCATTTAATCCTTCAATGATTTTCTTTTTTGCCCCGGTTTTTGTATCCACAAGGTAATAATCCCTTGGCGTACTGCCGGTCCATTGTGCCTGTATTCTATTGTCGTAATCAGTCCATGCCAATACAAAATTGGCGTTCCCTTCGGTTACTGGGATTGCATCTGGCAGTTTTACGTCTGTTAATGGAACGATTTTAGGCTCGCTGCTAAATACCTCAAAAGAAGATAAGTATGATTTCTTTAAGTCCTTTTCAAGATTTTTCAACTGCATAGGTTGGAGGTAGTCATCTTTATAACTCCATATATCCAGTTTTGCATTCTCAAAATCAACTAAAGTTGTATCTTTTGGTGTTTTTATGGGTGCAATGCCAAGGTATAACTTGCGACTATCTTTGCTGAATTTTAGATTACCATCTCCACTTATAGCCCATTTTTCAGGCATTCCAGGAATGGCTTTGTCAACCAAAATTTGGGCCGTATCAAGAGTAGGAGCGTTATAGTAAATCTCGAAATCTTTGATTTCCTTTTTCTCAGGACTGTTTTCACCTAAAAACACCAGGTATTCTCCTTCCTCATTGAAAGTGAAACTCTTAAAATTACCTTTTCCTTTTACCAGTGTTTTTAGTGTTCCTTTTTCTGTATTGAAAAGAAATACACCAGTAGGAGCCGACTTGTCTTTTTTGGAACCTGAGCATGCAAAAACCAATTGCTTGCCATTTTTATTAAAACTGTAGTCGGTTACATATTTGAAAATACGCAAGGTTCCGGTAGTTAAATTTTTAAAGATCAGATCCGTACCTTCCTGTTTGCCTTTAGTGTCTGGTTCATCAGCAAAAGCAATGGCGCTATCTTCTTTTTTCTCTGTTGATGGACTTGTACCTGTCGGTTTTGTTTTTTTTACCGTATCCAGCGGTTTATCTAGTAAATAGGCGATCACAATTGCACCATCCTCTGGCATTTTATAGGATTTTACCCTTGGTATTTTAAGGATATCAAAATTGTCAAGGTTAGCGATACCTAATGAGTCTTTAGTCATTTCATCAGGTTTCTTCTTTTTAATTTTTGCTTCGCGAGTATCCTTGTACAAAGGCTTGATCGTAAAGGCAGCATATTTTGAGTCTTTACTAAATTGTAAATTGGCCCCTCTGGCTACATTTCGCTTTGTGTTGGACATTAAGTTGTTCAGGTATAATACAGCATCACCTTCCTGTTTATTTATGACGTACGCAGCCCACAATCCATTATTTGACAACTGTTTGGTGCCAACTGCTTCCCAATTGTTGTAGACCGTATGGTCCAACGGTTTCTTTTGCGCAAAACTTACGCTGGAAAGGAATAACAGGGAAAGTGGAATTAGTTTTTTTAACATGTTTAGTAGAATTAATCGCCTTTTGGGTTCAACCTTTAAATGTTATAATTTTTATACAGATATCCTTATTTGTACGCCAAATTTTACAAAGTTGATGATAAAAAAAAGACCTGGATCATTATTAATGATCCAGGTCTTTTTGTCAAATAGTAAGGTGATTACTTATTTCTTTTTTTGCTGTGCAGCAGCTTGTTGCTGTTGACGCATGTAATCTTCTAATTTAGCACTAAATCCTGATTTCTTTTTCTTTTCCGCAGGTTTAGCTTTATTCTCTTGCAATGTTCTGTGGATCTTCTCATCATCAACCATTGTCTTAATTAAGAACTGCTGCGCAAAAGTCAACATGTTCGCAAGAAAGTAGTAATAATTTAATCCTGATGGATAGCTGTTCAGTACACCTAAGAAAATGATTGGCATGATGTAACCAATGTATTTCATTTGACCTGAAGCACCAGAAATCTGGTTGTTGAAATAAGTATAAATCAACGTAGAAATCGTCATCAATACGCACATTAAACTTAAGTGGTCACCAATAAAAGGAATAGTGAAGCCGAATTTAATGAAGTCGTCATAAGTTGATAAATCTTTCATCCACAAGAATGATTCGCCCCTTAATTCGAAAAGGTTAGGGAAGAAGAAGAAGAAAGCCATTACAAAAGGCAATTGTAGCAACATCGGCAAACAACCACCCAATGGATTTACACCCACTTGTTTGTAAAGTTTCAAATATTCTTGTTGTAATAAAGTAGGATTATCTTCACCAACCTTAGCTTTGATCACATCCATTTCTGGTTTCAAAATTCTCATTTTGGCCATTGAAAGGTAAGACTTGTAGGTTAAAGGTGACATCGCCACTTTTAGCAAAATAGTTAAAAGCAGAATAATCAGTCCGTAGTTCCAACCAAAGCTTTCTAAAAACTTAAATACAGGTAAAACAATGAATCTGTTGATGTATTTAAGCGGCCAATAGCCCATGTCTATTTGCTTTTCAAGCTCGTGACCTTGAGCTTTTAAAGTAGAGAACTTGTTGGTTCCGAAATAGAAATCCATGCTATAGCTTTGTGCAGCTAGTTGGTTAAAAGGCATGATCATGTTTGCGCCATACCATTTAATTTTACCAGGCTCAATGCTTACTTTAACTTCAAGATCTCCTTTTTCAAACGCATCTTTAGGGATTAAAGCAGCACTGAAGAACTGTTGTTTAAAGGAGAACCATTGAATTTTACCTTCCTTAAGGTCTTCTTTAACATCTTTGGCAACACCCAGGTGGTCAGGGTTTTTATCTACATACTTATAATATGGAGCCGAGTGTTCCTGCTCTTTCTTAGCTGATTTTTCTTGCTCAAGTAAGGTAGTTTCCCAGTTTAAAGCGATAGTGTTATTTTGAATAACCTGGTTTAAACCATTTAAATTAATGTTAAAACCTACTTGACTGCTGTTCGGCTTCAAGTTGTACACATATTCAATATATTTATCAGCCGAATAGTTAGCACGCATGTTGATGCTTCCTGCATTTTGTGTGGCTGTAAAATATAGGTCGTTTGTACTTACGATTTTACCACCGATGTTCAGGTTCAAGCCAAACTTGTTCTGATCACCATCAAATAAAATAACCGGTTTTCCATTATAGGTTTTCTCACCTTTAACTTGTACCGATAATATTTTACCACCCTTATTGCTGAAGGTTAATTTTAAATTTTCATTTTCAAGAACACTGGTTTGTACAGTTCCTGCGATGTTGCCACCGAAAGGTCCCGTTAACGCTGCAGAGTCTAACACAGGCAATGCTGCTATTGGAGCTACTGCGGTAGGAGCAGGTGCAACTCCAGCTTTTTCAAGTGAATCAGTCTTATGTTTTTCCTGAATTGATTTCATTTCGGCCTCGCTAGGCTTAAAGAAATAGAAGGAACCTGCTAAAACGATCATGATCAGGAATAATCCTGTAAACGTATTTCTATCCATTATTGTTAATTAAACGCGTATTATTTTGTTTTTTTCTTCGCAAACTCCATCGCAGCGGCGACAAATTTAACAAAAAGTGGGTGAGGATTAGCAACTGTTGATTTTAATTCAGGGTGAAACTGTCCACCAACAAAGAAAGGATGGTTTTTAAGCTCAACAATTTCAACCAGACTGCTTTCGGGGTTAATACCTGAAGCAATCATTCCTGCTGCTTCATACTGGCTCAGGTAAGCACTGTTAAATTCATAACGGTGTCTGTGACGCTCAGTAATGTGTTGTTTTCCGTAAGCTGCAAAGGCTTTTGTACCTTTTTTCAGATCACAAGGGTAAGAACCTAAACGCATAGTACCACCTTTAGCAGTTATGCTTTTTTGGTCTTCCATCATATTGATTACTGGGTGTACACTTTCTTCATCAATTTCAGTAGTATTTGCACCTTGCAGTCCTAACACATTACGACCAAATTCAATTACGGCACATTGCATACCCAGGCATATACCAAAGAATGGTACATTGTTTTCCCTCACGTATTTAATGGTGTCAATTTTTCCTTCAATACCACGACTTCCAAAACCTGGAGCAACCAAAATACCATCTAAATGGCTAAGTTTTTCCTTTGCATTGTCTGGATATATTCCTTCAGAGTGGATATACTCAACTTTTACTTTACATTCATTTCTTGAACCAGCGTGAATAAATGATTCAATAATTGATTTGTAAGCATCAGGTAATTCTACATATTTACCTACTAAACCAATTTTAACTTCAGATGTTGGGTTCTTTAAACGGCCAAGGAATTCTTTCCATTTTTCCATATCGGGCTCGTTTTTCTGCGGCAACTTAAGTTTGCTCAGTACCGTTTTATCCAATTGCTCCTTCATCATTAGCAAAGGAACATCGTAAATGGTAGAAGCATCAAGTGATTCGATTACTGCATTTACATTTACGTTGCAGAACAACGCGATTTTTTTACGAATATCTAAAGAAATAGAGCGCTCTGAACGACAAACCAGGATATCTGGTTGAATACCATATTCTAGCAACGTTTTTACAGAGTGTTGAGTAGGTTTTGTTTTTAACTCACCAGCAGCAGCAAGATAAGGGATCAGGGTTAAGTGGATCACGATCGCATTATGTGCGCCTTCTTCCCACTTAAACTGGCGTACAGCCTCTATAAATGGTAAAGATTCGATGTCACCTACAGTTCCACCAAGCTCGGTGATTATGATGTCGTATTGTCCGGTTTCACCCAACAAACGCATGTTTCTTTTAATCTCATCAGTAATGTGAGGAACTACCTGTACGGTTTTTCCTAGATACTCGCCCTGTCTTTCCTTGTTGATTACATTTTGGTAAATGCGACCAGTGGTTACGTTATTTGCCTGTGAAGTGGGAACGTTTAAGAAACGTTCATAGTGACCAAGATCAAGATCTGTTTCTGCACCATCTTCGGTAACATAGCATTCACCATGTTCGTAAGGATTTAATGTTCCCGGATCAATATTGATATAAGGGTCGAACTTTTGGATGGTAACACTATAGCCGCGTGCTTGTAGTAATTTGGCTAATGAAGCGGAGATGATGCCCTTACCTAATGAGGAAGTAACACCGCCCGTAACAAAAATATACTTAGTCATGTTTTTGATTTTCTGAAATAAAGCAGTAATTATATCACTGTTTTATTGTTTTTGTACGGGATACAAAGTTAGCAAATAAAACCAAAGCTGAGCCGCTCTTTTTGTAAAAAAACACATATATGTGAAAGAAGTGATAAAATCTTAGCTCCTAAAAAGTTACAGGGTGAAACCGTACAGCGTTTTCTTCGCTTGTTCTTCTTTTTCTTTTTTATGCTGATCGTAACGGGTAAATAATTCGATGAGTTTCTTTAAATCCTTATCAGTTTCTATTTTTTTTCCTTTAGTTGGGGGGACAATTTCAGCCTGCTGATTAGCAAACCCTTCCACCTTTGTTGCAAACCAGGTGGTGTTGTAGCGGGGGATAGCCAGACCCAATATGGTACCGGGTAAACCGCCAAATCCTTCGGGTCCTCCACGTAGTAAAATTTCGTCTGAATAAAAGGCAACTACATATACGGTATCGTAAATTACGCCTATGGCCTTTCTGCACTCGTATCCTGCAATATTTCTTACATCGTGCATAATCTTCCAATTTACCCGCGGAATGGTGTCAGTAAGCAGATAGGTGTCGTCCATTACCGTTCGTCTTAGTACCCTACGGTTTTTGCTGTAATCGGTATAGATTTCATTATTCTGTTGGTTCAAGGAAAAAGAAAAGAATCCCGCCTGGTTATTTTCAGCTTCCTTTTTGATGGGTTTGTAGACTGATTTTTCGAGATTGAAAAGAAATTCCCAATTGCTGCTGGAGTATTTTTGCATTTTCTCTTTGGCTTCTTCCGGGAGACCAGAGTTTTCTAGGCTTCTGATCAGGTTTATTTTTTTTTCGAATGTAATTTTACCATAGGGGATAAAGGCTTCCTGAGCTTTTAAACTTAGAAAACAATTACACACACAAAATAAAACAATAACCTTTTGCTTCATCAGATCAATTTATTTGGCTGCTGTATTCTTCATAAAATTACCACTTAAATTCCAGTTTATCCCAATTAATACATAACGCGGGATATAGCTAAATGTGTTTTCGCTTATCATGTTACCACCTACAAATCTATTGTATCCTATTTTTTGGTTTAGGATGTCGGTAACAGATAGCTTAATTTCAAGCGTTTCGCTTTTTAGTAGTTTTGTAGATATGTAACTATCCCAGATTGCGGTATTCACATCTTGTACAAACGAGGAATTGGCAGGACGGAAGGATAAAGAAAAAGAAGTGTGAAATTCGGATTTAAAGGGCAATTGAATGGTGCCTGAGATTTCATGATTGTGGGTAACACTTTTACCATCGTTAATTTCACCAATAGATGATTTACCAGTCATTAAAGTGGCTGATGGTACGTAATTGAATTCTATTTTAGGGGTATAATAATTAAAGGATGCCCTTAAGTTATATTGCATATTTGCCGCTTTATTTTGGGTAGCATTAATGATAGCTATAGTGTTCGATCTGCTGAAGCCCAGGTCAGCACCAAAACGCATATGCACCTTAGAAAAACCCTTAGAATAACTTAGGTTACCATTTATGGAATTATTGCCATTGGCATTGATAAAGCTAGATATTCTCTTGTTGAACTCATCTACCAATTCAGTGTTTACAATGGCATTATTGGTAAAGCTATAGTTGAAATTGGCAGAGATATATTGATCTGATTTGAACTGGAAACTGTTATAGGAAATGCCGAAATTGTTACTGAAAGAAGGTCTTAATGCCGAATTTCCGATAACTTGAAACAATGGGGTATTGATTTGTCGGACTGGCTGTAGTTGCTCAATACTGGGTTGCTGCATATTTCCATTGTAATTGACAGACATGCCGGTACTGTTGCTGATCTTATAAAATAGGTTGGTTCTGGGTGATAGATTTAAGTAGTTTCTTCTGAAATCTGTGCTTTTATCCAGGTCCTTCAATTCAAAGTTACTTTGAGTTGCTTCGAGCCCAGTCGATACCGAAATTTTTTGGTTACTATATTGTAGGATTATTTTACCAACATTGGAAAAATTGACAAACTTAAAGTTGTTACTTAAGGAGTCTATCTTTTTTGAATCATCTTTAATATTGTCGAAGACCATTCTATTACTACTTGAAGCTATAGTTTTGAAACTATACCCTGCTTCGAGTATCCATTTTTTAGAAATTGGATTAGTGTAATTGATCCTGGTACCTAATGAGTTTTGAGATCCTGAATTGCTTTTCCTAAGGTCGGTATTTTCAACTCTATCTAGAAAGCCATTGGTTTTAAAGTAATTGGTTCTGTTTAAACTGTACTCATTGTTGTTGCTGCTTTGGCTTTCTGGCTGCAAATCTATGGATAGCGTACGTCCTTTTTTCTTGAACCTTCTGGACCAGTTAATGTTTCCATTATAGATTTCAGTTGTACCTATCCCAGCATTCTTTTGCTTATTCTCACTGATAGGGAATCCATTATCTCCACGCGTAGAGTTAGCACTCCTTGAATTGTGTTCGTTTCTACGTTTACTCAATCCAAAAGATACTTTTAAGACAGAAAGTGGGTCTATATTGTAGGAATAAGTTCCCTTTAAAGATTCGCCTCCTACTTCGGTATTGTTATCGGTACTTTCTGAACTGTAAAATTTTGGCTGATCTGGAAGTAATTCTTCTGTATTGGCAGTTGTATGGTTGATATTATTGTTATTAAAGATTTTAAAGTTGAGTTTTAAACCCATTTTATTGTCCTTAAATTTATCGGCATAATAAGCTCCTAAACTTAAATTATTAGGTAATCCTCCCGAAGATGTGGTGTAGTCATCATCTTCACTGTCGGATACATACATAATGGAGCTGCCATCATCCCCAACTTCGATCAGGTCGTATTCTTCGCCCTTCAGTTTTCGCAACGAGTTGTTTATCTTGGATTCATTATTTAAGCGGGAATAGGTGCCATAAACAGCCGCTTTGAGTTTATTTTGGAATACACCAACCATACCTCCGTAATCTCCCAGCTTAGTAGTACTGGTATTCAGGTCAATTGTTGATAGGTACCCGTTTTTGGCATTTTCTTTTAATTTAATGTTGATGGTCTTATTCTTTATGCCGTCATCTATACCGGTGAGGTCGGCGTTTTTGCTTTTTCTGTCGTATACTTGAATTTCTTCAACTGCATTTGCCTTTAGATATTTTGTGGCCAGCAATGGGTCATCGCCAAAAAACTCATCCCCATCAACCAATACTGTTTTTACCTCTTTGCCTTGTGCCTTTATAGTCCCATTTTTATCTACCTCTATTCCTGGTAATCTTTTTAATAGCTCCTGTACATTGGCATTGGTACGTACGGCAAAACTATCTGCTTGGAAGACAAGCGTGTCGCCTTTCATCCTTGCAGCACTTTTTGTGGCTTGTATCACTACTTCGTGTAATATCTTGGATTTCAGTTCCATGCCGATGATACCTAAATTTAGATTTGAAGTGTCGGACACCCTTAGGTTCCGAATATAATCGGCCATTTTTGGGTAGGTAATTAGAATTTTATAGTCGCCTTTTTTTAAATTTCCGAACTCAAAATATCCTAGCTGATTAGCTCTGGTTGTTTTTACCAGCATAGAATCTGCGGCGCCGATAAGTAGGATGGCGCTATGCTCCAGCTTTCTATTTTCGATAGGATCTATGATTATACCTTTTATTTTTGCCTTTTGCGCTAAGGCTGTAATAATTGGAAATAGAAATAGAATACTAATGGAAATCTTTTTGAGCATAAATTACTTTGTAGCGAAGAGGCACAGTTCTTAAATCTAAGAACTATTTTTTTTATCGCATTAACTATTCGAAATAATATTCTTTTTATGAGTTGAAAATAGATTGAAAAGGCGTTAAATGAAAAAAGCCCGAAAATTTCCGGGCTCTTTTGTAAAAGTATATTTGGTTAGAATATGCTGATTGTTGAAAAGCAAACTACTTATTTGCTCTTTGATTATATAAACATAATATAAAATTTATAAGTATCATAATATTATTTTTATTTTTTTCTCGTTGAGGTATACAAAGTATGGCCATTTTACGTTAGCACATGCTTCTGGCCTTCAATTGAAGCGTTTTTTGGCAATAAAATTAAAATGAAATTATTTACAACAATTGTAATACGGCTTAACTTTTTTTTCTTTTTCAGACCAGGCAATATATACACTTGTCTCTTTTCCAGTACGGTACTTGAAACCGTTTAATGTAGACTGTTTTAGTTCGTTGTAAAAAGTTTTATCAGGAGTATACTGATCTGGGCTCTCACTTTCTGTAACTGCGGGTTCTAGAAAGTTCTCGTCATCTAGAAATAGCTTATATTCATTCATAATAAAGGCCTTCTGACTGCGCTCTTTTTTCAAATCGACGCTGGATTTGTAATTGTCTATCAAATCCACGGCTTTAAAATCTTTGTTGTAGATGAGTTTCCCGTCGTGGGCGGTTATGCTAAACCGAATGGTCATGTCTTTCAAATCATTTCCGTTAAGCGCAACTTTAAAAGTGTCTATCTTAACGGAATCGCTAAATGGTTTTAATACAATATGATTTTCAGCGCTGCCCTTAGTTTCGTGGCCCGAAGTACAAGCACTTAAAATGCCGAATACCAGTAAAATTGGGATAAGATAATTTTTCATAACTATAACCAATATAAGTAATAATTGAATTGCTTACCTAATGATCTTATTCAAATCTTCGGGCGTATCTATGGCAATGGTTTCAATGGCTGTGATGCGGGTTTGAATAGTATAGCCATTTTCTACCCAACGCAATTGCTCCAGACTTTCGGCTACTTCGAGCGAAGAAGGCAGAAGCTTGGTGATTTCGTGTAGGGTAGTGGTGGTATATCCATAAATGCCAATGTGCTTATAAAACTGGTGTGCATTTAGCCATTGGTCTTTTTCTGCACTTCTGATGTAGGGTATGGTATGCCTGCTGAAATAAACAGCTTCTTGTCTGCTGTTGATCACCACTTTTGGAATGTTGTTGTTAAACAGTTCTTCTTCGGTGTGGATTTTTTTAATTAGTGTCGCCAGTTGTACATCTTCCTCCTCAAAACAAGAAACAAGTAGGTCGATTTGCTTTGGGTTGATGAATGGTTCATCGCCCTGTATATTAATTACTGTATCGAAATCTGGGAAATGTTGTGATACTTCAGCACAACGGTCTGTACCACTTTGGTGTGTACTTCCGGTCATTACAAATTCTCCACCAAAGTTTTTTACTGCTTCAGCAATGCGTTCATCATCTGTAGCTACAACCACTTTGTTTAAGCTCGTAGCTTTTAAGGCTTGTTCATAAACCCGTTGGATCATGCTTTTACCCTGAATATCAATTAAAGGCTTGCCCGGAAAACGGGTAGAGGCATAACGAGCAGGAATAATGCCTAATACTTTCATCTTAAAATAATCCGTTAATCTCCGCGTCTATAGATTGAATAATGGTGCCCAGATCTTCTGGGTTATTGCTGAAATCCAATTTATCTTTGTCCAATATTAGTAATTTACCAAGACTATAGCCTTTAATCCAGGCTTCATATTTCTCATTAAGCTTAGATAAATAATCAATACGGATACTGGTTTCGTATTCGCGGCCACGGCGTTGAATATTGTTTACCAAAGTAGGTACTGAAGCACGTAGGTATACCAGTAAGTCTGGCGGTTTAATGAAAGAAGTAACGTTCTCAAATATAGCTTTATAGTTTTGATGATCTCTGGTGGTCATTAATCCCATTTCATGCAGATTATCGGCAAATATGTAGGCATCCTCATAAATCGTTCTATCCTGAATTACATTCCTATTAAAATTCTGGATGTCTACAATTTGCTGAAAACGGCTATTAAGGAAATAGATTTGCAGGTTAAAGCTCCAACGCTTCATGTCACTATAGAAATCTTCCAGGTAAGGATTATTATCTACAGCTTCATACAAGGCTTCCCAGCCATAATTTTTCGCAAGTAGACCTGTTAAAGTCGTTTTACCGGCGCCAATATTTCCAACTATCGCTATGTGCATATCTTATTTTTGAAGAGGAGTAAGGTACTTATTTTACACTAAATGTTAAAATGATTTGAATCCAATAATCTCTCTAACTTCCTTGATGGTTTTTTGTGCACTTTCTCTTGCTTTTAAGGCACCGTGTTTGGCTACCTGACGCAAATATGAAGTGTCCTTAGACATTTCTTCAATCTTTTCGCGGATAGGCGTATTGAATACAATCATATCTTCAGCAAGTTGTTTCTTGAAGTCACCATAGCGAATTCCCATTTTATTGTATAGTCCGTCAAAATGTTCAATGGTGTCAGGGGTAGAAACAATTTTCATCAAATCAAATAAGTTCTGAATCGCTTCTGGCTTTGGCTGGTTTTCTTCTGTAGGACCACTGTCGGTTACCGCACGAGATACTTTTTTACGGATAATTTCAGGGCTGTCTGATAAGTATATACAGTTACCCTCTCCGCTTGATTTGCTCATTTTACCATTTCCATCTAAACCCGGGATCTTAACGAGATTTTGTGAGTAGTTAAATGCAAATGCCTCAGGGAAGCATTCTGTATTATACAGCCTGTTAAAACGGTTTCCGAAGGTTCTTGTAAATTCAAGATGCTGTTCCTGATCTTTACCTACAGGTACTTTTGTAGCTTTATGGATAAGAATGTCTGCTGCCATTAATGTAGGGTATGTTAATAGTCCTGCATTAACATTGTCGGGCTGAGTTCTAACTTTATCTTTAAAAGATGTGCTTCTTTCCAATTCGCCCATGTATGCATTCATATTCAGGTATAAATACAATTCTGCAACTTCTGGAACATCAGATTGAATGTAAATTGTTGTTTCTTCAGGATCTATTCCACAAGCAAGATATTCTACCAGAACATGTTTTACATAACCATGTAGATCTTGTGGAGTAGGATGAGTAGTTAATGAATGTAGATCGGCAATGAAAAAATAGCAATTATAATCATATTGCATTTTTACAAAGTTGGTTACTGCACCAAAATAATTTCCTAAATGTAATTTTCCCGTTGGACGAATACCACTAACTACCGTTTCTCTCATTTGATTATTAATTGTTAATTTGATGAAAAATCCTTGCTTTAGATTTTGAGCCTAAGCTGAAGGTAAGATTCAAGAGGCCGAAATTAATAAAAAACCCTAATTCAGCCCGCTTATAATTTCATTTTTTATCTACATGCTAAATGTTTACACGTTAATGGCAGTTTTTGAGCATATGGGCTATTTTTAGTAATTTTGAATTCAATGATCAGCAACCTCAAACAAATACATCGGGTCTATTCTGTATTTATAATTGCTATATTTTCGATATTTTTTTATCCGTTTTATTATCTGGCCGCTCAAAATCCGAAAACTTACGGCCTGTTAAATGGCTTGCGTAAGTTAAAAAGTAGACTCTGCGCATTCTTTATTGGCTTTGTTCCTCGCTTTACTTTCGAGGAGCCATTACTGTCCGGTCAAAATTATATCTACTGCTGTAATCATACTTCTAATCATGATATCATGATCCTTTGCATATTAGCACAAGGTAGATTTCATTTTATGGGAAAGGCGGAGTTATTAAAGAACCCCTTGTTGAGGATTTTTTTTAAAACTATCGATATTCCGGTAGATAGAGATAGTAAAATGTCGGCCTTTAGGGCGTTTAAACGGGCAGGGACTAACCTTGAAAACGGAATGAGCCTGATTATTTTTCCGGAAGGGAAGATTGCGGATGAACACTATCCACCAAAATTGATGCCTTTTAAAAATGGACCATTTAGATTGGCGATAGAGAAGGGGGTGCCCATCGTTGCGGTAAGCTTAACGAATGTATGGAAAACGATGTGGGATGATGGGGTAAAGTACGGTTCTGCACCGGGAATTGGTGATATTTATGTCCATAAGCCGGTTTTGACGACCAATTTGACAATAAATGACTCAGATGAGTTAAAAGACCGTATTTTTGACTTGATAAATAGTAAACTTGTTGATAAATGATTATAGATAAGCAAACCATACATAAAGTAGCAGATTTAGCAAGGATCGCGGTTAAAGAGGAAGAAATTGATGCCTTAATACCGGATATGAACAAGATTCTTACTTTTATGGAGAAGTTAAATGAGCTGGATACTAAAGGCGTGGAACCTTTGGTGTACATGAATGCGGAAGAGAATGTTTGGCGTGAAGATGAAGTAAAACAGGAGATCAGTGTAGCAGACGGTTTAAAAAACTCAGCGCTACATAATGAAGCATTTTTTCTCGTTCCAAAGATCATAGAAAAATAAGGACTGCTGTAACATTAGCATGTTCGGTGCCGTCTAACCTCAAAAGAAAAGCAATGGAGAAAGCCTCTAGCACGTCGACAGCGTCAGATAAAGCATTAATACACATTAAAAATATTGCTCGTAAATATGTCATTGGTTCTGAGGTGATTCATGCCTTGAAATCAGTTACACTCGATATCCATAAGGGAGAATTTGTAGCATTGATGGGGCCTTCTGGTTCTGGGAAATCTACCCTGATGAATATTTTAGGTTGTTTAGATACGCCAAGTAAAGGCGATTACATTCTAAATGGGACTAACGTGAGTCACATGTCGGATAACGAGCTTGCGGAAGTTAGGAACAGTGAGATTGGTTTTGTTTTTCAGACTTTTAACTTGTTGCCACGTTCTACCTCTCTGGATAATGTGGCTTTGCCTTTAATTTATGCAGGGGCTAATAAAAAAGAACGCGAGGAACGTGCGCATAAGGCGCTAGAGAACGTTGGTTTAGGAAATAGGGTAACTCATAAGCCCAATGAGCTTTCAGGCGGACAGCGACAGCGTGTGGCTGTTGCAAGGGCATTGATTAATAATCCATCTATCATATTGGCCGATGAGCCTACCGGAAACCTGGATACGAAGACTTCTATAGAGATCATGGCGCTGCTGGAGGAGATCCATAGTAAAGGGAATACGATTATTCTGGTTACACATGAGGAGGATATCGCTCAACATGCACATCGTATTGTTCGTATGCGTGATGGCTTGATTGAAAAAGACTATCTAAATACAGACATTAAAACGGTGTCGCCAAGATTGACACATCTGAAAGAGAAGGGTGCCGATTTTGAAACCATAAATTAAATATGAAGATATACACCAAAACCGGTGATAAGGGCTTGACTTCTTTAATAGGAGGCACCCGTGTACCTAAGTTTCATTTGAGAATCGAATGTTATGGTACAGTGGATGAACTGAATTCTTACATCGGACTGATCATGTGTCAGGATATTGATGCACATCATCAAAAAATGTTAAAGGAAATACAGGACCGTCTTTTTACTGTTGGAGCCGCTTTGGCTGCAGATCCTGAAAAATCAAGGATGAAGATCCCTGACCTCTATGATAATGATATCAGTTTATTGGAGAAGGAAATGGATGATATGAATGAAGTGCTGCCGGAATTGAAACATTTTGTGTTACCTGGTGGAAATACAGTTGTATCTTATTGTCATGTAGCAAGATGTATTTGCCGTCGCGCAGAGCGTTTAACCGTTCATTTAGCTTCGGAAAGCTTTGTTGACGAAAAAATGACGATTTATTTGAATCGTTTAAGCGATTATTTGTTTGTTTTGGCACGAAAGCTGAATTCAGATGCTAAAACAGAAGAAAACATCTGGATTCCGCGATTGTAATTAATGAAAATTCAAGACCATTGGACTGAAAAACGATGGGATTGAAAATAGTGGAAAAAAAATTTGTTTTGCTCAGGTTTTTTAATATACTTTTGCGAAATAAATTTGAATAACTTAATAGTATAAGAAATATGTATTGGACATTAGAACTCGCATCGCATTTGGAAGACGCTCCATGGCCTGCAACAAAAGATGAATTGATTGATTACGGTATCAGATCAGGTGCCCCAGTAGAGGTGATTGAAAATTTACAAGCTTTGGAAGATGATGGTGAGCCTTATGAAACCATAGAGGAAATTTGGCCAGATTATCCTACAAAAGATGATTTCTTCTTTAACGAGGACGAGTATTAACCTGTAACGAAATAGTAGAGGCTCCCGACAAGGGAGCCTTTTTTATTTTAAACAATTTGCAGATTTAAGTGTTCCCTTATTAAAAATAAATATTATGGGAAATTTACTTTATCTTATAGCAGTAGTGCTGGTTATATTATGGATTATTGGATTCGTTTTTCACGGGTTTGGACCTAATGTGGGTGGTTTGATTCACATTTTGTTGGTTATTGCTGTAGTTGCTATTCTACTGAAAGTAATAAATAGGGCCGCATAACTAAGGTGTTCTCTTGATCATCCTTTTTAAAATGGAGGCAATCTCCAGATCCTCAGGGTGGGTGATTTTGATGTTTTCTCTTTCACCCGCTATCAGGTTAATTTTAAATCCAGCATATTCCGCTACAGAAGCATCATCAGTGAACTCGTTTCTAAAAGGAGCCTGATATGCTTTTCTGAGTAGGTCTATCTCAAACGTTTGTGGCGTTTGTATTAGCACCAGCTCATCTCTGCTGAGCGCTTCGCTTTTGCCATTTTCCAATACTCTTCTAACAGAATCAGTAGGCGTAATGCCAATAATGCAATTGCCTGTTTCTTCAGTAACCTGGTAGGATTTGGTAATTAGCTGAACTGAAATTAATGGTCTTACTGCATCGTGAACAGCAACAATGCCTTTTCCTTTAATGGCTTTTAAGCCATTTTTTACGGAGTGATATCGCTGTGCTCCACCATTAACAACCTGATGGGGGATCGTAAAATTATACTTCAAGCAAAGTTCTTCCCAATATTTGTGCTGGTCTATATTGAGCACCAGTAAGATGTGAGGATTTAATGCACATGAATGAAATGCTGTTATTGTATGCATAAGCACAGGTTGCTTATCTAATAACAAAAACTGTTTCGGGACAGCGCTTTGCATTCTGTTGCCTGATCCGCCAGCTACTATTATTGCATAATATTTCATGTTGTATTGCATTTAAATAAAAATAGGAGATTTAAAACTTACGTTTTCAAATCTCCTATGTCTATATTCTTTAAATTGAATAGATTAATCTTTAGATGATTAACATCGCATCGCCATAGCTATAGAAACGGTACTTTTCTTTTAAAGCTACTTCATAAGCGTGTCTAACGTAATCATAACCACCAAAAGCACTTACCATCATCAATAAAGTAGATTCTGGAGTGTGGAAGTTGGTGATCATTGAATTTGCAATACTGAATTCATAAGGAGGGAAGATGAACTTACTAGTCCAGTCGTTCGCAGCCTTAAGTGTTCTTCCTGAAGAAACAGCTGATTCTATAGCACGCATTGAGGTTGTACCAACAGCACATACTCTTTTCTTGCGTTCTAATGCCTGGTTTACAATATCTGCATCTTTCTGCTCAATGATGAATTGCTCCGAGTCCATTTTATGTTTGGTCAGATCTTCTACTTCAACTGATCTGAATGTACCTAATCCAACGTGTAAGGTAACTTCTGCAAAGTTGATACCTTTCAGTTCCAAACGTTTCATTAGTTCTCTGCTAAAGTGCAAACCAGCAGTAGGAGCTGCAACAGCGCCTTCATGTTTAGCGAAAATAGTTTGGTAACGTTCTTTATCCTGAGCAGTAGCTTTACGTTTGATGTATTTAGGTAATGGTGTTTCACCTAAGATTTCGATGTTTTTTCTGAACTCTTCGTCAGTACCATCAAATAAGAAACGGATGGTACGGCCGCGAGAAGTTGTGTTGTCAACTACCTCAGCAACTAATAGATCATCATCACCGAAATATAATTTATTTCCAACACGGATTTTACGTGCAGGGTCAACTAAAACATCCCATAAACGAAGCTCTTTGTTCAGTTCTCTTAACAGAAAAACCTCAATTGTTGCACCGGTTTTCTCTTTGTTTCCGTATAAACGGGCAGGAAAAACTTTAGTATTGTTCAGAATCATAACATCCTGATCATCGAAATAATCTAAAACATCTTTAAATATTTTATGTTCAATTTTACCGCTATCCCTATGTAAAACCATTAAACGGGCTTCATCTCTATGTTCAGAAGGGTTGTTGGCAACCAATGATTCGGGTAAATTAAACTTAAATTGAGATAACTTCATAGTGTTTTAATGTGATATTTAAGGGCGCAAATTTACAAAATAATATCCTGATTAATGTATAATTCTTTTTGATGGAGCCTGTTAATGCCAATATTTTATTGTTTTCTATTGATTTGTTATTAAAAAGGTATTTTGGTGACGAAATCTGAATTTATTTTGTTCGCTTTATATTTTTTATTTTTGGAGGAATTACTGTAACCTTTTTGGGTAGTTTTGATCTAAACTACAATTATGATTATTTTCAGACTAATAGGAGAAAGTTTTAGGTTCGCAGCTGATGCATTGCGCCAAAACAAACTGAGGACCATGCTTTCCTTGCTGGGAATTACCATTGGTATTTTCGCCATCATCTTCGTTTTTACTGCAACCGATACTTTTAGAAGTAAACTCCAGGAGAGCATTGACAAATTAGGTTCTAAAACTATTTTTGTGCAAAAATGGCCTTGGGGTGGTTTTGGAGATTACCCCTGGTGGAAGTATGTAAATAGACCTGAGCCTTCTTTGAGGGATTATACCGCGCTAAAAGATAGACTGGAGCATGCAGAAGGCGTTTCTTATGAGATTTATGCGGATAGTAGAACCGTGAAGTATCGGAGTAATTCAGTTGAAGGTGCCGGGTTAAAGGCCGCTTCACAGGATTTTAACAAAACATGGACCATCGACTTTCAGGAAGGTCGGTATTTTACCGAAAATGAGGGGAAATCAGGTTCGCCTGTGATCATCCTGGGTGCCGATATTGCCGATGGTTTATTTAACGGTGAAACTGCTGTAGGTAAGAAAATATTGGTAATGGGACGCCGACTGACTGTAGTTGGGGTATTTAAAAAAGAGGGGGAAGATATGTTAGGTATGTCGCAGGATAAGAACATCTTGATTCCTTTGAATTTTGCCAAAGGATTGTTTGACGTGCAAAGTGGAAGATATGATCCTACGATTACGGTAAGAGGAAAGGAACATATTGCTGTCGAGGAGATTGAGAGTGAAATAAAGGGCGCCATGCGAGCGATACATAAAATAAGACCTGGAGCTGAGGATGATTTTGCCTTGAATAAGAGCACCATTGCATCTAATCAGCTAGATCAGATGTTTGGTATCGTAAATATTGCAGGTTGGGTAATTGGTGGCTTCTCCATTCTTGTAGGGGGCTTTGGAATTGCCAATATTATGTTTGTGTCTGTAAAAGAACGTACCAATATTATTGGTATTCAGAAATCGCTGGGAGCTAAGAATTATTTCATATTGCTACAGTTTTTGTTTGAGGCTGTTGCACTTTGTTTGCTGGGTGGTGGACTGGGGATCTTATTGGTGTATATCGTCACGTTAATCACCGGAGCTATGGGATTTACAATGATCCTGTTCTTGAATAATATTTTGTTAGGAGTAGGGGTGTCGTTTGCGATTGGAACGATATCGGGGTTCTGGCCGGCTTATTCGGCATCTCGGTTGGATCCTGTCGAAGCGATCCGCTCGTAATATGGCTGTTCTTCTCTTAAAAAATGAGCATTACAATTCAAAGGCTGGAACCTTTGGCGCTGAAGAAGCGCAAAAATTCCTAGGCCTTTTCTTCGAACGCTCATTTTTTAAACATGGCACTTCAGCATAAACTCGCTATTCTCATTGTTGGGTATATAAAAAAAGTAGGGAGCATAAAAAAAGCAGATCATAAATCATGATCTGCTTTTTTACTAGTAACAGTGTTATGTGTGCTTAGCTTAATTTAGCTAAGGCATCTTTAATTTGGCTAACAGCTTTTCTTAATTGCTCTTCTGAAGCAGCGTAAGAGATACGGATACAGTCTTCGTTTCCGAAAGCCTCACCAGTAACGGTAGATACGTGTGCCTCATTTAAAAGGTATAGAGAAAGATCTTCTGCAGTTTTGATTACATTTTCGCCATTCTTTTTACCGAAATAAGATTTTACTTCAGGGAAGAAATAAAAGGCTCCATCTGGAAGGTTTACTTTGATCCCAGGGATTTCTTTTAATAATGCGTAAACGATATCTCTACGTTTTCTGAACTCATCAACCATTAAGTGTACGGATTCTAAACCACCCATATATGCACCTAAAGCTGCACGTTGTGCAATTGAAGAGGTTCCAGAGGTGATTTGTCCTTGTAGTTTATCGCAGGCATTAGCAATCTCTTTGTTTGCAGCCATATAACCAACTCTCCAGCCAGTCATTGCATAAGATTTAGAGAAACCATTGATTAAGATTACTCTGTCTTTTATAGAATCAAATTCTGCGATTGAAGCATGTTTTCCAACAAAGTTGATGTGCTCATAAATCTCATCAGAGATGATATAGATGTTTGGATGTTTTTCAAATACCGCAACCAAATCAGCAAGTTCGGCTTTACTATAAACCGATCCTGTAGGGTTACATGGCGAAGAGAACATGAACAATTTGGTTTTAGGCGTAATTGCAGCTTCTAACTGTGCACCAGTTATTTTAAAGTTATTCTCAGCAGATGCATTGATAAAAACAGTTTCACCTTCACCAAGTTTAATCATTTCTGAATAAGATACCCAGTAAGGAGTAGGTACGATAACTTCATCCCCTGGATCAACCAGACACATTACTGCATTGGCTAGAGATTGTTTAGCGCCAGTAGAAAGTACAATTTGGTCGAACGTATAAGTTAAGCCATTTTCCTTTAAAAGCTTGTCAACAACAGCCTTACGTAATTCAGGGTAACCTGAAACCGGGGTATAGTAAGAGTAATTTTCGTCAATAGCCTTCTTGGCAGCCGCCTTCACATCATCAGGTGTAAAAAAGTCAGGCTCACCAAAGCTTAAATTGATAATGTCTATCCCTTTTGCAGATAGTTCTCTTCCTAACTTCGCCATTTTAATGGTTTGTGACTCAGATAGGTTGTTGATTCTTTTTGATAAAAATGTCATAATGATTAATGCGCAAGCAAATATTATTTTGTGAAGTAGCAAATATAGAAACCTAACGGTATTATAAACTAAAAAAAATACTTTTTATCATAATTTCATGGGTAAACTGTATTTTTGGCTGCTAAACTCAGCAATTTGCAACCTCAAAAGAAAGCCATATTAATCGCATTATGTGTAAGCGTAGTGTTAATGCTGGCTAAATTTGCCGCCTATTTTATCACACATTCAAATGCTATACTTACGGATGCTGCAGAAAGTATTGTAAATGTATTGGCCAGTAGCTTTGCATTTTATAGTATTTACCTCGCTACTTTGCCAAAGGATGAGAATCACCCTTATGGGCATGGTAAAGTGGAGTTCTTTTCTGCGTTTATCGAAGGTGTCCTAATTGCCATTGCAGGGGTTATTATTATTTTGAAGTCAGGGTACGATCTGATTTATCCTAGGCCAATTGTACAGCTTTTTGAAGGAGCAAGCATTATTGGAGTCACGGGGGTAGTTAATCTTATTGTAGGATATTACTTAATTAATACAGGAAAGAACCATAAATCAATTACACTTGAGGCGGATGGGAGGCACCTGTTAACTGATGCGATTACCAGTGGGGGATTGGTTGTAGGGATTATTTTGATTAAGCTAACGGAGATTTTTTGGTTGGATAGTGTGATTTCAATTCTTTTGGGCTTGTATATATTATTTAGCGGTTATAAGTTAACCAGACGCTCAGTAGGTGGCTTAATGGACGAAAGTAATGTTGATCTGGTAGAGAATATTATAGATATACTTCAAAAAAACAGGAAAGATCCCTGGATAGATGTACATAATTTAAGGGCGCAGCAATACGGTGCCGATCTACACATCGATTGTCACATTACCTTGCCATATTATTTCGATTTGAATAGGGTCCATCAGGAAATATCTGAAATAGATAAAACAATAAACGGTAATGCGGATCGTAAGACGGAGCTTTTTATTCATACTGATCCATGTTTGCCGGCTTGCTGTAATTACTGTCACATGAAAGAATGCCCGGTTAGGCAGGAGGATTTCAGAGCTGAAATTAAGTGGACTATAGAAAATGCAACGAAGAATTTAAAACATTTTGACCAATAAATAATGAGCTATTTTAACGTTAGGGTATACGGATTATTGATCAACACCAACAGTGAGGTATTGATTAGTGATGAGCAGTCTGGAGGACGTATTTTTAGTAAATTTCCCGGTGGCGGTCTTGAGCTTGGGGAAGGCCTCGCTGATGCACTTAAAAGGGAGTTTATGGAAGAATGTAATGCCGAAATAGAGGTGTTGGGTCATCTTTATACGACTGATTTTTATGAGCAGTCTTCATTTAACGATAGTCAGATTTTGAGCATTTATTATATGGTTAAGGCAGTACATCCATTGGAAATTAATTTTAAAACTGAGGCGTTTGACTTTGATGAGGGTTCTTTGCAGTCGTTTAGATGGATCGCGCTGGATAAGCTAAAGGAAGATGATGTGACTTTTAAAACCGATAAAACGGCAGTTGATCTGTTACTGAAACAATACGATTTATGAGTTTAGTAGCACGTGATGCGCAAGTAATTTGGCATCCATATACGCAAATGAAGAATCCTTTGCCCCACATTCCTATTGTGAGAGGAGAAGGCGTGTATCTCTTTGATGAAACGGGCAAGAAGTATATTGATGCCGTTTCTAGCTGGTGGGTAAATATCCATGGGCATGCCCATCCTTATATTGCCGCTAAGGTTGCCGAACAGCTAAATACACTTGAACATGTGATATTTGCAGGTTTTACGCATGAACCTGCAGTGCAGCTTGCCGAACGTTTATTGCCCCTGTTACCAGGAAAGCAATCAAAAGTCTTTTACAGCGATAATGGCTCTACAGCTGTTGAGGTTGCCCTTAAAATGTGTTTACAGTATTGGGTAAATACGGGTAAACAGGTTCGGAAGAAGATCATTGCATTTAAAGAAGCCTATCATGGTGATACCTTTGGGGCCATGTCTGTTAGTGGGCGCAGCATATTCACAGATCCCTTTAATCAGCTATTGTTTGATGTAGAGTTTATAGAACTGCCCAATGCTCAAAACATAGAGCAACTAAAGTCGCGGATCAACTACCTTTCTAATGAGGTTGCATGTTTTATCTTCGAACCAATGGTTCTTGGCGCCAGTGGAATGCTGATGTATGAAGCTCAATATCTTGATGAGCTTTTGGAAAGCTGCCAGAAACATGGGATTTTAACCATTGCTGATGAGGTAATGACTGGTTTTGGTCGTACAGGAAAGTATTTTTCTTGCGAAGCATTAACCAATAAACCGGATATATTTTGTCTTTCTAAAGGACTAACGGGGGGGACGATGCCAATGGGAGTAACCACATGTAACCATAAAATATTTGATGCTTTTTTAAGTGATGATAAACTTAAAACGCTATACCATGGGCATTCATTTACGGCAAATCCTGTTGCTTGCGCCGCTTCATTGGCTAGTCTTGATATTTTATTGAACCCTGAAACTCTGCTGAACATTCAAAGAGTGGAAGCGCAACATAGCGGCTTTGCAGAAAGCATTAAGGGGCACCCGAAGTTGAAAGACATTAGGCAAGCTGGAACTATATTGGCTATGGAGTGGGAAACTGGCAATGATACCTCTTATTTGAGCGGATTAAGAGATAAGTTATACTTGTACTTTTTAGAACGTGGGATTGTCTTACGGCCATTGGGCAATGTGTTATATATTTTGCCACCTTATGTAATCAGTAATGAAGATCTAGCGTATATTTACCAAACTATTTCACAGGCACTAAAAGATATATAAATATGCAGATCCAGGCAATTTTGGAGAATATAGTTAATGACAATGTGCTGCACGCTAAATGGCTAAATACGTTGTCGTACATGGAAAATGCCGGTGCAAAAAAGATTTCAGCATCAGAGCATAAAGAACAGGTGAACCTGATTATTCTTAAACATGCTGCAGAAGAACATCGCCATGCGTATTACCTGAAGAAGCAATTGGATAAGCTGGAGGGGAATTTGTGTAAAACATATACCAATGAAGAGCTTTTAAGCCCTAATCATACTAAGTTTTATCTAAATGCGTTGGATGTCGCTGTATGTAGGTATTTAAAGCAGCATTTTAATTTGGCTGGCTATGAGTTGAAATTTGCAGCTTATTTGTTTGTTACGTATGCAATTGAAGTGCGAGCGGATGAGTTGTATCCTATTTATCAAAATGTTTTAACCAGAGCGGGGAGTAAGGTGACTGTGAAATCTATCATTTTGGAGGAAGAGGGGCATTTGGAAGAGATGTTGAATCAACTTAAAACCTTCTCGCCGGATTGGGAAAAACATGCAGAATTGGTTATAAAAATAGAACAGGATATGTTTGCAGACTGGATACAGAGCTTAGGTAAGCTAGTCGCTTAGTTGTTTGTCATATTATCGTTACAAAATAAATTTTCTTTCTAGTGTGGGTTTTTTGTCCTACTATGTGTAATTTATTAAGAAAATTAACACATGAAAGAAATTAAACGCGCTACAGAGAACAAAAATTATTTATTATGTAAAACGTCAGTACGGGAATCAATTGAAGATGAGTTCAATAGTGGGGATTTAAGGGTTTCGCATAGATCAGAAGAAGAACTGATGATCATTAACGACTTTTTGAATTATTTACGCAGTTTCCTGGATTACTCAGATGCATTTTATAGTTCAATATTGCCAATGCTTGAGGTACATACTTTGGATAAAATGACCGTTTTGGCAGCGGAGGGAGAAATAGGTACAGATGCATTTTGGTTACAATCGGGCTATGGGCGTTATTTTATTCGGAAAGTTGATGGAGAAGGTTTACCCCTGGAGGTTACTATAGATTTTTGCAAACCGGGTAAAGTAATGGTGATACCTGTAAACAGTAATTTTAATTTGCAGCTGGCCCGCGGTGCGGTAATTATCCTTTTACCAAAAGATTATTTTGAAAGACTGAAGTTGAATGCTCCTGTAGTGGAAGAGCTAAGGAACAAAATTCTTGATTTTGAGAAGCAGGATTTTTTAGAAAAAATGAGTATGGTGAATATGAAACCAAGAGAAAAATACCAGGAGTTCCTAGGTTTTTTTGGGGTAGAGATTGAACAGTACTTTGCTGTAAAGCACATTGCCAGTTATTTAGGAATGCAACCCTCTTTCTTGAGCAGATTGCGTGGCGAGAATTTTAAAAGGAAATCCGAATAAAAAAGTATCTACGTACAGTTTTTTTAATTGTTGAGGTGATCTAAATTGCCCTCAACAAAAAAAACTGTATGCCTTTCAACTTAGACGAACTAGATCTCAAATTATTATCTCATTTACAAGAGAATGCACGAATCAGTGCAAAGGATATTTCAAGGAAGATTCATTTATCTCCTAACTCAGTCAGTATAAGGATAAAAAGGTTAGAAGAGAGAGGATATATTAAGCAATATGTGACGGTTTTGAACAACACAATGCTAAACAGAAAGCTCATGACCTTTACTGGAGTGCGTTTAATTCACAATAACAGCTCTAATCTGGAATCATTTATGGAGTATGTAAAGTATGTTCCTGAAATAACCAGTTGCTATCATGTAAATGGAATGTTCGATTTTTTACTGCAGATTGTAGCTACAGATATGCAGGATTATCGCGATTTTTTGATCAATACGCTAGCTAAATTTGATAATATAAGTGAGCTCAGAACATTTTTTGTGCTGAATGAAATGGGGGCTGGCCACGCGATTGATTTAACGCATTTGCGTAGCAAATTTAAGCGAGATCAAAAGCGGATGAATTAGTCTTGAGTTAGGATAACTAATGCTAAGATTGTTGATTAACTAGCCAATTGAATGCCTGAAAAAGCAATTGAAAATCTTCAAATTGCAGTAGCCAATTTGAACTTAATTAACAGTATGAGATTTTTTTTTACAAGAACAACTATTATTGCTGCAGCTTTTTGTCTTAGTCAGGCTGTATGCTATGGACAGCAGCTTGCTTTTTTGCTAAAGCAGACTGATAGATGGGTGATACAACCCAACGGAAGTATTACATGGAACATTAACAATACAGTACCACATACCGACCATATTGAAATGGCGGGCGAAAAGGTAGCTATATGGGTTGAATACGGATTGGATAGTCTTAAAAGATCTAAAATTAGCAGAACGCTTGTATTCCCAACTTTTCGGATGTTACCCGATGGGACCAGAACACACATTACTTATTCATTTCAAGACATTGAACTACCCCGGTTTTATATTAATAAGAAGTTGTTTGATTTTGCAAGCCCTAAAAGCAATAAAAAAGGAAGTATAGGATACGATATTAAAAGTATCAATCATAAAGGCATCATGCGTGTAAACGCGGAAATAGGAGAGCCTGTTTTGTGTACTATGGAGCGGAGTTTCTACCCCTCCGTTGATCAACCTATGGCCATCGAGAAATTTGTCTTTACCAATGTATCTGAAGCAGATCTTCCGATTACAATGGAATATTTGAAACGTGAGGTAAGGACCGATCCATCAAGAAGTAAAGTGCAATCGCACAGTGTAATCATGGGGACAGTAGGTGATGGAAGTCAGGTTATAAAACCTGGAGATTCTGTAACCTTTGCCGTTTATTACCTGGCTACAGATCATCCTGATCAGTTACCCGTAATTAACCCTGATGCAGAAGAGCAAAAAAGAATTGCGAGAATCGACGAGATTGAGGCACCTTTAAAATTAGAAACCCCGGATAAAGTATTGAATACAACTTTCGATTTTGCTAAGCTTAGGGCGACAGAAAGTATTTATAAAACAAAAGGAGGGTATATGCATGGACCTGGAGGTTTGGCTTATTATGCCGCTATTTGGGCCAATGATCAGGCAGAATATATCAATCCTTATTTTGCTTTTTCGGGTGATAGAATTGCTAATCTTTCAGCAATGAATGCTTACGCCTGGTTTGCTAAGTATATGAATCCGAATTATAAAGCCATCCCAAGTTCTATTGTAGCTGAAGGTGATGCGGTTTGGAAAGGTGCGGGAGACCGAGGGGATCAGGCGATGATCGCTTATGGTGCATCACGTTATGCATTAGCCAATGGCAATATAGATTCGGCCCGTAAGCTGTGGCCTCTAATTGAATGGTGTTTAGAATACAGCAAACGTAAATTAAATTCGGAAGGGGTAGCTACCTCTGATAAAGATGAACTGGAAGGCCGTTTTCCGGCAGGTAAAGCTAACTTATCTACCAATACTTTATACTACGATGCTTTGCGTTCGGCGGTGTTATTGGGACAGGCTTTAAATAAACCTAAAAGCCAGACTGATGCTTACCGTAAGGAAGCCGATGCACTAAAAGTAAATATAGAAAAGTATTTTGGTGGCAATGTAGAAGGTTTTGAAACCTATAAGTATTATGAAGGTAATGATGTACTGCGTGCATGGATTTGTCTGCCTTTAACTATGGGTATTTTTGATAGAAAACAAGGAACCATTGATGCCTTGTTCTCGCCAAAGTTGTGGACTGCAGATGGATTAGCTACGCAGGCAGGAAAGGAAACATTCTGGGACAGATCAACTCTTTATGCGTTAAGAGGCGTACTGCAAGCCGGAGAAACTGAAAAAGCAATGGATTTTATCAAATACTATTCGAGACGTAGGTTGTTGGGGGATCATGTTCCTTATGCAGTAGAAGCTTATCCAGAGGGGAATCAACGTCATCTATCGGCTGAAAGTGGCTTGTATTGCCGCATATTTACGGAAGGATTGTTTGGGATGCGCCCTGTTGCTTTCAACAGCTTTGAATGTGTGCCAAGGCTACCCAAAGATTGGAATAATATGGCTTTAAGAAATATTCATTCTTTTGGAAATGTATTTGACCTGGAAGTTGCTCGCGCTGGTAAAGATAAATTACTGGTAACCATTAAAAAGGGTGGGAAAGCTTACAGATATCAAATTAAAGAGGGAGCTACTCAATTAATTAAACTTTAATAGAAATCAATTAAACATGACAAAATATATTGCCTGTTTTCTTTTGTTTTTAGCACTTGGCAAGGATGTCAATGCGCAAAAAGAAAAGCAGATCGTTGTTGAAACTAAGAATACCTCGCTCATTTTTACCGTGTCTTCTGCCCAAAAATTATATCAAAGTTACCTGGGACAAAAGCTTATCAATCCTGCAGATCAGGATTTACTGCAATCTACTCGAAGGGAAGCTTACATTGGAGCGGGTATGGGTGATCTTTTTGAGCCTGCTATCCGTATGGTACACAGCGATGGTAATCCTTCATTGGATTTAAAGTATGCAGGGCAGAAGAGCAGTAAAGAAGACGACAATGTAACCACGACTTCTATCACGCTAAAAGATCCACAATATCCTGTAGAGGTGGTATTGCATTTCTCAGCTTATTATAAGGAAGACATTATTAAAGAATGGACAGAAATAAAGCATAACGAGAAAAAGCCGGTTACCTTGACCAATTATGCTTCTTCAATGTTGCATTTTGATGCTTCGAAATATTGGTTAAGCCAGTTTGATGGGGATTACATGACTGAAATGCGTATGAAGGAAAGTCAACTTACACCGGGTATAAAAATACTGGATAGTAAGCTTGGCACCAGAGCACAAATGTATCGCTCACCTTGTTTTTTCCTTTCTTTGAATAAGCCTTCTGACGAATCTACCGGTGAATTGATTGCAGGTACATTAGCATGGTCGGGTAATTTTCAATGTTCTTTTGAAATTGATCAGCAAAACTCGTTGCGGATGATTACTGGTATGAATCCTTATGCTTCTGAATATAAACTACAGCCTGGAAAAACCTTTGAAACTCCTGCATTTATATTCACTTACACTAAAAATGGTAAAGGTGAGGCGACCAGAAACCTGCATCGCTGGGCCAGAAATTATGGCGTATTGGATGGTAATAAGCCACGACTAACACTTTTAAATAACTGGGAAGCTACGCACATGGATTTTAACCAAGATGTATTGGTCGAATTGTTTGATGGCGCAAATAAATTGGGGGTTGATCTATTTTTATTAGATGATGGCTGGTTTGGTAATAAGTACTCGAGAGATGCGGATAAAACTGCACTAGGCGATTGGCAGGTTGACAAGAAAAAACTACCGACTGGGATTGGTTACCTGGTTAGTGAAGCCAATAAAAAGCATTTACAGTTTGGAATTTGGTTAGAGCCAGAAATGGTAAGTCCTAAAAGTGAGCTTTATGAAAAACATCCGGAATGGATATTGAAATTGCCAAACCGAGAGGAAGCCTATTCACGTAATCAATTAGTGCTTGATTTGGTAAATCCTAAAGTTCAAGATTTTATATATGATATGGTAAATGATCTGGTGACCAAGAATCCGGGGATTGCTTTTATCAAATGGGATTGTAACCGAATGCTCACCAACACATATTCTCCATTTTTAAAGGAGAATCAGGGCAATTTATTTATCGATTATAACAGAGCCTTATTTGATGTTCTTAAACGCCTGAGAGAAAAACATCCGCACTTGCCTATTATGCTTTGTGCAGGTGGCGGTGGAAGAGTTGACTATGGAGGTTTGAGATACTTTACAGAGTTTTGGCCTAGTGACAATACCGATGGTTTGGAGCGTGTATTTATCCAATGGGGATACCTTAACTTTTTCCCTGCCTTAACTGTATCTAGTCATGTGACTTCAATGGGTAAGCAATCTTTAAAGTTCCGTACCGATGTTGCGATGATGGGTAAAATGGGCTACGATATACGGGTTAAAAATTTGACGGAACAAGAGATCAAGTTCAGTAATCAGGCCGTAAAAACGTATAAAGGTATAAGTGATGTGATCTGGTTTGGTGATTTATATCGTCTGATTTCCCCTTATGAAGAGAACAGGGCCGTTTTGATGTATGCAGATCAAAGTAAAAATAGGGCAGTGCTATTTAACTATTTGCTCAATTTTAGACGTAAAGAATTTATGGGTAAAGTGCTTTTGCAAGGTCTTGATCCAATGAAAAGGTACAAAATACAAGAGATTAATCTCCTGCCTGATACCAAATCTACTCAGCCAGAGGATGGAAAAATTTATAGTGGTGATTATCTGATGAGAGTAGGGTTGAACCTTTCGGCTGGTAAGATAGCCCCTTTAACCAGTGCTGTATTTGAACTTGTTGCAGAAAAATAACTATGAACAAACGAATCGTAATCTTATTGTTGCTAGCGGGGATTTTTCAGCAGACTTTCGCGCAGATCCGGAATAAAATAAACTGGGATACTTTCATGTCCCGCAATGACATGGTGTTTGATTCCTTATCCACCAAATGGGAGGAGGGTGCTTTTTTAGGTAACGGTTTACTTGGGGTGATGGTGTATCGTGAGGATGCAAATACCTTGAGGTTTGATTTGGGTAGAACGGATGTGGTTGCGCATGAGGAAGGTATTAACGCCTCTATTGGAAGGTGCAGGTTACCTATTGGGAGATTTGTGATGGGAGTAAAGGGGGCGATTAAAAGTATCAAGTTACGTTTGGATTTGCTTAAGGCAGAATTGTCGGGGACAATCGGTACTGATAAGGGGCTGGTTCATTTCAGTGGACTTGTAGCAGCAACTAAAGATGTCATTATTTTAAATACGCGCACAGAAAAAGATGAAAAGTTAAGCTGGATCTGGAAGCCGGAACAGGCTTTAAGTCCATTTTTGGCTTTAGGAAAAGATACCGTTTCAAAATACACAGCTAATTCGCCTTATCATATTTCTAAGGAAAACGAGGTAAATTACAATTATCAGGTTTTGGCAAGTGGAGGCAGCTATACCACTGCATGGAAAAATGCTACAAATGGGAACACCAACACCTTGTTGATCACTATATCAAGTACTTATCCTAAAGATGGATCGAAGGAAGCTGCGAAGCAAGTTTTAAATTCGATAAGCCCTACAAATGTGCCCCAAATTATTGCCGCGCACAGAACACACTGGCGTAACTTTTATCAGAAGAGTTTTATTTCTGTTCCGGATAGCCGTCTGGAGAGCTTCTGGTGGATTCAGCAATATAAAATGGCTTCGGCCACCAGGGTGGGTGCCTATCCGATTGATTTAATGGGGCCATGGTACAAGATGACACCATGGCCTAAATATTGGTGGAATTTAAATATTCAGCTGACTTACTATCCGTTTTTTAGCTCTAATCATGTGGAGTTAGTTGCACCATTGATGAAGATGATCGATGATAATATTGACAATTTATCTAAAAATGCACCGCAGCCTTATCAGCATAATTCGGCGGCTTTGGGAAGGTCTGGGCCATATACTATGACTTCGGGTATTAAAGTCTTAAAGGGGAATAACGGTACTGAAAGTAGTGATGCATCAAAGGAGCTGGGTAACCTGACTTGGCTTTTGCATGTCTATTACCAGGCTTATGAGCATACCATGGACAAGAAAATCATTAAAAACCTTTACCCGGTATTAACCAAATCTGTTAATTATTATTTGAATATTATGGATAAGGAAAACGATGGTAAATACCATCTTCCTTATACTTATTCTCCCGAATATCCTAAAGGAGTTACCAGAGATGCAAATTACGACTTATCTGTATTTCACTGGGGTTTAAAAACCTTGCTGTATATCAATAAAGAACTTGGATTAAAGGATCCTCTTGCGGCCAAATGGCAAGAGGTCCTAAATAATTTAACTCCGTATCCGCAGGATAAATTGGGCTACCGTATAGGTCGTGATGCTGATTTTTCTATTTCTCATCGTCATTATTCGCACTTGTTGCAGGTTTACCCCATCTATGATGTGAACTGGGATCAGCTGGAAAACCGCGACCTGATTAAAAGATCATTAAGCCAGTGGGAAAATAATTCAGCTTCCTGGAGAGGGTATTCTTATACAGGTTCGGGTTCTATTTATGCGATGATGGGCAATGGAAATAAAACCCATCAGCTATTGAATGAAATGATGAAGGGAAAATATAGTATTAAGCCAAATACGATGTACCTGGAGGCTGGGCCGGTGATAGAAACACCGTTTTCGGCAGTAACAACCGTGAATGAGATGCTTTTGCAAAGCTGGAATGGGATAATCAGGCCATTTCCTGCTGTTCCGGATAGTTGGAAGGATGCTACATTTAATGACCTGAGTGCAAAAGGAGCTTTTTTAGTAAGTGGAAGTCGTAGAGATGGAACAACTAAATTTATAAAAGTTAAAAGTCTCGCAGGTTCTCCTTGTTTAGTTAAATCAGATTTTAAGGGTGTTGTTAAAGCCATAGGGAAGCGTCAGTTCAAGATTACACCACAGGGTAAAGGAGTAGTTGAAATTGATTTAAAAGGCGGTGAAGAGGTGGTTTTGTATATAGGAGAGAAGCCGCTTAGTTTTACGCTTGATGCTGTGAAATCGGATGGTAAAAATTACTGGGGATTGAAATGACAATTCAGGTGATTACAATGCTAATGTAAGAGATAAATACAGCGGGAGGTGTTGGTATTTTAGGTTAATCAATTTTTAACCAAATAACCAATTAATTATGATTAATCGAACAACATCGTCCTATTGGTGTATCATGATTTTTTTATTGTGTTGTAGTGTGGTAGATGCTTTAGGCAAAGGTAATGCAATCAGCGATGAAAAACATTTTAGTAACCAATTAACAGTAAAAGGTAAAGTTTCTGACGCAAATGGTGCTTTGCCTGGTGTCATTGTAAAGTTGAAAGGAAGTACTAATTCTACTTCAACTGAAGGGAACGGTAATTACAGTTTAACAATCCCCGATGGTACTGGAACGTTAGTGTTTTCTTCTATTGGATATATTTCTCAGGAAATTGCTGTTGAAAACAGATCAGTAATCAATGTAACGTTAGTTGCTGAAAACAAAACGCTATCAGAGGTGATTGTGGTGGGCTATGGAACACAGCGAAAATCCGACATTACGGGATCTATTGTCTCTATAGGTGAAAAGGCACTTGCTGATGTCCCTGTAACTAACCTGTCGCAGGCTTTGCAAGGAAGAGGTGCTGGTTTGGATATCCAAAAAAGTGGCGGTAATAGTAAACCAGGAGCCACGCCCGTTATTAGGATAAGAGGAGTACGCTCGCTTGGTGCGGGTAATGATCCGCTATTTGTTGTAGATGGTATTCCATATTCTGGAAGTATGAATGATCTGAACCCGGATGATATTGCTTCTGTTGAGGTGCTTAAAGATGCATCTTCAACTGCGATTTATGGCTCAAGAGGTGCAAACGGTGTGATTTTGGTCACGACTAAAAAAGGAAAAATAGGCGAGGCTGTGGTCACCTATAGTGGTTATGCTGGGGTTACGAAGAACTTGGGAAAAATTGACGTTATGGATGGGGCTCAGTTTGCATTGTTAAAAAAATGGGCTACCGTTAACGGTACAACGAAGTATTCAGGAATAGATGATCCAGCGCTGGACGGTATTTTTGCTCCACAAGAATTGGAATCTATTAAAATGGGGCGTAGTACTGACTGGCAGGATCTGATTTATAAGAATGGAATTACAAATAATCACCAGATCGCAGTTTCTGGAGGATCGGAAAAGACCCTGTATGCACTATCTGGCGGTTATCACAATGAAACAGGGATTTATCCTGGTCAGGCTTTTACCCGCTATTCCGCTAAAATAAGTGTTGATCAGAAATTGGGTAAATATTTTAAAGTTGGGTTGAACAGTTTTAATACTTATAGTCTGACGAAAGGAGAAGGCTTCAACCCAATGGGCCAGGTACTACGCGCAAGTCCATTAGCTACCCCTTATGATGAAACAGGTAAATTATGGGGCTTTGTACCCGGAAGTGCAAATCAGGTATGGAATCCACTGGCTGATTTTGTTGATGGTGCTAAAGTAGAGAATCGTAAACGTTTTGGAACTTTCACTACCCTATATGCGGAAGCCTATATTACCGAAGGATTAAAGTACAGATTTAATGCTGGGGCTGAGCTTAAAACCGATATTTATGGCAATTTCTATGGCAGTGCAACCTCCAATAACCTTGGTGGCTTATCAACATCTAGCAATAGAACGGAGTTCAGAACAGATTATACGCTGGAGAATATCTTAACCTATGATAAAGTGATTGCCAAGGACCATAAAATAAACTTCACGGGTTTATTCAGTTTTCAGAAAGATGAAAACCAGCGTAATTCTTTTAATAATAATAACCTTGTTGCGGATGCACTTTGGTATTATAATCCAGAACTAGGCTCAAATCTTACTGCTACAGGAGGGTTTAACGAATGGTCGTTGCTTTCTTATATGGGGAGGGTAAATTACGGTTATAAGGATAGATACTTGTTAACACTGACCTTACGTTCTGATGCGTCATCACGACTTGCTCCTGGTGCTAAGTATAAAACATTCCCTTCTGCTGCAGCTGCATGGAACATCAGTCAGGAAAATTTTATTAAGAAGATATCGGCCATTTCAAATTTAAAACTGAGACTTTCCTATGGTTCGGTAGGGAATACTGCAATAGAACCTTATTCAACGCTTGGCTCGCTTGATGGGGTAGTTTATAATTTTGGTGATAAAACTACTACCGGGTTATTTTTAGCTAGCGTACCTAATCCAAAATTGACTTGGGAGTATAGTGCGACAGCGAATCTTGGTTTGGATTTTGGCGTATTAAATAATCGTATAACAGGGGCAATTGATGCTTATCATGTTTGGACTGATAATCTTATTTTACCACAAAATCTTCCTTTTACAACTGGAATTCCAAATGCGTATGTTACTAATGTAGGGAAATCTGAAAATAAAGGGATAGAGTTTCAGATCAGTACAGTGAACATTAATGGGGATGGTAAAGATAAGGTAAGATGGACTACCGACTTTAATGCTTCCATTAACCGTGGTAAAATTACTCGACTACAAGATGGGATTATCAACGATCCGGACAATAATAGATTTACCGGACAGCCTATCGGTACTATTTTTGATTTAAAAAAAGTAGGCATCTGGCAAAATACTCCTGAAGACATTGCTGAAGCTAAAAGATTGGGCTTAACGCTGACTGGTTCCAGTTCTGTAATAGGAAATATAAGGATTGCTGATACGAATAACGATGGTAAAATTACAGCTGATGATAGGATAATCATTGGTTCTAGCCAACCAGATTGGTCGGGTGGTTTTACTAATAGGTTTGCTTATAAAAACTTCGACTTTACTGTTGTTGCTTTCGGGCGTTTCGGTAGTACTATTGTAAGCAGTATGCACAATAGTGGATTTGCCAATACATTCCAGGGAAATTATAACAATCTGGATGTGAATTATTGGACGCCAACTAACGGTGAAAACTTCTGGCCTAAACCGAATGCCGCATCAACCAATACACCAAACAATTCGACACTGGGCTATTTTGATGGTACTTTCGTTAAAATAAGGACTTTAGCATTGGGCTACAATGTACCTCAAAAACTAGTGTCCAAAGTAGGAATCAAAGCATTGAGAGTCTATACTTCTGTAAATGATGCTTTTATTTTGTTCTCAGAATATCGTAATAAATACAAAGGGATAGATCCTGAATCAATTATAAGTAATACTGGTTCCACTAATAATAGACCTAATGTTGGTGTGGATACACCCGCTAGTTACTCCATGGTTTTTGGTTTAAATATGACGCTTTAACTCAATTTTAATTGTTATGAAAAAGAAATATATTATTTGCTTCGTAGCTTGTCTGTATTTAGCCGCTACCGGATGTAAAAATGCATTAATAGAAGAACCACATTCAACCTTAACTCCTGAGTATTTTTCTACTGCACAGGGCTTTCAAAAAGGATTGGATGCTGCATACGCAGGTAATCGCTCTTTCTGGGGGAATCAGGATTTGTTTACCATGACAGTAATTGGAACGGATGAGTTTTTTACTGGTAAGGATGGAAACAACAACATCAATAAATACAATAGTAATTACACCACTACAAATGGGCAAGTTGAGGCAGTTTGGAAAAATTGTTACTATAATATTAATACTTGTAATGGAGTAATAGATAATTCTTTAGTCGTTACTGGTTTGTCTGCTGATGTGATCAGCAGAAGTGTAGCCGAAGCAAAAATTTTAAGGGCAAATTATTATTTCCTGCTGGTTCAGTTTTATGGTGATGTAAGTTTAAATAAAAATTTTCAAAATACCCCTAAAACATCAGGCACACGTGAACCAATGGCCGAAGTGTATGATTTTATTGTGAATGATCTTAAAGAGGCCATTGCTACGCCAACCTTATATGCCAATCCGAAAACAACAGGTGCTGTTGCAGGTGAACTAACAAAAGTTGCAGCGCAACATTTGTTAGCCAAAGTTTATTTAACCAGAGCTGGATCGCTAGCAAAAAAAACGACAGATTATACGGATGCCTATAACATGGCAAAGACAGTAATCACTACAGGTGGTATGTCATTAATGCAAGACTTTGGGGATGTATTTGCAGAAGGAAATGAAAACAGTAATGAAGTATTGTGGAACGTTCAGCATACCTCTAATCTTGCTTATAATGGTCCCAATAATAGTGGTGGTGCTGATAATGTATTAAATCACATGTGGGTGCCTCAATATGAGCTTCGTCCTGGAATGGCACGTTCAGTAATCTATGGACGTCCTTACATTCGTTGTGTACCTACAAATTGGCTAACTGAGGTTGCTTTTCAAGAACGCATAAATGATACCCGTTATAATAAAACATTCCTAACCACCTGGTTGTGCAATAATGCCTCGTCTATTCCTAAGTGGCCTAACCCTCTTCCTCCAGGAGCTCCTGCAGGTGCGGTTTCAGGACAAAACAAGTTTTCAGTGGGCGACACGGCTATTTTTATGCCAGGTTCTGATGTAACGAATGCCAAAATCGCTGCCACTAGGTATTTACTCATTCCACCACGTCTGTATGATTTTACATTGTCTCCGTATATGAAGAAATACAATGATACCAAACGTGCAGATTTAAATTATCCATCTATTCGTCCCGTAATTGTTTATCGTTTAGCTGAAACTTATTTAATTGCAGCAGAGGCAGCTTATATGGGTGGTGCAACTCAACAAGATGCCCTAGATAACATTAACATCGTTAGAAGAAGAGCTGCATATCCCAACCCAAATCCGGCTGTGATGAATGTGACTTCCATTCCGTCTATTGATTTTATTCTTGATGAAAGAAGTCGTGAATTATGTGGAGAAAATGTGCGTTGGTTGGATTTGGTTAGAACAGGGAAACTAATAGACCGGATAAAAACTAAAAATTATAACCCTGAGGCTGCTGCAAACATTCAGCCCTTCCATATTCTGAGACCTATACCTCAAAAACAAATTGACGGTGTAACTACTGGCCCTAAATACCCTCAAAATCTTGGTTGGTTTTAAGGTTTTACAATAAAATCCTAAATAAATACTTTAAATAGATAATGGTCCGAACAATTAAAATGAAATTACTGGTTAGTTTATTCATGCTTGCAGCTTTTACCAATTGTGTAAAAGCTGCTGATTTCAACATTCTTAAATATGGAGCAGTTGGAGATGGTGTTACCTTAAACACTGCAGTCATACAAAAAGCTATTGATGAATGTCATCAATCAGGTGGGGGGAAGGTGATCTTCCCTGAAGGGAAATTTCTTTCTGGCACAATTGTATTGAAAGACAATTGTACCATCCATTTTGAGAAAAATGCGGTCCTATTGGGTAGCGTGGATCTGAAAGACTACAAAAATTTAGACCCTTTTACAGAAGGCTTAGGTATTGATGTAGGATGGGCGCTTTTAGTGGCTGTCGATGCAAAAAATATTGGACTGGAAGGTGCTGGGACTATTGACGGTCAAGGTTCGGCTATAAAAGCCAAACACATCTTAACAGATACGCGTCCTGAAGGGCAGCGTTGGGGCATGAGACCATTTTTGGTGCGTATTGTTCGTTGTGATGGGGTAACGGTAAAGGATGTGACCTTAAAGTACGCTGGAGCATGGACCTCACATTACTTTCAAAGTAAAAATCTTCGCATAGAGGATGTGAAGATCCAGAGTGTTGGTGTAGCACATAATGATGGAATAGGTATTGATGGCTGCCAGGATGTAATCATTAAAAATTGTGATGTAGTGAGTGGGGATGATGCTTTGGTGTTTAAAACTACATCTAGTAAGATGGCTTGCCGAAACATAGTTGTGAGCGGATTGCGCCTTAAAAGCAGTCAGGCTGGAATTAAAATGGGTACCGAATCTATGGCAGCTTTCGAAAACATCAAAATTTCAAATTGCCATATTTATGAAACCAGAAATGGTGGGATAAAATTGCTTACAGTTGATGGGGCAAATTTACGGAATATAGAGATTTCAGACATCACTATGGAGGATGTAAGAACGCCCATGCTTTTCCGCCTAGGCTCGAGGTTGAGCGTATTTCGTAAAAACAGTGAGACTCAGCAACCGACAGGTACATTTGAAAACGTAGTCATTAGAAATGTTAAAGCAAACGCTTCAGCAAATTCACAGCTGATGCCACCAACAGGGATATTAATAACAGGAGTGCCAGGCCATTATATTACTGGTTTAACCCTGGAGAATATTGAGATTAGTTTGGCAGGTGGTGGATTGGCAGAACATGCTCGTCAGGCTGTACCAGAGGCTATAGATCAATATCCAGAGGTAAAAACTTTTGGTCCTCGTGTACCGGCTTACGGGATTTGGGCAAGGCATGTAAAAGGATTGAAGCTTAAAAACGTAAAATTCAATTTAGCCAGTAATGATTTAAGACCAGCATTAGTATGTGAAGATGGTATAGGTGTTGAAGTATCTAATTGGAAGTTACCAGAGACCACAGGTGCAGCGTCGATCATCAGATTCGAAAATGTACAAAATGCCCAGGTTAAAGATGTGACAGGCAAAGTTACCGCAAAGAAATTTGTACTTGTTGAAGGAAACAGCAAGGCAATTAGTATAAAAGATAATAAAATCTCTGGTACAACTAATTAATCTATTATCAGTAGCCTAACAGCTCAAAAATCGTTAGGCTACTGATAATGATTTTTTCTCAGACAGCTGTTTAATATGATCCAACTCATTGCGGATCCCATCAATAGGGAAGTCACCTCTTTCCCCATAAGTTAGCAACCTTAAATATTCTCCCCAAACCAAATCTCGTCCGTATACTGTTTTAGACCACATCCGTCTGCTGATTGGATATTTTGCGATATCAGTAGTTAAAGGCAAAGGAATACAATGCAGTTCTACGGTAGGAAAAAATCTTTTTAAAGATAAAGCAGCCCTTGTAGAGGCGTAGGAATGCGACAAAAAGGTGATGCTTCTAATGTTTGCAAAAGAAACTATTTTCTGCGCTTCAACTATATTCTCAATGATATTCTTTGATTTGTTTTCTGTGTAAATCTTTTTATCTGCATATTTTTCAACTGGAATATGCGATTTGATTTGCTCAGATTCTGCTTCTTTTTTATAAAAGGAGCCGCTGTAGTTGGCAATTCCACCTGTAATTAAGATTTGATTTACGAACCCTGCATTTAGCATGTATGTAATAATATCAGCAATTTCGCGATGCTGAACATTCGAACCGAATACAAAAAGAAGGTCAGATGCAACTAAACTTTCTTCCTGAAAACAGAGTGTTGTTAGTGCTGAAATTAACTCAGCATCCATATCTGGGCTTGCCGGAACTTTTAGAATTTCCCGCTGTAATTCTTCTGACATATAATTGGGTAATTTATACATAGACGTTAATCGCGGTAGATTTGCTACAACAAGAGGTAAATATTTTTTTGGAACCTTTTTACCAGCTGTTTGTTCTTAAATTAACCTTGGTTTTTTGAATGTTGTTTTTAATCCTATAAAAATGAGATCAATATGGAACGGTTCGATAGGCTTTGGCCTGGTTAATATTCCTGTTAAGCTATATTCAGGAGTACACAGCAGCAGCCTTGATTTAGATATGTTGGATGAGCGAGATCATGCCAATATAAGATTCAAGAGGGTGAACGAGAAAACCCATAAGGAGGTAGCATATGAGCATATTGTAAAAGGATATTTTTTAAAAGATCGTTACATTGTACTGGATGAGCATGATTTTGAAGAAGTAAAGCCCGAAAAGACGAAGCTCATAGAGATTGAGAATTTTGTGAATATCGCAGAAATTAGCCCTATTTATTACGAAACCTCGTATTATACACAACCGGATACTCAGGGTAAAAGAGCTTATGTTTTGTTACTTAAGGCTCTTATGAAGTCTAAAATGGCCGGAGTTGCCCGTTTTGTATTAAGAAATAGCGAAAATCTATGTGTCATACATCCCATGAATGGGATTATCGTGATTACAAAGATTCGATTTCAGGAAGAAATCCGTGATACAAAAGAAGTCGAGCTAAAAGAAGCGGTTACCATTAACCCCAAAGAGTTAGAAGTCGGTTTGGCCTTAATTAAACAATACACTTCTGCTTTTAATATTGATTCTTTTAAAAATGATTATTCAAACGAGCTGCTAAAGATCATTAATGCGAAGGCCAAAGGTAAACGGGCAACAGTTAAAAAGATTAAGCCTAAAAAGGCAGTTAGCGAAGATTTATATGATCAATTAATGGAAAGCTTAAATAAAAGAGCCTGATTGGCACTTTAATATTTTTAATGATGTCTTTAGAAAAATATAAACAGAAAAGAGATTTTAGTCAGACTAAAGAACCTGCCGCAGGTAAGGCAACAGGGAAGAAGCTGAGCTTCGTAGTGCAGCGCCATCATGCTTCTAGTTTGCACTATGACTTTCGATTGGAGATGGATGGTGTATTGAAAAGCTGGGCGGTGCCTAAAGGACCTTCATTAAATCCTGGAGATAAACGATTGGCTATGATGGTAGAAGATCACCCTTTTGATTATAAAGATTTTGAGGGTGAAATACCTGCAGGAAATTATGGGGGCGGTGTAGTCACGATTTTTGATAAAGGCACTTATTCTGCCCTTGATAAGGGGACAGAAAAAGACTTGAAGAAAGGGTTAAATCAGGGTGACCTTAAGTTTAAACTGAATGGCAAAATTTTAAAGGGAGAATTTGTGCTGGTACGCTTTAAAAATTCCGAGCAAAATGCATGGTTGTTGATCAAGCACAATGATAATTATGCAGTTAAAGGAAAGTTCAATAGCGAAGATTTGGTGCCCGCGGCTATAAAAAAACTCGGGGTTGATTTTAAGAAAAGGAGTAAAACAGAAAAAAAGGGCAAGCCGACAAATCGTAATGATCCTACCAAAATTTCAGAAAAGCAAAGTGATGAGGTTTTTCAACCGATGTTGGCAAGATTATCTGCCCATATATTTGATGATCCTGATTGGATTTACGAACGTAAGTTGGATGGATATCGGGCACTGGCTTATGTGACTGAAAAAGATGAGGCTAAGCTCATCTCAAGAAATGGAATTGATTTTAGCACTACTTACCCTTCAATTGTAAATGCCCTAAAAGCTTTGGGGCTTGAGGCTGTAATAGATGGTGAATTGGTGGTTTTGGACAAAGCCGGTAAAACCAGTTTTCAGCTATTACAAGACTACGATTATAAAAAAAAGGATGTACAGCTAAGGTTCTATGTATTTGATCTGTTATCCCTAAATGGCCATGATATCAGAAGTATGGAGCTGGTAAAGCGAAAGGAGCTCTTAAGTAAAGTCATTCAAGGATTGGCTGACTCAGTAATCGTCTATAATGAACATCGCCTAGCTGAGGGGAAAGCGCTTTTTAAAGAAGCACAAAAGCTGGGTTGGGAAGGGGTTATTGGAAAAAATAGTCTGAGCCAATATTTAAGCAATAAAAGAACGGATTCCTGGCTAAAGTTTAAATTTCAACTTACCCAGGAGTCCATCATTATTGGTTACTCTAAACCGGAGGGGGAAAGGGGATATTTTGGTGCATTAGCATTAGCGATTTATGAGGGAAGCACGCTTACCTATATTGGTAATTGCGGTTCAGGATATAATGATAAAAGCTTAAAGACCATATATGAACAAATGCAGTCCTTAATCACCACTCAAAAACCAGTTGAACAAGCGGTACATAAAGAAAAAAGTTTTACCTGGATTAGGCCAGGATTGGTATGTGAGGTAGCTTACGCTGAATGGACTGCAGACCGGCATCTGCGTCATCCTGTTTTTAAAGGTCTACGTTTAGATAAAGCAGCCAAGGATGTTGTACATGAGGAAGTGGAGGAAGACTTGAAACCTGATAAACAGAAAAATGAAATGGTTGATGAAAAAGAAGAACAGTTTGGTAGTAAAAAAGTAAAATTAACTAACCTAAATAAGTTGTACTGGCCAGTAGAAAAAATTAGTAAAGGCGAACTGATTAATTATTATAAAGAAGTTGCAGCCTACATTTTACCACATTTAAAAGATAAACCTTTATCGCTTAACAGACATCCTAATGGCATTACAAAGCCTGGTTTTTTTCAGAAAGATCTGGATACCGATAAAATACCATCCTGGATTAAATCTGCCCCGATGCATTCGGATAGTAACAACAAGGATATTGATTACCTGATCTGTAATGACGAAGCTACTTTATTGTGGATGGTAAATTTGGGCTGTATCGAGATCAATCCTTGGTTAAGTACTTATAAAAAACCTGAAGCGCCATTATTTGCCGTACTTGATCTTGATCCTCATGATATCGATTTTAATGAAGTGATCGCTGTTGCCTTAACCGCTAAAATGTTGCTGGATCAGCGTAAAATCAGTTCATTTATTAAAACCTCGGGTTCCAAGGGCTTGCACATATTTATTCCCCTTACTGGAAACTACAATTATGACATTACACGGGATTTTACTCGTTATTTGGGACAGCTTATTTTCGAAATACATCCAAATACAACAAGTCTGGAGCGTAGTCCGTCAAAACGTAAAGGCCGTATCTACCTTGATTTTCTTCAAAATAGTAGGGGGCAGACTATCGCTGCACCTTATTCAGTTAGACCGAAACCAGGAGCTACAGTATCTGCCCCACTTAAATGGGAAGAAGTTAAAATAGGTTTAAAGATTCAGGATTTTCATATTTTTAATATGCCCGATCGATTAAAAGATACAGGCGATATATGGAAAGACCTGAAGCTGGCTAAAAATGATTTAAAAAAAGCTTTAAAGTTATTTTAAATGTTTACTTATATCCATAGCCAGCGTATAATGTTGTTCCATTTTGCGTAATGCAGGGATAGCGAAATTTTGTAGCGGGCTATCTCCTGAAGTTGTTGCAGATTTAAAAAGTTCAAGCGCCTTAACATGGCCTTTTACCATCATTTCCATGTAGTGTTTTTCGAATTCATTTACTGGCATCTTTTGTAGCTCGGCAATATGGTCCAGATCCTCTTTGGGGAGTACGGTTGGTAAAGGTATTTTTTTACTGTCAGCCAATACTTTCAGTCGTTCGGCAATTTTCGTGTGGTCTTTTATCATCCGTCTCGCATATCTCTTAATGTGTATGTCTGTAGCTTTTTGCGTTGCTACTTTTCCTAATTCTATTTCCAACATACCATCCAAGGCGGCTTCATTCATAAAAATGGTTAAGTTAGCTCCCCTGTTTAGTCCTAAAGTATCCGGTATAATGGCCTCATCAGGTGCAGGTGCTCTGGTTCCTGACTGTTCGGTTTTTACTCTTTTTTCCGGGCTTTGGCAAGCTTGTAGTACTAAAAAATTGAGGATCACTACAGCTAATATTATTTTTGTTTTCATAAGGTAAGCTATTAAGTGTTAGGTTTTTTAAACTACAATTTAAAGCTGAAAATGTTTTTATAATGTACTACAATTCCCATGGTTAATATTAACTTTGGGAATTCACATGCTTATGCGCTACTCTCTTTTTCTGCTGATCTGCCTGGCTTCAATTTGTAAATTGTATAGCCAGCCGTTACTGCATTTGGATGATGGTTTCCCCTATCAAAATATAGGGAAATCAATTAGTTATCTGGAGGATAAAGCGGGTAAATTAACGCTCAATGAAGCTAGAGCAATGCATCAGGCAGGGAAGTTTAGACCGTCGGACAAAGAGATTCTTAATTTAGGCAATACCACATCTGCATTTTGGCTGAAAATCGATTATATCAATAAAAGCAAAGGCAAAGCTTTTCTGGTGATAGATGTGCCCAATATTGAACATATTGATTTGTATGAGGAATTGCAGGGGGGGAAGTTATTACACTTACAAGCTGGGAGCCTTTCAGCTGCGACAAAAGGAGTAGTCGTTTCCAATAATTTCGTGTTTAATCTGCTAGCTTCGACGATAGATCCTAAACCTCAATCTATTTATTTAAGAGTCAAAACGAACAATGTTTTACTGCTCCCCATTAAGCTGGCAAGCTCTGAAAGTTTGATTGAAAATGGTACAGGTAAAGTACGATTTGAGGCCATGTATATTGGGGCAATTATTATCCTGTTTTTCTTCAATCTGTTTCTTTATCTGAGCTTTAAGGACCATATTTATTTTATATATAGCATTTATGTGGGGATGCTATTTATTTACCTGGTGTTTTTTATCAGGGGATATGGATACGTTTTTGGACAAGATTTTCGTTCATTTATTAATCTCTATCCGCATGTTTTTTTAAGCATATCCTGTTTGGCTTCAGCTTACTTTTCTATTAGCTTTTTGGAATTGAAAAAACGATTGCCAAAAGCCTTGTTCGTTTACAATATTTTAATTGTTTGTTGGCTGCTTATACTTGTGATGAGTGCATTGGGTTATAAAAATATGATATCCGCGCTCGTTAATTATCTATTGATGCTATCTGGACTATTTTTATGGGCTGTTGCTTTTTGGTCTTATTTAAAAGGACATAAGCCAGCATTGTATTATATAATGGCCTGGGCTTTTGTATGTGTGCCTATTTTATTCATTACACTGAGCTTATCCAATGTTTTTGCCTATGGTGATTACACCTTTTATGTCGTTCCAGTAGGTACTACGATTGAATTATTATTGCTATCATTTGCATTAGGCGATCGTTTTAATACAATTAGAAAGTACAATATGCTGTTGGTTACCACACAAAAGGAAAGACTGGAGAAGCTGGTACATGGCAGAACACTAAAGCTCCATGATAGTGTAAAGATGCTAAAGGAGAAAACGCTGAAACTTAATGAAACCATTGAGACACTTGAAGAAACAAATGCGATTAAGAATAAACTGTTTTCTATCATAGCTCATGATTTACGAAGCCCCTTTAATAGCTTGCTGAGCATTTTTTCATTAAAGGATATGGATCTGTTGACTTTTGAAGATCTTAAAATGTTGCTTAATGAAAGTAGAAGAAGCATAGATACGATACACAATACGTTAAATAACCTGCTGTATTGGGCAAAAAGCCAGATGGATGGGGCAATGGTATTTCCTACAAGATTTGATTTGCTCACATTGGTAAATGACCTGATTCTGGTGTATCAGCCATTAATTGAACGAAAATCAATCAATATCCTGTTAAAAGCTGATTCAGACCTGATGGTGCATGCTGATGAAAATCAGGTTCAATTGATTATGCGTAACCTGATTGATAATGCGATTAAGTTTACACCATTTGGCCAATGCATTACCATTAACCTGAAAAAGGATGAATCAAACGTTCATATTTGCGTCATAAATGAGGTGGCTGGCAGTGATAGGTTAAATGTAACTTCCTTTAATGCCGGTAAAATCCAAACCCCTGCTTATGGGACTGCTAATGAAAAAGGAGTGGGACTTGGTTTACATTTGTGCCGGGAATATATTATTCAAAACGGCGGAGAGCTTAAGATAGGTCTCCATCCCGATAAAGTCTCACTTTGCTTTAATCTAAGTAGCGCTCAATAGTTAATTGTGTATTGAATGGCATAATACTGTAATAATGCTGGATATACATTAGCTATAGTTTTTATATCAATTGGAATAGGGTACATTCGTATCAATGAACCCATTTAAACAGTTAAATATGATGTCTGATAAACAGTTTGCAAGACAATTTCGGACTGCTAAAGCTATGTTTAACCGTTTTTTAGTTCATCAATCTGTCTTAGGCGATTCCTTTCTTAAAAGTAGCAAAGACTTCATTCATTAAGCCCCAACCTTTTTAATAGGTCTGGGGAATTATTTCTTTTATTTCGATTATCATGTCCTCAGGTCTGACGGACAAGCTAATCTATTGTCTCAATTTTTAATCATTTTGAATTTATAGTTATGACTACATCAATCATATTATCAACAGGAATATTTGATCTTTTAAAGGATCACATCAGAAGAAGGAAATTAAGTAATTACAATCAGGAAAAACTGGTACAGGAACTTCGAAATGCAAGGCAGATCTTAAACAAAGATATTCCTGCAGACGTGGTTACTGTAAATACTAAAGTCCGTGTAAAAGAATTGGAAACTGGCTTAGAGTTTACTTATATCATTGTTCCACCAGCAAAGGCTAAAAACAAAAACCATACGATTTCTATTTTATCACCGATTGGTGTGGCTATAGTAGGTTATAACCAGGGAGCAGAGTTGAGTTGGGAAATGCCTGAAGGCCTGAAGAAATTTCGCATTGAAGAGGTATCCAGATTAAAATAATGACATAAAAAAACCGGCAATTTTGCCGGTTTTTTTATGTCATTATTTTAAGGTATTAGATTGATTATTCATCAACTCTTGGAATGTCTCGATAAATTTGCCTACATGATAACCATCCATCAAGGCATGATGTACATGGACAGAAATACTCATTTCTCTCTTTCCATTAGTTTCAGTAAGCTTAGCGAATGAAATTTTAGGCACACTATCATTAAACGAATAACACCTTGCATGAGATAAGGATGTAAAGTCTATCCAAGGTATGGCCGAATAGTGGATCACATCATCACCCGATACCAAGGGGAAAAGCTGGGTACTTTTCGAAACTCTATCCATTTCTTCTTTTGCAAGCTTATAAAATAGTGCTGGATCTTCATTGAAATAGATGTAAGAGAAGCCAAAAGTATCATTCGGACGGTTAATGGTTGCCGAAGCGTTGATCTGATCGTAAATTACCACCTTTTCGTCTTCAATTCTATACTTAAACTCTTCAATCGAATTTGCAGCTATCAAAGATTGATATAAATAATATAAAAAGAAAGATTGTCCGCTCTCCTTTGCATTGCGGTACGCTTTCGTACAATCTATTTTTGTAGTGATCCCAAAAAATGGTTCTTCAAATTTTCTAAAAAACTCAAAATGCTCTTTTCTCTTCCACTGGTCTATTGCTAGTTCTTTTTTCATTAATGCTCATTTTTGATGATGGTTACAAAAGTAAAGAAGTTTAGTTTATCATACCAGTCGTAATTCTGTAACCTAAAATTATCGCTTTTCTGTGTCTGTATCTGCTTCTATTTGATGTTTAATTTTGTAATCAAACGATAAGTTATGAATGAACAAAGTCATAAAACCAGAGGTGTCGAATTTAGGAAGGTATACCTTTCTGACCTGAGCGCAGTAATGAGGTTACATCAATTATCACAGGGAAGTATTACTAAGTTGACGGCAGATTTTGGTCTCCCACTAAGTATCGCCATTAATGGTAATGAAATCATAGGTTATGGTTTTGCAGCCATCAACCAATTGGGAGAAGTTACGTTAAATTCCCACTGTAAAGTAGTTGAGGACTTGTCCATCGGATACACACTAGAAGAGCAAGCTAAAAAAACGCTACATTCAACATTTGAAAATGTCGGGGAAGACAATGCCAAGTTTAAGAGCTCTGTTCTGAGATTAGTAGACTGGTTAAATAACTGTTATTAAAATGAAAAAGGAATCCTTGTACCTTAAGATTGCAAAAGTAATGGAGGAGCAGATCTCGACCGAAACTTTAAAACTCGGTGATAAGCTTCCTTCTATTCGTTCCGTACAGAAGCTCTACAATGTCAGCATAAACACGGCTAAGCAGGCCTACCTGGAGTTAGAAAGTAAATCGCTTATCGAACCGAGAGCAAAATCTGGATATTTTGTGAGCAAAGCATCCATGAGGAAATTTCCGCTTCCATCAATAGGCAAACTTAAGGCTTCGGCTCAGGAGAAGCAGCCTGAGGATTTAATCAGTAAGGTTTTTAATACATTTGAAGATAAAACGATTAGCCATTTTTCTTTGGGTGTTCCAGATAAAAGCATGCTCCCCATTGCAAAACTGAACAAAGGGGTGATCAATGTTGTACGTAGACTTAATGATGATTGGGCAAGTTATGAACCGGTACAAGGCAGCGTTAACCTTAGAAGAGGTATTGCCAAGTGGTCCTTGGTGCTCGAAGGAAAGATTACTGAAGATGATCTTGTGATCACTTCTGGTGCAATGAATGCGATTTTTAACTGTCTGATGGCTGTAACTAAACCCGGAGATACTGTTGCTATTGAGAGCCCAGTTTATTTTGGTATCGTGCAGATCATTAAATCTTTGGGATTAAAGGCTATAGAAATCCCTACACATCCCATAACTGGTGTAGATTTAGAAGCCATTAAAAAAGTGCTACCGCAATTAAATGCGTGTTGCTTCATTAGTAATTTTAGCAACCCATTAGGATGCCTGATGCCAGACGAGCACAAGATCGAACTGGTTAGGATGTTGACTACATACGATATTCCCCTGATCGAAGATGACCTTTACGGTAATCTTTTCTTTGGCCCTACAAGACCTAAACCTTGTAAGGCTTTTGACGAAGCGGGTATTGTGTTGTGGTGCGGGTCAGTCTCTAAAACTTTGGCACCTGGGTACCGGGTTGGTTGGGTGGCTCCTGGAAAGTACAAAGAGAAAATTATAAGGCAGAAGCTATTACAGACCATTTCAACACCTTCTTTGTACCAGGAAGTGATTGCCGATTTTCTGGAATATGGTAGGTATGACCATCATTTGCGTATGCTGAGAGGTAAGCTCTACACAAGTTGCCTCAAATTCCAAAGAGCAATTGAAGAGTATTTCCCTTCTAATACTAAAATATCACAGCCTCAGGGCGGTTTTATGTTATGGTTGGAGTTGGATAAAAAGGTGGATACTGCCGAATTATTTGACATAGCCATCAAGCAGAAAATAAGTTTTGCACCTGGTAGGATGTTCACTCAATACAATCAATACAACAATTGTATGCGGTTAAACTATGGATTGGAATGGAACGCTCAGGTAGAGGCTGACTTAAAACGGTTAGGACGGCTAATTAAAGCTGTATATTAGTCTAAGCTAGTTGCCATCTGCAAGGATGGTGCTGTGAATTGTAAAAAAAGCTCCGTAAATCAAGTATTTACGGAGCTTTTTTTGAATAAAGGTTAGTATTAACTTAGGCTCTTTTAACCTGAGTTGCGTTCAATCCTTTTTTACCATTTTCTACTTCATAGCTAACTTTATCGTTTTCTCTAATTTGATCGACAATTCCTGTTACATGTACGAAGATTTCAGGTTCACCATTATCTGGTACGATAAAGCCAAAACCTTTTGATTCATTGAAAAATTTTACTGTTCCTTGAGGCATTTTGTTTAGTTTAAATTTGTAATTATGATTACCATAACAACATCGTTATGGGATTGTTTTGTGTTTTTTTTCTATTGTATCATAAATGTGATATTTAAATGTACAATAAAAATAGTAATAGTCTATACTTCAAGTAGATTTATTGGATAAAATTATAAACTTTAAATATTTATATTGTCATGATAATAGATTAATCGGATGCGTATACTATATGGTTTATGTTTTTTTTATAAAAAACTTATTATCCCTTCATTTGTCGTTTCAATTGTGCTGTCGTTTCTTACGATGAAGCGCATTGATTTATACGCTGGTATCGGAATTTCATTTATCTTTTTGACCCCTGCATTCCATTATTTTATCTATGAAGTTAGAAACCCTAATGAATACTATTTTTATTATAATTTAGGTCTGAGCAAACTTGCTTTATGGATAAGTACTATAGTTGTTAGCCTGATTATTGGTTTGTTATTTCTAATGTTATGAGTGGATTACATGTTGATAGCGTTAGGAAACAGATTGGAGATAAACAAATCCTCAATGATGTTTTTATCTCTTGTAAACCAGGACAAATTGTTGGTCTTTTGGGGCGAAATGGATCTGGAAAGTCTACATTACTAAAGATTATGTTTGGGTCGTTAGCCGCTGAGTATAAGTTTGTGACTATTGATGATAGTAAGCTAGATTCGTTATACGGTAATAGAAAACTAATCCATTATTTACCCCAAGACAATTATCTGCCTAACCATATTAAGATAAAAAGCATAATCCATTGTTTTTGTAATAAAGAGAATGCGGCCGTGCTTGTCGAGAATGATTTAATTAAACCCTTTTTGCAAAAGAAAATTAAAGAGCTCTCGGCGGGTGAAAATAGGATTTTGGAGATTTTATTAATGGTTCATTCCGAGGCAACATATTTATTATTTGATGAACCTTTTAATGGTGTTTCTCCATTATGTGTCGAAATTCTGAAAGACCTTATTAAAAAGCATTCAAAAGATAAAGGGTTTATAATTACTGATCATGATTACGAAAATGTACTAGATATTTCATCAACTGTCATTTTGATGGATAATGGAAATACTAAAGTGATCAAAGAATTTAAAGAGTTAATACAGTTTGGATATTTACCGGCGGGATCTCTGAGTCCTATTTTATAAACGTAATTTGGTAATATTTTTTCCTGTCATTATAGGTGTTGGTTCCATGGCTGTAGAAATGGGAATTACCATAAACTCCGTTAAAACACATCTCAGGTTGGCTAATAAAGCTTTGAGAGAAGAACTTGTAGGATCCAAAACCTATGTGATGAACGTATTGTATGCTTAATTTTTTTGTTGCTTTTTTAACTTAGTGCGTTAAGTAGCTAATGTATTTTGTTGTTTACAATTCCATTTTTGGGTCGGGTTTTGTGTAGCATTACATACACACAAATATAACCGATATGAAAAAATTATTTATTATCGCAATGGCTTGCTATGGCTTTAGCGCTCGTGCCCAGTTGCGCGAATCCAAGGACTTTTTGTACCTCTACTCTGATTCTATTATCTACGCCAGAGATATTAAAATCCGGCCAGATTTTTCAGGGAATCTACGAGTTAGAGTCGATTCGAGAAATGTTCCGATAGCACAAGTCAAATTTCTAAATAGTAAGGATGGTTTTTTTGCCAATACCAGAAAAATTGGGATTATACGTACTGCGGGCTTCGCAGAGCGAATTATTGAAGGGCGGATTAATGTTTTTCAGGACAGAACATTATCATATACCCCTTTTGTCTATGATGCACACCATACAAATGAGATGCATTATCCATCCGGAGCTGCACCATCAGTAAGTGCCAACCTGTATTATAATACCGGCTATGCTGATTTGAAGATGTTAAATTACGTTAATCTGAAGAAGGACATGGCCGACAATCCTCAGAGTATGGATATGCTTTACGCTTACAGAAGAAGTATGAATACAACTAAATTTCTTTACATAGCTGGGGCTGCGTCTATTTTGGCTGCGGGGCTAACTTCTATGGGAGGAGGTGAAAGCGCCTATTCAACGAGTAGGTTTACAACGGGAGTCAGTTTAGGGGCCTTAGGCTTGGGATTGATCGCTGGTGGGTACCTAAAGAGTGTTGCTGCTAAAGGGAAGCTAGAAACTGCGGTAGACATCTACAACCGGTAACAAGCGAATAACCCCCCTTCAAAAACAAAAAAGCCTGAGATCTTACGATTTCAGGCTTTTTGTAGGTTTTGATACCTTAGCGGAGAGTGGGGGATTCGAACCCGCGGACCCTTTGACAAGTCAACAGTTTTCAAGACTGCCGCAATCGACCACTCTGCCAACTCTCCGGCGCAAAAGTACAAACTTCAGTCTATTTTACAAACTAAGATTCAAATAAATTTCATTTTCCTTCAGAATGGCCATTTGATTGTGTTTAAAGGCTATTTAATTATATTTAAAGGGCTGAAATATGTTACGTTAATCCCTATTTTTCTCCTACGGCATTTTAATGTGGTAGTTTATTTTTAATAACTCCGTAAAGGTAAGTTCCAATCAATGCGCCTAACACAACAATTCCCATAGTCCAGTAGCCGTATCCGATATTGACAAACATCGGACCCGGACATGCTCCTGTTAGTGCCCATCCCAGACCAAAAATTGATCCGCCAATCAGGTAACGTGGCCAGCCTTTATCCTTATCAGGGAAAATAATTGGCTCACCTTGAGTATCTTTTAGTTTGAACTTTTTAATCAGATATACCGCAATCGTACCAAGCACTACAGCTGTACCTATTATTCCATACATATGGAAGGATTGAAAGCGAAACATTTCCTGAATCCTGTACCAGGATATAGCTTCAGACTTGGCCATGATGATGCCAAATAGTATTCCTGCAATTATAAATTTTAGGCCTTTCATGTCGTTAAAAAATTAATGGTAGTAAATAATGAGTCATGATCAGTCCCCCAGCAAAAAATCCTACTACTGCTATCAGCGAAGGAAGCTGTAAGTTTGATAAACCACTAATGGCATGACCTGAAGTACAGCCACCAGCATACCTTGAGCCGAAGCCAACCAGGATTCCACCCAGGAACAAGATGAATATTCCCATTGGGGAGCTCATAGCTTCAGGACCAAAAATCTGTGCCGGATTTAGTTGCCCATCGAATTGAACACCAATTTCTTTCAGATCCGAAATAGTCGAGGCCGATAAACGGAGTGATTCACCACTATTAAGTAATGTTGCAGCGATTACTCCGCCCAGTACAGAACCCAAAAGAAATAAAAGATTCCACTTTTGTGTTTTCCAGTCAAAGTCGAAAAACTTTACTCGTTTGCCCGCTCCGGCGATGGTACACATGGTTCTCAAATTCGAAGAGAACCCAAATGACTTCCCGAAAAATAAAAGTAAAACCATAATTGTAGCGATGGCAATCCCGGAAGTATACCATGGCCAAGGTTGTCTCAATAAATCAAGCATGATGTTTTTATATGGATGCAAATTACGAATTAACTAATTCTATACCTAAAATGTTTGCAGAATGCGATGGAACTCAGTCGTTAATTAACGCTAAACTGACAAAGAAATTGGTTCCTTTGTTCAATTCGCTTTCAAACCAGATTTCTCCATTTTGCAATTCTACATAGGTTTTAGTTAGTTTTAACCCTAAGCCTACACCTTTTTCTTTATTGGTTCCATAAGTCGCATTACTCTTTAATGAAAATATGGACGACTGCTGATCCTGTGCAATACCGATCCCATCATCCTTTATGGATAAGATACATTTGCCATTCAGACTAGATATACTTAGGGCAACTGTTCCGCCCGGTAAAGAAAATTTTATAGCATTGTTTAATAAGTTCCTGACAATGAGCTGCAGCATATCTGGATCTGCAATTACCTTAAGGTCTTTATCTGCCGAAAAAATAAGATTGATTCCTTTCTCCTTCGCCATGCTTTTTTGCAAATTGACAGTGTGTTTTAAGGTTTTATAAATAAAAATTGAACTTAGATTTACCTTAATTTCATCCATTTGATCCTTGGCCCATGACAATATATTCTGAAGCATTTCTGAGGTTTGCCTGGTAGAGGAGAGTAGTTGCCTTTCGATTTCCACTTTTTCTTCATTATTGAGATCCATTTCATTAAGTAGAGAGAGGTAGGTTTCTATAGATGATAGTGGAGCATTGAGATCATGGGCAACGATTGAAAATAATTTGTTTTTGGTTTGGTTGCTGTTTTCTAAAGCAATAAGGCTGTTTTTTGCCAGTTCTTTCTCACGATTGTAGTTTTTTTTCATATACATCGTAATGATGGATATCAGAATGACAACTTCAAAAAATGTTTGTGCTGTATCTAAAAGTTTATGCTGTTTGTCAACATAAATTGTTTTTACCATTTCAGGATGTAAATATTCAATGGTTAAAAGAATAGCCAGGAAAATGATGTTTAATGGTATCCATATCCAGAATTGCTTTTTTGGGGTTACCGTACTGAGGATGAAAATGATGACGATAAATGTAAAGAGGTTGACCCCGTTGGATCCATCTGCTACAAAATAAGTCCCTCCGCAAAGTAGGTTAAATGAGATGGCAAATATTCCAATAGCTATGTTTAATTTATCCTTATATCGCGACAAATAGTAACCGAATAACAAAACGGCAATTAAAGGGAGCATTAGGTAACCATATAAATCTAAGCCAATTGCGAAATTTATGATGGCATTTAAGGAGGCTACAATGGCGGCAAAAATACTGACGGCATTAAAGATCCGGGATTCCATGGAATAACGCAATTCGTCTCCAATCAATGCAGACCATTTTTTTTTTATCTGGTTTGGGAACTTCAATTTAGGGTGAGCTAAATTCAAATATAGAAAATAATACCCTTCAAAAACAAAAAGCCTGCAAATCTTATGATTTGCAGGCTTTTTGTAGGTTTTGATACCATTTTGGCGGAGAGTGGGGGATTCGAACCCGCGGACCCTTTGACAAGTCAACAGTTTTCAAGACTGCCGCAATCGACCACTCTGCCAACTCTCCGGCGCAAAAGTAGAAATCTATACTGGCTTTACAAACTTTGATTTGAAATTAACCATATTCCTACTGATCCTCAGAGAGAATAATTACTTTATAGTTTTAATATCTATTGATTTCCTTCCAATACGCCAGATTTTATAGGCTGCTGACTGGCTTCTTTTAGCTTACTTTCCTGATATGGCTCAGCAAAACGGAGGCGAAACTCTTGTTTTGAATCATGATAGGAGGTAATCATCCCCATTTTTTTTCCCGACCAAATGTAATACCATGCAAGGTCAACCTGATGCGTTAAAAATCCAGTCCTGGCACTTTTTGGATACAAGTGATGGTTGTTGTGCCATTCGCCTGCAACTATACCTGGCCATAGCTGGTTAATGGACATGTCGTTTGTATTGAAATCCGTTCCTTCTCGTCTTTTGTCTTCACCTTTCCCATGACCTTCATAATTGAAAGTCCTTACACCAACAGCCCAAAAAGCAGCGGCACCAAATACGGTACAAGCCATGGGATGTCCGCCTATAAGGAAGAAGATAAGGTACCAGAAAGCCCAGTTTAGTAAACATAGTGCAATGGCTACTGTAGGATTGGTAACAGAGCCCCATTTAAGGTACTGACTGAAAGTATTGGCCTTTACTCCTGTATGACGCATCAATTTAACCGTGCTGTTATAATCCTTTTCAGAAAGGTCTTTTGCTATAGGTTGATGGTTTGCATCTGCTAGGAAGCAGTACAAGAAGCCACCAGAAGCATTGTACGGATCGCCAGGTTGATCTGATTTGGCATGATGAACATGGTGTGAAACCACATAAATCTCTTCAGGGATCATACTGATCGTTAAATTCTGGGTAATAAATTTCCAGAAATCATTCTTGAAGGTGTATGCCTGATGCGTACAATAGCGATGATGCCATATCGTTCCATGTGTTCCCATTAAAATCATGCTGTAAACAAAGAAGACAAGCAGGAGTGTTAAACTGAAAAACTTAAACACGAATAATAAAAATAAGGGGATTAGAATCAGCACCCTTATCCAGCTGAAAAACGGCAACCAGTTTTTTTTACATCGAAATACATTTAATCGCTTAAAGAATTCTTTAAAAAGTTGTTTTGGAGATGGCTTACTCAGCGCTCCCTCACTATTGGTCCAACCATAAGACGGCGGATCAAGTACTCTATCCAAATAGGCCATGAATTAAAATTTTGCTGAAAGATACAATCCAAATTTGACATAAATATGATTATTTGCTAGTAAAATTTGTAATTCTTCTTTTAAAGCTACTTTCCTGATGTCGATTGGGCTCTACTATTGCCTGGATATACCTTTATAAAACGAACACCATGCGGGTTAACCTCCGTTGAAAATTCTTGGTCAGATTGGGCAACATCCTGCTGTCTCCATAGATCACGCACTTTTTGTTCACCGCGCAGACCTAAGGTTTTCCAACTCACCGTCATCTTCTCCATTTTTTTTCCAAGATTAAATAGCCCTACAGCCATAGCACCGTCCTCAAGTGGTTTAGCATACACAACCGTTTCAGCATTCTGAGCAACCATCATCCCGAACTTGCCCAATGGATCTTGATTCACATCATTAACTTCATCGTTAGTCAGCAAACTGATCGTAAAATCATCCAATTGGGCCATATCACAACCGATGAGCAATGGAGAAGAAAGCAAGCACCACAAACTGATGTGCGTATATTGCTCGTCAGCTGTTAGCTTTGTATAATGTAGTTTAGGTCCCCAGCCCACCATACCTACAACCAGCATATCCGGGTCTACCCAATGCCCAGGACCAGAAAAAGGAGCCCATTTTGTTTGGTTGAAGCCCAATTGACACATTCTTTCCCAAGTATCCTTAATGTCACCAGTAGTTCTCCAGCTATTGGCCATTTTTTCCCATTGCGTTGCATCGCCATAAGGGGCACTGTTCGATAAGCTATACACCACATCGCGCTTGTAAGCGCGTAAAGCATCCATCATCTCTTTAACATGGTACACATCATTAGGGTTCCAATCGTATTTCAAATAATCCATACCCCAGTCATTCCATTGCTGTACATCATTTTTTACAAATGAGTATTTACCATGATGGTAGTTTATACCATGCTTTTCTTTTCCCTGCGGATCAACAAATCGATAAAATTCATTGTGTTTACCTTGTTTCAGCCAGTCGTATGTACCATTAGGATTGTCCGAGTAGGCACCCACATGCCCTGCGTATGTTCCAACCCATGGTCCGGAGTAAATGCCTATTTTCAATCCCATACTGTGTACATCATCAGCCAATGCCTTCATGTCCGGGAATTTAGTATTGGGCTGTACCGCATTGTATTTCCCACCACGTAATCCCTGCCATCCATCATCTATGTTGATGTATTGCCAACCATGATTAACCAAACCCTTTTCTACCATTGCTTTCGCCGAACTCATCACCTTTTCCTGGCTCACGGCGTCACCCCAACAGTTCCAGCTGTTCCAGCCCATCGGAGGCGTTAGTGCTATTTGATCTCCAACGACAATACGAAAGCTTCGTTTTGATTCTCCTAATGCGTTCTTAGCAGAAAGCGTTACCTCGTATTCACCACGTTTCAGCAGCGTTCCTGTTATCCGGCCAGTATTGGGATCTATATTTAATCCTTTCGGTAAATTCTGTGCGCCAAAGTGCATCGGACGAATACCTGTAGCAGGGATGGTATAAAGGAATACTGAGCCGGGACGTACGCCAAATATTTTAGCGCCATTGATTCGTGGAGTTTCAGCCGGCGCAGGGGTAAGGATGTATTTCTTTAAGGTATCCGGAGCACCTTGTGCTTTTGCCATGTTGTTGGTTAGGCATAGGATTCCGAAAGAAAGTAAGCATGTTGTTATAATCTGTTTCTTCATCATAATTCTTGTTTAGTATCCGATTGCTTTTAAAGCTGGTTTACCCAAGCGTTCCTGTAACTGCGTTAAATATAAGCTTGAAGGACCAACGGGAACATTTTGAGAGTCAAAGATGCCTTCCGGTAGCGTAGGGCCTGAGTTGTTAAAAGGTCTTGGCAATGGCATACTTCTTCCTTTGCTGCCGATTACCCAATTGTAAGTACCCGGAGGGATTTGATTTACATAGCTGCTGGCTTCACAATTCCAGGCCACAGACCATGCAGTTCCCCAACCATGACCAGAACCCATACTGCCCCTATTTTTGAAGTCCATCCCACCATTTGGCGCTTTACAGTTATCTAAAAGCATACCTGTGCTCCAGCGTTGATGTCCTTCAATACGGCCATTGCCTACAAAATTGCAATTCAAGAAAACGATAGGGCCTGTTTGCCCGGCTCCTAAAGCGACATACCAAATGTTATCGCCTTCTACCGAACAATGATCTAACAGGACTTGTCCAGCGTTTGGTGCAAATTCTGCTGGTTTTGAAGCTCCCTCATGTAAGGCCTTACGAACAACGGCTACACGTTGGATGGTAATCCTGCGGCCGCCAACTCCAACACTTTCCATAGTTTCCATCAAGTCCAGATCTTTCATCCAGCAATCCTCACCATTCAGTCTCACTGCATAGTAAAGCGCTTTGGTGTGGTTAATGGCTTGTGGCGGAGATACAATGCGCAGGTTTTCTAAACCAGCTTGTTTAAGCCGTTTTACATCATTTGCCAATACCAAGGTAGTTTCATCATTGGTGTAGTTTGCGTCATAGGAATCCACCAAAGGGACATCCAGCGTGATTTTTTGTCCCTTTATGGCCGCAATACGACGTTCAGTAATCAACAATGAACCTGCTTTAATCCAGGTTTGAGGCTTTCCGTCACGCACTAAATCATTCATTTGCATAAACTCTACCCATTTGTCCGTAACTGGTTTTCTAACTTCTACCTGATCTCCAACTTTAAATTGAGATGCATCAACTACGGTAAAGCTCATACTTCCTGCGGGTAGGTAATTATCCGTTATTTTAACTGCTTTTTCACTTTCAGTAGCATTGCCCAAACGGTTGCCAATGCGTTGATTAACTCCATTTGATAAAGTGATTGCTACATGCTTTTCACCACTCATCAAAATCACACTTCCCGTGGATGATTTGCCGCTTCCACGAAGTACAACGCCATCAGCCGTAATCTTTATAGTTTTGGAACAAGGGTAGATTCCAGGGGCTAATAAAACAGTTCCACGAAAGCCATCCTTAGCTAAGGGCATTGCTGATACTTTGTCAATAGCCGCTTGAATTAGCGCTGTGCAATCTGCATTCGCATCACTTAACGGCTTTACTGTCACTTTTACTGTTACATTAGGTAGCGCCACACCGCCACCCATATAGCCAGCATAAGAGAAGTCCATGATCCGATCGCCCTTAGGACTTTTTTTATAAACCAGTTTGCCATCAGCGCCAAGGTAAACCCATTCACTTTTTCCTGGCTCTTTTTCTTTTTTTGGATCTGTAGCCCATGCAGAAGCATTGGTCAGCATTAAAAATAACATCAAGCTTACTTTTACTTGCGAAATTCTTGAATCAATATATTTCATAAATTAATTGTTTTTTTATCAGGGATAAAATCATGAAATTGTGCTGTATCTAATGATATAGCTAACAACGAACTTACATAAGAAGGATTGGTGTTTTATATTGAAAAATAGCTTTATGATCAGTTATCTTAACATAAAAGGAGCATGAATAATACGTTTGATAGACAGGAGGAATTAGAAGACGACCTTATCCAGATCATACCCTTAAAAGCGGAGCATTTTGAAGCTTTATATCGGGTTGCTTCAGACCCCTTGATTTGGGAGCAACACCCTAATAATGATCGCTATCTTCGTGTGGTGTTTGAAGCCTTCTTTGAGGGCGCATTAGCATCTGAGGGGGCCTATCTGGTGTTAGATAAAGAGACTGGCGAAGTTATTGGAAGTTCCAGGTATTATGATTTTGATGAAGAGAAAAAGGTCATTGCTATTGGTTTTACTTTTATTGCCAGACAATTTTGGGGAGGAACTTATAACTCAGCCTTAAAAAGGCTAATGATGAATCATGCCTTTGAATACTTAGATGCTGTTATTTTCCACGTAGGAAGTCAAAATTTACGTTCCCAAAAGGCTGTAGAAAAACTTGGTGCTAAAAAGATTGGCGAACAGGTAGTTACGCCAATCAAGTTAAACTACATTTATCAGCTTACTAAAGCTGATTGGATCTCGCGGTAATTGATTGTGTTACGAAGGGGCGTCAAACATGGCCATCATCTTCGTTATTGCATCGTTATCGTGCATCCATAAGGTATTCTCAAGGGATCCTTTCGCAGCTTCAGCTGCTCTAATGCGCATTTGGTTTTCGTAATTGGCTATGGCAGTTTGTAGCGTTTTATATTCAGGATTAATCAGGTGTTCAGACAATTCCAGTGCATCTAACATGGCCATATTTACACCTTCACCGGCATAAGGAGGCATAAGATGCGCTGCATCACCTAGCATGGTTAAATTGGATAAGGCATCCCAGGTCTGATTCAATGGAATACAATACAGCGGTCTCGGTATAAAAGGAGTCTCCGCATTTTCAAATAATTCCTGCCAAATGTTATCCCATTCTGCAAATTCATGCTTAAACCAATTTAGGATGCTTGCTTTATCCGAAAAATCCAGTTCATATTGGCTTGACCAATTTTCGGGAGCTCTGAAACCTGCATAAAAAGCCACACTTCCGTCGCCTTTTGAACTGACGATTATCGTTTTTCCGGTACCAAAACCAAATATTTTACCATCTTTTAATAACTCGAAAATACGGGGCACCTTGTGCTGAGCATCATATATGCTGCCTTCAATAGCAGTTACGCCCGAGTAAACTGGCTTGAGTGGCGTAATCAAATGCCTGATTTTTGAATTCGCACCATCTGCTGCAATCACCAAATCAGCGGTAGCAAGATTACCATTTTGAAATTCGACTGTCCAAGTGTTACCGGTTTGCTGCATAGATTTAAACTGACTATTCCATAAAACGGTATCCGGATCTAAAGATTCTAATAAGATTTTCCTCAATGGACCACGGTCAATTTCCGGTCGGAAATAGGGATTGCCAAATGTTTCCTCCGGCTGATCATCCGTATGCTGGTCGTAAAAGATATTGGCTTGGTGATCTACAATACGCATTTTGTCAGCACCGGGCCGGTAATTAGCTTTGAAAGCATCCATCAGTCCAGCTTTTTCTAAAGCTTTCAAGCCTGAATCATCATGTAGGTCAAGTGTAGCTCCTTGTACTCTTGCATTTTTATTTAGGTCTCTTTCGTAAACCTTTACTTCTGCACCATTCATTTGCAGTAGTCTCGCCAATGTGAGGCCACCCGGGCCGCCACCTACGATGGCTATTTTTATATTTTTAGTTAGCATTTTGAATATGAGTTTAACTGAGGTAAAACTACTGCTTCTTCAATGCTGCTAATTGTATAAATCGGTCGTTTTTGTTTTTAGAGAGTTCTCCTGGAGCTACTCCCGAGAATTTTTTGATCTCTCGAATAAAATGGGCCTGATCGGTATAGTTTTGTTCCGGAAAAAGTCGCCCATCGTTGAGTTGGTTAAACGAAGCGCTGAATCTTAATAGGTTGCAATACAGTTTCAGGGAAATGCCGAATTGCTGATTAAAATATCGGTTGATCTGCCTGCTGCTCCAATATACCTTCTCGGATAATTCTTTAACAGTCAATGCGCCGTTTGAGGAATAGATGAGCTCAAAGAGTTTCCGTTTTCTTTCGTCTATTTTTCCCTTGATCAATTCCTTTATTTTGTTGGAAGCTTTGAAGTGAAAACTATCAAAATCATTCAGGTCATCCTGGCTAAATCCCCAAAAATCAGGCAGAAGCGGTCGGCCCTCATTAACCAAATCTGCGATGCTGGTTTTTAATAAGTATTCAATAGCCAATAACTTAAAGCTGATGGCAAAAATGACCATTTTAGGGTTAAGGGACGTTTGACCCGCCTCATTTTCTAGTCCCATGAGCATAATGTGAAATGGTTCTGATAAAGAGCGGGATAGGGAAATATCTATGGTAGCATTGGGTAATACTACTATTTCCTTACTTTCTTCTGAATGATTGACAATCATCCAAAAGCTCTCTACAAAGTCGGACAGCGATGAGTCGGGTTTGATTATTTTATACTCAATGTCATCCATTCATTTCCTGTTATAACATAGTTTCGCTATCGATCATTTTCACCTGCTTCCCCATCTTTTTTTGAATAACTTCAAAATGATGTAGTTCATTCTGGCTTACCAATGAAATTGCGTCACCTGGGTTTTCGGCACGACCAGTTCTACCAATTCGGTGCACATAATCTTTAGGTGATCGCGGCAATTCATAGTTAATCACAAAAGGAAGGAAGTTAATGTCAATCCCTCTGGCCATTAAATCTGTAGCCACCAATACCCTAAGTTTGCCTGATTTAAACAGATATAAAGATTCAGTTCTCGAACCCTGACTTTTCTTGCTGTGAATGGCTTTCGCATCAATGTTATTTTTGCGAAGCTTATTTACTACCGCATCGGCCTGGTGAGTAGAAGAGGTAAATACCAATACTTGTTTCATCTCATGGTGATTAATCAGATAGCGCAAGAAAGGGCCTTTCTTTTCATCCGAAACAATATAAGCCAGCTGATTGATCGTATCTAGCGTATCTTCCCCAGCTTCTATTTTAATCACTACTGGATCATGTAGCAAGATTTGATTAATGTTTTCAATATCAGGACTCAGGGTAGCAGAAAACAATAGGTTTTGACGCTTTTCAGGTAACAGCGCAAGAATTTTGTTCAGCTCTTCTTTAAAGCCAAGATTAAGCATCTTATCTGCTTCGTCTAATACCAATGTTTCGATGCTGGATAAGTGTACCGCATTCGAATCTATTAACTCCAACAACCTGCCGGGTGTAGCAACAAGGATATTTACACCCTGCATACCCATCATTTGCGGGTTGATAGAAACACCACCATATACAGCCAATGTTTTGACTGGCTGCGGAAGCGCCTTAGTAAAAGTCTGGAATACATTTTTTACCTGCTCAGCCAGTTCACGTGTAGGCACTAAAACCAATGCGTTGGCATGGCGATTTTTTAGACCTAAGGATTGTTGTACATTCATTAAAAGCGGCAAAGCATAACCAGCAGTCTTACCGGATCCTGTTTTAGCAATACCTAAAACGTCTTTTTTATCTAGTATGGCTGGTATAGCTGCTTGTTGTATAGGGGTAGGTACGGTAAAATTCTGATTTGCCAGTGCTTTTAATAAAGCAGGTGATAAACCTAAGGACGAAAAAGGCATGTTGTTTAATATTTGCTGTAAAATTAAACAAAAATTGCTCGCTTACGTTAAGAAACTATTTATCGATTTTTTTGTCTTGTTAGGGAATAAGGTTATAGGATGAAAAGGAAGCAGATAAAAAGGTACCTGAAAAAAAGAATGAGGAACATTGAGCAGTATGCCTTGCTCATTATGTATAACGGCGATAAGGAAGCTATACACCAGTTTCGGGTTGAATTCAAGAAACTAAGAGCTTTCGTACGTCTGGTTGGATTAGGTTCTTCGGCAAAGAAAAAGCTAAAGGTACCTTCAAAATTAAAGAAGATCTATAAGTATGCAGGAAGCGTTCGCGATTTGCAGATCTATTATGATCATATCACCCCGTTTTATAATAAAAAAGATGGGTATCCACACCAGGTGTTGCGGCAAATAGCAATAGCAAAATGCAGCCTGCTGATAACCTTAAAGTACTTTCATTTTCGCCGCGTCATCAAACAGATGAGAAGGAATGCACCTAATCGGGTATCAAAAAAAAGGCTGGAGAGGTTTATTCAAAAAAAGTCCCAGGCTATTGATAGATTGATCGAGACAGACACCCAGGACACCCGTTTGCATGTGCTAAAAAAACAACTGAAAGATGTATTGTATACCTTGAAAATATTTCATCCCCCTGTTCAAAACCACTTTCCCATTGCCGGTAAAATGAGTCTGTATGAGTTGAATAAGTTAAGTGATATTTTAAATGACTACCTGGACTGGGTAGTCGGCATAACTTTATTAAATGCGGCCTTATTAACTAGGTTGTCCCTGCATGATAAAGATATCCTGAAAGGGATCAGGAAAAGATGGAGAATTAGAAAAGCTGAAGCTATGGCTCTAGTCAAAGGTAATTTGTTTCACACCTGATTAAGGGATAATTAATGCAACTAATTTGAATATGTAGTATCTTTATAGTAACAAACTGCTTATGAAATGCAATGTAGCCTATTGCTGTATCATTTTATTGTTGGCCTGCAGCAGTAATAATAAAGCCATCAAAGTAAAGGGCTCTGATACCGAGGTAAATCTTGTTGTCAGGCTCGCTGAAAGCTTTTACCTAGTCAACAAAGAATTTAGTGTCGCTATTTCGGGTGGCGGTTCAGGATTGGGCATAGCTTCATTGCTCAACGGACAAGCTGATATTGCCAATTCATCCAGACCTTTAAATACCGATGAGATCAGGATGTTTAAAGATAGAGGAATAAGATTGCGTACCGTAGTTTTTGCGGAGGATGCAACAGCTTTTATAGTTCAAAAGAATTTCCCTTTAGATAGTATTGATGTCGGCGCACTGGGTAAAATCCTTAGTGGGGAGTACAAATCCTGGAAACCGATAACAGGTCAGGACATCAGGATCAATATTTATGGCCGACAAAGCAATTCAGGGACACATTCATTTGTCCGTAAAAAATTAAAAATCCGATTTAGCACCGATGCGAAGGAGATGAATGGCAATGCTCAAATTATGGAGGGGGTAAAAATGGATATTTCGGGGATAGGGTATGTTGGAGCCGGATATATTTTAAAGGACGGTACTGGACAGCCCGTTAAAGTATTAAGGATTTCAGCAAAAAGTGGTCGGCCAGCTATTTCTCCATTGGATCAACAATCAATCATGCAAGGTCGTTATTATTTCCAAAGGCCGCTTTACCAGTTTATTCCAGAAACATCATGGGACAAGGTTGCAGCGTTTGTTGCATTTGAGAAAAGCGGGAAGGGGCGGAAAATTATCCAGGATTCAGGTTATTACATCACTCATTAATTCTTATCATGAAGTTAGGTGTTAGAGAAAGTATTGACAAATCCATAAAGCTAGTTGTAAAAACAACGGGGCTATTGGTGATTGCTATTTTAGGTGGGATTTTTTTTATGCTGCTATGGAATACAATTGCTTTTTTCTTAAAGATACATCCGCTTGATTTTATTACTGGTACACAATGGAATCCTTCTGGGGATCCAGAGGTTTATGGGATTCTTCCCTTATTGGTCAGTACTTGTCTGGTCACTCTTGGCGCTATGGTTATTGCAATACCCCTTGGTATAGGAACCGCTGCTTATTTGTCTGAGTATGCAAGTATGCGTGTTAAAAGTGCATTGAAACCAATGATAGAGATGTTGGCCGCTGTGCCATCTGTAGCCATTGGTTTTTTGGGAATCGTTGTGCTGGGGCCTGGTATTGCAGATATTATCGGACTTTCTAACGGTTTAAATGCCATGAATGGCGCAATTTTATTAGCTGTTATGGCATTACCAACCATCATTACCGTGACTGACGATGCTTTGCATGGGGTTCCAGGTACCTATAGGGAGGCGAGCTATGGCGTTGGGGCAAGTAAATGGCAAACGCTGATTAAGGTGACTATTCCTGCTGCTGGCCCAGGTATTATGGCAGCTGTGATGCTGGGTGTAGGTCGTGCCATTGGAGAAACCATGACCGTATTGATGGCAACAGGAAATGCAGCTGCTTTTCCAAAAGGCTTTTTTCATTCTGTTCGGACCATCACCGCTACTATTGCTATTGAAATGGGAGAGGTGCCTTATCAGACAACTCATTATTATTCACTTTTTGCTATTGCTGCAGTACTGTTCCTGATTACATTAGGCGTAAACCTTACGGGAGAGTATTTTGTTAATAAATTTAGAAAATACCATTCGGCATGATGAGAAAAATTACACCGGTCATAGAATGGGGAACCTTGTTGCTCAGCACTGGCATGGTTTGTTTTTTTATGGTTGTCATCCTTTGGGATTTGATTAGTAAAGGAGCGCCTTCACTTTCCTGGGAGTTTGTTTCTACCTTACCCAGAGCGGGAATGACTAAGGGAGGTATTTTACCTGCAATCATTGGTACGGTGCTGTTGACTATGATCACTGCCCTGGTCTCGGTTCCTTTTGGGATTAGTTGCGCAATTTATCTGAATGAATATGCTACTGATAACTGGCTGACAAGAACCATCAGAGCTTCTATAAGGAATTTGTCGGGGGTGCCCTCAATAATTTACGGACTTTTTGGTTTGGCGCTGTTTGTCCAGGGACTGCAGATGGGAACATCCATGCTATCTGCCGGATTTACGTTGGGCCTGCTTTCCTTGCCCTATGTGATTATTACTACAGAAGAAGCACTTCGTCGCATTCCAGCCAGTACACGTGAAGCCGCATTAGCTGTTGGAGCCACCCAGTTCGAATCGATAAGAGATGTGGTTATGCCAACAGCTTTACCAGGCATATTAACAGGAGTGGTACTCACACTTTCAAGAGCTGCCGGTGAAACTGCTCCTATATTATTTACAGGAGTAGCATTCTATATCAACAATCCTGCAGGCTTCTTAAACCAGGAATTTATGGCGCTGCCCTACCATTTGTATATGCTTTCCACGCAACATCAGGCCATTGAACAGGTTAGGCCATTGGCTTATGGCACCGCACTTGTGCTGATCATCGTGGTATTTTTATTAAACCTAACCGCTTTTTATATTCGGTATAAACACAGTAAAAATGACTAACAAACCGATCAAACTTTCAGGTTCATCTGTTAATGTATGGTTTGGCAGTAAGCAGGTGCTAAAAAATATCAATGTAGAATTTCCAAGAAATCAGGTGACTGCATTGATAGGCCCTTCAGGTTGTGGAAAAAGTACACTGCTGCGGTCCTTTAACCGGATGCACGATCTTTCTCCCGATGCGAGGATTGAGGGGGAGTTTTTATTGGAACAGCAGAATTTATATGAAAAAGGACTTTCTGTTACCGAGGTACGCCGTCGGATTGGAATGGTTTTCCAAAAGGCCAATCCTTTTCCAAAGAGCATTTATGAGAATATTAATTATGGTTTGAAAATTAATGATGTGCCTAAAAATGAGCGTTCTGAGATTATAGAAAACGCGTTAAAGGAAAGCTACATTTGGGATGAAGTAAAGGATGAACTGCAAAAACCTGCTACAAGATTGTCAGGGGGTCAGCAGCAGCGATTATGTATTGCACGTGCAGTGGCATTAAGGCCTGAGGTAATCCTGATGGATGAACCTTGTTCTGCATTGGATCCCTTGAGTACTTTAAAGATCGAAGAACTCATTGTAAAACTTAAGAAAGATTACACCATCGTAATTGTGACACACAATATGCAACAAGCACAACGCATAGCTGATAAAACGGTTTTTATGTATTTGGGCGAAGTTATTGAAGCGGGAGATACGCATACCATATTTCACAATCCTAAAAATGAATTGACCGGTAATTATGTGAAAGGGCATTTTGGGTAAATAAAAAGCGGAAATAGTCAATCCAACTATTTCCGCTCATCTAAATTAACGCTCTCATATACAAAGACGCTAATTCGAGAAGTATATTGTGTTGCCGAACAAATATTTTTATCTCATCGCTATTTTTGTAGGGATAATTTTTTGAGTTGACCAAAAAACTGCCTGCCAATTGGTATTTCGATTTTACCAATCTCTACGTCATGATTGGTAAAGGCAGTAATTCTATTCAGGGAAATGATAAAAGATCGGTGAATTCTCATGAACTGATGATGAGGCAGAATAGATTCTACTGAACTGAGCGACTGTTTAACTAATAAAGGCGTATCCTGATGCCGATATATTTTGATATGGTCCTTAATACTTTCTATGTATACAATGTTTTCAAGAAGAATTTTAACCATTTTCCTGTTGATCTTAAAATATAGGTATTCGCACCAATGACGATCACCTTGCCTTTCTCCAATTTGGCTATCCGTATTAATCACCTTGTTCACTGCTTTTAGGAAGCGTTCCAGGCTGAATGGTTTTAACAAGTAATCTACAGCACCCAATTCAAAAGCTTCAACTGCAAATTCTGGATGCGAGGTGATAAAGATTACCTTTGGGGGCTGAGATAGGGTCCTGATAAAGCTTGTACCCAATAATTCCGGCATCTTTATATCCAGAAAAATCAAGTCAACTCTTTCTGCCTTTATAAATTCTAAAGCTTTAAAAGCACTGTTGCAGGTGGCCACAACTTCAAGTTGATCAACCATTTTACAATACTTTTCAACGCTCTTTAAGGAGAGTTGTTCATCATCTACAATTAAGCATTTCCATATCATGTTCTTACCAATTGATACTCCATTTTTATGCTGCTGTATCATTAATTCGGCCGTCATCCTGAATTTATTTCAGGATCTCGAATATCCTATTCAAAACCTGCTTAAACGAGATCCTGAAATAAATTCAGGATGACGAAGCGCATAAAGAATAGCATAAATCGATTAATGATACAGCAGCAATTAAACTATAACCGAAAATTGAACAATAGGTCAGAATTGATTAAAACGCATAAGATCGAATATTGTTCATAATTAATAAGTATGAGCGGTATGTTTTTGTATACCAAACGCCTATATCTAACTATAAAGCGGTTTATGAGCTTGTATCTGTTGTATGAATTCGTTTAACCGTAGTGTAGCTGTTATTGATTTTTTGGATTGTAAAACGGCTTATATTTAATGTGAATTAAATTTTAAGACGATGAAAAAACAGATGTTTTTTTTATTACTCTGTGGATTGGTATCCCTTCTAGGAATGAATAGCACATCTGCACAGATAAAACTTAGTGAAGTAACCATTCTTGGTACAGCCAGTAGGACCGTAGTTACTAATGCGGTTTCGAAATCATTTAACGAATTATTTAAGGATGCTATAGCACCTCAATGGTATGAAGTAAATAAGAGGTATGTAGTGAATTTTATTATGAATGACCAAAAAAATAGGGCCGTATTTACCAAGGGCGGTTCCTTAGTGTATCATCTGGTTTATGCAGCTGAAAATGAAATTCCTGAAGATGTCAAATCAATTGTGAAAGATAAATATCCTGACTACAAAATAACTTTTTCGGTTCAGGTTGAGCAAGGAGATGCGAAGGTCTGGTTTATAAATGTAGAGGATGCGACCAAGATACTCATCCTTAAGGTTTATAATGATGAAATGACTGTTGTCAATACCATTAAGAAAGCATAAGCAATTATTTTCCATAACATTCATTGGCCACTGACATAGGGTTGTCAGTGGCCATGGTTTATTTTGAGCAAAACAAAAAAATGGAAAAGCTCAATCTAACAAAAAAATACAAAACCTATTATTCCGCAAAAGAGAGACCTGAAGAGGTCACAGTCGAAGAGGCATTTTTCTTATCACTTACCGGAAAGGGGGATCCTTCAGGAACAATGTATCGTGAAAAGATTTCTGCGCTATATGCAACCGCTTATACTATAAAGTTTGCATGTAAGGCCATCGGAAAGGATTTTGTTGTTGCCAAACTGGAAGGTCTATGGAGTTTCGACGAAAAAGAATTCGGAAAATACGGAATGTCCGAGGCTCCATTAAAGATCCCAAGAAGCGAGTGGAAGTATAGAATGATGATCCGTTTGCCTGATTATGTTACCAATAAGCAGATAAATGAGGCTATTGAAACTGTCATTCAAAAAAAAGGGCTCCCATTTGTCAAGGATGTTGAAGGTTACTTAATGAATGAAGGGAAAGTTGTACAAATGCTGCATGTTGGTCCTTTTGATCAGGAGCCAGTTACATTGGAGGAAATGAGGCAGTTCATGGAAGCCAAAGGTCTTAAAAGAAATGGTCTGCACCACGAAATTTATCTATCTGACTTGAATAAAACCTCGCCTGAAAAATTGAAAACAATATTAAGGGAACCAGTTGTTTAAATTTTGTTATTTTCATTCCATGGAAAATTCAATGGAAGACTTAATGTACCCAAATGGCCGTTTTGTACCTGCTGTTAAGTATAGTCCTAATAATATTGCCTCTTGGATTGGTGGCATTAGATCGGCGCCACTGCTATTTGATTATTGTATTGAAAATCTAGATGAAGGACAGTTAAATACGACCTACCGCCCGGGTGGTTGGAGCATTATACAAGTGGTACATCATGTTGCAGACAGTCATATGAACGCCTATATCAGATTAAAGCTGGCACTAACAGAGGAGAAACCTACAATTAGTCCTTATGATGAAAACCTTTGGGCTGAACTGTCTGATGTAAAACTTGTTCCGGTCAATGTATCCATTACTTTGCTGCACGCACTGCACAGTAGATGGGCTACTTTGCTGGAAAATTTAAAAGAGGAGGATTGGACAAGAACGTACTATCATCCGGGAAATAAAGAGTACATGCCGATTTGGCAAATGACTAATCAATACAGCTGGCATGGCGCGCATCATGCAGAACAGATCATTTCATTGCGTAAAAGAATGGGCTGGTGATTTTTGGTTATGTAATAAATAGGAATACCAAAAATATAATCAGGCTGTATCATTAATCGATTTATCTTATTCTTTATGCGCTTCGTCGTCCTGAATTTATTTCAGGATCTCGTTTAAGCAGGTTTTGAATGGGATATTCGAGATCCTGAAATAAATTCAGGATGACGGCCGAATTAATGATACAGCCTGATTGTATTTTTGTATTGAAAGATGAACTTAGAAAGAATAGCGAAGCGTAACACCGTAAGTTCTTGGATCACCAAGTACGCCTGCATACAAGCCTGAGTTACCGGCAGCAGCTTGCAATTGCTCATAGTACTTAGTATTCCCAAGGTTTCTGCTCCAGGCAAATGCTGCGAATTTTTCTGATTTAAACCCTATTCTGGCGTTCAATAGCGCATAACCATCCACATTTAACACTTTTGAAGGTGTTGGGTTTGAAGAGTATTCTGAGCGGTAACTGGCATCACCAGCAATAAAATATCTACCATTTTGGACGGCCAAACCACCAGGAATGCTAAATTCTGCACCACCTGAAACATTCCATTTAGATATACCTGGTATTCTACCGCCTGAAGCATCTTTAAACGCGACCTGAGTAGCGACATTGTTAATGAGTTCCGTATGCCCGGTTTCTTCTAAAGGCAATGGTGCATTGGTGAATTTTACATACTTGCCATCAAGATAAGCTACGGCGGCATTTAAAGTTAAGAACTTTTCTAACTGAAAGCTTCCATCAACTTCCAGACCTTTTACGTTAACTTTCTCTGCATTGGCAAGATAACCTCTGTTTACACCCAACTGTGGAGATTGAACATTGGTTTGGTAATCTTTAATATCAGTATTAAAACCCGTTACGTTTAGCAAAAAGCCTTTAAAAGGTTTAGTTTTAACACCTAACTCATAATGTTGAACGTATTCTGGTTTTACTACAGCCAGAGACAAGTCTGCCTCGCCAGTTGAAGTAGTAGGTAAGCCCCCAACGTTAACACCAACTGGTTTATAAGCAGTAGAGTAATTTCCGTAAACGTTTAACTTAGTAGTAGGGCGGTACGATAACGTAAGGTTACCGGACAAATTATTGTTGTTTGTGCTTGTAGCAAATTTCTGATTGCTGTAAACAGCGGCTTTAAGCGCAAGTAAAGCTGCGTCTGAAGTTTGCAAACCTCCGTAAGTTACCCTGTCATAGTCAACATCTTTCTTGTCATAGGTAAACCTTAAACCTGGTAACACATGCAGGTGTTCTATAAACTCCCAGTCAGCCTGTGCAAAAACGGCAGCACTTAATGATTTAATGGTTGAGTTGGTTTTGATCCCGAAGCCATCTAACAGACCTGGGGTCGAGTATAGTGCCTGAGCACCAGTAGCTGATGTTTGTACAAATCTCCATTGATCTTTACCTACTTCTTCCGTCTGAGATAATCCTTTTAAATTCTGAGCAAGTGCAAATACACCAATTACGCCACTTATTTTCTCTGTAATATTACCAGCATATCTAACTTCTTGCGAATATTGATCATGGCGGGAGTTACCTTGAGATTTGGTCAATGCAGAGAATTCAGAGAAATCCCTATCGTTTGTAGGATCCCAGTTCCAGAATCTCCAGGCGGTAGTAGAAGTAAGCGTTCCATTGCCGATTTTATAATCCACATTCACAGAAATACCACCAATGGATTGGTTCTGTTTCCAGGGTGTATTGGTGCTGATCTCTCTAGAGAAAGGATCTATTTTAGGCTGCTGATATCCTAAACCAGAAATAATATTGGCATACTGGCGGTAAGCACTTCTCTCTGTTGTGGTCACACCTGCAATTACCAATGGGTAACCAGCAGGGTGCTGGATGCTTATATCGCTGCTTAACAATACTTGTAATTTATCTGATGGGGTGTAATACAACTGACCTTTAAAACCAAGGTTGTTTTGGCCACTGTATTTGCGTTCTTCTCTGGTATTCCAGATTGTACCATCGCGTTGCGTACCTGAGATAGATAATTTTGCTGCAAGATTTTTTGCTACGCCTCCTGAAACCGATGTTTTTGCTTGTATAAAATTATAGTTTCCAAAACTCAATTCTACTTTTGCACTAGGTGTTTGAGTTGGTTTTGTTGTAGTAATGTTAAATGCACCAGCGGTTGTATTTTTTCCAAATAAGGTACCTTGTGGGCCACGCAGGATTTCTATCCGTTCAATGTCAAGAAAATCTGTAGAAGTAGCGGCAGGACGAGCCTGGTAAACTCCGTCTACGTAAAAGCCTACACCCGGATCAATACCATCGTTTGTTAAACCAAATGTTGAGCCTAAGCCCCTGATATTAAGTGTTGTGTTTCTTGCATTTGAAGCATATAACTGAACCGAAGGCACCAGTTCTTTTAAACGGTTAACGTTAAAAGCGCCTGCATTTTCTGCGGCTTGTCCACCAATAACTGTAATTGCAATAGGTACATCCTGTAATACTTCTACACGTCTTCTTGAGGTTACCACGATCTCATCTAGTAGTTCACTTTCAACCAGGACCAACTCAAAAGGTGCTTCCTGAAGCTTTAATATCTGAAAATCCTGTGCTTTGTAACCAATTGAACTGACTTGAAGGAAAAATGGAAGTTCTTGGTTTGAATTGATGCTGAAGAAACCTTTTTCATCAGCAATGGTTGAGATCTTGGTACCTCTTATTTTCACAGTTGCTTTTGGTACCGGAGTTCCATTCGTATTCTTTATTGTACCAGTTATGCTTTGGGCAAAAGCAAAGCTTGCGGTGAGTAGAAATGATAAAAGGATAAGTATGCTTTTCTTCATGATTTTAATATTTATTGATTTGTTTGGTTATAGTTAATGCCATAGCAAAGCCATGTGGATGTTTTTAAGCATCCTTTATCGTCATATTTTGAAATTGTTATTAGGAGGTTGTAAGCGTTAGTTTTTACTAGCGATTACAATGGGCTGAATCAGCAGCAACAACAACACCGGTCTATAAGGAAGTACATTTCTTCTTTAGCCATTTTTCTTTTCATTTTTATAAAATGCAAATCTGTTTTCATTTACTTGTTGTTGGTAAACAGTTGTTTAGTTAGGCAAATATAGGATATATTTTATTATTAGCAATAAAATCTATGGAAATAGTAGATTATTATTGAAATAGAGGGAATGAATTGCGATAAAGTAGCTCTAAATGCCTTTAATCGTGTTTTATGAGTTTATATTTTAATTTGATCCTAACTCAATTCTTGATGCTTTTCGATATTTTATTTTGGCAAAATACGATTAGACTGAGTTTTCAATCAAATTTCAAGCGCTTGAGATTTCTCATTAATTATCTCGGGAGCTTTGGTTAAATAACCAAGGGGAAATGAGTGAAGAAATAGGTATCACAAGGTCTATCAATCCAAAGCTGTCATATACTTTTACATAGCAATTTAACGACAGGGGAGATGAACGAATATCATCAATCACTCAGCGGTTACGGGATCTATAATTGCAGAGACTTTACTTATCGAATTTGCAGGAAGCCCACCTTGTTTTGCATGCTCAAGAATCATTTCCTCATTTGGAGCATTGTAAATGCAATAGATTTTATCAGCTGTTACATAGCTATGTACCCATTGTATTTCTGGTCCGAGGTTGCTTAACACCCCACAAGATGTTTGTGAAATTGCTTTCAATTGTTCGGCGGTCAATTTTCCTGCTCCAGGAACTTCCCTTTCAATTACATATTTAGGCATTGCAATAGTTTTTAAATTTTCCAATGATGCGTTTCAATAGGGGCGACGGTTCATTTTTTGAAGCAGGGGGTACTTGGGACATTTAATTGGGAGGAAATTCTGGATACCTGCAGCTGAAATTCAGTATATAAATTTATAAAGAAATATGGGGAAATCTATGGATTTTTAGCTGCTTTACACATTATGTATACCAAAACCAAAAGCATCTCTTTGCTGGCTATAAAAAGATAACGATTTGTTAATATACAGGGACTTAGCTTTGTATAACAAATAACGCTAATCTGTATGTGCCATACATTTCTCAAGTTCAATAGCAGCCCCTATCGTTGGATAGGCTTCTTTTTTCTGATGGTATTAATACAGGTAGCCTGCAAGCGGGAGCAGCTCAAACCTGATTATCCCCCTGGTTCTAATGAACAAATCAATACCTGGATACTCGATAGCCTCAAACGATACTATTACTGGAACGAAAGCCTGCCTGCAAAAGCCAATATCGGTATCGCACCAAGGGATTTTTTTGCTGCTTTGAAAAATCCTGCCGACCGGTTTTCCTACCTGGTATTGCCATCCGACCCGGCATCCTATACATCAGATAGTAAAAGTAAGTATGGTTTTGATTACAGTACAATTAAAGAGGTAAACACCGGACAGGTGATCGGTATTATAAAACTAGTATACAATGATTCGCCCGCATCCAGAAATGGATTAAAAAGAGGCGACTATATCCGTAAAATTAATGGAACGCAGATTTCCGAATCAAATGCCACTACCTTACAAACAGAATTATTAAAAGGGGACAAAGTCGTGCTGGGTCTGGCCGAAATTATCGGCAGTAGCTGGCAGGATACCCGGTTGGCAAACCTCAGTACAGGAATAATATCAGATCAGCGGGCCATCAGTCGTATCATTGAAAGCGGCGGGAAAAAAATAGGCTACCTTAACTTCCAGAGTTTTAACGGCGGTCTAGCCAGTTCGCTCAAACCAATTTTCGCAAGCTTTAAAAGCGAAGGCATAGCCGATTTAATACTCGACCTGCGCTATAACTCTGGCGGACAGGTGGCCGAAGCCGCGGGTGTTTGCGCCATGATTGCTCCATCGGTCAGTTATACAAGCCCTTTCATTACCTATAAAGGAAATAAAAACGGAGGCCTCAGAACCGAGTCGCTGGGTGCTGCGGCAACATTTGACGGTACCGTAAATTTTAACGACCTGATGAGTCATAACCTCGGCTTGCCAAGAATTTATATTCTGAGTACAGGGGTGACGGCCTCAGCAGCCGAAGTGGTCATCAATAATCTAAAACCATATATGCAGGTGGTCCTGATAGGCGAACGGACACTGGGTAAAGATGAAGCCTCATTCACCATTAACGACATGCGCAAACCTAAGCAGGTGCAATGGGAAATGCATCCCATAGTTTATAAGCTGTTCAATGCCCAAGGAAAAGGGAATTACAGTACTGGCATCGAAGCCGATATACAGGTCAATGAGTTCACAGCCCTTCCGCTATTGCCTTTTGGCGAAGCTGAGGATCCCCTGGTAAAAGCAGCGCTTACCGGCATAACCAATAAGGCAAAAATAAGCGCTTCAAATAGGACGCTGGCAGAGGGAAATGGTACCGGCACATGGACCATACTAAGCGACACCCGTATTTTAACAGCCAGACGCAGCGTGGCGATTACCCACCGATAAATCCGGCCTAAAGATCTCGTAGACTTAACATTAACTTAAAATGCCGAGGCTAACTTGCATAAGTTAACCAAATCAATTAATGCTATGGAATTTTTTAACGCCTCCACAAACACAGCGCTTTTAAATGGATTGAGAAACGGAGATTTTGATGCTTTCAATACAATTTACAAAACACACCGAAGAAAGGTTCAGGGCTATGCTTACCGTTTTGTACGCAATACCGAAGAAGCTGAAGAGCTAACCCAGGATGTATTTGTACAGATCTGGGTGAACCGGACTAAAATTGATCCCGATAAAAACTTCGAAGCCTTTATTTATACCATTCTGCGCAACAACTTCCTTACCGCACTGAAAAGAAAATCGAGATTCTCCCTTTTTCAAAAAGTAAAAGCGGCAGACGAAGAGGAGTTCCATACTGTAGAAGATTACATAAACTTTAAAGACTGCCAGGTCATTACTAATCAGGCGGTACAAACGCTATCCCCGCAAGTGAAAAAGGCTTATTTATTAAGCCGAATAGAAGGATGTACCCATGAGGAAATCTCAGCAAGAATGGGGATATCTAAGAATACCGTAAATAACCACATAAAAAACTCGCTCGGACAAATCCGCAGGTACCTTGTCGATCGTTCACCAGAAACCATCCTCCCTTTATTGCTGTTGTTTCTGTTTTAAGGTCATATTAATGCGATCGTATTAAATCGGTCGTCATGCTGGCGAAGGCCAGTATCCCTCAATAAAAAAAACACGCAATACTGCAAATCCCTGCCGGCGGCCAGGTATTTAAAATAAAAATGAAAAGCATATAGCTGTTGTAGCTTTCTTAATCATATATACTATTGAAGGCGCATTTATAACGCGCTGAGAAAGCACCCATCATGTGCGCTAATAGAAAATGATTAAAATAAAACAATTGAAACAGCAAAACGAAATAAAGAGACTATTTAAACTATACCTGGAGGGCGAAACAAATGCCCGGCAGGAAGAATTGTTGTTTCGCCAATTAAATGAGGGCGGGGATAAAGATCCTATCCTTTTTGAGGAAATGAAAGACAGCTGGGAAAATGAGCCCTCGTCGCCCGATAATTCCCAGGAGGCTGAGGAAAGCTTTGATCAGATCTGGCTGAAGGTAGAAAAGAAAAGCCATAAGCGCTTGCAGCGGGTTCAAGTGATGAAATATGCAGCTTCAATACTACTGTTACTCTCCACAGGCCTGGGTTGGTATGCCTATCAGAAAAAGGAAAGTATAAAAACCGTTCAGCTGATCAGCAAAATAACCAGGGCGGGCGAAAAACTCAAACTAATTTTGCCCGACAGCTCGGTGGTGTACCTGGCTGGCAATAGCAAGCTAAATTGGCCCTCGCATTTTACAAAAGGAAATACCCGCAATATTTACCTTGAAGGGGAAGCTTTTTTTGAAGTAAAACATGATACCACTAGCCCCTTTATTGTACAAACCGCAAATTTACGCACTCGAGTTGTGGGGACTTCATTTAATGTATACGCTTATCCGGACGACAAACTAGCTACCGTAACTGTAAAAACAGGAAAAGTAGCCGTAGCCGAAAATGTAAAAGGCAAAGTTAAGCGCCTTTCTTTTTTAACCCCCGGGATGAAACTTATTTATCAGCAAAACAACGGAAAATATGCAGTAAGCAGCAGCACCAATGTCAATGAAGCCAACAGCTGGACCCTGAACCGCTTTGTTTTCCGCGATGAAAGCCTGAAGGGAGTGCTTGCTGGACTTGAACGGTATTACAATGTCAACTTCATACAAAAAGGCAAACACTTTGATCACTACAAGTTTAGTGTCACCTTCTCCAATAAAAATATAAAAGATGTGATGGAGCAGTTGCACATCATGAGCGGCAATAAGCTTAGGTATAAAATAACGAACAACAACACCGTAATTACTGTATGGGAGGAGGCCGCCAAATGATAAGATAGCTATTCTATAACCTACCTATAAAAAAATGAAGAACCGCTCTGCGCGAACAGAACGGTTCATAACAAATGTTTTTAACTCTTGAAAAATTAAAAAACCAATTGAACTGATGAATATAAGGCTTTACACTTATATAAAAGAATATTTGCGCCATTTGCTAGCCATAATGCTGTATTGTAGTACCATGGGAGTGGCTATGGCTACTTTCCCAAACCAGCAGGCCGCGGCACAGCAAATCACACTAAAACTACAGTCGGCCAGCATACACGTCGGGCTGTCAGCACTCGAAAAAAAGTCGGGATGTATCATCAATTACAACAAGCCTATTTTTAAGGAAGGCCAACAGGTGAGCATCGATGTAAAAGATATGGGACTGGAGCAGGTGCTGACAAAAATACTGAACGGTACCAGGGTGGCCTTCAGGTTTACCGATCAGCGTACGGTTTTGCTGTACAAACTGCCCGATCCGGTTAAGCCAGGGAAAATAAGCGGGAAAATAGTAGATGAAAAAGGCGAAAGTCTGCCTGGGGCATCTGTTAAAATCCAGGAAACAGGGCAGGGGGTACAAACCGGCGTGGATGGCAGTTTCATCCTGAACGCGGAGCCCGGCACCTATACGGTCATGATCAGCTATATCTCTTACCAAACCCAGCGCATTACCGGCGTAATAGTTACTGAAGGAAGGAATACAGCGCTTAATATTTCACTGAAACCTGATACCAAAGGCCTCAAAGAGGTCATCGTTACTGCAGGTTACAAAAAAGCAACTGCTGAAGGACTACTCGCCCGCCAGAAAAATGCGTCCGAGATCAGCAATGGCATCAGCGCTGAGCAAATTGGTCGTACCCCAGATAAAAATATAGGTGAGAGCTTAAAGCGAATCGCCGGGGTAAGCACCATGGACAATAAGTTCGTATTGGTGCGGGGTATCGGCGAACGTTACAATTCAGCCATGCTGGATGGCGTAGTCCTGCCCAGTACCGAAGCCCAAAGCCGCAATTTCTCTTTCGACCTCATCCCTGCGAATTTGGTCGATAACGTGGTGGTCAGTAAAACTGTTACACCCGATATGAACGCCAGCTTTGGCGGCGGACTCATCCAGATCAATACCAAAGATATTCCCAACGAAGATTTTACGAGCTTTACAGCTGGCGTATCTTATAACGACCAGACAACAGGGAAGGATTTTTTAAGTCATAAAAGAGGCAAATACGATTACTTTGGTTTCGACGATGGCCGAAGGAAATTTCCAAAAAATCTGGTCGGTATTGAAGGGGCTAGCAGGGAAGTGATTGATGCGCAGAGCAAAAGCTTTACGAACGATAATTTTACGGTTTATAAGTACCGGGCTGCACCCTCACAAAATTACCAGTTCAGTATGGGGCGTTTGCTTACCGTGGATACTACAAAGGGCAGTAAGTTCGGTTTTACTGGATCGGTCAGCTACCGCAATACACAAAATATCAATGTGATTGGCGATCAGCGCCGCAACATCTGGGATGAAAATTCAACCAATAATACAGGAAAATCTTACGGCTTTAATACAACCTGGGGTGCGCTACTCAATGCAGGTCTGCAATTGGGTAAACACAGGTTCAGTTTTCGCAATACTTATACCCACCTGTACAACAATAATATGACAAGGATTGTCGGCTTTACCAGTGATCAAGATCAGATCAGCAGTAAAACTGGCATTCCAACCTATATACAGGAAGTAGAAGAACCAGTTTATACCGACCTACTACAGAATAAACTGAGTGGGCAGCATCAACTGGGCAAGGTTAAAATAGAATGGGACTTTGCACGGACTTCCGTTAAACGGGAAGATAAAGATCTGGGGATTGCCGGACAAAACCTGAAGCAACTAGGTGGGGGTAGTGCTTACTTTTATGCTTTCAGTAGTACTACAGAACCTCGCATCGAACCTACTTCCCGGCATTATTATCACAATAAGGAGGGCCATTATTCCTGGGATATTGCTTCGACCCTGCCTTTTATTATTGGCACCGTAAGGAGCACAGTAAAAACAGGTTATTTTGGAAACCAGAAAAAGGCCGATTTTAAATGGCAAATTGCCCCGCTTACAGCCAACCTTGCTACCATGCCCGAAGAACTGGGCTATCTGCCGATCGGAGAAATGATTAAGCCTGAAAACATGGGCATCAATGGTTTCCAGTATGGCATATCGCCGTGGTTCCTAGACTTTTATGAAGGTAAGAGCCAAAACCACGCAGGTTTTGTAATGCTCGATAATAGGCTGATGGATAAATTGCGTCTGGTATGGGGGCTAAGAGGAGAGTATTATAAATATACCGAGATCAAAAATGCCACTAGTATAAAAGGAGAATCAATATTTAGCCTTAAACCCGATCCGCGCTGGCAATGGCTGCCCTCCGCAAATTTAACGTATAGCCCGCTTTCATCTCTCAATATCCGCACGGCATGGTCCAGCAATGTGGTGCGGCCAGAACTGATGGACAATAGCCAGTTTTTTAGGTATAGCCCTTATTTAGGCGGCCAGTTTGGTAACGAAGGTCTATACAGTACCCGTATCAACAGCTTGGATTTTAAAACAGAATGGTTTCCGGGGCTGGGCGAAATCTTATCAATAGGTGGTTTTTATAAAAAGTTTGATAAACCTGCTGAGTTGGTCATTAATGAGCATGCTGGTGGTAGCCTAAGCTATAACCTAAAAAGTTCGGAATGGGCAAAGGTATACGGGCTGGAACTGGAACTCCGTAAAAGTTTCTTAAAGAATTTTATGATTTATGGCAATTTAACATTACAAAAAACTGAGGTAAATAGCATTTATCTGATTACTAGTTCAGTTCCCGACGAACCGGATACAGAGGCCTTCAGCAAACAGAACCGCCCTATGTACGGACAGTCGCCCTACCAGATTAATGCAGGTCTCCAATACAACGATGATCATTTTGGGTTTAATATTGCTTACAACAAATCGGGCTATAAAACCTATATCGTATCCGAAGATCCTGGACTCATTGAATATGAAAGACCCCGCGAACAGCTGGATGCGCAGGTCAGCTACCGGTTTTCTAAGAATAGATTTGAAATTAAGCTCAATGCCGGTAATCTCCTCAACAGTCCTTCAGTTTTTTATAACAATATGGGTAATTACGAGAGAAACCCTGATTACGTGGCCGGAGGAACTGATATTAGCGATGCACAAAGACTAAAACCCGGTTTTACCAATAAATATGAAGCGGGCGACAGGATTACCTTCAGCCAGAAATTTGGCCGTACCTATAGCACCTCATTAAGTTACACATTTTAGCAGCATACATCATGAATGTAGATATAATGTTAAACACAATTTTAAAAAGAAAGGAGGAAACCGAAAGAATGGTTTCCTGAACCGCCGGAAATAAAAAAACGAAGGGCAGTTTGAAGCAGGCCCCTCGTTTTATAAACCGATACTTACTCACCGGTAATCAGGAATAAACCCGAATGTTATTAAAATCCCTCTGTTCAGCTGCCAAGAGGCAGAAACAGAATCCTTTGCGTCAAAGTTTAACTGGCTGCGAAGATAGAAAAAATATGATACACCGCTATCATGAGATTCAAAATAATGTTTAACACGGTGGGGCAAAAAACAAAACAGATCCCGCCAAAACTCATAAAATCATGCTTAAAAAAGCAATTTCCCTAAAACTAAATTCAACTACAGGAACAGCATTAACGCTATTGGCAGCTTTAGCAGTATCCTTAACGTCATGTAAAAAAAATGAAGGTGACAGCGCATCACCATTTGGTAACCGCAGTACTTCTGCCGTTTCCTATGCAACAGCGGCAACCTATCCGGTAAAAACCATTACTGCTACTGATCTTGATAACGGTGGAACAGTTGTGTTCGACAGGGATACAGTTTATGAGGTGAGCGGAGTAGTATATGTAACCAACAATACTACTTTAGAGATCCAGTCTGGTACTTACATTAAATCTTCAGTAAATACCCCTAATGTACAGAATGGTGTACTGGTTGTTTCAAAAGACGGTACAATTAATGCAGCAGGCGAGTCATGCAATCCTATTGTGTTTACCAGCCGTTACCTGTTAGATGGCAATCCTGCTACAGCAGCTGCTCCTGGCGATTTTGGCGGTATCATTCTTTTAGGTGAATCGACAGTGAACACAGCTACAGGAAGCTCAAATATCGAAGGCTTAACACCTTCTGCATTAACTGCTTTTGGTGGCAATACGCCTGCTGATAACAGCGGTGTATTTAAAAATGTGCGTATTGAATATGCAGGTTATAAACTGGCCGATGGCATCGAAGTAAATGGTTTAACCCTTGGCGGTGTTGGTTCATTAACTGAAATCAACAATGTTGAAGTGTCATGGGGACTGGATGATGGTTTCGAGTTCTTTGGTGGAACTGTAAGCACTTCTGATTTGCTTGCCTTCTCTAATGATGATGATCAGTTTGATTTCGATTTAGGTTATATCGGTACACTTTTAAATTCTACCGCTATTGCGAACAAAGTTTCTTCACACAGTGCAAGCAGTGGTAACAGTGACTCAAATGGTGCTGAGATTGACAACAACCCAACTAACTTTGCAGCATTTCCGGTTACGCACCCTACTTTTGATAATGTAAGGATCATAGGTGCGCTGAATACATCAGGTGTAACTCCTCCAGGTTTCAAAAACGGTATCACTGTGCGTCGTGGTGGCGAACTAGAGTTGTATGGATCAATTGTAACAGGCTATAATATCGGTCTTAGAATTGATGGAAATGCTACTCCTGCAAACACAATTGTAGGTAGTACTTCTCTACATGGTTTCACACTTGCATATGATCCGAATACATTTACTGACGCTGGCGGAAATACTTACAACAACGGTGCAACAGCATTTGCATACGGTATTACTCAGCCTTTCTGGAACGAATCAGCCTTCAATGCCGATCTAAACTATTGCTGGGCAAAATTTGACTACTAGTCTTTAAAGATTAAAATCAAATTAAGCTATAATGAACAGGGTGCAGATTATCCATCTGCATCTTGTTTTTAAAAAATAAATAAATACAAATTATGAAATTAAATAATTACCTGTTTTTATTGATTATCGGCTTCACAATGCTGGCAGCTGCCTGTAAAAAAGGAGAACCACTTCAAAAAGAACCTGTCAAGGTTGTGAAGGTTAGCATTACCGGAAGTACTACAGTGCCATTGGAATTTATTTATAAAGACAGCATCATTGCCTCAGTTGATCTGGCTAGCCGCGAAAATTTTATAAGGGAAGTTCTGCTACCGGTAAGCAATCAAAGTTCTGAAATCAGCATCAGGGAAGCAGGAACCACAAATGTAATTGACTCCCACACAGTCCCTTCATCTCCTTTTAAACAGAATCTTAGTGTTTATTATGATGGTAGCCAAACCTATGAAAAGAGTATAACCTACCAGTTAAAAGGTTTTGCAATGGCTGGCGAACTGGAATTTCTGGTGGACGAAAAACTGGTGCACACCGGAACACTGAAAATTGAGAAAAATCTGACCATCTATGTCAATGAAAATAAGGAACGTCAGTTTACCGTCCGCAAAAAAGGAGAAACTACCAATCTACTTACCAAAACCGTCACTTCATCCCCATCAACTGGGCAGTCCCTCAAATTTTTCTTTGATGGTACTCGCCTGGTCGATAACATTGAGATTAAGCCTCCGGCTAACCCCGAAAATATGTCTGTTACCGCCCAGTTTGCCACAACATTTACTATTGCCAGCGCCGGAGCCCTTTTTAAAGGAGGAGACGTGGATGCAGTATTTTATATACGGAATTCCGCTGGGGTGGTTACTGTTCCTAGCCCCGAAATCAGGATCAAAATGCCTGCGAGTGGTGCTTTTGTAACCTTTGAGCTGCCACCATTGCCCAACAGTACCTCATTTTATACTTATGATATCTGCGAAGTTGGTAGTGATGCGCTACCATATACTGATTTTCTTGTAGCCAATATCTTTCCTCCTAAACTGAATAAAGGCAAACTCGGGGAAATTAAATTCGGCAGCAGCTATTTTGAAGCAGGTGCGGCTAAACTCATCCTGATGCAGGATATGATGGCACTTAAGTCATCTCCGGCAGCCGAAAAGGGTCGCTACTTTTTTGGAAAAATTTTAGACCTTTCCCAATATTTTCAATAGCCCACAATACTTTTAACAGCCCAACAAAAAACAGCATTGGAACTTTCGATGCTGTTTTGACTCGGGTGTTTTATCCGTTAAAGGTAATATTTTACTTCCCTCAACATAGTACATGTTTTTAAAATATGGACGAATAATAAATTCCCGTAAGTAATATCAGATGAGTAACAAAATGGACGATTTGTATGTTATATTAGTAATATGTTCGAACATTTATCTAAAAGATATCATACTATTCTTCTCACCGAAGCAGGTTTGTTCAACCGGGCAAGGATTTCCATATTACTGCAATTGCTTACGGCTTTTGCAGTACTAAGTGTTTTTTTGTTCATCTTATATTTTTTTCAGGAACGCAATATTCTGCTTTACCGAATCAGCTTACTCATGGTTCTTTTCTTTGCGGGATTAATGATGCTATTTTTAAATGTATCATGGAGAATCGTTGGACACTACTTCATGTTTTGTCTGACTTGTTTCATCTGGTCTAATTTGTTGATATTGAAAAATGGGTTCAATATCGTTACGGTACAATATGTATTGATGATTGTTTCTGGCGGTTACTATATCCTTGGTCTCAGATGGGGTTGGGTGTACTCACTGATAAATACAGTGCCGATAGTGGTACTATTTTCTCTGGAACAGTTTTACGGCATCTCGATTACTTTAGGCATGGTGGGTGTAAATATCTACGCGTATAATATCTCTATTATATTTAATTTTCTATTGCTGATTTTTATTCACTTTTATTTTTTCAGAGCTTTTAAAAGGACTAGCAAAAAGGAAAGAAAATTAACGGCAAATCTGGAACGATCGCTCCGCTCAGCCAGAATAGTTGCTGAGGAAAAAACCAATTTTCTCTCCACGATGGCGCATGAATTGAGAACCCCTTTGAATGCCGTAATCGGTATCACCAATGTGTTAATGGAAAATGATCCCAAGCCTCAACAAAAGGAAGATCTGGAGATTCTGCATTTTTCTGCCGAGAACTTAATGGCAACAATAGATGACATTCTGAGCTTCAATCGTTTGGATTTGGGAATTGAAAAGCTGGAATTAACCACATTCGGGCTAGATACCCTATTGAACAATGTGTATGGGGCACTTAAACTAAAGTCTGATGCCAAGTCTATTGATTTTTTCCTTCAAGTGGATAAAGAAATTGTAGGTTTAAGTGTGCAGGGTGATCAAAATCGGTTGACCCAGATCTTGTTTAACATTGTGGGAAATGCGATTAAGTTTACACAGGAAGGCTTTGTTAAGATTATTGTATGTGTTGAAAAGTCCGTTGACAATGTGCTTACGGTCGGGTTCGAAATCAGCGATTCTGGTATAGGAATTGCCGGAGACCAGGTGAATGATCTCTTTGATCCCTATTTTCGCGGGGAGAATGGTACAAACCGGCAATATTATGGGACTGGGCTGGGACTGAGTATTGCCAGTCGATTGGTGGAACTTCATGGTGGCAGATTAACGTTTAAAAGTAAAGAAGGTACTGGCACTACTTTTAGTTTTCAGCTGAATTTCACTAAAGTTGATCCAATGGTTGATGAGCTGAAGGAGGAAGTTCAAATACCTGCTGATGAAATTGCCCGGTTACAAATTTTGGTAGTAGACGATAGTCCGGTAAATGTAATGGTTTTTCAGAAAACTCTTTCTCGATGGAATCTGAAAGCGGATGTTGCGGAAAACGGACAGATAGGGCTGGATGCGGTAATGAAAAAAACGTATGATGTAATATTTATGGATATTAACATGCCAGTAATGGATGGCTTAGAGGCATCCCGGATGATTAGGGAAATTAATGATAAACAAAAAAAAGGAATTTATATTATTGCGTTAACCGCTTCTATTGATATTTCTTTTGATAAACGTTCTGAATTTGGATGTATGGATGACTTTATGCTCAAACCATTTTATCCAAAAGACCTGGAAGATAAGCTTCATCATGTGGCGAAGTTAAAAGCAAATCGAATGCTGTAATCCTGACCAAGGTGGCTCTATTATTGAGGATATTATGGACGTGAAGATTGAAACTTATATACCTACTGAACAACTCCGGCCATTCATAAAGGAATATGTTGTTATTGAAAGTAGTGCTAACCTTGTAAACCGGGTACTACCAGAAACTTCTCTTGCAATTGCTTTCCGCTTTAGCGGGCAAATTGATTATATCATAGAGGGTAGGAATAACAGTCTTCCAGCTTCTGTTATTTCAGGATTAAGAAAGTCGCCCAGGTTAATAAATTACTTGGCCGATACTGGGGCCATTGTTGTTAAATTTCAGGAAACCGGGGCGCATGCTTTTTTAAAGGAACCCCTAAATGAGTTGTTTGGTGAAAGTGTATCATTGGATAATTTTATCAAGCAGCAGACAATTGATAGGGTACAGGAGCAATTGGCCGAGGCGAAGAATAATATTCAGCGTATAGCACATATAGAACAACTGCTGCTTTCTGTCCTCAATTTCAGCCATAGCGATACGTTAATAACAGCAGCCGTTCAGAGGATTCATGCTTTAAAAGGGTTTATTGAAATTAAAGCACTAGCTGATGGATTATACATAAGTCTGGATGCTTTCGAGAAACGTTTCCGTAAAACAGTTGGTACCTCTCCAAAACAATTTGCATCAATTGTACGCATGAAAGCTGTGATTAAAAACATACAGCCAACACAAACTTTTACAGAGGTCGCTTTTGAAGCTGGTTTTTTCGACCAAGCGCATTTTAACAAGCAGTTTAAAGTTTTTACAGGCTTAGCTCCTGCAGATTTCTTTCGTTTATCCCCACGTTGGTAAAATCAATGATTTTTTACAATTTTTTAGTTTTTGAAGTGTCGATTTTTGGATAACATAAATTCATAACATGAAACTACAATTCAAAAAAGGCACTGTATTTTGTGCGCTATTGCTGTTCCATTCGCAATTGTTCGCGCAACAAACAACAAATCATCAATTTACTAACCAAAAAAAAGGGGCACAAATGGAAATCGTTTCAATTGAAATAGAGCACAAAGCAGCAATTCGTAATCTGTACGAAAACATCATGAACAATAGGAAATTCGAACTGCTTAAAGGTCTAATATCTGAAGAATATACAGGTATTTCTGGAAGGAAAGGACCTGCGGGATTTCAGGAACAGATTGAAGCTTTAGTTAAAGCTTTTCCAGACGCTAAATGGTATGCTGACGATATCATCTGCGAAGGAAATAAGGTGATTATCAGGCAGAAATTTCAGGGTACTCATTTAGGAGAATTTCAGCATATTTCAGCAACCGGCAAAAGAGTATCTAACACCGGCACCGGATTTTATACCTTTAAAGATGGTAAAATAATTAGCACTGAGATCCAAACTGACCGTTTAAGTTTCTTACAACAATTAGGTGTTATTCCAACCGATTTGAAATCTCTTTAACAAAGAAAGCGGGAATGATCTCCGACCACTCCCGCTTCATCTAAATTAACGCTCTCATATATAAAGACGTTGATTTAGGTTAAATATTGTACTAGCCAATAAAAAAATCTAAAAACCAAACCAGCCTTTCTTTTTTATCAGTTCTTCCGGTATCTCTAATTCTGCTGCTCTGGCTTCCTTTAAATGATGTTCTACTTTCTTTTCGTCCTGAAATCCCTTTTCATTTTTGTAAATCTTAGCGAGTTCTATATGTGCATTAGGATATCCAAGCGTCAATGAAAGTTCAAAGTATTTAATAGCCACTTCATTGTTTTTTTCAGTTCCCAAGCCTTTAGATGTTAAAATACCAAAGTTAAAGGCGGAAATCTCATTTCCTTCTTCAGCGCTTAACCGATAGCACTCCAGGGCCTTTTCATACTCCGCTTTTAAATCGTAGAGATAGCCTAACCAGTTGTATTTAGGTTCGGCTAGGTCTGCGGCTGCCTGATAGTAGGCTAGAGCTTTTTCCGGATCAAAGGGCAGGAGCCCTTCTTCTGAGTAAATGTCTCCGAGATTGTTATTGGCCAGCGCCAGTTGCGCTGCAGCAGCTTTATTTAACCAGTACAATGCCTTCTCCATATCCGCCTGGCATCCAACACCATACTTATAACACATGCCCAATCCATTCATAGAACCATCGTTGCTTTTTACGGCGCTTTTGTTAAACCAAAAGAAGGCTTTATCATCATCTTTAAAACCATTAACAGTATAGTAAGTATGTGCCAGATTATTCATGGAAGGGGCATGACCTTTTTCTGCTGCGATGGTGTAATAATAAATGGCTTTACCATAGTCTTCAGTGTCAAAAGCTTGTTCGCCATAGTCAAATAAGGTGTATGTCTCGCTTAGTTCATCCCTGATCTGTTGATCATCCATTTTTTGCCCTTTTGCATAGCGCAAAAGTCTTTTTCTGGTTTCGTATTCGAAATAGTAAACGTAATCCTCGCCAGTATGTTTCAGTGCGACAGCTTTATCGGTCGGGCGAATAGCTGTCTCACTAACGGTATATACCTTGTCTTCCTTGAAAGCATAGGCAAAGCCATCTTCGGTGGGTTTCCGTACAACCAGATCAAATTCAAATCCGCTATCCAGCCGTGTTCCATCCTTTTTGTATATGGAATTGAATTTGGTCCCTTTATGAGGTTTAATTAATAGTAGCCCTTCGTGCAGGTTTTCTACAGCTTTAAGCGGGAATTCGCCCAGGTACTTAAAAAACTCATTGAAGATCTTTTGATTTTTCTGGCCAGCTACCTCAATATGGTAAAAGCCATAGGCTGCCTGGATCTCATTTTCATGTTCAACAGCAATAACAACTTTTCCGGAGGGATCGATGGTACCCCAAAGTTCAGCTATTCTTGCATTAAAATAGTTTCCCTCGTTAAGCGTGTTCAGGTCATCATAAATGAAGGGAACGACCTGATCGCCCTTTGTATTGATAAGTCCCTTTTTTTCTTCTGATACGACTACCGCGAAGCCAGAATATTCGAAGTCAAAAGCATCATCCCAGGTTAATGGAACTGTAATTCTTCCCGTGGTATCCACATAGCCATATTTACCGTTTTTTGAGACTACCGCCAGATCTTCCGGACCAAAACTATAAAATTCATCAAATTGAGGACTTAGTAATACCCTACCATCTTTATCCTTAAGTCCCCAGAGCTCATTTTCTTCGAATATTTCATAGGGTAATTTTTCTTCCTCTGAGGAGTCGATACAAGTCCATCCATAATCATAGTCTTCATAATTTAGCAGGTCTGAGAAGGAGTTAAAGGCAGGACTGACATCTTTAAGCTCTTTATAGTTGAGTAGGCTAACGTCTCCTGAGTCCATAGCCATGGTAATTACCTGATTGTTATGTGCTATGGTTGCCAGCCAATCCTTTGCCTGCTCAGCATGAGGTTTGTCTTCCATATTTAGGACATCCCACATATCAAGATGGAAATAACTTCCATCAAGCTGACCCAGGTAATTGAACAGTTTGTCTTTGGCTTCTTTAAATTTTTCACTATTTTTAATTAGGTCGGGCTGGTCTTCCAGGAAATTATAAAACCGTTTCAGGTTTTCAAGACCAGGTTTGGCATTATAATATAAACCGGAATCGTTAAATTCCACGTGATTGTTGTAGTTATTACCAGAAATAAAGCCGCTGTCGATTAATAAGGGCTGAAGCATTAGCGGCATTTCGTATCCCCATTCCATCATCATCGTATCGGCATTTTCTGCAACTGATGGGGTATTGATATTGTATAAGTAGGTGCGGTGTGACAATTCAGCTTAAATTAAAGGTTAAAAAAAACAACTCCATATTCTTAACCAATATCGTTACCGTATTGGTGTCAATTCATTACTGCCCGCCTTTTTATGAAGCAGGAAAGAAACCTGAATATCATCATCTTCAGTCTGGGCATGAATGGCAGAAAGGTAATCTTTATACATCTCGCTTGTCGGCTGTAATGCCAGCACTTTTCCACCTGCATACAGCACCATTTTAAAATCTTTTAAAGGTAAAATCTCCCTTTTTTCGCGGACTGTACCACTCATTTCGTCCCAGCGTTCCTTGGAATCTGCGGGAGTATCCCAGTAAAATGCTTTTGCCAGTTCCACTTCTTTATCATACATGAGTGATGCATAAGCATTCACATCTTTTTTTATCAGCACATTTCTGAAGTTGTTATAAACAGCAACCGCTTCTTTCAGTAATTTATCCTGATCCTCTTTACTCAAATCTTTGGAATTTCTCCAACCTTCTAACTGATAAGGAACTTCTGCATTAAAAGAGCCTTTAAATTCAAAAACCTTTTGCCCGCTGCCCAGAAATTTTTCTGTCCCCGGTTTATTGGAGGTACTGAATTCAAAAACCTGTTTATAGGTTTCTGTAGTGTTATCAGGGTTGTGATGAATCACTTTGATCTTAAATTTAGAAGCATCCACAAGTGTCGGCGACCAGCTTTGGTCTGAAAGCTGAGGCGGAAACAAGCGTATGATCATCTCCTGTTTTCCACTCGTTAATATATGATCATTAATCGGAATACGTTGCTCATTGGCACTACCCAATAACAAATAGCGGTGCAGGGGCATGTCATTGATTAAAATTTCATAACCACAGGCATCCTGACTAAATTCTACCTCATACAATGGAGTATAATCGTATCTCTTTACCTGCTTATAAATATCCAGCATTTTCTGATCCATTTTTACCTGACTTTTAATAGTTGTGCCTGATAATTGTTTTTGCTGACAGGAAGCCAGGCTCGACAGTAATACTAAGCTTGATATAATTAGTGTCCTCATTTTTCAATTTTAATCCATCTGTGTTTTCCGTCAATAGGAATAGTAAAGGTAATTCTTTCCTGGTGTTAGGTACCGAGCTGGTTAGTTCTTAATTTTTCTGGATAAAAAACGTTGGTGGTTTTTCTTTAGATCTTCATTGAATTCCTTGTTGATGAACTCATCATTGATTTCACCATTGTCGCTTTTATATTGCCGGCCAATTTCTTTCTCTCCGGCCGCTGCGAGCTGGTTAAGCGTATTCGCAACAAAACTCCCGTTTTCTTTTTTTCTTGGAATTACGAAATTGGGCAGAGATTCCAGGTAAATGTTCCATTTTCCGTCCTCTTTGCTTGCATACATGACCTGAACATAATCCAATGCTGCCTGTGGATCCTTATCTTGGTTGAGTAACAACAAGTATCCTTTATCATTGCTGCTGTTTAGAAAAACCTGGTCATCGATTTTCCATTCACTGGTCCCGAGGAATTGAATGCCTTCAATACCCTCTACGAGCCATGAGGTTAGGATCTGGTGGGCAGCAACTTTTACTTCTTTTTGTGCTATCGTATCCATTGTAGTTTTTTCTTCAGAATTCATATTTTTGCAACTGCTGGCTATACCAAACAGTAACAAAATTGCCAGGCAGATTAAGATAATGTTTTTAGTCATATTATTGTGGTGAAATGTATCCTTACTTATGCTGGTTAAACTTTCACAACAAATTTACCGCCAAATCCTCTAACATCTACGCTATGAAAAAAATACTCCTGTTTAATTTTCTTTTAATATCCATATTGAACCCCGCATTGGCACAGGAAAAATACATGGACATACAAAGCAAGGTTAAAACCGCTGAAAAAGCCTATTCGTTTAGTGATCCAAATTATAAGTTCTTAAGAAAAATGGTTACCGGCTTTGGAAAATCCGAAAAGTTAAGCCTTGCTAATTTATCAAAGGACAATGTAGGTGTTGCTATTGTATTTTCAGACCTAAGTTCTAAACTTGTTGTATCTCCAGCAAAATATACTTTCGACAACAATAAAGTTAATATTTCGGCAATCCGATCAAAAACAACCGGAGGTTTAACCGAGGATATGAAAGAATATGTTCAAAAGTATCTCTATAAGATGGAAGAAGTAGGTAGTACAAAGTTATTTAGGTCCCTGGTGTTAAATAAACCGAAAACAGAGGGTGTTTTTACGCAAAATGCAACTGAATTTGTTGTAAATGAACCAAATACATTATCTTTTGTTCGCGGAGATGAGGATTGGATGTATGTTGTTAGTATAGACAATAAATATAAAACGCTGGAGAATCCTCGTATCATTATGTATGCTTTTAAGATCAGTATTTCTGGCAAGGACATTTTCAATACAGAAAATTCCATTGATGATATGGAGAAAAGACGGATAACCAGAGTTGACAACGAAAAAACAGAAAAGGAAAAGTGGCCCCTGTTTCATGATTTCAGAACTGATGATATTCGTGAACTATTGAAAGAACTAGTTATGAAAGAGCCGTTTAAATCTAATCAGGAATTACAAAAACATATAGAAAAGTTAGACACCAAAATCACCCGGTTTAACCTGAAAGATTATGCCGCCCAGTTTAATTACTTTTTAACCTTAAACTTTTCGACATTCAAAAAGAAAGATCAGTTTGAAATAAATGAGCTCTTAAACATACAGCATTTGTCGGCCCATGCCTTAGCAGACTATTACCTGTCACAAGGCAATTACGACCAGGCTGTTGCTTTTTATAAAAAAGCAGCATTTGAATTTCCTTATGAAGTGTCGAGTGGAACAACATTTATAAAAGATATGGAGCGTATAATTTATGATCTTTCAAAATCATGCTATAAGGCCGGCAGAAAGGATGAAGCTTATGGCTATTTATTGGGATTGATCATTGATAGTCAAAACAATGAAACACTGGCAACAAAAGACTTGAAGTCTTACCTGTTACACGAAAAAGAAGATAATAGGAAATTTGCAGCTGATTTAGACAGGGCCATGAAAACAATAAAACCTAGTGAAAACGGCTACAGCTTTACTTTTATATTCAAAAATAAAGAAGTGTTTTTTTATCCGCTTAGGGCTAAATCATTAGAAGAGTATCAACAGCAAATAAAAAACAGTGAAATTTATAATTATTTAACCCAATAATTTATAGCTAATGAATTGCTTAAAGGAGCAGTTAGAATAAGAAAGTAAAACCTAGATCAGCACGCCCTATGGCTTTTTATCCTGTTATTTTTAAGGTTTTGATCAGGTTGTTTTCAAAAGAAAAATGATAACGCAATACAATGGGGCTGCCCGGGAAATTTCCCGAAACTTCTGCCTGCAGGATTTTTTCCGTTTCGGCATAAGCTAAGGGTTTCATTACCGTCTGATACTGTTTATTGGCTTTATCGATCCAATCCTGGATGGCAGTGCTTCCCTGATAAGTGTTGCCTTCGTCCACAACTGTTGCAGTTTGGGAGAAACAGCCGGCATAAGCTGAAGCATCAGATTCATCCTGTGCTTTTACTAAATTTTTAATTACTTCTGGTAAATTCATATGTCCTGTATTTTAATTTGATTAAATAGTCGGGATGGTTCCCCCATCAATGACAAATTCGGTTCCGGTTAGATAAGCTGCCCTCGCGGAAACTAAAAAGCCAACGAGTTCGGCAACTTCCCCCGGATGTGCCGGTCTGCCGTAAGGTATTCCGCCAAGTGCATCCATTACACCCTGTGTAGCCTGTTCTATGGAGATGTTTGAATGCTCGGAAATGCGTTCCATCATTCTTTTTGCCCCATCAGTCATGATCCAGCCGGGAGAGACGGTCAATACCCTGACGCCTTTTGGGGCGACTTCATTGGAAAGGCTTTTGCTGTAATTGATCAGCCCTGCTTTAGCTGCGGCATAGGGAAGGGTAGAATCGTATAAAGGGAGTTTTCCCTGGATGGATGCGATATGGATAATGACACCGCTTTGCTGCGCTATCATATGCGGCAGAAATCCCCTGTCCAAACGGACCGGGGCCAGCAGGTTGGTACTGATGGTTTCCTCCCAATGCTGATCGGTCAAGGCAGCAAAGCCACCTGCTGGTGTCTCCGAACCTCCAAGATTGTTGATCAGGATATCTAATCTTCCAAATCTGGATAACACTTCCGCTACGGCCTTTTGCGTGCCTTCAGGCTTGCTTAAGTCGGCTGATACGAAATGTAGGTTGTCATTGTTTTCTTCAGGTTTATTTCTCGCTGTTATGATTACAGTTGCACCTGCACTTAACAAACGTTCGGCTATTGCTTTTCCTGTTCCTTTTGTCCCTCCGGTCACCAGGGCGATCCTGCCAGACAATTCATTATTATCGTTCAATGGTGTCATTACTTTATCTTTCATTTGACAAATTTCAGTCCTATGGTTTGTTTGTACAAGTACGGAAATACGAATCGCATAGGGATAAATTATTCCTATATGGTACATTTAGCTATAGAGGGCTATCTTTGTATGATGTATGAAAGAAAAACAAAACCGAACCTGAACTGCGGGCTTGACCTGATTGCTGAGGTGCTGTACGGCAAATGGAAAATCCGTTTGCTGTGGTTTATCCATGAGGGCAATAAACGCCCGAGCGAACTGCAGCGTAAAATTCCGGATGCATCAAGGCGTGTGTTGAATATGCAGCTAAACGAACTGGAAAAACATGATCTTGTGGCAAGGAAAATATATCCTGTAGTTCCGCCAAAGGTGGAATATAGCCTGACCGGGTTTGGGCAGAGCTTAATTCCTGTAATTGCTGTATTGGGCGAGTGGGGTGATGAAAATCAGGAGAAGCTCAAGGATTTAATACTAAAGGGCTAACCGGCCGATGGAAATTCTGTAACTAATCAGCAGTTCCTTTCAGGCGTTGCCTGTGGTTTTTGCCCCATCTGATCATTTCCAGGATGATATCCCCAAATGATCTGCAATATTCTGTTGAGGTGTATTCTACGATTACCGGCGTTTCATCCGTAACCGTTCTTTTGATCAGCTGGTTTGCCGTCATTTCTTTTAATTCTTTGGAAAGCATCCGTGTGGTAATTCCCGGAATGCTTCTTTCGATATCCCTGAATCTTTTATTACCGTTGCAGATAGAATTGATGATCGGCAGCTTCCATTTGCCTCCAAGCACATAAAGTGTATCCTGTAAAGCCTGCACCTCTTCCTGTTGGTTGCGTGGATTGGACAGTACCTCTGTCTCAATCTGGTTTCTTTTTTCTGTTTCCATTATTGGTATACTCTGTTATACTGACTACAAAAGTATACCAGTATAGCTATATTTTTGCATATCTAAAATATATTTTTTATCATGAACAATTTAACAGGAAAAAAAGCGCTGGTAACAGGCGGAAATAGCGGCATTGGCTATGCCACCGCAAAAGAATTAAAAGCACAGGGTGCAGAGGTAATCATTACCGGAAGAAGAAAAGATGCCATTGAAAAGGCTGCCGCTGAACTTGGTGTTATCGGTATGGTAGCCGATCAGAGCCAGATCACCGCAATTGAGGGATTGGCCGCTGAAGCAGAAAAAACATTTGGTAAAATCGACATCCTGTTTATCAATGCAGGTGTAGTGGAGCAGAGCAGCATTGCGGATGCCACTGAAAAAAGTTTTGATACCATTTTTGATATTAACTTTAAGGGTGCCTACTTTACTTTGAGCAAATTTATCCCATTGTTGAATGATGGCGGTTCTGTGGTATTCCTTTCTTCAAATACCGCACACATGGACGGGGCAAACAGTTCAATTTATTCTTCAAGCAAAGCAGCATTGAATTCGGTGATGCGTATTGCAGCGGTAGAGCTTGCACCACATCAGATCAGGGTGAACAGTGTAAGTCCAGGGCCTATAGCTACAGAAATCCTGAACAAAATGGGACTGAGTGAAGAACAGTTGGCCGGTATTGACCAGTGGCTGATCAGTCGTAGCCCGCTTGGCAAAATCGGGAAGGCCGAGGATGTGGCCAAAATGGTTGCCTTCTTTTGCGGTGATGCTGCCACTTATATTACAGGGGCAGAAATCGTAATGGACGGGGGCATGAGCCTGAAAGCCTAGGACAAAAAACGGCTTATATTCTAAGGTATTAAAATTGCGGGGAACCAGCATTAGCGCTTATATTAAAAAAGATTCTTTTAATATATCAAATTATATGTTAATATTGATCTCATAACCAAATCGTATAAACGACATCTTTATTGTTTTGATAGCTAATAACCAATTAAATGCATTAACTGATAAAGAACTTGTGGATAAGATGTCCCGGGGAGACGAAGATGCCTTTCAGATGCTTTATAAACGTTATTCAGGAAAAGTGTATAACATTGCTTTGCGCTATCAAAAATCGGCATTTTTGGCGCAAGATATCATTCAGGACATTTTTCTAAAGATATGGCAAAATCGTGAAAAGCTTGCTGAGGTTGATAATTTCCCGGGATGGCTAACAACCATTACACGGAACCATTTATTTACGCAGTTACGAAAGCAAATTCCACAACTTTCTATCGATGAAATAGAAATGGACCCTACCGTTGATGTGCGCCAGGACCACCATGATGTAGACGTGCGCGAGTTGGAGTTACTCATTACTGAGGCGATAGCTGCATTAAGCCCCAGACAAAAGGAAATTTATTGTTTAAGTCGCTTTGAAAATTTAAGCCATAAACAAATAGCCGCGCAACTAAATATCTCATACGATGTTACCCGTGAACATATGAGTAAAGCTTTGAAAAGCATTCGTTCGTTCTTGATTTTCAAGTATATGAGCCCCCTGTTTCTCTTGGTTAACTTTTTTTTTATAAAAAAATAACACTGAGCACCCCCACAACTTTTTAATTTAATAGTCATACTTAATAATGGCACCAGAAAGATTTAAAGCATTGTTAGCGGCTTACTATTCAGGAAGCATAAGTGCAGATGATAGAAAGGAACTGAATTCCTTACTGCATGATAATACCTCCTATAATAATTTGCAGGAGTTGATTACAGAATCGGTTTCAGATGCTGATTTGGAAGAGCACTTTGCACCTGAAACATTGGAAATGGTTTATCAGCGTATTAAACAAGAAAATAGCCTGCATCAGGAAGGCCTTGGCCTCACTGTTGTCCGAAATAAACGTTATACATGGATAGCAGCGGCAGCTGCTATCTTCATCTTTCTGTCCGTTGGGATTTATATCAATCATTTAAAGCAGACGAGTACAGCAACTGATCATTATATCGCTAAAAGCACTATTCATCCAGGTACAAATAAAGCCATACTGACCTTATCTGATGGGAAAAAGATTTTTTTAGATGACATGCATAAAGGAAAAATCGCGCAACAGTCCGGTATAGTGATAGAAAAAATGAAATCCGGTGAATTAAATTATGTGGCAAGTTCAACATCGGAACAAGCGGCAGACAAAGCTTTAACATATAATACCATTAACATACCCAGAGGTGGGCAATACCAGGTCAACTTACCAGATGGCACTAAAGTTTGGTTAAACGCAGCTTCCGCTCTGGTATATCCGGTGATATTTAAAGGAACCGAGCGCCTGGTGAAGTTAACAGGAGAGGCCTATTTTGAAGTTGCCAAAAATAAAAGTAAGCCATTTAAAGTTGCTACAGCTAATCAAACCATTGAAGTATTGGGTACTCATTTTAATGTCAATGCCTATGCAGATGAGACCTCGGTAAATACTACGTTATTAGAAGGTAGTGTAAAGATCATACTTTCCTCAAGTGCCTTATCACAAGTGATTAGCCCAGGCCAACAGGCCCGGGTTAATACGAAAATAAACGTTTACCCTGTGGATACAGAAGAAGCTGTAGCCTGGAAAAATGGTCTGTTTATGTTTAATAAAGAAACCATACAAAGCGTAATGCGGCAAATTTCCCGTTGGTATGATGTAGAAGTTGAATATAAAGGAGAAATTGCAGCGAAAGGCTTTTGGGGTACAATTCCCCGTGACAAAGATCTTACGTATGTGCTTAAAGTTTTGGAAGAAACAGGAGTAGCCCATTTCAAACTAATAGGAAGGAGGATAGTAGTTATGCCGTAACCTATACCACTTAAAGCACACACAGTGCATCTGACCTATTTTACTAACCAAATATACCAATTATTATATTTCTGATCAATTGTTTTATCGCCCGATAAAACAACTTTGTAACTCTTTAACAATTGAGGGTTAGTCAGAAATAGTTTAACCTGAAATAATATGAACAGCTAATCTGATACCATAACGGAGTCCAAAAAAAACCAGGAGCGCTTGCAACACCCCTGGATAATATTTAGGTCCCCGTTTAAAAATTGCGGATAACAATTCACTTACTCAAAACCTAAATTAGTCAAATGTATGAATTTTTACATTCAGTTGAGGTGTAAACCTCGTGTCTATATATTTTATAAATTTTTGTTGATAATGAAACTAACTTTTGTTTTATTGATCACAGCTTTCCTCCAAATCAGCTTTGCTGGATACGCGCAAAAAGTCACCGTATCAGGAAAAAATGTTCCGCTTGAAAAGATATTTAAACAAATAGGTAACCAAACCGGGTATAATTTTATATGCGATCTTGATGTTTTAAATAATGCCCGGTCGGTTGATGTGCATATCACAAACGCTACAATTGAGGAGGCGCTGGAAGTGTGCATCAAGGGCCAACCGATCTCGTTTATCATCCAGGACAAAACAATAATCATCCGCCGAAATTTATCAAACCCGGCTCCGGTTTCAAAGAGCATTGATATTTCGGGTAAAATAACGGACAAAAGGGGACAACCCCTGCCTGGCGTAACGGTCGCTGTAAAAAACAGTAAAATAGTTTCCATCTCCGGCGTTGACGGTCGCTACAAAATTTCTGTGCCTGATCAAAATGCGATTTTGGTATTTTCAAGCGTTGGCTTTACGCCTCAGGAAAAATCTGTCAATAATCTATCGGTTATCAATATGATACTGGAAGAGCAGCAAACGGGTTTAAATGAAATTGTGGTCATCGGTTATGCCACGGTAAATCGAAAGGATCTCACCGGTGCGGTATCGTCACTGGCTGCTAAACAAATAGCAGATATACCGGTAAACTCTACCGCTGCTGCCTTAACCGGCAGGCTTGCGGGGGTGAATATTGTGACCACAGAGGGCGGGCCAGGTGCCCCAGCCGTTATAAAAATTCGTGGCGGTGGCTCTATTACGCAGGATAACTCTCCTTTATATGTTATTGACGGGATACAGGTTGAAGATGGCTTGAACAATATCTCGCCGCAGGATATAGAATCTGTAAACATCTTAAAAGATGCTTCAGCGACAGCTATTTATGGCGCAAGGGGAGCAAATGGCGTTATTATTATTACAACCAAGGGTGGTAAAGCCATGAAAACCACGGTGTCACTGAACACGCTGTTTGGCATTAATAAAGTAGCAGGCCATTTAAATGTAATGCAACCCTATGATTTTACTGTTTATCAATACGAAAAAACGAGAAACACGTTTACCGACAGCATAAACTTTGAGGGCACATACGGACCCAACTTTGCATCACTCGATAAATATAAAGATAGTCGGTTTGTAGACTGGCAAAAAGAAGTTTTTGGGCGGGCGGCATTGATGCAAACGCATAATGTAAGTATTACGGGCGGTAACAATATCACCACCTTTAATTTCAGTTATACAAACAACGGCGAGCAGGGCGTTATGAATAATTCCAATTTTAATCGGAATATTTTAAACTCCAGGTTTCAGACAAAAATATCACCGGCCATACTTGCCTCAGTTAATATCAGGTATAATAGCCAGGCCATCAGGGGCAGCGGTACTTCATCATCGTCTTCGGGGCAAACCAATCGCCTGCGACATAGCGTCCAATATCGGCCATTATTAATGGGGACAAACGATATTAATTATTTCGACCAGGCTTATTTTGATGCCACCAATGCCAACTATGGTCAATACCTCGTAAATCCTTTACGCTTAAACGATGCCGAATATAGAAATAATACAATGAGTGTCTTAAATATGAATGGTTTTATTGACATTAAAATCAATAAGCTTTTATCTTTTAGAACCACCGGCGGAGTTGAATTGAATACTATCAATAATGACTCCTATGACGGGCCTATTACCTGGACTTCGATTGGCAGCGCAGCCGGCACACCAATCGTAGGAAAATCGAATGGCAATCAAACCTCAGTAAATATTTCCAATGTTTTAACCTTTACCAATTCCAAGCTAAAAGGTCAGTTTAACCGGGATCATGTATTTACAGCCTTAGTGGGGCAGGAACTTTATACCATTTCTCAAAACAGCGTTAACAATAGAGTGGGCTACTTCCCTTTAGAAATTAGTCCCGAGCAGGCTTTGGCACAGCTTTCATTAGGTAGACCCTTGCCTTTAACCCCCAGCTCCTCGGCTTTTCGAAATAAGCTGTTGTCTTTTTTTGGCCGGTTTAACTATACCTATAAGGATAAATATATTGCCACATTTACCACAAGGGGAGACGGATCAAGCAAATTTGGTCCGGATACGCGCTGGGGAATATTTCCGTCGGGTGCCTTGGCATGGCGCATCTCCAAGGAAGATTTTATGTCTAAATATAGTTTTATATCAGACATGAAGTTGAGGCTGAGTTACGGCGTAGCGGGTAATAATCGTATCGCTGATTATTTATATCAGCGGATATTTAGCAGTAATGCAGCGCCCTACGGACTTGGAGAGCAGGTGTCAGCCGGGTATAGTGTCGGTAATCTGGCCAATCCTTATTTAAAATGGGAAACTACCGAATCTAAAAACGTTGGTTTGGATTTATCGCTGTTTAAAAATAAACTGCAGGTAACCATAGATGCTTATCAAAACGATACGCATGATTTATTGGTTAATGTTCCTATTCCATCTAATTCCGGCTACTCTACCCAGTTGCAAAACATCGCCAAAACGCAAAACAAAGGTGTCGAACTACAGATAAGTATGCCGGTAGTCAATAATAATAACTTTTCATGGGACCTAAATTTCAATATTTCGCATAATCGTAATGTCATCAAGTCTTTATCTAACTATCAAAAATATTATTACCAAAATTCTGGTTGGGGCATAGGTGCGGCACTGCCTGATTTTATTGTACAGGAAGGCCAGCAAGTGGGTTCGATGTATGGTTATGTAACTGATGGTTTTTATAAAACGTCAGACTTTGACTATGATCCTAAAACCAGCATTTATACGTTAAAGCCTGGAGTCGTGAACGATGCTTCGGTAATTGGCACTGTACAGCCAGGTTCCATCAAATTTAAAGATTTGAACAGTGATGGTGTGGTGGATAACGTAAATGACCGACAGACCATCGGAACGGCTAACCCTAAATTTTTTGGGGGCCTGAATAATCAGTTTACCTATAAGGGCTTTGATCTCAGTATCTTCTTAAACTTTGTTTATGGCAATAAGATATTAAATGCCAATAAATTAGAGTTTACAAACGGATTTTCTACCAATACCAATTTATTGGATGTGATGAATAGCCGCTGGAAAACGATTGACGCCACTGGCCGTGTCATTCAAAGAGTAACTAACGTGGGCGGCAAATTGGTGGCAGTGGGGCAACCTCCTGCGGTATTGGATCAGGTTAATGCGAATGCACAGTTGTGGATACCTCTACAAAGTGTAAACGCTTATATCGTGCACTCATGGGCGGCAGAGGACGGCTCATTTTTACGGGTAAACAATATCACCATGGGCTATACCTTTAAAACCGCGCTGATAAAAAAGATAGGTATCAACAGTGTAAGAGCTTATGCTACGGTTAACAACGTTGCTGTGATCACCGGCTATACGGGGTATGATCCGGAAGTGAGCACACGCAGGGCAACTCCGGTAACACCCGGGGTAGATTATTCGGGTTACCCAAGGTCACGTACGTTTATCCTTGGGCTTAATGCTAATTTCTAATTAAACTATTCAATCATGAAGAATAAAATATTGTTTTTTATATTTTTTGCAGTATGCGGTCTTGTTTCCTGCAAAAAATACCTGAATGAAACCCCAACCGCATCATTTGGAGAGGATTATGTGTTCGGGAGTGTTGGTAATGCGAAAGCTGCTGTATTGGGCGTTTACAACCGGTTAACCGGCGATTTATCCTACGGCGGCAGACTGAGTTATTACTTTGCCAGTGATAACGATGAAACCTTAGGCACGGTAAACAATGGTGTGGGTGGGGGCGATAACGCTACCAAAGCAATTGCAAGATATAATGCTACGCCTTTAAATGTAGAGTTAGATCGGGTTTATAATCAAATGTTTCAGGGGGTAGAGCGTGCAAACATTTGCATTAAAGCTATCCCTCAAATGAATTTATATACCAATGGTACCGATGACCAGAAACGGGAGCTAAAGCGGCTACATGGCGAAGCTTTAACATTAAGGGCCCAGTTTTATTTCGACTTGATGAAACATTGGGGTGACGTACCTGCAGCGTTTGAGCCATCAACTGATGAGGCCAGTTTTTTAATTGGCAAAACAAATCGCGACGAAATTTATGATCATATCATTGCCGACTTGAAAACTGCTGAAGACCTGGTACCCTGGAGGGGAGACCCTGGTGTGACGGCGGATGAACGAATTACCAAAGGTGCTGTAAAGGCTTTACGCGCCAGATTGGCGCTATTCAGGGGGGGCTATTCCCTAAGGGCGGATACCCGTAAAATGGAACGCAGGCCCGATTTTTTAAAGTACTATCAAATAGCCAGAGACGAATGCAAGGAGATCATGGATGCTAAAAGGCATGCCTTAAATACAAGTTACCAGGCTGTGTTTAAAGATAATATGGATGCGCATCGGATAGAACCCAACGGTGAAGTATTATTTGAAATCGCTATGGCTGGTGGAGATGGCAATTCAGACGGTCGGGTTGGTTATATAGATGGTATCCAGGTAAATAAAAAGGGATCGGGCAATATTATTATTATGCCAACTTATTTTTATGCGTTTGATTCGTTGGATGTAAGACGTGATGTAACCATCGCTTCCTATGCCATTGATGGGAATGGTTATAAATTTGCTTATCAAAATGCCGGATTTGTTGGTTTATTGCTGGCCAAGTTCAGGCGTGACTGGATTAGTAATCCCGTAGTTTTGCCTACGTCTGATGCCGCGTATTTTGGTATAAACTGGCCATTGATCCGTTATTCGGATGTGCTTTTGATGTTTGCTGAGGCGGATAACGAAATAAATAACGGTCCCACAGCCGAAGCGATTCAGGCGTTTAAAGATGTAAGGGGCAGGGCTTTTAATGGGGATCTGTCCAAAATTGGCATTATTCCATCAGATAAGCAGGGCTTTTTTACCAGCATCGTAAATGAAAGATCATTTGAGTTGGGGGGCGAAGCCATACGCAAGTATGATTTGATTAGATGGAACCTTTTATACGATAAAATACTGCAAACGCGGGCCAATCTTGAAAAAATGCGTACCAAACAGGCACCCTATGCTAGTTTGCCGCAAATCATGTATTTCAAACAATCCTCGCCCGATCTGATATATGCCAATTCCTACTACCAACCTACGCCAGCTAAAATACCGGTTGGTTATGTCAGTGCAAACTGGATCCGAACATTAGGCCTGGATTATATTAAAATGGTTGCAGAAGTATTTGAACCGAATAAAAAGGAATTGCTACCCTTATCCAAGGCGGTAATTGATGCAAATCCTAAACTGAAGCAAGATTACGGTTATTAAGTTTAACAGTAAATCACAAAAAAAAAAGAAACTATGAATTTGAAAATAAAGATTTTAATCCTTGGAGTAATCCTTACGTTAACAATGCAATATAGGGTTAGTGCACAGGGAATTGCCTATGATGAAAAGACCTATGTAAAACCGAGCGACCCCTTAGTGTTGGCAAAGCTATCAGAATGGCAGGATCTGAAGTTTGGGTTAATGATGCATTGGGGACCTTACAGTCAATGGGGAGTTGTGGAGTCCTGGTCTATCTGTCCGGAGGATTATCATTTCACGCAACGAAAAGGACAGTATGCCGGTAATTTTTTTGAGTATAAAAAGGCTTATGAGAATCTACAAACCACATTTAATCCAACCCGGTTTAATCCGGATAAGTGGGCTGATGCCGCTAAGTCGGCCGGAATGAAATATGTGGTATTTACCACTAAGCACCATGATGGATTTGCGATGTATGATACCAAGTATTCAGATTATAAAATAACCAGTCCACATACACCATTTTCATCCAACCCCAAAAGTGATGTTACAAAAGTGGTTTTTGAGGCTTTCAGGAAACAAAATTTTATGATAGGGGCTTACTATTCTAAACCCGACTGGCACTCTGAAGATTATTGGTGGTCCTATTTCCCGCCAATGGACAGGAAAGAAAACTACGACAAAGTCAAGTATCCTGAAAGATGGGCTCGTTTTAACAGCTTTGTATATAACCAGGTACAGGAATTGGTTAGTAATTATGGCCAACTGAGTTTACTGTGGTTTGACGGTAGCTGGGCTAAGTTAAAGGTAGATTCGATCGCAACCATGGCCCGGTCAAAACAGCCCGGGGTCATCATTGTGGATCGGAATGGCCCGGCTAAAAACGTCAATTACCTAACTCCTGAGCAAAAAATCCCCGAGAAATTTATGAACGTACCTTGGGAAACCTGCCTGACGATGGCTGGATCATGGTCGTACGTTCCTAATGACAATTATAAAACAAGCCGGTACTTAATCCAGACATTGGTTGATATTGTTGCAAAGAATGGCAACCTGTTGCTAAATGTCGGCCCGGGACCGGATGGTGAATGGGATCCGCGCGCTTATCAAAGACTCAATGAAATTGGCGCCTGGATGAAAATCAACGGCGAGTCTATTTATGGGACTAAACCCCTTTCACCTTACCGGATAGACAAGTGGGCGTTTACAAAAAGCAAAAACGCGGTTTATTTATCTTATTTACCTGCTGATAAGGAATCGAATCTGCCGCCGATCCTTTCCGTACCTGAGGAGATTATGGACGGTAAAAAGCAAATACAATTGTTAGGTTATACCGGTCGTATCAAATGGGTAAAGAAAGCGGATCACATTGAAATAATTATTCCGGAGAATGTGCAAACCAAAACTTTAAACCAGGCTGTTTGGGTTTTTAAAGCCGATTAAACAGCTGTAAATTAAAATGTGGTTATGAATCTGATAAAAATGAAATACTTTTTAATGTTTATGCTGCTTTGTTGTTGCGCGGTTGCAAAGGCCGGAGACTACCCGATTACGGATTTTGGTGCAAAATCGGATACCTCTTTCCTTTCAACGGCTGCAATTAATCGGGCAATAGCGGCCTGTTATAGAGCCGGTGGGGGAAGGGTGATCATCCCTGCCGGTAATTTTAAATCGGGTACCGTCGTCCTTAAAAATAACGTAGTGCTTTATTTAGAAAGTGGCGCAACCTTATTTGCCAGTACGAATCCCCATGATTTCCCCCGCCAGCAACAACCTGTGTACCGTTCCCAAAAAGATCCTGGCGGTTGGTATGCTTTAATCTATGCGGTAGACGTGGTGCATACAGGCATTTGTGGTTCTGGTATCATAGATGGACAAGGTGCTTTACAAAGCCCGAGAAAAGATGCTTTACAAGGCGATCTGGATGGACGGCCCAGAAACATTTTGCTGATCAGTTGTAAAGATGTAACCATTACGGGAATTACGATGCGCAATGCCGGCATATGGAACCAGCACTACCTCAATTGCGAAGATGTGATCGTGGATCGCATCCGGGTATTTAATCACAGTAACCGTAATAACGATGGTATAGATATAGATGGCTGTCGCAGATTTACTTTATCCAATAGTATCATTGATAGTGATGATGATGGTATTGTGATGAAGAGTACTGGTTTGGCTGGCTGTGAGGATATCGTGATTAATAATTGCATCGTGAGCAGTTTTACCAATGCTATTAAATGCGGCACTGAATCAACCGGTGGTTTTAAGAATATCGCCATCAGTAACTGTACTGTAAAACAATCCATTAGTCAATTGCCTTCAGTTTTTGGTCTCCCAAGGAATGGGATTACTGGTATTTCCTTAGAGATTGTTGATGGGGGCATAATGGATGGTGTGAGTGTAAATAATATAGTCATTAGCGGTACAGACTGTCCGATTTATGTGCGTCTGGGTAATCGTGCCCGTCCTTATAAAGCAGGGGAGCCTGCTCCAGCCGTAGGCCAAATGAGGAATATCAGGTTGGCGAATATTACAGCCTATAATACAGGGAATTTTAGTTCATCGATTACTGGTGTACCCGGGGGCCTAATTCACGATATCAGTTTAAATAACATCAGACTGGTGAATACCGGAGGTGTACAAAAGGGCGATTTTATCGCCCATGCAGGTCTGGTTAAGGAGGATGAAAAAGGATATCCTGAGCCAACTGTTTGGAAAAATCTGCCCAGTTACGGCTTATTTATCAGGCACGTTGGACAAATTTCACTCAGTAATTGCAGTTTTGGAAGTACTCAACCTGAGCTCAGGAAGCTGATTATCGGCGTGGACATTAAGCGGCTCGCTATACAAAACCTCAGTGTAGATGGTATCGATGAGCCTAAAATAACTTTAACTCAGGTGACAAAATTCAGTAATCCTGATCGTATTAAAGTAATCCCCTAATGGGGATAGCGATATAAAAATGAAATCAAGCATGATCAATTAAACAATATTCATTAAAAAAAATCATTATGAAAATGAAATTATTAATGGCAATAACCCTCTGTGTTTTGCTGAGTGCCTGTAAAAAAGTTCAAGTTGCAAATGTAAGTGCAACTGAAGATGATATTGAATTTGTGGCTAAACATTCCACACTTGGTGCACCTGTTGATGCCGATGCAACGACAGAAACGCGGGCGCTTTTCCACAACCTACACCGGCTGGCAACGCAGGGGATTATGTTTGGGCATGAGGCCGATAATGCCAACGGATATGGCTGGCAATATACGCCTGGCCGGTCTGATGTGAAAGAGGTAGTGGGTGAATATCCTGCCGTTTTTGGCTGGGATATGGGACAATATGAAATTGGGTACACCTGGAATGTGGAAGGAACAAACTTTGTGAAAATGAGGCAATATATTAAAGATGTATACGATCAGGGTGGGGTGAATACCATCTCCTGGCACATGCACAACCCCATGGATTCAACTCAGAGTGCCAAAGGTACCATGGACTCGGTGATCTATAAAATATTTGCAGATACTGTGGCACTGAACCACTACAAAGCATGGCTGGGTGGTGTTGCTACCTACGTGAAAACCCTGGTAGGTAGTGATGGTAAGACAATTCCCATTATTTTCAGGCCATTTCATGAGCATACCGGGACCTGGTTTTGGTGGGGGAAAGATCGCTGCACACCTGATGAGTTTAAAAACATATGGCGCTTTACTATTGATTATTTTCGGAGTCAGGGGGTACATAATTTGCTGTATGCTTACTCTCCAGACAGAATTACCTCACAAAGCGATTACCTGGAACGATACCCGGGCGATGATTATGTAGACATTCTCGGTTTGGACTGTTATGATACTATTAATTTTCATCCTGGTAATACTTTTATTACTACGGCTAATCCTATGATTAGTATTGTTACCACACTCGCCAGGCAAAAGAGTAAGCTATCGGCAATAACCGAAACCGGCTTATCTCAAGTACCTGTTACCAATTGGTGGACACAGTTTTTATCCCCAATTACTAAGGATAAGAATCTATCCTATGTTTTGTTATGGCGAAATTTTCAGACACAATTTTGGACACCCTATGTGGGGCAGGCCAGTGCGTCTGATTTTGTTACTTTCCACGCCGATGAAACTAACTTTTTTCAGCACAGGATAGCTAGTGAGTATCTTTATAAAACATCGCTTCTCAACATTGATTTTGAAACTTCTAACACGTTAGCTGATTACCAAAATGCTAGCGGGCCAAACTACCGGCAGTTTAATGCCATTGTAACAGATGCGGGTGCCACGATAGCTATTGACTCGGCCAGGTTGAAGTTTACAGGCAGCGGTGCTGCGACATCCAACTCCTACATCATCAGAAGCAATTACATTGCACCGGTGGATGCTAAGCTGATGATGTTTAGTTTTAATATCAGTAATCATGGACCGATCACGCCGTCCACCAATCCGGTTATCCGGGTACAATTTGGTACCGGTTTTACGATAAATAACCTGATCGAAACGGCTTCGTTAACACATTCTGAGTTTGGTATCCATTTTCCTAGCGATGGGCATATGACTTTTGTGGATGAAAATGCTGCTGTAACTGGTACTGGTAACTATACCGGTGAAAAAAATGTGCGGCTGATTGTCAATAACTCGGGCGCAGCAAAAAATTACATAGCACCGGATGGCACGACAGAAAGCATTGCCAATGATACCTGGGATCTTTGGGTGGGTACTGTAAAAGAGTTTAATGACAGGACGGCCACTAATGCGGCTAAAGCTTTAAACAATTTCAAAATGAACATTAAAAATATAGGTGGCCAGTATATTGATCTGGACGATTTTAATATAAAGGAGCTTTAATTTTAATCCAATCCAATGAAAGTAAAAAGAACAATCCATAATAAAACCATCCTGTTATCGACAGGATGGTTTATCATCCTTTTTGTCCTATGCTCATTTACGGTTTTTCAGGACAGGCCGATTACAATTTATCTGGTTGGTGACTCCACCATGGCCAATAAAACCAGTACGGAGTGGCCGGAAACCGGCTGGGGGATGCCCTTTAAATATTTTTTTAATAAATCAATAACTGTTGATAATCGGGCCGTAAATGGGCGAAGCACAAAAACCTTTATAGCAGAGAACCGCTGGCAGGAGGTTTTGGATGTGCTAAAACCCGGAGATTACGTTTTTATTGAGTTTGGGCATAACGATGAAGCGGTAGGAATCCCGAGGTCTACATCGCCAGAGGCTTATCGGGTTAACCTGGAAAAAATGGTAAGGGAAACCCGTGCTAAAAGTGCGTTACCCATTTTGCTTACCCCTGTTTCCAGGCGGAGATTTACCCATGACGGAAAAATAGACGACACGCACATTTTATACTCACCGATAGTTAAGGAGGTTGCAGCCAATACGCATACCCCCTTGATCGATATGGACAAAAAAAGTGCAGCGTTGTTAGAAGAGCTGGGGCCTGAAAATGCCAAATTCCTGTTTAACTATATTAAACCCGGAATAAACCCAAACTATCCGGCAGGCAGATCAGACGATACTCACTTTAACGAAACGGGTGCCCGCAGGATGGCCGAACTTGTGCTGGCTGAAATTAAAAATATAGATGCGGCGCTGTATGCCAGGGTAATTACCAAATAGCAGATGAGCTTAAAAGAAAGTATGGTTAAGGGATCAGATCTTACAACATCTGAAGCAGACGAGGATCTGCTTACCGACAATGATGATAATTATTTAGTAACAGAAGATGACAACAAATTAATCGTAACCTAAAAAATGTCAAATATCCCAATTTCAAGTCTCCCGGATGAAACTAATCTTACATCTGCCAAATTATTAGGTGTAAATAGCGCAGGCCAAACAAAGCTATTCCCAACGGCCAACTTGTTACCCGTTTTTACAGTAGTGGCAGATCCGGCCCCTAATTTATTAGACCCGGCAAAATATGTAGTAAACCGGGCCATTAATGGATCAGCTTGGGCCATAGGGGTTGTTACCGGTTATACCATAAGTGATTATGTGCCCGTTACGGCGCTTAAGACTTACCGGGTAACAGGCTGGCCCAATTCAACAAACAGAACCATCATGTATTTTGATGCGTTCAGAAATAAAATGGCTGCTGCGCCTTTTGGTGTTAATGGTACTGCCACATCCTATGATTTTACGCCGCCGGCGGGTGTTGCCTTTATTGTGCTAAATGTAAAGATCGATACCGATGCATCCACTCCGGCATTAAGTATGGTATTGGCTAATCCGGATACCAATGTTACCAAAATAAATGGTTTGAACATCAAACCCGCGTTGGTAGATAACGCGGCAACCAAGGGCGGTAAGCCGATAGCCACCGAAGAAATTCGTCTGGATCTGGAGTTGTATACACCTGCCAGGGTGTTTGTGGCCTGCAACGATATCAGAAATGATGGCCAAACTTTACCCAATCGCAATTACAGCCTGGGTGTCTATGTGGATCATTGTATTAATTTGAATGGTACTGGCTTAACTACTTTAGCCATTGATTGGGCAGAATATTTTAGCGACCGAATCAAGTTTTTTGGGCCGGTTGCCATTGACACTACTCCAAATGCTGGAGTAGTAGTGAATTTAAGCAACAAAACTGGCAGTACAAAGTCTGCTTATCTGATCAATAAATCGGCAAGTATTCAGCAGGTATCAACCAAGGTAACGACTGGTAAAGCAGTTACTGTGAAATATCTTAAAATGGGCGATAGTACCGTAGACGGGGTAGGTGCTGCCCGTATAGGTGCAAATCTTAACGGGCCACTGCGGTCTTATGAGTTTACGCGGATGCTTTTTGAGATGGATAAAATTGATGCTGGCAGTCCTGCCGGGAACTATAACCTGGTGAACATCGGGGCTGCAAATAACCGCCTGTGGAGTTTTAGCTATGCCGGCACAACGGTTTCAGCCATCAAAGGGCAAGCCCAGGGGATAGGTGGCTGGAGTGCGCATGATTATCTTTATTTTGCAAATAAAAGAGATGCGTCGCAAGGCGTTTGGAACTTGTTGGGCCTGGGCAACGGAACAGGGACAGATTATACAGGTACAACAACACAGAAAGCAACTTTGTATGCCAGCCCTGAAGGAGCTGCCACTCCTAAAAACACCACTGCATTTATTGCCTACATGCAGGCGCAATATCCTACTGCAGGCATAACAGATTATACAAGCGCATTGGCAAAATTTAATGCCGTATTAGCAGATCCGGTGAATCCGTTTTTTGATAAAGACAAAACCGGAGCTAATAGATTCTCGCCTCAAAAATGGCTCGATAGCTATAAAACCCTTGCTGATGATGGCGTTACCAGATTAGTTGTGGGCACTACGGCTGGTACAAAAGTGACCAATGTAAACGCCTGGGATGTTTGTTTACCCTCCCATGTTGTTATTCAATTGGGTATTAATGACAGTAATAAGGTTAATGCTGATGTTTATTTAACCAATATGCAAAGTCTCATTAGTGCCTGGAAAGCGATTAATCCGGTTGTATGTGTAGCAGTTTCCATGCCTGATAGCACCGGAATGTATAATGCTGGTAAATATCCCGAGTTTGATGATAGCTGTCGTTTTGATCCAACATTGCATACGAATGCAATAGCTTTTAACAAAAAACTGCAGACACTGGATCTGGATGCCGATAAAACTTTTTATCTGCCGCATTTTTTTACCAATCCTACAGCGGATAGCATTCCGGTAAGAAAAATCCCGGCGCCAGATAGTTTAACTGGTATAGAAAGTGAGGACAAAACAAACTTTTTTACCAGGTATACCGACAATCCGCAAAGCCATATGAATGTAAACGGGCAAGCTGCCTGTGGCTATTCCGAATATGCATGGATAAAATACACCCTCAGTTTATAGTTGAGCAGGCATGATAAAACTAATGAAACTGTTGATAGGGTTAATGATGTTGCCGCTTATGCTTTCGGCACAAAGGAAGATCAATGTCGCCTGTATAGGTAGCACTTATCCCATGCAACTACAGGAATTGCTTGGTGAGCATTACCTCGTAAATGATTTTGGATTAGCCGGCGCCACGGTATTGCATAAGGGTGATCAACCGTACGTCAAACAACCGGTTTATCAAAAAGCCTTGGCCAGCAATCCCGATGTGGTTTTTATCGCTTTAGGAGCTGAGGACAGTAGGCCCGTTAACCGGGTTTATTTAAATGATTTTGAAGCTGATTACCGCGACCTGATTCGTGCTTTTAAGGAGTTACCGACAGCTCCGCGCATTGTAATGCTCACACCTGTTGCTTCCTTTGCTACCGATAGTACAGGGATATGGGAGAAAGTTATTAAGGAACAAATTATTCCAGGCATTCAACATTTGGCTTATACTGAGCAGTTGGAAATCATCAATCTGCATATGCTTTTTGTGGATAAGGCAACATTTTTGCCCGATAAAATACATCCCAATGCCGAGGGAGCGGCCCTCATTGCCCAGCGACTTTACGCATTACTAAAGCAAAAGCAGGATGCTGCGTTTGATTTGTTTAACAAAATAGAGCAGCCGCACAAAAGGAGTTCGTTTTATGGTTATGATGGGATTGATTTTAGTTTCATGGGCCGTTCTTGTAAAATAGTTAAGCCGAAATGGGCTGCGCCCCATCATCCCTGGGTATGGCGGGCGCGGTTTTGGGGCCATGAGCCGCAAACGGATATTGCTTTATTAGAGCGCGGCTTCCATCTCGTTTATTGTGATGTGGTGGAGCTTTATGGTAATGCTACTGCGGTTAAGGCCTGGAACGATTTTTATAAACTGGTTAATAGTGCTGGTTTAGCCCATAAAGCAGTATTGGAAGGGATGAGTCGGGGGGGCGTATACCTGTATAATTGGGCTGCGGTTAATCCAGACAAAGTTGCTTGTGTCTATGCTGATAATCCAGTGCTCGACCTGAAAAGTTGGCCTGCTGGTATGGGAGCTGGGCCAGGAAGTAAAAGGGATTTAGCGTTGTTAAAAGAGGATTATCATATCACCAGCGATGATCAAATGCGGCAATTTCATAACAGCCCATTAAATAAGATTTCACAAATCGTAAGGGGAAATTTTCCTATGCTGCATCTGCTGGCCGATGCAGATGAAGTAGTGCCGCCTGCAGAAAATACCCTGCCATTTGCCAGGCAGGTTGAAGCGCTCGGCGGCAAGATTCAGGTGATTCATAAAGCCGGTTTTAAACACCATCCGCATAGTTTCCCTAACCCAACAATTATTGTTGATTTTATTTTATCACACGTAGCATTGTAGTGTACACATGAAGTATATCCTATTTTTACTGGCCTTTGTTTTCTTTAATGAAAATTTATCGGCTCAAAAAAAGCAATATGTCGATTATGTAAACCCTTTGATTGGCACGCCAGCTAAAGGTAAAGGAGGCACAATGCCAAGTGTTGGGCCTCCTTTTGCCATGACTAACTTTACTGCGCAAACCCGCGTAAACAAAATGAAGGCTATGCCTTATGTTTATGAGGATTCCACCATACATGGTTTTATCGCTACGCACCAGCCAACCGTTTGGATGGGCGATTACGGTTATGTATCTATAATGCCGCAAGTTGGTCAGCTTGCGGTATTACCGGAACAACGGAAGATGAAATTTTTGCATAGCGATGAAGTTTCAACGGCTTATTATTATTCGATAAAAATGAATAATGATCAGGGAGTATCCATAAAAGCAGAAATGGCCGCTACTGAGCGCTGTGGTATCCTGAAATTTACCTATCCGGCTTCTACCGAAAGCCATCTGATTATACATGGTATTAACGTAAACCAGGCGGATGATGATGGGCAGAACAAATCCAACAAACGGGCTAAACTGAAAGGGTACGTTTACGTAGACAACGTAAATAACGAGATTAGAGGGTACAATCCGGATAGGACGGCTTACAACCTTGGTCCCGAACTCCCCAATTTTAAGGGGTATTTCATTATAAAATTTAATAAAAAGATCAAGAGTTTTGGCACCTGGAATGAGGATGTTATCACTAAAGGATCGATAGCGCAATACGGTAAGAGGATAGGAGCATACATCAGCTTCGCCACAAAACAAAACGAAGCTGTCACCGTTAAAATAGCTACATCTTTTATCAGTTTAAACCAGGCTAAAGAAAACTTAAAGCGGGAAATACCAGATTGGGACTTTAACAAAGTTCGGCAAAGCACCCGCGCCATCTGGCAGAAGAATTTAGGACGGATTAAAGTTGAGGGCGTTACCGAAGACGAAAAGGCCATCTTTTATACCGCAATGTACCATACGATGTTGTTCCCCCGCGAATTTTCAGAATATGGCAAGTATTATAGTGCCTTTGATGACAAAATACACAATGGCGTTTCTTATAATGACTATTCACTGTGGGATACTTTTAGAGCTTTACATCCATTACTGATATTTACGCAGCCCGAACGGGTGAATGCAATGATCAACTCTATGCTGCAAATGTATAAAGAAGGTGGCTGGTTACCCATGTGGCCTAACCCGACAGAAACTAATATCATGATAGGGACACATGCCGATGCGGTAATAGCCGATGCCTATGTAAAAGGATTTAGAGGATATGATGTCAATCTTGCTTATGAGGCGATGCGAAAAGATGCCATGATCCCACCTGATCACGATACCACGAGATGGGGGGGCGACAGAGACGAATGGCAAGGGTTTGAAGGGCGGATCGGTTTAAGCTATTATCATTCTTTGGGGTATGTACCTTCGGATAAGGCTGCTGAATCTGTCTCCAGAACGCTGGAATATGCTTTGGATGATTATAGTGTGGCCCAGGTAGCTAAAGGTCTTGGCAAGCACAATGACTATGATAAACTGATTAAATGGTCTGCAAATTATAAAAATCTATACCATCATCAGTCGGGCTTTATGGCGCCCCGAAAACGTAATGGGAAATGGGGGGGAGATGAAAAGAAAAGCTTTACCGAGGGTAGCCCCTGGACTTATTTGTTTTGTGTGACGCAGGATATTCCCGGAATGATAAAAATGATGGGCGGTAATGAAAAATTTGCAGCCAAATTAGATCAGAATTTTTCCGAGGGGCATTATGCTCATGATAATGAACCCGGACATCATTATATTTATTTATATAACTATTGCGGGCAGCCCTGGAAAACGCAGGAATTGGTGAGAAAACAAACCCGGGAGAATTATTTTAACAGGCCCCAGGGCATTAATGGTAATGACGATTGCGGCCAAATGTCGGCATGGTATATTTTTAGTGTAATGGGCTTCTATCCGGTAACTCCGGGCTCGGGTATGTATGCTATTGGCGCGCCTCAATTTCCTAAAATCAGTATGAACTTTAAGGCCGGTAACGAATCAAAAACACTGGATATATTTGCTGATCATATTTCTGAAAAAAATAAATTCGTAAAATCAGTTACATTTAATGGAAGGCTATTGAAAGACTTCTTTATCAGCCATAATGAAATCGTTAAAGGAGGAAAGCTCGTTTTTCTAATGACAGATAAACCGGCGGTTAGAAGTATCAATTGATCAGTTCCCTCAACAGTAAACCAAGAAATAAGAATATAAAAAAGAAAGCGGGAATGATCTCCGACCACTCCCGCTTCATCTAAATTAACGCTCTCATATATAAAGACGTTAATTAGGGCTTGATATTGTGTTGCCTTATAAAAGAACTGAATCTTTTTGTGAGAAAAAGTAATTTGTTATTTTTTTGTTAGAATAAGAAAGTAAAACCTCGTCCTTTTTTAGGGTGTTTCATTTCTTCAAATTTGTTGATTTCAGTAGACAAATGCCTGATATATTCCTCATCCATAAATTTTCTGAAAATGTTAATGTCCTCGTGTTTACGGGTGTCAATGAGTGCCTGATAATAATCAGTTTTTGTTTCATTGTGTACGATCGCAAGTGGTAGTTCGTACACAGCTTGGATATAGTTCATTAACAATCTGCAAGTTCTGCCATTCCCATCATAAAAAGGATGGATACTAACCAGGTTAAAATGCGCATCATAGGAAAGATTTAATTTTTCCCTTATAGTTAGATCTTGCTGCATTCGTTTGGCTAGATCCGAAGCAAGATTTTTTGTCAGCGTTTCTACCTTATCGAAATTAGGGAAATACGTATCACCAGCCACTACATTACCTTTGCGAAAAGCTCCGGTAGCGGCGTCAATAGTTCCAAACAAAGTACTTGCTGTTTTTTTTACAATATGTGAATTTAGCTTTTGAATAAATTGGGGGGTAATACGACTTCTAGTTTTAGCTTGCTCTATGGCATATTGAAGTGCCGCATAGAGATCCGTTACCATCAGACTTTCGTGGAGTGGCTTTCCTTTTGGCGTCAATCCTTCACTAAGTAAAACCTGAGTTTCTACCTCAGTAAGAGTTGAACCTTCAATCCTGGTAGAATGGTGAACGATAGAAATCAGATTGAATTTTTCATGATCTATCACCTGATCTAGGTTAAGATGTTTATACTCTTCTATGAGTTTGATGATGTCCATGGTCTTGATTGCAAATGTAATCAATTGATGCTGATTGATCCATCCTTTGCTTTTTTCACCCGGATTGAACTAGAACTTACCAGCGATAATAGATAATATAATTATTGATTGCAAATTATTTCAGCAGCCTTTTTTGCCAATTTAACGGGTTGTGAATTACCTATTCCTTTGCTTCTGATAATAGCTCCTTCAAAGAGTATTATGATTTGCATGGCTAACGATTTGCTATTAGCTGTGTTTCCATTTTCTAAATAAAATTCAATGAGTTGTTGGATCGCCGCAACATAAGCGTCATAAGCTGCTTCTATTTCTTTTGCTTTGCTCGCATATTCGGTTTTAGCATTCATTGCAAAGCATCCATATAACTTACCCGCATCTACCAATTCTGCCAGAAAATCAAAAATTCTCAAGGCCTTATCAACCGGGCTTTTTGAGATATCTTTTTCCAGATAATCGGAAATAGCTTTGTACATCGTTTGATGATAATAGTCAATTGTGGCAATAATTAAACCTTCTTTAGATGCAAAGTGCTTATATAGTGTACGTTTAGAGATGCCTGTACCTTCAATTACCGTGTCCACACCAGTAGCATGAAACCCGTTCTTATAAAAAAGATCATAAGCATATTTAACCATCTCGTCCCTCTTTGATGATTTTGAAGCTGAATCTGTTTCTTTATTCATAATTGATAATTTATTTGCAAATGTAAACTAACCTGTTTACATTTGCAACCATGTAAACAGATTAGTTTACATTTGTCTGTGGAGTATATGCATTGTTTCATAACAATTAATGATTTAAAATTTCTAAAAATTTCTAAAAATGAACAAAAATAAAGAAATGGGGACAGCTGTAATAACAGGAGCCTCTTCAGGATTGGGCGAAGTATTTGCCGAAAGATTGGCCAAACGTGGATATAATTTAAAATTGGTAGCACGCCGTAAAGATAGATTGGATGCTCTTGCAAGCAGGTTACAAACCAAATATAACGTAAAGGTCACTAACCTGGTTGCCGACTTGGGCTCAGAAACAGATTTGGAAAATGTAGCTAATGATCTAAGATCGGATAAAAGTATTACAGTGCTTATTAACAACGCTGGTACCTCAACACTTGCAGCTACTACAGCAACTAGTGTAGCTAAACAAAAGGCTATGGTTGATGTAAACATTACCGCTGTAATGCTGTTGTCTAACGCGGTTTTACCTCAATTTATCGAAAAAAATGAGGGCATCTTAATTAATATAGCTTCGGTACTGGGCTTTTTTACCTTACCTATTAGCGCAATTTATAGTGGCACAAAAGGTTTTGTGGTTCAATATACGCTTGGGTTGCAGCAAGAACTAAAAGGAACAAATGTTCAGGTACAATTGGTGAACCCTGCTACTACTGCAACGGAAATATGGGAAGTTGGCGGTGTTCCGTTAGCTGCATTGGAGCAATCTACCATCATGACAACTGAAGATTGTGTTGATGCCATCCTTTCCGGATTAGATAAAGGTGAGCTGACTACACACCCATCCGTGCATGACCAACAATTGATTGATGCTTATGAAGTTGCCCGTATCAAATTATTTGAGGGTTCGCAAAATGGCCAGCCAGCTGGACGTTACATTCAAAGTTAAATTTGAAAAAAGATAAATTAACGCTCTCATATAGATCAAAAATTCTTCTACTCCTAAATTTTGATCGCTTGAATGTACCTGGGGAAATCTGCTCCGGAATACCTGAGCGAAATCCGTAAGCGGTTTATTTCTTAAACTGGTTTAAGAGAATTGGGATTTCTGTTTAGCAACTTTGTATGACAGTTAAAATATAATTGTAAGACGATAGACTATGACAATACATACACCTAAAGCTGTAGCGGGAATTACCTTGCCCGACAGCACTATCGCCAAACAGGCGACAGAATTGCTACTTGAACATGGTACAGAATTTCTTTATAATCATTCCCTAAGGGCATTCCTATTTGCAGCCCTTAATGCCCGGCAAAACAAAATTGCGCACGACACTGAACTCCTATACGTCGGTTCGGTTTTCCATGACCTTGGTCTCACACCTCATTATAGAAGCCTGGATAAAAGATTTGAAGTGGATGGAGCCAATGCAGCCAGGGATTTCCTTCATAGTCATGGACTGTCCCCACAGGCACTTCAATTGGTATGGGACACGGTCGCTCTGCATACCAGCCCTGGAATTGCTGAATATAAGGAAGCAGAAGTCGCATTGTTGAATTACGGAGTGGCCCTGGATGTGGTTGGCAGGGGATATGCAGACCTGTCAGAAAAACACCGGCAAGACATAGTCAAAAATTTCCCCCGTACCGATTTCAAAAAGACAATCATTCCTGCCTTTTACGAAGGGTTTAAACATAAACCCGATACAACGTTTGGGAGTATTAATGCGGATATATGTGCCTGTATGAACCCGGATTTTCATAGAAAGAATTTTTGTGATGCGATCCTGCATTCACCCTGGACGGATTGATCCAACCGCAAGGTAGACCAGGCCGTGTGTATTTTGATGCTAATATAGCGCCATTGCAGCGCTTAAACTTTCAATAATTCTTGTTTCCTCATGATGTCCATCGGTTGATAATCTAAGCACTGGTAATCCGATAACCGCTAAGATATGATTCTTCTTGCTGTCCCTTTCTCGTTGCAATTCATTATCATGGAATGCCACCCCGTCCACCTCGATAGCCAAGACAGGAGTCTTGTCAATTTTGTTGTAAAGCAGAAAATCAATTCTTGAATTACTCCTTATGAACCTGATTTCATCTTCGGAGAATGGTTGAAAATCCCGAACAAGATCGTTAAGCCTATATTCTCTGACCATGTCAATAGACGAGAATTGGGTATTGTTTGACAGTATATTTTCACTCAACAGCTTGTGAATAATAAGCTCTGCAGCAGATCCTCTTATGTTCTTGTTCGATAAACGAAATGATGTAAAGGCTTTATTGTACTCTTTATACAGAAGATCAAAAACGGAACAGATACTGCCTTTGACGATCGTTTCATTCGGGTCGGTGGTATAACATATATAGCGTATCATATCACCGATGTTAGTTCCGTGAGGAAGATCCATCGATGCCGGTTTTACCACAATAAATTCTTTTACGGCTCGTGAAACAGCGACATTTATGAGGTTGGGGTTGTCAATAAATGTTCCTATGTTGTTTTTGACCGTGTTAAATATAATCACTTCCTTCTCACGTCCCTGAAACTTATGTATGGTGTCGGCTTCTGCTCCATCTGGTAGCTGCTTTTGCAGCATATCTACATGTTTTCTATACGGTGCAATAACGCCAACTTTTTTAAAATCTGCAGCATAGTTGTTACGGACATATAAATTCGTTTCATCTATCTGTCTTTGATTGTAATTATCCCTTCCACCCGCTATGTTTGTCTCAATGATTCTAAATGGATGACTATCCGCATGAGTCATAATAACCAGCTTATTATCATAGTACTTTTTATTACAGAATCCAATAATCGTAGGATGGCATCTGTAATGCTCTTTTAGCAGGACCGATTTTACGTTATCCCGATACAAGCTTTTCAGCGAGTTCAAAATATTCTGTTTGACATAGTCATACATAGGGGAAATGTTGTACTTAGCATGAAATTGCTCCGCAGCGTCCTTACTCTGTTTGTCTACAATGTGGGCAAGCTGCATACTATCTCCAACAACAACCACATTTCGGCAACGCGAAAAACATACGGCAGACTTTATAATATCCACCTGCGAAGATTCATCTATAATCAGATAGTCAAAAAGATACTCTTTGGGAACGCTCGTGTGTAGCGAGAGTGTAGAGCTCAGTACCACAGGATAACGCTTTATGAAATCATCAAACTGGTTACGGTAATTCTGTGCATTAAATGCAATTTTGTCCAAGCGGTTATATTTTTCAAATAACACTCCATTGAATACCCCTTTAGATGCCTCAATAAAACTTTTAAGATTAGCTTCTTCATTGTTAGCTGCCAGCCAATTTTCAACGTTCAGGATTTCGTTTTTTATTTTTGCGATGTATAATTCATAGAATTTGTGGTTAACATAAACAGGAAACTCCTTGCTATACTGACGAATACTATTAAGGTCAAAGAAACCATATTGCAGAACAAGTCGCAACTTGTTTATAATGGATAACTTGTTCTCGAGGTTTATGGGCGATAGCAAATTTTTCAATTTCAAAGTCATTTTGAAATTCCATTTGCGGTATAATTTCTTGTTGAGTACAGATTGTATGTCCTGCTTGAGTGGTTGTTCTGCCTTTATATGGCCAAATTCTATTTCAGCATCTGACAATTTCGTCTTTAAGGTGGCTAATTTATTTCGGTACTGAAAACACGCTGCTAATACAGAATCCAAGTCCTGAACCTCATTCTTTGCCTTTTTCAATTGATCGTCCGATAGCTCAAAATCTTGATTGACTGTTTGCTCTTCGAGATTGTTAAAGAATGAGGCTTTGTTATCGTTGTTTCCAAGTGATGCCACAACCATTCCGTAGCCATATTTCGTTAACTTCTCCCATACGTTAAATACCGCAGCGTTATTGTTTGAAACAATTGCAACAGTTTTGTTTTGTACGATAAGATTGGCTATAATATTTAGGATTGTTTGAGTTTTTCCTGTTCCTGGAGGACCTTCAACTATACTTATGCTATTGCTAAGCGTAGTCTCGGCCGCCAATTTTTGACTCTCGTTACATCCGAAAGGATAAATTAGTGTCTCCTTTGGAGCATCAATAGCAGGATTGATCCCATCAATGTAGTTAGATAGTGCTGACCTTGATTCCAATTTATCTATATCATCAAGGGCCTTGAGCAATATTTCAGCGCTTATTTGATTAGGATTTTCACTAGCTGTCTCTTCTGATTGAATGTCGAATGATACTCCACCACTTTCTTTAAGTATCTCTTTAAAATAATTGATTACTGATTCCGCCTGATCAGTATTCTTTTTTATAGCATAGATTTCAACATTAGCATTGTTTTCAATTGGAAAAGAACAACTGTCTTTATTTCGAAAAATTAAATAACGGCTATAATTATCAACCGTATTATATGTCTTATTTAATTTGCCATTCTCATATATGCGCACATCTTCTCGGCTCGATATAAGCGGATAGTACTGTACTTTGTCAGTTCCATAGTTATAGCTTCTCCCATTATTAAATGTGATGTGATATCCCGTGTCTGTACAAACAACCGTTGAAACATCGCTTTTGTATTCAAACTTTAGGGATGTTTTATTTTTTAAGTATACTATGAAAGGAGGAGCCATTAATTTTTTTACAGATGTATAGCTTCGAATTTACTAAATTTCATTCGGAATTAGGGATCGATATTTACCATGAAAGCAAAACAGACGAATAAATATTTCTAGTTTTTGATTGAGTGTGAGATCAATTCAATATGGGATTTTCGTACATTGTAATCCTGGGACAGATGTTTCCATTTGTTTAAAGCACTATTTGTTTGCTCAATAATTTCTTCTATTAGCTTTTTTGATAATTTAGCTTCCAAACCAAGTTTTAATAAATGATGATTTGAAGGTTTTTTACCCTCACCCATTATCATGGTACTTTGTTCACCATTTGGTCCACTTGAATAAGTAAGGTCGTAAGCAGGGGCAAGTTTCCATTCGCCATTTTCATTCATAAGAAAACTGAAGTTTTTTGCGTGATCGTCTCTGTTATGAGATAATACATTGAAAACGGCGAGGCGATACATTTTTTCCACTTCACGGATGTCTTTCGTTAGTACAGCAGTTAAATTTAGAAGGTCTTCATAATCTAGAGCAGGGGTTCTGAAATCACTATGCAATAAGCCGCTTGCGGTATGCATGTGTAGTCTTTTGTTTCCATTCCTATCAAAACGTTTTACCGCAAAGTAACCTGCTCCTTTTTGTGATGGAAACAAATGCACCTCATGCATCAAAACACCTGCTTCTTTCGCCATTAGTGCATAAACATATTCAATCGCCCCAGCATCGTAACCGTCTTGTGAATTAGGGAATTTAACAAGCCAAGGCTCGAATCCTTTATCAAGTGTTTTTGCTCCGAAACGTATATTTCTGTGGTCATTATCTACACCGATAAGTGCCTTTGGACGTGCGCCTGCAGAAGACCCGTTTAAAGCCAATAATTCTTTAATGACATCTTCCGAATTGCCTTGTAGGACTTCTTCGGTTTGTATAGCCAAATGATCTAAATCAATGAAGTGATTGATATCCGATGGACTATTATCTGGTTCATAAACCAAAGCGCCCATACCAAATAATCCGACGTGTGCCAGACGGTCCAATGAAGAAATACTTGAAGGTAATATTCCTTGTGATCTCATCGTGCGGTCAAAAAGTAGTCGTCCCCATCCGTCGGGTAAACTGTCGCTGAAAACACCTGCTAATCCTTCAAATGGACGTGTTGGCAGCTCTATAACACCCTTTTGCAAGGGCAGACGAAAGGGAGATATTTCTATGTTTTTTTGTCTGAATTCCTCATTATATTCAAAATAGATAATACTGTTACGTATGGCCAAACGCCCTACTACTTGAATTTGTGAGTCAAAATTTAACCCGACTTTAACTTCTGTAATTGGCTGACTCATTTTTTACGTCCTCTCTTTCGGGTAATACTATTCGTATCTTTTAATACTTCATCTATTGATGTGAAATTCGGCTTTGACGGTTTCAAGACCTGGATAATTTCTTCCAGCCCACCAACAACCATCAAAAGCTTCAGAAAGGATTCCAGAGAAATAGTCCCCTTTTGTTCGAACTTGCGCAAAGTGGCAAGAGGAACACCCGATCGTTCAGCCAAGCCCTCTTGGGTCAACTCTATGAAAAGTCTTCTATCTCGAATATTTTCGGCAAGTTTTTGTTGTGCTTTAGATGCGGATATAAGTGATAACATAATAGCAGTAATTTGATTTATTTAATGGTTACTAATACTATAGTAGTACAAATTTAACGAATTTTAATGAGAAAAATGATTTGTATCGATACTGATCTACGGATTAATCGCAGAAAAAAGAAGGACGCCAGGAAAAATATAGCGGTGGAAAAAATCCCTATATTTATTTGTAAAAACCATCCAGAAATGACAGTTAACAGGCTAATCTATCTATCGTCGATCCTGGTCTTGTCAGGCTGCGTTTCATTAAAGCAGACCAGGCAGGAAGGGGTACAGGAAATTTCAGACCTGCAGGCGTTTGACGGTACCTATGAGAATCCGTTCAGCAAGAAGAGCGATTCTGAATTTTCTTCGCTATGGAACCAGCTTAACCTGAGCGAGAAACTCGATACGCTCGATTTCCAGACGGCAACAATTGGGCTCAAGGTTATAGGAAAAGACCAGATCAGGGCTACTTGGCTGCAGGGAGACAGGGAGAAGATGAGCGTAGTACTGAAAGGAAAGCTGAAGGACAGCTATTTTGTATCGAGACACAAACGGAAAATAATACCGATCCCGCTGATATATGGGCAGTTCAGCAATAACCAGTTCCAGCTATCGCTTGGCAAGGACGGTCAGCTGCACGTGGAGAGGATGCAGAACGAGTGGGGATGGGTATTGGTGTTTCTTGCAAGCAAGGACAATACGAGCAGCTATGAATATAAAAGAAGATGAATTCATTCGGGTCCTGGGATCGATTCTGTCAGGATGAGCTGATCTTTCTGATCAAAATAAGTACAGGTCATCAATGATAAATTCACTATCCATTTATCGATTCCTGTTTCTGCACAATGCCTGCAAAAGCTGAGGTAATCTGTTTGCCCTGCCTGATGCATTTTCAAATACTTCATAAACTTTTTCTTATGACTTACAGCAGCGACGACTAAAGGTTCATACTTTGCCTTGGAGCTTAGCTGATGGCCATTATTCCCAGAATACAGGGTATGGCTATCGAATACGTAGGTCACAAATTCTTCTACTCCTAACTCTTTGATCGCTTGAATGTACTTGGGGAAATCTGCTCCGTTTTTCACTTTTTCATGTTCCTGCTCAATCTGCGCAATTGTAAAAGATTCATCCTGTAAATCGGCGGATACTGCTTTAAGTTCCATTTTGGGTTTATTAAAAAATTTAGAATCCCTCACCAATTCGATATCATCCCATTTTTCTGTCTGTTCCTGATCGACTGTCCCATCCGCTATTACAGCTCTGAATACAGCAACAGGATTGAAGCTTTTACTATTGATGATCAGGTTACCAGAAAATGTCTTTTGTATAAACTGAAATGAAAACATAGAAATACATAAACAGCCTGGTTCTATTTCAAAGTTAAGTTCCTGAGCTGGCATAACGCTATCTTTTGAACCATTTGGAATTTCAATCGACTGAATCGGACACATCGTTCTATTTCCATAAGTAAGGTCAAACATCCCCACAGTGATGTTTAGCAAGCAGGAAGTCGCTTTTGCTGGAAATTTCATGTCCTTTGAAACAAGCATTTCCGGTAACTTGATGGTCAGGATATTTCCATTGATGGTCTGTTCAGGTTGCGCAAAGAAATTATCCATTACAGGAGAATCCGCATTAAATTCAAAACCATTGAGCCGATCAAAACTATTGGTTGTAAAACGATAGGTCTCAGATTGAGCGTCGAATGCCTGTTTCAATGCCTTTTGTACGTCTGTTCTAAAGCGATAAACCATTGTTCCATCATAAAAATCTGTGATGATCTCCGTTGCATCTCGCCGGAATTGCTCTGCCAGGGTACTGGCGATCCCAAATTGAGTTGCTGCTTTGTGTGTGTTTTCAGTTTGCTTCTCCTTTGTCAACCTGGATTTGCCTGTAACCAATTGCATATTGCGATATTTCTTAAAAACAGCAGGTCCTATTACACCTGTCAGGAATTTTCCGTCAAATTTTGCCATGATCTATATGTTTTTTATAAATAAACAACTGATCTAAGATAATGTTTGGATAGCATGCTACAAAATTTCAAGTTAAAAAAAATCAAACAGTAATCAAACTCTATGTTTTTTATAGAAAAACTTGGAGTATAGTTGGAGTATACTTGGACTATAGTTGGAGTATTATACTGATCAGACCGATATCTGTCTTATCCGTATATAGCTTTTTTAGGAATCGACATCAAGCAATATAAGATTGATTGCTTTTAGGGCGGTTGATTAATTTCTTAACCTGTTGTTAACGTTGTTCTTGCTAGCTTTGCCCACACTCAGGGAACTTACATTGAAACAGCAGGCAAAAAAGCAATACATTACCGATATGTACAATAAGTTCTGGAAAGAACTTTACATCGTTGCCTTTCGCCGTTTGCGGGATGAAGCGCAAGTAGAAGATATGCTCCAGGACCTGTTTCTTTCTCTGCTCGAGGGAGATTATAACCTGGAAAATGAAAATGCTGTGCGCGCTTTGCTTCATACCCGTCTGAAAAGCCGGATCATTGATTTTTTCAGAAAAGAGCTTTTGAAGATCAACTTTGAAAACCATGAAGCTGCAAAGTCCCAGGCTGATCCGCATTCCAGCGACGACCATTTGATGGGCCGGGAACTGGAATCTGTTGTGATGCGGGAGATCAACAGGCTGCCTGAAAAAATGAAAGAGATTTTCCTGCTCAGCAGGGAGGAAATGCTTTCCAATGAGGAAATAGCCAGCCGTTTGAACATCTCTGGTAAGACAGTAAGGAACCAGTTGAGCACCGCCTTAAACCGCATCAGGCTTGCTGTGCGGCAATACGGTTCTGCCGAACTCAGACCTGCCTCGGTCGCGGTTATCATTACCATAGCAGCCTTGATGTTAACAGATCGTTAACAAAACATACTGATCATATTAAGTTTCATTTTGGTCTGGGACAACCTGTGCCTCCGTTCGGTTATATAGCCAAAGGACATTATAATGGATGAGCAGGAAAAGAAAAGATTAATAGATCACTGGTATGCGGCTTTTGACCATTCGGACGAAGAACTGAAAGTTTTTGCCAATGCTGAACACGAAGAAAAAGTACGTCTCATACTGCTCAACAGGATTGTTTCCGGAATTCCGAAAACTGGCCCAGGGCGCGATATCTTTTTTCTTCAGCAGGCAAACTGGATGAAAATAGCTGCCGTACTGGCCTTTTTTTTAATCAGTATCCCTTTATACCTATATCTGGCTAACCGCGGTGTGCACAGCATCGAAGATAACGCCACATGGATGGTCAGCAGGGCTGGAACGGGGAAAATGCTGAAAGTGATGTTAGCTGACGGCTCAGAAATATTGCTCAATTCCGGTGCTGAACTTAAGTATCCCCGTCATTTTACCGGAAAAAAACGGGAGATTTCTCTGGATGGGGAGGCCTTCTTTAAGGTAGCCCATAATCCCGAAAAACCCTTCGTGGTAACCACTGGAAAGCTGAAAACGATCGTACTGGGTACATCCTTTAACATCCGGGCCTATTCTGGGCTGGATAGGATAGTGGTAAGTGTCGCTACAGGTAAAGTTGGTATTTCCGCTTCGGGCAAAACACTTACTTTACTGCATCCCGATCAGCAGATCACTTTCCAGGTAGCCAGTGGAGCATTCGATGTTACCGAATCGAGTGCCGAGCGGGCCCGGTCATGGCAGGATGGCAGGGTCAGTCTGGACGGTGCATCGTTTTCTGAACTGGCGCTGGTGGTCAAGAATACCTGGGGCCTTACACTTGAGACCAAGAGTGAAAGACTGGCCGCGGCAAGTTATAAAACTACATTCCAAACAAACAATAAAATCACACAGGTTATGAAAGCAATCAGTAAAATGACGGATGCGAAATACCGTATCAGGGACCATATCATCACACTCTATGAATAGATAAAGACAAAAAAAGAAACAGCGGCTAACTCCCCTTCGAAAGTTTGTTAGTCCCGCTGTGTAATTAAAGGCATAACCATTTAAAAACAATCAAAAATAGGAAACCTATGTGAACTGGCAATATAATGCCGGGATTAATTCTCAAGTCGGCTTCCTACCTTTTGAGCAATAACAAAAACATGAAAAAAAAACTCACGGCGATTATGAGGATCTCGACCGTTGTATTAGGACTATTAATTGGTTTCAGCAGTTTGATCGTGGCCAGGGAAACCAAGGCCCAGAACTTAAATGAAATCAAGGTTACCATCAATATCAAAAATGAAAATATGGCAGCTGTGCTGTCCAGAATTGAAAAAAGCACAGGCATTGCTTTTTCTTATGACAAAAATCTACTCAGTAAATTAAAAGTACCCGCACAGGTTTATCGCGGAGCATCGCTTCCGCTGGTACTTGGTAAGCTGTTAAGGCAGACAGGGTATGATTATGAAGTGATCAATAACAATGTGGTGATTGGCAGGTCAAGACCGGCTCCCAAGCCTGCCGAACCTGGGCGAATCTCGGGAAAAGTCGTCGATAGCAAAGGCGGGCCACTTCCAGGTGCTTCCATACGGATTCTGGAGCTCGACAAAACGGTTGCCAATGCGCTGGATGGCGGTTACAGAATTTCTCTTCCGCCGGGAAGCTATACCCTGGAGGCCAGCTATATTGGCTTTCAGTCCAAACAGGTTACAGATGTAAAGGTATTGTCCGGCCAGAATACGTCTTTGGATATCGTACTCAAAGAAGATGCTAAGAGCCTGAATACCGTGGTTGTCACCAGTCCATATAAGAAAGCCTCTGTTGAGGGTTTATATGCCAGACAGAAGAATGCCGCTACGGTGACCGATGGGATCTCAGCAGAGCAGATCAGCGCCACTCCGGATAAAAACATTGGTGAAACTTTAAAAAGGATTACCGGAGTAAGCACTACCGATAACAGGAATGTGGTGGTACGCGGCGCGGCCGAAAGGTACAATGTGGCACAGTTGGATGGTGTCATGTTGCCCAGTACGGATGTGCAGAGCCGGAATTTCGACTTTAGCCTGATTCCGAGTAATCTGGTGGAAAGTGTGGTGGTGAGTAAGTCTGCTACACCGGACATGAATGCCGGTTTTGGCGGTGGGCTGATCCAGGTAAACACCATTTCCATTCCTACAGAAAATTTCCTTTCTTTCAGTGCAGGGGCTTCTGTGAATTCCAGGACAACGGGTCAGGATTTTTATGGGTATCAGCGTGGGAAATACGATTACCTTGGCTTTGATGATGGGAGTAGGGACCATTTCCCAAAAGGACTGAAAGATGTTTCCACCTTTAATCCAAAGGCAACCAATCCAGCCGATATCAAAGCTGTTGAAGTAGCCGAACAGAACCGCAGGATAGGGGGGACTGAGCGATTGGGCAGCCGGATTTTTCAAAGCAGGCCTTCCCAAAACTACCAGTTCAGCCTTGGAAGAAGTTATGATTTGTCTAAGCAGGTTGCACGGAAAATCGGTTTTGTAGGCTCATTGAGTTACCGCAATACGCAGAATATCGAAAACATTGATAACATCAGGCGTGGAACCTGGCAGATCATTTCCACCCCCGATGATCCTGAAAACGTCAATACCGGATACCTGTATAATTTCAATACCACCCTGGGGGCATTGCTGAACGGAGGTTACCGGGACGGCAAGCACCAGATCATTTTCAATAATTTTTATTCGAGGGCTTTCAGTGAGCAGCTGGAGCGGGTCAGTGGATGGAGTTATGCTAATCCCAAAGATGATGGGAACAGTAAATACCCCATTATCAAAGAAGATGACCGGCCGGTGTTTACCGATCTTTTACAGAACAAGGTTAGCGGGGAGCACCTGTTGGGCAGGGTAAAACTGGATTGGAGTGCGGCAAGGGTAGCGACCAATGCCCGTGAGATCGATGCCATTACCGCAACGCTGCGAGCTGAGGAAATGGCAAATAAGGTGATTTATAAATATACGCCCGGTCAGGGAACCGTTAGTGGCGGGGGTGGTATGTTGGAACGTGATAAGTTTGCCTACAAGGAACGGAACCTGACTGTGGCCATGAACGCCGCAGTTGATTTTAAGATCGCGGGTCAAAAGCAGATCTTCAAAACGGGGGTTTTCTATCTGGACAGGCATGCGAGCTATGAGTGGACGATGTTGCCCATCGTAAGTTTTGTAACCGTAAATAACCCTTATGGTTACCTTCCCGTACAGGATTATGGCAACTATATGGGTATGGAACATCCGCTGACTGATATCCTGTACATGCCTTCTGCATTCCAACTTAATAGGTATGAGGGTAAGGATGTGAACAAGGCGGCATATGCAATGCTTGATAACAGGCTGACCAAAAATTTAAGATTGGTGTGGGGTGGCCGGTTCGAATACTTCAGGTATGACAGTCTGCAGAACAGTAGCAATATGCAGAACAGGCCGGCGATCACGCTCGCCGACAGCGTGAGGTGGAAGTTTATGCCTTCTGCCCACCTGACCTATACGCCTGTTAACAACCTGAATGTCCGTTTCTCTTATGCCAAAACCGCCGTAAGGCCGTCGCTGATGGATAATTCCAGGTTCTCCAGGTACAATACCAATTTTGGCAGGATGCAGGTCAACCTTGGTCTGGAATCTTCGATCATCGATAATTACGATCTCAAGCTGGAATGGTTTCCGGGTGCCGGGGATATCATTTCGGTTGGCGCATTTTATAAGTATTTTGATAAGCCGGCCGAGTTCTATGCCGTTAATTCGGTTTCAGGAACTGACAACCTTTATGTATACACCAATAACTCGGACTGGGGCAAGATCCGTGGGATCGAGTTCGAAGTTCGCAAGTCCTTGGGTTTCATTGCTCCCTCGGTAGCTTTGCTGAAAGAAATTACCATAAGTGGCAACCTCACCTTGCTAAAATCGGAGGTGCAGTCCAGGATATTGCGTACTAAGGCGGATGATAAAGGGAAAGACTATTCTTACTATGAGTATATGAAGTACAAGCGCCCGTTGTATGGACAGGTACCTACTGTGGTCAATGCGGGGCTGAATTATACAGGCAAGCATCTGGGGCTCAATCTTGTATTTAACTACATGGGTTATAAAACCTATATCACAGGAGTTGACCCTAACCTGGTAGAATATGAACGGCCAAGAAGTCAGGTGGATGCCCAGGCAAGCTATCGTTTTTACCGCAACAAGATGCAGTTTAAGCTGAATATCAGTAATTTGATGGATAACCCTTACCGTTTTTACGTCAATGATGCTTCTACCTTTGAGATCAAAAATGCCAATCCCCCGATCAATTCGGAGTGGGATGATGTTTTTAAATACAAATTCGGCTTCAGCGATAAATTCGAAGAGGGCTATGTTGATCACAGCAAAGGGGCAGGGCAGCAGATCGGTGACCGCCAAACGCTCACCCGTTATATCGGCCGGAGCGTAAGCCTTTCACTTTCTTATAATTTTTAAATCTGGTTACAAAAAGATAAAATATGAAACAAAAATATAATATGGTAATGGTGTTGATGCTTATGCTGAGCCTGGCCATGCAATCATGTGAAAGGGACGGGCAATTGGCAGTTCTTCCCATTGATAAATTGAGTCCCATCGAATTTAAAGGTTTCGTTATGGGCGATACACTGGAACAGTATTTCGATGGTGTCAAGCTGCGTGAATTTCAGGGCTGGGCAAGATTTAACGGTAATATTGCTTTTAACAGTGAGGCCCCGGTCAAAATGGAGTTGAGAAAAAAGAGTACGGGCGAAGTGCTCCTAACCCAAAATATCGAGCGCAACAGGACCGAGAAGCCTATTACTTTTTTTTACGACGGGAAAAAAATCAGTGAGAAATATGAATATCCTGCAGCAATTGCAGATATAGAACAGATTGCCTTTTATTTTGATTTCCCGGCAGATATGCCCGTGGATGTTGCATACGGGGATGGTTCGGACGTCAATTCCGTAGTATATCTGGCCAGAAATGTTAAACCGGGACAGTGGACAGATTTTATTCAGGTGCCACCACTGGAAGGGGAGATGTACGTTTTATTGCTCAAAGCCGGAAAGAAAGAATACCTGATAGACAATGATGTGAATTATAGTGTTATGTCGGCTGGTATCGTTCTGCCCAATAAGTATGGTTATCAGGGCGGTGGGGTACAAAGCTGGTATGTGGGAACAAGAATGGATGTGAACACAAATAAACCAGTCCTGGATCCTCAGAGTAACCTTGTGGCAATTTTTCCCCGCTAAGGGTGTTCAATATTGAGCCTTATTTTTAGACTATCCTGGTCCGGATCACAAAGATCCGGACCTCTTTGTAAAATGTCAAAAGATACGGATGCTGGACCGGGTGAGTAAAGACGTTAATTAGGGCTGGATATTGTGTTACCCGTTAAATATTATATTTTGAATGTTCCCCATGTCTTAAGGTGCCAAATTGGCTCCTTAAGATTTTTTGCTCTTCGTTCCCGAGTTCAAACATAAAATCTTCGGGGAAACGATCTATATTTCGTTTAACCTGTCTTTTAAGTTGCTTAGTTTCTACTTCATAAAGTGCTGCTAAATCAGTATCTAGCATTACCTTATGTCCACGTATATAGTAGATTTGGTTCATGATAATTTCATCAGGAATCAGCGTGTTATCATTATTTTCGGTCATTTTTACTCGATTTAAGTATCAAGTTAAACCTCTCTATTTTTACGGAATTAACAGCAATCTATAATTGATTATATTTAAATTTTTCCCTCAACACCGTCATATTAGCGCCCAATTAGTATCCGATATTTTAGCATAATGTTCATTTACTCACCTATGTCCTGGTTTTAACCTGATACCTGCATATATTGCATTCGGAAAGACATCCACCGTGAATTTCGATGTTGAGGTTCCTTTAAATACAATGAATTCTTGATTGATCGGCAGGAGTTTGATGAAAACCAGTTCGCAGCAGCCATGGGGTAAAACAATATGTGGTATGGGGTTAGCCGATTCAGACTGACTGGCAGGAATAATAAACTTCCAGTAGCATTCAACCTTATCCTGAAGAGCGGGTGCAGGCAGGTATTCTTTATAGATCATGAAACTAAATTTGTGTGATTGTTTTATGTCGTGGTTTGCAAAAAATCCTTATTTTTAAGCTATAATATTTCAATATCGATATTTTATTTTCAAAATTTCATCACATCATAAATATATATAAATGAAAATCTTTGCATTTGCAGGAAGTAATTCTTCTACCTCTATTAACAAACAACTGGTAAAATTTGTATTGAAAAGTTTTGAAGGGAATGAAATTAATTTGATTGACCTTAACGATTATGCAATGCCTGTTTTTTCTGTAGATCTGGAAAAAAGTGGATTCCCGGCAGCGGCACACCTATTTCTAAAAAATATTGAGGATTGTGATATTATCATATGTTCACTAGCAGAAAACAATCGCTCTTATAGTGTAGCATTCAAAAATACTTTCGACTGGGCTTCCCGGATTAATGTAAAAGTTTTCCAAAACAAACCGATGTTTCTGATGACTACTTCTCCGGGTGGGTTTGGCGGTGGAAATGTAATGGCAGAAGCGTCGAAGTTTTTTCCACAATTTGGAGCTGATATTAAAGAAGTCTTTTCATTGCCGAAGTTTTATGAGAATTTTGATGTCCATAATGGCGTTATAAATCAGGAATCATTGACTGAATTGAATACAAAAATCGAAAAGATCAAAACCCAGCTAGCAAACCCGTACTGATCTCAGTTGCTTTAACTCTTCATCCTTTAGGTGGCTGAATTTCCAGCTTCCTCTTTTCCGTGTATATAAACGCTGCATTTATAAAATCCACGAGTTGGGTGTAAAAGTATAACATATCGGCATTTTCATCTCCCTCAGTAAATCCGACCGAGTTATTCACCCAGCCTTTATAGAATTGCCAAACTTTTTCCCTAATATGATGGAGATCATTGTTATCCATAAAGTCGACCATTGTGCTTAAAGGGTTTTGTAATTCATAGTCTGATAAATTTGTAGGCTGGTAATCGAGTTTTTTCATGATGTTTTCCATAATCTTATTTTTAAATCAGTATTGAATAATAAAATTGATCGCTAATTGGAGGCTGTGGCTGGATTAGCAAATTCGTTATATAGCATGGCTTGTTGTGTTAACTGCGCTATTTTCTCTTCACACATTACCTTAGCAAGTGTTACAAACTCTGTAATCTTATTGTATAAAAGCCAGGAGTCATCTTCGGAAATGTTAAAAGTATCTTTGTATCTCGCTCCCGAATAACTTTTAAGCAATACTTCAAAGAGTCTTTCGTCATCAGGGCTACCGGATAAGAACATTTTAATGGGGGCATTTGAAAAGCAGCAGCACAGGTGTAAAAGACGGCGTAAATTATGTATCTCTGCTCGATAGGCCAGGTGCACCCTGATCAGTGCAATACAGGTTTGTTCTACTGCCTGATGCAACATAAATGCGCATACATTGTGCTGTTCAGTAATGATGCACTCATGTGCTCCGGTTAAGAAACCATCTGCTAATGTCATTCGGTGGTCGAAATGTTTTCTTGCTTTTATAGCTGCCTCGGTTGGAATAACACGATTGGAAAAATCGAAAGTAGTCATTCCATTATGGCTATAAATCAATTTCGAGGTACTGCAAACCGTAATGAAAAAACGATTATTGGCTATAATAGCTTCCTCAATGGCTTTTTTCGCATGACAGAGGATTGTAATTACACCCTGTTTGTAATTGCCATTTGTGAAATCTTGGACCTCATGATCAATTCGGGTGTTGCTCTCAGTGACAAGTAGTAGGCAATAATCGCAATGAAAGGTATCGGATTTTTCTTTAAAACAGCCTTGATCATGTTGGTCGTAACTGTTTTTATAAAAACTAAAGATTTGAAAAGGCTTGAATTTTTGGACAAGCTGATTGATAAACGCTCTAAAGTAAATCGCGTGGTCTTCTGCTGGTGATAAGATTTGTAGTTCCATATATTGATCTCATTTAATTGGTTACAGTTTAAATGAGTCTTGGAGATGCAGAAATAGGTGCGGAACTGCATCTCGTGGTTGCATAGAGTTTCTGAAGCCTTACGTAACACGAGTGTACAGCAGTCCCGCACCTATTTTAGGAATACGCAAATATAGCATATTAGTAAATAGGCAGGGTGTTCTGCTGTCTTGCGTTACGGCTTCAGAAATGCAACCGCAAGACCATTAATATTTTATTTGCTGTTTATTCTCACATAATCAATTGTTTAATGCACTAAAGATAACGAGATGATTTTGATACTCCAAATAAAAATACTCTTTTTATGGAGTGTGTAAAAATGGAGTATTTCCCTTACTTTATTTTATGACAAATAAGGATCTTTTAACAAATGAAAGAGAGCTAAAGAAGATAGGTTTAAGGCTTAAGAGTCTCCGTAAGTCTGCAGGGTTTACTAGTCCAGATAAGTTTTCTTATGAAAACAACCTGAACCGTTCTCAATATGGTAAATATGAAGCTGGGAGCGCTAACATAACGATTGGTACATTGATTGGTATCCTCAATTGTTTCGGAGTAAGCCTAAGTGAGTTTTTTAATGAGGAATATGAGGGGCTAGGTAAATAGTGATTGGACATCTAAGATACCTAAAGAATTACCATGATAGACATTGAAAGAAGAAGAAAGCTGGCTCTTCATTTGCGACATCTCTCAGTTGGGCTTATTTCGAATGATGACTTTGAAGATAGTCTTATGGATGATGTAACGAATGGTTGGCTACCGGAGCAATATCATAAATCGGAAGATGCTAAGGTCGATGATAAAATAATTCAACCAATGCTCGAACTCTGCTGGGGATTATATGATGATACCAGAAATCACAAATTAAGAGGTGGGGACAAATTACCAGAACGGAGCCTGAAAATAATTGCTCGTTGCATATTGTTCCTGCAGGGTGATAAAGAATACGAATGGCCGTATTTTGACACTAACAGTCCCTTAGTTAAATTTTCATTGGGGGAAGTTCTCTTGACCATTCTTTCTCTTGGTCAGTACTACCGAGACGTAAGGAAACAGCAAGAAAAAGCATTCGAGGAATTTCAAAAACTTGGTAATTTTGAAATTTGGCCATTTATCAACCAGAACGACTATGATGAACAATTGAAACATCAGCCCTTCTTAAAATAGAAACTTCGAAGCTATACAGGCAAATGTTCAATTTTAAATAACGAAATTATCAATTGATGAATATAGATTACAAAAATGGCGATGCAACAACCCCTGAAAACAAAGGCAATAAAATAATAGTACATGTTTGCAATGATATTGGTGCGTGGGGAAAAGGCTTTGTGATGGCAATTTCAAAACGTTGGAAAGAACCAGAACGTAGCTATAGAGATTGGTTTAAGACAAAAGACAACTTCGTTCTCGGTCAAGTCCAATTTGTACAGGTTGAAGATGAGCTTTGGGTTGCTAATTTAATCGGACAACATAAAATCAATAAAGACGAGCAAGGGAATGCACCAATTCGCTATGAAGCAATTTTATCAGGGCTGGACAAAGTAGGGCAATTTGCATTAGAGAATAATGCTACAGTTCATATGCCTAGAATTGGTTGTGGATTAGCAGGTGGAACCTGGGACAGAATAGAGCCATTAATCCAATCTACTTTGATAGAAAAAAACATACTGGTAACTGTTTACGACTTTTAATATGTGGACACCGATTTCATTAAATGAATTAGAAGAACACATTTCGCGTGGAGAGTCCGAATTTGAAGGTGAATTGTTAAGCTTTTGGAACTTAATAAGAATAAAACCTCAAAAATGGGAAGAGAAAGAATATGGGGGTGAAGGGGGTGGTTTTTGGGCTGTTGCAGTTTTTGAAACTGAAGTTGTTTATTATAACGACATTGAGGATGGTTTTAATATATCTGAATATGAAACCTATGGACAAATCAAGGAGTATTGGGGTAATCAAGATGAGCTTATCTGGGCAATAAAGAGGCTATATAAACGCGTTAAAGGCAATAAATAAAACAACTATAGAAAGATGAAATTTGAACCGACATATAACTATGGTGATACAGATTTAACAATTGACCACAATCTTATATGTTGGAAGTTTGGAGAGTTGATAAAGAATTTGATAACTCTTTCTAGTAATGCTGATAGACAAGCAGAAATTATTGGAATTGGTGCTACTTGCGATGAGATGGCCTTAGAGTTCGATACTTACTTGACGATGTCATATAATTCTTTTCTAGACCATAATTTCTTAACACAAGATCAGGTTAATAAACTAATTGAACTTGATACATTCTTTATTGAACGTAGCGGTGATAAATCACCCGACTTTTGGGACGACTTTACATTAGAGATAAACCCGGAGTGGGAAATTGTTAGGCAAAAAGCCTCAAATATTTTAGAGCTTTTAGGAATGCAAAACTTAGCAATTGAATTTGATAGAGAAGAGGAATATGAAATGACAAGAAATGGGAAGCGAATAACAATGCAATCCACGAAAATAAGATTAGTATATAAATAAGAAAGCGGGAATGATCTCCGACCACTCCCGCTTCATCTAAATTAACGCTCTCGTATATAAAGACGTCAATCGGGGCTAGATATTGTGTTAGCGGATAAATAAAACTAGCAAAATATTCAGTCACGGGCTACTTTTCATGGGCTCTAATCAGTGTCTTGTTAGAGCTAAGCCTAACAAGACACTGATTAGAGCCCTTTCAAATTTCTTCTTGTATATGGCCAGTATACCTGTACTAGAAGCCCCTCTGATAAATCACTTTCGACTTAGCTCCTTGTTTGTTAAATAACTTTAGGAATAGATTTATAATAATTGCTGTCTCTGTGAACTATGGATGTAAGTTTGTTATGGATCTAAGTTTGCTTTAGTAATAAATTGTTTAGATATTGTAAATTCTTTACGCTCTTGGTTAATGCTTGTAGATTTAAATTTTATCAGTATGAACTATTTGTTGTAATTATTTACTGATTTAACAAATAAATGATGAACGAACTCTTCAACGAGGATATTATTTTTTCTGCATATAAAAAACTTAAGCATTACTTTTATTATGACAATACTTCGCTACTAATTAAACAAAGAATTTCTGAATTTGAGGCTAAGAATCTGAATGAAAGCGATTTTTCAGGAATAAAAGTGAAACTTTTTTCAATTATAGAGTCATTCTTAAAATTGGATTTAAAACAGCAAAATGAAAGTTTTAATTCAAATGATTTATTGAGCCGACCTCATATAGACTTTCATTTACTCCCAAAGACATTTAAAAAAATATCCCGACGCTATATAACAAATGTACCACATGAAGATGATTTGAAATTGAAAAGAATCAATATTTTTATTGATGCAAGTGTGGAGGTTCATTTAATAAGTGTGTTATGGTTGATGTTTGCAGGAAAATACCTTACAAGGGAGATTGGAACACATAATTATGCTTATGAATTACAGCTTAATGAAGATGATCAAGAAGGAAAAATTGTCGATGGCTTAAGATTGTATAAACCTTATTTTATACAATATCAAAAATGGAGAGATAACGCAATTTCTAAAGCGGAAGATTTGCTTAAAGACAAGAAAGATGTCACAATATTAAGCCTGGACATTAAGGATTATTTTCACAGTGTTGAGTTGGACTTTGGTCAGATAAAATTAGATATTAAAAACATAATTGATCTAAAAATTAAGAAATCGAATAACGAAATTGAAAAAAACGGGTATTCGAAAGATCAATCAAGGATTAATGTTTTGTGTGATTTATTATGCAATATTCACAAGGTTTATAAGGTTAAGATATTGAAAATCAAACCTAGTTTAGAAGGAAGGAAATTTGCGCCTCTTCCAATTGGATTAATGTCATCAGGTTTATTGGGGAATTATTATCTGAAAAACTTCGACAATAATATTATAGACCAATTGAATCCGACTTACTATGGGCGATATGTTGACGATCTTATGTTTGTTTTTCCCAACATGAAGATAGATGCTACTAATAGTTCTACTATTGATCTTTTTTTGGATAGATATTTTGTAGATCGTAACCTACTTTCATTCAATAGTTCCAACTTATTTGATAATGAGAGCTATGATAAACAAAGTCCTCTTGAGTATAACTTGGAAGGTTATCCAAATATGGTAATTCAGTCTGAGAAAGTTATTTTACATCATTTTAATCATAAGGAGTCTAAAGCAGCTTTAAACAAATTTAAAAAGAAGCTAGAAGATCAAAGGAGTGAGTTTCGGTTTTTACCTGACGAAGATAAACTTACAAGCGACTTTGATGAGGAAGCATTTTCTTTACAATATAGCGATTCTATAAATAAATTCAGAAGTATACAAGAACTTAGTGAAGATAAATATGGAGCATCGAAATTTCTTGCTCAAAAGATTTTTGCTAGGAGTTATGGTGATAAGGAAAATGATCTAGAGTCTGATAATCAGATACTCACGTTTTTTAAAGGATATGTAGGGTTATCTTTTTTTTCGCTTTGGGAAAAAGTTGCAACATATTTTGTAATTACTGATAATGCTTCGAATATTGTAAAATTCACCCGTCATATTTTAAGATCAATCAACAATATTAGTTATTCTGAATTGGATACCGAACTAGATAAAACATTAGTTAGGAAATATATTCAAAACAATTTAGAACTCTTTTTAAAAGCTTCCATATCCGTTCCGTTGGCTTTGAATCCATCTATTATATTTGATGTTTCTAAGCAGGAGGAAAAGAGTTTCTTTGAAGAATGTCGTATGATTGCAATCGAAATTCGAAAAAGTAATATGTTTAGACATGCATTAACACATATTCCATCTGTTAATTATACACTTTATACTACCATTAATAATTGGGGAAGTAACCTTTTAGAATTCAAAGAAGATCTTTTATTTGATAATTCAAGTGAATATGGGAAGTTGATCGAACTTGCCAAGTTTGATGAGAATTTTATATATCCCGATTCCAAATTGGGAATGGAATTAGAATCAAAGGTGTCACTTCTTCACTCGTATAATAGGTTAGCTATTTTATCCCCAAGATATGTATACTTTCATGAAGTAAATATTAAAAAAATATATGAAGCAGTTATTTCAATTGATGAGGAGACAATAAAAAAAACAAAGTCTTCAACCAAGAAGGGAAATCGAGCACAAGAAATGCCTAAAATTTCCCAAATTGAAACTAAAAAAGAACTTCAATTAGATTTAGTTAACGCCATACCTGATAATGCATTTGAAGAATATTGGGTGATCAATTATTCTTGGCGGGTAAATGCAAAATCAAAGGCACAGGGATTAAAAGAAAAGTATTTTAATATTTCAAGTAAGGAGGTTTGTGGGGAAATAATCGAAAATTACGTTGATGTAAGAGGAGAAGATAAGAAGAATATTGTAGATAAGAAAATTGCAATTGGTAATATAAAAGTTGAACAAACAAATATTCTTAAAAGTATTAATCAAAAGCCAAATTTATCACGAGATCGGCGAAAAGAGTTGTTTGATTTACTAAATGAAGCTGATAAGCAAAGGTGCGACTTATTTGTTTTGCCAGAAGTATCAGTTCCCTTTTCTTGGATCAAGTTGCTAGCATATAGGTCTCATAAAAGAGATGTTGGAATAATTGCTGGGCTTGAGCATTGGATTAATTCTGGGAATTTTGCATTTAATTTTATGCTCACAATTTTACCTATTAAATTGGATGAGTATACAACTTCAATCATAAAAATTAGATTAAAGAATCACTATGCTCATGATGAAAAGGAACTTTTAAAAGGACATAGACTTCTTATCCCTAGAGATACAATAATAGAATATCCAAAATCATATGATTTGTTTCATTGGCGTAATACTTATTTTTCTGTTTACAATTGTTTTGAACTGGCTGATATATATGATAGAGGGCTTTTTAAATCAAAAGTTGATTTTATTGTAGCCGCAGAGTTTAATAGAGATACTGGCTATTTTTCTGATATAGCTGGATCATGGGTAAGGGATATTCATTGCTATTTTGTCCAAGTTAATACCTCTCATTATGGTGATTCCAGATTGATTCAACCAGCTAAATCATATGCTAAAGACCTAATTCAGATTAAAGGCGGGTTAAACTCAACAATACTTGTAGGAGAATTGAAAATAGAGGATTTGAGGGAGTTTCAGCTAGTTGAATATAATCTTCAAAAGGAAAAAATAGATAAAGGACTCACTGTATTAAAACCAACTCCACCCGATTTTAATCGCAACAATGTGAGAATAAGAATTAACAACAAGTCATTTAAATAAAAAATGGAATTTAGAATACAAGATTTACTAAAATACGTTATTCCTGGTATGTTGATTTTAACAATCATCTTACTAGGGAATATAATTAGTAACATTACAGTTTTTCCAGATAAGGTGCCAGAATCAGTAAAAGATTTATCTACAATACTATTATTAGTATTTCTTGCTGTAAGCTATACTTTTGGGTATTTCTTAGATGGTCTAGCAAGTCTGATAGAGAAAGGTCTATATGTATGGCTGTCGAAACCTTCATTTGAATTGTTTAATGGAACTAATAAAAGTTATAAATTGAATGATGCAGAAAAAATTGTGAAATTTCTGTGTAATAATATGAACATAATGGTCGTACCAGCCTCAATTACGAAGGAATTTGCTGTTTTGCTCTTTAAAACCGCTAATGTTAGTAAGGATAAAAACCCTTCAGATATTATTAGGGATAGAGTTAATGAATATTACAGCGCTTATATTTTTAGTCGGAATTTGATGGCCACCCTTTTTCTAAGTTTCATATATTGTATTACATTATTAATTTTCGCTGACAGATCAGCTACCTTAACGCTTTATTTTATCCTTTTATCATTTCTTTTGATGCTTTCTTTGGTTCGTTGGAGAATGCGTGGGTATTATTATTCTAGACAAGTAATCTACGCTTCTCATATAGTTTAGCTGGCACCTTAGACGAATTATAAAGTACTCTGGTCTGGAATAATGATCGTTTTAATATTGTTTATCTAGTCACTTACTAATATTGTATGTATTGACATGAACCTGTCCATATTAAGAATACTAAAATGAAAAAATCTGAAGATTCCAGGCTTTCAATGGCCTTGACGATCATTTAGAGATGAAAGGATGATTCAGAAAGAAAGACGCCTTTAGGGTGAATGATTTCAGAGTACCTAAAGGTTAACTTGTTATTATCGATATACATAGTTATTAACATTTGCATATAGTGCTGAATATTTAGCTATTTTCGCATTATGGCCTGTTAGGTTGAACGACCGAAACATACCCAAAGCGATGGAGCGCATGATGCATAAAGTTTTGGCTTTAACGGTCAAGATGAGTATCATCTGCTCACTTATCTGCCCTTCGAAACCCATAACGTTTAGCAGACTAACTGTTTCCGTTGTTGTGGAGTGGAGAATTTTACAGGAGCAGGTGAGGCCGCGGGAGGAAACTATTTTCAAAAAAGTTGCAAAAGTGGGAAAAAACATTAAATTTGAGTAACATGAAAAAACTGCCTGGAAATTACCCTTCAAATCGCCGGATGCAAAGCCGCAGGGTTGCGTCTACAAGGAGCCTGTTAGGTTGAACGACCGAAACATACCCAAAGCGATGGAGCGCATGATGCATAAAGTTTTGGCTTTAACGGTCAAGATGAGTATCATCTGCTCACTTATCTGCCCTTAATATTTGTTGTCTGCTAGACCCAGTGGCACTGGAACGGAAACGGCAATTACTACAACAAAGATGGCAAAGACCCGAAAATACAGACTGATTACTCAAATTGCAAATCCGGCATATCTCAGAAGAGCTTGGGTGAAATTAAACAAATCTAACAAGGACTCACGTGGGGTCTCTGAAGAAACAATCGCTGATTTCTCAAATTCTTTAGAATCAAATCTGCTGATAATTAGTGCCGAACTCAAGACTAGAAAATATGAATTTCAAAGCGTTCGTCCAGTTTTGGTATCTAAAGGCGTAAAAGATGAGTTTCGTCCTTTGCGCTTGGCAGACATACGAGATCGGCTTGTTCAGAAAGCATTAGCAATGAAGCTTGAGGAACTATTAGCAATAAAGTATCAGCTAGACAATGATTGCAGTTTTGGATACCGACCAGATAAAAATGTAGAAGATGCGGTTAAAAAGATGGTCGAATATTATAAGCAAGGGTATCATGTCATATTAGAAGCTGATATTAAAAAATTTTTTGATAATGTAAACCGGAAAAATTTGTTAAAAAAAATCTTCGGTGAACTTCCAGATAAAACGATTAATACTTTGCTAGGTAAGGCGTTAGCGCAAAGTGTTGGTGATTTGAGTAACTACGATGAACGCCATCATCATTATTTTAAAGATTCGATGCAAGGAATCCCTCAAGGCAATGCATTATCACCTTTGTTAGCGAATATTTATTTAGCAGACTTCGATCAGCGAATGATCCAAGAAAACTTCAAACTGATCAGATATGCCGATGATTTCATTGTAATGTGCAAAGATAGAAATGAAGCTCATAGAGCACTTTCTGTAGCACGGGAAGAAATTCACAATAAATTGGGCTTAGAGTTACATCCACTACCTAGTCCGATAAATGCATTAGGATCAAAGACCAGAATAGTTAATCCCATTAGAGATTCTTTTTCATTCTTATCTATTCGGTTTGATGGAAAGAATATTTGGGTAGACCCTAAAAAGGTAGCAGCTTTAATCACAGCTATCAATGAAGTTACAGATCTTTCCACCTATAAAAACGATCAAAAATATCAAGGCTTGATTACGATTTTTAGACGACTTAAAAATCTGCTGGAAGGCTGGCTTTCTGCATTCAAGTATGTTGATGTTGATCGTGACTTCAGAGAAATTGACGACCATATAGATTATAAATTGACCATGACATTACTAAAAATGAACTTTAAATTGAAAAGTTCTAATTTACGTAGCAAAAATCTTAAATCGGTTCGTGACGAAGTTCAGATCCTGTTACCGGACCAGCGTCTAAATACGGGAGTTCCCACTTGTGAAAAATTTGTGAAGAGTTTGAAAAGAGAAGTTATTAAAATTTGATAATCATCTATTCATTTTAAGTCGCGGAGCAAACTTTCAGCTTTGGAGTCTCTAACTATTGACGTAAAATGAAACATTGTCTCATTAAAAAAGTTTAAAATGCCATTCGCAGATACGGTAAATGTCACTAGTGACAAAAATGGTCTAAAAAGTAAAATAGACTGGATATAGTTCGGCATTGGAGGAACCAAATAATTTAGATTTTAATCAATTAAAAGATGTCAGTAGCTTAAAAATGGAACAGTATAAATTAGCAATAGGAAGGATTGCCAAAAATGGAAAAACATATATGAGTTTAAAAGGAGGAGAAATTGACTGTGGGGCTAAAACTGTAGACTTTGAGTTGCCTGTTCAATTTTATATGATGAAATTACAAAACTTCCTAATAAGAAAGGGGAATGATCGTTGATTATTCCCCTTTCATGTCCATAAAAGCTTTAATTTATGGGATATTAACGCTCGTATTTTTTTTAAAGTAATTTATCCATCTTAATTATATTATCTTTCAGCTGAACTATTGCACTTACTTGGAATAGTTACTTTTTTAACTCTTATGCTCAGTTTATATTGAACGGAAACCAACAGAATTGCTAATTAAAGAACTATCGAAAACATAAAAAAACTAAGGTTTAATATGTGGCTCACCAAATGACTCATCTATAAGATCGAAATTTCTGCGAAAACAGTAACTTCTTAAAATGCAAAAAGCCAGAGATCTTTCTATTCAGGTTTTTCTCGGTTTTTGTGGAGAATCGGATTACCCACTACAACATCTATAGGAACTTTTTAGAATAATCAGAGAAATATATAAGGATAAGAAGTGAATGGAGGATAATGGAAATTTATAAATTAGACTGATGCTGGTACAGGAGACTCCAACCTCATTTGAACGAGGTTTTTTACCGATCGAAATGAAGAGATACTTAGTAGGGAATTAATGAAATATTCTACTAGGTACCTTGTAAAGTCGGTCTCTTGTTAATATTTACGTAAATTTGGTTACCTCATAAAATATAGAAGCCAACCTAAATGGGGGCATTTCGAACCTTTTTCGAGTCCGGCACATTTAAGGAGAGGAAAATGCGATCAAACGGAAGAAGATTATCAGTGTATCTTAACTGAAAATATGATTTTGTCGATGGGCTAGTTCGAACCGCTTTTAAGCACAGGAAATTTTAAGCCTTTCACCTATTATTGAAAATGGAGTTAGTTATGATTATTTAAAATTCGAGGAAATTACTGATCATTATTATAGTTCAGTGGATAAGGTGATATGTTATTCAAATAAATATTGTAATTTGTCATTATAAATCTAACCAACTACGATCTCAAATGAACCAAAACGCAAATTGGCCCGTCCAGTTACAAAATTCAATCATAATCAATCTTTCGATTAGGATGAAAAAAAAGTCATCCATAATTTCTACCTCTCTATTTATTGATCTTCAAGCATACAATTACCATGTGGAATGATAATGAAACAGACGAAGATCTTATCGATTGTGGGCATTTAGTCACAGCCGTATCTAATATTGTAGATTCCAAAAATCTTCTTCCTTGTAGTATCGGGATCTTCGGGGATTGGGGAAGTGGTAAATCGTCACTGATGCGGATGATCGAAAATAAATATAGCGCAAAGCCTGATATACTAGTCATAAAATTCAATGGTTGGCTATTCGAAGGGTATGAAGACGCTAAGATTGTGCTGATGTCAAAGATTGTTGATGCAATTGTATCTGAACGCACATTAAGTGAAAAGGCGATCAGTTTTGCTGCAAAATTATTGAGGAATATTGATGTGATTAAGGCTGGCGGTCAACTGGTAAAATATGGAATTGGTTTTGCTGCGGGAGGCCCCGTAGGAATGGCTGCCGTATCAGCGTTAGATATCGCAAAAAAAGCTTCGGAAGCAGATTATACCCAACTGCTTAAAGAGAATAGATCGAAGCTCAAAGAAGACGATGTAAAGAATAACATTCAAAGCTTTCATGAAAATTTTTCTAATCTTCTATCGGAAACTGATCTGGACAAAGTTTTAATCTGCATTGACGATCTAGATAGGTGCTCTCCCCCAACCGTAATTGGTACTTTAGAGGCTATCAAACTTTTTTTGTTCACCAAAAAGACAGCATTCATAATTGGAGCCGACGAGCGGTTAATTAAGCATGCTGTTAAGACAAGATTTCCAGAAATTTCCGGGGATAATGCTGAGGTGGGAAGGGACTACCTTGAAAAGCTCATACAATTTCCGATTAGAATTCCACCACTAAATGCGACTGAACTTACCAATTATGCCAATCTGTTATTTGCCCAGTTGCATACTGACGAAGGAGAATTTGGCATTGCGAGAGAACAAATACTAAATGAGAAGCGTAACAAAGGCTTTGACTTTTTATTCGATATGAAATGTGCAGGAGATTTCCTAAATACTGTAAACAATGAGCTCAGCGAAGCCTTGCTAATGTGCGGGCAGATTGTTCCGGTATTAAGTGTAGGACTAAATGGCAATCCTCGCCAATGCAAACGCTTTCTAAACACCTTACTGCTTAGAAAAGGCATGGCCGATTCAATCGGAATTGATTTAAAGAAGACACTATTGGCCAAGCTCATGTTGCTAGAATATTTTAAACCGGAGACATTTAGGAATTTCTACGAAATGCAGGCCAATAACCAAGGGGTGATACAAATATTAGATCAACTAGAGGAAAAAAATGAGGAACAAAACATCGATGTTTCGCAAAAGTCTAAACCAGAACTAGAGATCTACCAAAAAGACAAATGGTTAATTAACTGGTTCAAGCTTGAACCAGCGCTTTCAGGCGTAGATCTAAGTCCGTATTTTTATTTCTCAAGGGATCATCTTTCTGTCGTATCATCAACAGCACAACGGTTGAGTCCGGAAGCGAGCGCAGTCGTACAAAAACTATTCAGTAATTCAAAAGCAGAACGTAACGTAACCCTGGGCAAATTAGGAGACTTAGCCCCGGCTGACATCACAGCCGTTTTTGCACTCATCACTGAAAGATTTAGGCAGGAAGAAGATCATTCAGGTGATCTGTCCTATATGGAGCTTATGTTTGATTATGCTTCAAAACGAAGTGAGGTTAAAAGTGAGCTGATTACGCTGCTTGGGACATACCCTGAAAAAGGACTGCCTGCGAAGGCGGCAACACTTGTTGCAAGGACTTTTAAACAAACCGAATTTCAAGATCCTGCAATTAAGTTATTAAAAAAATGGGAAAAAAGTACATCCAATACCAAGCTTGTACCTTTTGCCCAAAAAGCGATAAAAGACCTCAATAAATAATGGGAACATCAGCATCTAATAATGGCCCTGTAGGTCGCAGTACACTTCTACCACCTTGGTATCAGCCGTCCGCAGGGACCGGAGAAAATAACTATGACACTTCAGAAAGTTCCGCGGATAAAAAACCAAATGCTGGTAAAATGGACAGTCAACCAAATTGGACCTCCGGTAAAGGTGCGTTGAAAAGACTTGCAAATGGAACGCGCGGATCAAGCATGAGAAAAGCTGGCGCTGCATATGTTCGTTCTTCTGGTGGAGCAACTAGTGCAACACGCGCGGCAGGTATAGGGTCTTCGACAGGCGCAAGGTTCGCGGTCTTTCTAGGTGGGGTTGCTGCCGCGGGGATCGCTGGTAGTTTAAGTGATCTGGGTATTAAAAATCTAGATGGCCTGAATCCAGAACAAATGCTTGCTGCCATCTCTGATGCGCTTGCCCCAGTTGGGACGACCAATGATGAAGCCATAGCTCGTGAGGCACTGATCGTAACCTTGGATGGGCTATATGAGAAAATGATTGATGATGGCAAAGATATTACCAACCTTGATCAAATCGACCAGACGGATATTGGAGAGTCGGTATCATCCTATGTGAGCAATTACATTTTCCTCAAGTGGATGCATGAGCTGGGACTTGCATTGGAGAAAGGAGATCTTTCTGTTAAGCAAGCGGTAAAGCTGGAAAGCGAAATCAAAGACTATGTTCGACTTGAAGTACAAACAGCTTATGAAAATAATGAAATTGACCCATTTACGATGAGTGTAGAACAGAATAAAATTATAATAGATCAAATACTCCTTACCTCTTACACTGCTATAAAAAATGAGCGCAATTAATATTCATGTAAAATTCGATCCTAGGGATGCGACTGAGCAAAAAACAGTGGAGGGAGATAAAAATATTGTTATATCCATAAGTCAGGCAGACAGGGAGAGGTGGGTAACAACAAATATTATATCGCATCTCCATGACCACCGGTTAGCATTGAAGGATGAGGTTTTTGACTTATTGAGAATAGGTATCGCTATTTATACTGTAGACCAGACAGTGTCTAGAAAGGAGAACGGTTTTCAAGGATGGAGCAGGTACCTCAAAGTCAATCTGCCAGTGTATGATCCTGCAAAATGGAATCAAGCAGTCCCGGTACTTGAAGAAATGTTAAGCTTCCTTAGTGGAGACAAATGGGAAATAAAATTCAGAAAGAATAAAGTAAAGAGGGAGACTCAGTCAAGTTTTGAGAAAAATGCTAATGGCATTGAAAAAGTGTGTCTTTTTTCAGGTGGGCTAGACTCATTTATCAGCTCCATTGACTTACTTAGAGGAGGATCGAAAGTCGCTTTTGTTAGTCACTATAAAGCATCTGAAAGTGCTGTCCAAACGATGTTGTATGATGCCCTTGCTGAAAACTTCAGCAAAGCTGGCTTTGAACGACATAAGATACGGGTTCAACCCGGACATAATAAGGCCAAGACTCAGCAAGAGAATTCATCTCGTGCCAGATCATTCCTGTTTTTCTGTTTAGGCATTGCCGTCGCCAATGCTCACGGAGAGGAAATTCCATTAATCATCCCAGAAAACGGTCTAATTTCATTGAATATACCGCTAACCTTAACTAGGCTAAGCAGCCATAGCACCAGAACAACCCATCCCTACTACTTAGATAAATGGAGGGAGATGCTAGAGACTCTTGGGCTAAAGAATAAGTTGGTCAATCCATACCAATTTAGGACCAAAGGTGAGATGATGGCCGAATGCAAGGACAGAAAGTTTCTAAATACCTATTATCCCCATACTATATCTTGCTCGCATCCCGAGGTCAGTCGATATGAGAAAAAGAAGCCTGGCCTAAATTGTGGCTACTGTGTTCCTTGCATCATCCGCCAAGCTGCAGAAAAACGAGCAGGTAAGATATTGACAGATTACTCCAATCAGATATTAAGGGATGTGTTACCTAATCAATCCAAAAAGGGCAGTGATCTGAGGGCATTCCAAATGGCATTCCAGCGCAACGAAGGGATGAAGAGTTCCCGCCTCTCACTACAAGTTTTACGATCGGGACCTCTTCCTTATCAAAATCCAGAGGAGCTCAGCGCATACATAGATGTCTATAAACGTGGTATGGAGGAAGTGAAAAATTTTTTAAAGGACAGGAATGAATCTACATGATACGCATTTTCATTTAGACCTTTGCCCGGATGTTACGAAAATGGTCGCACAGATTGAGCGTGAAAAAATTTACACCATCGCAGTCACAAACTTGCCAGATCTATTTCACCATACCAAGAATTTTATAAGGAATACCAAATATATTCGGCCTTCATTAGGATTTCATCCGGAATTGGCGGCAAGTCACATAGGCCAGTTGGGCAAATTCATTGCTCTTGCCAGAGAAGCAAAGTATATTGGAGAAATTGGACTTGATAATTTCAAAAAGCAATCAGATGATTATCGGAGTCAGAAGAAAATATTCCAGGCCATTCTAGAATGTTGTGCGATACATGGAGGAAAAGTTCTCAGCATTCATTCGCGCCGTGCAGAAGCAGAGGTGATTGCTATGGTTGGAAAGAATTATCCCGGTAGCCCTATCTTGCATTGGTATTCAGGTTCAATAAAAAATCTGGAACAAGCTTTAGATAATGGATTCCTTTTTTCAATTAACTATGCTATGACGCAATCCACGAATGGAAAATCAATTGTAAAGGCTCTTCCATTAGCACATATCTTACTCGAGAGTGATGGACCTTTTACGCGTCTAGGAGATGAAGAAGGTTGGCCAGGTCATGCTAAAGCTGTTGTTGAACAGATAGCCAGTATTAAAGGGCTCTCTGTTTCAGAAGTCTCTACTAACCTCATAATAAATTTTAAAAAACTCGTTTCTTAGTAAGTAGAGAAATCTCGATGAATCTGAATAACACCTATTACTAAATCAAACAATCCATGAAAATCAGGAAAACTAAAATATCAATTTTAGGGGCATTCAAAGCGCAGAATCTTAACAATCATAAAGGTGGAAACATATATTTTTATAGACTTGACATTTTAGAATGTTAATCTATATTTGGATTAGCAATGAGAACGAGTGTAAAATAATATATCATTGCCAAAATCATTTTTGGATTCAATCTAAAGTACTTGTATAATAAAATCAAATTTGATGCATAGAGAAAATTCCAAACTTCCACTCCCATCATCCAGCCCAAATGAGGATCTTGAAACTATTTCAAAAAATAGGCTTTCTCTATTATTTGACCTTACACATTTTGAACTGAGGATGGAAATTACAAGGGACAAGGGTGTAGATCTATTTGCAGAACTCAAACAGAATGGTTTCTATACGAACTTTAGGCTTGCTCTTCAGTTGAAATCAACCATTTCGATTAAGAAAAATACAGATGGCTCTATCTCCTTTCCGATAGAAGTAAGCAATATCAATTACCTGCTCAATCTTTCCATCCCTGCTTATTATATTCTTTATGACCATAATGAAGGAGTATTCTACTATGAAAAGGTTTTTGCAGTCTATCAGTCACTCCTGAAAAAATATAATTCCAAAAACATCCCTTCCCAGTTCAAGATCCGCTTTTCAAAAATTCTGACACCAGAGGTAATCTCCGAAATCTATACCGATACATTAAATCGTGGGAACCTTTATAGAAAGATCAATCCGCACCTGGAGCATGCGGAACAATCAAAAATTGCTTCCGGAATTGTGATTGACCATCACAATGAAGTCTATAACATAGATCAGAATATTAGCTACCTTGAGCAATGGGGATTGGCGCTTATCAATGACGCTGCCTTCAATACAATTACGGAAATTGAGCGGCGAAGCCATCCCAGAAATGAAGCCTCGGCAATGTTCAACTTGATCTGTGGGGTGGCCTATTATTATAAGGGGAAAGTGTTCAGGGCAATTGAATTTCTGCGGTTGGCTGCCAGGGGGAAAGCGGGCTTCGACCCCGTTTTAAGGTCAATGCTGTCCTACACCATGTTACAGGCTGAACACGAAGCTGGCATCCTGACCGTAATGAAACTGAAGTCAAAGACACTTTTATTGATGGAAGGGGACGACATCGGTTCTTTTCTGGAAGTCCAAAAAGCCTGGAAGGAACTGGATAACAAGAATATGCCAAACAAGGAAAAAATGCAGGAATTTTATGCGTCAATCCATGGCATCATTGGAAGGGAGCCACGAGACTACAAGGCAAGAATAATGGCTTACTCCAAAGTGATAGAGGCGGACTTGCTTACGCTGATATTCGATCTTGGCAAAAACCTATTTACTGCCGTCTGCACTAGAAACGAAAGATCAAGGGAAGTGATCGCAAGTGATTTCGCAGATTTTGAAAAATATTTCCACTCGAGAATGGATTCTCTGATGGATTTTATAGGAAAATCCCAAGACCTACAGGCGATGGCCAATGTTTCGCTGATGAAGATCGAATGGTATTATAGAAAGGCTTTTGTTTTTCATTTATATGACCACTGGGATTTTTCCACGTTGACTTCCGAAGGGGAGCTATCTGCCATTTATAAAAAGGATTTTGACAAGCATCTGGGTTTTTTGAACGACACCATCAAGCTTTTAAAGCAACTTGGACAGGAAGAAAATATGTTAATGTCCCTGAGGCTCAAATATAAGATCCTGCACTTTATGAATGATCCTGGCATCAACGAAGTGTTAAATGAGATGGACCAAGTAACGGCCGGTGGTGATTTTACGAGGATGCGAAAATTGATCAAAAAAATGATCAATAAAGGTACAGATCATGAGATACATTCTGCTGATGCAATATTTCGGCTGAGCAATGTATATAATCTTTCGAAAAATGAGGGTATCGAACAATACCTCTTTGAAAATATTGAAGGTGACGACCTAGAAAGAAATGCCAATGTCGATTGGAGTATTAGCAAGCTAATGGATTTTGATTTTTCCGTTGCCTATGAGGCTTTATAGCAATTCTTCCAGGACGAACAATCCATAAAAGTTATCTTGATCTGTTGTTTCAGATGGATAATGAAGAGACGAAACTTGAAATTTTGAAGCGATTGTTTTTGCAGGAAGTAATTCTTCTTCCTCGATGGCCTTGGAAGATCAGGAGTTTAAGCATGGGGTTAAATTTATTATATTTAACTATTACTGTGTTTTTTTGCATGGCTTATGATGAAGTTAAAAATACATTCAAATAAATTCCTGATGGCAGATGAATAGTTTAATGCCTGTTTTGAAAATCCGCTTATGCATGCAACTGATTTTTACTCTTTTCGCTAATGATGTGGTTGCACAGTATAAAGATATTTTCTTAATGACATCTCAAACGCCAGATAAGAGGCAAAAGAATTTGATCATTAAGAATAAAGCGGACACAGCATTCCTGTCTATAAAATACTATGAAGACATGGGGCGTAGATACGGCGCCCATTATGAATTTAATAAAAAGCTGCCAGATGGAGATTATCAAGTATACATTGACAGTGTATTGCGTGAAAGCGCAACATTTTTGAATGGTGTGAGAAACGGCAGTAGCAATATGCATTATCCAAATGGTGAGTATCTAATAACACCCTATGTGAATGGCAAAATTGAAGGTACAGTACGTAGGTACATAAGCAAAATATTATTTTCAGAGGCTTTTTTTGTTAAAAGCAAGTGCATGGTAAGAATAGTTTATAACCGCGATGGGACTGTTAACAATAATGAATTTTACATCAATTCAACGCTTGTCCGTAATGAGTCTTTGGATAGTAATTCCAAAATTAAAAAGATTGTCGATTATAAAATTCTAACAGGAAACTCCGAATTTGGGCTAAAAGGCAGCGAGTTAAACGGAGAAGAAAAATATGGCTACAAAGAAGGAACTTTTATAGTATTATACCAGAAAAGTAAGATCATTAGTTGGAAATGGCTACAGAATGAACAAAATCCGCCTGTCGTTTTTTACCATAAGATGGTTAGCCTCCGCGGTCATATAGGAAGTGCAGCTCTTTTATTTCAAAGTCTGAGTAAGTCGGATGATGCATTTTTTGAATTTACAGATAAAAAGGACATCGGGTTTTATATAGATACATTGAGTCATGATCTTTTTTACAATAACTATGTGGTTGGAGAGGAAACTGTAGATACTGTGCATAAAACTAATTTTAATAAAATTTATGATGTAGGTAAATTAAATCTTAGGAAAGGCTATTTGAACATCACAAAACAAAGGGTAACTAATGAAACTTTTGATGGCTTTTTTGTTAATAAAGTAAATTTATCCAACTTAAATAAAAATGTGCTTCTTAGTCTCACTGAATTCAGTGATAACGTTCATGAAAAAGTAAGTCCCGGAACGAAGTCTTATACCCAAAGTTTCCTGATTGACTTAAATGCTGATGGAACAAAGGAGAAGTTGGTGATTACTGTGAGGTTTGATATGGACACTCCTTTTGAACATCGAGCCCTTTCTGAATTGGAATTCAAATTTTCGCGTTACGAACGAAATAACTGGTTGCTGTACGATAGTATAAACCTGAAAAATGAGTTAGAGAGAGATATTGACCAGATAACAGTATTTAGGCAAGAGCGAAACAGTTTCCCTAATATTTACATCAATTCCAGTTCTACCAATATGAACGGAAAGGTGTTACAGGACCAGGTATTATTACTTGGAAGTACGGACACGGAAGAAGTGAAAATCACAAAATAGAAAACTATGTTTTTAATTCCCCACGGTTGCCATTCAGGGTAATGCGAAGATAGATCGGGGGATCGGAATTCCTGCGAAAATTGTAATCCCTTAAAATAAAAAAAGCCTGAAAACTTACGATTCCAGGCTCTTTGTAGGTTTTTATACCATCTTGGCCGAGAGTGGGGGAATTGTACCCACGGTTAAAATCCCGCTTTAATATGGTGTCTAGAAGGTTTGTAATTGTCGACTCACCGAATCACTCACCGTTCTTAATTTTCTTTTAAAACTGCAAATGCTATAAATTAAATTTATATATAATTCTATTGAAATCAAAGTTTTAAACTATATGGTGTATTATAAATATTGTATGTGGCTTAAAAAAGCGAATTATTATCATCATTTAGGTATGTATCCGGTTCGACTCCGGCTAGGGATTACTGATTAATTATGTGAAAAGTCTTGTAGGTTATTGCTTGTAAGACTTTTTTGTTTCAACAATAAAGATTTACCGGACATAGTGATTATGATAAACGTTATGACATGGTATGGGTAGTTATCTATTCCGTCTTGTATAGCTGGATGCCGCTCGAATTGGCTTTGAGCAGCAGATTGTCCCTAAAGATATAGTCTTCTTGGTAGCTATTGCCATTGGACAGGTCAAATTTCAGTGTGCTATTGATGTTGCCCTTGTCATCCAGCAGCACATAATTGATTTGTTTTGTCTTGGCCTCCTTTACGATCAGCCAAGAGGCCGTGCCGGTCGAAAAGGTTGAGAAGCGAACGTCTTCCCAACCCAGATTTGCATAGGGTATAGTCTTGGTACTAACTTTTTTGCTAGCCAAGTCGAGATAATAGTATTTCAGATATTTGTTCATATCACCATAGACGCCAGGAAAGACACAGACAGTCGTTAGGATATTTTTGTTAACGTAACTGTCCAGGAAATATTCCTCCTTCTTTGGCTTTAGTAAAATCTCTCCATATCTGCCACTTTTAAGGGAAATGACGTTCGGTCGGTTCGGCTTCAGGTACATGTCCGAAAGGAATATACCGGCATTAGTCGCAATGATTTTTTTTGGGTAATAAAGTCCCTGACTCCCCTTGTGCTTAGTGATTTTTTTGGTAGTTAGATTGTACCTGATAATTTCTGGCGTCGAGGGACTGGAATAGCTAGTCCCTGCGTTGGAAGTACTTCCGAACACGAGGTGTTGTCCATCGATAGCGATATTGGAGGGGGCATAGAATGTCCGGCCTAGCGGTATCCTTTCTGCTATTGAACCATCGGGGAGGATGATGTATAGGGTGAGAAAGATATCCTTAGAAAGAGGCTGCATCTTGCCTTGGCTGACAAGGGCGTATATTTTCTCCTTATACCTCATGATAGCACCTATCTCATTGTAATGTTTATCAGCGATCTTAAGTGACCATTTTGGCTTTAAGGATAGGTCGTAGTTGACCAGATAGGCATCCGTGGAGTTCCCATCATTGATCTTAGTTTTAAAGGTATAGCCGCTGCAATATATCTCATTCTCATACCAAGCTAGGGCTTGGACATATTGGATGTTTTCGAAGGAAGCTCTGGTGACCAGTTCCTGACCGAATACAAAAGCCGGCAGGATGATGGCAAGGATTATTGAAAGTTTGATTTTCATTTTTTATTCACATTTTTCGTAAATAGCCCGTCTTTTATTCAGTGTAATCATCAATGATATGAATACTCCCAGGCCAGCCAATGTTTCTGCCAATCGCATGGGATGGAATCATTGAACTGTCGTTTTTAAATATAACTTCGGGTTGATTTAACATTATAGTTTGTTTGGCTAATTTAAACTTAAATACTATAATGTTTCGAATCTTTAGTTTTGCAACTTAATCGCGATTTGTTCTAACATAATTTTCTCAAGGTCTCCTTCATGAAAATCAGAATAATTTTCATATGCTTTTATATGAATCCTTTCCTTTTCAAATCTTCATTTATAGGCTCAATAAGCAATAAAAAGCGTTTTAAATGTTCAAAGTATTACTGCTGAACACAAGTAAAACAATATTAATAAGTATAAGTTAATGATTCTTCAATTCAATTTTCGGTTCATGCATAGAAATAATATGAACTACATGATTTGCAGCAAAAAGTCCGTAATGCTTTAATTCTGTTGGATAGATGTCGTTTGCAAATGTTTCGTTCAAGATGAAATCCATATAACTAGACGTTTGGAAAATACAAAAAGTTCCATAATCGCCAGAAATGTATTCATCTTTGGGATCTGAATTAGCATAACTTTCATTTATTACGTGATATGAAACATAGTCATTAAAGGTAATAGTGAAAAACGTTCCAGTTTCATCCTTAGTAATTTCCTTGCAACCAGATAGCTGTTTATCACCTATCTGAACGTCAACTTCAAAGTCAGACATCGTTGAGTTTTTTACCTCAAGCAAGAGTTTGTTATCTTCTGGTTCATATAAATTGGTTAAGAAAACACTTCCATGTTTATTGATCGCTTCAAAATTTTCCATTTATAAAAATATCAAAATCATTTATAAGTCTCAATTATATATTGGTATTAAAACTTAAAGATATTACAAAGTAAATGAGAGCCATATTTAGTTCGTTTGGACATTGATTATCTGTTTAGTGAATACATATATATAAAATGCAAGTCCAAATGAAACGACGATTTTAAACAATACTGGTGAACAAATTTAGCTTTTGGCACTTTATCCGCTAAAGGTAATATTTTGCACTACTCTACATCGGCACATGTTTTGAAGAACGAGTAGGTATATCTTTGCTCAAAATAAAAAGACCTTAAATTGAAACTACATGACTAACATTATTCATAAAAACCCGAAAAGACTTTTTGATCCGACTCCATTCGCTTTTTCACATTCTACAAGTACTCCGGATAATGGAAAATATATTTTTATATCTGGGCAAAGTGGGGGTGAGGACTTAGAGCATAGTCTCTCAATTGATTTTAGAAGACAAGTTCAATTCGCATTATTAAACTTAGAAATAGTGCTCCAAGAGTACAAACTAAAAGCTGATGACGTCCTTAAAATTACCATATTAATTGTTGACCATGATCAGGAAAAACTTAAGATATGGACAGAGGAAATGCATAAAGTATGGACGAATAATAAGTTCCCTGCAAGTACTTTAATTCCAGTTCCAAGATTAGCTTTAGATGGCATGCTGATAGAAGTTGACGCTATCGCATTTATGCCATCTTAAACTACGCTCTACAGATATTTTACTTCCCAGCTATATACTCCGGGTTCTACATCAGCGATTTTCCAGAATTTCCCCTCTGATATCGCTTTAATTGTTCGACCATTTTTCAATATGCGGTCATTTGCCATTCGTCTTGGCAAGTATACCATTCCTGTAGAGTTGGGCGGGAGTGTAGTTTGTAAAAGAAACTGCTTGGGGCTATTGGTAAATGCAACCTTTACTTTTCCCCGCAAGGTGGACAGCTGTAATTCTGCTGAGTTAAGCGTGCCAGGCTGTGGCTTGATCTTTATGGAGCCAAAAGCAGGAGATAATGGTTCAACGCCCATTAATTTTCTGACAATGATGTTTGCTGGAGCTGCACCCCAGGCATGGTTCCAGTCCTGATTCTTCTTATATTCGGTATCCCAGGCTTCAGTTGTCATCGTAGCGCCGCTTCGTAACATATTGTACCAGCTGCGTTTGTCTGTTGCAGTTAAAAGCTTTAATGCATATTGGGCTTCATGGTTATCATAAAGACCGTCTAGCAGAAACTGAGCACCATATACACTACAGGCCATACCTCTGGAGCGGATATGATCTAGTACGCGTGCTTTGTTGTTTTCGGGAACCAGGTTAAAGGCGAGGGCAAACATATTGGCGTGAAGAGAGCTGTGTAAAGTCTCTTCTCCATCTTTTATGATTCCTGTTTCGGGGCTAATAAACGCACGCTGGAAGGCCAATTTTACCTTGGCTGCCTGTGCAGCAAAGAAATTAGCATCTTTTCTTTCGCCCAGTTTTCGCGCTAACTTTTCTGCGCTGATCAAGGCTTGGTAATGAAAAGCATTTACAACTGAATTGTAAGTGGTAAATACAAAACCATCCGTTTCGCCAGGGGCATCTTTGGGGATGCTAAAACCTCCCTTTTGCGGCCAGTCTACGATGTCCTCCAGAATGGAATGTCCGTTGAAATTTTCAAAATAAATGGATTTGGTAAATGCACTGTCCTGTTTTCCAGTTTTGGTGCTGATCAAGCCATCCGGCCTCCCCAGTGGAAGCAACAATTTGGCTTTCAATTGCGGATAGATTACTTTGACGGCACGAATATCGCCAGAGTACAAGTAATCGTTCCATCCAATCAACAAGTTCTGCAGCGACCATTCTGTAGGCCAGGTAGCATGGTATATCAAATATGCCAGGGATCTTTTAGTCATGTTGAATTCTGCATCAACGGCATAATGCGATAGCTGATTGATGAGTACATCGGCTTCATAAGGTATCCGTTCCCGGTCGCCATCCACATACAATCCGGTAAAGGAAGTCGCTTTAATGGTATGCTTAGAAAGCTCCCAGATCTGGTTTAACAGTGTATCTGATGATTTAAACGTGGAAGCATTATCATCAAAAGGATAATTAACTGCATTGCGCCATACGCTGTCGATCCTGATGTTTTTGTTTGCTTCTATTTCTGCATAGCGGAAAGGCAATACTTCACCAATATCTTCGGGCATAAGAATGGCCTTAGCGCCCGTATTTTGTTTATCAGGGCTAAACTTCGGCTCGTAATTGTGTGTGCCCATCTTTAATGGGATGGATAGCAGGCGGTAACGGATGTGGCCTTTCGGCGCTCTATCAATCTGCCCAGCTGCTGTAATGGCTTCGCCAATATGAACGCGCAGGGTATCTGTTCCGGTTGATGAGGAAGCTTTGATCCGGAATTGTCCAAATGCAGCTTTACCAAAGTCGTACCGGAGGTTGTTACTGTTTAGCTGACTATTGCTGCTGGGTAGCTGTCCCCATTTGCTCAATGTATGGAAGGCAGTTTGAACGTGTTTTAGCTCAGCACCAGTAGTAAATGCGGTCGGCTTTGAAAAAGCGCTGGGTAATGACTTATTGTTCCATACCATCACTTTCCAATAGTAAGTGCTATTGGGTTTCAGCTTATTTCCTTTGTATGGAATGCCAGGCCCCCATTTTCCGTTTACTTTTCGGGAATCCCAGGCATCGCCCAGGTTTGTAGAAAGCTTTTCTGGTGTGGAAGAAACCAGTATGCGGTATGCTGTTTGACGACTGCCTTGGCTAAGATCGTTCATTACCCAGGTAAAATATGGATGCTGATTGGCAGTAAGCACAATGGGGTAGGGATGGCCCAATGGGCTCTCAGACAAAAGCAGATCTACACGTAATGCAGATGGTGCTTTTAAAGATTGAGGGCTTGCTTTTACCGCCGAAATTGCAAGTAAAACAGTTAAAAAGTATTTCGCTGGTGCTGAGGATAAACAGTTCATTTACATTTTAATTTCTAGGGTCAATCAATTTTGGAAGCCATACTCTGAAGCGTGAAGCCTCAGTGTTGGTGTTTCCTGCCGAAGCATAATCACACAATAATACAGAAATAGGTTCATTTGGTCCTTCCTTATGAGATTCAGTTTTAAACATCGTTTTGAATTTCATCCAAAAACCTTCACTACTCGTCCCAACAGGCTGAAGGTCTACATATCCATCTTTATCTGCGATTGGAGTTAGAGCATCATCTATATTGGGTCCGCCCAGGCGCAGATCTCTGGCCAGCGTAATCGGGCCACGAATAATAGCGAAATGTTCTGATTTATCGCCCATATAAATGAGCTTTCCCTGCATATCCAATTCAAGACTGATGGCGTCTGTGCTGGTCCAGGTTCGGGTAATTTCCATATACTTGCCCGGAACAATACCCTCGATAGTTTTGCCGTTGACCAGTATGCGGCTTTGTTTGCTCCAGGCCGGAATGCGTATGCCTACTGCAAATGATTCTGGTTTCTTTAGGTTTAATTTTAAATTTACTTTGCCTGAAACAGGGTAATCTGTTTGCTGAACCAATTCGGCAGTTTGCCCTTTAGGGGTATGAAGTTGATAAGTACCAGGCATAAAAAAATTAATCTGCATACCCGTGGTACTGCTCATTACTGCCGTGAGTGGTAAGGTAAACAGACCTCTTGGCCCGCTTGCCACGCAACAGTTTAAGCCCATGTCGCATTGTTCTCCGCCCTCTAGTCTATGGCCAGCCAGCGGACTGTATTTAGCCCAGTCGCTGCCATCGGGTTTCATTGCGCCCAGAAGTGCATTGTAAAAGGTTTGCTCAATGGCATCTGCATATTTCGAATCTGCGGTAAGCTTAAGTAGCTGCTGACTTAGCTTAATCCAGGTAGCGGTTACACAGGTTTCCTGGTAGTGATTGATCGGTAGGGCCTGGGCATCTTTGCCGCCAAACCAGCACTCTACACTTGAGCCTGATCCGGCAATGTTAATCTCAGTTTTTTGGATGTTCGCCCATGTTTTTTCGACGGCTGCTTTATATTCCGGTTTGGCGGTTAAGCGGTACAATTCCAGTAGACCTTCGTAGCAGGACATCATTTCATAAGCTTTCTGGCCTTGTTCCCAACCAAACCAATGTGCTGGTTTTGGAAATCGTTTTGCCACATCGGTATCCGATTTGGCGATCAGCATGGGACCGCCTTCTGATTCCCATTGCCTTACAATCTCTTCTGCAAAATCCAGGTAGCGTTTTTCTCCAGTGCGGCTGTACAAAAGGCAAATGGGTTCCAATATAGATGTTGCCGCCATACCTCGATGGTTTCCTTTTTTTACAATGCTGACCTTACGGTCGCCCAGCTCTTTTATCAAATGATCTGCCAGCGCTTTAGCTGCTTTTAAAGTTTTAGAATCATGCGTCAAATCATAATAGGACAGCAGGCCTAATAGACAATATTTCCTTCCCCAGATGTCCCATTGTTCCAATTGTGCCTTTTCGGTATAGTTACCGATGTATCCATCGGGGCTTTGAGTAGCCATGAGTTTTGCTACAGATTGATCCAATATGGCTTTAAGTTGGGGCTCTGGACGATATTTGTAAGCCAGAACGGCCGAAGTAAACCATTTTCCCCAGAATTCAGATTGCCAGCAGCGCGTTTCCATACGGTTTTTGAAAGGTTCAATTAACCGGTCAGCGTCTTGGGCGAGTATACGGTTTGTATAAGCATTGCCAAATTCCTGACCTGCAAAGCCTTGAATCTGCGCTGAAATGGCCGGCTTTAACTGATCTTGAATCATTGCAGGTTTTTGTGCTGTACTGCTGACCCAGGAGATCAGCAGTACGGCAATCAGCTTAGCGCTGTTATATTTTGAATAATATGCCATATGATTTTAAAGATTAAATGATGGATTAGCTTCTTGAAATTTCCTGCCAGTACGTTCCCATCCAGATTAATTTTAGGGTTGAGCGGGAAGTGGTCGTAAAATCAGTACTGCCCGAGAGTTTGATGTTCGTATTGTTTGCAATTGTGGTTAATGAGTTACTGAAAGTGAGCAGTAGTTCCCTGAATAATTGTCCGCCAGTAATATTTGTTACCGTTGTGGCCGCAGTGTTGTTGAAATTCAGAATCTGTGCGGCTTGTAGCGTGCCAGCACCCATTCCACAAGATACTACAGCGGCATTGTTGCCCACAGATAAGCGTCCTCCAGCTGCGGTAGTTAAAAATGCAGTAAGGGCTGATTCTGAAATATAGGTTGCAGGAGCCTGGTTAAATATGGGATCTTCGAGACTGAGCCTGTTGCTGGCTACATTTGTACCGTAAGCATCGATAAAAATGCCACTGGTTGCGCCATATGTTCTAACTGTTCTGACTACCGGTCTGCGGATAACCAATCCTTGTGTTAGGGCTTTGTTAAATACGATGCCATTGCCCAGGTTATTGAACAGCAGACTATCAAATTCAACACCTACACCATCTTTAATGTGGACGGCATAACTGTCGTAACTACCATCTTCAATTCTTCCACCTCCGGTGAAATAAGTGTTCGTGAATTTTATATTTCTTGGCAGGTCGTTGGCTCCATCAGAATCAATTAGGATTGCATTGAGTCTGGAGCCTTCAAATTGCTGGCCGGTAGAGACCAGGTTATAAGTTCCGCCATCCAACCACATGTTGTGCTGATCAGACAGGCTGACTTGTCCGCCTACAAAATTAAGCGGGCCTATGGTGCCTACAGTTGAACTTCTCCTGCCAATTCGGATTCCATATCCGCATTTGTAGACATTCACATTGCTATAGATTTTCATATTGATTTGGCCATCAGATTGGTTAGACGTGATGTTTAGACCGATACCTGTCCAGCTGCCATTTCCTGAAGCTTGTCCCCGGATCAATCCATTTTGATGTTCTGTTTCCCAGGTGGTCACTTCGGATATGCCATTTCCGATGGGGTTATTGATCTGAACAGTATAGTTTTTAAATAAAATCTGTCCCTGGCAAGCCTCCAGATAAATCACATTGGTGGTTTTGTTGCCACCCATGAAATTGACATTTTCGAAATCGATTTGTCCACCCATGGTTGCTGGACTAGTTATAGAAAAGAAACCAATGCATTCGATTAGGTTAGCTGTTTCGTTGTTGACATGCACAAATCCGGCACCCTGAGGTTCCAGGTCGCCCGTAGCTATTCCGCCTGCTTGTCCGGTGATTTTTACCCGTCCTGGTTTAGACTGGTAGCCCGGATTTTTCAGACTGTCTTTATACAGATAAAGCGTATGGGTGAGGTATTTTTTGCCTCCAAGTAGTTTAATTTCCGTGCCGCTTTTGGAACAGTAGTTTAAGGCATTTTGTATGGCTTGTGTATCATCTGTTCCAGTTTTGTTGAGATAATTGTAATCACCTTTGGCGCCAAACATCTCAAGGGTAACAAAGGTAGAGGCTCTTTTGTACCTTCTTGAACCACTCACAATAACCATGGAGCCGTCATCAGCCGTACTGGTATCATTTGCATCGTACTGAAAAGTTCCAGATCTCAGTCCATCATTGACGTATACGATATCGTGGTTATCAGCTACGCCGCTTCTAAGTTGTGCTATGGTTAAATATGGAACATGATTGAGTGTGTCGGTTAAGCTTTCTGGCTGTAATTCCACCATTTTTTGGCATGAGCTTAGCCCGGCTATCAATAAGATAGCCATTAATATGTTGTATTTCATGTGTCTATTTAGCTAGGGTTAATACTTGACGTTTGGCTTTTAAACGTTCGGTTAGTTTAGGCAGGCTTATTTTTTGTACACTTACTTTTTCCTCAATCGCTAATGCTGCAGCAATTCCAGCACTTTCGCCCATCACCATCCAGGCCGGTTCGACCCTTAAAGATGAAAAAGCTACATGTGAGGAAGATAGGCATACGGGTACCAGGAGATTTGTGCATTCAGTGGCTTTTGGCGTAATGCTTCGGTATGGGATCTGGTAGGCGATGCCTCGGCCTTCTATACGTGTTTTGGCAGGGAAGATGGTTCCTTCATTGATGAAGCCACCGCCCGGAGTTAAAATCCTTTGGCAGTCGTGCGAATCAATAGGGAAGGAGCCAATACCAATGGGATCGGGCTTTTCTTTAGTTTCCAGTATGTCTTTCTGGGTTAAAAAATAGTCGCCAACCATGCGCCTTGCTTCTCTTACATACAGCACTGGCGGGAAGTAACCGTATTTAGCAAATTCATCTTTTGCATAGCCCAGGTTTTTCATCCGCTCCCTTACGGCTTCAGGAACCGCAGGATCAGTCATTAGAAAATAGAGCAGACCTTCGGTATAATTGCGATGATTGTTCCATATTTCCTGTCTACGTTTTGGGTTTGCATCCGGGTAGTCCCAGTTTTCGCCCACCAGACCTGTAGACAGCTGTGCCCCGATACCATTATTGCCATCCAGCTTATTTCCAGGAATGGGATAAAGATCAAAGGGGATACCGCTTTTGGGTGACAATTTGTAGAAACGACGGAACAGTTCGTATCTGTCGGCGTTGTAACCCGCAGGTGCTTTGAAAGCTACTCTGTTGGTGGGATCTTCAGATAGACATAGGCGGAAGCTGTAAGTCATAATCCGGTGATCGCCTTGGCCTTCTGGTGTAACAGTTGTCCCGGTGATTAAAGGCAGTGGTTTTTTGTCCTGATCTGATGAAATTACGCCCATTGCTTTTTTCTGATAAACAGCACCGGCAAAAGATTCGCCGAACTCATCTCGGCCTTCACGGCCTACCTTGTAACTCACACCTGCGGCAGCCATCAGGTCGCCCTCATAACTGGCATCGATGAATATTTTGCCTGAAAACTCCTTGCCCGATCTCATTTTAAGACTTTGGATAGCCTTATCTTTTAATTTTGCAGATTTTAAGGTTTCGTTAAGCACAACCTGTACTCCGGCTTCTTTTAACATCGTATGGAAAACCAGCTCGGCCACATGAGGCTCATAGGTCCAGAATTTAGTGTCTTTTTCATCAACCCGATAATTGAGTTGCAGACCTTTTTTTGCGTAAACTGCTTCTACACGCTTGTGAAATTCTTCGAAAAGGCCACCTAAGGTTTCCCTGAACATCTGGTTGGAATCACTAAAGCCAAGGCCTCCGCTCATCATCCCCCCAGCAATAGGGAGTGGTTCGATCATGACAACGGATTTCCCTTCACGCGCAGCGGCTACAGCTGCAGTAATGCCAGCAGGTGTTGCACCGTAAACCAGCACATCGTATTCCTTTTTTGGCTTCCATGAAGTAAAAAGGAACAGGATTAAAATAGCTATATATGTGTACTTCATTTTAATTCAATTTAGGATTTGCAGACTAGTACCCCTGGTTTTGAGGCAGTAAAAGCGGGTTAAGGTTGATCTCGCGGTAAGGGACAGGGTACAATTTCCTATCGGCCGTGATACTCATGTTGGACAGCCTTGGATCGATAGAGAGGTATTTGGTTTTGAAGGCTTGCATGGTGCTCACTTCTTTACCCCATCGGATCAGGTCGTGCCAACGGTGCCCTTCAAAGCAAAGCTCAAGCCTACGTTCTTTTTCTATGGCCCATTGCGTATCTGCTTTTGACAGACCCGAAAGTGCAGGTAAATTTGCCCTTACCCGGGTTTTGCTGACATAGGTTAAGGCATCGCCTGTTTTGTCGTTCTGGTTAAGCGCTTCGGCATACATCAGTAAAACATCTGCATAACGCAGCACAGGCCAGTCGGTTTCGCCTTCATTTAAAATAGGCACACTGTATACAAATTTCTTTGCCCAATAATAGATCTTTGGATTGGTACCATCTTTAAATACACCCAGGTAAGCTGTTTTACGCAGGTCTGTGGCTTCAAAGGCATCATACAGATCTTGTGTGCCGGTATTGTTGCTAGTTGCACCTAAGGCTACAATTGAGGTTCCTGATTTTTGGGGTGCAAAAGAATAAGCAAATGAATTACCCAGACCCATACCGCCTGAAATGTACTGCACAGAGAAAATCGCTTCAGAGTTGTTGTCATTTCCGAGCCCGAATAGCTTCGCTAAATTTGGTTCGAAGGTATAAGCAGGAATGACCTGTTCGAGTATGGCTTCTGCTTCTGGCCATTTCTTCTGTTGTAGATAAACCTTGCCCAGTAGAGCCTTAGCTGCGCCACTAGTCGCACGGCCTACGTTTATCCCTGTAAATTTAGGAGGCAACAGGATTTGTGCATCTTTAAGGTCTTTTTCTATTTGCAGATATACCTCATTGGCCGGACTTCGTTTATAAGTATAGGCTTCTTCTTCTGTCTTTAATTCTTTTAAGACAAGGGGGGCATCACCATAGAATCTGACCATATTAAAATACATCAGGGCACGTAAAAATTTAGCTTCGCCGATGTACTGGTCTTTAAGGGCTGCGGCAATGGTTACATTTTCTATGCGCTCAAGAATAATATTTGTGGCGGCTATGGTGCGGTAGGACTGGTTCCATGGGCCTGAAACTCCTCCTGTAGAACGATAGGTTAGCCAATCGAACTCTCCATAGCTACCTTCATTCTCTGAAAATACCTGTGTGTTATCGGATGGTAGTTCGGTATAGATCCAGTAGGCATTGTAAATTTCTCTAAGGTTGCCATAAGCTCCGGTCAGTACAGCACGGATATCGGCTTCTGTCTTGTAATAATTGCCAACATCAATTACATGCTGCGGGCTGAGGTCTACGAAACCCTTTCCGCAACCTCCTGTTATGATGATCATCCCTGCGAGGAGGGTTTTATATATGTTAGAAAGATAACGATCCATAATTTTAGTTTTAAAGAGATTTGAAAAATGGTTAAAAACCTACATTGATCCCGAAAATAAAGACCCGGTTAGCGGGATACGTTCCCTGATCTACACCTGGACGGTACACCGCATCATCGGTATCACTGGTAACACTGGTTTCGGGATTGTACCAGTTGTATTTGGTAAATGTGAGCAGGTTTTGGCCAGTAGCGTAGAAGCGGACGGTCTGCATTTTAATGCTTTTTAATAAACCAGCCGGAAGTCTATAGCCAATGGTCAGGTTACGGATGCGTAAAAATGAGGCGTCTGAAACGGCTTTATTGGTTAAGTTGTTTAATGGTGTTACGCCTGAAGCTAAGGGCGCCGGATATTCAACATCTCTGTCTGGATTCTGGCTGTCGAACATATTGTTAAAATAAGTAGGACTTGAATTGACATTGTGCACACCAAATTGGTGACGGATATTACCGTTAATCACATTTACGCCTTGAACACCCTGTACGATGAGCGAGAGGTCGAAGTTTTTATATTGAAAAGTACTGGATAAGCCGTAAACGAAATCTGGAAAACCATGTCCAACTACAGCCATATCCTGCTCGTCAATTTTGCCATCATTGTTCTGGTCTTTAATGATCCAGTCGCCCACTTTATTGCCGGTCACCCATTGTGGGTATTTACCCAGGTCGGCCGTGTTTTTAAAAATGCCTTCCACCTGGTAGCCGCGCATCAAGCCCAGCGGATCACCAACTTTAACCTGGAATACATTGTCCCATCCAAAAATCGCTGCCTTTGCAGGAAGTGAGGAAGGGCCGCCGAGGTCATCAACTTTAGTCCGGTTTGCCGAAACATTGGCATCTACAGTCCATTTTACGGCGCCCAGATTGAAATTGGCTTTTCCACTAATTTCAAAGCCGCGATTACTTAGTTTTCCAAGGTTGGTGCGAAAAGAGGTGGCATAGCCGATTATACTTGGCAGATCTTTTTGAAACAACATACCTTCGGTATGGCGCGAGTAATAATCAATGGAAAGACTGTATTTGTCATTTAGAAAGCCAGCTTCCAATCCTAGATCTGCCTGACGGTTCTTTTCCCAGGTAAGGTTGTAATTGGCAAAGCCGGATTGCGCCGAGCCATAGCTGCGTTGTGAGCCGAAGCCATAATCACGACTGATGATGTTGTTAGACCAGGTAAAGTCGCCAATATTGGCATTTCCTGTTTCTCCATAACTTGCACGGATCTTTAGTTCATTAAGCACATTTTTTACTGGCTGCATAAAGTTTTCCTGAGTAATGCGCCATGCAGCAGAGACTGAAGGGAATACCGCAAAGCGGTTGTTTGGTCCAAAGCGGGAGGAACCATCCTGACGTAGTGCGGCAGATAAGATATACTTGCCTTTGTAATCGTAGTTTATCCTTCCACCAAGGGATAGGAATGAATTCTGGCTATAAGCGAGCGAACCTACCAGATCTGAGGAAGCCAATGGGTTTTCGAGCAGGGCTGTGGTATAGGTGCCTGATCTTCCATTTACCCCGGTTGATTTTGCCTGGTATTTTTGAAGAGAGTAGAGTAGGAGCGCGCTTAGATTATGGTTGCCTCCAAAAGTTTTATTATAGGATATGGTGTTCTCCCAAAGCCAGTCTAACACGGTAGACTGCGTTTCAGAAGAGAAAATTTGAGTCATGATTGGATTGGCTAAACTGGCCGCAGGCGCACTTCCATTGGCTAAGGTAGCCGGGATGTAAGCATACTGATCGTTCATGTTGAGCGTGGCCCCGATCGAGGTTTTGAATTTTAAGTCTTTAATCGGTTCGTATTCAATGAAGTTATTGCCCAGAATACGATATTCTCGCAGTCGATTTTTATATAACTCCAGCACGCCCAATGGGTTGTAAAGCGCTGCTTGAAAAAATACACCATTTGCAGAGTTTTTTAGACCGCGGTAACCTTGTGCGTAATCGCCGTCAGCAGCATAAACCGGGACAACAGGGGACATCAATACGGCAGAGTGGATTGGACTCGGAAGGGCTCTGGCTCCAGTGGTTTCCCCAGCTGAGGCTTCACTAAATTGACCTCCGGCAGGTTGACGGAACTGCTGAGAGAAGGAGGGAGCCATGGATATGCCTATTCTTAATTTCGGACTCAGGTCTGCATCCATATTAAAACGGATATTATAGCGGTCGTACGTAGTCCCGATCATTGTTCCATCCTGTTTGAAATATCCACCAGAAATGGAGTATCTGGTCTTTTCAGACCCGCCTCTGGCTGAGATTTGAAAATCAGAGATTGGCGCCTGCCTAAATATAACATCCTGCCAATCTACATCTGGCAGGCTTTGCGGGTTTGTATCAAAAATTGTTGGATAAGTGATGCTTCTCATCCGGGCGGCATATTTTGCATATTCAATGTACTGGTCGCGGTTAAGCAGATCCACTTTTTTTGCCACATTTTGTACACCGGTATATGCGGATACGGTAAAGCTAGTTTTGCCGGCCTTGCCACGCTTCGTAGTCACGATAACTACGCCATTTGCAGCCCTTGAACCATAAATTGCTGCCGAAGCTGCATCTTTTAAGATATCTATGGATTCAATATCGGCCGGATTGATCAGGTTAAACTGAGTTGATTCCTGCAAGGGATAACCGTCGACCACATACAACGGGTCGCTGTCAGTTCCTAAAGAGCCTATTCCCCTGATTCTAATGGTTGGGGCTTCACCGGGATATCCTCCACGGCCCGACTGGACCTGTACACCTGAAACAAGACCTGCTAGCGCTTCTCCAGGTGTAGAAACAGGTTGTATACCGATAAACTTGCCTTCGACCCTAGAAATGGCTGTGGATACCTTCTTTTTTGACTGTTCTCCATAACCAATTACGAGCACTTCCTCCAGTGCATTTTTTTGCTCTTTCAGTATGACGTTTATGGTTTTGCTGTCTTTTACCTGGATCTCATAAGTCGTAAAACCTACATAGGAGAACATCAGCAAATCGTTTTGGTCAGCGACAAGGATCTTGTAATTACCGTTCAGATCCGTCACAACGGTATTGGATGTGTTTTTTGTTTTTATGCTCACGCCGGGTAGTGGAAGACCTTTCTCGTCTGTGACTTTTCCTGTGATAGGAATAGCCGCGCTGACCTGTATTTCTACGGCTGCTGCGTTTTTTTTTCTGATCACTACGGTTTGTCCGCTTCTAAAAAGAATATCCACTTCGCGTTCAGAAAAGCATTTTTCAAGGATCTCTTTTAAGGAAGCCTGTCGCATATTTATAGTCACCGGCCCGAGCTCTTTTATCAATCCGGCATCACATATAAAGTTATATCCGGTTTGTTTGGTGAGTAGGGAGAAGACTTCTTTTATCGGCGTGTTTTTTACATTCAGGCTGGCTCTTTGCGCATAACTTGCCGCATTGACCTGTAAAAAAGCAATTAACAAAAAGGCAATGGTCAGTTTCATTCGGAGTACCCATTTAGTTTTGTCTGCCTTATAAAACCTGCTTGCAGGGTTCATAAAGATCAGAGAGCTTAGCGCACAGGAGGTCGTGTTCCTGGACGTAAGTTCAGTAAAATTTTCATACATTTGGTTAGGATTAATATTTGGTTGTCGTTCAATTGATTAGATATCCTATAGCCTTTAAAAGCTAAATGAAGCCGGGAGTGGTCTAAACACTTCCGGTTTTCAGGATATAAATAAGTACTTATTTAGCTATAACTTCGATCCTCCTTCCTTCGATTTTAAAATGGACTTTTTCGGTTAATTCTATATTTTCTAATAGACTTTCCAGGTTTTTATTGCGGGCATAATTTCCTACAAAAGAAATATGATCCATGTTGCCTTTGAAAGTAATCTCTACATCATACCATCTTGCAATCTTTTTCATGATGCTTTTGATGTTTTCATCGTTAAAAATGAAAAGACCATTTTTCCATGCGATTGCTTCTTCTGTATTTATTTCAGCAATGCTGATTCTGTTGTTGTTTAAGGTAGATTGTTGACCGGGTTTTAGAATGACGTTTTCTGCTTTGTTTAGGCTTAGGATGTTGACAGATCCTTCCAGAAGGGTAGTTGTGGTGCTTTGCTCATCCGCATAGCTATTGATGTTGAAATGCGTGCCCAGCACTTTTACTTCCTGTTTGGCTGATTTTACGATAAAGGGACTGGTCTTGTTTTTAGCGATTTCAAAATAAGCTTCTCCTATAAGCTCTACTTTACGTGTTTTTAGGCTGGCAAAGCTAGTTGGAAATGTAAGTGTAGAGGCGGCGTTGAGCCATACTTTAGAGCCATCTGGTAAAATCAATTGATATTGCCCTCCCTTTGGCGTTTCTATGGTATTATAGCTGGTTTTTCCTGATGGGTTGGGTTGATCTGTTAATTGATACACCAACATGCCTGTCGCGGTTTTTGTAATCTGTATTCCAGATTGTTCGGCAAGCTTCCCATTTGTAGCATCAGTTAGCGAGATTTTTTGACCATTTGAAAGGGTAAGGAAGGCCTTATTGCCACCTGGTGCTATGGGATTTGTTTTTGCGGTTTGAGCGAACGGTGTAGGTCGAACTGCAGGGTAAAAATAAAAGGCGAGGCCAAGGCAGAGTAGGATCGAAGCGGCAACGGAAAGCTTTTTCCATAATGGAATGGAAGGTTTACTTGTATTTGGCTTAATTGCTGCCCAGTTTTGCTCATGAGCAAGTTCGAGCTGTTCGTCAGAAAGGCCATGCTCAATTTCGGCATTATAGTTATGCAACCAATTTTCGAGCCTAGCTTTTTCTTCAGCTGTAGCCTGTCCTTGGTGGTATTTTAATAGTAATTCTCTGGCGTCTTTTTCCATGTTTATAGCGCTTTAATCTCTGACGATTATAGCAAAGACAGCTAAGCATACCCGAGTGGGTACTGTAATTGAAAAAAATTATAAGATGTGGCAGAAATAGATCAGGATGCCGAGTTTTGTCCTTAAAATTTTGAGTGCCCTTTTCATGTGTGTCTCTACGGTTTGTTCGGATATGCCTAATTGCTGTGCAATTTCCCTGTTGCTTAGGTATTGATTTTTTCTGAGTTCGAATACTTCCCTCATTTTTGGTGGAAGTGCTGCTATTTCGCGTTCAATTAAGATCGTAATGTCTTTTTCGCGGATTAAAAAATCGGCGGAGAGGGCATCTGAGTCTATCGCGTGTTGAAGTGAGGATATGTATTTTGTTTCGGATTGTTTGCGGGCAATAACATTCAATATCTTGTTTAATACAGCTTTATAGAGGTAGCCTGGTAATGTAGTTTTAAGCTCGAAATCTTTCCTGTTCCTCCATAAGTGTACAAAAACTTCCTGTACAATGTCTTTCGCTTCTTCTGAGTTTTGCAGTTTTTTATAAGCGTAAATGTAGAGTAAGCTATCGAAGCGTTTGAAAATTTCGCCAAATGCCAACTCGTTATCCGCCTTGAGCAAGGTCATGAGTTCAAAATCATCAAGATTGCTTATTAATTGCATTTAATACTATTTGGTTGGTTTGGTTTAAAAGGTACTGTGGGTTTGGTTGGTTCTTAATGCCCTAAGCAATATTAAATAATTATTTCTGAATGTGAAGGGGAACGGCCTTTTTTATGTTCAGTATATTAAAAATGATTATATTATTCGGCATATGCGTTTAAATATATGTCTGAAATTATTGCTTTAACGACAGATCGTTTGATCATTAGAGATTTGAATTGTGATGATTTGGATTTTATTCACGTCATCCATTCACATCCTGAAGTTCAAAAGTATGCCACACTTGATATACCTGAGTCCATAGATGAATCAAAAGATTATCTTAGAAAATATATGGAACAGCAACATCATAATCCTAGAAAAGAATATGGTTTTTGCGTGTCATTAGTTAATCAGGAGCCAATCGGCTTAATAGGGCTTAGTAATGGCTTGAATAAGTTTAAAAATGCCGAACTGTGGTTTAAATTGCATCCTAAGTATTGGGGCAAGGGATACATTACGGAGGCCGCAGTTCTTGTCTTAAAATTTGGTTTTGAGAGATTACTTCTTCATAGGATTGAGGCCGGTGTGGCTACAGAAAATATCGCATCTATTAGGGTTCTTGAAAAAATAGGGATGCAGAAAGAGGGAATGAGAAGAAAAATCCTTCCAATAAGGGGAGAGTGGAAAGATAATTTTCATTATGCAGTTTTGGAGGATGATTTGGTTTGGGAAGATATATAAATAAGAAAGCGGGAATGATCTCCGACCACTCCCGCTTCATCTAAATTAACGCTCTCACATATATAGATGCTAATTAGGGCTAAATATTGTATTGCCCGATAAATAAAAATATAGGATTAAACAAATAAACGGCGAACAACAAAATGTCGCATCTATTTAAAGTCAGCTATTGTCTATTATAAGGATATTATTACCTTTGCGCGACCGTCTCTTATTTAGACTAAAACTAAATAGATAGGAGGATGTTAAAGGAATCATATGTATAAATTTTTTACTCTTTTAGTAATAATGATGCTCTCCTGTTTTGCTTTACATGCGCAAAGCATCGAGGGTACAGTGCAGGATAAGGCCTCGGGAACAAGTGTCCCAGGAGCCAGCATATTAATCAAGGAACGGCCGGGAAGCGGCACAATGTCAGACTCCGAAGGGAAATTCAGCATCGTTCTTCGATCGGGCGAAACTTTAGTGGTTAAAATGATTGGTTATAAATCATTTCAGCGACAGTTTACAAAAGTTCAGGACGCGCAGCATGTTGATGTAAAGCTGGAGGCGGGTGTTACGCTGGATGAAATTATGATCACGGCCAGTTTGGCGAACTCCAGGAGCAAGAAGGCTATCGGAACAAATGTTGACCATATTGACGCTGCCGCCATTGTGGCTAAAAGCAACCCTTCGTCATTAGCCGATCTGGTTAATGGGCGAATCAGTGGAGCGCAGGTATACAATACAAATGGTAAAGTGGGGATGCCCATCCGTTTTGATATCCGTTCGGCAGCCACCTTCAGCATGGAGCGAGATCCGCTTATCTTTATTGACGGGGTTCGCTATAACAACAATAATACGGCAGACGTGAACTCTTCACAGGAAGCCATGAGCGCCTTGAACGATCTTCCGATGAATGATATTGCGTCTATTGATGTGATCAAGGGACCTGCTGCTGCTGCTTCATACGGAGCAGAGGCAGCCAATGGTGTGGTGATTATCCAGACAAAGCGTGGCCTAAACGGGAAAAAAGGGATAGCTATCAATGCAAAATATACTGGTGGTTTTAGTGAACTCGCGAACAAATACGATCAGTATGTAAATAATGATGCATTGAACGATTTCTTTGCTCGCGGTGTCCAGAATCAGTTCTATGCTAATTTATCCGCAAAACTTGACCAGTCGAACAGTCTTTTCTTTTCAGCCAACTCGAACAGAACTTCGGGTACAATACCTGGTAACAAGGACAACAGGCAAACTTTTCGTGCTGGTTATGACTTAACAAAAGATCGGTTTAAACTTGCCTTTACTGCGGGGTATGTAAAAGGTAAACTGAATATTCCTCAATCGGCATCGGGACGAGATGACGCTATCTGGAACCTAATGCGCGACCGAACTCCATGGCCATTTTTAACGGAAGAAGCCTGGAAATCGATTGAGAAAAGCTATACCAACGACCGTATTACTGGTAGCCTAAAACTCAATTATACTTTTCCATTTGAAATTAAAATGGAAAGTCTTGTCGGTTTGGACCTGAATTACATAGATGGTTTAAACTATCTTCCATATGGCTATTTAGTTGGCACCAACAAGACAGGCACCAAACAGATTAGTGATAGACGTAACCAGAACTTGAACTGGGATGTGAAACTGTCGCGCAATTTTGTTCTGAATAGCAAATGGCAGCTTAACTTAGCCCTGCTTTCTCAACTGACTGAGGCAAAAGAGCGCGTAAATGGTATCAGTGTACGCAATTTCGCAGTACCAGGCATCAGTAATATTTCATCAGCAGCTGAAATTCTAGGTACTACGGATACAAAATTTGAAAAACGCACCCATGGTATTTATGGAGAGGCATTTCTTAGTTATAACGACCAGCTTTTTATCAATGCCGGCTTAAGAAGGGATGTTTCTAACATGATCGGAAGGAATGTAGCCAGTATTTGGTACCCAACAGTAAGCGTTGCTTATAACGTTAAGGCTTTCGGTTTCTTAGAAGGAAAAATTGACGAATGGAAATTAAGGGCTGCCTATGGAGAGTCAGGTCGTTTGCCTTATCCGAATGATGCGCAGACAGCTTATCTGGTAGAGAACTCATCTTTTGGTACGTTGGTTAGGCCACTGAGAAAAGGGAACCCCGACATCAAACCTGAAAGAACAGGAGAATTTGAGATCGGAACTGACATCAGCTTTTTTAAACAGCGTTTAAGTTTTACTTATTATCAACAGCACACCCGAGATGCGATTGTATACACGACGTTACTGCCTTCATTGGGCTGGCCATCTAGCTTAAGCGGCGATTATCCAGAGAATGTAGGTGAAATCAAAGGTAAGGGTATTGAGGTTACTTATAACAGCAGGGTTTTTACGAGCAGCAACCAGAAACACAGCTTAGACCTGTTTGTGATCTTCAACCATCAGTCCAATAAAGTAATTAACTCTGGCGGCCGTGATATTATCAATACTGTAAATTTGATCCGTGAAGGATTACCGGCGTTTGCATTTTATACTGGTGTTTCTGAAGGTGCTATTTTTAACAGTGGTGGTGTGTATACCGGTGCAAAAGAAAGTGGCCCACAGGTATTGGGTAAACCATTCCCAACTTATCACGGGTCTTTTGGCTTTAATCTTCAGTTGATTAATAACCTGAACTTGCAATCTTTGTTCACCTATTCGCAAGGCGCAAAAGTATACAACATCTCCAACAGGAATGTAGCCAGTCAGGGCACGAATTTTAAGGCTAGTGAAGATCTAAAAGCCCAGCTTGCCACCCAGACTCCGGGAACGGCAGATTATATAAGCACTGCAAATGAACTGTCTAAATATGCAGGTCCAAGGGGTAATTTTATTGAGAAGGCTGATTTTATTAGGTTGAGTAACCTTACGCTTTCTTACGATCTGGGGGCATGGGCAAAAAAACAAAGTAATGGTGTTTTAAAGAACTGTGTGGCATCCATAACTGGAAACAATTTGTGGCTTACAACCAACTATGGCGGAATAGAACCTCAGATCGATTCACAAGGGGGAAGTAAACGTAGTAGGGGAATTAGTTACTTATCGTCTGACTGGACAGCTGTGCCTGCGCCACGTACTTATGCATTGAGTTTAAATATTGGATTTTAACCTGTTCTAGAAACAGCGAGATTAAAAATAGAATTATGTCAATTAAAATAAAAGACTTCTGGAAAGCCGGTGTGGTATGCATATGTGTACTGATGCTTTCCTCTTGTGATAAATGGGTAAATGACACTGAATTACCTGACAATACCATCGATGAATCTCAGCTAAACAGCATTGCTATGCTGGGTCGCATAGAGAAAGGAGCTTATATTCCGGGGCCCGTAATTGCAGGTGTTTGGCGCGCAGGTGCAACATCAGCCGCTGATTTACTCGTTGCCTCAGGAGCAATTTCTGATGAGATTGTACCCACTGCTGTTCCAAATTCTCCTTTCTATAAAGAACTTGATGAAGACAAGTTAACTCCTGACAACACTTCGTTGTTTAGTGTATGGTCTAATATTCAGAATTACCGTGCGCGTGCTGAAGATGCCATTTTGAATGCAGAATCATTGGCTCCGGCTGATGAAGATGGTGTTAAAGTAAAACAAGCCGCATTTGTAAATGCACGTCTGCATGCTGGATATGCCTGGATGCTGCTGGCCGATTACTTTAGTGTTACCAATACAAGCCATTCTATATATGCAGACCATAAAGAGCTGAGTCATCAGGAGGCATATGGCAAAGCAAAGGCTTACTGGGAGCAGGCCATCCCAACTGCCAGCGATGCTGAAAAAAGATTATTACACTCGTTACTGGCCAAAATGGGAATACATACGGGTAATTATTCCTTGGCTGTTCAGTATATTAATCAGTCATTCGGAGCTTCAGAAAATTTCAGCTTCTTAAATACTGTTGGCACGGTAAGTAATGGCTTTTTTAATGCCTTAAATGTCAATTCTAGGGATGCTGCAGTAGATCCGACATTGGTTGTCGCTTTGAAAACTACTGCCGATAAGGCTCGTAACCCTGTTGTAAAAGCGGCGAAAGGTCATTGGTCACTTACTTTATTCAAGGAAAGAGATCCTCTGGTGGTGAGCGATTATGAGGAGATGCAATTGATCCGGGCTGAACTGATCATCAGGGGGCTGTTAACTGGCAACGCAACCGATCTGGTCAATTCTGTGGTTGTTAAATATGATGCCACAGGACTTTCCAACTTCCCAGCTGGGCCGGCGCTAACACTTAACGATATTGTTTCGATCCGCAGAATATTTCTATCCTGGAGAGGAACCCGTTTAATTGATTTAAGAAGGTTTAACATTGATGGGGATTTAATACCTGGTTTTACCCAGAGAAAATGGCAATGGATCGGTGTGCCGGAAATCGAAACTCAAAAATAAATTCAGCCCCTAGCAGTGCTGATAATAACATTTACTATATAAGAAAGCGGGAATGATCTCCGATCACTCCCGCTTCATCTAAATTAACGCTCTCACATATATAGACGCTATTTATGGCTAGATATTGTGTTACCCGATAAAATAATTAGAAATTCGTTATATCCATAAGCATATAACTCTGGTCTATATATTTAAATTATATCTATATACATATAATTATTTGTAAATAATATTTTTTATATTCATTTACATATAATTTTGCTATATTTATCTAAATAGATGTAAATGCATATAATGAAAGGATTAGCGTCATTTGTAAAAGAAAAAAGAAAGCTTGCTGGATTGACCCAGGAAGAGTTTGCTGAACGGGCCGGTGTAGCGCTCACGGTGATCCGTAAAATTGAACAGGGAAAAGAAACATTGAACCTTTCCAGTGTGAATCAGGTTTTGCTGATGTTCGGGAGCACACTTGCGCCAGTTAGTACTAGGGAAATAGAAACGGAGACATTATGAGAAAGGGCTTGGTATGGTATAATAACAAGCTTGCTGGTGAGCTGACTGAAACTGATGAGGGGGAATACGAATTTGAGTATGATGAGTCTTATATCTTGGCTTACCCTGATCAGTTTATTACTTTTTCTTTACTGGTAAGAAAAGAGAAATATGTATCGAACAGACTTTTTCCTTTTTTTGAGGGTTTAATCCCTGAGGGATGGCTGCTTGATATAGCCACTAAAAACTGGAAGCTGAACCCGAATGACCGCATGGGACTGGTTCTTGCCTGTTGTGGGAATTGCATTGGGGCGGTAAGTGTTGAACTTGTTAATCAAGAAGATGAATCGTAAATGTTTATATTGTTATAACGAACTGAAGGATGAAGTGGACTACCATGAAAAGTGTAGTCTTGAATTCTTTGGAACTAAGATTCCTCCACTGATGGAGTATTCACTAAAGGATATGGACAGGCTTGCAAAAGATGTCGTTGAGCGTAGCGTGGCAATTCCTGGTGTACAACCTAAGTTATCACTTACACTGGTCAAACAGAGTTTGGATCAGGGGAGTGTTTCAAGACTTACCGTTGTTGGTGCATTGGGGGGAAACTATATATTCAAACCCCCTTCTGTTCATTATAAGTCGATGCCTGAAAATGAACATGTGACCATGCGGATAGCAGAAGAATTCGGTATCCCGGTAGTGATGTCATCGCTGATCCGGCTAGCTTCAGGTGAGCTTGGCTACATTACCAAAAGGATCGACCGTACTAAAGAGGGAGAAAAGATCCATATGTTGGATATGTTCCAGATCCTGGAAGCAGTAGATAAATACAAGAGTTCTATGGAAAAGGTTGGTAAGGCTATCGGCGACCATTCTGTAAATACACAACTTGATAAATTGTATTACTTTGAGCTTGCACTTTTCTCTTTTGTATCGGGAAACAGCGATATGCACCTGAAAAATTTTTCCATGATCCTATCTCCCCAGGGTTGGATATTATCTCCCGCGTATGATCTATTAAATGTAACGCTGGCTAACCCTGCCGATAAGGAAGAGTTGGCACTGACTCTGGGAGCTAAAAAAAGAAAGATTGGCCGTTCCCAATTTGACGACCTTGCTGAGCGATTGGCTTTGACAATCATGCAACGGGACCGGGCCTACAATCGCCTGCAGAAAAACAGGAATAAAGCATTTGACTGGATAAGCAAGTCGTTTTTGTCTAATGAGGCAAAGGAAGAATATATTGCTATTCTGGACTCCCGTTATAGGCAACTGGGTCTGTTATAAATTACAAAAGCCACAACATCCATTGTGCCTGGAATCGCAAGATCCCAGGCTTTTTGTTTACTAGGATTTGCTACCTGCAAATAACCTGAGTCCATAGATGAATCAAAAGACGCTATTTATGGCTAGACATTGTCTGACCCGATAAATTATTGTTATTTTTATAAAAGCGACAGTACTGAACTTACATCATAATTGCTCCGAAATGAAAAAAACAATCTACTTCCTGATAGGAATAGCTGGATTTGCTGCCTGTAAACAAAAAGACGGTGGAAATGGACAGGAGAATAAGAATTTCTCCAAACTAAAAAGAGCTGGGTGCCAAATTTAACCTGGCTGAATTCCATAATCAGGTGCTTAAAGATGGTTCATTGCCCTTAAGTGTATTCGAAAGTAAAATGGATGCCTGGGCTAAAACTATCGCCCAGACGTCCATAAAAACAAAAAAGTAACAAACAAAACAGAATAAAATATATGAAAATAATAACGCTAATTTTTGCTTTAACTTTTGGGCTTACAGCATTCGGACAGGTTCAGAAAACAAAAATTTTATTAATTGGAACTGTTCATTTTGAAACCCCACATACAGATCAATTTGAATTAAAAACGGACGATTTTTTAAGTGCTAAGCGACAAAGTGAATTAGAAGACTTAACTAATGCGCTATCTCAAACAAAAGCGACTAAAGTAATGATTGAAAGATCAGTTGAAAATCAACGTTCTAACGACAGTTTGTATAGTTCATATTTAACAGATCATTATAAACTTCCAGTTTCGGAAAGGGAACAAATTGGCTTTAGGCTGGCTAAAAAATTAAAATTAAATCATGTAAATTGTATTGACAAATTTTATGGAATGTCGCACGATAGCTTAATGGCTGCGACCGCAAAAGAAAATAATCAACTTTTTTTGCTAAAAGATTTAGGGACCGAGGCAAATTTAATGAAAAATGATTATGATAATCAATTGAAAAAAGGCACAATAACCGAAGTTTTAAAACACATAAATAGACCCGAAGAATTAAGAAAAAATTTATCACTTTATCTAAAGTTTATGGCAAAGGTTGGAGCTGGTAAAAATTTTGCAGGAGCAGAATATGTATCAGATTGGTATTTAAGAAATCTTGCTATTTATTCAAATATTATAAATCAAGTTGAACCTTCGGACAAATATGTTATTTTAATTTTTGGGCAAGGACACATTCCAATATTAAAACATCTTTTAGAAAATAATGATAACTTTGATGTTGTGGAACTTAAGAGCGTATTGAAATAATTCTTCTACCTCTATTAACAAACAACTGGTAAAATTTGTATTGAAAAGTTTTGAAGGGAATGAAATTAATTTGATTGACCTTAACGATTATGCAATGCCTGATTAACGGCATCGCGCCATACGCTGTCGATCCGGATGTTTTTGTTTTCTTCTATTTCAGCATATCGGAAAGGCAATACTTCGCCAATATATTCTGGCATAAGAATGGCTTTAGATCCTGTATTTTGTTTGTCAGGACTAAACTTTGGCTCGTAATTATGGGTGCCAGCCTTTAATGGAATGGATAGCAGGCGATAACGGATGTGGCCTTTCGGCGGTCTCTCAATCTGCCCAGCGGCTGTAATGGCTTCTCCAATATGAACGCGCAGGGTATCTGTTCCGGTTGAGGAGGATGTTTTGATACAGAATTGTCCAAATGCGGCTTTGCCAAAGTCGTACCGGAGGTTGTTACTGTTTAGCTGACTATTTCTGCTGAACAACCATTTCGGGAAGCGTGACAATTAACCGCCAATTTATAACTATATTACTACAATGCATAGCAAATTGAAAGTCAATGTTTTCAGCATGAAGATCTCAATTTTCGGATTCATTTGTGCCATTAGTTTTTTTTTAATCTTGTGCTGCTTAGAATTAAAAGCTCAGACTGTTCAAACGAACGGAAGCTCAAGTACAAATATTATTACAGGTGTCCCTTTTTTACTTATTGTACCCGGCGCCAGGACAGGGGCTATGGGGGATGCTGGCGTGGCATCTTTGCCAGATCAGAATGCCTCGGCAATTAACCCCTCAAAATTAGCTTACATGGAACAGTCTTATGGCATATCTCTGTCCTATTCTCCCTGGTTAAGCAATTTAAAAGCAGGCATCAACCTTGCCTTCCTTCAGAAGAGCTGGATATGGTATTGAAAGATATTATAAAAAAAACACACTATCATTTATCATGAAATAGCTTTGTTCAATATAAAAAAGAAAGCGGGAATGATCTCCGACCACTCCCGCTTCATCTAAATTAACGCTCTCATATATAAAGACGCTATTTATGGCTAGATATTGTGTAAGCGCATTTTTTTTGTGCGCTGGAAATGTGTTTGTTTCTGGCAGGCTTATTGCCGTTTATAGGTCTTAACCTATTGATATGCAATCGAAGATGGTAGTGAAATTGTACCTGATCTACATGTTGGTATGTTGCTGGAGTTTTTCTTTTGGGCAAGATGCGGGTGACGCGATTATTCAGAACAAGAAGAATTTGGATACAGGCAGGCAAACGGACCTTATTGATATTGGGAAAGCCCTATTTCGCATCCATCCAGGGAAGATCCGGGAGGAAAAAGATAAGAAGCTCTATTTTTCTATTCTTCCTATAGGAGGTACTGTACCCGGCGGAACCGGAAATGCGCTCATAACCAGCACTTCGGCTATGATGTACCTTGGCTCTAAAAAGACGACAAACCTGTCAACTGCTACCTTTACACCGTACTGGAATCTCGGCAGTCGTTTTGGATTACCCGTCAGGACCAACATCTGGCTGCCTGATAATACCTGGCTGATCCAGGGAGACATCCGATTTTTGGTTTATCCGCAGTATACCTGGGGGCTTGGTGAATCGAAAGGGGAGGAGGAGCGAACTTTGCTGAGCTATAAATACATCAGGTTTTATCAAAGCGCGCTTAAACGAATCAAGCCGTATTTATATGCTGGCCTTGGCTACAACCTGGATTACCGTTTTAATATCAGTACTGAGGATTCTTCGCCAACGCTGGAGCAATATGCTGGTTATCGATACGGGGTAGGCAGTAACTCATTTTCATCAGGACTGAGTTTTAATCTTGTTTATGATACCAGAAGCAATGCGATCAATCCATTGCCGGGAATGTATGGAAACCTGGTCTATCGGGTAAATCCAACGTTTTTAGGGAGCAACGAAAGCTGGAGCTCAGTTTACCTGGATATTAGAAAATACATTCCGATGAGTCCTGGGAAATCCCATCAGCAGAATACGCTTGCCCTTTGGTCTTATTTCTGGACGGTGCTGAACAACAAAACCCCTTATCTGGATTTGCCGAGTACAGGATGGGACCCTTATAACAGGTCTGCCAGGGGAATAGATCAGAACAGGTACCGCGGCAGAACATTGTTTTATGCTGAGAGTGAATACCGACGGGACATTACTGCAAATGGCTTGCTGGGGTTCGTGGTATTTGCGAATATTAACACGGTCAGCGGTTCAGGCTCCTTATTTACCTCCTGGAAACCGGCAGCGGGCACCGGTTTACGCATTAAGTTCAATAAATTAACCAATACCAATCTCGGTATTGATTATGGCCTGAGTAAAGGATACAGTGCTGTGCTGCTTAATCTTGGAGAAGCATTCTAAAATCTATACATATGTTAAAGGAATATCCATTTTACATTTTATACCAATATCCTGAGCTGCCTTTGTGCGGCTCTTTTATTTTTTTGTTATGGAAGCAAGTTTGGGTATAGCAACCTATGGTTAAGTGTCAGAAAGATATTTTGTTTATAAATTATTGAGTAAAATAAAATTTTACATTTCTATTTATTTTGAAATAAAATTTTTTATGTGAGGATTTTGACTACCTTTGGGTGTAATTAAATAAAATACAATGCAATTAGGAACAGTGAAATTTTTCAATGAGACAAAAGGTTTTGGATTTATCGTGCCAGCGAATGGTGATAGCGAAATCTTTGTTCATTCTTCTGGTTTAATGGACAACATTCGTGAGAATGATTCAGTAAGCTATGACATCGAGCAAGGTAAAAAAGGCTTGAACGCAATTAATGTTAAAATCAGCTAATTAGATTTCAATTATAATTGATTAAACACCTGCTTTTTTAGCGGGTGTTTTTTTTGGCCGGAATCTGCCGTATTTCAGATCGTGTTTGTGTGCGACCGGCGTGCAGATTACCCTTAATGTATGCTGAAATTATGTCTGATCTTTTCATTAATCTGGGCATAATGCAGAATAAAATCATGTTTTATGCAAAGCAAAAATGAACAGATCAATTCACTGATCGAACTCAATGATGAACTGGAGAATTATTTCCGCAACACCATCATTCCTCAGCTTTTTGTTGACACGCAGCTGATCCTGAGGAAGTTTACGCCTCCGGCGATGAAACAGTTTAACCTCCGGGATGAACACATTGGGCATCCATTCGCCAATGTAAAAGAGAATTTTAGGTTTCCGACCATTCTGGACAACATCCAGCATGTGATTGATTCCAGTGAGATCCTGGAAAAGGAAATTCAAACGACCGACCGACGCTGGTATCAGATGAATGTGTTGCCCTATATTGTTCAGAAGAGTGGCAAGACCGATGGGGTAATCATTACATTTATAGACATCACTGCCAGGATCAGGGATCTGAAGGAACAGGAAAAGCTCATATCTGAGCATGAGCTGCTGCTGGATACTATTGCGCATGACATTAAAAATCCCCTGACTTCGCTTGGGCTGACCATTGAGTTGCTTAAAAAGCTTCCTGAAAAAGGAATGGCTAAGTTTCCGGTGCTGCTCAGCAAGGTGGAAGGCAGCTTGGTGAAGATGAAGGATATTATTGCTGATCTGGTGCACAACCGTTGGCAGGGCCAAAGGTACCAGGCGATGGAAGAGCTGCTGGATTTGCAGAACATTTTAGAAGATGTCCGGCTGACCCTGTCGGCCCAGTTACAGGAGTCGCAGGCAGAACTTAAGGTGGAAATTGGCGTGTCTGAAATTACTTTTGCGCGGCGTAAACTCCGTAGCATCTTGTATAACCTGGTGAGTAACGCGATCAAATACGGTGCTGCTGACAGGGTGCCAAAGATCCTAATCAAATCAACTGAGCAAGATGGTTACATGGTGATTAGCGTCACCGACAATGGGATTGGTATTGATGACCAACACCAGGCTTCAATTTTTGAAAAATATAACAGGGTTGCCCGTACCGTTGAAGGCAATGGCGTGGGCCTGTACCTGGTCAGACAGACGTTGGAAACCGCTGGCGGGAAAATTACAGTAAGCAGTACACCAGGCCGGGGTTCGGTTTTCAGTGTGTTCCTTCCCCTGGCTGAACAGCCTGTCTTAGATTAATGTTATTTCGGTAGAGTAAACCAAAAAGTTGTTAATTGCATGTCATTTAAAACAGGTAATTGGAATATCTGAAAATTCCGATATAACTTCGCATTACGAATTATTTCGTAGGGTCCGTAGATTTTTTGTTATGACAAATTCAAACACTTTTCAACAACCATCTTTATCGGAATTGTCTCCGGTAGAGAAAGTTCTGCATTTTTGGAACAATGTGTGGAGCTATCCGTACAATTTAGACCTAATTGACGAACTCATGGTCGAAGATTTTATGATCACCTCTGCTGGTGTAGAAATCAAGGGGCGAGCGCAATTTAAGCAGTGGGTCGCTGGATTTTTGAAAACAATCAGCCAGAGTAATTTAGAAAACCTGGACATATTTGAAAGTAAGGACGGCTCACAAGTCGTGTCAAGATGGAGATTAACTGGTTTCCACAACGGCATGTTTGGACTGGAACCTAACGGCCAGCCTATAAATTTGACGGGAATCGCTATATGGGAAATCCGGGATAATAAATTAGCACATAACCGGGTGGAACGAAGTGCCTTCGAAGTATATCAGCAGCTTATAAAGTAACCTTCTTTCTTTTCGATTATTTGATATGAGAAGATATCAAAGGGACTAACATTGGAACAGCTATGCTTAAAACATCAGGAGGTAAACGATTTTTGAGTAAAGAAATACCACGCATCTTTTGATTGTTAACTGTACTGATCGTAATCCCAAGTGCAGCAGCAATCTCCTTTGGTTTTTTACCTTCCTCAAAGGTCATCGAGATGACTTTTCGGCATTGTTCGGGTAGGGTATCCACTGCATCAAAAATCTGCCGGAGCACCTCGGCTCGTACAATAACCTGAAGGATGGTACCTTCATAGCCTTCTTCTTGTGCCAATAGATATTGTTGGTGTTTATCTTTGATTTGATTGCTCGAAAGATAATTGAGAGAGGAATTTTTAACGCTGGTATATAAAAAAGACTTAAGTTCTGTTATATCTTCTAAATTTTTCTGCTTCTGCCATACCCGAATGAATACTTCTTGTACAATATCTTCAGAATCCAGGGAATTACCCGTGATTTTACTACTAAAAAAACAGAGCGGCTGGTAAAAATGCTTGAAAAGAAGCTTAAATGCTTCCTGATCTCCATTTTTAAATGAAGACAGTACTTCCAATAGTTCTATATCCCGCATTTTTTAACCTAGCATAAGCCCCTGAAACAAATATACCGTTTTTATAAACAATTGGTAAATTAAAGCTGAAATTTTATGGTTTAAAACGCAAAGAGACAGGTCGATACGCTCGAAACCTGTCTCCATGCCATCTGACCAGAATTTTATTTTTGAAGTTTCCTGTATTTATCTGCCAGGGCTTTTTCGCCAGCCAATGCGTATAGCTTGGTCAAAGTTCGGTAATTGTCATCATAAGCCATTACATCGGTATGTTCCTTAGGCAGGGATGCCAACAAGCCTGTTGCCGCAATCAGTGCTTTTTTATCTTTGCAAGATTGCATCATGTATTGGACGTACTTGTAAATAAATTCGGTAGATTTCCCCAATGCCTGAATCCTGTTGTAAAATTTCATGGCAGTGATCATCTCATTCCAGTTTCCTTTTAAGGCCAGGTTATGTACATCAAAGATTGCTTTAATGGCTTCTGTATGCTTAAACTTGTCAATATCTTTGACATAGCCCAGTATGATGTTCTCTTTTTCCGGCTGGTTTGGCAGGCTTAACTTATTGTCTTTTTCCACTGGAGTCACCAGTTCATTTGCAGCCCTTTGAATAGCCGTACGCAACTGAAATTCCAGAAAACCTACATCAGTAACCTTATTTTGATAAAATGGCCAGTAATTTTTAACTACCCGGCCAAAAAGTGCTGAATAAGGATCGGTAACTGAACGTCCCAACAACTGCCACATTTTTGGGTTTACCATTTCCGCGTCAGAAAGACGGTTTAAGATGTCAATACTCATCTTTTGATCCTCATCCCGCAGGTAGCCGTCCGCTATGATTTTCTTATAGGCCTGTACAAAGGCAAGTGACTTTTCTCCCGCCTGCATACGGACACGCATAGTGCTGAGGTTAGTACCATTCAAGGCATCTTTCATTTTAGTGATCAATGAATCCGCAGGATGAAAACCACCTATTTTATGGATCATTTTGCCATCTTGATCAAGTAAAATAAGCGATGGATAGCCTGTAACTACATCTCGGTATTTTTCCTGTACCTTTTTACCCTCAGGCTCGTCAAGGTCATATTTTACATTGATAAAGTTGGTATTAAAGTAATCGCCAACTTCCTGCAATGGAAAAACCTTTTTATCGAGTTCTTTACAAGGCGCACAGGTTTTGGTGTAACCATCTATAAAAATGATTTTATTTTTTTCTTTTGCCAGGCTTAAAACTTTTTCAAGCGGCTCGTCCTGTAAAAACCGGATACCCTGTCCAGATACATTTCCCACATGGGCTAGTAAAACACTGCAAAGCGTTAGGTATTGAAATATTTTCTTCATATTTTATTTCTGTTTATTGTTAAATGGGATTGGCCTTCCAGTGCATTTAGGACAAATGCGCCCAGTACATCAGCAGGCAAAGCCAAGTTGGATGTTCTGCTTAACCTGGCGATATTTATTCCCCGGAAGTTTCCATTCAGATCAAACACGGGACCGCCGCATTCTTCTGGCCTAACCATGGCATCCTGAATAAACACATGGTTAAAGCCCTCACTTCTAAGACTCATGCCGCCCTCAAATTCGTCTGCAAGATGCTTATTCATCGTTTTGGGCGCCCGCTCCACCAGACCATGTATATTTAATCTTTCATTTGCTCTTTTGATCCCAATCACGACTTCTTCTCCTGGTTTCATTGCGGCACCATTAAAATTTAGCTGTCTTGTTGAGGTGATCTGTTCGCCATTTAGTGAATCTATCACATCATTTACTTTGAGTCCGTATTTTTCAAAAACACTTGTCCGAAAGCCTGTTATTTTTACGATGCTGCTGTCCTGATCTTCACAGATTACGCCGAGGCTGGGACTCGACAAGACCTCTACTTCTGCAGAATCATTACCCAGGATGCCTATCCTAACAGTGTCCATATAAGATGGTGAGATCAGAAAAGTGCCCTCGTCCTTCTTACTAAACACATTCGGTTTACTATTATCCAATACAATAGACTCCTCAAGACCTTCAGCTTTTAGCAATACCAGGTCATTTTCCGGATCCCGTTTGATCACAACCGCCGGTAAATTTTTCAAGCCTGATGTAATCAAGACAGGATGCTCAGCTACGATTGAGCTTTTGCTCAGCACATATCTGGCCTTACTGTTGTTTTTCAAGGAAATCACACTGCCCCATGCAGAGAAGTTGACCGAGCCCATTTTACTGCTGATGCCTACACTTGTGTTTCTATGTGCTTTAATCAAAGCAGCAAATGTAATGGGCAGCTGAGTTAATTCAGGCTCCTGTCGGATCTGTCGCCTTAAATCGGTACCTGGCTTTTCTGGATCCGGAAAAAAATCTTTCGGATAATCCTTCTGTTCTTTCAGTAACTCCCAGTATTTTCGGTAATTGTCTATCGGGTTTTCCAGGTTCACTGCTAAGGACCTTTCAATTTTACTGTGAAGGCCAATCACCCGTCCATATAGGTCAAAAACCGGTCCACCGGAATCTCCAGGCTCCATCAGACAGGAAGTCTGCATTTTTCCTTCCGGGGTGATCAAACGGGTAATATAGCCAAGTCGTACCACTGGACTTTTGATTTCACTGAGCGAGCCCGGGTAAGCAATGCTTAGGCAAGGCTGGTTTACTTTCAGATTGTAAGACCAGCCCATTTCGCAATACGGTAATTGAGACCCGGCACTGTCAATCTTTATCATAGCAGCATCTACAACCGGAATACGTGCCAAAGCGGTCCCCCTGTATTGCTTGCCATCCGGAAATTCGATCAGATAGGATTCTCCTGTGATCGTGGCATGTGCGGCTGTAAGTACAAAACCATCAGCTGATATGGCGACACCACTAAAGCCCCCAAATCTTTTCTGACCCGTACTGTCATACCTCGAAATCTTAACACATGCGGGGCTAACTTTTTCGACCACCCGCTGTACCTGCCGCTGAAAAGGCTTAGGATTAAAATGCTGAGCACTGGCAAAAAAAATACAATGCCCCAATAAAAAGCTTAGTAAAATAATGAATCGCTGGAAACTGTTCATCAGTACTATTTTTTATTAAAAATTTCAGAAAGTTTAGCATCCAATCTGTTGGGATCAACATTGCCAGCATTGTTACCGTCACGATCAATCAGGACCATAGCGGGCATCTGATAAATCCCATAATAATTTGCAATAGGATCATTGGCTCCTTTTAAAGAAGAAACCTGAACTCCGCTGATTTCATGTTTTTTTAAGGATGCAATCCAATCCTGACGTTTCGTATCTAGAGATACGGCAATAATTTCGAAGCCTTGTGTACGATAGGTATCGTAAAGTTGTTTTACGTAGGGCGCCATACGCAAGCAAGGAAGGCATGTTGACGACCAAAAATCAAGCAATACATACTTACCTTTGTAATCAGCTAACTTGATTTCCTTGTTGTCATAAGTAGTGGCTGCAAACTGGAATCCTGGCCTTCCTACTTTACGCTGTGCGGTGGTGATCATGATATTTTTAGCCGCTAATCCGTATGGGCCTTTTCTAACCCGTTCTGATAAGCTGTTGAGCTGCTTTTCTCCTTCTTCGATAGATAAGGAACCGATTCTTTTGGTTAAAATAAAGCCGGCAATGTCTTTATCAGCATATTTCGTTGTTACATAATCCTGTACACGTGTTAAGCTGTCAAAACTTGGCTTATAGAAGTTTATAATAGAATCTTTTTTTACCTGATCAATTTTTGATTGATCAGGGCCCAGTTTTTTTAGTGCCTGCGTGCGGGCTAAGTTGATCATCAATCCGGAGGAAAAGACATTGTTATATTCCTGGAAAAGGTCCTGATCAAGACTTCCTTTAATTTTGGCTGTACTTTTAAACATAGGATCTAATGAATTGCTAATTTCTACATCTATTGAACCTGCATAAGCTAGTATCTCTTTCATATAGTTATTATTGACCCCCATATATATTGCAGTATACTTATCTGGCGCGGGCATGTTCAAAACAGCAGTACCATTTACCACATTTGCGGAATCAATAGTTACCGGGCGTCCATTCTGGTTTGTTTGTAAAACGATGTGTTTACCATCTCCGCCCGGCCATTTTACGTTTACGCTAAAAACTTTACTTTGTGCTGAGCTTAGCTGCGAAACAAACAAGCCAGATACAATCATTAGCCCGGTAAGGCCATATTTTAAATTCGTCATATTCTTATATAGGTTTTAATGAATAAATTCTGTCAGTTTTTTTTGAAGTTCTGATCCGCGTAGTCCGATGGCCAGTATTTTCCCATTGGGATCGATCAGGAAATTCTGCGGAATAGTTTTAACACCATACAAATCAGAAACTCTTCCGCCGGCACGGTTAACATCCCTGATTTGTGTCCAGTTTAGCTGATCTTTTTCTATGGCAGCAAGCCATTTGATTTCCCCATCTTTTCCATCATCCAATGAAACCGATAATACCGTAAAGTTTTTACCTTTAAACTGATCGTAGGCTGCTTTCACATTTGGATTTTCTTTACGGCAGGGTACACACCAGCTCGCCCAGAAATCAAGCAGTACATATTTTCCGCGAAAAGAAGCCAGGGAAACGGGCTTATTAGAGGTGTCATTTAAGGTGAAATCAGCTGCTGTACCTCCAATTTCTCTACTTTTAAGGGTATTAATGGTCTCAAGCAGCCCCAGTCCAAGCGTGGAAGTTTGCAAGGCTCTGGACAGCGCTCTATACTTTGGTTCTAATACGGAAAGGGGAGCAGTACTTGTTGTATTTGCGACTAGATATACACTTAAATAGGAATTCGGATGTTTAGTGATATACAGCGAATCTTTTACCGCAGACTCACTCATCGCAGCCTTCATCACCTGCAGGTGGTTCTTCATGAAATCGGGGGCCTTTCTCTGTTCTTCCGTCGCTTCCATAAAACGTTTTGAAGCCGCTACCATCTTTGCCCGCTCCGGTGCTTTACTGGCATCTAATAGCTGATAATCTGAATTCAATATTCCTCCTGTAATCAGGGGTTTAGACACTGGATCTGCAAAGGTTACTTTTGTAAGTCCTTTTTCCAGCCATATCATGGCATTGAAGATCGATTTATCTTTCATAGAAGCGCCATCTTTCCGGATAAAAAATTGGGCTAGTGTAGGCTCAGTAACTACTCCGCTAAAAATATACTGGCCAGTGTTTAAAGTGGCCGAATCAGTAATGAGTTTACCATTCAGCTGATAGTTTAGAAAGGCCTTCTCTGTATGGTTAAGGTGGTCGGCCTTAACCATAATTGTGTACTTTTGCTGGGCAAATGATAACGCAGGGGCTACCATTAAGACCCAGAGGAGTGATCTTTTAATATTCATATTTTGTGTGTTTAAATTTTCGTCAGATCAAATCCAAGTGTAGTTATGGCCGCTTTTAAAATGTTATATTTTGACATAATAAGGGGGTACGCTCCATATTGAGCCTGGAAATCAGCCGTCGAGAGTGTAAACGTTTTTGTCAAAAAAAGTTTCAAATCGGCCGTCTGGTTGCCTATACTGTAGCCACTGGGCGATTCTGTGCCATCAGGGATAAGTCCATAAGTCCGCTTATCCGCTAATGGAACGTAACTTATGGTGAGCTCCGTACCATAGGCATATTTATTATAAAAGTTTGCAGAAACGGCATTAAAGCTTTTTAACAGGTCGGAAGCGTTTAAAGGATTTAAAACTACGTTAGTGAAAATGTCCGCTTTGTAAGCACTCAACTGTGTAGCGGTCATGTTTTGTATTTTTGGAATATTGGCAATCCCAAAAGTAGTTAAGCCCGGCAATACGGTAAAATAAGCCGTTACACTATAGGTAGGGCTGTAAACTGTTACCGTTTTTAAAGTATCCAGTAAGGTTATGGAATACATTTTAACCTTATTTAATGGGGGTAAGATTTGATTTTTCACAAAAGCTATCCCATTCAAAATATCGGCTTTATTTTTAGGATAAGTATAGACATAATTGGTATTTGCGCCAGACAGCGTATAGTTAAGGTTTACCACATTCAATGGCGTTTTCCTGAGGGTATCACTATACAATAATGGAATATTGGATTGCTGATAAAGAAGGAATATCTGGTGATCAACATCGTTTGCGGGATTATCCAGCCTTGCATAAGCATCAGTATGCGGCTCAGATGCTGTAGGCATACTGTCTTTCTTACATGCAGCTATTACTGCGAAGATCAGTATAGCAAGATATTTTATATTTGTTTTCATCTTTTTTATAGTTTGAAGTGATGAAGCTATGTGTTCGTTAAATTAAAATGCGCGATTAGGTCTGTCAGGGTTTTGCAGCAGTTGCCCCTTATTAAATTCAATTGCAGGATCTGGTAATGGAATTAAATAAGCGGGATCATTGGGCAGTAGGGTCAATGTAGCGGCTAAAGTTGCGTTGCCTTGGACTGTATTCGAATAAGGATGGACTATCGTTTTGGAATAAGGATAAAGCTGGTTAACTGCATATCGCCTTAAGTCAAACCATCTGTGACCTTCAAAACACAATTCCCTTCTTCTCTCGTCCCTAATGAAACTAACCAGGTCTGTTCCAGTCAGATTAGTTTCCTGATAATCCTGTGGTAAAAATCGGGCCCTTCGCAAGGTGTTTAATGCAGTGTTGGCTTCAGCTTCTTTTCCCTGGAGCATAGCTGATGCTTCGGCCAGGTTTAAATATGCTTCTGCATTGCGCATAAAAAAGTTATCTGAATAAAGTGCTTCCGGGGTTACACCTGCATTGAGCGTAGAGCGGTAAACTTTGGTATAGCGATATTTTCCTTTAGGATCAATTTCAAAAAATGTAGTTCTTCTTAGGTCTTTCATTCCATAAAGCTGGATCAGCTCATCTGAAGGACGGAAAGTAGTCAGACCATTTTCATACATGAGATACATCATGATGTTTGTGCCCTGTGTAAATATGGCCTCAGGTGATTTAGAAGTAAAGAAACTGGTTTTCGGCTGGTAGGTAGCCAGGTTGTAAAGTGTATTTTTACGAGCAATTACCTTTTTCGCTGCAGTGGCTGCATTTTCCCAATCCTGCATATAAAGGTAAATCCTGCTTTGTAATAAATTTACAGCATTTACATCGGCGTGGTAGAGCGATTTTTGAGGAACATCCGAAAGTGCTTGTTCGGCTTCTGCTAAATCAGCAACAATTTGCTGATAAACCTGCTCTACAGTTGCTCTTGTAGCCAGATTTGCATCTACAAATTCTGTAATTTTTAAAGGTACGCCTAAATCTGTTTTTGCTGTTGCAGGATTATAAGCCTTAGCATAAATATTGATCATGTAAAAATAATAGCCTGCACGTAAAAACAATGCTTCTCCTAGTATTCTTTTCAGTTCTGTAGGGTTATCATTTAATTCTGTGGCTTTTTTGGCTATAATGTTAGTGGCATTGATATGTTTGTAAAATTTAGCCCAGGTATCATCTGTGTAAGGTGCATACAAGTAATTTACAAATGGTTTACTTTGCCAGGTGTAAAAACCGAATAATGGCTGCCTTGAATCAAAAACGTAGGAACCTGTAGCAAATTCAGTAATGTCGTCATCCATCACGTTTAACCAGGGTAGATATTTTCCGCTTGTGCCAGTTGTGAAAGCATTGGAATGTGCCATATATCCTTCGCCAACAAGTAATTCGTCTAGCTGAGCAAAATTATTGACATATTGTAAGGTTTGTGACCGTTCGGCCAGGAACTTTTTACATCCCACTGAAATGACCAGCAACACGGTAAAGAAAACTATATTTTTAAATTTAAGTGAGTTCATAACTAATATTTTATAGTGAAATATCTATTCCCAGTGAAAATGATGGACGTTGTGACAATTGTATTGAGCTGGAAAATCCTGCTTGTTCCGGATCCTGGCCATTTAGCTTTTTACTGGCAAAAGTATACAGGTTGGTACCCGCGAGGGAGATAGATGCCATCCTGAGACCCAGTTTTTTGCTTTGTTCTGTCGGCAATGCATAGCGGAGCGACCATGTCTTTATCTTCACAAAATTTCCACTAGCGGTTCTAAGGTCAGAACTATCGTACATTTGCCACATGTTTGTTGCATATACATAAGGTTGTCCGGTAGACCAATGTGTTCTTGATACGTTATAATCAAGTGAATTTAATAATCCTGGTATATTGGTAAATGCTTCATCTCCTGGTTTTTGCCAGCGATTGAGTAATTCAGTACTCACATTATTTTCCGGCATTGGGGCAGCAGTACTTATACTTGAACTTCCGCCATACCTGCTTTCATATAATTTCATGAGACGAATGGTGGAACCAAAGCTGTAGCTTAAGTTGAAACTTAGTGAGAAGCCATTATAAGAAAGTGAGTTGCTTAAGCCTCCCTGTAGTGTTGGTACCCGGTTTCCGCTGGGTATCATTACGTATTGGAAGACTTGATCTGAAGTCATGGCTTTTAACTTTGGCCCGTTTGTAGTCTCATCATTATAAAATAATGGTTTTCCATTTACCGGACTTAAGCCTGCATACTTGTAAGAATAAAAAGAGTTAATCGACTTGCCATCCAGCACCATCGAACCATTTAAATAGGTAAGATAAGTATTGCTGTTGAAGGTTGCTACATTTACGCTTTTGCTACCTATTAATGAATTAATGGCTTGTCCGATTTCCGGATCTACACGCCAGGTAAAGCCTTTTCCTCCTTTTAATGCATTGTCTATAGGTGTAAAGCTTAAGGCAACCTCAATTCCCTGATTGGAAATTGTACCGGAATTAACCACATAGGCTGTGCGGCCATTGATGTCACTTACCTCTGCATTGACGAAGGCATTTACCGTTTTCTTATGATAATAGGTGAATGATCCGTTTAATTTACTGCCAAATAAAGAGAAGTCTAGCGCAGCATTTACCTGTCCTGTTTTTTCCCATTTTAAATTTGGGTTGGGATAATAGGCGATCGTAGAACTGTATTCTCCGGTTACCGGATCAAGTCCACCTGTTTTCATGATTACTTCTGGAGTTTGATTGGCCAGCATATTTCCCTGGTAGCCATATGACCCTCTGAAAGCGAGCATATTTACATTTTTTGAATTTTTAAAGAAATCCTGGGCTACATCCCACCTTCCCGAAAAGGAATAAGATGGCAGAAATTTTTCATTGCTGCTGGCACCAAACTTATTGGAATAATCTGTTCTTGTATTAAAGTTGATGGTGTAGCGGTTTTTGTAAGTATAGCTGGTTGTAAAATAAGCAGAAATTAAATTGGTGAGCTGATCTGTTTTCTTAACCGGATTGTTTAAGGCCCAAACTGCATACTGAGGATAGGTAATAGGATCAACAGCAGCAAAAACGCTACCTCTGTCGGGCAAAAAGCCTCTGTCTACAGTCTCTGTACCATCGTATTTTGTAGAGGAAAGTTCACCGCCTATAGCAGCTGTAAGTAAATGATCATTACTTCCGCCCAGATTCTTCTTATAGTCAAACTGAGGACGTAATAAATAAGAATAGTTTCGTGTGGTATTGGATTGAAGCTCGCCACCAAAAGGCATTAATGTTTGCGATGCATTTGGAACTACTTTGTAATTACTGCGACGGAGTACGGCAGAATAGTACGTATTCTCTCCATAATTGCTCTCTTGACTTGTATTATTGAGGGAATAGGAGAACAATAGTGTACCTCTTAACGCGGGACTGAAACGGAAGCCTAGACTGTTGGTCAGGTTGATTCCAGACAGATTAGTAATATCGCGCGAATTATTGATCTCATTTAAAATATTGAAATTATAGTAACCATTAATATCATATCTGTTATAATAACTATATGAACCGTCATTAGTGTAAGCAGGTACAGCCCTGCTGGTATTGTAGGCATAATCGAGTGCATTTACACTGTTTGCTACATAATTCTTTTTGCTAACGTTAGACCTGAAGTTCATGTCCCAGGTTAATCTTTCTGTAAGGTTGGCGTTTAGCTTTAAAAATGCGGTATACTGGTTTACCTTATCTCCTTTGATGGTACCGTTCTGATTAGCAGCTCCTAAAGAGGCAAAATACCGCATTTTAGGTGTTCCTCCTGAAATGCTGATGTCATTTTGTGTAGAAAAAGCATCCTGGTTAATCAGACTGAACCAATCGGTGTTCATCGTCTCCATCTGACTGACCCTTGCCTGAAACTGCTCATAACTGATGGCATTGGTATAAAGGTCGTGAAGCGCACCTTCATAGCCCACATAATTGATATTAGCAGGGTAGGACATGTTATTGTTGATCAGATCCCTGGAGTAATCTACGCGCTGGCGGGAATCCATCACATTGATGTTATGATCTGTATATCTTGGTCTTGCGGTATAGGTTGAAGCCGAAGAAAAATTAATAATAGGCGCACCAACATGACCTTTTTTAGTGGTAATTACAATAACACCATTTGCAGCTCTCACGCCATAAAGCGCAGTTGCGGAGGCATCTTTGAGTACATCGATACTTTCTATATCAAAAGGCTTTAATCCTGATATAGAATTACCGAGCCTGTTTACAAAGTCGAGATCATTAATGGTTGCAGGATCAATATTTACCGGGTCGTTCACAACTACACCATCTACAACCCATAACGGTTCGTGGTTTCCCAGCACTGTAGAGGTACCGCGAATCCTGATCTTAGGTGCGGCACCAATTTCTCCGGAGTTGTTCATGACAAAGAGTCCTGCAACCCTGCCTTCCAATGCCTGGTCGATAGAAAAAATACCTGGAACAAGGATATCCTTAGCCTTTACAGTGGTAATGGCGCTCGTTAAAGTTCTTGGATCCAGTTCCTGGTAACCATTGGTAACGGTTACTTCATTAAGGGCTTTCTCATCTGCCTTCAGGACAATATTTTTAACGCCTTGTGAAACCCTGATCTCGCGTGTGATATAACCGAGATAGGATATCGTCAGGGTAGCATCTGTAGACACTTGCTGCATTTTAAACTCACCATTTTTATCCGTCAGTACACTTCTGGTGGTACCTTTTTGGCGTATAGTTGCGCCCTGCAAAGGTGTACCGTCTGTATCTGTTACTTTACCGGCTATATCTACAGGCACACTGAGCAGGATAGTTACTGTATTTTTAGAGACGGGATTGATTACAATAGTCTTATCAACAATCTTATAGCTCAGCTGCTGATTTAGCAGGATATATTTCAATGCTTCATTGAGCGGTACCTGGTTCAGATTAACAGAAACGGGTTTAGTGTTTTTAAGAAGATCGATATTATACCAGAACTTATAGCCGCTTTGTTCCTTGATTTTTTCCAGCAGGGTTTGTAGGGGAGCATTCTTTTCATTCAATGTCACTGACTGGCTGTATGCCGATGCACTTACCTGCATACAAGTAACAATGATTATTAAAGTGCACAACTGAATACGCATAATTATTTTTTTTAGCAGCCCGTTTCTACTGGCGGGCAGTACTTTGTGGTTCAATAATGGTAATCCCTGACATCTTCCAATGCCCTGGCTCTGAATTGTAAAGAAATTCATATTTTTGTTTAGTTTAGGTTGTTACGATAAATAATCAGCGATTGTTTTTTTTGCGCCTAAGCATTTTACCGGATCCCGATGGCCGTCGGGATTCGGTTACTATTCTTTAAGCGAAAGAGTTTCATTTAAATTGGTGTAAAGGTTCAGGTCATAGTTGTTGATTTTTGGTTTAAAACTTATTGATTTATTGCGGGTCTTTAACAAACAGCGTTCTGTTGGTCAACGTAGTTTCTATTCCGCTTTCTCTTAATATATCCATCATCTGTTCCAATGTGATATTTCTGGATGCTTGTCCGGCGAATTTTGACACAGGAACATTTCCAAGATATACGATATCGACATTGTACCACCTGCTCACTTGTCGCAGGATATATTGGATGTCATCTCCTTTGAAGAAAAATTCGCCATTTTTCCAGGCTGTAATCTTTTGAACATCTGCCTTTCTCACTATTATTTTCTGATTCGCAGCGATTAATGTTTGTTCTCCGGGGCTGATGGTTTCTGTATCTCCGAGCTGATTGGTTACTTTCACAGCTCCTTCTGTCAATGTAGTTTCTACTACCTTTTCATCATCATAGGCGTTGATGTTAAATTCTGTTCCAATATCTTCCACCTGCTGTCCTGCCGTCTTAACCAGGAAGGGCTGTTTTTGGTCATGTTTCACCTGAAAATAAGCTTCGCCGGTTAGTTCTACAACCCGTTGTTTAAGCCCAGCAAATTTTGAAGGATATTTTAAGGAAGAAGCCGCATTTAACCATACTCTTGTTCCATCTGGTAATATGACCTGGTATTGCTGACCTTTTGGAACAGATAGGGTATTGTAGACAGTGGATCCGGTACCGGTTACCTGGTAAAGTAGTTGACCTTCTTTAGTTTTACTGATTTTTACGCCTTCTTGTTCTATCAGGCTTCCACTGGCTGCGTCTGTTAAGGAAATTCTTTTGCCATTGGCTAATGTGAGGTAGACATCTTGATCTTCTTTAGCGCCTGTATTTTTTATTGCATATTTTTGTTCTGATTTCTGCTGCTGGGCCTGAAAGTAGAGTAGGGTACCCAAACATAAAAATAATGAAGCAGCGATGGCGATATAGGTTTTGTAGCTGGTCTGAGGCTTAAGAACCCGAATGTCTTCCAGCTTTGGGAATACTTTTTGCCAGGCAGATTCCATATCGAATTTAGCTGATTCTTTCCGGTCTTCTAAGAGTTGCTTTTCGTCTACAATAGCGCAGAATATTGCATAATTGGTTTCATCTTGCGCTACCCAACTAAACAATTCGTCTTGTTCTGACGGGCTTAGCGTTGAATTGAGATATCCTGAAATGTGGTTGGCAATCCAAAATGGATCCTGCAGTTGGCTTCCTTTCATTATAGTTTAGGCTTTCTATAACACTAAGACAAGTAGAATCGGATTTTATCTAAATGAATTGAAAATAAAAAAATATTTGGGGAAATTGTAACTCATTAAAATGCAAAAAGCCTGAGATCTTGCGATTTCAGGCTTTTTGTAGGTTTTGATACCTTGGCGGAGAGTGGGGGATTCGAACCCGCGGACCCTTTGACAAGTCAACAGTTTTCAAGACTGCCGCAATCGACCACTCTGCCAACTCTCCGCGACAAAAGTACGAATACCCCTTGGTTTTGCAAACTAAGGCAATATTATTTTAACGATAATTTGTTAATGGCTTAAAAATGAGTCAGAAAATTTTTCTATTCGTCCGAATTAGGGGTGTTTGGAACCGGTTTTTTGAACATATTGAAGTTCGGCTTGATGATTTTTACACTGCGTTTCGACAGATCTACGCTTGCATTCAGCTCAAAACCGATCAAAAGTATCAAAGAATTTAAATAAAGCCAGATCATCAGTACAATCAAAACACTGATAGAACCATATACTTTATTGTAAGAACTGAAGTTGTTGATGTAAAAAGAAAATCCCAGAATAGTTAAAAAGGCCAGGATAGTAGCCAACCAAGAGCCCGCACTAAAAAAGCGCCATTTCTTTGCATGCGCAGGACCGTATCTGTACAAAACCGATATGGTTACAAAATACAGCACACCCAATAACGACCACCTTGTCAATTGAATCAGGTAAGCAATGAAGTTGCCCTTTAAATCCAAGTGAGTGTTGATATAATCTAAGGCATACTTGCCAATAAACATCGCGGTAATACAGATGATCACAGACAGGACAATAATCACTGTCAACACGATTGCAATAAGTCTTTGCTTGATCCAGCTGCGGGTTTCAATAATGAGAGAAGACTTATTAAAAGCCATCATCAGGCTATGCACGCCATTGGTGGCAAAAAGTACAGACAGAAGAAAACCGAAGGATAATAGTCCTCCGTTTTGCTTGTTTACGATCTCATTTAAGGTCGTTTCAAAGGCTTTAAAGGCGTCGCCCGGTAAGATGAGCTTAATAAACTCCATAAGTTGCTCCTGGAAGCCGATACGCTTCGGTATAAAAGGGATCAGTGTAAATAAAAAGATGATGGCAGGAAAAAGAGCCAGCATAAAATTATAAGCCAATGAAGAAGCCTTATTGATTAAAGAATCCTTACTAATCTCTTTAAAAAAGAATGTGGCAACAGTATAAAGGGGGAGTGGACTGAACCCTGGGAGTACACAAACCTTCGTCCAGTCTATGAATAAAGCGTAATATTTGATTTTTAATAGCTGATTATGAATCCACTCCATCTATCAAATTTAGTTAAAAAATACTTTTAACTTCTCCATGAAATTTTCTGGAGGAGAGCAAGGTCTATTCTTGACCATATCCACAAAAACAAGTGTAGTAGTGCCAATGTTAATCAGCTCTTCTGCTTGATTAAACAGCTCGTACTTAAAATGAATGCGAACACCTGGCAGATCTTGAATAGTCGTCTTGATCGTTATTTCCTGGTCATACAACGCAGGTTTAATGTATTTGCAGTTCAGCTCCAACACCGGCATCATGACGCCACTGCTTTCCATCGAAGCGTAATCCATTCCAAGGCTCCTCAGCATTTCTACCCTCGCAACTTCGTAATATTCAGCATAATTACCATAGTAAACATATCCCATCTGGTCTGTTTCACCATACCGCACCCTAACCTTCGTACTATGTGTATACATCTATTTGAAAATATTTCTTTTGTTTAAAGCTTCTCTGTATTTCTTAGCGTTTAGCTCATGCTCTTGTACGGTAACCGCAAAGTTGTGATAACCCGAAAAATCTTCTTTGGCGCACATATAGATATAATTGTTCTGCTCCCTGTTTAACACCGCATCAATCGCATTGATACTAGGCATCATAATAGGACCCGGAGGCAAACCGGCATATTTATAAGTGTTGTACTTTGATTGTACTTGAAGTAACGAATTGGTAACGCGTTTTACCGTGAAGTCATTGTTTGCATAAATCACAGTAGGATCGGCCTGAAGCAATATCCCTTTATTCAATCGGTTTAAATATAGACCTGCGATAATTGGCATTTCTTTGTCATACAAAGCCTCAGCATCCACAATAGAAGCCAATATTGAAACTTGTATAGGCGTAAGGTTTAAGGCAGCAGCTTTTTGCTTACGCTCAGGATTCCAAAACTTCTCGTATTCCGTATGCATTCTGTCGAAAAATTCCAATGCGGTAACATTCCAGTACATCTCGTAAGTGTTTGGAATAAACATGACATAGCTGTTATCTTTATTGAAACCGTATTTCTCTATCAGCGCTGCCGAATCCAATACACTGCTAAAAGTTAAGGAGTCAGGCTCTAAATTATTAGCTAAGTAACCTGCAAAGTTTTCCTTTTTTCTAAGGTTTTGGAATTTAAGCTTTACTGGATCCTGGTTTCCTGATTTCAGCATATTGATGATGCTGCGGTTGTTCATTCCTTTGGTCAATTTGTAACGACCAGGTTTTAAAGAACGTGCCAGATCCATTTTGGCAGCTGCCTGACTAAAGGTACCTATCTCCCTTAAAATATCCTTGTGGCGAAGCTCTTCGAACAAGTTATCAAGGTTGCTACCTGTTCTTACGTATAAGTATTTCTCTTTTCCTGTTGTATTTGGAGCGAAGAAAACTTTATAAAACTTGATTCCAAAATAGCCACCTACTGCTAAAACAACTAATAAACTAAGCAGTATTATTTTAATGCCAGTTTTCATGCTTTTCTTTTCGTTAGTCATATACTAAAAATAAATATTATTTGTTGGAAAGGGTAATGTTTACCGGACTGCCAATTTTAACCTTAATTAAAGAGTCGGTAGCAAAAGGATCTTGTCTAACAACCACCGCAGTAGTCGAATCTGTAATGGCACCTTCATAGCTTACTATGCCCAGGTTTAGCTTTGCCCCAGTTCTGAGGGCAAATAAGGCCTCATCCTTTGTTAAGCCTATCAATGATGGAATGGCTACTTCCTCATTTCCGTTACCATCACCAAGTACTAAATCAATCCTTGAACCTTTTGGTAGGCTTTCTCCTGCTTTAATCACTCTGCCTTTGAACGAAGCTTGAAGTACATCTGTACTCATATCTGGTTTAGATGAAGTATCGCCTAGTTTAAAACCAAAGCTCTCCATCATGGCTTGTGCCTCTCTTAATGATTTAAATTCTATATCCGGAAATTTAGCATCCGGAGCAAGGGCTGTATTTATGGTCAGGTAAATGGTACGGTTATCTTTTACAAAAGTTCCAGAACTTGGGTCTTGATCTACGACAATGCCCGGAGGGGAGTCCATAATGTATACCGAATCTACTTCGTAACGCAGACCTAGTTCTTCTAGTTTAGAAACGGCCTGTTCAAATGAAAGTCCTTTTAAGGTTGGCACATCTAGTCCCTGGCCATGTTTAGTGTAGTATCTTAAGCTAAAGAAAGCAGCCATTAAAAGCACAACTACGGTAAGCACAGCGGCAATAAGGTTGTTTCTAAAAGAAGTCGTCTTTAGATAAGATATGAATTTAGCCATATTAATTTTGTTTCATTTAATAGATAAGGGCCAAATTTAGACTAAAAAAATATTTTATTGGAATTAAAATAACATCTGCATCAACTAATTTATATTTGTGGTTGTACAGGATCAGGTATAGATAATTAAATCAATGAAGAAAATAATAGCATTGTTAACCGGGGGAACTACCGGAGAATGGGTAATTTCTGTTAAAAGTGCAGCTACCATCGCTCAAAATCTGGATGCGGATAAGTTTGAGGTGTATAAAATTATGCTTACTCAACAAGGCTGGTTTTATGAACCTGCAGATTCTATGAAGATTGAAGTGGATCGGAATGACTTTTCTTTAACCATAAAAGGAAAAAAGATAACGTTTGATGGGGTTTTTATTGCGATACATGGTGCGCCGGGTGAGGATGGTAAATTACAAGGGTATTTTGATATGATTGGCCTACCTTATACAACTTGTGATGCGTTGACTTCGGCTGTAACTATGAATAAGGGCTATACAAAGGCGATAGTGAATGGGATTGATCAGTTGCATATCGCTAAATCTGCTCAGATTTTTAAAGGTGGAGATTATAGTCTTGAGCAATTGAAGAAAGATCTTAAAGCACCTTATTTTGTGAAGCCTAACAATGGTGGTAGTAGTATCGGCATGACAAAGGTTAATCACCCTAATGATTTACAGGCTGCAATTGATAAGGCTTTTAAAGAGGATACTCAGGTGTTGATTGAGGAGTTTATCTCGGGTCGAGAATTTACTATTGGTGTGGTTAAGCTGGATGGAAAGGTCACGGCATTGCCAGCTACTGAAGTAGAAACGGCTAAAGAGTTTTTTGATTTTGAAGCTAAATATACGCCGGGGGTAGCGACAGAAACTACGCCAGCGGTGATTAGAGATGAAACGCGTGTACGTGTAGAGCAAATAGCTAAAAATGTGTATGCGAAGCTAAATTGTAGTGGAGTGGTGCGTATTGATTTTATCCTGACAGAGGATGAGGGTGATTTTTACTTTATCGAGATCAATACTATCCCTGGACAAACGGCTACTAGTTTTATACCGCAACAGGTTGCTGCTGCAGGGATAAAATTGAATGATTTTTATACCAAATTAATCAGAGAAACGATTGGATAGTACGATCGTAATTGTGCAGTAGCAATAGCACGATCGTCATCCTGAATTTATTTCAGGACCTCGTTTAGGCAGGTTTTAATCGCAGGTGAGTGGTCCTGAAATAAATTCAGGATGACGGGGCGCCATAATAAAACAAATAAAAAAGCGTGACACAATCAAATGTGCCACGCTTTTTTGTAGTTAGTTTTTTACAGTCCCAGATTAGAATCTGAAACCGATACTTAAACCTGCTCTAAGGTTTGCCCATGGACCATCAAAGTCGACTTTTGCACCTTCGCTGTTAACTTCAGATTTAACTTTAACCAATGGAAGGTCTTCAAGATCTTCAAGTTGTTCTTTCAATGCTTTTTGCTCGTCAGAATTTAGTGTCTTTTTACCTGAAATGCTTCCAGATGAGGTACCATAACTAGCACCTATAATCCACCAATCCAGGTAAACCAATTTGCTTAATTTCCATTGTGCACCCAAAAGCAAACCACCAGTGAATGTTTTGATATCTCCACTAAGTGGGATTACACCCTTCTGATTAACATCAGTACCACTAACATTAACAGTTACATCATAGTTAAATGGACCTTCTACGCTGTATTTTGCATATCTAGCAAATGGTGCTACATAGAATCCTCTGAAAACGCTTTGGCCCATATAGAACCTAACCTCAGGTGTAATCGCAAAGTTTCCTGTTTTAAAATCTTTGATACTGTTCCAGGTATCTTCATCGTCGATTAATTTTTCGAATTGTGATTTGAATGGAACACCAGATTTTGGTGCAAATCTTACGCCTAAGCCTACAGATATTTTTTTAGCTATTGCGCGCTCATATTGAAATGAATAGTTTTTCAGCGCCATGGCTGCAAAGTTCCATTTTACAAGGTTCTTACCTTCAACTTCGCTCGACGCTTCTTGCGTAGCTTTAGTTTTATCTTGTGCATTTACTGTTCCGAAAGAACATGAAATTAACACAAGAGTTGATAATAATAGATTTTTAGTAAAGTTTGCTTGCATAATTAAGGGTTTAAGTTTAAATTTTTCTCGGCGAAGTTACGTTATGTTCGTGATTTTAAAAATACCTATTAATAGGTATTTTTAAATGCTATAGCTACCTTCGGAGAGGTCAAACATTATCCGATCCTATGATTATAAAATACCTGTTAAGCAATAAGTATCAGGCAGTTCATTATAAAAAGGGAGCTGTCATTTATCAACCGGGGGCAGAGCCCAAAGCTGTTTACTTCATTAAAAGTGGTGAAGTGCGGATGGTGACGGTAAATGATGATGGGAAAGAGTTTATACAAGGGATTTTTAAAGAGAACCAATATTTTGGTGAACCTGCTTTACTTTTAAACAAACCATACCTGGCTTTTACCATTGTAACCAGAGATGCCGAAATTATAGCCGTAAACAAGAATGACTTCTTTAAATTGATAGAAGAAGACCGTTCTTTTAGCATGGAATTGATCAAAACTTTAAGCAATAGGTTATTTTACAAATCTATGATGTTAGAAGAATTGGCAAACGAACAGGCCGAACATCGCGTAAAAACATTGATTGCCTACTTGCTCAAGAATATGGAAAAAGGGGCTTCTTTAGATATTACAAGGCAGCAATTGGCCGATATGAGTGGTTTAAGAGTAGAGACCGTAATTCGTATTGTAAAGAAACTGGCGGATGAGAAAGTGCTGAAGTTACAGAAGGGGAAGATCATTAAAATGGAAACATGATCTATATCATAAATTGAAAATAGAGGGTTGCTTATCTTTGTAGTAACATAATATGATAGATATGAAACCGATCTCAAAATTACAGGCAGTTGTAGAATGTAAATGTCCAAGATGTCGCGAAGGCGCTATTTTTCCTGGAAAGATGTATTCTTTTAAAGGGCAAGGTATAAACGAGAATTGTCCGGTTTGCAACCTACGCTTTGAACGTGAACCCGGATATTTTTATGTAGCCATGTTTATTAGCTATGCGATGAATTGTGCTGAAATGATTACCATAAGTGTAGCCACTTATATATTAGGTGTTGCATTGGTGTACGAAAACCTATGGGTTTATGCAGGTATTATCGCGATAGGAGTGCTTTTGTTTGCGCCATTCAATTATAGATATTCACGCGTTTTCCTATTACATTGGTTAACTCCAGGTTTAGGTTACGAACCCAAACCTGAAGCGATAAAGTCTTAAACTTTAACCGTTTTCCATTTCCCTTTTTTAAACAGAATGAAAGCCGCAACAGCAATGGCTGTTTCGGCTACAGGGATGGCGATAAATACGCCTACTGGACCTAATTCGAAATGTTTAGCTAATAAATAAGCCAATGGAATCTGGAACATCCAGAATCCAAATAGGTTGATCCAGGTGGGTGTCCAGGTATCACCGGCACCATTAAAGGTACTCATCAATACCATTCCTATGCCATAACAAATATACCCAACACTCATGATTTGCAAGGCTTTTATAGCCATCTCCTGAATCAATACATCATTGGTGAAGAATGCAATAAAAAATTGGCCACCAGCAAAAGTGAATACCATCACAGATAGCATATAAATAACAATGTATTTCGCTGTTTTCATAACTGACTGCTCAGCTCTGTCGATCTGTTTGGCGCCTAGATTTTGTCCTACCAAGGTAGCTGCAGCATTACTCATGCCCCATGCTGGAAGCATAAAGAACATCATTAACCTTAGCGCAGTTTGATAGCCTGCAGATCCATGGTCGCCCCCAGTGGTGGCGACCAGTTGTGCTAGAAATATCCAGCTGCAGGAAGCGATTACAAATTGGAAGATACCGGGAGTTGCTATTTTTAGTAAAGCTACAATTTGTTCCCAATGTGGTTTTAAGTATGCCAATTTGATCTTTAAAACGCCTTTGCCATTAAATAAATGATACAATTGATAACATACACCAGTGCCGCGACCTATAGTAGTGGCTATTGCAGCCCCAGTTAAGCCAAATGCAGGTATCGGACCAAATCCATTAATCAGGATAGGGCATAGGATGATATTGGCAATATTGGCTATCCATAAGCTTTTCATGGCTATAGCGGCATTTCCAGCACCTCTAAATATCCCGTTGATGAGGAAAAGCAAGACAATGATGATGCTTCCACCCATCATAATGCGCATGAAAGGCGTGCCTTGTGTTGCGGTTTCTGCGGACGCGCCCATCAATAGTAAAATGTCTGTAGCGAAAATTAGTCCGATCACGCTAATGATGACGTTGAAGACTACGGCGATAAAGATGGCTTGCATACCTGCCTTCCCGGCAGCTTCAGGATTCTTTTCGCCAACTCTACGGGCTACTACGGCTGTTGCGGCCATACTCATACCGATGGCTAATGAATAGATTATCGTAAGCACAGATTCTGTTAAACCTACAGTTTGTATGGCATGACTGCTATTGTGTAAGTGACCTACGAAATAAAGGTCTACTAGTGCAAAAACTGATTCCATTGCCATTTCCAACATCATTGGAATGGCCAGTAGGAGTACAGCCCTACGCATACTGCCTTGCGTAAAATCGAGGTCTTCGCCTTTAAGTGCCTGTTTTAAAAGTGTAAAAATTTGAGATAGCTTGCCCGTTGAAGCTGTTGTTTGTTGTGACATAAAAAAGGAAAAATATGAGATAAACCGTAACGCAGCGCGATGCGCCGTTATTTGATGTTTTCGGGAAGGGTGGAGTCCTTGGTTGTTAGAACCTCAAACGGACTGCAACTACTTTCATCGTAATGCGGTTATGTTATAGAGCAAAGATATAATTATATCTTTAAAATAAAAACGGGAGGTACTAAATGCTGTAGGCCTGGATCATTTCTTCAGTTACCTTGCAGCCTCTTCCAGTCGTGGTATCAATCATTACATAATCAAACCAACCATCAGAAGCCACTTTGCCAGTGCGTTTGTTTTCAATCTCAAACTGTACACGGCAGCCTTTTTCATTAATGGTAAGGATTCCGGTGCGGATCAAGATCACATCTCCCAAGACAAGTGGACGTTTAAAATCAACTAGCGCAGTACGAACTACCCAACCGAAACCGCTTTTTAGAAAGGATTCCATTGGCATTTTATAAAATTCGGCCATTTGGTCGTAGCGGGCGGCAAGTACATAGTCAAAGTATTTGCTGTTGTGCACATGGTTAAACATGTCTATATCATCCGGACGCACCTTTAACTCACTCTCGAATATGCTATATTGATTTTTTTCCATGGAACAATTTTATGATGGCGCAAAAATATGATTTAGAATTTACTTATGTTTGATAGTGTTGGGTATAATTAAAACCAGATGACATTTCGATCAGTTATTATATATACTTGGTAATCTTTAAAACATACAGTATCTTTGCAGCAATTAATTAATTTATAAACAACTTTAGTATCATTCAAGAATGTATTTAAGTAAAGAAGTAAAGGCCGACATTTTCAAAAAACACGGCGAAGTAGAAACAAACACGGGTTCTGCAGAAGGTCAAGTAGCGTTATTTACATACCGTATTGCGCACTTAACAGAGCATTTAAAGAAAAATCGTAAAGATTTCTCTACTCAGTTATCACTACAGAAATTAGTAGGTAAACGCCGCGGTATCTTGGCTTATCTATTTAAAAAAGATATTAATCGTTACCGTGCTATCATTAAGGCTTTAGGTCTAAGGGATATTATCAAACCTTTAGGGGTTAGAGACGGTAAATAATCGTATTTTTATCAAGAAAAGCCATTCTTTAGGGGATGGCTTTTTAATTGAAAAGTAAAAAAACTATATATAAACAAGGTGCGTCGAAAGAGGAAAATGCACCATAACTATTATTAAATGAATGTAATAAAAAAATCGTTCGATCTGGGCGATGGAAGAACAATTGAAATCGAAACAGGTAAATTGGCTAAACAAGCTGATGGTTCTGTAGTTGTTAGAATGGGTGATACCATGTTATTGGCTACTGTAGTATCTACAGTTGGTGCAAAAGCAGGTGTTGATTTTTTACCTTTATCGGTAGATTACCAAGAGAAATATGCTGCTGCTGGACGTATCCCAGGTGGATTCTTACGTCGTGAGGCTAGATTATCAGACTATGAAGTTCTAATTTCTCGTTTGGTTGACCGTGCTTTACGTCCGATGTTCCCTGAGGATTATCACTCAGATACACAAGTAATGATCTCGTTGATCTCTTCTGACAAAAATATAATGCCTGATTGTTTAGCTGGTTTAGCGGCTTCTGCTGCTATCGCGGTTTCAGATATTCCTTTTAACGGACCTATCTCTGAAGTACGTGTAGCTAAAATTGATGGTAAATTAGTAATCAACCCTTACGTAAACGATTTAGAGCGTGCTACAATGGAATTCCTTGTTGCAGGTACTGAAAGAGACATCGTAATGGTGGAAGGTGAATGTGATGAGATCTCTGAGGCTGAAATGGTTGAAGCGATTGAATTTGCACACAAAGCTATCGTTATTCAGGTTCAAGCTCAAAAAGAACTTGCTGAATTGGTAGGTAAAACAGTAAAACGTACTTATTCTCATGAAAACAGCAACCCTGAATTAAGGGAGCAAGTATTTGCTGCTACTTACGATAAAGTATATGCTGTTGCAAAAAGCAATACGAGCAAAGGTGAGCGTACTGAGGCATTTGCTAACATCCTTGCAGAATTCGTAGTTACTTTGGGCGAAGGAATTGATGACGTAACTAGCTTCTTAGCTAAAAAATATTTCCATGATGTACAATATGATGCCATCCGTAACCTGGTATTAGACGAAGGAATTCGTTTAGATGGTCGTGATGCACGTACAGTACGTCCTATCTGGAGTGAGGTAAGTTATTTACCTGCTGCTCACGGATCGGCTGTATTTACACGTGGTGAAACTCAAGCATTAACTACCGTTACTTTAGGTTCTAAAGACGATGAGCAAATGATTGATGGTGCTTTCATCAATGGATACAACAAATTCTTATTGCACTATAATTTCCCTGGTTTCTCTACTGGCGAGGTTCGTCCGAACAGAGGAGCTGGCCGTCGTGAAATTGGTCATGGTAACTTAGCAATGCGTTCATTGAAGAAAGTATTGCCAGGATTGGAAGAAAATCCATATACCATTCGTATCGTTTCTGATATTTTAGAATCTAACGGTTCTTCATCAATGGCAACTGTTTGTGCTGGTACATTAGCGCTAATGGATGCAGGTATTAAAATCAAAGCTCCGGTATCGGGTATCGCAATGGGTTTAATTACTGATGAGAAAACTGGTAAATATGCAATCCTTTCGGATATTTTAGGTGATGAAGATCATTTAGGAGATATGGACTTTAAAGTTACTGGTACTGAAAAAGGTATTGTAGCTTGTCAGATGGACTTAAAAATCAATGGTTTGAAATGGGAAGTGTTAACTAACGCTTTAAACCAAGCTAAAGAAGCTCGTTTACACATCTTAAATGAGATGAAGAAAACGATTGCTGCTCCTCGTGAAGATTACAAGGATCATGCTCCACGTATCGTTTCTTTAAGTATTGATAAAGAATTTATTGGTGCTGTAATTGGCCCAGGTGGTAAAATTATTCAGGAAATGCAACGCGAAACTGGCGCTTCGATCTCTATTGAAGAGGTTGGTAACAAAGGTATCGTTGAGATCTTTGCTGATAATAAAGCTGCAATTGATGCTGCTGTTGCACGTATCAATGCAATCGCTGCTAAACCAGAAATAGGTGCTACTTATGATGGTAAAGTAAAATCAATCATGCCTTTCGGTGCTTTTGTTGAAATCATGCCAGGTAAAGACGGTTTATTGCACATCTCTGAGATTGCATGGGAGCGTTTAGAAACTATGGATGGTGTACTTAAAGAAGGTGATAAAATTCAGGTTAAACTTTTGGATGTTGATAAACAAGGAAAAATGAAGCTTTCTAGAAAAGCATTATTGCCTCGTCCACCAAGACCAGAAGCTGCACCAGCTGAAAATCCTGCTTAATTAAGCATCGTCATGCTAGTACGATTGTTATGTTAGTACAATCGTCGTTCTAGTACGATCGTCATCCTGAATTTATTTCAGGATCTCGAAAGAGAAAGACAGATATAGCATGTCCGAGGTTCTGAAATAAATTCAGGATGACGGAAAACATAAAAACAGAGACCCCGCAAATTGCGGGGTTTTTTATTTACATGGGTTATTTATTTATATTTACAACATAAACAACGCCTAGCGAAATATGAAACATCTAATAGCCCCTTCCGTACTTTCAGCAGATTTTGCAAACTTGCAGCGCGATATAGAAATGATCAATTCAAGTGAGGCCGATTGGTTTCATGTGGATGTAATGGATGGGGTGTTTGTTCCTAATATTTCTTTTGGTTTTCCAGTAATGGAAGCCATAAAAAGACATGCAAAGAAACCTTTGGATGTACACTTGATGATTGTTAATCCTGATCAGTACATTGAACGCTTTGCTGCTTCTGGCGCGGATGTAATTACAGTGCATTACGAAGCTTGTACACATTTACACCGAACAATTCAAGCCATTCATGCCGCAGGATGTAAAGCCGGAGTTGCATTAAATCCACATACCCCTGTAGCTTTACTTAAAGATATATTAACTGATTTGGATATGGTGCTGATCATGTCGGTAAACCCCGGCTTTGGCGGACAACAATTTATCCCTAATTCTCTTCGCAAAATCTCCCTGTTAAGGTCAATGGCTACTCATGTAAATCCAGATTTAAAGATAGAAGTAGATGGCGGTATCAGTATTCATAATGCAGGTCAGTTGCTAGAAGCTGGGGCTGATGTTTTGGTAGCAGGAAATGCAATCTTTGGAGCGGCTTCGCCAACAGAAATGATTGCCGAATTGAAACAAGTAAGTGGCGGAATAGTACAAAGTTAATGCTCAGAACCTGTCTGTTGCTATTTGTTGTTTTATTAGGAGTTACGCAGCTAAGCGCACAGCCACTGATCAAAATATCAGGTCTGGTGGCCGATGAAGCTAATCGTCCTTTACAGCAGGTAACGATTACGATATTGGGCCAAAGCCAGAGTACAGTAACCGATGTGCATGGTAGTTATCATATCTATTCGAGAAGTAAAATTTTTACCTTAAAATATTCACTTTTAGGCTATAATCCAGTCTTGGTTAATGTTAGACAAGACAAGGCGGGCCGAATTATGCAAAATGTTACCTTAGGCATTAATCCGAATGAGCTGGAGCAGGTAACGATTACCAATAAACAGAACCAGCTGAGTAATAGCATTACGATAAACATTAATGATGTGACCTCACTGCCTTCTGTGTCTGGAAACTTTGAGAGTATTCTAAAAACTTTACCGGGCGTATCGCCTAATAATGAACTGAGCGCTCAATATAGCGTTCGTGGTGGTAGTTTTGATGAGAATTTGATCTATGTAAATGATATCGAGATCAACAGACCTGTACTGGTTAGAAATGCGCAGCAGGAAGGATTAAGTTTTATAAATAATGATTTACTGAGTTCGGCAAAGTTTTCAGCAGGTGGTTTTGAAGCCCGGTATGGTGATAAACTTTCGTCTGTACTGGACGTAAAGTACGATAGGCCCGATAGCAGTACTGCCATATTAAATGCTGGTTTGCTTGGGGTATCCTTTAGCTCAAAAATTGTCAGCAAAAACAGTTACCTGTTGGCAGGAATAAGGTATAAGAACAATACTGGGATATTAAGCAAGCAGGATAGTAAGGGTGTTTATACCCCTAATTTTACGGACGTACAGGTGGTTTATAACCATGATTTGTCTGCGAAAATGAGCCTGAATTTATTGGGTAATTTTAACAGCGGAACTTTTAGGCTGATCCCCGAAAGTCGCGTGACGGAGTTTGGTACTTTAAATGCGACGATGCGTTTAGACGTGGATTATACCGGTGAAGAGAAGGATAGCTATCAGACTGCAGGTGGGGCTGTGACGCTAAAGTTTATTCCGAAGTCAAATTATGTAATGAAATGGATAAACAGTTATTTTAGGACGGACGAAAAAGAGCATATTGACTTGGAAGCTACTTATGATTTTTATAAAGGAGGTGTTTCTGGAAATCAGCCTGCAAATTGGGGGACTGGCGGTTATACCAATTTTGCCATGAATGCGCTTACTTCCCAGAATTTTAGTTCGGAGTTAAAGGCGGATCAGACCTTTAAAAGTCATACATTTTCCTGGGGGATAAGGTTTGAACAAAAGCATTACAATGATAATTTAAAGGAGTATAGCTGGGTTGAATCTTCTGCCAGCCTAAATCAGTCACCGAATTTTTACCAGGATAACAACATCGATGCGGCAAATAGGCTAACCATCAAGTATTATACTGCGTATGCGCAGGATAGCTACCGTTTATCAGCCAAGACTGACCTGCAATTGGGCATAAGAGGAAGTTATAACGATTTGAGTACTGAGCTGTTACTGAGCCCAAGATTGCTGTTGGCTTACCGACCAGCAAGTAACAACAAGATATTTCGTTTTACAGCAGGGGTATATCAGCAAGCTCCGGATTACAGAAGTATAAGAGATTTTAATGGGATATTGAATTTAAAGCAACAAGCACAGCGCGCTTATAATACTTCGGCCGGACTGGATTATGCATTTGATGGATTGGGTACACGCTTAAAGTTTAGTTCGGAGTTTTACTTTAAGTACCTGGATCGATTGATTCCTTATATGATAGATAATGTGCGGATAAAATACCTTGCAACTGAAGAGGCAAGGGGTTACACCTATGGTGCCGATTTTGGTATAGGAGGGGAGTTTGTTAAAGATCTATTGTCTTATTTCAGACTTTCGCTGATGAAGGCTAGTCAGGACATTAAGGGCGATGATTATGGCACTATGAAGCGTCCTACAGACCAACGGTTAAACTTCTCGGCATACTTCCAGGATCGCTTATTGAACAGTCCAACTTATAAGGTGCATTTGAGTTTACTTTATGGATCTAAACTGCCTATAGGCTCGCCACTTATTCAACGATATTCAGATGATTTTCACATCCCGGCATATAAGCGGGTAGATATTGGTTTCTCGAAAGATTTTTTAGATGATTTTGCCGTAAAAAAATCAAGCTTTCTGGAGAAATATTTTAGTTCGTTTACTGCATATGTTGAAGTATTTAATTTGTTGAATATCAATAATACAGTTTCTTATTTATGGTTGAGAGATATGGATAACGTACAATATGCTGTTCCTAACTACTTAACAAGCAGGCGGCTTAACTTAAAATTGGTGGTTAAGTTTAAAAAATCGAAATAATAAACGGCATAAAAATGTTACATTTACAGCAATAAAACTACTATAAAAAATGAGACACAATTTCGGCGCAGGACCCTGCATTTTACCGCAGGAAGTATTCAAGCAAGCATCAAGGGCTGTTTTAGATTTCAAAGACGGCCTGTCTATCCTAGAGATTTCTCATCGTACTTCTGAATTTGAAGGCGTTGTTGAAGAGACTGAAAAATTGGTTAAAGAATTGTTAAATGTTCCAGCCGGCTATTCCGTTTTATTTCTACAAGGAGGCGCTAGCTTACAATTTGCCATGGTACCAATGAACCTACTACCAGAAGGTAAATCGGCAAGTTATCTGGAGACAGGTGTTTGGGCTAATAAAGCCATTAAAGAAGTGAAATTCTTTGGAAAAGCAAACATCGTTGCTTCTTCAAAAGATTCGAACTATACCTTTATCCCTAAAGATTATAGCATCCCTGAAGACAGTGCTTATTTTCATTGCACTTCAAACAATACCATTTATGGAACTGAAATGTTCAGTTTGCCTGAAACCAAAGTTCCTGTAGTTTGTGATATGTCATCTGACATCATGAGCCGTGTAATTGATGTTTCGAAATATGACTTGATCTATGCAGGTGCTCAAAAAAATATTGGCCCGGCTGGTTTAACGATTGTGATTGTTAAAGATGAGATTTTAGGTAAAACAGGTAGAGGAATTCCTTCAATGTTGGACTATAAAGTTCATATTGATGGTGGATCGATGTACAATACTCCACCAGTATTTTCTATCTACGTAGCTATGCTAAACCTAAGATGGTTAAAAGCAAAAGGTGGGGTAGCTGAAATTGAAAAAGAAAACATCGCAAAGGCGAATGCTTTATATACTGAAATTGACAGAAATCCTTTGTTTAAAGGGACTTGCGCAATTGAAGACCGTTCAAGAATGAACGTATGTTTCGTAATGGAGAATCCAGAGTTGGAAAAACCTTTCTTGAAACTTGCTGAAGAGAATGGTATTGAAGGTATTAAAGGACACAGAAGTGTTGGCGGTTTCAGAGCATCAATGTACAATGCTTTGCCAATTACTAGCGTTCACGCCCTAATAGAATTAATGCAGACTTTTGCAGAGAACCACAAATAAAAATAAATTAATGATTAAAATACTTGCAAACGATGGGATTGATCCTATCGGTAAAAAAATATTAGAAGAAGCTGGTTTTGTGGTGGATACCGAGACTGTTCCTCAGGATCAATTGGTTGAAGCTTTAAAAAACTATGACGGTATTACCGTTAGAAGTGCAACCAAATTACGTCAGGATTTGATAGACCAGGTACCTAATCTAAAATTGATTGGTAGAGGTGGTGTTGGAATGGATAATATTGATGTAGAATATGCCCGTAGTAAAGGAATTGCTGTGGTAAATACACCTGCTGCTTCTTCATTATCTGTGGCTGAACTAGTTTTTGCACACTTGTTTACTGGTATCCGTTTTTTACAGGATTCTAACAGAAAAATGCCTGTTGAAGGTGCTACTAAGTTTAATGCTTTGAAAAAAGCTTATGCTGGTGGTGTTGAATTGCAAGGCAAAACTATGGGAATCATTGGTTTCGGTCGTATTGGTCGCGAAACTGCTAAAGTTGCCCTTAGATTAGGTATGAATGTATTGGCCTATGACCTTTACCCTGCTGAAGGTTCTTTACCTTTGACTTTCCAAGGTGGTGTTTCTGTGGAGATTCCTTTCAAAACAGTATCCTTGGATGAGGTAATTGCAAACAGTGATTTCATTAGCTTACATACTCCTTTTGCAGATAAGCCTATTTTAGGTGCTGAGGAGTTTGCGAAGATGAAACCAGGTGTTGGTGTGGTGAACTGTTCTAGAGGTGGTACGATTGACGAGGCGGCTTTAATTGCGGCTTTAGACAGTGGTAAAGTTTCTTTTGCTGGTTTAGACGTGTTTGATAACGAACCGACTCCAGATGCTGCAATTTTACAACATGCAAAAATATCTTTAACGCCTCATATTGGTGCTGCAACCAATGAAGCTCAGGAACGTATTGGTACGGAACTAGCTTCGTTAATTATTGAGCACTTTAATAAATAAGTAAACATTTAAAAAAGAGGTTGTATTACTATGCAACCTCTTTTATTTTAACCAAATATGCCCTGTATTAAACCTTTCTGCGCATTTATGCCCGCAGTGTCTTTGCAATCCTTGGTTGTGACGCGTCCGCTTGAAAATTACAGTACTGGTGAAGCACGGTTAATCGCTTCCGAAAATGACTGTAGCTTTCTTCATCTGATTGACCCGGAGCTGGATAATCCATATCTGCGCGGCACGAGACAAGAACTCATCTTTAAAAAGATTAGTGAAAATTTAGAAGGTTTTATCGAGCATAAATATTTGGTGCAACAAACTGCTCCTTCCATTTATGTGTACCAGGTAAGACACGACGATCTGGTTCAAACAGGAATCTGGACGCTTACCCATATTGATGATTACCTGGAAGGCAGGATAAAAAAACACGAATCTACAGTAGAACGCAGGGAAAAGCTATTGGCCGATTATCTGCAACAAACGGGTTTGGATGCCAATCCAGTGCTGGTTACTTATCACCCCAATGCGGTTGTTGATCGGGTAATAAAGCAATACCTACAGCTAGAGCCTAATCTTGATTTTACGTTTGCAGATGGTACAGAGCATAAAATCTGGGCCATCTCTGATGAAACAGATCTTGCGGCCATTGTAACTGCATTTGCACAGATGCCTGCTGTTTATATTGCCGATGGACACCATCGTGCTGCGTCTATGGCAAAGATGGGACTGCAAAAGAAAAAGCTCAATGGTGCTAAACACAATGGCACCGAAGCCTATAACTACTTCAGTACGGTTTACATGAATACCAATGAGGTAAAGGTGCTGGAGTTTAATCGGTTGATCCGGGATATTGGAACTTTAAATGGAGCTGAGTTTATCGCTGCACTGCACAGTTCGTTCCTTGTCGAGAAATCGGCTGTACCTGTAAAACCTAAGGCTTTACATAAGATAGGTATGTACTTTGATCATCAATGGTATGTGCTTAGTCCGAAGCCTGTGATATACAATGAAAATGATCCTGTTGAAGTGCTTGACGTGAGCATTTTACAGAACTTTATATTGGAGCCCATATTGAAGATTCATGATCCAAGAACAGATGCCCGGATTACTTTTGAAGGTGGGCGGACTCCTATAGCTGATTTGCAAACTAAGGTAGATAATAGCTTGTTTGCGGCAGCTTTTGTGTTGTACCCAACTTCTGTAGCACAAGTGATCGCTGTAGCTGATGCGGGCGGGGTAATGCCGCCTAAATCAACATGGGTTGAGCCTAAGTTTCTGGTAGGCTTACTCACTAGCTATTTCAATTAAAGCGAGTTTGTAACTGTCCAGTATTTGTAGCCGAGTATTGCTTTTTGTACGTTGGTTAATTTCATGGGGTCGACCTTGTACAGTTTTGGCAATAACAGCTTATTGAGCTTAACAAGTATTTTAAAGAATTGCTTTTTCATTACTAAGTATCCAGCAAACTCCATGCCTCAGCTTTAGACTGAAAATTAGGCTTTACAAGCGCCCAGGTAGTTTTGAATAGTTCTGAGTCACGGTAGGCGTTTAAATGCGTCTCGTCGGCCCAATGACTGATGGTAAACCATATTTCGGGATTGTTGTGATCTTGCAACAGTTTTACACCTGTGCAGCCGTTAAAGGCTGCAATTTTTGGCTGTACAGATTGGAACAGGACTTTGAATTCGGCTATAAAAGCCGGAGAAAAATGCATTTTGACTACACGAACTAACATAAGGTTGTTTAAGAGTGGAATTCGACCCTAACGATATCATTAAGGTGTAGGCCCAGTAAGCCGCTGGCCTTGCCTTTGTTGATGGCAATTTCGAGGTGGTTACTGATGCCAAACAAGCATAACTTTTCTCCTTCCGGAACTTCATTGTAATGCCAGCTTAACTGGTTGATGGTCTCGTTTTTACGGAAGTAAAGCGTGAAATCTCTATTCTGTTGAATTTTAGTAAATAGTTCTTTAGTAATGTTGGTGATCACATTGCTAAAAGTATCGATGTAAATTACACTTCCCCTAATGATATCGCGTTCGATAACAGGGTTTAGTAGCATTCTTTCTTCTATGTTGTCGGTAGCAACGCCAATATCTTGCAGTTTGGCGCCTTTGGCCAGCTGAGTTGCTGCCTTAACAAAAATATCGACAAGGGGGAAGTGCAGGTATTTTAAGTCCTGCATAATGTTTAGTTCCACAATTTCTTCGGGCTTTTCGTCAAATAGTAAGGAGAAAATACCATTATCGGCACCTACAAAAAAATGATCTTTATATTTTAAAGCAATGTATTTAGTGTGCTGACTGAATACAGAATCGATCCCAATTAGGTGAACTGTTCCTTTTGGGAAGTAGGGGTAAACATTCTTTAAAACAAAAGCTGCATGCGAAATATTAAAGGATGGCACTTCATGTGTTACATCAACAATTGTAGCTGTAGGTAAGATACTCAGTATACTTCCCTTAAGGGCAGCCTGATAGAAATCTTTTGAACCTAAATCTGTTGTTAAAGTAATAATGGCCATTAAAAATTGAATATTTATTCTTAATCTTGCGTAAGCGGCAAATCGCGTACAAATATTCAATTTTTATATCAAAATATACACTCATATCTAAAAAACAATATTTTGAACGAACTCAACTTAACATTAGAATCGGTAGATCCGGCCCAGTTTTGGGGCACAAATAATGAGCATTACGAGCTTATAAAAAATGCTTTTCCCAAAATAAAACTGGTAGCAAGAGGCACAGAAGTAAAGGTACTAGGTGATGATCAAGAGCTTAAGGGTTTTGAACATAAGTATAACCAGCTGCTTGAGCATTTGGAGAGATACAGCGCTTTAACCCCAAATGATGTGGAGTCAATTTTAGGATCGAAAAAAACATCAAGCACAGCTGAACAAGGTGCTGAAAAGCCTGGAAGTACTGGCGGTGGTGGTGAAGTGATCGTTTTTGGTACGAATGGTTTATTGGTAAAGGCCAGAACCGCCAATCAGCGTAAGATGGTGGAGAGCATTGTTAATAATGATGTACTTTTTGCTATTGGTCCTGCAGGAACTGGAAAGACCTATACTGCCGTAGCCTTAGCGGTTAGAGCATTGAAAAACAAAGAGATTAAAAGGATCATATTAACCCGTCCCGCTGTAGAGGCTGGGGAGAACTTAGGTTTCCTTCCAGGAGATTTGAAGGAAAAGGTAGATCCGTATCTTCGCCCATTGTATGATGCATTGGACGATATGATCCCTGCCGAGAAATTAAAGACTTATATAGAAAACAGAACAATTGAGATTGCTCCTTTGGCATTTATGCGTGGAAGGACATTGGATAACTGTTATGTGATTTTAGATGAGGCACAGAATTCAACAGATTTGCAATTGAAAATGTTTTTGACCCGTATGGGGCCATCTGCAAAGATGATTGTAACTGGGGATATCACACAAATAGATTTACCGAAGAAAACGATGTCGGGGCTGCACAATGCATTGCGCATACTTGATGATATACCGGGTATTGATATCATTTACCTGAATGGTGATGATGTGGTAAGGCATAAACTGGTGAAAAGAATATTAAAAGCTTACGGCGATATACAATAAAGAGCAAAGATTAAGGAGCAAGGATTAAAGAGTAAGAATTAAAATGACAGCAATTAAAGAAACAAATTTTAGCTTTCCAAAGCAGACCAATTTTTACAAGGGAAAAGTGCGCGACGTGTACACCATTGATAACCAGTTTATGGCTATGGTGGTTACAGATAGAATATCTGCGTTTGATGTGGTTTTACCTGAGGCAATACCTTTTAAAGGACAAGTATTAAACCAGATTGCGGCTAAGTTTTTAAATGCCACAGAGGATATCGTGCCTAACTGGGTAATTAGTGTACCTGATGAAATGGTAACTGTAGGTCGCATTTGCGAGCCTTTTAAAGTTGAAATGGTTGTGCGGGGATATCTGGCAGGACACGCCTGGAGAGAATACAGTGCAGGCAGACGTAGCGTTTGTGGCGTTGCTTTACCTGAAGGATTGAAAGAGAATGACAAGCTTCCTAAGCCGATCATTACACCAACGACCAAGGCGGCTGTTGGCCATGATGAAGACATCTCGAGGGAAGATATTTTAGCAAAAGGCATTGTGTCTGAAGCAGATTATGTACAGCTTGAAAAATATACTTTCGCTTTGTATGAGCGTGGTACACAAATGGCTGCTGATAGGGGATTGATCCTGGTGGATACTAAATATGAGTTTGGTAAAGTTGGCGAAGAGATCTTTTTGATCGATGAAATCCATACGCCTGATTCTTCACGTTATTTTTACGCAGAAGGTTATGCCGAGCGACAAGATAAGCTAGAACCTCAGAAACAACTGTCTAAAGAGTTTGTGCGCAAGTGGTTGATCGAAAATGGTTTTCAGGGTAAGGATGGCCAGGTAGTGCCTGTAATGACGCCTGAGATCGTAAATTCTATATCAGATCGTTACATTGAACTTTACGAGCAAATTACCGGTGATCAGTTCATTAAAAATGAGCAGTCGGATGTAGTAGCCCGTATTGAAAAGAATGTGGTAGGGTTTTTAAATAGCCTTTAGCCTTTTAAATTGCTATTATTGCGTTTGCAATAGTACAAAAATGTTGTAAATGCCTGTTTAAATACGGATAAGTTTTAAACAGGGCATTTATATACAGATAAAATTAATTACTTTCGTATTAGACTAAATTATCAATATCATGAAATTTTCAGTAGATAAGCATGAAAAGTATGTTGTTTTAAAACTCAACGAATCGAAGTTAACAAACGACAATACACCGAAGTTGAAATCTGAGTTCATTTTATTGAACACAGAAGGGTACTGTAACATCGTATTAGATCTATCAGCGGTAAAGCAGTGTGAAGATTCACAGGATTTGAGCAGTTTACTTTTTGGAGACAGACTTTGTAAAAAAGCAAACGGATTATTTATTGTTACGGGCATAAACAGCGTTGTAGCAAAGATTTTAGAGATGTCAAATCTTGATCAGTCCTTAACTATCGTTAACAAAGTAGACGAGGCTACCGATTTAATCTTTATGGAAGAAATCGAAAAAGAACTTTTAGGGAGCGTAGATAAAGGTTAATGAAGTTTGAGGTTACTATTTTAGGCAGTAGTTCTGCTACCCCTGTATACAATAGGAATCCTACGGCACAGCTTTTAAACTGCAACGAAAAGTTCTATTTGATCGATTGCGGCGAAGGTACTCAACAACAACTCATCAGATTCGGGTTTAAAGCAAATAAAATAGATTTTATTTTTATCAGCCATTTGCATGGTGATCACTACTTCGGATTGATCGGACTGCTTTCTAGTCTGCATTTAAACGGTCGTGTGAAGCCTATGATGATATTTGCTCCTGCTGCGCTAGCCGAGATCCTGACTTTGCAGTTTAAGCATTCGGAAACCGTAATTAGGTATCCTATTGAGTTTGTCGTCATAGAAGCAGATAAGTCTGTTCAGATTTTTGAGAATGCAGACTTGACCGTTGAAACTATTATTTTAAATCATAGGATTCCATGTACTGGTTTTTCTTTTGTACAAAAGAAAAGGTTACGCAAGTTGATGGTTGAAAAACTGGAAGCCGAACAGGTTCCACTGGAATATTACCCTTTGCTAAAAAGAGGGGTAGACTTGGATTTACCAGACGGCAAGGTATTGCTAAACATAGACTATACAACCGATTCAGAGCGCCCGAAAAAGTATTGCTACTGCTCGGACACTTTGTTTGATGAAGGTTATTTTGAAACTATAAAAGGTTGCGATACCTTGTATCATGAAGCCACTTTCTTGCACGAGATGTTAGATAGGGCCAATCAAACCCATCATACCACTGCATTACAGGCTGCTCAGATTGCTAAAGACACCGGAGCTGCTAAATTGCTTATCGGACACTTTTCGTCTCGATACAAGACATTACAGCCCTTGTTGGAAGAAGCCAGGTCGGTGTTTGAAAATACAGAGCTCGCAATAGAAGGAAATACTTATTCCATATAAAAGAGGATATTCTCAATAAAACAAAAGAGCTTCAGCATTTGCTGAAGCTCTTTTTGTTTTATCGAGAACTTACAGTTACTTATCCTTTTTACCAAATATAGAGAAGTGAACGTAACGTTTAGGATGTTGCTTTAAGTCAATCATCAGACTATCTAGATTTTTAGATGCACTGGTTAAGTTTTCATACATCTTTGTGTCATTAACCAGCAGTCCTAACGTGCCCTGTCCGTTATTAATTTTACCTACTATCCCTTGCAAGTCAGCAACGGCTTTATTTGCATGCTCAATAGTTTGCTTAAAGTTGGCAGCAGCTACCTGATCGGTGATGGTATGGATGTTATTTAAAATGGCATTGATCTTTTCGTTGTTCTGCTTTAAGTTGCTGGAGATTGATTCAGCATTGGCTAAAATTGCAGAAATTTTTGAACTTTCAGAACCTACCAGGTTATCTACTTTTTTAGAAGTACCTTCTAAAGACGACAGGGTAGAAGCAATGCTGTTAAAGCTTTTATCTACATTTTTCTGGAAGTTAGGATTTAAAATAGAGTTTACACTGGTTAGTATAGAGTCCATTTTTCCAATGATCAATTCCGCTTTTCTCTGAACTGGCTGAACAGTTTCAAGCAGTCCTTTTGCAACATTGGCATTCAGGAAGTCGCCATCCTGAGCATAATCAGTACCTGTGCCTAAAGTCAACACAATAGCTTTACTACCTAAAAGATCAGTTCCTTCCAATCTTGCAATACTGTTTTTTGGGATGTCATACTGGCCTTTGATTTTTAATGTAGCCAAAATGGATCCATCTGATTGTAGTTGTAATTGGTCTACACGACCGATCTGATAACCGTTGATTAAAACCGGTTTTGATACACCTAATCCATCAACTCTAGGATACTTAGCATACAGGACGGTCTCATCGGAAAAAATGGCATTACCTTTTAAGAAATTATAACCTACAATTAATAGAGTGATAGAAAAGGCTGCCAATATGCCTACTTTGGTTTCGTTTGCGATCTTCATTCAGTATGAGTATTAATTTAATTTATCTCAGTTTCTTTTTTATATGTTTTGACAGCTTTATAAATGGAATTTACAATCTCGTCCTGCCCATCAGCAGAATTCATGTAATCCTCTTCATTGGGGTTAGAGATAAATCCAATTTCTGTTAAAACTGCGGGCATTCCACATCTTTGTAAAATTAGCAAACCTTGTTCTTTTACGCCTCTGTTTACTCTTTTGCTATCATTTGTATAAGCATCTTGAATTAACCGGGCTAGCTTCAGGCTTTTATCTCTAAAGGTATTTTTGAACAAAGATAGTATAATAAATGTCTCAGGATCATTAGGGTCGTAACCATCATAATTTTCCTTATAATTTTTCTCCAGTTTGATATCGGCATTCTCTCTGATTGCAGCATCCTGTTCATTTAAGCGATGTGATCCGGCAACAAATGTTTCGGTCCCACTAGTGGAAGTGTTTTTTACAGAAGCATACTGAGCTACCTTTTTTCCTCTTTTAGTGGTATAGCCGGTTAACACTCTTCTATCTGGCATAGAGTTACAGTGTATAGAGATAAAGATATCTGCTTTATTGTCGTTGGCCAATGCTGCTCTTTTATGAAACTCCACATCGATATCTGTTTTTCTGGTGTAAAGGATTTTTACATCCGGCATTTCTTCTTCAAACTTCTTGCCTAATTTTAAGGCTACTTTTAAAGCGACATTCTTTTCTAGTGAATAGCTTCCGGCTGCACCGGATTTAGGGCCGCCATGCCCTGCATCAATGACAATTGTTTTAACCTTATATCCTTGAGAAAAAGCAGCGTGTGTACTTATAAATAATGGAATGGCTAATAGGAATACAATTTTTTTTAATCTCATCTCTCTTTAATCTTTGTTTTAATTGCTGGGTATCGATAATTACCCTTCGATACCTTTTTTATAATTCTCAATAGCTTTTAGTAAGCATTCTGTAATTTCTTTTTGTCCAGCTTCAGAGTTCATATAGTTCTCTTCGGTAGGATTACTGATAAATCCAATTTCTGTCAATATAGCTGGCATTCCAGCTCTGGCTAGTACAGCGAGACTTTTCTCCTGAACACCACGATCTACACGACCCACACGAATATATTGATCTTGAACCAATTTCGCTAACTTCAGGCTTTGCGTCCTGAAGGTATTCTTCATCAAAGATAGAATAATATAGTTTTCTGGGTTGTTTGGATCAAAGCCTTCGTAGTTTTCCTTGTAATTGTCCTCCAAGAAGATGGCCGCATTCTCTCTTTTGATCACTTCGTCCTGCTCGTTCAATCTTCCCATACCAGATACAAAGGTTTCTACGCCTCTGGTAGAAGTGCTTTTACGAGATACAGTTTCAGTAATTGGTATTCTTTTACCTTTTTTACCTTTTCTATAGCCGGTAACAATGGTTGATCGATATACGGGCATATCATTGCAATGGATGGAGATAAAAAGATCTGCTTTGGCATTATTGGCAATAGCAATTCGCTCGTAAAGGGGGATAAATACATCGGTTGTACGGGTATAAATTACTTTTACATCCTTCATACTGGCCTCTATAGCAGCACCAAGGTTCAATGCGGTTTTTAAGGCTACATCTTTTTCTGTTGAATACGCACCATGTGTTGAGCCATCACGACCGCCATGGCCAGCGTCGATAACGATGGTTTTTATTTTATATTCTTGTGTAAATGCCTGGTTACCAGACGTAATGTTTATTATTATAGAAATAAATATAATCAAAATTACATTTGGTCTAAGCAATGGTATATTTTTCATTAATTTTGAACGTTTTGGATTAAACATTAATGCAAAAATAACATTCACACACGAATTTGAAACTTTTACGCTACATCATTTTTTTAAAAACGATTGTTTTATTAACATCTGTTAATAATCAAGCGCTAGCTTTTACTTCTTTTTCGACCTTTCAGGTCGTGCAACAGGATACAACTAAGAAGGACACCACAAAGAAGAATACGCTGAATAAGGGCGAACTGCAGCGCAACCTGAAGGATACAACAAAGAACGATTCTCTAAAAAAGGGGAGCGTACAGAGCAATCCAAAAGATACTGCGGCTTCAGAAAAAATTCAATATGCGGCCAGAGATTCTGTCTCTTTTAGCAAAGACAGCAGTATTGTTTATTTATATGGTAAAGCCAGGGTGATTTACCAGGGGTTGGAGCTGGATGCGGATTACATTAGTTTTAACAATAAGACTAATATTATTTACGCCCGAGGCACTGTAAATGATAAAGGTAAATATATTGGGCGCCCAATTTTTAAAATGGAAGGACAGGGGACTTCTATGGCCGATTCGTTAAGATTTAATACTGCAACCAAGGCCGGTAATATATTTGGGGTATACACCGAACAGGAAGGCGGCTTTTTTACAGGTGGAAAGGCAAAGAAGCAGCCTGATGATGAAATACACAGTAAGGGGCAGACTTTTAGTACCTGTAACTTGCCGCATCCCCATTTTGGGATACACTTTACAAAGGCTATCGTGACGGAGAATCAGATCATTGCCGGACCACTTTATTTAAAGATTGAAGACATTCCTTTACCGCTTGGTTTGCCTTTTGCCTTTTTTCCCAAGCCAAATAAGAAGAGTTCGGGGATTATTTTACCAACGCCAGGTGAGGATTTCTCAAGAGGATTTTTCTTACAGGATGGTGGATACTATATTGGTTTAAGTGATTATTGGGATGCAAAGCTTACGGGGACGATTTATTCGTATGGATCATTTAGTGCAAGGGGAGCCTCAACTTATACCAAAAGATATAAGTTTAGTGGAAATATTGATTTGAACTATGCTTTTAATCAGTATGGGACTAAAGAAACTGCAGATTATAATTCTAGTAAGGATTTTAGGATCAACTGGAGCCATTCACAAAATCCAAATGCAAAGCCAGGAACTACTTTTTCTGCAAGTGTAAATGCGGGTACATCAAGCTACGATAGGTTAACAGCGGGGGGAAATACTTATGACCCTAATCAAACTGCAAACAACACTTTGTCTTCAAGTATTGCCTATAGTAAGATTTTTGGAAAAGGAATAAATTTTACGAGTGCATTACGTCACTCTCAGGAAACGCAGGCTAAGACCGTAAGTTTAACACTACCTGATGTTACCTTGTCTGTACCTACATTTAATCCATTTGACTCAAAAGACCGTGTGGGTGAGCAAAAGTGGTATCAAAAAATATCGGTAGGATATAGCATGCAAGCTACCAATCAGATTAATACCGCAGATTCCTTGTTGTTTAAAAAGGAAAGCTTATATAAGTTCAGAAATGGGATGCAACATAATATTCCTATTAGCATGTCTTTTAATGTATTGAAGTATTTTAACTTTAATACAGGGTTGAATTACCTGGAAAGATGGCATTTACAGTCAATTAGAAAGACTTACGCTAAAGTACCAAATCAACAGGACGCTGTTTTTATTGATACGGTACCTGGTTTTAACAGATCTGGTCAATATTCAATTAATGGTGGATTATCTACCAAGATATACTCAACAGCTCAGTTCAAAAACTTGGGTAACTTTAAGGCATTACGTCATGTGATGACTCCAAGTGTTAGTTTTGGCTATACACCGGATTTTTCTGATCCAAGCAAAGGAAACTATAAGTACGCCTATTATCAGGACGGATCTCCAAAATATACTATTTTAAATGGGGTAGTAGAACAGGAAAAATACTCAATTCACGAAAGCTCTTATTACGGAGGTCCTGGACAGGGTAAAAGTGCCTCTATTTCATTCTCTGTCGATAATACTGTAGAGGCAAAATTCTTGTCTCCAAAAGATACGACAGGAACGGGAGAAAAGAAGATTCCAATCATTCAGGGTTTAGGGATTAGTGGATCTTATAATCTGCTTGCAAAGGAGTTTAAGTTATCGACTTTAAGTTTCAGTGGTCGTTCGCAATTTACCGATAAGCTTGGTATTAACTATTACGGTACATTGAACCCTTATTTGTATGAAGACGTGTTGGATACTGCGACTAACCTTACCAACAGAAAACTTGTAAGTAAATATACCTGGTCAAAAGGTCAATTCCCTCGTTTAACCAATTTCGGTTTCTCCTTTAGCTACAGCTTAAATCCAGAAGCCCTTAAGCGTAAAAATGAGACTGATGATAAGCTAAAAGAACAAAAGAATACTGGTGCGATATCACCAGAGCAAGCTGAAGCTTTGGCTAAAGTAAGTCGTGATCCAAATGCTTTTGTTGACTTTAATATTCCATGGAACTTTGCCTTTTCTTATACTTTTAATTATAGTACTACTGATGTTGGGCAAATGCCTACAGTAACCAACACGTTAAACTTTAACGGGGACATGAATCTTACACCTAAATGGAAGGTAACTTTTAGCTCGGGTTGGGATTTTAAGAGTAAAACTATTTCTCAAACCAACTTTGCTATTTATAGGGATCTACATTGCTGGGATATGGCCTTTACTTGGGTACCTTTTGGTTTTTACCAGAGTTATTCTGTTGATATTAAGGTTAAGGCTTCAATTCTTCAGGATTTGAAACTGAGCAAAAGAAAAGGATACTACAGTAAATTCTAAACATATTTTATGCTAGCAGAAATTATAACCATTGGTGATGAAATACTGATTGGTCAGATTGTGGATACGAATTCGGCCTGGATGGCTGAGCAATTAAATCTCATTGGTATAAAAGTTAAACAGGTTAGTTCCGTTTCTGATGATGCAGACCATATCATTGAAGCCTTGCAGCTTGCAGAAAAAAGAGCGGATATCATTCTGATCACAGGAGGCTTAGGACCTACTAAGGATGACATCACTAAAATAACTATGGCCAGGTATTTTAACATGGGCTTTAGGCGAGATCAGGAAACATTGGAGCATGTAACCGATATTTTTGTCCGTTATAATAAGCCGATGATCGAATCTAACCGCAAACAGGCTGATGTGCCCGATGGCTGTACGGTGATTAAAAACAAGAACGGTACGGCGCCATGTATGTGGTTTGAAGAACGCGGTAAAATATTTGTTTCTATGCCGGGGGTTCCTTTTGAAATGAAGTACCTGATGGAGGAAGAGATTCTTCCGAGATTAAAGAAAGCATTTAAGCTGCCCGCGATCATTCATAAAACGATACTGACAGCTAATATTGGAGAGTCTTTTTTGGCGGTAGAGCTGGAAGAGATAGAAGATAGTTTACCCGCACATATTAAATTGGCCTATTTGCCAAAATTGGGTCAAATCAGGTTAAGACTAAGCGGATCTGGTGATGATGAAAATTTGCTTAAGGCAGAGGTAGAAGCTTATGCACAGCAAATCATCAATAAGGTAAAAAAGTATGTAGTCATTGATCAGGATATTGCACTGGAGAAGGCGATATTGAATATAATGCAAGCGCATAAACTCACGTTATCTACTGCCGAAAGCTGTACAGGTGGGTACATTGCGCATTTGATTACTCAGCATCCAGGATCTTCGGCGGTATACGCAGGAGGGGCAGTAACCTACTCTAACGCACTTAAAACGTCGGTTTTAGGGGTTCATGCCGAAACATTGGGTACTTATGGTGCCGTAAGTGAAGAAACTGTAAAAGAAATGGCCTACGGTGCAAGAATTAATTTTAAAACTGATTATGCTGTTGCTGTGAGTGGCGTAGCCGGACCAGATGGCGGAACTGAAGATAAACCAGTTGGTACTGTGTGGGTTGCGGTAGCTAATAGTCACCATGTAATTGCAAGGAAGTTTAATTTTAGTAACCGCCGGGCACAAAATATTGAGCGTTCTGCCATAGCTGCATTGTCTATGGTTTTGAATGAGATTAAACAAGATGTGGGTTAAGTCTGCAAAATACTTTACTTTTGCACCTGATACAAATCATAAAATAAAAAATGGCTCAATACGAATTATTGTTACCTAAAATGGGGGAGAGCGTTGCAGAAGCAACCATTATTAAGTGGGTTAAACAGCCTGGCGATAAGATTGAAATGGATGACACCATTTTAGAGATTGCAACCGATAAGGTGGATTCTGAAGTTCCGTCGCCAGTAGCAGGTAGATTAGTAAAGCAATTATTTAAAGAAGACGATATTGTACAAGTGGGTGCGGTAATTGCCATCATAGAAACTGATATGGATGCCTCGGTAAGTACTGAAGCCGTTGCAGCGCCTGTTGCAGCACCAGAGAAGGTTTCTGAGCCGGTTATTGAGAATATACCAGGACTAGAGCAACTTTCTGCTGAAAATGCCTCAGATCGCTTTTATTCTCCTTTAGTGAAGAATATCGCAGCCCAGGAGGGAATTCATTTAGCTGAACTGGATGGTATTGCCGGAACAGGATCTGATGGACGTTTAACTAAAGATGATTTATTAAATTATATTCAAAATAAACAGGGTGGAAAAGCTCCTGCTGTTGCAACTAATACCGCTCCTGCGGCGCCAGCACCAGTAGCGCAGGCATCTGCTGCTGCACAACCTGTAAAAGCGCCAGCTCCACAAGCGGCTACAAGCGTAAGTGGTGGTGACGAGATTATTGAGATGGACAGGATGCGTAAGCTGATTGCCGATCACATGACCATGAGTAAGCAAACCTCACCACACGTAACTTCTTTTGTAGAAGCTGATGTGACCAATATGGTGATGTGGCGCGAGAAAGTGAAAAAGAACTTTGAAAAAAGGGAGAATGAGAAGATCACTTTTACACCAATCTTCGTAGAAGCGGTGAGCAAGGCGATCAAAGATTTTCCAATGATCAATGTGTCGGTAAAAGGTACTCAAATCATCAAGAAAAAAGATATCAATATTGGTATGGCAGCTGCTTTACCAAGTGGAAACCTGATTGTACCGGTGATTAAAAACGCAGATCAGCTGAACCTGGTAGGTTTAACCAAATCTGTGAATGACCTGGCCAATCGTGCCCGTAATTCTAAGTTAAAACCGGATGAAACACAAAACGGTACTTTTACTTTAACCAATGTAGGCTCTTTTGGTAATGTGATGGGGACGCCAATCATTAACCAGCCACAAGTGGCTATTCTTGCTGTAGGTGCAATTAAAAAGAAACCTGCGGTGTTGGAAACAGAATTTGGTGATGTGATCGCGATCAGACACATGATGTTCCTTTCTTTATCGTACGACCATAGGGTAGTAGATGGTGCGCTTGGCGGATCGTTTGTACGTCGTGTGGCCGATTACCTGGAGAACTGGGATATGAACAGAGAAATCTGAACTGCTATATAAACTAAAAAAGGCCCCAATTTGGGGCCTTTTCATGATCAAAACAAATACTAGTTAACTAACTAGTGAGGCTTCATCTGCTACAGCTTTAATCTGCTGCTCAGTATAAGTATATTTTCCTGTGTGGGCAATGAACACATCTTTTTGCTCCAACAAATCACGGTTGGCCATCAAGCTTTTTAAGCTTACATTTCCAATAACGTATTTGTAGTCATCACGTGAGAATCTTTCTACAATGTTCTCAATCTGTAATTTCTCTACAGTGTATTCATGCGTATAGCGCAGGTAAACTTCAATGCTTACATTATCAGTATGCACAAGTCCGTTGTGCTGATGATATTTCTTATATTCATAACGGTAACCGTATCTTAAAGCGGCAATGTCCGACAATACGGCTGCACCAGTAGGGTGGCCACCAGCTCCTTTTCCAAAAAAGAATTGTTTATCGGCAAAGGCAGCCTGAACAGTTACACCATTGTATTCATTTTCTACATTGAAAAGGAAATCGTCAGACTTCACAAACTTTGGCAATACATAAGTCACGACTTGTTTAGTACTTATTTTACGTGCAGTAGGTACCAATTTAATTTTAAAGTTCTTTTCTCTTGCGTACCTGATGTCGTTCTCAGAAAGGTTCTGAATACCAACATTAAGAATTTTATCAGGATTGATGAATAAACCATAAGCATGTGCAGTTGCAATAGCCAGTTTAAATTTAGGATCGTATCCACCAACATCCATAATCGGGTCAGTTTCTGCGAAGCCAAGATCCTGTGCTTGTTTTAAGGCTACACTATATTCCATGTTCTCATTAAATATTTTGGATAAAATATAGTTTGACGAACCATTGAATATACCGCTGATGCCGTGAAGCAGCTCATTGTCGTAATACTCTTCCAGGTTACGGATAATTGGAATACTACCACATACTGCACCTTCATATAGTAAGGAAGCATCATGCTTTTCTTGTAATTCAACCAATTCCGCAAGGTGTGAGGCAATCATTTTTTTATTGGCAGAAACAACGTTTTTACCACTAATTAATGCTCTTTTAACGATGTTATAAGCAACCTCAGCATCATCTATCAATTCTACGATTGTATTGATCTCACTGTTGTTTAACAGTTCATCATGATCGGTTGTGAAAAGGTGCGCATCTAAAGTACGCTTCTTATCAGGGTTTTTGATGGCGATTTTAATGATTTCAAGATTCAAATCCTGACCACGGATAATGTCATGTAATCCCTGTCCAACTACCCCAAAACCAAATAAACCAATTTTAAGTTTCTTGCTCATCTAATTATTATGCTGTTTTATGTAATTTAATTATTTTCTTGTTGATGCTTTCCTTCAGGAAATTACCAATGATGTTTGTCAATGCGTCAGTTTCTATCAGGAATCCATCATGGCCATAGGCTGATTTAAGGCTATGAAATTCGGCACCTGAAATGTTTTTGGCCAGAAATTCCTGTTCAGAGATTGGGAAAAGCACATCGTTATCAATTCCGATCACCAACGTGTTCGCTTTGATCAATGCCAGCGCATCAGTTACGCTGTTTCTTCCTCTGCCAACGTTGTGGCTATCCATTACTTTACTTAGGTACCAGTAGCTGTAAGCATTAAAGCGCTTGCAAAGCTTTTCTCCCTGGTAATTCTGATAAGAAGAAGCTCTAAAGTTACCCGTCTTATCATTTACACTTTCCAGCTGAGTAGCTGTATAAGCATCGTAAGTTCTGTATGACAATAAGGCGATACTTCTGGCCACTTTTAATCCTTTTAGACCACCATCAGGCTTTTGTGCGTAAAAACTACGGTCGGTGCTAATGGCTAAGCGCTGACTTTCATTAAATGCGATACCCCATGGAGAGTGAACCGCGTTTGTGGCTACCAGGATAAGGTTCTCAACGATTCCTTGATCCATAATTGCCCATTCCACAGCCTGCTGTCCGCCCAAAGAGCCACCTATCAATACTTTAATGTGCTGAATACCAAAATGTGCAGCAAGCAAGCGGTGCGCCGAAACCTGATCCCTCACCGTAAGTTCGGGGAAGGAAAGGTAATAAGGTAATCCCGTTACCGGGTTTTCACTTAAAGGATTGGTGCTACCATAATGCGAGCCCAATACATTGGCGCAGATGATAAAATGCTCTTCAGGATTAAATAAGGCGTTGTTGCCAAATAATCCTTTCCACCAATCCAATACATCAGAATTGGCAGTAAGTGCATGGCAGGCCCAAATTACATTATCCTTTTTGGCATTCAGTTTACCATAAGTTTGATAGGCAATTTCAAGCTTACGGAGCTTCTTGCCACTTTCAAGCTTAAAGGTCTTGGTGTAATTATATGTGGATATTGTACTCATTACTTATTTTTTTATAGCAGCAAAAGCTTGTTCAAAATCGGCTTTGATATCATCGATATGCTCGATACCAACAGATACTCTCAATTGATTAGGGGTAACACCAGCGCTAATTTGTTCTTCTTCGCTTAATTGCTGATGGGTAGTTGCTGCAGGTTGTATGATTAGTGTTTTTGCGTCTCCAACATTGGCCAGATGACTTACCAAATTAAGGCTGTCGACCAATAAAGTAGCTTTTTCTTTAGCGCCATGTAATTCGAAAGACAATACAGCACCAAAGCCATTTTGCAAGTACTTTTTAGCATTGGCATGGTATGGACTGCTTTCCAAGCCTGGGTAGTTTACGCTTTTTACAGCCTCATGGCCTTCAAGCCAGGTCGCTAATGCAAGTGCATTGTCAACATGACGTTGTACACGTAGTGACAAGGTTTCTAAGCCTTGCAGCAGTTGGAAGGAGTTGAAAGGAGAGATGGCAGGACCAAAATCTCTTAAACCTTCTACACGGGCACGAATGATAAACTGGATATTTCCGAAAGGACCATCATTTCCAAACACCTCATTAAATACCAATCCATGGTAACCTTCAGATGGTTCAGTGAATTGACTGAATTTGCCATTTCCCCAGTTGTAGTTTCCACCATCTACGATTACACCGCCAATGCTGGTTCCATGTCCGCCAATCCATTTAGTCGCAGATTGAACTACAATGTGTGCACCATGCTCCAATGGTTTAAACAGGTATCCTGCGCAACCAAAAGTATTGTCTACAATTAAAGGCAAATCATGTTTGTTGGCAATAGCTGATATCTTTTCGAAATCAATGATGCTATAAGCAGGGTTACCTATACTTTCCAGGAAGATTGCTTTTGTATTGGCATCAATTTTAGCTTCAAAATCTGAAGGATCATTGCCATTGGCAAATTTAACTTCAATACCTAAGCGTTTAAAGCCAACTTTAAACTGGTTGTAAGAACCACCATATAAGTGAGATGAGGAAACGAAGTTATCGCCAGCTTCTAAAATGTTGTTTAATGCAATAAATTGTGCTGCTTGTCCAGATGCTACTGCTAAGCCTGCTACACCACCTTCAAGGGCTGCTACACGTTTTTCAAATACATCCGTAGTCGGGTTCATGATCCGGGTGTAGATGTTTCCAAACTCCTTCAGGGCAAATAGGTTTGCACCATGTTCAGAGCTTTTAAATCCGTAAGAAGTAGTTTGATATATAGGTACAGCTCTGGAACCGGTTGTTGGATCGATTACCTGACCTGCGTGTACTTGTAATGTTTCAAATTTATGAGAAGCTGACATATTGTGTTTAATTTATATGGTGTAATTAATTTCTTAGGAGGATACCCACAGGCATAAAAAGGCATGAAAGTATATAGTAGTTTAGCGTACCCCTAAAGGGCCTTCCGGATGGATTACAAGAAATGCAAAAGGAAGATTTAATGATTATTGCATGCAACAGCACATACACATGGTAAGTGGCGGGCAACAATAATGATTAAGATTAGAAGTAATAGTTTTCATACGTTTAAATTTATCTTTCCAAACGGCACCATGCCGGCTGGTCAGGAATTGGCACCTTCTCCATTTTGGGAGGGTTGCCAGTGGGTCAAAGAGCCTGTCTCTCGCCACTTCTTTATAAATCAAACCTTGAATTAAGAAGGTTGACTTGATTAGCTTTCGCTAAATAATAATTCAAATGTAGGCGTAACTTACAAAATATCCAAAATTTAATTCTGAATACTTTGTAAGTGTCTAATATTTAGTGATATAAAGTTATTTGTTTGGTTCGTTTTATAACTGTTTCACTGCTAAAGCTTGCTCGAAATCGGCAATTAGGTCGTCTATATGCTCAAGGCCTACGGAGATCCGAATTAAATTCTGTGGGGTTTTGGTGTCTGGACCCTCTACAGATGCGCGATGCTCTATTAAGCTTTCAACGCCACCAAGGCTGGTTGCCTGTGCAAATAGCTTTACCTGATTTACAATTCTACGTGCTTCTGCAGCCCCACCTCTAACAAGGATAGATAGCATCCCCCCAAAACCACTCATTTGTTTCCTTGCAATCTCATGTCCAGGGTGAGTAGGTAGTCCGGGATAATATACAGTTTCAACTGCAGGATGATTTTGAAGGTAAAGGGCTAGTGCCATTCCATTTTCACAATGTCCGCGCATTCTATAGGACAATGTTTTAATACTTCGAACCAGTAAGAAGCAGTCGAAAGGAGAAGGAACTGCTCCGCCAATCTGTTGTATGTTTCTGATCTTTTCCCAGAACTCATTTTTCTCAGCGGTAATCAAAACGCCACCAAGCACATCACTATGGCCACCAATGTATTTGGTTGAAGAGTGCATCACGATATCGGCACCCAGCGCAATTGGATTTTGCAGGCAAGGAGAGGCGAAGGTGCTATCGCAGGCCAATATCAATCCATTTGCTTTACTTATTTCGGCTATAGCGGCCACATCAGTGATCTTTAACAAGGGGTTGGATGGTGTTTCTGTCCAGATCATCACGGTATTTGGTTTGATGTGCTGCTTAATCAATTCAATATCTGTGAGGTCGATGAAGTCAATAGATAAGGTGTCGGCAAAAATGGTCTGTAGTTGTCTTTTAAAGCCCCAATACATATCGTCGGGCGCAATGATATGGCTTCCGGGCTTAAAGGCTTGGAAAACGGACATTCCAGCAGTATTTCCGGAGGAGAAGGCGCAGGCATCAGCTCCTTTTTCTAACTCAGCAATAGTGTTTTCAAGAGCAGATCTGTTTGGGTTGCTGACTCTGCTGTACATGTGTCCACCAGAATATCCACCATCTTCATTTCTTAAAAAAGTTGTAGATAAATTTATCGGTGGTGTAACATCTTGTGTGCTGATGTTATATAAATTTCCGGCATGTATTGCTAAGGTTTCTGCTCTCATTATTATGGGGTTAAATACTAAATAATTGCGTTAAGCGATGATCAGGTTAAAGGTAAAAATTATTATGCTGAAGTTTTGGCAAGATTTATGTATTTAAAAAGTAAAAATACTTGATATGAAAAGAATATTCCTGATAGCAGCCATTTTTTGCAGTGCAATAATGGTGTTGCAAAGCTGCTCGCCAAAAGGTGCAGCAACAACTCAACCCGTAAGAAGAGGTGACATAACCGGTAACTGGGTTTTAAATGATATTACATTTGATGGGGTTCCACAAGCTTCTGTTAAATCGTTGTTTGGTGAATCATCGTACAAGTGTTTTGTGGGTAGTACCTGGAGATTAACCAATAGTGGTAATGGTAGTTATACATTAGGTGGTGAATGTGGTGCTAAAATGCAAACTATTTATTGGTCGGCTAGTCCTAAAGACGATACTTTCCAATTTAAAAAACTGTATGAAGGTGATAAAGCTAAAAATGTAACAGAAGGTTATAGATTGGTGATCGCATCTGCTAATGGCGATGGTATGGTGATTAAAACGCCTGTAGAATATGGTAGTGGAACGGCTTATATAGTGTTGAATTTCGCTAAGGCTCAAAAATAAAAATAACCGTTCTCTTCAAGAGCTGCATTGCTTCGCTGAAAAAGCGAAGAACGCTATGCTCTTTCGGAGAAGATAATTTTTCTGATCACAAAGAGCAAAGAGTACTGTGTAAACACAAAAAAAGTACAACATTAAAAGGGCACAAAAAAAAGGAACTTACTTTGGTAGGTTCCTTTTTTTTATGCTTGCTTTTTAAAGTATTATTTTAGCTCTCTTAAATGTCGGAGTAATCAGTTGGTGTGAGGAAGCGCGTATCGTTTTTAGATACATTGTTTTGGTATTCAGGCATAGATTTCAGTTTCAGCCAGTATTCGTCTTTTCCAAATGTTTTCCAGTGTTCATCACGGTCAGCTTTATTTTCAAAGGTTGTCAGGTACATAAGGTTAGGCATTCTGCTTCCAGAGACTACTTCAGCATAAAAGACAGCGTTAAAATTAAGTCTTTTGAAGAGACCGATTTCACCGCCTTTATTGAACATCTCAACTTTGTTTTTATAACGCTTTTCAGTTGGACCTTCGTAGCTACGGAGTTCGTAAACACGATCTTTTTTGGGGGCGCTTAATTTTGGTGTGTTGAACTTCGGACTACCTTCAAAAGCATTAAGTAGGATGCTTTCTATTCTTTCGTAAGGAGCATCGGTGTGTAGCGCATCCAGGTAGCTTTTTCCTTCGTTCCTGAATTTGAGGTCCTTTTCAAGGGCGTTTTCAGTCTTAGTGAAATGCGTGTAAGAATTGAAGGGGATAAAAACATAAATCAGTTTTTCACTATTCTCAGTCCCTTTTGTGTCTGTATTTTGCAGGGGCTTAAAAACACCTACATTGGTTATTCCGGCGCGATGCAAAGCTGGCAGGTAGGCCGTTTTTAAAAAATCATCCACTGTTTTCTCTTGCTCGCTACTTTTTAAATGGTAGACTTTTATTTGGTAGAAATCTCTGCTGCCATTATTTGCATAAAGATAGCTAATGGGCATTAGTAAGGCGAGAAAGAGGATGGATAGTTTATTCATGTTGACTTTCAATAAGTTCTTTGATTTTTATGAGACGGTCGTAAAAACATTCGAAGGGTCTTACGTTTCCGTGTATTTTTAATAGGGTGATGTGAGTGTCGATGCACTGGGCTACATTGTTTAGCTTGGTGCCTGGATAAAGTTCTAGTGACTGGGGTAAATCTATTCCTGAAAAATGGGCTTCTAGTTCGTCAATTGTCATGTTGCAAATGTAGCCAAATATTGAGATTCTTTAACGTATGTATTTCCTTTTCTGAAGAGAAGCTCTTTTACATAATACTGACAGGTAAAATCGGTTAAAAAAAGAGGTATCTAATGATTTTATACTATTTTTGCTCATTATACATCATAAATGGATACGACTTCAAAACTTGCTTTGATCTTAGCTGATGCTGATCTTTCAGCAGAACTAAAATCAATAGCCCTCAAAGTTCAAAATAAAGAAAGGATTACATTTGATGAAGGTGTTTACCTTTATGAACATGGCGAGCTAGGTTATCTTGGTGTTCTGGCAAATTATATCCGGGAACAACGACATGGCGACAATACTTATTTCAACCGTAATTTTCATATCGAACCTACAAATGTTTGTGTATACGATTGTAAATTTTGTTCTTATTCGCGTCTGATTAAAGAGCGTGAATCAGGATGGGAGATGAGTGTAGATGGTATGATTGATGTATTGAAGAAATACGACAATGAGCCAGTTACCGAAGTGCACATTACCGGTGGTGTAGTGCCAAAGCAAAACCTGGAGTTTTATAGCGATTTTTTTAGAAAAGCAAAAGCACATCGTCCTGATCTTCATATCAAAGCCCTTACTCCGGTAGAGTATTACTATATCTTCAAAAAGGCGAAGCTAAGCCATTATGATGGTATGAAATACATGCAAGAGGCTGGTCTGGATTCGATGCCAGGTGGAGGTGCCGAGATCTTTCATCCGGAGGTGAGGGAGAAGATTGCGCATGATAAATGTAATGCAGAGCAATGGCTTGATATACACGAGCAGGCGCACAAATTGGGTATGAAAACCAATGCAACGATGTTGTATGGACACATAGAACAGTTTTGGCATAGGGTAGACCATATGGAACGCCTGCGTCAACAACAAGACAAAAGTGGGGGCTTTCAGGCATTTATACCACTTAAATTTAGAAATCAGAACAACCAGATGGACAATGTACCAGAGGTTTCAGTGATTGAGGATTTGAGGAATTATGCCATTGCCCGTATTTATATGGATAATTTTGATCACATCAAGGCTTATTGGGCGATGATCAGCAGGCAAACCGCACAGCTATCCTTGAATTTTGGTGTAGATGACATTGATGGTACCTTAGACGATACCACTAAGATTTACTCTATGGCAGGAGCAGAAGAGCAAACCCCAGCTATGAATACCCAGGAACTGGTAAACCTGATTAAACAGGTAAATCGTAAGCCGATTGAACGGGATACTTTATACAATGTGGTAACTGACTATACCAACGTTGTATTTGAAGATGAAGCGAAACCACAATATTATAAATTGCCCGTAATCAATTAAAATGGATAAGGAAATATACATCATCAGGCATGGTGAAACCGATTTAAATAAACAAGGAATAGTACAAGGTAGAGGGATCAATAGCGATCTGAATGATACCGGAAGGGCACAGGCTGCTGCATTTTATGCTGCTTATAAAGATGTGTCTTTTGATAAGGTATATACCTCTAAATTAAAGCGTACGCATCAAACTGTTAAAGGTTTTATTGATGCAGGAACGCCGTGGGAACAACTTGCTGGATTGGATGAACTTGCCTGGGGTGTGTGGGAAGGTAAACCCAATGATGAAAATGCCATTACTGCTTTTAAAGGCATAGTGGAGCAATGGGATGGCGGAGATTACGATGCCCATTTTGAAGGTGGCGAAAGTCCGAATGATGTGCTGTTGCGTGAAAAAGAAGCGCTTAAGGTTATCAAAAGCGCAACCGACGAGAAAACCATTTTGATCTGCATGCATGGTCGCGCAATGCGCCTGTTTTTATGTTTGTTGACCAATATGCCGATCTCCGAAATGACTTCATTTCCGCATCAAAACACTACCCTATATAAAGTTGAACTTACTGGTGATCAATTTGTGATTACCGAGTTTAACAATACTGATCATTTAAAATAGCATTTACTGTTGAATAAGATTAAAATTTCTGCCGTTTCCTATACCAATACCAAACCTTTTATTTACGGAATTGAACATTCAGCCTTATTGGATCAGATCGATTTGAGCTTAGATATTCCTACAGATTGCGCTGCTAAATTAATTGATGGACAGGTGGATATCGGATTAATTCCTGTAGCTGCAATTCCTCATGTACCCAATGCCAACATTGTTGCCGATTATTGTATCGGATCTGTAGGCGCGGTAAATTCTGTGTTCATCTTTAGTAAAGTACCAGTTGCCGAAATCAAGACGGTAAGACTGGATAGTCACTCTCGGACCTCTAATAACCTGGCTAAGGTTTTATTGAAGTTTCATTTTAAACAGGCCGTAAGCTACGTTACAGATGAGCCCATTGATGCAGATGCAATTGTTTTAATTGGCGACCGCACTTTTGGCAGAAGGGATGATTTTCCATTTGCCTACGATATGGGTGAGGAGTGGATGAATTTTACCGGTCTGCCTTTTGTTTATGCAGCATGGGTAGCCAATAAAGCTATTCCGCAAGGATTTATTAATGATTTTAATCAGGCACTGGCTTTTGGCTTGTCTAAACGCAAAGAGCTGCTGCTGGACTTGCCTAAACTTGATAACTTTGATCTGGAAGATTACCTGTTGCATAAACTTGATTTTGAGCTAACCGACAAAAAGCGCGAAGCCCTGGCTTTGTTTTTATCGTACATAGCAAAACTATAAACCTATTCACATTTTTTTAATTTTCAACAAAACGTAAAGCCTACGCCTCAAATAGTATCTTTACGATTTTGTAAACTGAAATCATTTTGGCTAAAGATAATACTAAGGAAACCCCGTTAATGCAACAATACAACGCTATTAAAGCAAAGTATCCGGGTGCATTATTGCTTTTTAGAGTAGGCGATTTTTATGAAACGTTTGGTGAGGATGCGGTAAAGACAGCCCAGATTCTTGGAATTGTACTAACCCGCAGAGGGATAGGACCAAATGGAGCTATAGAATTGGCCGGTTTCCCCCACCATTCATTGGATAATTACCTTTCAAAACTGGTTAGAGCAGGACAAAGGGTGGCGATATGCGACCAATTGGAAGATCCTAAAACAACTAAAACCATTGTAAAAAGAGGGGTAACTGAACTGATTACACCAGGGGTGGCTTATAGTGACAATATCGTTAGTCAGAAGTCTAACAACTACTTAGCTGCAGTTTACTTTGATAAAACACAGTTGGGTGTTTCTTTTGTAGATATTTCTACTGGTGAATTTCATGTCGCACAAGGCAGTACGGAGTATATTGATAAGCTTTTACAAGGCTTCAAACCCAACGAGGTTGTTTTTCAAAAAAGCAAAAGAAAGGAATTTTTAGAGCTATTTGGTAATCGTTTTTATACCTATCATTTGGATGATTGGGCTTTTACTAGCGATTATGCCAATGAAATTTTAAATAAACACTTCGAAGTTAACTCCTTAAAGGGCTTTGGAGTAGATCGGTTGCAAACAGGTATCATTGCGGCTGGTGTAGCTTTACATTATCTAAACGAAACCGAGCACCGCAATTTAAAGCACATTACTTCCATATCTCGTTTGGAAGAAGATAAGTATATGTGGTTGGATAGGTTTACCATCCGCAATTTGGAATTGGTAAGTTCGGCCAATGAGAATGCAGTAACGCTTTTCCAGATACTTGACGAAACCAGTACTCCAATGGGTGCTCGTTTGCTCCATAAGTGGATTATTATGCCATTAAAGGAGCTAAAACCTATTGAAGAACGCTTAGGAATGGTCGATTTCCTGGTGAAAAATGATCCATTGCTACAAGAGTTTTTAATACATATCAAGCAGATTGGTGATTTGGAAAGGTTAATTTCTAAAGTTGGCTTGCTGAGAGTTGGCCCGAGGGAATTGTGTCAGTTAAAGAAATCCTTGTATCACATAGAAACCGTAAAGAAGCTTGCTGAAGAAACTCAGAATCCTTTTCTGACGGCATTGGCCGATCAGCTGGATCCTTGCTTAAGCATCAGAGAAAAGCTGGAGACAGAGTTACAGGAGGATCCACCAGCCTTGCTGATTAAAGGAAATGTAATTGCAGATGGAATAGATGAAGAGCTTGACCGTTTGCGTAAGATTTCATTTGGTGGAAAAGATTATCTGGTAGAAATTCAAAAGAGAGAAGCCGCAATAACAGGTATTCCTTCCTTAAAAGTAGCCTTTAATAATGTTTTTGGATACTATTTGGAGGTTACGCATACGCATAAAGATAAAGTGCCGGCAGACTGGATCAGGAAACAGACCCTGGTAAGTGCCGAACGTTATATCACTCCGGAGTTAAAAGAATATGAAGAGCAGATATTAGGAGCCGAAGAAAAGATTCAACAAATAGAGGTAAGACTTTATACCGAATTGATCAATCAGGTCGCTGCTTATATCAGACCAATACAACTGAATGCGTTTTTAGTCGCCCAACTGGATGTATTGCTTTGCTTTGCCCAGCTTGCGGTTAAAAACCACTATGTAAAACCCGTACTAAACAAGAAAAAGGTGTTGGATATTAAGGGTGGTAGACATCCGGTTATAGAAAAACGCCTTCCGGTAGGGGAAGAGTACATCACCAATGATGTATTTCTGGACAACGATACGCAGCAGCTGATTATTATTACCGGTCCCAATATGTCTGGTAAGTCGGCCATATTGCGACAGACAGGTTTAATTGTACTGATGGGCCAGATGGGATGCTTTGTGCCCGCTAAAGCGGCTACAATAGGTCTGGTGGATAAGATATTTACACGTGTAGGTGCTTCTGATAATTTATCATCTGGAGAAAGTACATTCATGGTAGAGATGAATGAAACTGCCAGTATCCTGAATAACATCTCTGATAACAGCTTAATCTTACTGGATGAGATTGGTCGGGGTACAAGTACTTATGATGGAATATCCATTGCCTGGGCCATTGCGGAGTTTCTGCATACGCATCCAACAGCAAAACCTAAAACGCTTTTTGCAACGCATTATCATGAATTAAATGAGTTAGCTACCACCATGAACCGCGTTAAAAACTTTAATGTTTCTATAAAAGAAGTAGGAAATAAGGTGATCTTTTTAAGGAAGTTGATTCCAGGTGGTAGTGAGCATAGTTTTGGTATTCATGTGGCTAAAATGGCTGGTATGCCACCAAAACTGATCAACAGGGCTAACGAGATTTTAAAGAAACTAGAGATAGATCGCACTGAAGGTCAGAGTATAAAAGACAGCATTAAAAAGGTTCAAAATCAGGCATATCAGTTACATATGTTTGCCGTGGATGATCCTGTTTTAGTTAAAATTAGGGATATGCTCAATAATCTGGACGTAAATGTATTGACTCCAGTAGAGGCATTGTTGAAATTAGATGAGATACAACGTTTAATTAAAGAGTAATATGAATGAACTAAAGGCGCTGAATAAAAGCTTGTTATTGATGATAACGGTGATGCTGATTTTTTCTGCCTGTAGTTCAAGGAAATATACTTCAAGACCTGCTGTAGGATCAACTACTGCTGCCAGGGCTGCCGAAGCCATGTCGCATTTAAAAAGCAGGGAATTGTATCGCTTTATAAATGATTGGACAGGGGTGCAATATGCTTTGGGAGGATTGGATAAGACAGGAGTAGACTGCTCGGGCTTTGCCTTTTTATTACAAAAAAATATTTATGGCAGTGTGCTGCCAAGAAGATCAAGAGATCAGGCTGATGTGGTAAACGAGAAAAGTATAGCCAGTTTAAATGAAGGTGATCTGATCTTCTTTTCTTTTGGTGGTAATACGGTGGATCATGTTGGCGTATACCTTAACCATAACTTTTTTGTGCATGCTTCAACCACACGAGGAGTAGTTGTAGATGATTTAAGCATTCCAGCTTATCAAAGAGCTTTTGTTAAGGCAGGATCATTAAAAAAATAACCATGAACAAGCCAAAACACGACATCTCATTCTGGACCAAGTATAAAAAATTTGCCACTACCGAGATCCTGATGTACTTGATTATGGTAATTGGAATAGGCATAGGAATTCTAATTCTTAGCTAGTTCCGTTTTAAAAATAGCTTTCATCTGGTCATAGCTGCTTACTGAGCTCATAAAATCTGCGAAGTCGGTATATTTATCAGCCGGGTAGGTTCCACTATTCAAAACAAGCTTTCTGCGGTATATTATCTTCTTGTCTACTTTCCTTACACTAATGCCGTACGAACCAAAGACCGTCTTAATTTCAGTGCCCTGAGGTAGCATATCAACTACAACATCATTTGGAAGGGTATAAGTAAGCTCATCAATATCAGTGTAGCCTCTATTGATAAAAACTGGTAAGGTTCTGTTTCTTACTTCTGGAATACTGCGTTTTTTATTGAATGCATTTAGGACCAGGTATATATGATTATTGGTTCTAGGTGCATATTTCTGAATGCTGAGTTGTAGCGATTCCATTGTGACAGGTGCGTTGCCCTTATCCTGTGTCAATTTAAAGGCATCGAAATCAATATTATCTACATCATAGGTTGTCTTCAGTAATTTCAACTGCTCTTTCATTGGTTGATTCACAAATTGAGCATAGTTGTCGTATTGCGAGCCGCTACAAGTTGTTTGCATCGTTCCATTGATGTTTCCTTCCGCATCAAGTACAAGTTCTGCTTCACGGTTTTGCAAATTCATTTGTGTAGATAACGCTGGGGTTTTGAGTATTTTTCCACCATCTTCCGTACAAGCCAATACGGTACGATCATCCGTAAAACTGCCTAGAAAGCCAAAAGGGCTTTCCTGATTTGTGCATTCTAACCAGGTAGTGTCATTTTTTAGCGGTAGACAAAGAATGATGTGGTTTCCCTGGTTCATGCTCGCAAATTCAGGTTCCATGTCCTTTTTGAAACTACCTGCATTTACAATGCAATACAAGGATGGGATATCTATGGCTTTCAGTAAACTTTGGGTGTAATTAACCAGTGCTTTACAGTCTCCATACGACAGTTGATGGACTTCGCTGGCTAACATAGGCTGCTGGCCCCCAATTCCTACCTGTACACTAATGTAACGGGTCTTTTTCTGTACATATTCATAAACCTTCCGTGCTTTATCCTTCTCATTTTGTATACCCGCTACTAAAGCTTTAACCTCTTCTACGGTAGCAGGGGTCAAGGTTTGCCTGTTTTTAACCAGTTCCGTATAGATCCATTTTCCTAATTCATCCCAGTTTTGATATTTTCCTTTATAGCCGTAATAACTAAAATCCTCAGGTGCTATTTTAACATGACAGCGATAATTCTCAGGATCAGGAGCGTAGGGTTCAGGTTTAAATGCAGTCAGGTTTTTGACCGTCCAGGTCTGACTTTTGAACTTCTCATTTAGGATCACTTCTGGTTCACCTTTATAATTAAAGGCCTTTATCCTTACTTTATCATCAGGTTTGCAGATAAATGTGTAACTACTGTTCTCCACTGCTACATCGGCTGTACGGCTGGCATACCAGTCAGGTATAATCAGGTTTTGTTTAAATCTGACCTCATACTCGTAGGCTATTGTATAGGGATAAGAAAGTACTGTGGGTTCAAAATGCTTCACGCGGTCATCTTCAAACAAGGAAAAATCGCTCACGGCACTGTGATCGGTAAAATTACTAAGCGTAAATTTGCTGGTAGCCTTACCAAAAGCATCAAAAATTAAACCTTTAACAGATTTAATAGTTGTGTTTTTATTATATAATAAAGCAATCTCTGCTTGTGAGTCCCCATTTTTATTGAGTACCGTAACTACCTTTTTTATGTTCATGATCACATTGTCGCCTGAGCGCATGTCAACCCTGGTCTCCATCTTCCTGACTACAGCATTGGCGCGGTTTTTCAGGTTTGCAGAGATCTGATCCGTCGGATATTCAACCTGTGAAAAACTGTTGAAAGAACAGAAAATAAGGGCTGTTAAGCCGATTTGTTTGATCATCATTTACCTTGCTTTTTAAGGATAATATCGGTTTTTTGAACTTGAATGATTCTGCTGTATAATTCCTTAAGTCCCAGGTATTCTTCGGGTCCATATATAGGTTTGTTGAACTGCAATAGTTGATTGAATACCAATATACCATCTTCTAAGGACGTTGTACACAAGAATCTGCCCCCTGCGCCTGGCAAACCTATATTTAATTCTTTGGGTTTATCGGCTAAGGTATAATTATCGGGTAGCTTAATGGAGATAGAGACACGCTGCTCCGTTTGACTCCCTAAATCTACCGGGTAGGTACGTTCATTTAAGTTAAATGGGTTTCTGGTCGTCCTGTCAATAAAAAAAGGATTGAAGAATAGGGGATCATGATTGATGTTCTGAAAGGCTGATATTTCGACATCATAAACTTCAGTAAGCGGGTTTTCGAGGCTATCCAGATTCTTTATCTCATGTTTAGCAATCTTGATCGTTGGCATACTTTCGTCAAGCTTCTCTACAAATTCATCTATTGAGTTGGCAGCCATGATCCTTCTGCGTTTATTGAAAGCCGCATAGCCGATGGAGTAGGTCGTTAATACTCCTTTTATTTTACCGTCTTTTCCAAGTTCGCCAGTTAAGTTATACCGTGTTGTTTCTTTCTGACTGGCAGTAAGATCATACCAATAGGATGGTTTTTTTAAAGGAATTACTCGTCCCTGACCATTTATGCAACGTAAAGGAAGTAATCCAAATGGCATTAAGGGTTCTGAAGCATCTAATAAATAAGATTTGCCATCGATATTTACTTTTGCGATGACATAGTTAAAGTCGCTGATTACCGGAAATAGTGTATTGACAAGGCCATTTACACGAGTTGAAAGGATAACAGCTTCGGCATCAATTTCAGCCGAATTTAATGCCGCAACTAGTGCCAGATTAATATCAGCGGTATTCCCCGTATGTGTTTCTAATGCCTTTTTTATGGTGTTTTCACTGTATATTCCAATAAAACCGTTTTCTTTAATGTTATGCTTTATATAAGAATAGATCGCTTTAGCCTTGCTCAGCGGGTCGGTTGTATTTTTTAGTATATCGGGTAGCAGTGGTTTAAAAAGATCCTTTTTTTTAATCTGGCTACCAAAAGATTTGTCATCAATCAATTGATAATCTACATCTTTCCATTCTTTGGTGATACTTTGCTTAGCTCCATTAGAGGTGATATAGTCCGACAATTCGAAATTAATAGCCGATTTGAAATTGCTTGGGGCAGTCATGTAGTCCTCCTCAATAAATGGTGGTATGTCTTTCATGATATACGTCATTTTTGAACAATCAATAGCTCTTCCAGCAATTCTGAGACACTCCCTACTTAGCTCTGCATTTTGTGAAGTTAGCTTTTGCGCCCCTCGCAAAGCAACATTATAGTTGTATAGGCCTGGAATCATGGCAATGTATTCACTGTGTAACTTTGGGATATTGGATTGGAATTCCCAGGTTCTGAAATTAAAGATCCTTGGGGAGTGTAACCGATAACTATATTCTATGATGCTTCCTTCGGTCAGATTAGGCATGGTAAACTTGCTAAGCGTAACATACTTATTCATTTTTTCTGTGAATATTTTCTTTTTATCAAGCTCTGTAAGAGAGATTATACCGTTTACGTAGTTGATGGTGCTTGCTTTCAGTTCCTCAATTGTTTCTTCTTTGTCTCCACTCTTGAACAATGGTATGACAATATTGGCACTTTCAAAACCTTTTTTGTTCAGGATTTTTATCCGGACATGGTATTCAAAGTCTATATATAAATTGCCATAATTATCATCGAATCTAACTGCAGCTGTGCCAAACTCACGCAATACTACTGCATTGGCATTGCTATCCAGTTTTGTTTTGGTAAAATTTAGGTCAGCCTGACTCACCTTAAGGTAGTCGAAATCCTGAGCAAATAGGGTGGTAGAAGAAAAAAAAGAGAGTAGAAAGAAAAGATTCCTCATTAATGAGCGTTTAAGGTATAATTATAAACTGCAAGATAAAAGTAGAAATCTGAATAAAAAAATGCATTGCAAATTATTCTGATAGAAATTAATGTGTTATCAAATATGTTAAGGATTAATGGATGATTTTTACGACTTTTGAAGTGCTACCAAAAAGATTGAAATGAAATTAAATTTAAAACGCCCACTCGCATTTTTTGATTTGGAAACCACAGGAGTAAATGTTGGTGCCGATCGTATTGTTGAAATTGCTATATTAAAAGCTATGCCTGATGGATCTGAGCTAATCAAATCCATGCGCATTAATCCTGAGATGCCAATTCCATTGCATTCATCATTGATACATGGAATTTATGATGAAGATATTGCTACAGCGCCTACTTTTAAAGCCGTTGCAGCCGAATTGTCTGAGTTTATTGGCGATGCGGATCTTGCTGGCTATAATTCTAACCGATTTGACATTCCAGTAATACTGGAAGAGTTTTTAAGGGCAGGAATAGACTTTGATATGTCTGACCGTAAATTTGTTGATGTTCAGAATATATTTCACCAGATGGAACAGCGTACTTTACGTGCCGCTTATAAGTACTATTGTGGTAAAGACATCATTAATGCGCATTCAGCTGAAGCTGATATTACAGCTACTTACCATGTATTGTTGGCTCAAATTGAGCGTTATAAAGACGTTGATTTTGAAGATAAACAAGGTAAGATATCCAGACCTGTACAAAATGACGTAGACGCACTTCATACATTTACCAATATGAACAAGCCGGTTGATTTTGCCGGAAGGATGGTTTTTAATGAAAATGAAGAAGAAATATTCAACTTTGGTAAACACAAAGGCAAAACTGTAGAGCAGGTATTCGATACCGAGCCTAGCTATTATGCCTGGATGAAACAAGGTGATTTTCCATTGTATACTAAGAAAAAGCTAGATGAGATCTGGGCAAGGTGGAGTAAAAAGAAAGACTTGATTAAGCAGGAAAGACAACAGCTAGCCGAAGCCAATAGAGCAAAACAACCGCCAAGACCGCAACAAGTTCAGGAAAAAGCACAAGCTGCTCCTGTAAAGAAAGAAAAGCCTGTTGTAGATGTGACTAACGATATGTTAGAACAGCTGAAAATGAAGTTTGGTAAATAGATACAATCATTATAATATTAAAAAAGACCCTTTTATAGGGTCTTTTTTATGAAATCTATATTTCTGGTTAGTCCTTTAAATTTGGTGCGCTTAACAGCCGAGTTTTTAAAGATGGTTTTAAAAACATCTTCTGTTATGTCTAGCCAATCCTCACGTTTCATCGTTAATAATTGCTCATTAGGTTTAAATCTGGGCTCAGTATGCGGGGCAGAAAATCTGTTCCAGGGACATACATCCTGACAAACGTCGCAACCAAACATCCAGTTGTCCATTTTGTCTTTAAATCCCGTATCAATTTCTTCTCTTAGCTCAATGGTTAGATAGGAGATACATTTCTTTGCGTCTATCACATAAGGTGATAAAATGGCATCAGTAGGGCAGGCATCGATACATTTTGTACAAGTGCCGCAGTGATCAGTCTCAAATGGATTGTCATATTCCAAGTCCAGATCTACGATAAGTTCAGCTAAAAAAAAGAACGATCCACTCTTTTTATTGATGAGATTGCTGTTTTTACCAATCCATCCAATACCTGCACGTTTTGCCCAGGCGCGGTCTAGCACTGGTGCTGAATCTACAAAAGCTCTACCTGCAACTTCTCCAATTTCCTCACTAATAAAGCTTAGCAATTGGAACAGCTTATCTTTAATCACCTGATGATAATCCATCCCATAAGCATATTTAGAGATCTTTGGGGCATCAGGATCAGTTTGTTCCGCATCAGGAAAGTAATTAAGCGTAAGCGAGATCACTGATTTGGAATCATCTACGAGCAACCTTGGATCTAGTCGTTTGTCAAAATGATTCTCCATATAGGCCATTTGGCCATGATGGTTTTGTTGTAACCAACTTTCTAACTTAGGCGCCTCTTCTTCTAAAAAATCTGCTTTGGCAATACCACATTGCATAAAACCTAGCCTTAGGGCTTCGGCTTTAATTATTTTGCTGTATTTGGAAGCATTGCTTATCATAAGCCGCAAAGATAAGGCTTTGTATTGTAAACTTTTTATGGGCTCATTTGTTATTAATTTAATAAACCAAAACTTAAAGTCATGGAAAATAAAGAGGAGCAACATAGCGAAGACCATCCCCACAAACACAAACCAATAGAACATGACTATGACAAGCATAAGGCAGATCCCGGACCACCCCGTGAAGCTGTAGAGGAAAAGGATATCAATGGTGCTGCCGTAGTATTAAGATGGCTTATACCGTTACTAGTTATTGCCTTGTTGATTTATTGGCTGTTTTTTCATAAATAAATTACTTTAATAACCTGACTTCATACAGGTCGGTCCGTCTGTCTTTTAATATTTTAACCGTTCCAAAGTGATGGAGCTCGTCTAAGAGATGAAGATCTACATCAACGACCAGCATCATTTCTGTATTCGGAGTAGTTTCAGCTTTCACGGCATTTGTAGGGAAGGCAAAATCGGAAGGTGTGAATACAGCTGACTGCGCAAACTGGATATCCATATTATTTACTTTGGGTAAATTACCTACACAACCGGCAATAGCTACATAACATTCATTTTCTATTGCCCTAGCCTGCGCACAATGTCTAACTCTGGTGTATCCATTTTGTGTATCTGTTAGAAAAGGAACAAATAAGATTTGCATACCCTGATCTGCCAATATTCTGCTCAACTCTGGAAATTCTACATCATAACAGATCAATATACCTATTTTACCACAGTCGGTATCAAATACCTTGATTTTATCCCCACCCACCATTCCATAGTATTTTTGCTCATTTGGAGTAATATGAATTTTTCTATATTCATCAGTTTTTCCACTTCTATGGCAAAGGTAGGTTGCATTGTATAATTTGTTGTTTTCAATTATAGGCATGCTGCCGGATATGATGTTTACATTGTAAGAAAGGGCATACTGTTGTATACGTTGTACAATTTCTTTAGTTTGCTCGGCAAGTTTGCGCATGGCTTCCATTTCCGGTAAATGATTATATGGCTGCAATAAAGGGGTGTTAAAGAATTCCGGGAACATGATAAAATCAGATTTGTAACCACTTACTGCGTCTACAAAAAATTCAACCTGTTCGTAAAAGGCATCAATGTCAGGAAATAAACGCATTTGCCACTGCACTAAACCTATTCTAATAGTTTTTGCTGAGCGTGCTGAGGCATCTATACCCTGATAATAGATATTGTTCCATTCAATCAGCGTTGCAAATTCTTTAGATTCATGGTCACCTGGAAGATAGTTTTTAAGAACTTTCCTGACGTGGAAATCATTAGACAGTTGAAAGGTTAGCGTTGGATCATAGAGCTCCTTTGCTTTTACTTTGTCAATGTACTGTCTTGGACTTAGCTTTTCCGCATGTTGATGATAACCCGGTATACGTCCGCCGGCAATAATACTTTTTAAATTAAGACTTTCGCAGAGTTCTTTTCTTACTTCATAAAGTCGGCGCCCCAACCGAAGTCCCCGGAATTCAGGGGAAACAAAGATTTCAATTCCGTATAAAGTATCACCATTTGGATCATGGGTAGAAAAAGTATAATCACCAGTAATCAATTGGTAGGTGTGTTTATCGCCATACTCATCGTAATCGACAATAATGGATAAGGAACATGCAACTACTTTATCATCAACAGCTATACACAACTGTCCTTCCGGGAATAGTTTTAAAAGCTTTGCAATGGTAACTTTACTCCATATCTGCCCACCTAGCGTATCGTACGCTTGCTGCATGGATTCTTTTAAGTCATCATAATCTTCTAAAGTAAGTTTTCTGGTTTCAATGTTCATATCAGCAAATTTAGCTAATATGAACAGAAATGATGCCTAAATTCTGTTATTAAAACAATCTTCCGGTTTGTCCGGGATAATTTCGTTGCAAGTGCTTGTAAGCAGCCTCCGTAACTTCCCGACCTCTGGATGTGCGCATGAGAAAACCTTCCTGGATCAGGAATGGTTCATATACCTCTTCAATTGTACCTTCATCTTCGCCAACAGCGGTTGCAATGGTTTTTAAACCTACAGGACCACCTTTAAACTTATCGATGATGGTGGTCAGGATCTTGTTGTCCATCTCATCCAAGCCATGCTCATCCACATTTAAGGCTTTTAGTGCATAGCGGGCAATGTCAGTATTGATCTCACCAGTGCCTTTAATTTGTGCAAAATCACGTGTACGTCTTAGTAACGCATTCGCGATACGAGGAGTACCGCGACTCCGGCGTGCAATTTCGTAAGCACCCTCATCTGTAATCGGTGTTTTTAAAATCTCTGAAGACCTTAAAACGATGGTGGTCAGTAATTTTGCATCATAATAAGCCAATCTGGAATTGATTCCAAACCTCGCTCTTAAAGGTGCGGTTAACAAGCCCGAACGGGTAGTTGCGCCAACAAGCGTAAAAGGATTCAAGCTGATCTGTACAGAGCGGGCATTAGGCCCACTCTCCAGCATAATGTCTATTTTAAAGTCTTCCATCGCAGAGTAGAGATACTCTTCAACCAAAGGACTTAAACGGTGTATCTCATCAATAAACAGGATGTCTCCTTCGTCAAGGCCAGTTAATAGACCTGCCAGATCACCTGGCTTATCCAATACCGGTCCGGAAGTAACCTTTATGCCCACACTCATTTCATTGGCAATGATGTAGGAGAGGGTTGTTTTACCTAAGCCCGGAGGGCCATGTAGTAAAACGTGATCTAGAGGTTCACCACGTAACTTTGCAGCTTGTACAAAGATTTTTAGGTTCTCCATCACTTTTTCCTGTCCCGTAAAATCATCAAAAGCCTGTGGCCGCAATACTTTTTCAATATCGCGTTCTATGGGTGATAAGCTTTCAGCGGAAGGATCAAGATTCTCGTTCATTGCTCAAAAATACGCTTAAAAATTAGAAATATTGTAATGTCTAGCTAAATTTGGCCGCTACAGTGGCTTCTTTAACCCCATTGGCATAGTTGTAAAAGCCTTCGCCAGATTTAACTCCTTTATTGCCTGCTGTTACCATATTAACCAATAAAGGACATGGAGCATATTTAGGATTTCCAAAGCCATCTTGTAATACGCGAAGAATAGCCAGACAAACATCTAAGCCAATAAAATCAGCCAATTGCAATGGGCCCATTGGATGCGCCATCCCTAATTTCATCACGGTATCGATCTCTTCTACACCAGCTACATTTTCATATAAAGTATAGATAGCTTCGTTAATCATTGGCATTAATATTCTGTTGGCTACAAAGCCAGGATAGTCATTTACCTCAACTGGTGCTTTACCTAGTTTTTTGGAAAGCTCCATCACTATTTCGGTTGTTTCATTGCTGGTCGCATAGCCACGTATCACCTCAACCAATTTCATTACCGGTACTGGATTCATAAAGTGCATCCCAATTACTTTATCACCACGACCAGTTACCGAAGCGATTTTAGTAATAGAAATAGAAGAAGTATTGCTGGCCAGAATAGCATTGGGTTTAGCAAAGGCATCGAGTTCTTTAAAGATCTTGAGTTTAAGATCAAGGTTCTCAGTTGCCGCCTCTACAACAAGATCTACATTGGCAACACCAGTTTGCAGATCTGTAAAGCTTAAGATGTTATTTAATGTGGCTGATTTATCCGCTTCAGTTATAGTTCCTTTAGTAACTTGACGATCAAGATTTTTGCTAATGGTTGTAATAGCTCTTTCTAAGGCTTCAGCATTAATATCGATAAGATTTACCTGGAAGCCAAATTGAGCAAAAGTATGCGCTATTCCATTGCCCATCGTGCCAGAGCCGATTACTGCGATGTTCTTCATTTCGTTTCTTTTTATGATGTTAGTTAAAATGTTTTACGGCGCTAATCTATTTATAATCCACGAACCATCCACTAAGTCGTAAACAATTCTGTCATGTAGTCTGCTTGGTCTTCCTTGCCAAAATTCAATATGCATAGGCTCTACCAGATATCCACCCCAATGTAGCGGACGTGGAATTTCTTTGTTCTCGTATGCTTTTGTCAAGTCTGCAACTTTTTCTTCAAGAGATTCACGGCTATCCAACACTTTACTTTGTGGAGAAGCCATGGCGCCAATTTGACTGCCTACAGGGCGCGAATGGAAATAATCTGCAGATGTTTCGGCATCAACTTTACTCACTACACCTTCAATACGCACCTGACGTTCCAGTTCTGGCCAAAAAAATACCAAAGCTGCTTGTGGGTTTTCAACGAGATCCTGACCTTTTTTACTCTCATAGTTCGTATAAAAGACAAAACCATTTGCATCAAATTCCTTTAGCAATACGATACGCGCATCGGGTTTACCATAGCGGTCGGCTGTTGCTAGCGTCATTACATTGGGCTCATATAACTGTGCATCTACGGCCGCTGAAAACCATTTTCCGAATTGCAGGATAGGGTCGCTTTCCACATCTTTTTCTGTGAGCTGTGCACTGCGATATTCCTGCCTTAAATCATGTAATTTTTTCTTGTTATGCTCCATGCACAAAAATAGGTTTTAGTTTATTCAAATTTATCCCTAAATTTCCGAAATGATAAGCAGGTTAGAGCCAACGTTAGGCAGATTACTAATATCCGAACCATTTTTAATGGACCCTAATTTTAAGCGGTCTGTAATTCTTATTACAGAGCATCAAGAGGAGGGGACTGTTGGTTTTATTCTTAACCATTCTAGTACTTTATCGCTTAAAGATGTGATTCCTGGACTGCCGGAAGCAAATTTTCCAGTATATCTTGGTGGACCTGTTGAGACGGATACCATACATTTTTTACATAGATGCCCGGATCTGATTTCAGATGGACAAGAAGTGGTAAAAGGGATATATTGGGGTGGTAATTTCGAGACCCTAAAAGTGTTGATACAAAATCATCAAATCGATGAAGATGATATTAAATTTTTTATAGGCTATTCAGGCTGGGGCCAATCACAATTGAATATGGAGATGAAAACCAATACCTGGATTGTATCGGATCAATTTCATCCCGATGTGGTTTTCTCCAATAATGAAGAAAACCTTTGGCGGGAAGTTATTATTAATCTGGGACCGAAATATGCGCATGTAAGCAACTTTCCTCAGGACCCAAATTTGAATTAAGTATGCACTCCGTCATCCTGAATTTATTTCAGGATCTCTCACCTGCAAAGCCGACCCTCTCTTGCGAGATCCTGAAATAAATTCAGGATGACGACAGCCAAGGATGATGGCTATCGACTGATGGTCAGCGACCGCCGATCTGTTTATTACATGTCAGCTGCGCTCTCTTCAACTTTCTTTCTCAAATCATTTTTGTAAGTCTGCATTTTATCAGCTAAAGATATATCAGCAGTAGAAAGGATTTGAACAGCCAATAAACCTGCATTTTTTGCTGCATTTAGCGCAACGGTTGCTACAGGAATACCATTAGGCATTTGTAAAATAGAAAGGATAGAATCCCATCCGTCAATAGAATTTGAAGATTTAACAGGAACTCCGATTACTGGTAATACCGTAATAGAAGCAACCATGCCTGGCAAATGGGCTGCACCGCCAGCACCTGCAATAATTACTTTCAGACCTCTTGAAGCCGCATTTTTAGCGTAATCAAACATCCTTTCAGGTGTACGATGTGCCGATACTACAGTCATTTCAAATTCAACCCCAAACTCTTTAAAAATATCAGCAGCATCTTGCATAATGTGAAGATCTGATTTGCTGCCCATGATAATGCCTACTTGTACGCTCATTTATGAAATAACTTTTAGTGTGTTTTTAATGTAATTGGCTTTTTCTATTGCACCATCCCTGTTTTGATCGACCACAGTAACGTGGCCCATTTTGCGGAACGGTTTGGTATATTTTTTACCATAAAGGTGTATGTAAACACCATCTATAGCCATGATTTTTTCTAATCCTTGATATTTTGCTACTCCATCGTGGTTCTTTTCACCCAGCAAATTGATCATTACCGCATTGTTAATCGCACGGGTATCGCCCAATGGTAAGTTAAAAATGGCACGTAGATGTTGTGCAAACTGCGAAACGTAATTGCCTTCTATGCTGTGGTGACCGCTATTGTGTGGTCTTGGTGCCAATTCATTTACCAGTAATTCGCCATTTTTGGTTACGAACATTTCTACGGCTAATATGCCTGTAATGTTTAGTGAAGCAGCAATGTCCATCGCAATCTTTTCAGCTCTTTGTTGTAAAGAAGCTGGGTAAGTAGATGGAGAGATTAGAAATTCTACCAAATTGGCCTCGGCGTTGAACTCCATTTCCACCATAGGAAATGTCTTCATCTCACCTTTAGAATTACGTGTCACAATAACTGCTACTTCCTTTTCAAAGTCTATCAGTTCTTCAATTAAGCAAGGAGCATCAAAAGCATGGTCGATATCAGCTACATCGCTGATTTTCATAACTCCTTTGCCATCATAGCCATCCTTACGTTGTTTAAGGATGTAAGGAAAAGCAAAGCCACAGTTAAAAATGTCTTCTCTGGTGTTTACCAATTTAAAAGGCGCTGTAGGAATATTGTTTTCCTTGAAAAATTGTTTTTGTACCCCTTTATCTTGAATCAAACGGATTACCCTTGATTGTGGGAAAACTTGTTTTCCTTCTTTCTCCAATTGCTCAAGAGCTTCTATATTAACCTTTTCTATTTCGATGGTAATGATGTCAGCCTTTTTTCCGAAGTTGTAAACGGTATCAAAATCGGTAATTGAGCCACATTCGAAGTAATTTGCAAGATGTTTACAGGGAGCGTCGGTATCTGGATCTAAAACCAAGGTAGTTAGGTTATAATTGATGGCTTCTTGTATCAGCATTCTGCCTAATTGTCCGCCGCCTAATATCCCTAATTTTAAATCACTTATTTGTTTTGCCATATCTACTATGAAAAAGTTATGCTTATTTTGCACAAAAATAACAATTATAAACGGATTGATGGAGGTAGATGCTATAATTATTGGAGCCGGAGCTTGTGGGTTGATGTGTGCAGTACAGGCGGGATACTTGGGGAAGCGGGTGATTTTATTAGAAAAAAATGATCAGCCGGGAGCTAAGATCCTGATTTCTGGTGGGGGACGATGTAATTATACCAATACGTACGCAACCGATGAACAGTTTATTTCGGAAAATAAGCATTTTGTTAAATCGGCATTTACGCAGTGGACGGTAGCTGATACCATTAGCTTTTTCGAAACTTACGGCATCGATGGGAAAGAGAAAACCCTTGGGCAGTTGTTTCCAGATGGAAAGAATGCCAAAGATGTGGTGTCCGTTTTTACTTCAATTTGCGAAGATTTTGGACAGCAGCTGATTTGCAATGCCGATGTAAGTGATATAGAAATCCTAACTGATGGCTTTACCATAAAATATGAAAAGGGAGGTAAATCACGTACAATAACGGCTCCTAAACTAGTTATCGCCACTGGGGGCTTGCCTATTCCAAAAATGGGCGCTACCGATTTTGCCTTGCGTTTTGCAAGGAAACATGGGTTGAAAATTGTGGAAACAGTACCAGCGTTGGTACCACTTACTATAACTGGAAAAGACGAAGAATGGTATGCGCAGCTTTCTGGAAATAGTGTTTTTTGTGAGGTGAGCAATGATCGTATTGCCTTTGAAGAAAATATTCTCTTTACCCATTGGGGTTTAAGCGGACCTGCAATTTTGCAAATCTCATCGTACTGGAAAAGAGGAGAGGTGTTTAATATAGACTTGTTGCCTCATCAAGATATTACAGCGTTAATTGATGCGGAACGCCAACAGAGTGGAAAAACACTGTTGTCTACCTTGTTTAACCGATTTTATGCGAAGAAGTTTACGGATGCTTTGGGCAAGTATTTACCCGTTGAAAAACAGGTTGCTAGCTTAACTAAGTCTGAACTGGAATTGATTGAAGAGACTATACACCGGTTTAAGGTGAAGCCTGCGGGTGATAAAGGTTACGATAAAGCCGAAGTAATGCGGGGCGGAATAGCAACCGATGAGCTGTCATCTAAAACGCTGGAATGTAAAAAGGTTCCCGGATTATATTTTGGTGGTGAATGTGTTGATGTGACCGGATGGCTAGGTGGCTATAACTTTCAATGGGCTTGGGCAAGTGGCTTTGTAATTGCACAAAATCTATAGGGAGGTGATTTCTTATTCATATTATTGTCGCTGACCGCGCAAGCTGTAATACAAGTTAAATAGATAACATGGTATTAAAATAATATAAGCGTACTGGTTGTTGACGTATTGTGCCAGACCACCATAAGCTAAGGGCATAATGGCCCCGCCTGCAACTCCCATAATTAATATAGCTGAGCCCCTGTTTAGCATTTTACCTTTTAAGCCTTTTAGCGCCTGTGGCCATATCGCAGGCCACAATAATGCGTTAGCTAGGCCAAGTAAGGCAATGAAAACAATGGATGCTGTTCCGGGAGCAAATATAGCCAGTATAGAGATAATTATTCCCAACCAAGCGGAGTACGTAAATGCTTTTTCCTGGGAAATGTATCTCGGTATGGCATATACGCCAAGTATGTAGCCAATCATGGTGCTGGCTAAGGTATAGGAAGTGAGGTTTTTAGCGATGCTTAATGGCAGACCATGGTATATGCCATAATTTCCAATCGTGTCTCCGGCGATAACTTCTAGTCCAACTGTAGAAAATGTAGCAATGAAGCCTAGCGTAAAGTTTAATCTCATTTTTGCAGATTGCTTCGGTAAGAGATCTTTTTCTCCGGAAACGGGCAATGAGGCTGTTATTTCGGGTAGATGTGCAAACTTGATTACATAGGAAATAAGGAGTAAGATGATGGTAAGGATACTATAAGGCATAATTACTGCATGTGCCAGCTCATCTAAACGGAAGCTTCGGGTAATGCTGTCCATGTTTTGAAGTTCCTCGATTAGCCCATCTGAATTTCGTAGGATGATTGCGCCTAAAATCAGTGGAGCCATTACACCAGCAAATTTATTGCAGATTCCCATAATGCTGATCCGCTGCGCGGCTTTTTCTGCAGGGCCCAATAAGGTGATGTAAGGATTTACTGCGGTTTGTAGCAGCGTAGTTCCCGTGCCTACTATAAATAAAGCAAGTAAAAATATAGGGTAATAACGCATCAATGCAGCCGGAATAAATAGTGCACAACCTGCTGCCATGATCGCCAATCCTATACGCATTCCTTTCACCATCCCCGTACGCTCTAGTAGTTTACTTGAGGGAATGGCCATTACCGTATAAGAAATGTAAAAAGCAAAAGTAACAAGATAGGCTTGCCACTCTTCCAGTTCGCAGGCTATTCTAAGATAGGGGATCAGCGTCCCATTTACCCAGGTAATAAACCCAAAAATAAAAAAGAAGGCACCAATTGTTCCTATTTGAATTGAAAGGCTACGCTTATTATTAAGCTGTATAGCGGTTGTAGTTTCAATCGGCATAATATCTGATTTAAAGTAATTCCTTTTTAGGATCTATCAATATAGGGAAATACTGACCGCTTATTTTTTCTCCTTTAGGTACAGGCGGGGTTCCGGGCATTAGCTCTTTATCTGTATCTGAAATGGTGCCATCAGCGAACATATTGAGCACAAATGCACTTCTTGATCTGTCTGATTTATTTTCATAAGAGCCATGGATCAGTAAGGGATGATGAAATGTGCCGTAACCTTTTCCGAGTTCAATGGGAATAGGCTTAAATGCAGCCTTTTGCTCCTCCGTTAAAAATTCCATTAAGCCATCCATTTCTCCAGCTAGCTCTGGTTTTTCCAGTAAGCCCCAATGGTGACTTTTAGGTACATAGTGCATGCAACCATTTTCTGTAGTGGCGTCATCTAGGGCTACCCAGCAGGTAAGGTGTTGCAGAGGAATGGTACGTGTCCAATAAGAATAATCCTGATGCCAGGCCACAACGCCACCATGTTTGGCTGGTTTGCAAAAAAGCTGATCATGCCAGAACCTCACGGCATTATTGCCTAATAGTTGGCTGGCGGCCATTACAAATGCCGGGTTCCATAAAACGTCATGAAAAGCAGGAGTGATGCGCCAGGCGCCTAATGCATGGAATAATACAGAATTAGGGTCTGTGGAAGCATTGGAGAAAAACTGATGAAATAAGGTGTGATCCGGAAGATTGGGGTCAGAGATGCGGATAAGGTCATGATTGAGCTGATCTACCTGCCAGTCCTCTAAAAATTTAATACCGCTCAGGTAACCATTCTCTTTAAAAAAGCTGATCTGTTCATCACTAAGTAAGTATTGTTCCCATTCAGTTTTGTTCTTAGGCCATTTAAAAAAGTCTGAAACGGGATGATGGTAGGATGATAGGTCTTTAAGTTGATCGGTGTTCATGTTGCTGGTTTTATAATCCAATAATCTGTTAATTCATTGCTTGCAAATGGGTGTGTTTATTGAGTAATCCGCTTTTGTGTAGCTTTTTTATAAAGTAGAAAGACCTATCCTCGAAAGGAATCTCATAGGGTAGTACTTCCTTGATAATCATTTTTTGTTCGGAAAGTAGGTTTGTTTCTTGCTGATTGCCAGATAAAAAAGCCAGACTCCATTTTAGCGGTAAAGCATCAGGATCTTGTCCATGCCATTCGTCTAACATTTTGCAGATGGTATCTATATTCCCTGTTCCCTGCATTAATATAATGCTGATTAAATCTGGTGAACTGTAGGGAATGGGGGTATTGTGTGTTCTGTAATCTACTATCCGTTGAATCAATCTCTGGCGTGTCGTTTTGTCCTCAGCTGGAAGGCAAATGAGTTCCATGTAATCTTCAAGTCGTTCGTCAACATGATGAGGTTTTCCAATCCCCATGTTTTCTGGCCAGGTTCTGGCCATTCGGATATGAAAGATTGCTTTTTCCAGGTCTTTTGTTGTTATTGCATTAAATGCACAGCGCAATTGGGTATCCCGCCAGCTGTTGCGACCTGCCGAAGCACCTTCATTAGGCAGTACCGTCATATTGCTCATTAGCGAGATGCCTTGTTCAAATTTTTTGGTGTGCATAAAACACCTTGCCAGCTTTAAGCCTAAATAGTAATTTTCAGGATAAAGTTTATATCCTTTTTGGGTGATAGACAATGCGGATGCCCAGTCGCTATGGTTTGCGTAATATTTAGAAAGGTTTAAGATGGTTCTCCATTCTTCAGGTGTCAGCTGATAAGCTTTTTTAAGGTCGCTTAAAGTACCTTTTACCCCCAGTTCTTCCCTTAAATTAGCCCTCACTATATAAAACGGATAGAAATCCGGGATTGAATCGCAACTGTCTAATAAGCTTAAGGCTTCAGTTTTTTGTAGATTCTGGATGTAAGCCAAAGCCAGAAAGTATTTAAATTTCCAGGAAGTATGACGGATAACTGCCTCGCGCAAAACAACAATGTCCTCTTCCCTATGGGGGAAAACAAAGTCGGCGTTTAGAGCTGCAGCATGGTCAAGTGCCAGATTAGCTAGTTTGTCTAAATCCAGGGCCGTATATAAATGGGCTTTCCAAAGGTATACCATTGGGTACTCCGGAGCGGTATTGAGGATAAGAACTGCATCGGGATGCAAGTTTAAATTGGCATAAAAAGCAGCCAGCTCTATATACGTTTCGTAAGGAAGTTCGCTGCTGGTGAGCGGTTCAGTAGTAGATTTCTGAACCTTTTGCAATTCAAATCTTGCCAGATAATTGATTGGGTCTATAAGAAGTAACTGCTGAATGAATTGCATCGCTTTATCTTTATGACCTTTCAAATTATTAATGATGATGCTTAAATATATGGATTGGAGATTCGCTGAATCTGACTGTCGCGCTTTTTTTACATAAGAGTAGGCCTTTTCAATCTGGCCTTCACGCATCAGTAACTTAGCCAGTTCAATAAGTGCGGAATTCCTATATGCTACGGACTGGCTAGCTATTGAAAAGCCATCTTTTGCGTCGGCCGTTTTTTGTAACCTATCGTTTACCAGACCATATAAATAATTTGCTTCTGGATCGTACGTGTCTACAGATAGGGACTTCCTGAGTAGTACAAGGGCCTCTGCGAATCTCATCTGTTTAAAATAAAGTCCAGCGAGGCCATTCAATGCATCCGTAAAAAAGGGGTCTTTTTCCAGACAAAGTTTGTATTGAGCTATAGAACGGTCAAAAAAGCGCTGCCTTTCCCATTCTTTTGCCTGAATACAGGATGCTTGAACTGAATCGTAGTTATAATCTTCATCAATTTTTGAAGGCCTTTTTAGTGGAGTGTGCAGTTCTGGGCCATTGTAAATTATTTCATCATTTAGTAAAACAGTCAGTTCTGCTTGTGTTACAGCGTAAGGAAGGTTAAAAGTACAGGATTGCATTGTCGCCAGTGTAATGGTCTGGTTTAATATCTCTTGCTGCAGGTGCAAAATTCTAAATTGATGGTTCAGTGGTTTATTTGCACAGAGCTGAATCTGTTGATGCTCGTCCTTGAGTGATAAATAAAAGGATAACTGTGGGGTTCCATAGCTGAGTCCGCCTAAGTTTTGTACAGGAAACCAGTGCTCTTCCCAGCTGTCGGTTGTAGCGGGTAAAAACGAACGGTGTTTAAATGGCGTTTTAGAACTGGCAGAAACACTTTGATTAAATAATCTACCACTTTGTACTTCAGTGTATTGTCCGTCTTGATCGGTAAGCAGATCTTCCCATATCATTCCATATCTTGAGAGTCCCCATATCCATATCTTTTTTCCTGGTTTTTCATCGTAAGGCGCAAAATGTCCCATTCCAAACTGGTCGTCGTGCCAGTAGCAACCCCAGAAATCCGTATACGCGCCAATAACATGATAGGATTTGTATTCACCGTGGTTATTTTGCTCATAAAAGGATATTTTCCTTTGTTCTTCATCCTCTGGCCAGCTTAAAGGGCTGCCGTCGTGTCCAAGGCGTTGTTGGCCCGGGTATATGTATTCCAGGTTTCCTGAGGCTTTAATGCCAACATTATTCCATTGGTAATAGGATTGAGGCAGACAGCTGTTGTTATGCCACCAACTTTTTGTGCTAAAATATGCCGCATCCTTTTCTAATTTAATTTCAACACGCCATTCAGTCCTTGATGGCCAGTCTGTAGCGCCAATAAAACAGCTCACGCTGCCATCTTCATTTTCAACCATTTTGTAGTCGACTGGAGCCGAGCAGGAGGGGGTATGCCCAATAATTCCCATATTAATCTCCATCCCACCCGAAGTCCAGGGACCCCTCATGGCGACATCTCTGAATTTTGCAGTATGATTGAAGTAAATGAATTCTTTTCCTGTGGACTTTTCTATAGCACCCCATATTTTACCACCAACAGATGGATTTACCCACAACTTTATGTAAGCGTTTTCCAATACAATCATTTCCCAAGCCTGATCTGCCCCCTTTGTGGTATAGCCATCAAACCTGTTATATGGGTATAACCGGCCAAACTCAGGAATAGGGCTCGGGTCTGAGTAAGGATAGGTTTTAAGTGTGATCAGCTTCTTCCTGATGTTGGCTTTTTCAATAGTTTTGATGTCTTTCATTTGCTTGTCTTGGTAGAGCAGGGCTGCATGTAAACTCAGCATATTTGGTATGATCAAACTTAACTAAGAAATAATTAAGAAACAAGGTTTATAATAAAAAATGTGTGCGGACACAATGTGTTTTATATCTAAATAAGCGATATAATTAGTTTTAATTGTAATGCGTATACATTTTAATATCGGAGCGTGTCGATTTAAAAAAAATGCTTTTTATTTTTAATTATGTTACGAACTAATTAGATACATTTGTTAAATTTTTTTTGGAACTCTGGCTACAGCCTAATTCTGGAATTCGGCTGAGTAAAATCAGAAATAATTAATGCGCTCAACTATATTATAAAATACAACAAGGAAATGAAGAACATCCGTATTAAGGATATAGCCGCCAAAGCAAAGGTATCTGCAGGTACTGTTGATCGGGTATTGCACGATCGGGGGAATGTTTCAGAAAAAGTAAAAGAACGGATTCTCAAGATTATAGAGGAGATGAATTATGAGCCTAACTTGATGGCTCGTGCGCTTGGAACTAAAAAGGAATATCATTTTGTTGCACTGATTGGTGATCCGCGGTATGATGCCTATTGGCTCGATCCAAAGGCAGGTATCCAAAAGGCGGCTAAGGAAGCAAGGCAATATGGGGTAAAAGTAACGCTGTGTATGTTCAATCCTTATGATGCTACTTCATTTGTCAAGAAGGCAGAAGAGGCGAGTAAGTTAAATCCGGATGGGATCTTATTGGCGCCAATGTTTTACCGTGAAGTACTTCCATTTTTTGAAGCATGGAAAAAACAGGAAATACCTTTTGTGTTGTTCAATACGCAGATTGCCGAGTTTGATCCGCTTAGTTACATCGGTCAGGATTCTTATCAGAGCGGACAAGTAGCTGGCAAATTGATTCATTACGGACAACCACAGGGCTCATCCATATTAATCGCTCATATTGATGAAGAGATCAGTAATTCTGCGCACCTTACCAAGAAAGAGCAAGGATTAAGGAATTACTTTATTCAGAATAATCTTGATCATCAATATGAGATCATCAAAGCGGAGTTAAATCTCAGGAACTATGCGATGTTTGTAGAACAACTGGATTCCATATTTGAAAGTAATCCACAACTACAATTCTGTTTTGTAACGACTTCCAAAGCTTTTGAAATAGCCAAATATTTTGAACAGAAATTCATAAATCACATCAGAATAGTTGGGTATGACCTTATTCCTCAGAATCTGCATTACCTGAATAAAGGAGCGATCAGCTTTTTAATTAATCAAAATCCTTTAGGTCAGGGGTATTGGGGTATCAATCAGCTGGTAAACCACCTGGTGTTTAAAAAGGAGATTTCTGCCATAAAATTCCTTCCATTGGATATTGTGACTAAAGAAAACCTGAACTATTATATTGAAGATTCTATGTTATACAATAGGTTTTAAAGATTCTTGTAGCCTATCTTTTCAAATGGAATGTCTATGAAGCCCGGGATTTTTTGCCATACCGCGGCATCTTTTCTCAGTTTAAAGTTTTCTTTAGTGTAATCTTCAAATCCTGGGTCTTCAGTGGTCTCGTAGTTGTTGTCCATAAAAGGGAGGAAACTTGCTTTTCCTTCTACTCTTTTTCCGATTTTAACAAATAGGTTTTTTGAGAATGGATTTCGTTTTGGTAGTTCTGGATCGTCTTCAAAGTAATTCGGTAATTGTGGGTATTGGATAGCGTAGGGTGGTTTTTTGTAGTTTACGGCTTCTAATCTTTTTTGGAATGTGCCGTCTTTTATCAGCATTGCTTTAGCCCAATGTTTCAGGCGGTCGTCAATATGTGCGACATAGGGCGTTTCAATGAAAATGTTATTATGGTAGGAATTGTCTCTACCACCGCCAATGAAACCTGCAACTGTACCGGCTTTATAGAACACATTACCGTAGACTTCCATGCCACAAGCACCATCATCATGGTAAACGGCCATCGTTTTATGCACACCGCCGATATGGTGAAAATAGTTATAGCGTACGATGTGCCCTCTTTCTGATGGATTACGGCCGTAATATAATGCGCCCATATCATCAGAATCCATGACGATATGATGAAGGTTATTGTATTCTACGAGGTGATTGTTACCGTGTAAGGTCAGACCAAAAGATGGTGCATTATAGATTTCACAGTTAGAAACAGAATTGCCGACACCAGTAACCCATATTCCAGGTCTGTAGGTCCGTTCAAGTCGGTTATAGTCGTGTGCACTGCAGTTTTTTATGTAGTTATTTCCTGGCTCTAGTGTCAGCCGGTCGCCGCCGCTGATCAAGAAGCAACCGGAGCCCATATTGTAGGCTTCGGAATTGATGATTCCATTGTTTTTTCCGGCTTCGCGGTTGAATACGGTATTTTCATAAACATATTGGAAAAGACTACCTATTTGTCTGGATGCTGGTTTTACGGCGTATACGCTTAGACTGTCCGACTCCAATTCCACCCCTTTGCCCATAAAAACAGCAACAAGGCCAAGGTTGGTAAACTTGCAGCCGTCAATGACTACGTTTTCAGTTCGTTCCATGGTGATGCCAATTCCCCTGCTACAGGTGAAGCTAAGGTTCTTGATGTTCACATTTTGCACATCCTCAATAGCAAACATGGGCGTTTCCAGTTCTGATATTTCGAGTTTTTCCAGGTTTGCAGGTGGTAAAAAGTAAAGGGTTTTAGTCGCTGCATCTACATAATATTCTCCCGGAAGGTCAATCTCTTCTGGTAGGTTATAGGCGTACCAGGATCTCCATGGCTTGCCGGTGGCAAAGCCATAGGGATGGGGTTTAAGCGAGGAAATTGTTTTGTTTACGGTGTCAATACTCTTTAAAGGAAGGGCATCTTCCGCATATCCCCATCGGAAAAAACCTGAGATCCATGCTTGATCAGGCTGTTTCCATTTAGATGGTCGATTAATGTCTTTGTAGGTAAATACACCGCCCCGGTTGGTGGAATCTCCCCATCTTGAGATAGATCCAGTGTCCAATACCGTGTGGATAGGTATACTTCCTTTATTTGGCCATCTCGCTATTGTGCCTGGTTGATCGTTGGCGAATATCTCTAATGGGGCAGGCGCATAACCTCTTGTAAAGCCAATCATTCTTAATTTTCCGATATTGTGTATGCCCGCAGCTGTTAGTGATACTTGCCTGATTTTATCTTTTACTTCAGGTAAGAAACGGTTCAGAAATCCCTCATCAGATATAGGGTTGATTAAGTTCATGGGAACAACCCTACCACCATGAACAATTGCCTTTTCGTTGTCGTAAGATTTTATGGTAAGCGGCATTCCTGAGTTCCATGTTTTACCTTTTACGATTTCCAAGGTTGAAGAAAGTGGATACACACCAGCTCGTAAAATGATCGCTACAGGTATTTTCTTTTTCTTACTTTGTTTATCGGCCAATGCTATTGCTTTTTCAAGCGTAGCTACCGGGCTCTTAATTTTTCCTCTAGCATTAGGTTTGCCATTCGGGGATACATATATTTCAATCTGCTGCTGGGCAAATCCCGATATGGTGATAGCCATGTTTAAAAGCAGTAAGCCTGTAAGTGTCTTTCTCATCAGTAAACGTATTTAATTGCTATTTTCTCTTCAGGACAATAAGGAATCCTTTTTCTCCTTCCAGACTGATCTCGTTTTTAATGTCAATTTTTTTGGCCGACTGGAATTCAATAATTTCAGGTATTTCAGCTGTTACTTCATTTTCTGAGAAACCAAGCGCATTCCAGTCTATGTTTAGCTTACATTTTTGTGGTTCTGCTGTCCAGTTTGCCAAGGCAATAATCACCTCGTCTTTACCCTTAAAAATGGTCGCTTCAGTCTTGTTGTTGTTGGTTTTAACAGGGATTTCATTGTTCCAGAAACCAATCATTTGCTTTCTTTCTATGTGGTAGTCATCCCAGAATTTCCAGATGTGTTCTGGCGTTTTTGCTTTGAACCAACCTAATCTATTGGTAATGCCAAATACCATTCCGCGCCATGGATTTCCGCCTTTATTTAACATTTGTGAAGAAAGGCCGAAAGGCAGGCCGCTAACTTCTATGAGCCAATAGTCTGATGAGCGGTCGTAATCCCTTGCTTCACCAACCCATAAATGGTCAATATAAGGTAGCATATCCATATACAGATTTAGGGAGGATGCCCATTTAGCGTACTTGTTGAAATGGTTCCAGGTGTGCATGTCAATTTTAGCACCGGGCCTATCTCTTTCCAGAATTTTACGGGTTCTTTGCATTGTTTCACGATCCAATGCCAGATCATCCATGTAGATCCCGTCAATGTTTAGTTCTTTACACATCCATTCGAGCCCACCCAGGAAGAAGTTGTTTAATCGGGAATCCGGTCTTGTGAGTACTGCCAAATCCTGCCTTCCTTTATATTTTCCGGAGGTAAATGTGGCTACCCAGCCTGGTATGAAATCTTTTTTTAGATTTTGCCCCAGCCAGGGGTGTACGCCATTTGGGTTTACCAGGGTTCTGGTTGCCATACCAGGTCCGGGATAAATGATCTCATCACCCAATGCGCGCATGGTCCACAATTCGGGTGCATTTACACTGATCTCACGAGTGGTGTAGTAGATCTTTGTTTTTATTCCTTTTGTATGTGTACTGTCTATAAAAGCTTTTAGGTCTGGCACATTGTCATTCGCAAAAGGATAATCCAGAAATGGATAAATATCTTTTTTATGGTGTACATTGATGATGTTGGCACCATGTTCTACTGCTAATTTGATGGTGTTGCTGGTGGTGTCAATATCAGAATGATAATAGCGGTCGTTAAACTGGATGTCTTTATTGATCAGTTTAAACGGAGTTACCAGGAATTCAGCATCAAATTGATAGGTTTCACCCTTTTTTAAAACACGCTGACCAGAATAAGCCTTGATCATTACTGTTTTATCCTGATGATAGATATCTACACCGCCTTTGTGGTTGTTTCCCCAGGATTCGGGTTCATGTAGTGGTCCAAATGGATAGTACAAGTTAACCAGTTGTCTCTGATAGTTTTTGCCCTTTAATTTTACTTTAAGACCTCCGTTTACTGCGCCCATCCATACCTCATCCTGGTGTTTTTCAATTACATCCCATTTCCATTTCCATTCTTTCGGACTAAAACCACCGTCTTTGTCAAGCCCCATCATATAGGTTGCCTTTTCTGGACGCATAGGTATCTGTAGTCTGATGTCATCAACTGGAATATCTCGTGATGCGCTGACTGTAGCGCTATAACCGATAAAACCATCGTAATCTGCACGGCCCTTCACTAAAATGCTGATGTCGCCATTCGTTAATGTGGTTTCCCACCGTGTAGATGCGGGGAAGTGATCTTCAAACTTTAATGGACTTGCTTTAAGGGGCAGGTCTTTGCCTTTCTGTGTTACAATAAACTGGATAGCTGCGGCAATGATTGGTTCACCCTTAGGAAGGATCAGTTCATTGTTCTTATCAAAATAAGTCTGAATGTCCATTGGTAGGCCTTGATCGGTCAGTTTTATGGTTCTACCCAGTATAGAAATTGTTTTTTGTGCCCTGTCAACCTGTTTAAAGCCATTGGTTATACCATTGTCGAGGGCAACTTTTGTATTTAGCCAGGCTAACCGCGATAGCTTGGTTTCATCATTATATCCATGATTTGCAATGATGTCTCCATTTACATCAATTGATACATGTACTGTTGTGCTGGGTTTTCCTGCTGCTGAAATTTCAACTATGCCTTTGTATGTTCCCTTGAAATCTTCGGGTACTTGAATCCCAAACCATAATGGTAATACTGTTTTTGCTTGCGCCTGTAGTGCTTTTGAAAAAGGTTCACCTTTGAAAGAGATTCCACCGCTATTGAAACAAGTGACATCTTGTATCGATTGACCCTTGCTATTACTTAGTGGAGAAAAGCGGACTTTTATATTTTTTAAGGGCTGAGTAGGAGCATATAGTCCGATTTGGAAGACGTAATATTCTCCTGGCTGAGCGCTGCCCTTAAATGACACAAGTTCTGTTGCGGAATAGTTTGTCCATTTTTCAGGAAGGCTGTCCAGTAACCTGATTGGATTTTCCCTGCTTTCAGGAAAAGTAAAATATGCTTTCGCGGGAAATTTCCTTAATAAGCTATTTACTTGTTCCGTTTTTGCGGGTTTCGACATTATGGTTGGTCCTAATCCTATATATCCAGTGAGTTTTGTTTCCCGTATGGCATCTACATCTATAGCATGAAGAAGTTTGTCCTTGTTTTGTCCGTACACAATGGGGGCAATTAGCATCAGAGAAAGGAATAGTGATTTTTTCATACAAGTTGATTTATTAAAACAAATCGGTGGTTTATATCTGGTTGTTATGGTTTGTGCTTTTCAGGTGGTTTAGAGGTAGATTGTATATTCTTCTTTTCTTCCTTCCGGTTGTTGCTGAAAATAGAAACGCAATAACCAAACATAACAACAAAAAACCGTTAATAAAAAATATTTTCAAAATTGTGTTCGCACACATTAATAATTTATTATGTTTGTGTAAGCATGAGGGGGTGACTGTGTGTTCGCACACTTTCGATCTGAGTGCCAATTTTTTCCACGAACCAAGACCAGACGAGTGGTCCTGTGGAAATACAACAATAACCAAATAGAAAGATTAATCAATCTAAAACCTTGAAGTATGATCAAACTCAAACTCAAAAAATGTAACCTTTTAAGTCTAAGGGTTGCAAAAACGTTGCTTGCTTCTGTTTTTATAGTCTTACTGGTTTGCACCGGTGATGCTGTTACCGCGAAAGGAATGCTGGCACCAATTACCATCACCGGAAAGGTTGTGGATTCAAATGGTGAGGCCATTATTGGTGCAACGATTAAAAGCTCGGCAGGTGGGGGAGCGGTGACTGATGCAAACGGAAATTATACACTAAAGACAGAAAGTAATGCCACACTTACCTTTAGTTTTATCGGTTATGTGAGTCAGGAGATAAAGATAAACAACCGAACAAAAATCAACATTACGCTTGCTTCTTCACTTAATCAGCTAAATGATGTGGTTGTAATTGGTTATGGTACTCAGAAACGGAAGGATGTAACCGGTGCAATCACTACAATCAGATTAGAGGACAGTCCAAAATCTGCTGTTCCTTTTATAAATCCCTTAGAAGCTATGCAGGGGACGGCTGGTATTAATATTGGTCCCTCAACCAGTGCTGGTGCAACACCAAACATTGTGGTTAGGGGGCAGAACTCTATCAATGCAAATATTTCGCCATTAATTGTTCTTGATGGAGTTATTTTTAACGGAAACCTGAATGACATCAATATGAATGATATCGCCACTTACGATATCTTAAAAGATGCAAGTTCAGCGGCTATTTATGGTTCAAGATCAGCAAATGGGGTTGTGCTCATTACGACTAAACGTGGAAGGACGGATAAGCCAACAATTAATTTTAGTACTTATTATGGCATTCAAAACTGGACTCGAGTGCCCGAAATGCGTAAAGGTGAGGATTTTTTACAATGGAGAAAGGATAATTTGTCTATTCGTGGTACTGATATATCAGATATCACTAAGGTGCTTAGTCCTTTGGAGCTTAAAGCATATAATGAAGGTCATGAACTGGATTGGATGGACGAGGTTAGCCAATATGCGCCTATTGGGAATTACCAGTTAAGTGTTTCGGGCAAAACAAATAACCTGAATTATTATTTTTCCGGAGGATATCTGAATCAGAAGGGTGTAATGTATAATGATTCTTTCAAAAAGCCTAATTTCACTGTTAAACTGGAAAATAACATTACTGATTGGCTTTCATATGGTGTGAATGGATATTATTCATCTCTGGATTATTCGGGTTATTCGCCAGGTCTATATATGGCCACATATATGTCGCCTTACAGTTACAAGTATGTTGAAGGAAGAGAAGGAGATTTGTTACAAAGGTATCCGGCAGGTAATACTTCATTGTTTAATCCATTGTGGGGCAATAATACTGAACTTACCAGGGGCGTGTATGACGATAATCTGGAAAGATCTTATAGCATCCAGGGAACAGGTTTTCTAAATATAAAGGTTCCTTTTATTAAAGGATTGAATTACCGTTTCGACGTAACAGGAAGGAAATCTACATCGGATCTTGCCAATTTCCACCATGAAGGTGCGGAAGTGAATACTTTAGTCCCTGCACAAATTGCAAACCCTACACAGTTTTTAAACAAAACAAGCGGATTTAAAGATAATGAAGTGTCTTCCAGTTGGCTAATTAACAATTTATTGTCTTACACACGCTCTTTTGGTCAGCATAACATTGACGCATTACTGGGGTATACGCGGGAGAGTTACCAGAGTGAGACTGTTCGTTTAAATGGTCTTGATTTTACAAATGCCGGGACTACCGCATTAAGTTATAACGGGCTGGAATTTGCGACTACTAAAACCGGATATACAAGAAATGGGGGATATGCCAATGTAGGGTATATAGGCAGGTTAAATTATAATTATGCACAAAAATACTATGCTACGTTAAATGTACGCAGGGACGGCTTTTCAGCTTTTGCAGAGGGACATAAATTTGGATGGTTTCCCGGAGGATCTGTGGCATGGGCTTTAAGTGAAGAGGGATTTATGAAGTCGCTAAAATTTGTTAATTATCTGAAGGCTAGGATTTCCTATGGGAATACGGGGAATCAAGGAATTGCTCCCTTAGCTACTCAGGCACTTGTTGATCCAGGCTTTACTGTATTCGGAAGCACAAGTACAGCATACATGACCCCATCTACCTTAGCTAATGAAATACTCACCTGGGAAAAAACAGCAGCGTTGAACTTTGGGTTGGATTTTAGCTTATTCGATAACAGGGTATCAGGAAATATTGATGTGTATAAAAGTAAAACAACGGATCAACTGCTGGTTCGGGGGCTTCCAGTCTTTACCGGCTTCAGTAAAGTAAATGCCAATATGGGCGAGGTACAAAATAAAGGGATAGAGATCACCGTAAATACCGTAAATATTAAATCTGAAGGTGGATTCAAATGGCAATCTGGTTTAAGCTTCTGGATGAATAGAAATAAACTTGTTCATCTTTATGGAACTGATGTTGACGGCAATGGTATAGAAGATGATAATGTTGGCCTAAGTTTATTCATTGGAAAATCTTTAGGGGCTAATTATGATTATACTGTAGACGGTATTGTTCAAAGTTCAGATACGGAGTATATGAATAAATATAAAACCCAATCTGGTGTCAATATTTTTGCTCCTGGTGACCTGAAAATCCGTGATTTAAATAATGATGGTGTGATTGACCCTAAAGACCGTTCAATAATAGGTTACGGAAAAGAGAATTTTAATTTTAACATCTCTAATACGTTCATGTACAAGAATTTTCAGTTGTATTTTAGCATCAACTCTATAGTTGGGGGTGGAAAGAATAACTTTTTCTCTTCTACTAATTTAAGAGGATTAAATCCCGGGCAAACCTTACCTACTCAGGCTAATTGGTTAAATGACGAATATTGGATGCCGGATAGAGAAAGTAATAAAAATCCAAGGCCTAATTATTCAAATCCCTATGGATATGGTTTTTATCAGTCAAGAACTTTTGCAAGATTACAAAATGCGTCATTAAGCTACACTTTTCCTAAACCGATCACAGAAAAATTGAAGGTGAATGACCTGAAAGTTTTTGTAAGTGGCACCAACCTGATTACGTTAACTGGTTGGACCGGATTGGATCCGGCAAATGGTGCTCAAATCGGAGGTAACGGTGGTTCATCTAGCAGTACTGTCAATACCTCACTGCCATTAATGCGTACTGTTTCATTTGGTTTAAATGTGGGCTTTTAATTAAATAAGACAAATTATGAAATCATATAAAAATATACTCGCCATCTTGGCAGCAGGTTCGTTAATGATCGCTTCCTGCAAGGATAATGAATTTTTAAGAGAAGAACCGAAAGACAAGTTGACTATTGCGGGGGCTTTTACCAGCAAGGCTCAGTTTGACGGCTTAAGTGCTACATTCTACAAAAATCTACAACTTTTATATTCTTCAAAAGATCAGACCCATGAGGCATTTGTCCTTGGTCTCGGAACTGATGTCATGTTTGATCCGCGAGATAATTCGGTTAAGTTTAATAACTGGGGATTGGTTAATGCACAGGAAGAGTTTGCCACAGATTTCTTCAATCTGATGTATGACAATATAAAGGTAGCCAATACATTAATTGGTGCTGCATCAAATCCTAAGGTCGTATGGGCAAGCGAAGCAGAGAAGGCTGCCACAATTGCTGAAGGTCGATTTTTCAGAGGTTTTGCCTACCGTAATCTGGCTAATGCATACGGGGGAGTGCCTATTGTACCAGAGGCGGTAACTACTCCTAAAGTTGATTTTGTAAGAGCAACGCGGCAAGAATGCTGGGCCTTTGCTAAAGCTGATCTGGAATATGCAAGGTTAAATTTACCCTTAACCACTACTGTGATCGGACGGGTAACACGTGCTGCTGCGGATCATTTTCTTGCTGAAGTAAATATTTCTTTGAAAGATTATGACGGCGCAATTGCTGCGGCAACAAGAGTTATTGACGGTACTGATGGTAGTTATGCGTTGGTAAAAGCGCGTTTTGGGTCAAGAAATACTTCGGCCATATATGATATAAATAAAGATTATTACTATGACCTTTTTGCCATGGGGAATCAGAATAGACAGACCGGTAATACGGAGGGACTGTTGGTGGCTCAATTTGAGGTTACTCCGACAGGTGGAGTAATACCGGGTGGTGTTACTGGTTTTACCAGGCCCTTAATAGAGCGGATGATGTGGTCCCAACCTTGGGCACTGATTAAGTCTGGTTATACAAATGTGGCGCATGATTCTACCGGACGTGGCGTAGCTTTCGTAAGGCCCACGAATTATACGATCTATGATATCTGGAAAAATGCCGGAACCGACATGAGAACGAATGAAACCAATATCAAGCGCAAATTCTATTTTGGTCCAAATATTAAGACCGTGAATCCCGCATTTAACCCAGGGCAATTGATCCCAAAATCTTTCCTGACTACTCGTGAAGATACAATGTTATATGTCTATCCTAACTGGGCAAAGTTCGGAACAGACAGACATATTGGTGGATTACCTGATAATGGCTATGTGAGAGATTTCTATGTAGCGCGTCTTCCGGAAACTTATTTATTAAGAGCTGAAGCTTATCTAGGTAAATCAAGAACTGACTTAGCGATGGCAGATTTAAATGTGGTAAGAGACCGTGCAAAAGCAACATTACTGACCAATCCAGCTAATGTTACAATTGACTATATTCTGGATGAACGTGCCCGGGAATTATTTGGAGAGGAATTCAGAATGCTGACACTAACCCGTCTCGGTCTGCTTTATGACAGGACCAAAAGATTTGGTAATCCCGCATCTGGAGCATCTGTATCGCTAAACAATAACTTGATGCCAATTCCGCAAGCCGCAATTGACCTGAACGTGGGCGCTAAAATGCCGAACAACCCAGGTTATTAATTTTTTCTAAATACGCACAAATCCGAACTGTGCAGGTGAATTCCTGCGCAGTTTATTCTTTTTTCGAAATCCAGGTACCAACTAAATGCTTATGAGGTTAATTAAATTTGTATTATTCTTCTCTACCGCTCTGCAGCTTTTAAATGCACATGCACAAGAAAAAAGCGGTTACATTCCGTTAACACAACAGGAAAGACAAAAGGTTGAAGTGCTGCTGAGCAAAATGACTTTAGAGGAAAAAGCACACCAACTTGCATCGTTTTACCCAAATGCCAATAAGCGACTAAATATTCCTCATATGCAGGCCGGCGAATGCCTACACGGTGTAGTTGCTGCCGGAACTACTTCCTTTCCACAAGCGATATCAATAGCCAGTTCATGGGACCCCTCATTGGTAGAAAGGGTTTCTACAGTGATCGCAAAAGAGGCGCGGGCTTTAGGTATTCATCATTGTTATACCCCAATGCTCGGTGTGTTGCGTGATGCCCGTTGGGGTCGTTTTGAAGAAGGCTACGCTGAAGATGCCTATCTGGTGAGTAAGATTGGTGTGGCTTTTATCAATGGCCTGCAGGGGCGGGGCAAGGATCGTTTCGGTAAAGATCGGGTAGTGGCAACGGCCAAACATTTTGTTGCTGACAGTGAGCCTTTGCTAGGTGCTAACGGTGCTGCGGTCGAAATTTCTCTCCGCAGTTTACATGAAGTTCATCTTCCACCTTTTCGGGCTGCGGTAGAAGAGGCACAGGTAGGTTCGGTTATGCCTGCCCATCATACCTTAAATGGTGTGCCTTGTCATATCAATACTTATACTTTAAACGATGTGTTTAGAAAAGAATATGGTTTTAATGGATTGGGTGTTTCTGATAACAATGACCTGAGGTGGGTGCAAGACCGTTTGTTTGCTACTGAAACTAGGGAAGAAACAATCAGAAAAGCACTCGAAGCAGGTGTACATACCGAGCTGGCTTTTAAACAGACCTGGGCGGATAAAAGAATGTACGGCCCACCGTTGGTTGCGGCGGTTAAAAGCGGAGAAGTACCTGTAAAACTACTGGACGATGCCGTTAGGAAGGTGCTGGAATTTAAAATCGCCTTACACCTTGATGAAGAAGAAAATCCTTTGGGTAAAGAAATGACCGAATTGCAGAAAGGCACAAAAGATGCGGATGTAAATGCCGATGTGTTTTTTTCGCAGATTGATGGTTCATTATCCAGTCCCAGGTCAAACTATAAAACTGTATTAAACAATCCTGCACATGATGCGTTGGCACTTGAAGCTGCTCGAAAAAGTCTTATTCTGTTAAAGAATAACAACTTGTTGCCCTTTAAAAAAAGTCAGTTCAAAAAGATAGCTGTAATAGGTCCTAATGCCGATACCATCAGGTTAGGAACTTATTCAACCCAGCAGCCTAAACATTTCATCACTGTAAAACAAGGGATTGAAAAAGCAGTCGGCAAAAATGCACAGGTATTGTATGCAAAAGGTACCGATATACAGCATCCTAAAGACGTGCAGATCGCAGAAGCGGTTGCTATTGCCAAAGAGGCTGATGTGTGCATTCTGGTATTGGGAGATGACGATAAAACCGTTATGGAAAATGTAGATCGGGATGATATCTCTTTACCGGGCGACCAGGATAAGTTGATGCAAGCCATTATGGCTACTGGCAAACCGGTAGTGCTGGTTTTATTGCACGGTCGACCGGCTGCCATCCAGTGGGCCAAAGATCATGTTCCAGCTATATTAGACGGTTGGTTTCTTGGTCAGGAAACAGGTACTGTTATCGCAGAAGCCATATTTGGCGACATCAACCCATCTGGAAAACTAACTGTTACTTTTCCTCGTAATGTAGGACAGGTTCCTGCATTTTACAATACTTTAATTCCAGGTAGACCAAGAATGATGTGGGGTACTGTTGAAGGTGCTACTTATCCATTTGGCTATGGATTAAGCTATACGCAATTTAAGTATGGGGAAGTAAAACTGTCCAAATCCAATATGAAAGCCAATGAAAGCATTTTTGCAGAGGTTGAAGTCACCAATACTGGTAAAATGGCGGGCGACGAAATTGTACAGCTTTACCTTCGTGATGACATTTCTTCACTGGCACGTCCAATTAAAGAATTAAAAGGATTTAAGCGCATCAGTCTACGTCCCGGCGAAACTCAAAAAGTGTCTCTACCGATTTCTTCGCGCGCGCTAGAATTCTGGAAAGATGGTAAATGGATCACAGAACCAGGTAGTTTCACTGTAATGATGGGGCCAAATTCTGAGGAACTCAAAACAATTAAGTTGCAGCTAGTTCACTAAATGACAATTTAAAGCTTTAAATATGTATAGACGGCACTTTTTATCTTTAATACCTTCTACGGCACTGCTGGGGATAGGGTTAAATGCTACTGCTGTTGAAGTGGCTGCTCAGAAACCATATAATGGAAGTCAAAATCCAGAGGACAGAAAATATTGGGTAAATGTAATGACCCGGATCGCTGCGCCTGTCTTAAACAACTTAAGTGAGGGGACACTTAAAAAGAATATGCCGGTTGAGGTAAATCCGGCTAGCACTTACGATCGCAGAACTGTAACTTATCTGGAAGCATTTGGCCGACTAATGGCAGGAATGGCTCCATGGCTCGAACTTGGAGCTGATGAAACAGAAGAAGGAAAGTTAAGAGGAAAGTACATTTTACTGGCTCGCAAAAGCCTAGCTAATGCTGTCGACCCCATGTCGCCAGACTTCATGCAGTTTACTTCTCAAAAATATGAACAAGCACTGGTAGATGCCTCTTTTTTAGCGCAAGCCCTGATAAGGGCACCTAAAGAACTTTGGGAACCCTTATCCGCTAAAACGAAAAGCGATGTGATCAATGCGCTTAAGTCAACACGTAACATCAAGCCCACCTATAACAACTGGCTCCTTTTTACGGCAATGATAGAAAGTTTTCTGATGCGCATTGATGAAGGTGCGGATGTGGTCCGGATAGATTATGCTATTAAAAAACTAGAAGAATGGTATAAGGGTGATGGTATATATGGCGATGGGCCGAAGTTTCATTTCGATTACTATAATAGCTATGTAATACACCCCATGCTTATTGATATTGTAAAAACAATGGTTGATAAAGGGCTTGAAAAATCGGAGGTATACGATACCATTTTAAAAAGAGCTGTGAGGTATGCAGATATTCAGGAAAGGTCTATATCTCCTGAAGGTACGTTTCCGCCGGTGGGTAGGTCGTTGGTGTACCGATTTGGTGCATTACAGGGTCTTGCCCAGATTACCTTAATGGACAAACTGCCCTCATTCATCAGTCCGGTACAAGTTAGGGGCGCCATGTCTCTGGTGATTAAACGGATGATAGAGGCCCCAGGCACATTTGATAAAAACGGTTGGCTAACGATAGGTTTTTGCGGGCACCAGATTGATATGGGGGAATATTACATGTCTACAGGAAGTCTGTACTTATGCACGGTGGGCTTGTTGCCACTAGGTTTACCAGCAAACGATAGGTTCTGGACAGCAAGTCCGGAACCATGGACGGCTATGAAAATATGGGGCGGGGTAAATATGCCAGCTGATCATTCAATTCCTTAAATAACGAGTTATGCAAACCATGAAAATTAAACTTAAGTTCTTGTTGATATTTGGTCTGGTACTTTATTGTGCAGTAGTTGATGCACAGATGAAAAATGACCTTCCTCATGATACGAAATATAGCGGTTACCCTAGTAGGGAGCCAGGCTTTGATGTACGGCCGGGTTTCGCTAATCCGCCTAAAGGATATGGTAATGTTCCCTTTTTTTGGTGGAACGGAGATACGCTTTCCCGTGCTCGCTTAACTGAACAATTGGATATTCTAAAAGAATCGGCTACAGATGGATTCGCCGTTAGCTATCTCCATACTGATCCGAAGGGTGCTGATTATGAGTTTAATAAAAAGAACGGCTATGGACTTTATGGAAGAACCGAGGCTGGCAATCCAGCTGTTTATTCAGATGAATGGTGGAAAACATGGAACTGGTTTTCTGGTGAGGCTGCCAAAAGAGGCATGGCCGTAGGTTTAGACGATTACACAATTGGATGGGTAGGGAATGGATATTCAACAGATGAGGTGCGTGATCTTGATAAATTTAAGTCCTATAAAGGAGCATTAACGATTAAAGTAGATAGTATAGTAGCAAATACAAGCTTAAAAATCACGGTTCCAGCTAATGTAGTGAGCATCACGGCATGGCCTGTAAAACCTGGTTCAGCTAAGTTTATAAACCTTAAGGATAAAGTTAAAAATGGGACGGTAGAATTTAAGGCGCCAAAGGGTGCAGACTGGAACGTGTATACCATTGTGGCCAGGAATAATTACATGCTGCATCCCGATCATGGTAAGGAACTGGTAAAACACTATTTTCAGCGTTTCGAAGATAAAATGGATACCCAGGGTCGCAAAGGGATGAACTATTTCTTTCAGGATGAGCTGTTCATACCGTTTAACATGAATACCTGGTCGGAAGATTTTGCTCAGCAATTTACTCGAATAAAAGGCTATGATGTACTGCCTTATCTGCCCGCGTTAAAAGAAAATATCGGCGCAATCACCCCAAAGATACGTATGGATTATGCGGATGTGCTGATGGAACTGGCAGAAGAAAGATATTTTAAGCCCATTTATGACTGGCATGCAAGTCGTGGCCTCATCTATGGTTCAGATAACCTGGATCGGGGACTGGAGCCGTTAAATTATGTAGATTACTTTCGTGTAGAAAGCTGGTATACCGCACCCGGAAATGATGCCCCAGCCAGGGGCTCTTCTTTTATACAAACCAAAGTGTCCAGCTCCGTTGCGCATTTGTACAAGCGTCCACGTACCTGGCTGGAGGCCTTTCACAGCATGGGCTGGGGCAGTAGTGGCGAGTGGCTGACCGAACAGCTGGACCATCATTTTATTGCAGGAGGTAATCTCATTTGTATGCATGGCCTCTATTACACTACCCATGGCGGATGGTGGGAGTGGGCGCCACCAGATTTTCACTACCGCATGCCTTACTGGCCGCATATGAAAAAATGGCTGGAATATGGCGAGCGTTTAAGTTTTGTGATGAGTCAGGGCACTCACGTTAGTGATATCGCTTTGATGTATCCTACCGAACCGATGCAGGCTTTTCCAGGTACCAGACCTAATGTAAGTTTTGCCACCGCAAAAACATTAAGCAATGCCGGTCTGGATTATGATTTTATGGATTACAGGTCACTCCTTAAAACAGAAATCAGTGACAAATCCCTGAAAATATCAGATATGGCTTACAAGATCCTGATCCTACCTGACATGAAGGCGATGCATTATGAGGCCTTGCAGCAGGCACTAAATTTTTACCGTAAAGGAGGAATAGTCGTAGCCACAGGTGCATTACCTATGGCCAGTACACGTAAAGGCAGTAACGATCAGGAAGTTGATGCTATTGTAAAGGAGATTTTCGGTTTAACGGCAAAGGAACAGGAAGCAGGTAAAAAGTCCGGTCTCCGTCGGAATGCTTCCGGTGGAAAAGGCTTACTTGCCGATACACTGAATATTGCAGCCATACTGGCACAGCACATTACGCCGGATTTTATCCCAGGTGAAGGAGGAGGTAAGGTGCTGCACCGCAAAATTGGTGACAAAGATCTGTACATGACCATGAATATAACACCTGGTAACGAAGTTTTTTACCGGATGCAGGGACGTCCTGAATTATGGGACGCCAAGACGGGGCAGACAAAAATATTACCTGTCATTAAACAAACAAGTGATGGTACCTATATCCGATCAGATGCCGGTTATAGTAATTCGAGTATCATCGTCTTTTCGCCCGGTACTCCTTTGATTGCAACGGAAGGTCAGCTGGCTACAAAGGCAATAGAGAAAATAGCTGTTAAGGGTGATTGGATGATTAGTTATTTACCTACAATGGACAATAAATGGGGAGATTTCAGGTTGCCTGCTACTGCGGAAAAGATCAGTACTGAAGCGAGGACCTTTAAATTTAGTACCAGCAACGACATAGCCAAAGATTGGACATCTCCATCATTTTCTGACCAGAATTGGGAAGAAGGAATTTATGATTATGGATACCAGATGCAGTGGCTACTGGACTCTACAGAGAAAAATTTCGATACTTTGATACAGCGGGCTTTGGGTGGAAAATTAAATAGTTGGAAACCATATCGTTTTTCCTGGCGTTTTGGGGTTTGGGATCATCCAGGACCTCAGGGCTATCATGGATTAAAAGCCAAAGTTAATGATGGTTTCTTGATTTTGGACGGCGTTGGCAGTCATCTGTTTAGTACGTTTGTGTATGCGCCTAAGTCAGAATTGTATCAAGTTGAACTTGGAGAACGGCAGCCTGATCGGTTTTATGTGGATGGGAAATTGCTCCAAGGCAGAGAAATCCAACTTACAAAAGGTTGGCATGCAGTTTTAGCGGGCTATGAAAATGTACCTAAAAAGGGCTTTAAAGTTGGACCGAACTCCCGTGATGAGCGGCCAAGAAGTGCAATTGTCTTTTTGCCGGCATCAAGCCCGTTGCCGGAAATAGTGTCGCCATATTCTACAATCTTAGCTATGCGCTGGTATATGTCGCCCAAGCTCATGTTCGACCCTAATAAGGGGGAATATAAGACCTACAGCTATCGGTTCAAATCTGCACCTGGTTTAGAGAAAATGGAAATGGGTATTTACGGAAATAATCCTAAGGTATGGATAGATGGCAAACCGTTGGCCAGCAAGAATATTGAATTGCTAAAAACAGAGAAGGGGTTGAATACTTATCGGATTACGTTGCTAGAAAGGAAAGAAAAAGTTGCAGTAGTAGCGATGGAAATTGAAACTCAAACCGGTATTCAGGATGTAGCAGTATTCCCTTTCCCTATCAAATTGTTCTGTACATCGGGTTTACTAGCTGCTGGCGACTGGGCTGAAACAGGGCAAATGAGACATTATTCTGGTGGACTTTATTACCGTAAAACTATGCCGATAACTACAGAGCAGCTCAAAGGAAAAATTACTTTGGACCTTGGGGAAGTGGTAGCCACCTGTGCTGTTAAAGTGAATGGAAAGGAAGTAGTAACATTGATGTCTAAGCCCTATAAAGCCGACATTAGTTCATTTCTGAAAGTCGGCGATAATGAGATAGAAGTTTTGGTGTATAGCACATTGTCTAATCATTATCAAACGATTCCTTCTGCTTACCGCGGAAATCCAAGAGCTGGCCTATTAGGGCCAGTTTATCTAGAGTTTCAAAAATAAGATGGCCTGATGCCTGGGCATATTTATTACTCGCAATTGGGAGTAGTATATGTCCAGGTTTCAGAAACGCCAGTAGGGAAGGTATATACCATGCCTTTTCCAGTTTCAAACCATAATTTTCCACGCACTTTTTCACGGTTGCCTATTTCATTCATCGATAAGCTATCGTAAATCCTTCCGTTAATCATCACATACTTGATTTTTTCGGAGTTTCTGATGTCGTCAAGCGGGTTGGCATCCATCACGATAAGATCAGCCAGTTTGCCGACTTCCAAAGACCCAATTTCTTTACTCATCCCCAAATAAGCAGCTCCATTTACAGTAGCGCAACGAATAGCCTGTAATGGCGTCATTCCACCTTGTGCCAACATCCATAATTCCCAATGTGCACCTAAACCTTGGATCTGTCCGTGTGCGCCCAGATTTATTTTTGTGCCGGCATCTGCAATTTGCTTTGTCGCTTTGGCTACTTCAATGTGGCCATAATCACCATACTCGGAGGTCATTCTTCTTCGGGCACGAGGATCTATGATAGAACGAGGGGTAAAGGCCATTAAACGTTCATTTTCCCAAACATTGGTTCTGTCGTACCAGTAGTTTTCGCCCCATTGGCTACCGTAACTTACAATTAGCGTTGGGGTATAGGCTACTGCGGTTTTGTTCCAGAAGCTGGTAATATCTTTGTAAACCGGGGCTACCGGGATGCTGTGTTCAATGCCTGTATGTCCATCAGCTACCATGTTCATATTGGTGAAAAATGTAGATCCACCTTCGGGAACAACCATCATCTTTAATTGTCTGGCTGCTTCGAGGATCTGCTGACGCTGATCACGGCGAGGTTGATTGTAAGATTTTACCGAAAATGCGCCTACAGCTTTTAGCCTTCTGAGGTTTGATAAGGCATCTTCAAGGTTATTGATGACTACTTTGAAGTCGCCATCTGCACCGTATAAAATGGAACCTGTAGAGTATAGGCGAGGGCCAACGAGTCTTCCTGCTTTTATCATTTCCGATTGACTGAATACCATTTCCGTATTGCTGGATGGATCGTGAGAGGTGGTTACACCAAAGGCGAGATTGGCTAGGTACGACCAGTCTTGCTGTGGACTTATGCCATCCGGACTGGTACGTAAATGCGCATGTACGTCAATCATACCGGGCATAATGGTTTTTCCGGTTACATTAATCACCCGGGTGTTTTCTGGAATAGGTAGGTTTTTGCCAATAGATACAATTTTATTGTTCTCTATAAGGATACTGCCGTTTTCAATCACCTCATCGCCATTCATGGTAATGATTCTGGCACCGGTTAAGGCGACTAATCCAGTGGGTGCATCGCTTTTAAGTTTTAAACCAATGGCAAGGCCAATGCTGTCTGGTTTAGGGATACTTTGTGCAGATCCTTCTGTAAAATTGAAGGCTGTTTTGATCTCGCGACTAAAGTACTGTTCACCTAGTGTCCAGAAGATTTTATTACTGTCGTGGCTCCAGTGCAAGTACGTCCCGGCATCTTTAGTGATCCGGGTAAGTGGAATGGCCTTGTTGGTCGAGGAAAGTTCGAGTGCTGTGCCGGCAGTAACCATTGGGGTTACATAGATGTTAAATAACTCGGTAAAAGCCATCCATTTGCCATCAGGACTAGGTGCAAATTGGTTAGCATAAGTTGAAGTGTAGTGGGTACGTTCATTACCTCCATTTAGATCTACACTTTTAAAAGCCTTTTTGCCAGCTTCATTGGATTGGAAATAAATTCTGGTGTCGTCGGTATTAAATATTGGTCTGATGCCACTTTCAGAAATCAAGGTTTTAGGGCCACCATTGGCTGACATGGTAAAAATTCCTGTTCCACGGCCATAAGCATAGCCTAATACGTCATTGCCTACACCTTTTCTAAATACGATTTTATCCCCTTTGTTGGAGAAGGAAGGCGAGTAATAAAAGCCTTTTTCTTCGGTTAGCGTAACCGTTTTGCCTGATTTTAGGTCTGTTTTTTTTATAGCTCCTTTAAATTCGTCGCTCCAGGTTGCATAGATAACTGATTTGCCATCTGCACTAATTTCGGGTTCAAATTCAAAATCAAGGCCCTTTGTTAATCGTTCAGGCGCAGCATTTGGGAGATCTTTTTTATAGAGGAAGCCGGCGGCGTTAAAGACAACAAATTTTCCATCGGCAGAAGTCGTAAGCTGCCGGATCATTTTTACCGTAAAATCGTTAGTAAAGACCTGCTGCGGAAAGTGTAATGCCTCTTGTATGGTTTGCGAAGTGGTTACATGAAATGGGATGTTGTTGGTGAATAGCGAGTTTAAGTCTATTTTTTTGATCTTCCCTCTGGCATAAAACACGATGCTTTTGCCGTCTGGTGTCCAGGCATAGTTGGGGTAAACGCCAAAAATAGCCCAGGTTTCCTGTTGATCATGGGAGAGATCTTCATATATCGGCCATTCTTCGGCTGTTTGCAGATTTTGTACAACAAGTACCGATTTTAGTCGGATTCGTTTTACATAGGCCATCATTTTGCCATCGGGCGATATCTGTGGTCTTGCCGCACCACCCGGTTGCGCAATAAGGTTGGTGATTTTGCCTGTTGTTAAATCAAGCTGCCTGATGGCATAAATCATCCCATTGGGATCTTTGCTGTACTCGAAGTTAGGGCCGGGCGACATATCTTCACTGTAATAAAGATACCTGCCATTTGGTGAAACATTAGGTTCTCCGGCGTCCTGCTGATCGTTTTTTCTTTTGGTGAGTTGTACGCCTTCGCCACCATATATGCTGTACATCCACATTTCTCCGGCACCTAAGGAGCGAGAAGCCGTAAAATGTTTTCTTGCGATGAGGTATTCACTGTTGGGCATCCAGGTTGCGTTATTTAGCAATCGGAAGGTTTCTTTGGTAATCTGTCTTTTGCCAGAGCCATCACGGTTCATGATCCAGATGTTATCGCCTCCGTTTTGATCACTGGTATAGGAAATGTATCGGCCATTGGGACTAAAACGAGGCTGTATGTCCCAGGCTGGTCCGCCGCTTAATAATACTGCCGAACCGCCGGTAATGGGCATGATGTAGAGGTCACCTAGTATGTCGAACACAATGTCTTTACCATCCGGACTCACATCCAGGTTCATCCAGGTGCCTTCATCCGTGTTTAAAGTGAAGGTTTTTGTCGGACCTTTATATTTGTCTACTTCCCATTTTTTCTCTTGAGCGAATGACGATTGAAATATTAATACCAGAGATAACAGTAAAAACGATAGTTTCATACTAGTCGGATTGTAATTTAAGCCCGCAATTTAGTAATATCAGTTCATTTTTATAGTTTTGAGGATTAGAGTTTATATAAAAGCTACATTTTGATTGCAATTTTGACAGAGATGCTATATGTTCGTCGTCATGCTGTTTGCTCGTCGTCATCCTGAATTCATTTCAGGATCTCGCACCTGCAAAGCGGCTTTTCTCTTGCGAGATCCCGGTCTTCACCGGGATGACGACCGATTAAAAACAATCTGTCATTGGTAATTCGTAATGACGGCAGGATAGTATAAAGACTCTTTGGTCATATGAACGAAGCAGAGATATTAAAGCGATATTGGGGATTTGATAGTTTCAGACCACTACAGGATGAGATCATCAGATCAGTTTTACAGGGAAATGATACGTTAGCGCTATTACCTACGGGTGGAGGCAAGTCTATTTGCTTCCAGGTACCGGCAATGGTTAAAGAGGGGATATGCATTGTGATTTCTCCTTTGGTAGCTTTAATGAAAGATCAGGTAGAGGCCTTGAAAGCAAAGGGTATTGAAGCCGTGGCTATTTACGCCGGAATGGGGAAACGGGAGATTGATATATTGCTCGACAACTGCATTTACGGAAAGATCAAGTTTCTGTATTTATCACCAGAACGTTTACTATCCGAATTGGTACGTATACGTATCTCCTACATGAATGTCAACTTAATTGCCGTTGATGAGGCACATTGTATTTCGCAATGGGGCTATGATTTTAGACCACCTTATTTGAAGGTGAGTGAGATTAGAGCGATACTTCCTGATGTACCTGTACTGGCACTTACAGCAACTGCCACCCGCTTTGTGAGGAATGATATTGTAGAAAAACTACAATTTAAAAACTCTAAAGTATTTGTTCAAAGCTTTGCCCGTAAAAACCTGAGTTATGTGGTATTGGATGATGAAGATAAGTATAAAAAGCTATTCGGGATTGTCACTAATGTGAAGGGAAGTGGGCTGGTATATGTACGTAACAGGCGGGAAACGGCAGAGGTAGCTGCTTTTTTGAGGAGGAATGGAATCGCAGCAGATTTTTACCATGCAGGTATAGAAAAAGAAGAGCGCTTTAGGAAGCAGGAGGATTGGAAACGCAACCGAATAAGGGTGATGGTGGCTACTAATGCTTTTGGAATGGGGATAGATAAACCTGATGTACGCTTTGTGGCGCATTTGGATCTGCCGGATAGTTTAGAAGCTTATTATCAGGAAGCTGGAAGGGCAGGTAGGGACGAGCGAAAGGCATACACCGTTTTACTGGCCAATAAGTCGGACGAGTATGCTTTGAAGACTAAGTATGCTGATAGTTTTCCTTCCGTTGATGAGATTAAGAAAGTTTACCATTACTTGGGTAACTACTATCAGCTGGCTTACGGTGCCGGTGAAGGCTTGACCTTTGGTTTTGATTTGGCTGATTTTTGTAAAAGATTTAATGTTGGGATTATTAAAACCATGGCTGCACTAAAATTTTTAGAGCATGATGGGTATCTGACTTTATCAGAGAATATATTTCTGCCTTCGAGGTTATTGTTTATTGTTGGTAATGAAGATGTTTATCGGTTTCAGATAGAGAATGCTGGTTATGATCCGCTTATAAAAGCTATATTAAGATCTTATGGAGGTGCTTTTGAGCAATATGTAAAGATTAGTGAGGGTGATATTGCAGGTAAAATCAGGTCTTCGTTTAAGGATGTTGTCCGCCATTTGAATACCTTACAGGAGCAAGGATTGTTATCTTATTTGCCGCAATCAGATCAGCCACAATTGCAATATTTACTTCCGAGGTTGGATTTTAATCACATGGATATTGATGTGAAATATATTGAGCAGCGAAAGCAATTGCAAACTGCTCAGGTCAATGCTGTGTTGGCTTATGCTACTAAAAAGGAGTGCAGAAGTATACAACTGTTGACTTATTTTGATGAGCCAGGTTCGGATAAATGCGGCATATGTGATGTTTGTCTGGCAGAGAAAAAGCTGGATGATGCGGATCAACTGGAAGATAAAATAGACTTTGAGATTGCCATGCTTTTGCAAGTGGAAATGCATACCATCGATACTTTGGTTACTGGAATGGCCACTGGGACAGAAAACGAACGTTTAGAACGGATACGTGCATTGCTGGACGCTGGAAAAATTAAAACAGATGGTAAAAATTATTACCTTTAATCTTATGAAAAACATATCCCTAATTGCCTTATTTATCCCTGTGTTATTTGCAGGATGCGAAAACAAGTGTATCGAAGATTCTGGTAATCATGTTAGCAGAGCGGTATCCGTAAAGAGTTTTGATAAAATAAAAGTGGATGGTGCGATTAAGCTGGTTTTGACGCAGGATAGTAGTTATAGGATTCAGGTTGATGCCGACTCCAACATCATTACTTATGTGAAAGCGGATGTATCTGGATCTGAATTAAAGATAAAACTGGATTATGATAAGTACTGTGGTACCGATTCTATTGTGGTTCATGCTGGGATTGGTGAATTGAAAGATTTAGATCTGGCTGGCGCGGTTAAAGTTGTGGGTGATGGGCGTATTTATGCCCGCGATTTAGACCTGACTTTTTCAGGAGCATCTGACGTGAGTTTAGATTTGAGTGCTGCTAAGGTGACTACCAAAGTGGATGGCGTTAGTAAAATAGCGTTGACCGGACAAGCGGGAGTACATGATTTGAAAATTAATGGAACAGCAAAGGTTAATGCCTTTGATTTCGTAGTAGGGGTATACAATATCGAAACTGAGGGAACCGGAAAAGCCAATATTAATGTCTTGAATGAGTTGAAGGTTAAAACTTCAGGATCGAGTGAGATCTATTATAAGGGGAATCCTAAGAAGGTAGATGAAAAAAAATCAGGAGCGACTAAGCTTGAGAAAGTAAATTAGTGCCGATTGTGGTTTTTTAGCTACTTTAGTGGCCTTATTTAACACATGGAAAAAAATAATAAAAAGGTTATCCGATCCTGGGCATTTTTCGATTGGGCCAACTCTGCATACAATCTCGTTATCACTTCAACTATATTTCCTGCCTATTATACCATTATAACTACGACCAAGGAACATGGTGATCAGGTTAGTTTTTTCGGTAGGACGTTTACCAATACGGCTTTGTCTAATTATGCGCTTTCTGTAGCCTATTTAGTTATGGTTATTTTATTGCCTGTATTGTCTTCAATGGCCGATTATAGGGGGAATAAGAAGCTTTTTATGAAGTTATTTACCTATATGGGTGGTTTTGCTTGTATTGGTTTGTATTTTTTCAAATTGGATAGTCTGGAATTTGGGATCATCTGTTTTGCTATAGCCGCAATGGGCTATGTGGGTGGAGTGATGTTTAATAACTCTTATTTGCCGGAAATAGCCACGCCTGATCAGCAGGATAGGGTAAGCGCTAAGGGGTATGCCTATGGTTATATAGGAAGTGTATTGTTACAGCTTGTTTGCTTTGTTTTTGTATTGAAACCTGAGCTTTTTGGGATTGTAGATCTTTCCTTTCCGCCGCGATTGTCATTTTTACTCGTTGGCTTATGGTGGATCGGCTTTGCTCAGATTTCTTTTAGATGGTTGCCGGCTAGTAGCCCTAACCATCAGGCTATCAACAAGCGGGTAATTCATAGTGGTTTTCAGGAGTTGGCTAAAGTTTGGAAACAATTAAAGCATATGGAGTTTTTGAAGACGCTTTTGTTGGCCTTCTTTTTTTACTCGATGGGGGTACAGACGATTATGCTTGCTGCTGCGGGTTTTGGAGAGAAAACGTTACATCTGGGGACGGCAAAGCTGATTGCTGTGATTTTAATTATTCAGTTGGTGGCGATCGCGGGAGCGATGTTGATGTCGCATTTTGCTAAAAAAATAGGGAATGTTAAGGTGCTGATCTTTGTCGTGATCATATGGATCGCTACTTGTTTATGTGCTTATTTTATAACCAATGAATATCAGTTTTATGGTTTGGCGGCAATTGTTGGCCTGATTATGGGGGGGATTCAATCTTTATCCAGATCTACTTATTCAAAATATTTGCCTGTTAACACACCTGATACCGCATCTTATTTTAGCTTTTACGACGTAACGGAGAAGCTGGCTATTGTGATTGGTCTTTTCAGTTTTGCTTTTATTGAGGAAGCAACGGGGAGTATGCGTAATTCTATTCTCGTTTTGGCATCGTTTTTTATAATAGGTTTGGTATTTTTGGTGCTGCTTAGAAGAGTAGAAGTGAAATTGGCTAGTGCCGATCGTCATTCTTAAAGAGAACTACATGAAGATAGAATTATTTGTGCCTTGTTTTGTTGATCAATTGTATCCAGAAACCGCTTTCAATACGATTAGGTTGTTAGAAAAGTCTGGTTGTGAGGTGTTTTATAATTCTGCGCAAACTTGTTGTGGACAGCCGGCTTATAATGCAGGGTATTGGGAGCAGGCCAAGGAGACGGGTGTTAAGTTTTTGAATGATTTTTCTGAAACGGATTATATTGTTGCACCATCGGCCTCATGTGTGGGGATGGTAAAGAATGGTTTTAATGATTTGTTTACCAACACCAATTTGCATAATAAATGCAGAAATATTCAGGGTAATATATTTGAGCTGTCTGATTTTTTGGTGAATGTATTGAAGCGGGATTACTTTGGTGCGGAATTGGATGGTAAGGCTGTTTATCATGATTCTTGCAGCGGATTACGTGAATGCAAGATTAAAGAAGAGCCTAGGCAACTGCTAGCTAAAGTACATGGACTGGAGCTGGTTGAAATGAAAGATACGGACATGTGTTGTGGCTTTGGTGGTACTTTTTCCGTTAAATTCGACGCGATTTCTTCTGCCATGGCCCAGCAAAAAGTGAATAATGCGCTGGAACAAGGGGCAGAATATATCATTTCAACAGATTTATCATGTCTGCTGCACTTACAAGGTTACATCGATAAAAATAATATTTCTTTAAAAACCATGCATTTAGCGGATGTTTTGACAAGCGGCTGGCTGGAGAGTACAGAATATTAAAATCAATTTTATTCGGGTCCTGGGATCGATTCTGTCAGGATGAGCTGATCTTTCTGATCATAATAAGTGCAGGTCATCAATGATAAATTCACTATCCATCTATCGATTCCTGTTTCTGCGCAATGTTTGCAAAAGCTGAGGTAATCCGTTTGCCCTGCCTGATGCATTTTCAAATACTTCGCAAACTTTTTCTTATGACTTACAGCAGCGACGACTAAAGGTTCATACTTTGCCTTGGAGCTTAGTTGAGGGCCATTATTTCTAAAATACTGGGTATGGCTATCAGATACATAGGTCACAAATTCTTCTACGCCTAACTTTTTGATCGCTTGAATGTACTGGGGGAAATCTGCTCCACTTTTTACTTTTCCATGTTCCTGCTCAATCGCTTTAAGTGCTATTTTAGGGCTATTAAAAAATTTAGAATCCCTCACCAATTCGATATCATCCCAATCTTTGGTCTGTTCCTGATCTACTGTCCCATCCGCTATTACAGCTCTGAATACAGCAACAGGATTGAAGCTTTTACTATTGATGATCAGGTTACCAGAAAATGTCTTTTGTATAAACTGAAATGAAAACATAGAAATACATAAACAGCCTGGTTCTATTTCAAAGTTAAGTTCCTGAGCTGGCATAACGCTATCTTTTGAACCATTTGGAATTTCAATCGACTGAATCGGACACATCGTTCTATTTCCATAAGTAAGGTCAAACATCCCCACAGCGATGTTTAGCAAGCAGGAAGTCGCTTTTGCTGGAAATTTCATATCCTTTGAAACATGCATTTCCGGCAACTTGATGGTCAGGATATTTCCATTGATGGTCTGTTCAGGTTGCGCAAAGAAATTATCCATTACAGGAGAATCCGCATTAAATTCAAAACCATTGAGCCGATCAAAACTATTGGTTGTAAAACGATAGGCCTCAGATTGAGCGTCGAATGCCTGTTTCAATGCCTTTTGTACGTCTGTTCTAAAGCGATAAACCATTGTTCCATCATAAAAATCTGTGATGATCTCCGTTGCATCTCGCCGGAATTGTTCTGCCAGGGTACTGGCGATCCCAAATTGAGTTGCTGCTTTGTGTGTGTTTTCAGTTTGCTTCTCCTTTGTCAACCTGGATTTGCCTGTAACCAATTGCATATTGCGATACTTCTTAAAAACAGCAGGTCCTATTACACCTGTCAGGAATTTTCCGTCAAATTTTGCCATGATCTATATGT
>NZ_SWDX01000008.1:0-254623 GCF_005144565.1 Pedobacter hiemivivus
AGGCCTTCATTCCACTTACAACTTCACGGCTACTTGTGCATTTGTTCAATGCGCAGTATAGCATCGTTATTAAATGGGTATAAGTGTCAAAATGCTTATAGTAGTGATCGTGTTTACCGGCACGGGCAATGGATTTAATCTTGCCCCGATCCAGCAAATTTAACAGTTGATTTAGTATGGGCTGTCCGGTAAAAAATATACTTTTGCTCATGTTGATGTTTTTAAGTGTGGTAACTCAAATATATCAACAATGGGCTAGCTTAACAGCTAGCCCAAAATTTTATCCGGACAACAGTGAAATAAATTCAGGATGACGACCGTATTAATGCGCCGCTAACCAGTTCACTCCTTCACCAATCTCAACTTCAATTGGCACGGTAGTTTTAATTGCAGTTTTCATTCGATGTGAAATGATATTCTTCATAGCTTCGACTTCTGTCTTCAACACATCAAACACCAACTCATCATGTACCTGCATGGTCATTTTAGACTGTAAGCCTTGCTCCTGAATATCTTTATGGATATTTATCATCGCTACCTTGATCATATCCGCAGCAGAGCCTTGAATCGGCGCATTTATGGCATTTCGTTCTGCAAAACCACGAACCGTCTGATTCGCCGAATTGATATCACGTAAATACCTTCTTCTGCCTAGAATTGTCTCTACATACCCATTTTCACGGGCAGAGTTCATGGTATCCGACATGAACCTTTTGATACCCGGATATTGCGTAAAATATTGATCTATAATTGCCGCAGCCTCTTTTCTTGGTATCCCCAGGTTCTGTGACAATCCAAAGGCAGACTGCCCATATATGATTCCAAAGTTTACTGCCTTAGCGTTACGACGCTGTGTTGAGTCTACTACTTCGATAGCAATACCATACACTTTAGCTGCGGTTGCCGTGTGAATGTCTATTCCTTTGTTAAAGGCCTCCAACATATTCTCTTCTTTACTAATCTCTGCAATAATGCGAAGCTCTATTTGCGAATAATCCGCTGAAAGTAGGATATGATTCTCATCTCTGGCAATAAATGCCTTCCGCACTTCCCTACCGCGTTCTGTACGGATTGGAATGTTTTGCAGGTTAGGATTATTTGAACTTAGCCTTCCTGTTGCGGCAACGGCCTGATTGAAACTAGTGTGTACACGACCAGTTCTAGGATTTACCAACAATGGCAAAGCATCAACATAAGTTGATTTTAACTTTTGTAACTGACGGAAATCTAAAATATCCTGAACGATGTCGCTTTTATGTGCTAGTGCCAACAATACATCCTCTCCTGTTTGGTATTGACCAGTTTTGGTCTTTTTAGCTTTAGGATCAAGCTGTAGTTTATCAAAAAGCACTTCACCCAATTGTTTTGGTGAGGCCAGATTAAACTTAATGCCACATTTATCGTACACATTCTGTTCAAACTTCCTAATATCCAATTCCAGCTCTTTAGAGTAATTGATCAGCGTATCCATATCAATCCTCACCCCTTCTATTTCCATATCAGCAAGTACGTAAACCAACGGATTTTCTACTTCTGTTGCTAATTTTTCAGCGTTTAGCTCTTTTAGCATTGGCATAAAAACATTAGCCAACTGTAAGGTTACATCAGCATCCTCGACAGCATAATCTACCACTTGCTCTACCGGAACATCACGCATATTGCCCTGTCCTTTGCCCTTGGCACCAATTAAGGTAGTGATAGAGATTGGCGAATAGTTTAAATAATTCTCCGACAACACATCCATATTGTGTCTGGTATCTGGATCTATTAGATAATGTGCCAACATGGTGTCAAATAACTCTCCCTTAATGGAAACGCCATGCCATTTCAGCATCAACATATCATACTTAATGTTCTGCCCTATTTTAACGATATTCTCGTTTTCAAACACAGGTTTAAACTCATCTACAATCCGTTGCGTTTCTTCTTTATCTGCAGGCACAGGCACATAATAACCTTCGCCAGGTTTAATGCTAAAAGACATCCCCACTAAGTCAGACAGATTAGCATCTGTTCCAGTGGTCTCCGTATCAAAAGAGATCCTTTCCTGCTGCTGCAAAAGCTCAATTAACGATTTGCGCGACTCGGCTGTATCTACCAATTTATAATCATGTTCGGTATCTGCTATGGTTTTAAGGGGCACCATTTCTAGTGAAGGTGGTGGCGGCGGGCTAACAACCACCTGAACACTCCTTACCGGTTCACCTACCGCATTACCGAAAAGGTCTGTTTGCTGAGAAACTACTACGGTGCCTCCTCTATTAAAGTCATCACCAAATACTCTTTTCCCTATGGTTCTAAATTCTAATTCCGCAAATAAAGGTTCCAACAATTCCCTGCTAGGCGTCTCTACCTCTAATGCTGTTTCGTCAAATTCAACCGGAACATTTAATAGAATTGTCGCCAGTTTTTTAGACAATAGGCCCTGCTCTGCATAGGTTTCTACATTTTCGCGTTGCTTACCCTTTAATTCGTGTGAATGTGCAATGATATTTTCTACCGAACCGTATTGTTTGATTAATGATTTTGCAGTCTTTTCTCCGATGCCAGGGATGCCAGGGATATTATCAACCGCATCTCCCCAGAGACCCAAAATATCGATAACTTGTTCTACGTTTTCAATTTCCCATTTCTCCAACACTTCCTTTACACCCAGTATCTCCATATCATTGCCCATACGTGCGGGCTTATAAATGAAGATATTTTCTGACACCAGTTGGGCAAAATCCTTATCTGGGGTCATACAAAATACTTGAAAACCTTTTTGCTCTGCCTCTTTAGCCAAAGTACCGATGATATCATCAGCCTCATAGCCATCCTTTGTAATTACAGGGATCTTAAACCCTTCTATTAACTTAAAAACATAAGGTAATGCCGCCGAAAGATCCTCAGGCATCGACTGGCGGTGTGCTTTATAAGCCTCAAAATCAGTATGCCTTTCTGTAGGTGCCGCCGTATCAAAAACTACGGCGATATGAGTTGGGTTTTCCTTTTTAAGTATCTCCATTAAGGTATTGGCAAAACCCATTACTGCCGAAGTATTGACTCCTGCTGAAGTAAATCTGGGGTTTTTACTCAATGCAAAATGTGCCCTGTAAATCAGCGCCATACCGTCAAGAAGAAAAAGTCGTTTCATATTTTTTATTTAAAATTACTCGGATAAAGGTAACAATACTCCCTTGGACCACAACAAAAACAGAATAATTTCCGTTATTTGATTATTATGAAAGGGATAAAAGTATACGCCTTGCTGTTGATGCTTTCTATAACTGTAACTGCGGTAAAAGCACAGGATATAATCGTTATTTCGGAAGGAAACTTTGTTAGGGGAACCATACAAGGCACAGACTTCTCTACTGTTATGCTTAAAAATGATGATGGAAACATTTCTCCATATAAGGCTAAGGACATCAAAGAGTTTTTATGGAATGGGGAAACCTATGTAAGCAAGCCTATTGTTATCAAGAAACGCATGGAACTTCGTTTTTTCAAGGTTGTAGAACGAGGAGCTGTGAACCTATATAGTATTGGAGGAAATGGTGCCGCTGAGCAACCTCAGGAAAAAAGACGCCGTATACAACCTAGCGTAGGTATTGGTGGTGGCACCGGTGGTTTTGGCGGATTCGGTGGCGGTGTAGGCATTACCATTGGCGGCGGTAGAAACAGAGATGATGACCAACCTCGAGCAGTTGCCCCTACTGCCTATTTTATTGAGCGCTTTGGCACAGGCCCCATGGTAGAACTTCCTGTTAATGGTGGAAATTCTGAAGGTAAAAACCAACAAATTAAAAATGTGTTATTGCAAAAGCTGATCAATGACGAAGATCTTGCCGAGCGTATAAAGGCCACAGAAACCTTTGACGCCAAACTGATCAAGGCTTATGTGGCGGCTTACAACGAAATGCACAAATAAATTATCTGCTGATACAGGTTTCTATATGGTCATTCACCATCCCTGTTGCCTGCATATGCGCATAGCAAATCGTGGTGCCAAAAAACTTGAAGCCCCGCTTTTTCATGTCTTTACTAATGGCATCGGATATTTCCGTTCTGGCAGGAACATCCTTTAAGGTAACCACTTTATTCATGATCGGTCGCTTACCGGGTATAAATCCCCATATATAATCAGAAAACGAGCCAAATTCTTTCTGTATTGCTATAAATAGCTTGGCATTGGTGATGGCAGCCTTTACTTTTAGCTTATTTCTAATGATCCCAGGGTCATTCATCAAGCGTTCTTCATCGGTCTCGGTAAATGCAGCAACCTTATGCACATCAAAATTGGCAAAAGCCTTTTTGTACCCTTCTCTTCTTTTCAAAATAGTGATCCAGCTTAAACCTGCTTGAGCGCCCTCTAGAATTAAGAATTCGAACATAGTTTGATCATCATAAACAGGTTTACCCCATTCCTCATCATGATATTTAACATACATAGGATCGGTTCCACACCATCCACATCTTTCTACTTGTTTTTCCATACTATAATTCTTGTAACGGATCCCAGAAATGCTTTTTAAAGTTCTGTATTTTATCGCCTTTTACCATAACCCCTTCCTTCTCCAACAGTTCCTGCATTAGATCTGGTGTTTCAAAGTGGAACTTCCCAGTCAACAGCCCGGAGCTATTTACAACTCTATGCGCTGGAATAGGGGGATGTGCAAGTGAGGCATTGCTCATGGCATAACCCACCATACGTGCAGAACCACCTGCGCCCAAGCTTTTGGCGATAGCACCATAAGAGGTTACTCTCCCCTTAGGGATTAGTCTTACCAACTCAAAAACCTGGTCGTAAAATGATTGTTCCATTTCTTGTTTTGCGGTTACTCCAAAGAGAATTGTATATAATTAATGCTTTTATCGTGCTTTAAATAGATGCGTTCGTAATGTGTTTTAATAGAAAGTACCTCATCATAAAACTCTGATTTATACAGTTGATCCGTTTTTTTATGACATTTTAAACCAAGCTCTTCTACCTTTTCTACTGTATAAAGGTACAAGCCATCGTTATCCGTTTTTAAATTTATTTTACCACCCGGTTTCAAGAAGGTTTTGTATTTATCTAAAAATCCTGGAAAGGTTAAGCGTTTCTTTTCACGGCTATCTTGAGGTTGTGGGTCTGGGAAAGTGATCCAAATCTCATCGATCTCATTTTCACCGAAAAACTCCATGATATCTTCAATCTGGATTCTTAAAAAAGCCAGGTTAGCAATTCCTTCATCCATCCCTGTGCGCGCACCTCGCCAGATTCTATTGCCTTTTAAATCAACTCCAATAAAGTTTTTTTCCGGAAAGAACTTTGCCATACTAACGGCATATTCGCCTTTACCGCATGCCAACTCAAGCACTACTGGATGATCATTTTTAAAATGTTGCGATGCCCATTTACCCTTTAATTCTTTTCCAGCATCCAACTGATAAACATTTGGGAAGGTGTCTATTTCCGCAAACTTTCTTAATTTATCTTTACCCACTATTTTGATTTTTATACAAACTTAGGCAAATAGTTATTTTATCCCTCCCGTAAACCTTAATTTATTTCAGGATTTTACATATTCATGGTGGCTTTTCGTACTTTTGTGACCTCATTATAAGATACGTGGAAAAAAACGCAAAAATATACGTTGCAGGACACCGGGGAATGGTTGGCTCTGCGATTTACCGTAAATTACAAAAAGAAGGCTACAGCAACCTAATCACCAGAACATCAGCAGAGCTTGATTTGCGCAATCAGCAATCAGTTACTGATTTCTTTGCTACTGAACAGCCTGAGTATGTATTTTTGGCGGCAGCGAAAGTTGGCGGCATCATTGCCAACAATACTTACCGTGCCGATTTTCTTTACGAAAACCTATGTATCCAAAATAATGTAATCCATCAGGCTTATACTAACGGGGTTAAAAAACTAATGTTCCTGGGCTCAAGCTGTATCTACCCAAAACTAGCGCCTCAGCCACTAAAGGAAGAATACTTGCTTACTGGCCTACTTGAAGAAACCAATGAGCCTTACGCCATTGCTAAAATTGCCGGGATTAAAATGGCCGATGCATATCGTGCCCAATACAATTGCAATTTCATTTCTGTAATGCCAACCAACTTGTATGGCTACAATGACAATTACCATCCTCAAAATTCTCATGTGTTGCCTGCGCTGATTCGCAAGTTTCATGAAGCAAAAGTGAATCAACATGCCGAAGTTAACATCTGGGGATCTGGCACGCCTATGCGAGAATTCTTATTCGCTGATGATCTGGCAGATGCATGTTATTTCTTAATGCAAAATTATAACGAAGCTGGATTTTTAAATATAGGTACTGGGGAAGACCTAACCATAAAGGATCTGGCTATATTGATTAAAGATATTATAGGATTTGAAGGTGAGCTAACTTTTGACAGCAGCAAACCTGACGGCACACCACGTAAGTTAATGGATGTATCCAAGCTACATGCCTTAGGATGGAAACACAAAGTAGCTCTGGAAGAGGGCATTAAGCTAGCTTATCAGGATTTCCTGGAGAAGCATAGCTAAAATTGATATCTTTGCTAAAGAAAAATAAACTTTAGCTATATGACCTTAGTTCAACTGGAATATATTGTTGCGGTAGACACTTACAGAAGTTTTGTAGGCGCTGCCGAGAAATGCTTTGTGACCCAACCTACGCTGAGTATGCAGGTTCAAAAGCTCGAAGAAATGCTAAATGTCAAGATCTTCGACCGCAGTAAACAACCAGTTGTTCCAACAGAAATCGGCTCTCAGATTATTGAACAAGCAAGACTAGTCTTGCAAGAAAGCCAAAAAATTAAGGAGATCATCAACAACCAACAACAAGAGGTTAGTGGCGAACTCAAAGTTGGCATTATCCCTACTGTTGCGCCTTACCTTTTACCCCGGGTAATTTCGGCAATGATGGCGAAATACCCCGACTTGAAATTATTGATCTGGGAGTATACCACTGAAGACATCATACACCATTTAAAAACTGGTGTGCTGGACTGCGGAATTCTCGCTACACCGCTTGGTGACAACAATATAGCCGAATTACCGCTGTACTATGAAAACTTTGTCACCTACATCAGCAAAAACAGTAAGCTGTATAAAAAGAAGACTATTGACTCGGAAGACCTGGAAGATGAAAACATCTGGCTGCTTAATGAGGGGCATTGTATGCGATCTCAGGTATTAAATATCTGTCGTTCGACCAGTCAAAATAGACTTCAGGGACTAACTTACAACACCGGTAGTGTAGAAACGCTGATCAGGATGGTAGACATGAATAATGGTGCGACCTTGCTGCCTGAGCTGGCCTTAGAGGAACTAAACAGTAGGCAACTGAGCAAGGTGAGGCATTTTAAATCACCGGAGCCTGTAAGGGAAATCAGCCTTGCAACGCACAAGAATTTCATTAAGAAAAGAATGTTAAATGCGTTAAAGGATGAGATTCTGGCGGTTATCCCAAAAACGATGAAGCAGAAAAAGAAAAAGGATATAGTAGGCATATAATAGTCCACAAAACAGCTCGACACAAAATACCGGCGGAGTTTTACACGTTATTAATAACTGGTATAAATTCTATAGCTTAGCCTAAATTTCTTAACTCAAATTAGCGCTATGAAAAAGCATGTAAATTACTGGATAGTTTTACTACTATTATTGACATTTTCTGTAAGTAAGGCTCAGGAGAACTATCAGCCTGGTTATGCAATCCTTAACGACGGAACCCGTGTAAGCGGCTCAATCCTCATATACGATGATGCCCCTTGGTTCAATCAACGTTTTATTTTTCTAAAAGACTCTGTGGCGATTATCGGCAACCCTGACGTAAAGCCAAAAAAGTATAAAGTGGATGACATGAAATTTTACCAGGCAGGATCGCGTGCCTTTGAAAAAATCCATTTTGTAGATGCAGAGAATCTTCAGCTAAAAAGTCTTGGTTCAAATGATCATATGATGGAGCGTTTATCTGCAGGCCGGATCAATTCTTATCGTTTTTATTCTTATCCTGAAGAAGTGGAGGTATATATGATGACCACCCCTGCCGACATTGCTGAAAAAAGAAGGCTTAAGACAAACGAGCTTATAAGAGGATTTAAGATCCTTGCGATTAAAGACAATACAGGCAAACCAAAAAATGCGTTCGACGCCGATCTTCAAAAGTATTTTGAAGATACCCCTGAAGTATTGCAGAAATATAAAAATGGCACCTATGGGAACGAGCCCATTATGGTAAAAAAAGGCCTTGCTGCCAGGATGGTTGCCATGGCAATGAAAACGGCTTTTAAGCCTAAAGAAGCTGAAGCCATTATTGTTGCATTTAATGACTATAATGAGAAAAACATAAGCAAAAAATAACAAGAGGCCCGGATGCAAAAACATCCGGGCCTCTTTATATGATTGATCCTGCTATAAAACAGGAAGAAAATTAAGCTTTTTTGAAACGTTCAGCTACAGCATCCCAGTTCACTACATTCCAGAAAGCAGCAATGTAATCAGGACGTCTGTTTTGATAATGCAGGTAGTAAGCATGTTCCCAAACATCCATTCCTAAAATTGGAGTACCTTTTACTTCAGCGATATCCATTAAAGGATTATCCTGATTAGGAGTAGATGAAACTACTAATTTTTTATCAGCACCTACGCTTAACCAAGCCCATCCTGAACCAAAACGAGTTGCACCAGCTTCAGCAAATTTAGTCTTAAAATCAGCGAATGAACCAAATGCAGCATTAATTGCATCAGCTAAATCACCTTTAGGCTCTCCACCTTTATTTGGACCTATAACTTCCCAAAACAAAGAGTGGTTATAATGACCTCCACCGTTGTTTCTTACTGCAGCAGGAAACTTAGAGATGTTTTTAACAATTTCTTCGATACTTTGAGTCGCTTCTGGCTTGCCTTCTAAAGCTTTATTTAGGTTAGTAACGTAAGCTTGGTGGTGTTTACCATGGTGGATTTCCATAGTTAATTTATCGATATGCGGTTCTAATGCATCTGTTGCGTATGGTAACGCAGGTAATTCAAAAGCCATACTATTATGATTTAAGTTTAAATAATTATTTAATTTTTGCCAACGACTCAATAATTGCCGTCTTCAACAGCAAATATAACAATCGAGGGTTAAGTTTTGTTCAATACTTTGTCAAGTTTAGCCTCTTTTATTTTCGAAAAACTTTTTCATCAAGGCGCCACATTCTTGTGCTAAAACACCACTTCTCAAGACTGTTTTTGGGTGTAACAAACTCGCGTCTTTGGTTGTAAAACCTCTTTTAGGTTCTGAGGCACCATATACCACTTTACCAATCTGCGTCCAGTAACTTGCACCAGCACACATCACACAAGGCTCAATCGTAACGTATAAAGTACAATCCTTTAGATATTTACCCCCAAGGGTTTGCGATGCTGCCGTAAACGCCTGCATTTCCGCATGCGCAGTTACATCATTCAACTGCTCAGTTAAATTATGTCCACGGCCCACTATGCGGCCTTTACAGACCACAATTGCCCCTATTGGGATCTCTTCAGCCTCGTAAGCTTTTTGTGCTTCCTGTAAGGCCATACGCATAAAATGCTCATCTTCCGCGGCAGGATTATCTTCTTCTGAAAAATTATAAAAGCTCATGCCCCAAAGATAGTATTATATCATTTTACTCCCATTAGGAACTTTCCTATTTAAGGTGGTTAATACAATATTCCCGCTTTCATCCGCAAATCCTGTAACCAGGAACTCCGACATAAATTTACCAATCTGTTTTTTGGGAAAATTAACCACCCCAACAATCTGTTGACCAACTAACTCTTCTTTCGTATACAGCGCTGTAATCTGGGCAGAGCTCATTTTGATACCCAATTCTCCAAAATCTACTTTTACTTTATAGGCAGGTTTTCTAGCTTCCGGATAATCCAAGACCTCTAAAATTGTCCCTGCACACAATTCGACTTTCTCGAAGTCATTCCAGGTTATTTCTTCCATGCCGTGAATTTACAATTTATTCAATGATATGATCCTTGTGAATTAATCAACTAGCCACATTGTTTTTTTTATCTTTGCCCCATGATGATCGATGTAATACTTAAAAAAGGCAAAGAAAAAGCTGCTGTGCTGCGCCATCCCTGGATTTTCTCCGGTGCGATTGACAAAATTAAAGGAATGCCTGAAAATGGTGAGGTGGTCATCGTAAGATCGGCAGAAAAAGAATTTCTTGCTTATGCTTATTACAACGATCAATCAAGGGTAGCCCTCCGCTTATTAGAATGGGATGAAAGCATCACCATAGACAAAAGTTGGTATCAACGAAAAATAAAAGCGGCTATTGACGCTCGCGCCCATGTATTAAGTGCAGACACTAACACCTGCAGATTGGTATTTAGCGAAGCTGATTTTTTACCCGGCCTTATCATTGATAAGTATGGTGATTTCCTATCCCTGCAGGTATCGAGTGCAGGAATTGAGACCATACAAGAAGATATCGTTGATATATTAAGACAAGAGTTAAACCCTAAAGGGATATTTGATAAAAGCGACGCTGGTGCCCGTAAACATGAAAATCTGGAGCCTGCACAAGGACTAATTTGGGGAGAAGCACCTCCTGAATTTATTGAAGTAAAAGAAAATGGCGTCCTATACCACATCAACATTGCTGATGGGCAAAAATCAGGATTCTATTGCGACCAACGTGACAATAGGCAAATCCTTGCAGCTTACACGAAGGACAAAACCGTGCTGGATTGCTTTTGCTATAGTGGCGGTTTTACTTTAAATAGCTTAAAATACGGCGCTGCACATGTAACCAGTGTAGATAGCTCTGCATTAGCTATTGAAACCTTAAAACATAACCTTGAGCTTAATGGCTTTAGCGAGGATAAACAAAGCAGCATCCAGTCAGATGTAAACAAACAACTCCGTGTTTTTAAGGAGGAAGGCAAAACTTTCGATGTACTGGTATTAGATCCCCCTAAATATGCACCTTCCAGATCGGCTTTAGATCGCGCTGCAAGGGCTTACAAAGACTTAAACAGATTGGGCATGCTCCTGCTAAAAAAAGGCGGCATATTGGCTACTTATTCTTGTTCAGGAGCTGTAGATCTGGAAACTTTTAAACAGATTATCGCTTGGGCCGCGTTAGATGCAGGCCGGGAAGTTCAGATCATTAAGCAATTTAGCCAACCTGAAGATCACCCGGTAAGAATTTCCTTCTCCGAAGGAGAATACCTAAAAGGACTATTACTGAGAGTACTTTAAAATAAAAAAAGAGGGTGTTATCACCCTCTTTTTTTTTATAATTATAAAGCCCCGTTATTCTTCCGGCAATTTATCATACTCTCCTTTCAGCGCATAATAGCCAAATATGACTAGACCGGCACTGATTGGGATAAAAATGAAGAGGATAATCCCCCATTGCAATGCTGTATTTGTTCTATGCACACCTTCTTCGGCTAAGCCTACTTTCTCTATGGCTTGCATAAACATAAATATGATAGACGCAGGACCCAATATGATCCAAACTACTCCTAATGCTTTTTTTATTGCGTTCATGATCTAAATGTTTTAATGGTTTTCTGATTCGCCCTCGTTGTGATCTGGCTTTTTATTAGATAAATACACTGTTCCTATAACTAAGCTCAAAGCCGCTATCCCTATTGGATACCATAAGCCCGACAAAGGCGTAGCTCCCTGGAAACTGACAATAAGTGTAGCAATAAACGGCACCAAGCCTCCAAAAACACCATTACCAACGTGATAAGGTAAAGACATGGATGTGTATCTGATCTTGGTAGGAAACAGCTCGACCAAAAAGGCAGCTATTGGCCCATAAACCATCGTAACCAGTAATATCTGGAAGAAAATCAACAACACAAACTTCCAGAAAATAGGCGTTGATAGTTTTTTATCTTTATAAGCATCCGGTAATTCTACGGCAGGCTTACTTACATCCGCGAACTTAGTATGCGATTGTATCTTGTTAAATGAAGTTCCATCCAATAAGGTGACCATCGAACTGGTGGTAATCAAACTGTCTGTTGTTCCCACAACGGCAGTCCGGGTAACTACAGGGTTAGAAACCTCTTTGATATCCTTTTGCTCAATCTTTGAAACATCGGTATCATCCAGAAAGATCTGATAGATCGGTCTATAAAATATTACACCTAAGAGCATTCCTGCTAGCATAATCCACTTGCGACCTACTTTATCACTCCAGGATCCAAAGATCACAAAGAAAGGAGTCGCAAAGGCAATACCCCACAAAAGAATGTATCTCGAATCATTAAAATCAACATGACAGGTGTTTTCTATAAATGATTGTGCATAAAACTGTCCTGTATACCAAATCACTCCTTGTCCCATTGTAGCGCCAAACAGGGCAAGCAGTACCATTTTAAAATTCGTTTTGTTATTAAAACTCTCTTTTAATGGGTTTTTAGATACTTTACCTTCTGATTTTAACTTGGTAAACATTGGCGACTCATGCATCTTCATCCTGATATAGATAGAAACACCAACCAATAGGATAGACAATAGGAATGGTATTCTCCAGCCCCACTCAGCAAAACTTTCTGCACCCACCAGGTTTTTGGTCACCACAATGATTCCCAGAGAAAGAAATAATCCTCCCGTAGCGGTAGTTTGAATCCAACTGGTAAAAAAACCCCTCTTGTTTGCTGGCGCATGTTCAGCAACATAAGTTGCCGCTCCGCCATATTCGCCACCCAGGGCTAAGCCTTGTATCAGGCGTAATATTAACACCAATATAGGTGCTGCATAACCAATGCTTGAATAGGAAGGAATCAATCCGATGAGAAAGGTCGAACCGCCCATCAACACAAGGGTTAATAAGAAGGTATATTTTCTGCCAATCAAATCGCCAAGGCGACCGAATACCAATGCTCCAAAAGGGCGCACGATAAAACCGGCTGCAAAAATGGCTAATGTGTTAATTAAGGCAGAAGCCCCGGCATCTGCGGGGAACAATTGTGATCCAATAATGGTGGCTAAACTTCCGAAAATGTAGAAATCATACCATTCAATCAGCGTCCCCAGGGAGGAGGCGCCTATAACTTTAAAAATACTGCTTTGTTGTGGTTCTTGGCTCATATTTGGTTTAAACGTTTGACTTAAAAAATAAATCTACCATTTATTTCTAACTATGAGCAAAGCATATCCGTAAAAATGTTAGAATAATTCAAACATTTTTTACAGTATCGAAAAATTAAGCAGGATTTATTTAAAAATTAGCATTATAATGCTTAATCTGAAACAAATCCAGTACTCCCTTATTCTTCATCTTTAAAGAAAACCTTATAATAATTCATGGATTTATCGTCATCAAAACCTTTTTCGATTAGTTCTTTGTCACCATGAATATAAATATGGAAGTTCTTATCCAGCTTTAATACGCTTTTATAAGCGCGGGCCTGTTTTTTCACCGCAGCACCCGAAATATCAAAACTGTCCGGAATAGGCTGATCAAACTCCTCTTCAAAATTCTTCTTATAGGTTTTAAAGGATTCTATGCCCTCCGCATTGCCAATCACTTCATTAGAAAATTCCTCGATGTCAAAGCTTTCCTTTTCTTTGAAGTATTTCATCGATTTGTTAAGCAGATCTATTTTATCAGCCTTTGAAATATCAAATTCCTGGTCTAGCTTCTCGGTTACAAAGTTTTTATATACCCCTAAAACACCTGCGGTTTGATTATAACTATCATTTCTGATTTTAAGCTTCAAAAACTCATCCTTCCAGTATACCGCTTCTGCACTTCTTTGGTCAATTACAGCAACTTTAAATCCTTCTTCTTTATCCGTATTAAAAATCAAACAACCTTTGTCCAGTTTATTGATATTTATTGCTTCCTGCTCATAACTTAAACCGAAGCCATCTTGCTCAGGAAAAACTTTTAAATAGCTTTCTTTCGTTTCAGATTTAAAGATTCCGATCGCATCGTGAAGCTCTCCTTCTATTTGTACATTCTCAAAATAGGCCACATAAAGCTCCCCAGATTTAATTTTTGGGTGCCCTGACACGTCGTAAAGGTACTTAGCCAGCTGTTTACTATTCTCATGAAACGTTTCGCCATTTGCAAATATCTCTGTAGCGAAATGATAGGTTTCATTCAGGTTTAAATCACCGTTGGGATGAATAAAACGGTATACCTCATTTACCTTTTCATAAGGGCTTAAAAAGTACTGCTGTAGTAAATTGCTCAGTGTAATGTCTCTGATCGCAATTGATTTTTCAGACAATACGTAAAACTCATCTTCGGATTTATTTCCGATACGGTGTATAGATAATTCGGCCAGTGAGGCCTCAAAAAAAGAAATCATGCAGAAAAATTAGGCTTTATTTTCGTTTTCATTTGGGACATTACGAAGCGCAACTGGCTTCTTCGCATTTTTCTTCATCTTCAAATTCAGCATTTCTACTAAAATAGAGAAGGCCATCGCAAAGTAAATGTATCCTTTTGGTATGTGCTGGTCAAATCCTTCGGCCAATAATGAAACTCCAATTAGCAACAGGAAGGATAAAGCCAACATTTTTACCGTAGGGTGGTTATTCACAAAATTGCTAATGGCACTTGCGGATATCATCATAATAATTACAGCGATAACCACCGCAGCGATCATAATTTCTACGTGCTCTGCCATACCTACAGCAGTAATTACAGAATCTAAAGAGAAAACAATATCTAACAGTAAGATCTGGATAATCACACCAGAAAAAGAATATACTTTTCCCTTGATTTCCTTTTCTTCTTCACTCTCCAACTTATCGTGGATCTCGTGCGTACTTTTATAGATTAAGAACAATCCGCCGATAATCAGGATTAGATCGCGACCAGATATAGCCAATTTACCAAGCCATTCTGAATCGGTAATGTTAATCAGCGAACCAAGATTAAACAATGGTGCAGTTAAGCTCATTACCCATGTTAGGGACAAAAGCAATAAAACGCGAGTAATCATTGCTAAAGCCAAACCAACCTGACGTCCTTTTTTTTGCTGGTGTGCAGGTAGTTTACCGGACAAAATAGAGATAAAGATAATGTTATCTATCCCCAAAACGATCTCAAGAACGGTTAGGGTTAAAAGTGAGATCCAGGCCTCTGGGCTGCTTAAAAGTTCCATATGGTAATTTTATAGCCGCTAAGATATAAAAAAGCTTGTTGATAAATCAAAAAGCCATTGAGTTGTGCGTGCTAATTTTTCAATTGACAACGGCGGATCCGTAGCTGGAAACGAGATTTACTTTCGCATTGCCACCGACGCCTATCTTACCCTTATATCGTTTATTCTGTTTATCGCCTTCAACTCTCACTGAAATTCCCGCCCCGTAATTAAGCGATGAATTGCTGGTAGACGCATCTAAACTACCGTTATAATTACTGTTAAATTTAATGTTGGTTTTTACATAAGCACAGTCAACAATTAAGGACTGACAATCGACACTTACATCATCAATATTTAAACTATTGTATTGGATACTCAGCTTAGCATCGCCATTTAAACGCCCTAGCTTTACATTGCTGTATTGTGCATTTAAATTTACCCCATTGGCTACACCTATGTTGAGGTCGCTGTATTGATGCGAAATTTTAGCATAATTCTTAATTGTCCCGATTCGAACATTGGCATAGGCAGCGTCCAGCGTCAATTGGCCAACTGCGCCAATAACTAGCCCCGCGCCATATTCTAGTGAAATATTGGCTTTTTCTAGGATCGTATTGATCTTTACAGCCGCATAAGACGAATTAAGAGACAATGTCCCAACGCTTCCTATCGTTAAACCATTTCCATATTCCTGCGAGATTTTCGCTTTGTTGATACTTTTAATCGTCGTGCTCCCATAACTGATGGAAAGATCATTATTACTATTTTTCAGATCTCCTGCCGAGAAATTTCCGTATTGTACTCCTGCAACAACTGAACCTGTAAAATCACCTATACTTACATTTCCGTATTGATGTAATAGCTTCAAATTATTTGTCTCAGGCATATAGACCATAAATTCTACCCTGATTTTCTTTCCATTTAGCCGTTTACTCCCAGAGAGTTTTGTATCTAAAATTACTACGCCCTCATTTTTAATGGCATTTACAGTAACAAACTCTGATAATCTCCGAGCATCCAATTCAGGACTCCCATACACAATCACATCAAGCCGAACCTCATTCTTATTCCATGTTCTAACGTTTAATGTGCCATACTGGTTATCTAAAATAACTTTATCAGAGGCATTTACAGCAAAGGTCTTACTGATTTTACTTACCCCAGGATCCTGCTCATCAATTTCGCATCCTACTGGCGAACCAGTCCTAGTGTATGGAGCCTCTTTTGTCTCAGCAGCATAAATACACTGACTTCCAATAGATCCAACGAGACAAATGATAATGCTAATTATTCCCCTTAACCCTTTCATATTTGATTTTCCCTTCTATAATTATCAACCTGACTAATCACGGATAATTGCTGGCTGACAATCTGTAATTGCGTTTCCAGATTTTGGGCCATCGCCTTAACTACCAATCTTCGATCTGGACTATGCCGCAATTCATTTTTTAACCGTTCATAATCCTTATCCAATCCATTAAGATCTTCGTTAAATTTTTTATACAAATCAGGATTGTCTTTTGCATAAATCAGCAAGCTGTCCTTTTTTTCCTCAATCAAGCTGGCAAACTTCATTTCCTCTTTTTTGTATCCTGAATTTATCGCCGAAAGTTCAGATCGGTCATTTCTAACATAAAACTTGAATAAACATACTCCCCCTACAACCAATAGGACAGATGCAGCTATGCTTAACCAAAACGGAAACTTTCTGTTGCTATTTATTTTTTGCTGATTCAACCCAGCGTCGATTCTTCCCCAAAGTTTATCTGATGGTATTTCAACATCGAAATCTGCCTTATTTTTTCTTATGTAATCCTCAATATTTTTCATCTTTTACCCCTCCCTTTATCAAAAAATCATTCAATTTTAGTTTAGCCCGCATAAATTGTGAGCGTGATGTTCCTTCAGAAATCTTTAATACGTGAGCAATCTCACTATGGTCGTACCCCTCAAGCAGGTACAAACTCAACACTACCCGATATCTGTCAGGAAGCCCCATAATAGCTTGCCTGATTTCTTCTGCCTTTAGCTCCAAACTATATAAATCCGGTTCCTCCTCCTCCGCAACCTCCACATCATCAATATTTACAAAATCCACTTTCCTTTTTCTCAGCTGATTGATGGATTTATTGATTACAATTTGCTTTAACCATAAACCAAATGTTGTTTCACCTCTAAAGCTGTCAATCCTTGTAAAAACATCTAAAAAAGCTTCCTGCAAAATATCCTCAGCTTCTTCGTCAAAATTCACAATCCTATACGCCACATTGTACATAGCCTTAGCATACAATTTGTAAATTTCAAATTGTGCCTTACGGTCTCCCTTCCTGCATTGATCTACAAGAGCGATGTGCTTATCTATGTATGCGATTTCCAATATTTTGCTATTCGTTATATATGACAATGCAAATTCAGAAACGTTGCATCTTTATTTAAAAATTCTTGAATATAACAAGTAAAATCATTCCGGTTTGAAATATGTGGTTCAAAATGAATATTTTTGCCGCTTAATACTTTAATAATAATGTTAAGAACAACTACTTGCGGCGCTTTAACCATTAAGAACCTGGGCGAAAATGTAACCCTGTGTGGCTGGGTTCAGAAATCAAGAGATTTAGGAGGAATGACTTTCATAGACATTCGCGACAGATACGGCATTACTCAATTGGTTTTCAATATGGATGACAATCGTGATTTGTGCGAAGCTGCCCGTAATTTGGGCCGTGAATTTGTAATCAAAGCAATCGGACAAGTAGTAGAGCGTTCTAACAAAAATCTTAAAATGCCAACAGGTGAAGTGGAAATAAAAATCACTGCACTCGAGGTATTAAACGCGGCAAAGTTGCCTCCGTTCATGATTGATGATGAAACTGACGGTGGTGATGATTTACGTATGAAATACCGTTATTTAGACTTGCGTAGAAACCCTGTCCGTAATAACATGATTTTACGTCATAAAATGGCACAGGCTGTTCGTCGTTATTTAGATGGCTTAGATTTTATTGAAGTAGAAACCCCTGTCTTGATCAAATCTACACCAGAAGGCGCAAGAGATTTTGTTGTACCAAGCAGAATGAATGCGGGTGAGTTTTACGCTTTACCTCAATCGCCTCAAACCTTTAAGCAATTGCTAATGGTTTCTGGGTTCGACAGGTATTTCCAAATTGTAAAATGTTTCAGAGATGAAGATTTACGTGCGGATAGACAACCAGAATTTACGCAGATTGACTGCGAAATGTCGTTTATTGAGCAAGAAGATATATTAAATACTTTTGAAGGGTTGATCCGTACTTTATTCAAAGACCTGAAAGACTTTGATTTGCCAGAAGTTCCAAGAATGCAATATGCTGACGCCATGCGTTTGTATGGTTCTGACAAACCTGATACTCGTTTCGAGATGCAGTTTGTAGAGCTAACTGAGCTGGTTAAAGGGAAAGATTTCCCTGTATTTGACAATGCAGAGCTGGTAATTGGGATCAATGCTACTGGTTGTGCGAGCTATACACGCAAGCAGGTTGACGAACTAACTGACTTCATTAAACGTCCGCAAATTGGTGCTACAGGTCTAATTTATATGCGACACAATGAAGACGGCTCATTAAAATCTTCTGTAGACAAATTTTACAGCGAAGATGAGCTTAAAAAGTGGTCGGCAGCCCTAAACACCCAACCTGGCGACTTAGCGCTTCTAATGGCAGGAAATACAGATAAAGTACGCAAGCAGTTGAGCGAGCTACGTCTGGAGATGGGTACTCGTTTAGGTTTACGTGATAAAAATAAATTCAGTGCCCTTTGGGTGCTTGATTTCCCGCTATTAGAGTGGGATGAGGAATCAGAGCGTTTCCATGCTATGCACCATCCTTTTACTTCACCAAAACCGGAAGATATCGCCTTATTAGATACCGATCCGAAAAATGTGAGAGCCAATGCTTACGATATGGTGGTAAACGGTACTGAAATCGGTGGTGGCTCAATCCGGATCCATGACAGAACACTTCAAGCCTTAATGTTTAAACACTTAGGGTTCTCTCCAGAAGAAGCACAAAAACAATTTGGGTTCTTAATGGATGCTTTTGAGTTTGGTGCTCCGCCACATGGTGGTATTGCCTTTGGATTTGACAGGTTGTGCTCTATTTTCGCAGGTCTGGATAGTATCCGGGATGTAATTGCCTTCCCTAAAAACAACTCAGGAAGAGACGTAATGATTGATAGCCCTTCTACAATTGACGATAAGCAATTGAATGAATTAAAAATAAAATCAACAGTTTAGCATAAGATTAAGGTTAAAACCAAGAAAGCCAGACGAGATGTCTGGCTTTCTTGATTTATAACAATACCGGGAGTGCTTAACTAATAAGTCTCACTATCGGGTGGAATCCCGTAATCCACATATTGTGGCGTCTTTTCGTCTTTCTTTTTAGTCCCTGTGAACCAGGATTTAACGGAATTGAAAATGGCAGATAAATGCTCCGCATCCAATGTTTTCCCTACTTTGTTTGAAGCCAGGCCAACCAATGTTTTAGTTAAAAATCCAGAGCCCCTAAATAAAGTTGTATTCATTAAAAAAGGCAATACCATAGACATAATGCTGCTGCTGATGTTTAGCTTATCATCAATCTTAAGGAAAGCTGAGGGCGTAGCATATCGCTTAATCAATCCACCTAAAGTAAATTGGTTAAGGTATCCTTTGGTATCCTTAAGCAATAAATCACCTTTAAGCTCATGTTCGGCCTTTAAAGTAGAAACCATAACATGCAGGTCATCAAGGTTGTTGATATTATATTTTCTGATCTTCTTCTTCATCCTTGTCTGCCAGTTTATTAAAATAATTCCTGATGGTAAAGTTAATTATTGCCTTTTCGATATATTTCTCTTTAGTAAAATACACAATAAGCGCCAGTAGCAAATAGAGAGCAGCTACGCAGCCAAAACCACGGGCATAACTACCTAATACATCTGATAAAAAGAGGGCCAAAGTAAGCGTACCAAACAAAAAGGCTAAAATAAAGCAAATGATCACGGCAGCGTTCGTTACCAGATCGGCAAATATCTTCGCCACCTTTTCTACCAGATACAACCTGGTGTACTCTATCCGGGTATCTATATAATCTTTGGCATCGTCAAACAAGCCTTCAATACTCTTTTCTTTATTTTCCTGCATTATGATGTGGTTTTTGCAAGTTTTTAAGCGTGTTCCAAATCGTCATCAACAAATTCGTCCTCAGACTGACGTAGTTTGCTTTTAACAGAGCTAACGACCTTATCTTTCAAATTACTAAGGTTATTGATCTCATCTGCGGCCTTATCTTTAATAGAATCTCCAAGATCCTTTAACGATTGACTTAATCTATCTCGGGTTTCACTACCCTTCTCCGGAGCAAATAGCAAACCCAGTGCGGTGCCGGCAGCTAATCCAACCAACAATCCAACTAACACTTTTGAATTATCATTCATAACATTTAAATTTTAACGGTTAACGATATATTTATTCTCCGAAACACCAGTATTACAACCCTTCGTGTTCAGAAATTGTTTTAATTCTTTCCAACCTTTCCGAAGCCATTGAGCTTGTTTCGTATATTTTAATCAATAGGATAAAATATGATAACAATAGTGGGCCATAAACCAGCCCGAGTATTCCGAATAAGGGTACACCAATAACTACGCCAATTACAGTTATAATGGGATGAATATTTCCAACTTTTTTCGCAATGATGAACCTCAGCACGTTATCGATGTTAATAATCACCAGAAAACCGAATACCAACATTGCCCAGCCACCAAAATCATTGCCATTGGCAATCTGTATTAATGCGGCAGGAACAAAAATGATAGGCGGCCCCAATACAGGCACAAAAGAGATAAAAGTAGTTATTACCCCCCAAAATACAGGATCAGAATAACCCAACAAATAAAAAGACAGACCTAACAAACTACCCTGAACCATTGCAATAAAGCCCTGTCCCAACACATTTGCATAAGTCGTGTTACGCATCTCCTCGGCAAACCTTTGCGCATTTTGCGCCCTAAAGGGTGCATATTTTATCAATGCACTTTCAAATCGCTCTCTTTCTACTAACATAAAGTACAGTAAAAAATACATCAGCAACAGCCCTAGTACAATATTAAATGCACCTGAGATGAGCGAGGGAAACAAGTCAGCAGCCCAAGTGCCGACCTTCTTTAAACCTTCTCCAATTAGCCTTTCCATATTCTCTCCTACCGGCACCAAATGTTGGAGCTTAAACAGAAGACCTTTAAAATACGCAGGATCACTTTGCAGCTCGGCGATTTTTTTAATCACCATGGCACTAAGGGCATAAAATGGAAGAATGAGCACAATAACTGACATTGCCAGCAATAGCACAGCAGAGAAACTCTTATTCCAATGCTTAACATCCACCAGATACATAAATGCAGGTCGTAAAATGGTAAACAAGACCAGTGTGCTTAAAATGGAGCCAAAAATCCCCTGCAAAGAATACGCAATTAAACAACCTAATGCTATGATAATAACCAGATTGATATTATTCCGTTGCTTATAGTTGAAAATTGACATAATTATTCGCTTTATTTATCCAGGTTAATGGCCCTCATTTTATTGTAAAGTGTTTTTCTGTCTATGTTTAGAATTTTAGCCGCTTTAGTTTTGTTAAAATTAACTTCCCGCAGCACTTTTAAAATAGCCTCATATTCTGCCTCTAATGCCGCATTTTTTAAGTCCCTTGGACGCTCTGTGCGCGACATGGTTGTTTCAATGGCGTTAGCCTTTGCATAGGTCGAAATCTCTAAGGGCAATGCCTTCAGCTGAATTTCCTGAGATTCAGTTAACAAGGTCGCCCTTCTGATTACATTTTTCAACTCCCTTACATTACCTGGCCAGTTATAAGTTAAAAAGCAATCTTCAACCTCTTGTGAAAAGCCCAGCACATTCCGGCTAAGTTCTTGATTGGCAACTTCCAAAAATGTATTAGCAAAGATTAGAATATCTCTTCCACGCTGACTTAGTGGAGGAAGATCGATCGAAAACTCGTTAAAGCGATGATATAAATCTTCTCTGAACTTGCCTTTTTGAATGGCATTTGCCAGGTTCTCATTCGTTGCAACAATAATCCGCACATCAAGATCAATTTCTTTAGTACTGCCGATGCGCTTGATTTTCCGCTCCTGAACGGTCCTCAACAAGGCCGCCTGAATATCATAAGAAAGATTTCCTACCTCATCCAGAAAAAGTGTTCCACCATTAGCCATTTCAAAATGACCGATTTTAGTGTACAGAGCCCCTGTAAATGAACCCTTTTCGTGTCCAAAAAACTCACTCCCAGCTAGCTCTTTGGTTAAAGAACCGCAGTCCATAGCCACAAATGGGTTATCGCGCCTCGGACTGTTTAAGTGAATGGCTTTAGCAACAGATTCCTTCCCGGTGCCACTCTCTCCAGTTAAAATTACGCTATAGGAGGTGGGGGCTACCAATTGAATCTGTTTTAACAAATGCTTTGAGGCACTACTTTGTCCAGCTACAAAATTATCTGTTTGGCTGTAAATCTGCCTTTGAAATCTTTGTTTTGGTGTTTCAGAAACTTCAGGTAAAGGATCTGCATTAAGCGCCATCTGAGTCTCAATGGATTTATTGATTGTATTCAAAATCTCATCAGGGTACAGTGGTTTTGTGATGTAATCATAAGCGCCAAGCTTGATCAACTCAACGGCTAACTTGATATCTGAATAACCAGTTATAATGATTACCCCTGTTCTAGGGTACTTTTCTTTGATTTTAATAAGCATCTCCTTACCATCGGTATCTTCCAGACGGTAATCACATAAAACTAAATCGTAATACTCTTTGGACAGATATTCCATCGCTGAAACACCGCTTGTAGCAGTTGATACACTAAACGAATTGCGCGTTAAAAATTTAGATAATAGTATCCCAATATTTATTTCGTCGTCAACAATTAATATTTTTCTCATAGGTATTTATTGAATAATACTGAGATAAATATATGTGGTTTTTTTTGTTATGGGAAATATTTTCTACACTTTTTATGTAAGTATTCCCCCAACCCAGATCATAAAATGGAGAAATAAAAGACAAAAAAGCAAGTTAAATCGTAAAAATCAACTATTTACCTTGAAAAACCGGCTTTCTTTTTTCTAAAAAAGCCCGCGTACCTTCTTTAAAATCTTCGGTGTTAAAGCACAATCCAAATTCCTTTATTTCGATTTCAAATCCATTCGCTTCAACATCAAATGCAGAATTGACAGATTTTATTGCAGCTGCAATTGCTAAAGGCGCTCGTAATTTGATCCGATTTAAGATGCTTTCTGCTTTCGCTATAAGTTCTGATTGAGGAACCACATAATTTAACAATCCGATTTTTTCTGCATCCTCTGCAGAGATCATATCAGCTGTTGCAATCATTTCAATAGCCTTTCCTTTGCCTACAATTTGTGTCAACCTTTGTGTACCTCCGTATCCTGGAATCAAACCCAGCGAGGTTTCCGGCAGACCCAATTTTGCGTGATCTGCACCAACACGAATATGACAGGCCATCGCCAATTCTAATCCACCACCAAGCGCAAAACCATTAATAGCCGCAACAACAGGTTTAGGACATTTTTCTATTGCATTAAAAACCAGCTCCTGTCCCTTTCTAGCCAGCTCTTCGCCTTGTTCGCCATTATAATCAGAGAACTCCGAAATATCGGCCCCGGCTACAAAAGCTTTTTCTCCAGCTCCAGTTAAAAGAACCCCCCTTACCTCATCCTGTTGTGAAGCAACAGCAATCACATCAGCCAGTTCAGCAAGTGTTTCTTTATTTAAAGCATTTAATTTATGTTCCCTGTTAATGGTTACATATAAAATCTGTTCTTTCAGTTCGGATAGAATATTTTGATAAGTCATAATCTAAAAATTTCTGTTTTCAGCAACCCAGTTTTTAATATAATTAACGATTGTCTCCATTGTTGTTCCCGGAGCAAATAACTCCCCCACTCCAATTTCTTTCAACTTATCCATATCTTTTTCGGGTATAATCCCACCGCCGGTAAGCAAAACATCAGTTACATTTTTCTGTTTCATGATCTCTACGATCTTTGGAAATACGGTCATGTGCGCACCCGATAAAATAGAAACCCCAATTGCGTCAACATCCTCTTGCAGGGCCGTATTCACCACCATTTCAGGCGTTTGGCGCAATCCGGTATAAATAACCTCCATGCCGGCATCCCTTAAAGAAGTAGCGATTACTTTTGCTCCCCTATCATGGCCATCTAGTCCAACCTTAGCCACTAAAACGCGGATAGGCCTTTTTACTGCATTGCTCATATTTTATGGTAATAAGTAGGCTGTAAATGTAAGTAAATTAGCCGTTTTATGTTAACTTTGACCAAAAATTTACAGCTGATATGAGTGAGGAAAGATCATTGAACTTTATTGAAGAGATCATTGAGAACGATTTAAATAGCGGAAAATACAAGACGTTAATCACCCGTTTTCCACCTGAACCTAATGGATATTTACACATTGGCCATGCTAAAGCCATTTGTTTAAACTTTGGTTTAACAAAAAAATACGGCGGCTATACAAACCTTAGGTTTGATGATACCAACCCAGTAACCGAAAAAACAGAATACGTTGACAGTCAACAGGCCGACATTAAATGGCTTGGTTTTGAGTGGAAAAATGAACTATATACTTCTGATTATTTTGATACACTGTACGAATACGCCGTTAAATTGATCGAAAAAGGTTTAGCTTATGTTGACCATAGTACGGCTGAAGAAATTGCAGAGTTAAAGGGTACACCTACTGAACCGGGCAAAGATAGTCCATACCGCAGCCGTAGCATTCAGGAGAATCTGGATCTATTTACCGGCATGAAAAACGGTGAATTTGAAGATGGAGCATGTACCTTAAGGGCCAAAATAGATATGGCTAGCCCAAACATGATTATGCGCGATCCGGTAATTTACCGTATTAAACACGCTGAACATCACCGTACAGGTAATAAATGGTGTATCTACCCAATGTATGATTTTGCACATGGTCAAAGTGATAGTATTGAAACCATTACGCACTCCATCTGTACATTAGAGTATGTTTCTCATAGAGAGCTGTATGATTGGTGCATTGAAAAACTAGAAATCTACCCTTCTAAACAATATGAATTTGCGCGTTTAAACCTTTCTTATACTGTAATGAGCAAACGTAAGTTGCTTCAATTGGTTAATGAAGGCGTGGTAAGTGGATGGGATGACCCTAGGATGCCAACAATAAGCGGATTAAGAAGACGCGGTTATACGCCAGAAAGCATCCGTGAGTTTTGTGAAAGAATTGGGGTTGCAAAAAGAGAGAACATCATAGAACTTAGTCTTTTGGAATTCTGTGTACGCGAGCACCTGAATAAAACAGCTAATCGTGTGATGGCCGTATTAGATCCGATAAAACTGGTAATTACCAATTATCCGGAAGGAAAAGACGAGACATTAATTGGAGAAAACAACCCTGAAGCTGAAGATAAAGGCGGAAGCAGAGAAATTCCATTTAGCAATGAACTATGGATCGAACGTGAGGATTTCATGGAAGAGCCTGCAAAAAAATGGTTCAGACTTGCGCCTGGTGCAATGGTACGTCTTAAGCATGCTTACATTGTTAAATGCGAAGATTTTGTAAAAGACGAAGCCGGAAATGTGACTGAAATACGTTGTACTTACTTCCCTGAATCTAAAAGCGGTGAAGATACTAGTGGCATTAACGTTAAAGGAACAATCCACTGGGTAAGTACCAAACATGCGAAAAGTGCAGAAATCAGAATGTACGATCGTTTGTTTACTGTAGAATCTCCTGATGGGGAAGAAGGCGATTTTAAGGACTACCTGAACCCAAACAGTATCGATGTAATTAAACATGCTTATATCGAACCTTACTTGGCTACAGCCGATAAGGATGCCCGTTATCAATTCATCAGAAAAGGTTATTACTGCCTGGATAAAGACTCAACATCAGAACACCTGGTGTTTAACCGCACAGTATCTTTAAAAGATGCCTGGGCAAAAGGGAATAAATAAAAACAACAAAGGCGCTTTAACAGCGCCTTTGTTGTTTACATGTATTTTTTATACAGATTAAACAGGATCAGTCTATCTGCCGGTGTGAGTACCTGCGTAATATCGGTTTGCACAAAATGGATTTTAAATGCTTCAATAGCCGCTGGCAAATTGCTGGTATTGTAACCAATCACTCTCAAAGCCAATTCCGCATTAAAATCTTCTGGAGGCAAGTTCAAAATATCATCATACCAAAGACCAAAGCCTTGCTTTGCCAAAACCTTCCATGGAAAATTCTTTGGATCGTTTTTTCTGCCCGGTGCAATATCGGAATGACCAATAAAATTAGCTGTAGGAATATTGTACCGTTTCTTTAAAGCATCCAGAAGTGCAACCAGACTTTTGATCTGTGCATCCGTAAAAGGCTGGTTAATGCCGTTATTATCTAATTCTATCCCTATAGAAGATGAATTTAGGTCACTTGTGTTTCCCCATTTCCCTATACCAGCATGATTGGCACGCAGGTAATCATTTACCATTTGCACAACCACACCATCCTTACCTACAATGTAATGAGAACTCACCTCACTCTTCCCCTTTACCAGAAATGTATTGATCGTTTGCTGAGTAGAGTTTTGCGCGGTATGGTGAATGATGACAAAATTAGGCTTACGGATACCGAAATTAATTGAGCCTACCCAAGATTGTATTGTGGGATCAAGGCCATCGATTTTTTGTGCTGGAGGCGGTACCGTCTTAATGATTTCAGAAAAAGATTTGGCCTTATCTTTGTAGATTTTCTCCGTTGCCGCATACTTGTTCGTAGAGCAAGCACCGAATAAAAATAAAGAACCAATTACGAGCCCAATTTTTGTAAATTTATAGAGGTATACCATATTGAGGGAATAGAGAATGTGAAATTACTATTTTTTACTATTTTAGCCGCAAATAATTCGATATATGAATCCCATGGTATCTTGGCGGTCTCATAACCTATTTAAAACTAACTGATATATGAAACACATAAGCAAAGCAACTGTTTTTATTGCTGGATGCTCAATTGTTATGGGGATGGCTTCATGCTCTGGACCTCAGGGAAATAACGATCAAAAAACAACAAAACATTCTTCTACAGAAGACAGCTTGCAAAAGTATGTAGACGAACGTCTGGCCATTTACGAAAAGGTTAAGTTGACCACCAATATCAACGAACTTTCTGTGAATGACCGGAAAATCTTGCCATTAATGATCCAGGCCGCCAAGATTATGGATGAACTGTTCTGGAAACAGGCATATCCGCAGCGCGATAGCTTGTTAAGCACCATCAAGGACGAAAAATCCAGAGAATTCCTCTTGATCAATTACGGCCCTTGGGATAGATTAAACGGAGATAAATCATTTATTTCGGGCATTGGACCAAAACCGGATGGCGCTACCTTTTACCCAGCGGGTATGACTAAAGAAGAGCTTAAAAATTCTGATGTAAAAGATAAATCTGGTCAATATTCGGTGATTAGAAAAGACGACAAGGGTAAGCTTACATCCATACCATATCATGTTTTATACGCTACAGAACTACAAAAAGCTTCAAGCTTATTAAAACAGGCAGCCTTACTTGCCGATGACGCGGGATTAAAGAAATATCTGAATTTACGCGCTGACGCACTACTTTCTGATAATTACACGGCTAGTGATTATGCATGGTTGGATATGAAAACCAACACGCTCGACCTGATCATTGGTCCGATTGAGAACTACGAAGACAAATTATTCAATGCCCGTGCTTCTTATGAGGCATATGTTCTGGTAAAGGATAAAGTATGGAGCAAAAAACTGGCAAAATACGTAAACATGCTGCCTCAGCTACAACAAGGCCTACCTGTTGATGCGAAATACAAAGCAGAAAAACCTGGAACAGATTCAGAGCTGAATGCTTATGACGTGGTGTATTACGCGGGAGATTGCAATGCGGGCTCTAAAACGATAGCTGTTAACCTTCCAAATGATGAGGTGATTCAACAAAAAAAGGGAACCAGACGTTCACAATTAAAAAATGCGATGAAGGCCAAATTTGATAAGATTTTGTTGCCAATCGCCAAGGAACTGATAGATAAGGACCAGCTTCAATACATCAACTTTGATGCTTTCTTTGCTAATGTGATGTTTCACGAAGTAGCACACGGATTAGGTATAAAAAAGACCGTAACTGGAAAAGGCTTTGTTAAAGAAGCGCTACAAGAGCAATATTCATGGCTTGAAGAAGGCAAGGCCGATGTTTTGGGCCTATATATGGTAACTGGATTGCTTAAAAAAGGCGAACTCGAAGGCGATATTAAGCAGTTTTATACGACATATATGGCTGGCATTCTTCGCTCAGTAAGGTTTGGTGCTGCAAGCGCTCATGGAAAAGCTAATATGCAATGCTTTAACTTTTTTAAAGACAATGGTGCCTTTATCAGAAATGACAATGGAACTTACAAAGTAGACTTCGTTAAATTCGAAGATTCTATGAACAAACTAAGCAACTTAATCATTACGCTTCAAGGTAATGGAGATAAAGCTGCTGTTGAAAAAACACAACGTGAAAAAGCCGTAATTACTCCAGAGTTACAGGCTGACCTTGATAAACTAACCAAAAGAGGAATCCCTGTAGATGTTGTATTCGAACAGGGCGTAGATGTTTTGGGTGTTAAATAATCAAATGTTTACTGATTATCTTTTCAAGCTCTTCGATATCGAAGGGCTTGGATAGATACCCATCGGCACCTGCCTCGTCTGCCAGCGACTTTACATCGTTATTGGCGGAAAAGTAAATCACTGGAATATCCTTCAATACCGCATGCGACTTTAAGGCTCTTGTGGCCGCTATCCCCCCAACATCTGGCAACCAGTTGTCCATAAAGATAATATCCGGCGTATAACCCATTACCTGATCTATAATATTATTGGATGTAGAGGACGTTTTAATGTCATACCCCGCGTCTTCCAAAATAATAGTACATAATTCTAAAATATCTACATTATCATCAAATACGAATACTTTCTTGTTCATAGTCATTTTTTGATATAGGGCTTAAGATAGCAAATTTATAAATGCCGCCATATCTTCAATCGTAAGTACCTGATCTATTGCTACATTAAGTTGTGCCTGCGCAGGCATATAGGCTACCTGAGCCGAATCTGGGTCCTGAATTAATGTGGTACCTCCCCAGGATTTGACATATTTTAGTCCATTTACGCCATCAGAATTTGATCCTGAAAGTAGCAAACAAGCAAGTTTTGTTTTATACGCCTCTGCAGCTGTTTGAAATGTAGCATCTATTGCTGGTCTGGAATAGTTGATCTTTTCCGAGTAGTCCAGAGAAAATGTTTCATTCTGCTCTATAAGTAAATGGTAGTCCGAGGGCGCAATATAAACCGTGCCGGCCATTATTTCTTCTTTTTCATCTACTTCCTTAACCTTAAGTTCTGTGCGCGTAGAGAGGAGCGCTGGTAGCAAAGAGTCTACTCCATGTTTTCTATGAACCACAATGATAATTGGAAAGGGAATATCAGTCCTAACATTTGGAAGCACTTTAAGTAACACTTCCAGACTACCCGCCGAGCCTCCAATTATAAATGCTTTACATTTTGTCATCAACCGACTTTTCTCCATATTTTTTCTCCTGGCAAGCGCTTATACCTATTGGAAATTCTTGAAAATTCAACCGTTTCTTTTGATCCTAATGCCAGATACCCGAGTTCATCAAGACTACTATCAAACAAATCTAACACATTATGTTGCAAATCGCGATTGAAATAAATCAGCACATTTCTGCAAAGTATCAGCTGAAATTCATTGAACGAATGATCAGAGACCAGATTATGGGTCGAAAAAACGATCTTACGCTTCAATTCATCATCAAACTTTGCCAAAGAATAACTTGCTGTATAGTAACTTGAAAATTCTTTAGTGCCTCCGGATAAAATGTAGTTTTCCGAATACTGCTGCATCTGGCTCATTGCAAACATGCTTTGAGCAGCTTTTTCAAGCACAGTGGGGTTAAGATCTGTCGCGTAAATTAGTGACTTATGCAACAAATTCAACTCCTTCAAAATAATAGAAATAGAGTAGGCCTCTTCTCCTGTAGAACAACCGGCCAGCCATATCCTGATTAAGGGATAAGTACCAAGCTTGGGCAACACTTCTTCCCTCAATTTTCGAAAGAAAGATGGATCTCGAAACATCTCTGTCACATTAACCGTAATCTGTTCCACAAATCGTTTAAAATAGGTCTGATCATTTAAAATCCTATACCTAAACTCAGCAAAACTTAAAGCTCTATCTAAAGTATAAATTCTGGAGATGCGTCTTTTTATAGATGCTCTTGAATAACCTGTAAAATCATATCCATACTGCTCCAAGAGATCAGAGAGCAATATTTCTACATGTTCATCGGTTATTACTGATAAGTCCAAATTCTATTCCGTTAAAACATAAAGATTTAGCATCCTAATTAATTCATCTACATCTATTGGCTTGGAAATATAGCCTGCTGCGCCGGCATTTATACAACGCTCCTTATCCCCAAGCATCGCCTGCGCAGTAACCGCAATCACAGGCACATCCTTTAGTTCGGGGCTATTTCTCATCCTTGCCATGGCCTCGTACCCGTCTAACCCGGGCATCATCATGTCCATTAGCACCACCGCAATATCGCCATCATTCGTAAGAATTTCAAGCCCCTCTTCTGCCCCTGTGGCAGATATACACTGATAACCTCTTGCTTTTAACACTGCTGTTAAGGCAAAAATATTCCGGTTATCATCATCTACGATTAATACTTTGTTGTCTGCCATATATATAAAAACATAGAAATTATAACTACGCCTTGTTGTAAAGCCACACCCTTAATAATGAAATCAATTGATCAATATCCACCGGCTTTGAAATATAGTCCGATGCCCCTGCAGCTATACATTTTTCCCTGTCACCCATCATAGCCTTTGCTGTAACAGCTAAGACAGGCAATTGTTTGTATGCTTGAATCTTTCTAATTTCCTTTGTTGTCTCATATCCGTCCATCTCAGGCATCATCATATCCATAAGCACCACATCCACCAATGGGTTCTCTTTAAGCATCTGTAGCGCCTCCTTTCCGTCGGTGGCAGCAAGAACTTTCATTTTATGCTGTTCCAAAGCCTTTGTTAAAGAGAATATATTTCGGACATCATCATCAGCAATCAGCACTGTTTTATTATTTAAGACTTCATATAAACCGCCCAGGTTTTCAGACGGCGTTTTTTTATGCTTACCATCTACTTCCTTTTCTTCAACCAAATGAAGAAAAAGCCCCGCCTCATCCAAAATTCTTTGGTAAGAATGTGCCGTCTTCACGACTATAGAATCTGCATATTGCTTAATACGGCTTTCCTCACCCTTAGATAAGTTTTTTCCAGTAAAAATGATGATAGGTAAATTCTCCAGCCCCCTGCTTTTCTTGATCATGTCAAGCGTTTCGTAAGCATTCCTATCAGGAATTCCCATATCCAGGATCACACAATCCACTTCATTCTTATTCAGCGCACCGATACTTTGGTTCACATTGCTAACCACCTCTGTATGTATGCTATAGTTACTAAGAAAATAACTTAGCGCTTCGGCATGCTGCTTATTTTCTTCAACAATCAATACTTTTTTGGGATGTCGACTCAGCGCGTCTTCCAATTTCTGAAAAATTTGCTTCATCTGCTCCAAAGCAACGGGCTTATTGATAAAATCAACAGCGCCCATCATTAAGCTTTCGTTCTTTACTTCAAGAGAAGACATGATATGAACAGGTATGGGTTTGGTAGCAGGGTTAGCTTTCAACTCTTCCATTACCTGCCAGCCATCCTTTATCGGCAGCTGTATGTCCAGCAATATGGCTAAGGGCTGATAGCGATTTGCCAATTCAATCCCCACATCGCCACGAACAGCGACAATCCCCTTATAATTTTTTTTTCGGGTAAACTTTAACAGCGTTTTAGCAAAATTAGTGTCGTCTTCAATAATCAATATGACACGATCCCCGGGTTCAATATCATTCCTGTCATCTTCTATCTCCTGAGGGATAAGATCAACCGTAAAGCGCTCGGCAACAACAGGCTCAATCCGTTCCATATAAATAGGCGGAACCACAGCCTCCGGAGCTAAATCTTCTTCAAGATTTTCCTTTCGATTCAATGGTAAAGAGAAAGTAAACTCACTACCCACATTTTCAGTACTGGTTACCTCTATTTTCCCACCCAACAGCTTAGCCAGCTCCCGGCTTATAGATAGACCCAGCCCTGTTCCACCGAACTTACGACGCGTAGAGCCATCTGCCTGATGAAAGGCTTCAAAAATCAATTCTTGTTTACCTGCCGGAATACCAATTCCAGTATCGGTAACTTTAAATAGTATATTTTCACCCTGCTCATCCTTATTAATCGTTAAAACAACCTTACCTTCAGCTGTAAACTTGATGGCATTAGAAAGTAAATTCTTCAGAATCTGCTCCAGTCGCATTTTGTCGGCATTGATGGTCGTTAAGGTCTCCTCCGCATCAATAATCAATTCCAGCTGCTTATTTTTTGCCACCGGGTTAAATAACGAGCGCATATCTGTTGCGACTTCCTTAATATTGACATCGGTAAATTCAAGCTTCATTTTACCGGCTTCAATTTTAGAAAGATCCAGGATTTCATCGATCAGACCTAGTAATCCCTGCCCGGAACTTTGTATCACTTCTGCATATTCGATATACTCTTCATCTAAATCCTTGTTATCCGACATCAGTTTTGATAGCAATAAAATCGAATTTAAAGGGGTCCGCAGCTCATGAGACATATTGGCTAGAAACTCTGATTTGTATTTGGTACTCTGCTCCAACAGCTCTGCCTTATGCTGAATATCAAGATTTCGTTCTTGAATAAGCTGATTCTTTTCCTCCAATAAATTGGTACGTTCTTCCAGTTCCTGATTACTTTGCAAAAGCTCCTCTTGTTGTACCCTTAATTCTTCTTCGGAAGTTTGAATCCGCTGAGTTTGCGCTTCCAATTCTGCATTTAAGCCTTCCAACTCCCTATGTTGTGCCTGTAACTCTTCAGCCTGCGCTTGTGTTTCCTCTAAAAATTCCTGTAGTTTTTTACGATTCTGTGAGACCGTGACCGCTACACCAATATTATCCGAAATATTATTGAAAAAATCCAGTTGTAAGGGTTTATAAACACGTATAGAGCCAAACTCCATTACCCCTATAACTTCTCCTTCTCTAAAAATTGGTACTGCAATAACATTACGTGGTCGGGTAGTTCCGATGGCAAAGCTAATGGTCAACTCATTATCCGGAATATCATTGATTAAAAGTTGCTTGCCAGATTGCGCTGCCTGTCCCACAAAGCCTTCTCCAAATCTCAGTTTTTTCCGCTTATGCTCTTCCATCAACGAATAGCTGCCTACCAAATGTAAGGTCCGATCTTCTTCAACAAGATAAAATGCAGCGACCTGGCTATGTGTTTGCTCAACAATTTCAGCTACAATATCATCCGCAAGCTGTTGAACGGTTTTCTCACCCACCATTTTATCATTTAGTGCTGCGATTCCTGATTGCAACCACTCTTTATCTTCCAATAATGAAAACGAATATTGCAATGATTCTGCCATTGCATTTAAAGAACCCACCAAACTACCCAAGCCGTCCTTTTCCTCTTCATCAAGTCGCATCCGATAATCTCCGCTCGAAATCCTGTTGGCAATTCCTTGGATAACGGAAATTCTATTGTCTATTTCTTCATTTTTATGCTGTAATTCTTCCTGCAGCCTTACCCTTGTATTAAAATCAAGTGTAACCTTTCTATAAAAGAATATGGTAATTAAAATAGCAAGGAAAGCGGCGAATATGATCAATATCGGGGTAAAACCAGCCATCCTATTCAGATTGGCAGTTCTCACATCCAGTATTCGTCTCTCCTCGCCCCCCATTACCTTAATCAGACTCCTTGCAGCATCCATGTAAGATTTCCCGTTGATCAGCTCTGCAACACTTACAAAGCCGCCACGACTTTTAATCTCAACCGTATTTTTTAATATCTCAAACCTACCCAGAATAAGGTCTTGCAATTTTTTTACATTCCTTTGCTGTACAGGATTATTTTTGGTTTCAGCTTTAATCTGGTCGATCAAGCCCAAAGCAACTTCTTTAGCGCCTTTATAAGGTTCAAGAAAATCCTCTCTTCCGGTTAGTAAATACCCCCTCTGACCTGTTTCGGCGTCCTTTAAAGTAGAGATCACATCCTCTAGCTTAAACATGACTGCATTGCTTTGAGAAACCATCTCGGCACTTTTAATCAGATTTCTTATACTTAGATAAGAGGCTAAAGATGTTATAAAAAGGATCAATAATGACAACCCTAAACCAATGCGCAGGTTATTTTTTATAGATTTCTTACTCATACGAATATTATTTTACTCCGTTTCAGGACTAGACACTAAGGGCAATGTGAAATAAAATTCAGACCCTTCTCCTAATTTACTTTTTACGCCAACTTCACCACCATGTCTGTTAATAATTTCTGCTGAAATATATAAGCCGATGCCTAATCCTTGAAAATGAATAGACGTTTCTTCGACTCTATAAAATTTCTCAAACACACTTTTTTGCAGCTCGGGGGCGATTCCTATTCCAAAATCCCGAACACCAACATACAATTGATCTGCCGTCGTTTTGACATTCACGTCTACTTCATTTGTTCCTGGCGAATACTTAATGGCATTGGTTAAAAAATTAACAATGACCTGCTCAATCCGCATCTCATCAGCATAAATATCCTTAGGTCCATCCCCCATTCTGCTGATTTTAAATTCAGGATTGGCCTGATGAATAACCTCGATCACTCCATCAAGTAAGGTATCAAATACAAAATGTTTTTTATTGAATTTTAATTTGCCACTCTCTATTTTAGAGATATCCAAAAGGTCGGCAATAAGCTCATTCAGCTTTTCCAACTGAACCTGTGCTTTGGCCAGATGCTTTTTTACGGTAGGAATATCGCCTTTATCTACGCTTCGGGCCAATAGTTGCACATACCCTTTTACACTTGTTAAAGGGGTTTTCAACTCATGGCTTGCAATACTAATGAACTCATCTTTTTTTCGCTCGGCTCTTTTTCTGAATTCAATCTCATCCAACAATGCCTTTTGTATTTCGATTAGCTTTCGGCTCTGTTCATAAATCCTATAAAATGTTTTCACCTTTAACAGGAGAATGTCCATATCTACCGGCTTCGTGATGTAATCCAAGCCACCTGAAGAATATCCCTTAGCGATAAATTTAAGCTCAGTATTTGCAGCAGACAAGAAGATAATAGCTGTTTCTTTGGCCTTGCTGTAGCCAGAAATCGCTTCAGCTACTTCAAATCCATCCATCCCCGGCATTTGAACGTCAAGGATAATCAGAACATACTCGTTTTTAAGTACTTTTTTTAAGGCCTCTTCACCTGATGACGCAGTATCGACTTCAAAATTATGTTTCTCCAGAACCTTTTTTAAAGAAATCAGGTTCTCAGAGGTATCATCTACAATTAATATCATTATTAAAAATAAATAAGGCTTATTAAACTTTTTGGCGACAGCGTAGGTGTTAGTATCGCATTAAAGTTATATAAACTTTATAAGTTTAAACTGATAAATAATCATTTTATTGAAAAAAAGAAATTATAACCCAGCAGAATTAAAAGTATCTCCCTGCTTAAAATCACCCGTATCAAAGCCTTTTTTAAACCAGTACATTCTTTGGGCAGATGTACCATGAGTAAATGCATCAGGAACAACTTGTCCCTGTGCCTGCTGCTGAAGCTTATCATCGCCAATTGCATTTGCAGCGGTCAACGCCTCTTCAATATCTCCTTCCTCTAATTTAAAATTAGCGAGATTTTGGGCATCGTGCGCCCACAGTCCGGCAAAGAAATCGGCCTGTAATTCTAACTTAACAGATAATTTATTGTATTCAACCTCGCTCAACTGAGCTCTGGCACGTTGTACCTTTTCGGAAATCCCTAGTAAATTCTGTACATGATGCCCTACCTCATGTGCAATAACATAAGCTTGCGCAAAATCGCCAGCAGCACCAAACCTATCTTTTAAGTCCTTATAAAAAGTAAGATCGATGTATACGCGATGATCTGCGGGGCAGTAAAATGGCCCTACAGCGGCGCTGGCATTACCACAGGCAGATTGGACACTGTTATCAAACAGCGTAAGCACAGGAGGCTCATACACCCTTCCCAATTGCTTAAACTGTGCAATCCAAACGGAATCTGTCGACTCCAGCACGCCGGCAACAAATTTACCTTCCGCATCTTGTGGCACACCTTGTTTACCAACAACATTACTAGCCTCACCAATAGGCAACTGGCTAACTAAACTTGTAAAATCCTGTCCGAAGATAAGACCAAGTACAACAACAACTATTGCTGCACCGCCGCCAAGCACCTTGCCACCAGCCATCCCTCTTCTGTCATCAACATTGCCACTTCCTTTACCGAACCATTGCATATAAACTCCTTTTAATTTGGTTAATAACAGGCTTGACAATTGTTATACCAAAACTAAAAGAAAGCCCAGTTTAATTAAAGGCGGTAATTGCTTTTTGGATTCTTTTTAGGGTTTCTTCTGCACCAAGAGCTACTGCAATATCAAATACTCCTGGACCAAATTTTCCGCCAACAAGCATAATTCTAAAAGGCAACATCAACTCACCTGGTTTAAAATTATGTGCCATAGCCAATAATTTGAACTTTTCTTCCAGTTCTACCCCGGTCAATCCATCCTTCAACTCCAAAGCATAAGATTCAAAAAAAGAAGCCTTTTCTGGTGTCCACTTCGGTTTCACTGCATCCAAATCATATCCTTCGGGTGCAGTAAAAAAATATATACTTTGAGTAACAAAATCAGTTAATAATGTACACCGATCTTTAATTAGGTCAACAACCCTTTCAAGATAGTTGTCGTCATTTAAAACCGTACCTTGAGCCTTAAACTCTTCTTTTACAAAGGGAAGCACCACTTTTGAAGTTGTATGTTTAATCCATTCGTGGTTATACCACTTTGCCTTTTCGAAATCAAACTTAGCTCCTGCTTTGCTGATTCTCTCAATAGAAAACTTCTCGATTAACTCATTTAAAGCAAATATTTCCTGATCCGTTCCATCATTCCAACCCAGCATAGCCAGTAGGTTTACAAACGCCTCAGGCATAAAGCCAAGCTCCTTAAAGCCTTTTGTTAAATCACCGGTTTTAGGATCAGTCCAATTTTGAGCATACACTGGGAACCCCAATCTATCGCCATCTCTTTTACTGAGCTTGCCATTTCCATCAGGCTTTAAAATCAACGGTAAATGAACCCACTGAGGCATTTCATCGTCCCATCCAAGATATCTCCATAGTAAAATATGAATCGGTGCCGAAGGAAGCCATTCCTCACCTCTAAAAACATGGCTAATCTCCATTGCCTTATCATCCGCCACAACAGCCAAATGGTAGGTTGGCATTCCGTCGGCCTTTAACAAAACTTTATCATCCACCAAATTGGTCTCAAAACTAACATGCCCTCTTATCAAATCGGTAAAAGAAACAACCTCATTTTCAGGCATTTTTATACGCACTACATGCGGTGTATTACTTGCTAAAAGTGCATCTACCTCGGCCTCGCTTAAAGTAAGGGAGTTTCTCATGTCCCCTCTTGTAGCCAATCCATAAGTAAAGTTTGGTATTTGTTTTCTTTTGGCATCCAGTTCTTCTGGGGTATCAAAAGCGTAATAAGCATATCCATCAGCAATCAGCTGATCAGCATATTGTTTATAAGTCGCTTTCCGCTCACTTTGACGATAAGGGCCAAAGTTGCCTTCCTGCTCCGGACTCTCGTCAGGAACCATACCACACCATTTAAGGCAGGAAACAATATATTCCTCGGCGCCTTCTACAAAACGGGTCTGATCGGTATCCTCAATCCGCAAAATAAACGTTCCGTTGTGCTTTTTTGCGAACAGATAATTAAATAAAGCGGTACGTACACCGCCCAAATGCAGGCCGCCGGTTGGGCTCGGGGCGAATCTTACTCTTACTTTCTTTTCCATATTACGAGCTACAAAGATATATTTTTTACCGCGTTACCGTTCAATTGATACATTTTTGAATGCTATTTTGTAATTTGCCTTCATATTCTATGAACCCTTACGAGAAAAAACGCCGCTGGAAATTCTTTTTACTTGTCTTTGCCATTGTGATCGGCACAGCATCTGTTGTCTATAGCGATTTCTTTGTAAAAAAGATGGAACGGGAAGAACAGCTTCAGTTTCAGCTATATATAAAAGTAACTGAGCAATCCCTTGCTATGTATGACGACGACAGGTACACCAGTTTGATAGACCTGATCCGAACAAACACCAAGCTGCCCGTAATCATGATCGATTCCGAAGGAGCCATCATCGCCTATCAGGGATTAGACTCTACAAAAACGAATTACGAAATAGAAAAACAACCTAACAAAACCTACGACCCCGCCTATTTTTCCCGAGAACTCCGAAAAATGAAAAAACAGCATCCACCAACACCAATTATTGGACTGGACGGCAGTCGGTGGTATATCTATTATAAAGATTCTGCCACTTTAACCCAGCTTCGCTATTTCCCATACATTCAGCTAGCTGTTATTGGATTGTTTTTACTCACTGCCTATGTTGCCTTTAGCTCAGCACGTAAAGCAGAACAGGATCAGGTATGGGTCGGCATGGCTAAAGAAACTGCCCATCAACTTGGCACACCAATCTCCTCGCTCATGGCCTGGGTGGAGCTGATCAAATCAAGGTTTGACGCAGAAGACGACCCTTTAATTGCTGAAATGGAGAACGACATTAAACGTCTCGAGGTAATTACCGATCGCTTTTCTAAAATTGGATCTAAACCAATTGTAGAAGACCACGTAGTATATGCCGTGATCTATAATTTCGTTGCCTATTTCAAGCTTAGGACATCAGATAAGGTAGTCTTCGAAATCATCGGAGATGAACAAGTAAGAGCCTTGTTAAACGTACCTCTGTTTGATTGGGTAATAGAGAACTTGCTGAAAAACGCAGCAAATGCGATTGAAAACGAAGGTAAAATCACCATAAACATTATCGAAAACTTAACCAAAGAAGAGGTGTTTATAGATGTAACCGACACTGGAAAAGGCATTGCCCGGTCTAAATTTGACGCGGTATTTCAGCCGGGTTATACCACCCGTAAACGCGGTTGGGGCTTAGGCTTATCGCTAACCAAAAGAATTGTTGAGAACTACCATAATGGCCAAATCTTTGTTAAAGATTCTGAACTTGGCAAAGGCACGACCTTTCGTATCATTTTAAAAAGTAGCATTACTTATGAACCGACCTCAAACGCATGAGTATCCCGTGTGGGCTGAACAATACATCAGCCTCGTTGAAGGAGATGTATTCGAATTATTAAAAAGGCAAGCCACAGAGTTTCCAGACTTTGTGAATGATCTGGTTGAAAAAGCTGACTATGCTTATGCGCCCGGAAAATGGACAATTAAGGAAATTATTGGGCATATCATCGATACGGAACGTATTCTCGTATATCGCCTAACCTGCTTTGCTCGTGGAGAAAACCATGCACTTCCAGGATTTGAAGAAGATGATTACGTAGCACAGGCCCACTTTAAGGATAGGAGTCTATTGAGTCTTTCAGAAGAGTTTTCCTTACTTAGAAGGGCGAATATGTACTTATTCAATTCCTTGATAGAAAAAGAATTAAACAGAAGTGGTACCGCATCTGAGCGACAAATTACGGTAAGAGCTTTGCTCTACGTAATACCAGGCCACGTGATACACCATATACAGACCATTAAAAGCCGATATTTATGAGCTGGTTTACAAAATTCACCCCCGAACAGTTAAACGATAGGCCTACAAACCACATGGGTGCTTTCCTCGGTATTAAGTTTACAGAAGTCGCCGATGATGCCCTGACTGCAACAATGCCGGTAGACGAACGTACGCATCAACCCGCAGGAATCTTACATGGCGGAGCCTCTGTAGTGCTCGCCGAAACCCTTGGGAGTGTTGCCTCGTATATGTGTATCGATCCTCAAAAATACCAGGCTGTTGGTCTTGAAGTTAATGCCAACCACATCAGACCGGTTAAATCAGGCTTGGTAACGGGTATTTGTAAGCCCTTACATATTGGTACTAAAACTCATGTTTGGGAAATCAAGATCTATGATGACAGAGGAAAAATGAACTGTATCAGCAGGCTTACAGTAGCCATTATTAATAAAGTCTAATTTATTTTATGGTAATAGGAAGTTCTACTAAAGTTCGGTCCCAGGCCATAACCAAGTCAGCACCTTGCGGTTCTGTGGTAAACGTGATCGCAAAAGATTCCATTGGCTTATCCAATACTTTAACCGGAACGTCAACCCGAACTACGTCTTTAGTCTGATCATAAGTAAAAGCACCCCAACGATCTGTCTGCCTATTAATGATCATTGTCCACTTATCTTGATTAGGAATCGCAAATAAGCTATAAGAACCTGCCTTAATAGACTTACCCCCAATTTTTACGCGCTTGTAAAATTTGATTTCTGCAGATTCATTCGCCCCAACGCGCCATACTTTTCCAAATTGCTCAAGCACGCCAAATATTTCGCGCCCTTTTTTAGTTGGCCTGGAATAAACCATCTTAATCGATGGAGCTGAATTATCCTTAGCTTTCGCAGCATTTAAAGGAAAATACACAATATCAGCAGGGCTAGTATCAACAGAAGCAAATTTAAGCTCCTGTGCTTTAGCAACGAAAGTAAACATCGCAAGTATTGCGATAAGGCTTAATCTTTTCATCAGAAGTTGTCTTAAATTAATTTAAGCTAGCTTAATATTCACGGCCTTTAACTATTCCATTTAAGAAAATAGCGCCAAAAATAAAACCTATAATTCCACCTAATACGGCTGCACCAAAGCTACCTGATATAATTACTGCAGTTAAAATACCAAAAAATAGGCCCATAACATAATAAACCCAGTCAAAACTATTGTTGTCTTCTTTAATCATTATACTAATTCTTAGGCGTCAAAGATATTGATTTATTTTATCTGTAAAACAAATATTACCCTTTTATTTCCCCAGCAAATCATTAACCGTTACCAAACTATAGCCCTTTTGCTTTAAATAAATAATCAAATCATCTAGTTTATTGTAAAACTTATCCGTTCTTCTTGGGTCGGTACCGGCATGAAGTAACAGCACAAAACCATTCATTCCCTGCTTCACTTCAAAATCAACGATTGACTTATAAATTTCCGGACTGCCCAGATAACGTTTACCCATTTCCGGGTAAGTATAATCCGCATTAGAACGCGTTCCTGGGGTGAAATTAATCAAGGTTAGGCCCGCTCCCTTTGTCCAGTCAGCAATCCTATCATTGTACCATTCATACGGCGGCAAAAAGAAAGGGGCTTCACGCTTACTAATACCAAATCTATCCATCGCCTCATAATTAGCGCTTAAATCTGCCTGAAACTCTGTTTTTGTAACCAATAAGCTGTCCCGATTCGTCCAATCGCAATACAACAGGTGCTTATTCGAATGACCGCCCAAATAATGATGGCTCGCTTTTATTGATTTAATGAGTGGACCAAATCCTGGAGTATTGTAAAAATCGCCGGTAAAAAAGAAAGATCCTTTTGCCTTATGCTTATTTAGGGTTTTATTGATTTGCGTTACACCATCTGCATACTCATGTCCCGTAAAGACTAATGCTACCTTCTTTTCATTCGTGTTTCCCCTAATTATAGCGCCATGATCTTTTTTAAAAAGAGAAGTTTCTGGTTTTACCCTACTATCGTAAGCAGCCAGTAAATATACCAATGATGCCGTTCCGTCCATGGTAGGCTCATTGGTGCTGTAATCCCCAAAATCGTCATGATAAACCACCAGATCTGATTGAAATTCGGCATATTCATCTGGCTTGTGCAACGTAATTCCTATCAAACTTTTATAAATGCGACCATAAACTGGCCCATCCACTAAGCCGCCATCTATCGGATATTGAAACAAATGCGTAAATGCAGAATGTGGATCTTTTGGCGTATCCCCTTCAGCAGGCAAGCCATACACCATTGCAGATCCCCACGGATTACAGCCAAACAGCCAGTCAAAATTTGCCTGTGCCAACTCCTCATAGGTCTCGTCTCCACTTTCCTTATGGTACAGAAAGCTTTGAATGGCAAATGAAGCTGTTAAGTTATTTGAGCACCAGATAAATGGAACACCCCTATAAAATGCATTGTGCTTTGCCTTTTGCCAAACTTTGTCTAGCCCCTCTTTATAATAAGACACCGCCATTTCAGAAGCCAACTTATCCCCGGTTTTAGCAATTTCATAATGCCCAAAATTGTGAAAGGGATACCATTGATAATGTCTTGCCGTATCAGCCCCCATCCATGGCGTTATCGGCTCTTTACTCGCATAGCTCAGCGCTTGCTTCAAAAACCGCTTCCCACCAATACTTTGATAAAGTTCGGCAGCAGCAAGTTCCATATCATCCGTCCAATTGTCTTCCTCATAAAAATAGGGCGCCCTATTAGGTGCTGTTTGTTGTACGCCAGGCTGCTTTAAACCAAATGTATAAGCAGATCTGGATTTATTTCGGAGCAATCGAGCATAAGCTGCATCAATGTCATTAAACATTCTGCTGCCTAAAGCAAAAGCACTGCTAAACTTTCCCGCAATAGAAGCTGTTCCCGTCGCCCGGCTTTGATACTTACCTAAACCTTGAGGTTTACCATTGGCAAAATAAACAGGTCGCTCTTTCCCTTTACCATAGTCCACACCATCCTTTGTTGGCAAGCGCAGCCCTTGATGATCCCTATCATCTGCAATTTGATTAAACAACCAGTCTTTCTTAGGATGCATCTTTAGCAACCACTGTAAGCCCCAATTTGCTTCGTCTAAAACATCTGCCCGTCCGTTTTTCCCTTCAAGCCCATTTGCCTGATATTGATCCATAAATGCCTCGGGAAAATCCCGATATGCGGCTAGCAGATGATAGGTCGCATTTGCCGATGTAGTGGCATACTGAAGATAATCAGAGGCATCATGCCATCCACCACTAACATCTATATGTGTACTATCCGGCATTGGGCCATACATAGTGTATCCATCCTGTGTATGACAACTATCCTTCAAATAGGGGTTAAAGCCACTACGTTGCTGTCGCATATAACGCAACGCAAAATCAGCAGTATTACGATATACGTCTTCCTTAATGATCACTTCTGGCGATATCGTATTCCCTACTTTAATAAAGTAGCGTCCCGAATCTTCAAAATCACTAAAATTCAATCTGCAAGAGATCTTAAAAGGACCATAAGCACCAAAGGACTTCAGGTTTCCTGAGCTGTATACCACTTTTCCAGTTCCTTTTTCTATAATATCAAACTTCTCAGGCAGTTCCTTTTGATCCTTACTTACCCAAACCGCTACTTTAACAGCGTGAGGCTGATACCCGAGTAAATTTATTCTGACCCATGACGGATCCGAATTCAAATGCTGAGTGTAACCATTCAACGAAATTAATGTTAGGCCTAAAAACCAGACACATACATACATCCATTTCATATCAAACGTTTATTTGGTAAGCTATAAAAATAACAAACCCTTGTCAGTATTTCGTCAATTATTACAAATAAGTAATCACACAAGAGAAATTAATCAATCGATTGATTAATTTCGTTGTCTCAAATATAAAATGGAAAAAATAGATAAAAGGGCCAATATCCTCGAAGCGGCAGAAAAATTGTTTATCGAATTGGGTTATGAAGCAACTTCTACCCGACAAATTGCAAAAGATGCCGCGGTCAATATGGCCATGATCAATTATTATTTCGGATCTAAAGATGGTGTTTTCATGGAAATCATGAGCCAAAGGATTGCCGATTTTAACGCACAGCTTTCTTGCCTCGATCAAGGCAACATGTCTGGGATGGAAAAATTACTGAAAGTAATCGAAGGCTATACCACAAGAATACTATCCAATCCAGGTTTTCATAAAATGATGCACAGGGAGCTCTCCATGCCCCACCGTCCGGAAATGTTTTTTAAGATCAAAAACTCAATGGCTCAAAATCTGATGATCATAGAGAAAATCATCACTGACGGCATTACCGAAGGAAGTTTTAGACAAGTAGACGTTAGAATGCTGATTGCCACGATTATGGGCACGATCAGTAATGTCGCTATCTCCCCCTCAAAGATCACCTCTGGTACAACACTTGACATCAATAACGAAGAAGACCGGGAGCTGATTACCGCCCGTTTAATCGATCATTTAAAAGACCTCATCATCACGTATTTAACACCAAAAAATGATACATAAATCAATCAAATTAAGCTGCTTAACATTCCTTGTTCCAGGACTCCTCTACGCCCAGGATGTTAAAAAGTTAAGCTTACAGGAAGCTATAGCACTTGGGATAGAGAATAGCAAGAATCTAAAGCTTTCCCAAAACAAAATAGATCAGGCCGTAGCAAAGCTAAACATGGTTAAGGATAATGTCTTACCCACAGCAAAGGCTTCATTTCTATACAACCATGCAGAAATCCCAACCAATACCTTAAGCATCGGTGACGCGGATCCAATTAAATTGCCTAAACGCGCTGATGCCTTTGTCGGAACAGCAGCGGTAGAAGAACTGATTTATGGTGGCGGGAAACTGAGATATGCGGAAGAATCGACCCGCCTACTCACTGATGTAGCAAACCTGGACGCTGACAAAGACAAGGAAGAGATTAGCTATGCCATTATCAATACCTACTATTCTTTGTTTAAAGTATTGCAAAGCAAAAAAGTCATTGCTCAAAATCTGGAGTCTATCGCCAGTCAACTTAAGCAATCTCAACGCTTTTTCGAACAGGGTATCGTCACCAAAAATGATGTTTTAAGGTTTCAACTTCAGCAAGCAAACATCTCCCTTACGGACATGGAAGCCGAAAACAACAGAAAGATCATCAATTATAACTTTGATATCTTACTGGGTTTAAATGAAAACACCCAAATTGAAATTGCAGATCCGACCAAAGATTTGAAAACCATAGGCCCTCTAAGCAATTATCTGGACATGGGCGTTGCGAGCAGACAGGAATTGAAACAACTGGATTTACAAAATAAGGTTGCTGATGTAAATATTAAATCGGTTAAAGCGAATACTTTACCTACTGTTGGTGTAGGTGCAAATCTCTACTACATTAATCCTAATGGCAGCTTTATTCCCTCAGCCAACCAATACATTATGCCGGTAACCATTGGCGCTAACGTTTCCTGGAACATTGGCAACTTATGGACAAATAAGCATAAAGTAACGGATGCCAGAATACAACAAAAAGAACTTGTGATCCAAAAAGATATCTTTTCTGACCAGGTTAAAACAGAGATCAACAGAAACTATCAAAACTACCAGTTGGCCTTAAACAAGATCAGTGTCCTGGAAACATCCATAGCACAGGCAACAGAAAACGACAAGTTGCTTGCTTCAAAGTATAAAAACAACGTAGCATCAGCCATAGACAGAATTGATGCCGAAACCCTGCTATATCGGGCTAAAATCAACTTAGAACTGGCCCGAGCGGATGCTGGACTAGCCTATTACACTTTATTAAAATCTACCGGAAAAATTTCTCAATAAAATACCATAACAAATTAGGCAATGACAACTGAAAAGAAAAAAAAGAATAAAGTTATCCCGATCATATTAGGGGTTCTCATCCTCTTGGGTGCAATATTTGGCATCAAACAATATATCTACTATAGCAAGCACGTAGATACTGATGATGCCCAAATCGATGGAGACATCAGTCCGGTAGTTTCCCGCGTAGGCGGCTATGTACAGGACATTAAATTCGAAGAAAACACCAGAGTTAAAGAAGGTGATGTATTGGTTAAGCTCGATGATAGCGACTACAAAATAAAGCTGGAACAGGCCATGGCTGGACAAAAAGGTGCAAGTGCTGGAGTTGGAGTTTCTGAATCACAAATTGCCGCCACCTCGGCGAATACCAGTACAGCGAAAGCCAATATCGAGGCTGCAAGAGTAAAGTTAAACCTTGCACAAAAAGATTATGACCGTTACCAGAACCTGGTAAAAGACGGATCTGTTACCCAACAGCAATTTGATCAGGCCAAAGCGCAAAAAGAATCGGCTCAAGCAGCCTTTACTGCAGCAAACGACCAATACAATGCCGCGGTGAAACAAGTTGGTACTACGCAATCGCAATTGGCTGTAAGCAGCACTAGCGTAACACAACGTCAGGCCGATGTAGATTTTGCCAAATTACAATTGTCCTATACAGAAATCAAAGCTCCGGCTTCAGGTATTGTATCTAAAAAGAATGTTCAAAAAGGACAACTTGTACAAGCGGGTCAATCCCTGTTCGCTATTGTAAACGAGAACAGCTTATACGTTACGGCAAACTTCAAAGAAACTCAACTGGAGGACATAAAAACCGGATCAAAGGTTAAAGTAGAAGTGGACGCTTACCCTGATCAGGACGTAGAAGGTGAAGTTTACAATTTTGCACCGATTACAGGAGCAAAAGGCTCGTTGCTTCCCCCTGATAATGCCACAGGTAACTTTGTTAAAGTTGTACAACGCGTACCCGTTAAAATAAAAATAACCAAAGCCCCAAAAGATATCCTTGAAAAGCTACGTCCTGGAATGAGCGTTAAGGTTTCTGTTTCTATAAAAGACTAAACAATGGCCGAGAAAGGTTTAAAAAAGTGGATTATCACATTTACAGTGATCACAGCTTCACTATTGGAGCTGATTGACACCACTATTGTAAACGTGGCAATCCCTCAAATACAAGGTAACCTTGGGGCAACTCTAGAAGATGTAGCCTGGTTATCTACCGGTTATGCAGTTGCAAACGTAATTGTATTACCGATGTCGGGGTGGCTGGGCAGCCGTTTTGGACGTAAAAACTATTTCCTCTTTTCCATTATCCTCTTTACCATCGCTTCCTTTCTTTGCGGAAATGCAACTAACCTCGAAGAACTCATTGCCTTCAGGATTTTGCAAGGACTAGCAGGAGGAGGCTTAATTTCAACGGCACAAGCGATCCTAATAGAAACCTGGCCAAGAGAGGATGTGGGTATTGCGACGGCTTTATTCGGCCTTGGAGCGGTTGTAGGTCCTACTGTTGGCCCTACAATAGGAGGTTACTTACTCGAGATCAGTTCATGGCCTTTGATATTCTATGTCAATATTCCCGTCGGAATCCTTGCGGCCTATTGCACCTATACCTTTGTCAGGGAAACCCCAAAAGATGGAAAAGGAATGCCTGTAGATTGGTGGGGTATTTTACTATTGGCGGTTGCCGTTGGTAGTTTACAAACTGTATTGGAAAAAGGAGAAAGTGAAGATTGGTTTGCCACACCATACATTGTAGCCCTTGCAGTAGCTTCTGTACTAGGTCTAATCCTATTTATATGGAGAGAGCTGAGTACCGACCACCCTATTGTAAACTTTAAAATCATGAGGCATCGTAGCTTCTCTGTCGGAATGTTTACCTCATTTATTTTAGGGTTTGGCTTATATGGCTCTGTGTTCGTATTTCCTATATTCTGTCAGAATCTCCTTGGGTTTTCACCGCTTCAAACCGGAGAACTTTTATTCCCAGGAGGACTCTGTACTATCGTAATGATGCCATTTATAGGGATTATGCTTAAGAAAAACATCCCTGCACAATTCATGGCCACCATCGGAATGTTCCTGTTCTTTGTATTCTGCTCTATGCTGAGCCGATCGACACTGCAATCTGGGCCCAACGACTTTTTCTTTCCCCTGATGATTCGTGGTGTGGGTATGGCTTTGTTATTTGTGCCATTAACCACGCTGGCTATTCAGGACTTAAAAGGTGCCGAAATTGGTCAGGGTGCAGGATTAAACAACATGATGAGACAATTGGGCGGTTCATTCGGTATCGCAGCCTTAACCACGCTTATACATGTGCGTCAGGGCTTCCACCGCAGCAACTTACTCGTGAATGTTAACGAGTACAACCCTGCCTTTACCGATCGTTTTAACGCCTTTTTAAACAATTTTATGGCCAAGGGCTATTCGTACCTTGATGCCAAGGCACTTGCCATTAAGGCAATCGATGGTACAGTAACCAAACAATCGCTATTGTTAACCTATAGTGATGCCTATTGGGTAGCCGGACTGATCTTGCTCTGCTCGATCCCATTGCTGTACCTACAAAAATTCAAAAAGAATGTCGAAGTGCCAGCAGATCTGCACTAAACAAAAACAATAAACAAAATCGCCTGCGTTATAATGACGCAGGCGATTTTGTTTTCTTAACAATCACATAATCCATTCTTAATCTTCAGCTTATTTCTTCCTGCTAGGTTTGCCAGCGTTAAGTTCAGGAAGATCATGAAGGAATTATATGCTTTATCAGACCGTCAGCTATTGGAATATTGTCGCAATGGTAATGATAAAGCTTTTGACGTCATCTTTCAGCGGTATTTTAAACCCTTGTATTCCTTATCCCTTAAATACGTCCGTAATACTGAAGTAGCAGAAGAGCTGGCCATGGATTTAATGATGTGGGTGTGGGAGAAAAGAACCACCGATTTTTGTCCAGAAGGAACGCTTAAAGCCTATTTGTTCCGAGCCATACGCAATAGCGTGATCAGTTTTTTCCGCAAAAAGACCTTAGCTACAGAACCTATTGAGCTGTATCATGAGGAAACTATGCAAGATTCAAGGTATGCCGACCATGATCAAATCTCTGCCGAAATAGAGACCTGCCTTCAGAGAAAGCTAAACGAACTTAGTCCGCAACGCAGAAAAGTATATGAAATGAGCAGAGAGGAAGAAATGACCTATCCTCAAATTGCCCATAAACTAAATTTATCTGCTAATACCGTCAAAAGTCACATCAGCTTTTCTCTAAATCATTTGAGAAAAAGCCTACACGAACATCTTGATGTAACTACTCTCCTAATCCTTCTTTCCTGGTTGATAAAATAATTCAATTATTTTTTAAAATACATTCACCCTACTCCTGCTTTTCTGCGCTATACCTTTTGAAGGACATCGCATTATGCAGCAACCAATAGATAAAGAATTACTAAAAAAATACCTTAAGGACAGTTGTAGCCCTGCAGAATTGCAGCAAGTCCGCGCTTATTTGCTAAGACCAGGTACCCGGGAAATTTTGCATGACCTGATTACTTCCGACTCACAAGAGGAATGGGAACAGCAAACCAATACAACGCTGATCCCTGATGATCAAATGAGAGAATGGCAAGCAAAATTTGAGCTAAGAAAAACTGCTCAAACAACGCTTTTAGATCAGTCCGAAACATCCCGCTCTTTTAGAGGCCCTCGCTTTTTAAAGTATGCAGCAGTATGGATTCCTTTAATCCTCGGCGTCGGAATTTATGCTTTTAGCCGGCTAAAAGATAGCCCTTCAACATCGGCCCCTGCTATTGCGACGCTGGTGATGAAAGAATTTAGTACAGTAAAAGGGCAACGGGCAAAGATCACCCTTGCAGACGGCACATTGGTATATATGGGGCCGGCCAGTACACTAAAATATCCAGAACAGTTTTCGGATTCAACTAGAGTGATCGCACTTAAGGGAGAAGCCTTTTTCGAGGTAGCCCACAATCCACAAAAACCATTCATCATACACACACAAAACATCCGCACACAGGTCCTAGGCACCTCTTTCAAAGTGAATGCAATCAAAGGACGGCCATTTGAAGTGCAGGTGGCTACCGGTAAAGTTCGCGTTGATCGTGTAAATCCAGGGCAAACAGAGCATTTGGCAGTGCTTACGCCGGGTCAGCAAGTGACGTTAAGTTCCTTAAACAGTACCGCAATACTTGGGCAGGTAGCCGTTCAGGATGTTCGTGGATGGAAAAATTCGAAGCTTGTATTTAAGGATCAATCCATTGGGGAAATAGCAGGACAACTGGAACGGGCTTATGATGTTCAGTTTAGCTTCAAAAATGCTGCAAAAGCCAGAGAAATAGTCACGGTAACCCTTCAGGACAATATCCCATTAAACCAAACCCTTCGGGTTTTAAGTGCCGGCGCACAGTTTAAATACAGTATAAAAGGTAAAAACATCATCATTAATTAAGGAAAGGCGGTTATGACTCATTAGTTACTTCAAACAAAACGTTCCCAATGGCCCTGGCAGGCTAAAGGGAACGCTTAGATATTTCTTCGGGCCCTCATTGTTTTGGAAGACACATAGGCACGATGAAATGGCAGCCGGAAAACCGGCCTATTAACAGATTATTTGCCCAAAGGGCAATTTTAACCCGTATAACATTCAAATATATGCAAAAAGGATCAATAGCTAATCCTTCACTTTTATTGGAACCCGGTGGTTCCAGATTTTTAAGAATAATTTATTTGCTGATGAAATGTTCATTTGTCCTGTTGTTTACTAAGCTTACTATGGTAGGCATGTTGTATGCCAACACCGTTACTGGTCAGAATCTTAGCCGAAAGGTGGATCTGAAGCTGGAAGGGATGGGGATTAAAGAAAGTCTACTGGCTATAGAAGCCAAAAGTGGCGTTAAGTTTCTGCTTCCGCAGAAGACGCTTGACATCAGCTCCAAAAAAGTAAATCTCAGGGCCCCTGATATTACAGTTGCCGAAGCGATTAAAAATGTGCTTTCGAACTCGGGGTTAAGATATAAAATAGTAGATCATTATGTGGTAATCGAAGCCATCCCCGCCCAGCAGCGCATTACGGGCAAAGTAATTGATGCAGTGAACAAGGAAACCTTACCGGGCGTATCTATCCGGGTAAAAGGCGTGCAGGGGGGCACCACAACCGATGCCAATGGTAATTTCAGTATGACGATCAGTCAGCCGGAAGTCGTGTTGGTATTTAGCTATATCGGCTATAACAGCAGAGAGCTGAAAGTTGATAAAAACAGCGGTAACCTTACAGTAGCCATGAGCGCTTCAAGTAAGGCATTGAATGAGGTCACCGTACAGGCAAGAAGAAAAGCAAACACCAGCATCGCCGTTTTGGATGAAAGGAAAAAATCTTCCATTATACAGGATGCCATTTCCTCAGAACTGATTGAAAAGACCGGTAGCATCACAACTACACAGGCTTTGCAAAGAGTAGCTGGTGTAACCGTAACCGATGATAAATATGTAGCTATCCGCGGTTTGGGTGATAGAAGTGTAATCGGACAGCTCAACGGTGTACGTTTAGCTTCTTCAGATCCAGACAGAAGTACCATTCCTTTAGACCTCGTCCCGGCCTCTCTGTTAGATAACATCACCATTTATAAAACCGTAACCCCGGATAAACCTGCCGATGCCGCAGCCGGTATTGTAGAGCTAAAAACAAAATCGGTACCTGAAAAGGAGACTTTTGAAATCATAGCACAAAGCGGCTTAAACTCTAATGTAGGCCTAGACGGCCAATACAATAGTTTCTGGAACAGCGATATGGGCACTTTTGGCGATAAAATAAACGACAAAAATCTAACTGCTGATTTCAAAAATCTGGCTCAGCAATATCCGGCCGGATTGGGCTCTATTCAAAGCATGATTGCAAACAGTAATTACAGCCCTTCAGCTTATCAGGAAGTAAACAGGATCAACAACATCATGCAATCTTTTGATCCGGTAATGACTACCCAATACAAAAAGGCTCCGTTGAACCAATTGTACTCGGCTACTTACGGAAATAGCTATGAGGTGTTTAAAAAGCATAAAATAGGCTTGATTCTGGGTGGAAATTACTACCGCCGCATTACCGATATTTCTGGTGGAGATTTAACTCAATACAGTATCTATCAGGGTGTGGTGACTGGCAATCCAGATGTATACAGTCCACGAAATATTCCAAACTATATCACGCCAAACAGTTTGTACATGGGTAAATACCAGACCTATAAAGAAAATACTGGTGTTGAAACCCTCAATTACGGTACCCTGGCAGGTTTAACCTATCGTTTTAACAGTCGAAACGAAATCAGTATGCAGTATCTGGGTAGCTGGGGCGGAGAAAGCAAGGCAACAAACCTGTATGGCCGTTATGAATACACAGGCTTACCAGGCGATGTATACACCACCACCTATTCGCTGAAACAGACTTTCCGTAACCTGAATACATTTAACTTACAAGGAGAGCATAAATTTCTGGATACAGAAATGTCGCCTCGTTTAAGCTATAATGTGGCCAGCTCCAGGTCGAAACAAAACGATCCGGATTTCCGTTTCGCGAGTTTAGTGGACTATATGCCAAGAGCTGGTGGCTGGTACCAGAGACCAGGAGTCGGGGCTGGAAGTACTGGTGGCGATCTGACTTATACTAAACATCTTTACGCCTTAACTTCTGGTTATGTAAATGGATTTGGCCCTTACGGTATCATGCAGGCAGAGCCAAACGGACGTAGATGGCGTAACCTGGATGAAAAAAACTACAACTACAAAGCAGACTTAAGCATCCCTTTTAAATTATTCGGACACATCCAGCAATTTAAAACAGGGGTAAATTATTTATTCCGTGACCGCTCTTTCACAGAGAACCAGTTGTTTTTACCAGGTTCTAATTTTACTACTAATAAATCTATCCCACTGTACGATGTGGAAGGTAACCTGAACCGACTGGTGAGCAACCAGGTGATCGGCGTAAAAATGCCTGCAGCCAATCAGGGCGAGGGCATGTTGCCTATCGGTGGTTTCTTATACAATACCCAGAAGTCTCCAAACAACTATACCGGCTATTTTGAAACCAATGCCCTTTACGGGATGGTAGATTTGAAAATCACTGAAAAACTTCGTTTAGCAGGGGGTGTACGTTTCGAAACTACTAATATTGGCTCGAAAGTAGATACTGCAGGTGTATTCTTAGATCCTTCATTGACTGCAGGAGGCGCCAACGGCGGAAGGATCCCTTTGAATCCAATCAACCCCAATTCGGTATACAAAACAGGTTTCAAGCCTTATTACTCTGTAAACGCGACCTATACCTTAAACGACAATATGAATTTCCGTACGGCTTACAACACCACTTTGGCCAGACCAGAGTTAAGGGAAATTACCAACGTTTTTGAATTCGACGCCTTCCAGATGGGATTGGTAGTAGGTAATCCAAACCTGAAAAACCAATCTACCCAAAATCTGGATTTCAGATGGGAATGGTTTCCCGAAAAAGGAGAAGTATTGGCAATTTCTGCCTTTGGTAAACGCATCGAAAACCAGTTGGTAAAGGTATTCAGCTTGCAAACCGCAGGTTTAGCAGCTACCTACCCAGAGTTTCCAACCATCCAGTTCCAGAACGATCCTAACGTGGGTAGAGTATGGGGATTGGAGTTGGAGGTAGTGAAAAGCCTTGGCTCTTTATATGATCCTTTGAAGAATTTCTATTTCGGTTCTAACTTGTTACTGGCACAAAGTGACATTAAAAAAACACCGGAACGTTATGAAGCCATTCGTTCACTGGATCGTTATACGCCAAAAAACTCTCCGCTTTTTGAGCAGGCACCGTATTCTATCAACCTTTGGTTAAACTATGAAAACCCAAAATCGGGCTCTGATTTAACCATGACCTTTAATATGGTAGGTGAGCGTTTGGTACAGATTAACCTGACCGGCGAACCCGATTTATATACGCAACCAGTACCGGTATTGGATTTTGTCTTCAGTCAGCGGATCACTAAAAGCGTGAAATTTAAAGGCTACGCTAAGAATATCCTGAATCCGGCAATAAAAACCGTTTATGCAAATCCTCAGACTGGGGGTAAATGGTACGGTAACGAATACATCAACCGAAGTTTTACTCGTGGTGCAGAAATTATGCTGGGCTTTACCTATAACCTTTTTAAATAATGAATAAGCTAAAATATAAACCCCTCCCCCTCTTTTTCCTGATGGTCATGATTTTAGGTCAGGCCTGTAAAAAGGACAAGCTGAATTTTGAGGCAGATAACCGCGTTTTAACGGAAAACCGTATCAATTCTACTGCCAGGGTGATCAATCTAGCACTTTATAATCAGGTGATCGCCAATGGCGATAGTCTGACCAGTTTTCTAACCCCTAGTCCAACTCCTGGATCACCACCTAAATTACCGGGAACCTCTTATTTCCCGAACAATGGGTATTTGACTAAAATCTGGAATGTGCCTCAGGATCTTTTTAATGCACAGGAAATTGTAAAACTGGACTTCATGACCAGATCATATCAGGCCACATTGGGTAATGATATCAAAACGGAGGTCAAAAATGATTACAATAACCCTACGGACTATTTCCTGATGCCAACCTTTGGTATGGAAGGGCAGCCGGAGGTTGTTCCAATAAAGCGCGGTGTTGCGGCACCCTCAAAACCTGATCATTTTAAAATCAGAATCGTAAACCTTTCCGGTAAAATTAAAGTTCCTGGCTTCAACAGCAGTGGGGCTTTGGAAGATTTAACGGGTAGTGTCTCTTTGGCTTATTCCGATGGTTCATTGGTAAATCCGAAGACCAATAACATCAGCTCAGCAACACAAACATCTGAATATATAGAGGTCCCTTATGGTACTTATCAGTTCAAAGTGCTGATGCAGGATGGCCGACAAATGCCGGCGCTAGGTTCCGAATTGAATCAATACACCTTGCTGGATCCACCAACCTCTACGATTCCTAAAGATATGATGAATTCTACCGCTTTAACTTATGCGCCAATTCAAACCTATCAACCTGGAGGTATTTACACAATTTTAATCGCACCACAGCGGTTTAATTATCTGATCAATGAGAACTCTGAGACTGCTGATACTTATCAGAATTCATTTCAAATACTCAATGACAATAGCCCTGCGGTGAATAACACTTACTTCAGGATACAGGGCGTTAATGCTTTGAATACAGCAGCTGTAAGTTTCAGGGTAGATGGTAAAACCATTGCTACCGACCTTGGTTTTGGTGCATCAGGTGCCTATAGTAATTTTATCCAGGGTACGCATACCATCGAAGCTATAGATGCCTCAGGTAAGGTCATTGCCAGCGTAACGCAAGTACTTCGCCCTGCACAAAATTATACAGCCTGGTTATCTCCGGATGCTGCAGGTGGGCCTAAATTATTATTAGTAGCCAACGATCTAAGTGGGGCAACTTATAGCGGAGGCCTTGCACAAGAAGATGCTACTTATGCCAGAAATCAGTACCGCTACTTCTTCTTTAAAAGGTTTTTAAACCTTTCAACTGGCAATCCCTACATCACTTTCACCTTGAATAATGGGCAGTCTATTTCCAGCGGCGATGACAACCCCAATGCCGGAGTGAATCTTCAGCCGGGAATGCCATTGTTTGAGCGTCCTTATGTGAGCAGTAGCTATGAGCAAAATCCATACGAAATTATGGCCTACCGTTCTAAACCTAACGTTGTTCCGGGCATTTGGGCAAGCGACATTGAGGTGCTGAAAAGCGATGCCTTTATCGCCAATAAAGACTTGTATCTGCGACCAGCAAGAGCATTGCCTGTGCATGAGCCGGGTATTTATACCCTGAGCTTAATTGGGCAATCGGGAACGGGAAGTACGCCGGCAACCAAAGCAAAAATGATCATTATCAAACATAACAAATAATGAAAAAGAATAGATTATTTCAAATCAACACCACATTCGTCTGGCTGGTAGCTTGTAATTTCCTGCTGTTAGCTTCCGGTTGTGTAAAGGTCGAGTACAGTAAAATTAAAGAACCTGCTTACCTGCGTGTGTTCAACAACCTTAACTACGTGCAAACCCTAGGCAGCAAGGACAATAAAGTGCCGTTTTTCTGCATGTTCATCAATCCTGTAGTGGATGCCAGCGGCATGCCGGTAAGTGCGGAAATTGTAGGTGATTTTCTAGACCAGCGGGATGCTTATGCACCACCATATCCATCGCATATCGGAACCAGTACTTCGGTAAACAACCCGGAATATCCTGGAAAAGAAAATGTATTGGTAGGTCCGATCTTAAACGGTTTTGATTTGAGCAGCTGGGCACAGGTGCCATCTGGGAAAGTGCGCATTATGTTCGCTTACCGGCCTAAAAATACGGTGCCATTCTTTCAATTGGAAAACCATCTTAAAAAAGATATTCTGATCGATACGACTATCAATTTAACCGCTCAGGAGGTTTACACCATGCACCTGCTGCAGAAAGATTTCGTGACCAAAAGAACAGGTGTTTTATTGCGTCAGGAAATCTTCCATAAACTCCCACTATCTGACTCACTAGCCTATGTGAATTTCTATAACATGAGCGGAAAAGGTTATTGGGAGGCCGACAAGTCGCTTAAAGAAGACAATTTCCTGCTCGCAAGTTTTCAGTGGGGAATGAAAGATGACATGAACGTTTATCTTTCACTCTACGAAGATCAGAATATATTGAACCATAAAGGCCCTACAGTACCGGGTTATAAAGGGAAATACTTCGCCAATGTGAAGCTAAATACGGAAACCGCAGTGGTTAACCCTTATTCCAGCTTCCCGATCTGGGCCAGCAAATCATCCAATGGCATCACCACAAACATCTGGCAGCGCTTCGACTTTTTTGTGCCGGGAATGGATATTTCTACCAATCCATTTTTTGATGGGTCTATTGATAACGGAGGGAACTGGGTTTCTGTGAATTGCCTTCTAAATGGTAAAATCAGACTACAGAGCAGTGATAACGGAGCAGTATTGCCCAATCTATTGGTTAACATCCACTCTGGAAAGAACAATCCAGCCACATTCGCTACCGTAAACACCATTGAAGTAGTAAATGGTAAGGTTTATTTAACCACTATTCAAAGGAAATATGCACCGCCAATTTATTAAGAATATGATTTCCATGGAAAAAAGAAAATATAGGAGTAAAACGCTGATGATACTGGCCATAGGAATGCAACTCTTATTGCTAGCTTCCTGTAAGCATGATGATTTAACGACTGCTGCACCTAACGAGAACATCCGTCCGGCAGCCGATTTTGTGAAGAATAACTATGAGATGCGCTTGTTTTATGCAGCCATTAAAAAAGTAGGCTATGTGGATGAACTCAACGGAGCAGGCCCTTTTACCATATTGGCACCTACTGATGCTGCATTTAACAGAATGGGTATTTATAATCCCACAGATTTTGATAAACTGAACGCAGATAGCCTGAAAAAGGTGATCGGATACCATTTGTTACCTCGTAAGTTGAGTGTAACTGATATTCCCAACAACGGTATTGATGTGCGTTATGCCACTTTATCCGATGCGGAAGTGTATACTTCCAGGGCATCCACAAACCCAAATGGGGGCGCGGAAAATGAACTGTATTTTTCTGGATCCGAGGTCACCCGTCAAGATGTGATATTGGCCAATGGTACCCTGCATGTGCTGGACAACGTAATGAAGCCTAATTTCAATAAAACCGTACAAGCATGGCTGGCCGGACATCCGGATTACAGCGTGTTCGTAAGCGGCTTAAAGAAGTTTAACTTATGGGATCAACTGGCAACAACACAGCAATTCACTGTTTTTGCGCCAAATAATGAAGCCCTTAAAAATGTAGGGATTACTGCCGCTTCTTTAAATGAGATGGATGCCAGCAAATACCTGGGGGATCTGCTTTTTGGGGTTTACCTCTTATACGACAGACACTTTTTTGTTTCCGATGGACAGGTGTTCTCCAGGATCAATTCTAATGGTTCCTTTAGTTATTTCCTGAAGAACAACAGCCATTACATGACTTTCGGAGGCGGAAAACAATACCCAAGCTTTAAACTCGGTTATGGATTAGTCCTGTATCCGGGTAACGGACCTTCGGATAGTCCTATAAAAGCAGTGACCAGCGAGATCGTCGCAAAAAATGACAATTTATGTAGCAATGGGCTTGTTCACCACCTGGTGGATGGATTGGTAACACCAGAACAAGCAATAAAAAAATAAGATATCATGATGAATATGAGAAATTTAAGGTCAGTTGTTTTATGGTCAAGTCTATTTCTTTTAGCAGCTTGTACCAAGAGTGAATTTCTGCCTGATCCGGAAGGAATTCAGATTCCTTTTCAACCTGAAGCCACACAAACCGTAGAAGAATTATTGGCCGAATCGCCGGCAAAACTATATTACAGCGCCTGGCAAAGGAGCAACATCAAGAATATCCTGCAAGAAAAAGGACCCAAATTGGTGTATACTGTTTTCGCCCCGAATGATGCGGCGATGCAAGCCGCAGGTTTAACCGCCAGCGCAATTACTCAGATGCCCCTACCAGAACTGGACAGCTTAATGATGTTTTACACCACTATTGGCCCGGTTACCCAGTCAGAGCTGAAACAACGGAACGACAATTTTGTGGTGAAGACTTTGCTGCAGCGCCCAGGACTTTATCTTCCTTATTATGAGAATACCGGAACAGGACTAAATCAGTACGATTTATATTACTACAGAAATTACGTAGGCGTAAAAGGAGAATCCTTACTGATCAATGGCAAGAACTCAGGTAAACTAAACTATTTGCCAGCAACCAATGGCGGCGTTTATATCCTGGAAAATACCGTAGAAAAGCCAAGAAAAACCATTTTGGAAGCTTTAACTGATGATGGCAGATTTACGATATTCCTGGAATCTCAGCGCCTGGCCGATGAATATTATATAGAGGCCATGATCAATGATATGGAACCGCTTTTCGGTTATAGACCTAGTCCGGAGGAAGTCCTCCCTTACATCAGCTCCCGAAAGCTGTATCAAGTTGGCTGGGGCATAAATGCGCCGATTTATGATGGGTATGTCGGGCCAAATATCACGATATCCACACTCTTTGCACCAACGGATGAAGCTTTTCATAAAGCAGGATTTCAAACCCTGGCCGATGTGATGAAGTTTAATGAACGCAGTGCCAGCACGATCCGTTTTGATGAGAACCTATTTACCGGAGTGGGCGGCTTTCCGATGGATACCGTGTACAACTTTCACCGCGACTGGGGAAGGATGTTTCAACCGGTTACCTCAGGCGGCGATAAGGCTTACGCCAATACCACTATATTTTATGGCAATGTGCTCAATGCTGGATTGAACGATTACATGGTCAATCTGGGTGGTAACCCACCCGCAGAATTTGCCTATAAAATGCCAATCGAATTTTCATCAGTAAATAACAGCATTCAGATGAAGGCAAAAGGTTCCGCCTATCCGGCAGCTACGGTGACAGAAACGGACATCAACACCTTAAATGGACCTGTCCACGTGGTCGATCGCCTGATTTTTCCTAAAGGATTTAAATTAAACTAAACATGGCACATTTATATAAAAAGAACGCCCTATTTTCTTTAATGCTGATGACCATATTGGGAATATCATGCAGTAAAGATGACCAGCAAAATAGCGATTACGATAATAATAAGATCAACCTGGTGATCGCCGATAACTTTAACCTTTCGGCGTTTAGCGCTGCCTTAAAACGCAGTGGATTAGACAAGTCCCTACAGGAGGGTGCCGGTCCTTATACGGCTTTGGTGCCTTCAGATGCGGCCTTTACTGCTGCGGGTTATTCCGGGGCGGTAGGCGTCATGACGGCCAACCCGACCACAATTTCGCGTATTGCGAACTACCATACCCTGGACGGAAAGTATGAACTGAATAAGCTCCCTTTCTTGTTTAATCAGGAACTGCGTTCCCGAGGAGGAAAGTTGTATGCCACACACTGGATCAAAGGCCAGGATACGATCCTGACCCTGAATGGTTCCAGGGTGATTTCGAAAAATATCCCAGCTTCCAATGGATTGATCCAGGTGGTTAATCGTGTGTTAACACCTTATCTGCATGATTTATTAGGCGATGCCATCGCCGCAGAAGCGAGTACCACGCTTTTTACCCAGGCTTTAAGAAGTTCTGGTCTGTTGCAAACCATTAATGAAGCAGGCCCTTACACCATTTTTGCCCCTAATAATACCGCGATGCAGGCAATTGGCTATATAAGTATCGAGCAAATCAGCAACACCAATCCGACAGAGCTGAAGCGTTTCGTCAACTACCATATTGTGAAAGACAGACGCTTTATCTACGACTATATTTTAAGCACCGGGCCTTCTAATAGCAGCAGGCAAGCCATGTTGGATGGTAATTCGGTGACGATGACCTTGGTGCCAGATGAAAGTGCAGTAGGAAGTTTTAAGGAGATTACACTCAGAGGAATCGGAAATACGACGGAGGTAAAACTGCTGAAACAAGACATCCTTTCTGGAAATGGTGTATTACATATTATTGATGGCGCTTTGCGAATCACCCAATAACCGGCTTCGTAAAACAATTAAACTTAAAAAATGAAGAAAATATATTCAGTCGTTATGCTTTGCGCCCTGATGTTGGTGTCGTTTTATAGCATGGCGCAAGAAACAAGTGGTTCGTTAACCGGACAGGTTAAAGATGCCAATGGTTTGGCAATACCCGGTGCTACGGTTGTGGCTATTCACGCGCCATCGGGCACTCGTTACGCCATGTCAGCGGATAAAGATGGCCGTTATTTCCTAAATAATCTCCGCATTGGATCACCTTATCTGGTCACCGTTTCCACGATGGGGATGCAAAACGCAGTGCGCAATGACATTTCAGTGCGCCTGGGTGGAAGTCAGCAGCTCAACTTTGTTTTGTCAGAAAATGCACAGGAACTGAAAGGAGTAGAGGTATCCGCCAGAAAAACCGTCCGACAAAAAGCGGACAACTATGGAACGGGTAAAAATATCAGCGCTGAGCAGCTGAAAAACATGCCAACGATCAACAGGAGCATTACTGATATTACCCGCTTAACCCCTCAGGGCAGCCGCGACAATAGTTTCGGCGGTACCAACTTCAGGTACAACAATGTGACCATCGATGGTGCCGTAAACAACGATGCTATTGGTTTTAGCCCTTCACAAGGCGGACAAACGGGTACTTCAGGTATGAATGGCAGCAGTACCAGGACCAATCCGGTTTCTATAGATGCCATAGAAGATATGCAGGTTTACCTAGCACCTTTTGATGTTAAAATCGGAAACTTTACCGGTGGATCCGTAAACGCAGTGACGCGTAGTGGTACCAATACGGTAACAGGTTCGGTTTATGGTTTAGGAAGAAATGCAGCCTTGACAGGCAACGATCGTGTGGGCAGTCTGGGTAAGATGAATTCTGATTTCCATGATTACCAGGCTGGTTTCCGCGTAGGTTTCCCCATCATCAAAAACAAGCTTTTCTTTTTCTCGAATGAAGAGATTACCCATCGTCAGGATCCTACACAATTATACGTAGGAACAGCAGAAACAGCCCCAATTTTCAGCGTGGCTGATGCACAATCCATTGCAAATACGGTGAAAACCAGATATGGAAGTGTGTTTGACGCCGGTACCGCCGACGTGTATACCAATTGGAGCAAATCTCAGAAGTTTTTTAACCGTTTAGACTGGAATATCAATGATAAACACCAGCTGGCGATCAGAAACAACACGATTTTCAGTAAGGCGACACATATGGACCGAGATCAGCAGGATTTCAGGTTTAGCAGCATGGCTTTTCAACAGGAAAATAACCAGACCAGTACCGTTGCTGAGCTGAAAAGCCGTTTCAATAATGAACTGTCCGGTAATTTATTAGTCGGCTTTACCCATGTGAACGACAACAGGGATCCATTAAGCGATCCGACCTTGCCACAAGTGCAAATTATGGGACGCACACCAGGAACCACTATTTATTTAGGTACAGATCGCGAAGCGAGTATCTTCAATATGAAGCAGAAAACCTGGGAGTTTACCGCAAACTTAAACTGGACAAAAGGACGTCACAAGTTCTTAATAGGGACGCATAATGAACTGTACCACATCAAATATGGTTTCGTAAATGCCTGGAATGGCCGTGTAGACTATCAGAGCATTGAAGATTTCACCAACAACAACCCTTACCGCGTAAGAGGAAGCTACAATTATTTCAATAACGACAGAGATTATTTATTGGCGAATCCGGCAGCAGATTTCAACGTCAACATGTATAGTTTATATGTGCAGGATGAAATCAGGATTAGTGATAAACTACACATCACGCCAGGATTACGTGCAGATTTTGTGAATTTACCAACCATGCCAACCTTGAGCGACAAGGTTCGGGACATTATCGCAGATCCTTATTTTGGCAGTACTTACACGTATACGCCATTGAACCGAATCGACAATAAGTTTTTAAACAAGGTACAATTGTCTCCGCGTTTAGGCTTTAGATATGACGCATTGGGAGATCAAAAGTTAATTCTTCGAGGAGGAGTAGGGATGTTTACCGGCCGGATTCCTTTTGCATGGTTAGCTTATGCATATTACAATACTGGAAATACTTTTGGTGCAATTGATCAGAGAGCTGATCAGCAGGCTTTTTTACCGGGCACAGATCCGATTAAACCTAGTCCGAATGGCATTGGCGGATTTATTGAACAAAACGGAACGGTGATCAATAACCCAAATAGCGGTCGCACACAGGTCGACTTGGTGGATAACGGCTTTGAAATGCCACAGGTATTGCGTGGAAGTTTAGGGATCGATTACGAAACAGAAAGCGAATGGCGTTTTACCCTGGAAGGAATGTACACTAAAAACTTAAAAGACGTACTGTTCCAGCAGTTAAATACCAAAGACAATCCACTGTATTACGGTTATGACAAAGAGAAGCAACAGCCTGTTTATGGTGGCGCGGTAGATCCACGTTTCTCCAATATTTACCTATTGAGCAATACCAAAGAAGGCTATCGCTACAGCCTAACTGGTACCATTGCTAAGACATTTATCAAGGCGCTAAATGTAAGCACTTCTTATACTTACGGACAATCAAAAGACCTGAGCAATGGGGTGCGTAACTCCATGGAAAGTAACTGGCAGTTGAATCAAGCTTTGATCCCAAACAATCCAACGCTAAGTGCCAGCAATTTTGACATTCGCCACCGCATTGTATCCACCATCAGTTATAACTACGAATGGAGCAGATCGGGTAGAACGAATATCAGTCTATTCTTCTCAGCACAATCGGGCAGTCCCTTTACTTATGGTATTGTAAACGGCAATATCCAGGGCTTGCCACAGCAAGTGAGTTTAACTTACATTCCTTTAAGAGAAGAAGCCATCCGATATTTCAAAGATATTCCAACACAAACGGCAGTGCAGCAAGCAGCAGCTTTTAATCAATTTATTGATGGAAATGAATACTTGAGCAGCAGAAGAGGCAGGTACACAGAGCGTAATAAAGGCAGGACACCATGGAATGTTCAGGCTGATTTACACCTTTCTCATGAGTTATTTGTGAACGCCAATAAGTCGAAATCTTTAAGCTTTACGGTGGATGTGATGAATGTGACCAACCTAATCAGCAAGACCTGGGGTGTTCAGTATTTCTCGCCAAATACGTTTAACTCCACCAGCAGTGTGGGCTTAACACCTTCGCTATTTCCACCTCAGCAAAACACAGATAATTATCCTGTTTTTACTTTTAACAACCCTGGTCAGCCTTACAGCATCGATTATTTTGGATCGAGAGTGCAAATGCAGTTCGGATTGAGGTATACCTTTTAGTTTATTAGTTTAGAAATTAAGTCATAAAAAGATGAATAATCAACACAAATGGAATTTTAGTATCGGCATGATGCTGTGCTTCCTGCTGTTTATTGGTGCTTGTAAAAAAGATAAGGTAGAAGTACCTGTGGTGCCCTTCAAAATAGACAGCTATTACCCGAATAGTGGGAATGCAGGAACCTTGGTTTCCATTGTTGGCGAAGGTTTTGGAACCGAGCTAAGTAAGTATTCGGCAACCATTTCTGGTAAAGCCGCAGAAGTGATCAGTGCCACAGAAAGCACCATCGTGGTTCGGATGCCGGAAGGTGGCGTAACCGGTGCATTGGCGCTTACCTATGATTCGCGCAATTTTGACCTGGGACAATATATCTACCAGGCCTTAAGCGTGCAGAATGTATTTCCCGCCAATGGCCCTGCGGGCTCTCAAATCCGGATTACCGGCGCTGGTTTCAGTAGTACTACTGGGCCGGCTACGGTTTTCATCAACGGAAAACCAGCCTTGGTAGTCAGCGTATCTGACGAAATTATTGTAGCCGAAGTACCGGTAGATGCTGGTTTTGGGCCGATAGTCGTGAAGGTGGATGGTAAAGAAGCCAAAGGTCAGAACTTCACTTATCAGGCCATTAGCAATATTAAACCTTTAAGCGGCGGCAAGAACACAAAAGTGACGATCACTGGTGTGGGTTTTGAAGAACTTGCTGCGGGTAACCTGATCGATTTTAACGGAACAAGCGCCACAGTATTGGAAGCGACGAAAGAAAAACTGGTAGTGCTGGCACCTGATGGCGTTAAAACAGGACCACTTTCTGTAAACATCAACGGGCAAAAAACGTCTGGACCTGTATTTACCGTAGTTACTCCACCATCGATTCAAGTCGTAACGCCATTAAGCGGCCCGAAAGGAGCTGAAATGACTATTTCTGGGGCTTTGTTTAGTGCGGTTCTGGACGAAAATAAAGTCTTTATTAATGGCGTTTCCGTTCCAGTTCAAGCTGCTAGCGAAAACCAGATCAAGCTATTAGTGCCCGGCGGTACAGGTACTGGATTGGTAAAAGTGGTAGTGAATGATCAGGCAACTGATGGTCCGCAATTTAAAGACCAAACGCTGGGTATCCTTTCTGTAAGTCCGGATAACGGCTTGGCTGGTACAACAATTACCATTAAAGGATCAGGTTTTAGTGCCAGCCCTGTAAACAACAAAGTGTACTTTAGCGGATTACTGGCAACTGTAAAAACCGCCACAGAAAACACATTGGTACTGGATGCACCAGCAGGATTAAGTACCGGTGATTTAAAAGTAGTGGTGGACGGTCAGGAAGCACTGGCGCCACAGGAATTTAGAAGAGCAGGAATGCTGACACTAGCCGGTGGACCTAACAGTGATACTTTTGGAGGTTTCATGGCTGGTATAGCAGTAGATAACAGTGGAAATGTCTATGCAGCGGACAGAATGAATGGTGTGGTGAAAAAGATTACACCAGCTGGGGAGGTCAGTATATTACAGGCCAATGGTACCAACATTACTTTTGATACCCCATACGGAATTGTGATCGATAAACAGGATAATATATATGTGTCAGATATTGGCCGCAATCACATCAGGAAAATTACGCCTTCAGGTCAGAATACGGTCTATGTTTCCGGCTTTGCGCCAGGTTTAATGACATTTGACAATGCTGGAAATCTGTATGTGAACATTGTGGCTGCTTATGCGGGTATGAACAAAGTAAATACAGCCGGTAGTTATACGAAAATCAGCGGTCCATTTTGGCCTATGGCTAAGGCAGTGGTAGATGCAGATGGAAATCTATATTATGTAGATTCCAGTTCAAGCAGTAATAATGCGATTGGACGTATTGCTGCAGGAGGTGGAAATGAAAACTATTTCACAGGTAGTTCTGATGCTGGATTCCAGGATGGAATAGGATTAGCGGCAAGATTTAACAGTATTTCAGGTGGATTGGCTTTATATGGCCCTGGTAAATTGATTGCCGGTGACAAGTACAATTACGCATTAAGAGAAGTTGATATTGCCAGTAAAAAGGTTTCAACGCTGGTAAAATTGTCCAATGGTTTTGCAGATGGTTCATTCTCTCAGGCCAAAATAGGCTCAATGGCCGATATGGCCGTTGACAAAGATGGAAATATCTACATTTTAGATGCCGCAAATAAAGCGATACGGAAAGTGTTTTTGAAGTAATCTTAAAAATGACCTTATCATAAAAAAAGAGGTTGATCATCTTTTATCGATGAATCAACCTCTTTTACCCCAAAAAAAATAACAATTAAATGGTATACGCCCAGCGTCTCCGCTTAAATATACCAACCCTCTTTAAAGATTTTTTAAATCTCTACACCTCTAAGTTATCGATTTATATAAATAAATCAAAATAAAATTATTGCCTTTTAAGCCATTATTTGGATGATTTTTGCTAGATTAAGCGCGAAAATATTACCTTCAAATTATGATGCAAAAACAACGAGCAAAAGGTCAGAGAGAGTCTATATTTAACAATGAAGTCGTATCCCGGTTCGAACTTTATAATAGCCTTTTCCTAACCCTTCCGTTTTACAAAGTTAAAGACACCGGTACTTTACTCCCTCTCTTTTTAAAATACTGCGAGGATGGTGTAAAAAACCATGACACTCCCGCAGAAATTATTGATGTTTTTTTCAAGAAGTACACCCAAAAGCATTCAAAGAAGGACATTATAGACCTTTTATTCCGTTTTATACAATACATAGAGCGTCAGGTTGTATTATTCGATGCTGTAGAGGATGCTTCCTTCAATAAGCTGAATGCTGCCGATGAACACAATGCCTTATTATCGTACCTTAAAAAGGGCACAGACAATAAAGCCCTTACCGATAAGATTGAAAAACTAATCGAAGAGTTTTCTCTTCGTCTGGTATTAACCGCACACCCTACCCAGTTTTATCCAGGTAGCGTATTGTCGATCATTACCGATCTAACCACTGCGATCAAAACCAATGACATATCAAGTATCAACCTGTTGTTACAGCAATTGGGTAAAACGCCTTTCTTTAACAAGAAGTCGCCAACCCCTGTTGATGAAGCATTAAGCCTGGCCTGGTACCTTGAAAACGTATTCTATTTTGCGGCTGCAAATATCCAGTCAGAAGTAGATAAGAGCTTAAACGATTACAACCTGCAGTCTAAAAAGATCATCGAATTGGGCTTCTGGCCAGGTGGCGACAGGGATGGCAATCCGAATGTACATGCCGATTCTACGGTACAGGTTTCAAAAATGCTACGTCAAATCCTATTTAGGTGCTATTACCGTGATTTCAGAAACCTTAAACGTCGCATTACCTTCAGAGGTGTAGAAGATACGATTGCAATTGTACAAGATGTATTGTACAAAAATGCCTTCGATCCTAATATCCCGATGGAGAATATTGCCGATTTCTTAATCGAAAACCTCAATAAAATCTTAACCACTTTAAACGAAGACCACGATGGCCTGTTCACTGATGTAGTATCAGATTTGATCCGTAAAGTAGAACTTTATGGTAGTCATTTCGCTTCTTTAGACATCAGACAAGACAGCCGCGTACTTAGAGATGTACACGCTTTCTGCCGTCAAAGCAAGCCAATCGTTTCCTTGTTCCCTGAAAACTACGACAGTCTTTCCGAAGCAGAAAAGATTGAAAACATGTCGTTCAAAAGCGCCAAATTGAATGCTGCTGAAACTACAGACTCATTGATTAAGGATACCTTGCAAACCATCGCTGAGATCAAACAGATCCAGGCAAGCAATGGAGAACTGGCCTGCCACCGTTTCATCATCAGTAATTGTCAGCAGGCTAGCGACATCTTGCAGTTGATGGAGCTTTTCCTATGGAATGGCTGGGAAGAGGACAACCTATCTATTGATTTCGTGCCTTTATTTGAAACGGTACATGACCTTGCAGATGCTGCAGAGATCATGAATACGCTTTACACACATCCTTTTTACAAAAAACACTTAAAAAACCGCGGCAACAAACAACACATCATGTTGGGCTTCTCAGACAGCACCAAAGATGGTGGTTATCTAATGGCCAACTGGTCTATTTTTAATGCTAAAGTAGCCTTAACAGGAATTGCGGACCAACACAATATACAACTAGCCTTTTTTGATGGTCGTGGCGGCCCACCTTCACGTGGAGGGGGTAAAACACACCGTTTCTATGCCTCTATGGGTAAAGAAATTGCCAACAAGAACATTCAATTGACCATACAGGGTCAAACCATCAGTTCACAGTACGGATCAATCGACAGTGCCGAATTTAACATCGAACAGCTGATCAATGCCGGCATGTCTGCGGGAATGAAAGAAACACACAATATTTTACTCGACCCACTGCACAAAAACCTATTGGATGTAATGGCAAAAGACAGTTACGAATCCTTCCTTGCTTTACGTCAGCATCCCCTATTTTTAAGTTACCTGGAGAAATTCTCTCCCCTAACCCTATTGTCTAAAATCACCATTAGCAGCAGGCCGGTAAAACGTAATTCGGGAGGCGCTTTAAAACTTGAAGACCTTAGAGCAATCAGTTTTGTAACTGCCTGGAGCCAGTTAAAACAAAACATTCCTGGTTTTTATGGAATGGGAACGGCTTTAAAAAATCAGGAAGCTGAGGGCAACTGGGATAAGGTAGTAAAGACTTATCAGGAATCAGGATACTTTAAAACTATCGTAGATAACTGTATGATGTCGATGAGCAAATCTGATTTTTCTATTACCGCTCACTTTGCAAATGATAAAGAGTACGGTGCCTTCTGGAAAATCTTACATGACGAATTTGAGCTCTCTAAAGACATGTTATTGAAGCTATCGGGACATACGGCCTTAATGGAGAATTACCCCGTTGAGAAGAGCTCTATTGCAGTCAGAGAGAAGATTGTACTACCTCTTGTACTCATCCAACACTACGCATTGGAAGAATTACAGTCCAAAATCACAGATGAGGAGCAACAATCCTACGAAAAATTAGCGATCAGAACGGTGTATGGCATCGTAAATGCTGGTCGTAACCTGGCTTAAAAGCACAAAAAAAGGGCGATTCCAATTGGAATCGCCCTTTTTTTGTGTATGTATCAGAAATTAATTTCTATCAATTGAGCCCATTACCTTTTGGCCAAATGCATTCAGCGCGTCTTTTTCAACCATACCACTCTTTACACTCTCATGAACTTCAAGTGCACCACAGATATTGGTAATCATTTCACCCGCTACATTAACCTCTTCCTCATTTACGCCTCTAAATTCACAGAAAGCTTCTAAAACAGTTAAAGTTGCTTTAAGATCCTCAGGCGTGCTATTTTGGAATAGCTGTCTTATTACTGGTATTTTCATGATTTTATTTTATCAAATAATTCATTTAACACTTCTGCCTTATTGGTCTGAGCCTGATCAACCAGCACTCCACCTTCAAAGGCTGCAAAAGTTGGTAAATTATCAACGTTTGCAAGTTTGCGTGAACCAGGAAGTTTTTCCGCATCCACAATTAAGAAAGTAACATCTTCGTTCTCAGCTGCCAGCTTCTTGAATTTTGGTTTCATGATTCTGCAGTTTCCACACCAAGATGCAGCGTACTGAACCATAACCTTGTTGTTTTCAGCAACATACTGTTGAAGATTATCTTCTGTTAATTCTAAAAACATAATTTTTATTTTTTATTAGTTAGCGCTCAGGTATTCTGCAACGCCAGTTCTGTTCGCATTCATTGCTTCTTTTCCTTCTTCCCAGTTAGCAGGGCAAACTTCGCCATGTTTCTGAACGTGAGCATAAGCATCAATTAAGCGTAAATATTCTTTTACGTTTCTACCTACCGGCATATCATTAACACTTTCGTGGAATACTTTACCAGTTTCATCAATTAAATAAGTAGCTCTGTAAGTTACGTTTGAACCAGAGAAAGATTCGTTTCCTTCTTCGTCGTACTCAACGTCCTGATCTACAATACCTAAAATGTTAGCTAAATGTCTGTGTGTATCCGCTAAGATTGGATAAGTTACACCTTCAATACCACCATTTTCTTTTGCAGTATTTAACCATGCAAAGTGAACTTCGTTAGTATCGCATGAAGCACCAATTACAATTGTATTTCTTTTTTCAAAATCAGGTAAAGCGGCTTGGAAAGCGTGTAATTCTGTTGGACAAACAAAAGTAAAATCTTTTGGATACCAGAATAATATAACTTTTTTCTCTTTACTTACTGCTTCTTCAAAAATGTTGATTTTCAAATCGTCACCCATTTCTGACATTGCATCAATGCTTACGCTCGGGAATTTTTTACCTACTATTGCCATAATTATTTTTGTATTTTATTGTTCTTTTTTTACAGTGCAAAGATAAGCCTATCTGCACTCAAAAACAACCGCATTTGGGATATTACGGATACTAAATCTTGATAGGCATATAGAGGATATCTATAATGCGATTATTGAAATTAGTTTTTATCTATGTGGCTTTTATCTGATTACCCTACCCGACTTATCAATATTCACATCAAAGGGAGTTAAGTATTCATCCACCAATACGGCAAATTCACGACGGGTAACATTCCTATTTAAATCAAACTCATTTTTAAAATGATAGCGTGACACCCATCTTTTCTGAACTTCGGCTTTGGTAGTTTCAGGTGATTTGTTGCCAACCATACAAATCATGTTTAACACAGCACCTAACGTCATGTTTGCTTCTTTATAATCATCAAACCAAATTTGGGCTTTGTAGTAAAACTCCTTTAATGGCGCTTTTATTTCGGCTGTAGTCACCTCCTGCTCTGGATTGAAATTAGCCAGGCCATTTACCAAACTTGCCTTTAAAAAGCCCGAAAGACCGACAAACTGAATTGACTTCCAATTGGGATCGTCATGTAAAATGTCGGCAAAAGGCATAACCGACAAACGATGGTTGATTAGCTCCTTCTGTATTGACTTTAAAACCGAGAGTGAGGTTTTTGTCCTAAAAAACACCGCATAAGCTGCTGTAGCCCCAGCCGCCTGTCCTCCGGCAAAACTTTCGTCTTCTGGATTCAAAACCACCAGGTTTTCCTGCTTCGGCAGCAGGAAGCTGTCTAACAGAATAACATTAGCGTTGCTGTTGTTAACCCAATAGCCTGCACTAACGCTTCCCCGGTAAAGATTATCACTATAATTTAAAGGCTGCCATTGCTTCTTAACGGCCCCTTTTAACGCCAAAGCCTCCGTTACATTTCCGCTACCATCTGCATTAACAAGCACCTCCGCTTTTATGGTTCGCCCATCTTCCAACAGCACATTCCAATTGTTACCTGATCTTTTTATCCTGGACCATTTTACATTCCTCAACACGGTTAAATTTTTAGTGCTGTCGGACCAGGTTTTAAGTACCGCATTTGCACTGGTCTCATCCACATATACCTTGCTTAAACTATCCGAAATCCCTTTTGCCAAACGCATCTTTTTTAAAAACAAGGATTCAAGGCCCGAACTGACATTCTTATCCTGAGGCGTAACAACCAGATCTGCAGCCTGAATTAGCATGATGGTTTTAACGCCCGAAATTGCCGACTGAAACCCTGATCCAATAGCGTTATCCCCCTTGCCAATTACTAAAACCCCAGTTTTAATGGTCTGAGCAGCGGCAATTTGTGTAAACACAGAAATCACGAAAACAACAAACAATCCTTTTTTCATTTTGTACGTACTTATGTATATATTTAATAACGATCAGCAATATCGATTAATAATTCCCCAGCTTTAACATCGCCATGACGCAAACCATCAATTCCGTATTCGAAGCTCAGCAAAAACATAAATATACGCTTAGAAACAGCAATGCAACACAAAGAATTGATAAATTAAAAACTTTAAAGGCCACCATAGAGAAATATGAAAAGGACATTTACGCCGCCTTGCAATCCGACTTGCGCAAAAGTCAGTTCGAAGCTGCTGTAACCGAACTCATATTTATTTATGGGGAATTAGACTTCGCGATAAAGAACGTAGGCAAATGGATGAAACCCAAGCGTGTCGGAAAAAGTCTAACAAGTCTGATGGCCAAAAACAGGATCTATTACGAGCCAAAAGGTGCCTGTCTGATCATTTCCCCATGGAACTATCCCTTTCAGTTAATGATGAGCCCGCTTTTGTCTGCTATTGCAGCCGGAAATTGTGCCATATTGAAACCTTCGGAACTAAGCCCGGCAACCAGCAGTATCATTAACAAAATCATCAAAGAATGCTTTGAAGAACAGGAAATTTGCTGTTTTGAGGGCGACGCGTCAGTATCAACCGCCTTACTTGCCCTTCCTTTTGATCATATCTTTTTTACCGGAAGCACTGCAATTGGCAAGGTCGTGATGGAAGCCGCAGCAAAAAACTTAACCTCAGTAACACTCGAACTTGGAGGCAAATCGCCCACCATAATTGACGAAAGTGCCAACCTTAAAAAAGCTGCAGAAAAAATTGCCTGGGGCAAACTCATCAATGCTGGCCAGACCTGCATCGCTCCAGACTATATTTTAATCCCCGAAAGCAGACAAGAAGAGTTTGTGATGGAATATGCCCATGCAGCTAACCGTCTTTTTTTTAATAGCAACCAGCAAATCAATGAAAATGCCTATGCAAAGATCATCAACGAAAGACATTTCAACAGACTAACGACATTAATGGATGATGCGACCGAAAAAGGCGCAAAAATAGCCTTTGGTGGCGGAAAGGATGAGGCCAAACAGACCATAAACCCAACCGTATTGACTCAAGTTAACCTGGATTCGAACATCATGAAAGAAGAGATCTTTGGGCCAGTTTTACCCATCATTACCTATCAAACATCCGAAGAAGCCATTGAGCAAATAAACGGCCGTAGTAAACCGCTGACCCTATATATTTTTAGCGCAAACCATAAGAACATCAATCATATCATCAAAAACACTTCTGCTGGCGGCACCTGTGTGAACGATGTATTGATCCATATTTCCAACCCTAAACTACCCTTTGGCGGAGTAAATAGTAGCGGTATGGGCAGCTGTCATGGTTTTTTCGGGTTCAAAACCTTCTCTCATGAACGCGCTATTGTATTCCAATCCGCGATGAACATGAGTAATTTGATTTACCCCCCTTACGAGGGTAAACACGGCTTATTAAAATGGCTTAAAAAACTGATGTAAGCTTAGCCAATCCTGACTGAGGTCATGGTTAAAGAACCGCCAACGGCTTTATCATTAAATAAAGAAACAGCTTCAGTACCATTTTGCAAGCCAAGAGTATACATCAGTGGCAAATAATGCTCTGGTGTAGGAATAGCAAGCATAGCCTCCCGACCTAAATTCCTGTAATCTGCCAACTGTTGATGTTCGCGGTTTAAGATCAGGCTTTTAAATTTATCGTTCATTTCCAGGGCCCAATCATAGCCGCCTCCATGAATCATTTCCCAACTCATCATCCTCAGGTTATGGACCATATTACCGCTCCCTAAAATCAGGACACCCTTTTTTCGAAGGTCATATAACTCTTTTGCGAGGTTATAATGATATGCCGCATCCTTGGTGGAATCAATGCTAAGTTGCAAAACAGGGATATTTGCGGCTGGGTACATGTGTTTAACAACAGTCCACGCACCATGGTCAAGTCCCCAGTCATGATCTAATCCTACCTCGGTACTATGAATCAATCCAGCAGTCTCCAAAGCCAAAGCCGGGCTACCCGGAGCCGGATAATCGACATCAAACAGTGCTTGCGGAAAGCCTCCAAAATCATGAATTGTCTTAGGGAAATCCATGGCAGTGATGTGTGTCCCCTTGGTAAACCAATGCGCAGAAACGACTAAAACAGCCTTAGGTTGCGGAATATCTTTAGCAATGCCGGCCCATTTAGCGCTAAACTCATTGTCTTCGATTCCATTCATCGGCGAGCCGTGGCCAATAAACAAAACAGGCATTAAGCTATCCTGCAAAGGCAAATTACTGGTAAAAGTATTGAATTGAGATAAGGTCGACATCATCATCAAAATTTAATAACAGGCCGAATTAATGATCCAGCCTGTTATTGATTAGACTACTTAGCTTGAGTAAACTCAAGGTTTAAAGTAACTTTAATATCTTTAGCTACACCAGCACCGGTAGGATCGTATTTAATGTTATAATCCAAACGGTTAACGGTTGTAGTTGCAGTAAAACCTGCTTTAGTATTTCCTTGTTGATCTTTAGCCGTACCGCCATAAACAACAGCAAACACAACATCTTTAGTCACGTCGCGGATAGTTAATTTTCCAGCCAAAGTATAATTGTTTTCTTTACCTTTTTTGAATGAAGTGCTTTCAAAAGTCATTGTTGGATATTGAGCTGCATTAAAAAAATCATCGGTTTTAAGGTGATTATCTCTCATTTCAACACCGGTATTCACACTATTTACATCCACGGTAAAGTTGATTTTTGCATCGGTAAGATCCGCTTTCGCCGCAACGACCGAACCATCAAATTTCTTAAAAGAACCATCTACAAATGAAATTCCCATGTGTTTAACCGAAAAGTTAACAAAAGAATGCATTGGATCTACTGTCCACTTCGTTTGCGCAAATGAGGCAACGCTGATTGAAACAGCAACCAGGAATAAAAATAATCTTTTCATAATCTTTAAATTAATAAGTTACAAAGCTATAACGAATATCCGCCCCAATTGTTGATCTATGATAAGAAAGACTATGCTTAACATTTTAATGCGCCCTATTGAATAAAGTAGATTTAACTTAACTTAGCCGGGTAATTAAACTGACAATGAAGAATTATATTACCCTAATACTTTGTGCGTGCTTTATTTCCGCCTTTTCAGCAAAGCCAAAACACCAATACGTTAAAATAAAAACAGACCTGGGCGAATGCATTATCCAGCTGTACAACGAAACTCCACAACACCGTGACAACTTCCTAAAATTAACCGAAAAAGGGACTTATAACGGAACTTTATTTCACCGGGTGATCAAAGATTTTATGATCCAAGGCGGTGATCCAGACTCAAAGATCGCCGTTAAAGGGGCCCTATTGGGTGAAGGAACCGTAGGCTACACCGTTCCTGCCGAATTTCGTGACAGTCTTTTTCATAAAAAAGGAGTGCTGGCCGCAGCAAGAGACGACAACCCGGAAAAAGCATCCAGCGGCAGTCAGTTTTACCTGGTACAAGGTAAAAAATTTACGGATGAACAATTGGACGCGCTAGAGAAAAACCGCCTGAAATTTAAACTTCCAGAATCGCAAAGAGCAATTTATAAAACACTGGGTGGCACTCCCCATTTAGACAAAAGCTATACCGTTTACGGAGAAATTGTAAAAGGCATTGAACTGGTAGATAAAATTGCAGTTATGGAGACCGACGGCAACAACAGGCCCATAACCGACGTAAAAATGACCATTACCGTTTTAAAACGTCGTGAAGCAAAAAAGCTAGAAAAAGAATTTGCTAAACAAGCTAAAGCATTAAAAAAAGCATCATTAACTGCATAAAAAACAAGCATACGATAATGAGAATTATATCTTACAACGTCAATGGCATCCGCTCTGCCACCACCAAAAACTTTATTAGCTGGCTGCAAGAAACTAATGCAGACATGGTCTGCCTGCAAGAAGTTAAAGCTCTACCTTCACAAATCCCTGAAATCCTTGTTTTAATAGAACAATTAGGCTACCACCACTACTGGTTTCCTGCCGAAAAAAAGGGGTATAGCGGTGTTGCTATACTCACCAAAATAAAACCAAATCATGTTGAATATGGTTGTGGAGAAGAATGGATTGATAAAGAAGGACGGATATTAAGAGCCGATTTCGACGGATTCTCGCTGATGAGCCTTTACATGCCTTCAGGATCTAGTGGTGATGAAAGACAAGTTAAAAAGTATGAATTTATGCGGTTCTTCGATACCTATATCGATGAATTGCGCAAAGAACACCCTCACATGATCATTTCTGGGGATTACAACATATGCCATACTGCGATAGATATCCATAACCCGAAATCAAACGCCAATTCTTCCGGCTTCCTGCCTGAAGAACGCGAGTGGATGGAATTATTTTTAACAAACGGCTTCATCGATACTTTCAGGCATTTCAACAAAGATCCGCACCATTACACCTGGTGGAGTTTCAGAGCCGGTTCCAGAGGAAAGAACTTGGGTTGGCGGATCGATTACCACCTGGCTACACAACCAATGTTGGAGAAATTGAAAAATGTGACCATTCTGGCCGATGCCATTCACTCTGATCACTGTCCTGTTTTATTGGAATTAAACCCTTAGTCATGTCAGACCTGCTCATAACCAATATCAAATCACTAGTTGGTCTGCATCCAGAAAAGATGCTCCTTTTAAGGGGTAGCCAGATGCAAAACCTTCCGACAATAGAAAATGCATGGCTTTTATGTGAAGGTGGAAAAATAAAAGACTTTGGCTCCATGGACCAGTTACCGGATCATTTGCCCAATTACATCGTTACACACGATGCCAATGGCGGTTTCGTTTTCCCTTCATGGTGCGATTCGCATACACATATCGTCTTTGCCGCTTCAAGGGAGGAAGAGTTTGTGATGAAAATTGATGGTAAAAGCTATGAAGATATTGCTGCAGCAGGTGGTGGCATCTTAAATTCGGCAAGGAAATTACAGGTAGCAACAGCTGACGATTTATATGATTCTGCAGCACAACGCTTAACTGACATGATCATACAAGGCACCGGAGCGGTAGAAATAAAAAGCGGTTATGGGCTTTCAACTGACAGTGAGTTAAAAATGCTGAAGGCCATCCGCAGGTTAAAAGAGAACTTCCCAATTCCAATTAAAGCCTCTTTTCTCGCAGCGCATGCCTACCCGCCCGAGTATAAAAACGATCATGAAGGTTATATCAAACTGATTATTGAGGAAATGCTGCCTAGAATTGCAGATGAAGGGCTTGCGGATTATATGGACGCCTTTTGTGAGCAAGGCTTTTTCTCTGTGGACGACACAGATAGGTTGCTACAAGCTGCCGCAAAATATGGCTTAAAGCCTAAAATACACGCCAATCAATTGTCTGTATCTGGCGGTGTACAGGTTGGCGTAAAACATCAGGCCATTTCTGTAGACCATCTGGAAGCTACAGATGATGCCGCGATTGAAAGCTTGGCAGCAAGCAACACCGTCGCAACGCTACTACCTTCCTGCTCATTCTACATTAATATCCCTTTTGCCAATGCCAGAGGGCTAATCAATGCAAACATTCCAGTAGCCGTAGCAACAGATTATAACCCTGGTTCTACTCCTTCCGGAAACATGAATCTAGTAGTTTCTTTAGCCTGTATTAAACTGCGGATGCGCCCGGAAGAAGCCATAAACGCAGCCACCATCAATGGAGCCGCAGCAATGGAACTAAGTGCAGAAGTAGGTAGTATTGCCAAAGGCAAAAAAGCCAACCTGTTTATAACCAGACCGATGTCTTCCCTTGCTTTTCTGCCTTATAGCTTTGGCCAATCGCAAATAGAAACCATCGTATTAAACGGCAAAATAAGCTAATGGACGGCCTTAAGTTATACAATGCTGCAGCAATCCTGGCCTTAACCAATCTACGTGAGGGAGAAGTTAAGCTGGGCCAGAAAGTTCAGTCCGTAAACACACTAGATGAAATTGCAGACGCAAGTGCTCAGTTTGTATTGGTTGGCATTCCCGAAGATATTGGCGTGCGTGCCAACTACGGCATTGCCGGCGCAGCCTCTTCATGGGAACCAACGCTTAAAGCGCTCTTAAACATACAAAGCACCCCCTTTTTTAATGGAGAGGAGCTCCTGGTACTCGGCCACTTTGTTTTTGCTGAACCTTCAGGAGAAGGCATCCCCCTCCTTCAACAAAAAGTAGAAGAGATCGATGCCTTGGTTTACCCGGTCATTCAAAAGATAATCACCGCAGGCAAAACACCCATTGTTATCGGCGGAGGCCACAACAATGCCTACCCAATTATCAAAGGAGCATCATTAGGCTTTAAAGTCCCTATTGATGTCATCAATATAGATGCACATGCAGATTTAAGACCTGCAAGCGGGAGACATAGCGGCAACGGGTTCAGTTATGCGATAAAAGATGGCTTCTTAACCCGCTATGGTATATTTGGACTGCACCAAAACTACAACAACAACGCTATCCTTGAAACCATAGCCGCAAACCAACATATCTATCCAGTATTTTTTGATGATCTTCTAAAAAGCGATCAGCCCATCTTTTCCGCATGGAATAATCTTGTTAAAAAAACAGGAACTACAACAGGATTGGAACTTGATATGGATTGCATAGAAAATGTATTGTCCAGTGCAATGACCCCTTCAGGCTTCAGTTTAAACGAAATCCGGAAGTTGATATTAACTTCAGCCAAAAAATTCGCGTATTTACACATTTGCGAGGGCGCTGTTGCCTTAATTGACGGCAGACAGTGTAAAACCACCCCGAAGACCCTAACGTACCTTATAAGCGATTTTATCAAGTCGCAAAAATAAAAGGAGGCCCGCATCATGACTTATGATACGGACCTCCTTTTTACTTTTATGTACATTTTAATACTTCAAAACCTTTATTTCGGTCCGTCTATTCGCCTGATGCTCCTCATCACTACATTCTACGCCATTTCCACAACGGTTCAGCAAACGGGTCTCCCCATAACCTTTAGCCACCATCCTGTTGCGATCTACACCTTTGCTTACCAAATAATTTACAGCGGCCTCCGCCCTTTGTTGCGATAAACGCATGTTATAAGCATCCTTACCCCGACTATCCGTATGAGATGATAGCTCGATTCTCAATGTAGGGTTTTGCGACATCACATTTAACAAATTGTCCAATATCCGCTCAGCATCTGGTCTGATATAAGACTTATCAAAGTCATAATGGATATTCTTAAGTACAAAGACAGCCCCCGCATCCAAATTATTAACCCCAAGTTTCAGCGTAACATATAACGTTTTACTTCTATCCAGCCCTTTTGTGGTCACGCCTTCAGTTTGCGAAAATTTCCCTGCTTGATTGGCCACAATATTGTAATCAGACTGTTGCTCCAACTGATAAACAAATTTAGCCTCTCCATCAGAAATCTGAGTCATGTTTTTACTGTTCGTTGCATTAGTCAGTACCGTACCAATACCCGGCAATTTAGAGTTATCATTAGCCCTAACCGTCTCTCCAATCAAGGTAAATCTAGGGTCATCGTGATAAATCTCTTTATAAATCACATTACTAGCATTGTCAAAATCAGCAATACTTATCGCCACGGGCTCTGCTGCAATGCCATTTTTCACAGCTGTGATCAGATAAGCACCCTTTTCTGCTTTTAAAACACGTTCAGCCTGGCCGTCCGCATTACTGATAGAAGTATTGTCGATATTGTTCCTGCTGATTTTAACGATAACACCACTTAAAGCCAGGCCAGTTTGTCTATCCTTTACTACAACCAAAATATCTTTAGGTGCAGCAATTACTGGCGGAGCTACCGTTTTAGTCGCTGGAGCTACCGGTGCAACTTTACGTTTAGCGCCAAATGTATATTTAATTCCAAAGCCAACATTTACGGCTTGTACATATGTATTTTGAATAGTAGGGGTTTCTTCATAGTAAGTATTTATATTGGTGATAGCATTATTGTTTACCGTAAGCACGTCCGAAGCTGTCAGTGCTTTTTTTACCGCGTATTTAGTGATATGAAACTCACTGGAGTCGCCGCCAAAGCTTTTGCCGAAGGTTCTCAAATAATCAGCCCGCGCAAACACGCCCCAATGCTCGTTAAGCGCATAAGATATCCGAAGACCGCCTAATCCCATCCAAGCCTTTGTAATGCGCTTAGGATTGCTCGTATACTGCGTATCGAATAAAGGAAGTGGCGGACCAGAGGCCTGGTGTACATAAACAGACTCTTTGTATTGAGGAAATCCTTGAAACAATACACCACCACGAAGGAAAGCTTCCAGATCTAGCTTACCAAAATTAGATTTATAAGTTGGACCAATACTAACTCCAATGTGTTGGAAAGAAGGGTGATTTACATAATCAGTAGCGATGTACCCATTATCAAAAAATACACTGTCAAACTTCCTGATATCATGGTTCAAAAACCGGGCATCAATACCAATCCCCCATTTATTCCCCTTAAAATACTGATCAATGGCAAGGCCACCAAAATAGCCATTCTTAGCTCTTCCAATCTCATTTTTATATTTGCCCTGCGGCATACTAAGGCCTCCAAAGGCCGAAATCTGAAGTTTACCACTATTATTTATCTTCGCATCCGACTTCTTTTGTGCCCAGGTAAGGCCGGTTAACAAAACCGCCAGTACCACTAATATTAACCTTTTCATAACGTTCTCCTTTAGTTTACAATCAAACTGTTTGGAGAGATATCAGCAAAAGTTAATATTTGTTACCCCCTAAAATGAATAAACTTTATTTGGGGTAATGCAAAGATTCAGGCATACATCATGTTCGTTCACATCGCTGATCTGCTCAACCGGGTCAAAAAAGCATAGCCCAATCTTTTTAGTCGCTATATTTTGCAAAAACCGATCATAAAAACCCTTACCATAACCTACGCGATAACCCCGTAAGTCAAAAGCCAACATAGGAATAAGCACAAGATCCACTTCCCCGGTATGTAACTCCCCCTGTGCAGGCTCTAGAATATTGTATAGATTCTTAACCAGACCATCCTTACCCTGATACACATAATTAGTCATCAATGCAGTATCAAAATCAGCCCTTGGAACTATGATCTTGATCTCAGGATAATTAACGCTCAACCAATCAATAAAAAGGAAAGTATTTGGTTCTTTCTTCTCCGTAATAGGCAGAAATACATGAATCGTACGAACCGATGAGAAGTCCAACAAAGAGAATTGCCTTAGCAATTGTAGACTATAATCTTCAATCTGGTCTTCAGAAAGCCATTTCCGCTGCATTGTTGCAACTTTTCTAATCTCTGCTTTTGTCATCAAAACAAATATAACGACAAGCCCTGAAATATACACAAAACCCCGAATCTATCTTTTTTATGGCCCCAGTTTGGGCCCATAAAGAAAAATCAATATTGTGCTGAAGAGGCCTAGGAATTTTTTCGGCAGTTCTTACTGATTTTAGCCCTCAAGAATGCTTCGCAGTTTTGCCCTTCTTCTGGGCAAAAGGTTCCAGCCTCAGAAGCATAATTTGATTTTTCAACCCAAAAAAATCCCATAAAAAAAGATGGCTTCGGGAACCACTCCGAAGCCACAATCAACCTAAACCTAAAACTAAACTATGAAAATTCTTATTTTACTCTTTCAACATAGTCACCAGTACGTGTATCAATCTTAACTTTATCGCCCTGATTGATAAACATTGGGACTTTTATTTCTACTCCTGTCTCTAACGTCGCATATTTCAATGCATTTGTAGAAGTATCGCCTTTAACTGCAGGCTCTGAGTAGGTTATTTCTAATTCAACATGAGAAGGTGTCTGCGCCATAATTGGCTCTTCACTTTCAAATGCGATAATTACATTCATTCCTTCTTTCAAGAACCGAATACTCTTACCGAATAATGCTTTCGGTACGTTAAACTGTTCAAATGTAGTATTGTCCATTACTACTAGTGCTTCACCATCTTCATACAAAAACTGGTAATCGCTGGTTTCAACACGGCAAATCTCAACCTCTTCATCAACACGGAACCTATACTCAGCTGTTTTACCAGTCTTCACATTCCGCATCTTAGCTTGATAAAAAGCGCGTAAATTTCCGGGTGTACGATGTAAAAACTCCTCTACTTGTACCAGATCTCCGTTGAAACGAAGTATGTTCCCATTTTTTACTTCTGATGCTTTTGCCATTTTGTTTTGAAATTGTGCCTAAACTTTCGGCCTTTTTTCGTGCCGCAAAGGTAAAGACTATTTATCGATTCCACAATAGTAATTTAAAAATAATTTAATAAAAGCATTTTAAGTCTCAAATAGCCCGTTTTGGCCTGTTTTCAAATATAAATATTACTTATTTATAATCCGTCAACTCCACAAAATGGTTACAAAAGGAATACTCCGACTCTTGATTTGAGCCTATAATTAGCGTTCGGTTTACCGAAAATCGCTCAATTAACTGCAAGTACCAGCCCATTCCCTGCAGATCCAGGTTAGACGTGGGCTCGTCCAGTAAAAGAATTGGAGTATTGGAACAACAAGCCAGCACAAGCTTGGTGCGCTGTTTCATTCCCGAAGAGAAGTATTTTAAAGCCTTATCTTGCGATTTGGCAAGTCCGAGTAGATCTAACACCGATTCGGCGTTCATACCCTCGTAAAAGGCTTTAAATTTAAAATGGAAGTTAATGGTTTCCTGAAGTGTAAACTCTTCAATTAAATCGAGGTAAGGCGCAGCAAAGCTGATGGATTTATAAATCTCCTCTACGGGGATATCAACCCCCGATTTGTAACTTATAGTTCCTTCAGATGGAGATAAATTTCCTAGCAAGACACTCAACAAAGTAGATTTACCAGAACCGTTTGGTCCTAAGACCGCATATTTTTCTCCAGAAAGAAACGAATAATCTACATTCCTGAAAATCCACTCCTGGTTAAATCTTCTCCCAACGTTAGCTAAGTCGATTGTCATTCACCAGGATCCTAACTTCCCGAACCAAAGCCTTTCATCACGCCACGATTAGAGTTTCTGATGAAATCTACAATCTCATCACGGATCTCCGTAGGTGCAAATTCAGCTTCTATCATGTCCAGAGCTTTGGTTACGTTGTTGTGTTTCACAAACAAAACCCTGTAAATTTCCTGTATCTCGTTGATCTTTTCAGAAGAGAACCCTCTTCTTCTCAAACCAACGGAGTTGATTCCAGCGTACGACAAAGGCTCTCTAGCAGCCTTAACGTATGGAGGGACGTCTTTTCTAACCAATGAACCACCGGTTACAAAAGCATGCGAACCCACTTTTACAAACTGGTGGATTGCCACCAATCCTGCCAAAACCACGTAGTTACCAATTGTAATATGACCGGCAAGCGTAGTGCTATTCGAAAATATGCAGTAATCTCCAACCTCGCAATCATGCGCAATGTGAGAATAAGCCTGAATCAAACAATTACTGCCAATAACAGTCTTCCATTTATCTTTAGTACCCCTGTTAATGGTCACACACTCACGAATGGTTGTGTTATCGCCAATTTCCGCCGTAGTCACCTCTCCGGCAAACTTTAAATCTTGTGGAACACCGGAGATTACAGAGCCAGGAAATATCCTGCAGTTCTTGCCTATCCGTGCACCATCCATGATCACCACATTAGAGCCAATCCAGGTACCCTCACCGATCTCCACATCTTTATGAATGACAGCAAAGGGCTCAATAACCACATTATCGGCTATTTTCGCCTGAGGATGTATATATGCTAAGGGTTGTATCATGTAGTTTCGTTTTCTTTTACTTTTACGATTTGGGCCATCATTTCTGCTTCAACCACCACTTTTCCGCCTACCATTCCTACACCTTTCATTTGTGCGATGCCTCTTCTAATCGGCTCCATTAAATCACATCTGAAAACTATAGTATCGCCAGGCGAAACCTGTGCTCTAAATCGCACATTGTCAATTTTGAGGAACAAGGTAAGGTAATTTCTTGGATCAGGCACCGTACTCAGCACTAAAATTCCTCCAGTTTGAGCCATAGCTTCAATCTGAATCACACCTGGAAAAACAGGTGCCCCCGGAAAATGACCTTTAAAGAACTCCTCGTTCATGGTTACATTTTTCACACCAACAACATGAGTTTTACTCAATTCCAATATCTTGTCGATAAACAAAAATGGCTGACGGTGAGGCAATATGTCCATAATCTGAACAATATCGTATAGCGGTTTTACGGTCGTATCATAAACATGATGCACCTTTTTATTTTTTTCTTTTTTGATGGCTGCTTTGATTTTTTTAGCAAAAGCAACGTTAGCCGCGTGGCCAGGTCTTGCAGCCATAATATGACCTTTTAAATGAACACCAACCAAGGCAAGATCACCAATCATGTCCAACAATTTATGTCTTGCCGGCTCATTTTGATGCCTCAATTCCATGTTATTTAAAATACCCTGCGGTGCAACTTCAATTGCATTCCGCTTAAATATTTTAGCCAGATGATCCAATTCTTCCTTAGTTACCTCTTTATCAACGATAACAATGGCATTATTCAAATCACCACCTTTAATGAGGTTGTTTTGCAATTGATATTCCAGTTCATGCAAAAAGCAGAAAGTCCTGCAGGAAGCAATTTCTTTCTTAAATTCAGCAATACTAGATATGCCAGCATGCTGACTACCCAGAACCGGTGAATTGTAATCGATCATACAAGTAAACCTATAGTCGTCTAAAGGCATTGCAACAATCTCAACTTTTCTATCAGGCTCTGTATAAGTAATGTTATGTGGAATTTGGAAATATTCTCTATCCACGCTTTGCAATTGAACACCAGCACTTTCTAAAGCATCTAAAAACTCGATTGCACTTCCATCCATAATTGGTGTTTCCGGGCCATCAAGCTTCATCAGCACGTTATCCAAGTCCATCCCAACCAAAGAGGCCATAACATGTTCTACCGTACTTACACTCGCTCCATTCTGAGTAATGGTTGTTCCTCTCGCTGTATCGGTAACATTATCACAATCTGCATCAACTATCGGACTTCCAGGCAGATCAATTCTTTGAAATTTAAACCCGTGATTTTCCGGTGCCGGACAAAATGTAAGTGTAACATTTGCTCCAGTATGCAAGCCTACACCGCTTACCGAAACTTCGTTTTTTATGGTCTTTTGTTTAACGTTCATTATTATTTGCTATTGTACTGTTTTGTTCGATGATCAAGGTAAGCTCCTTTATTTTTGCTTCAAGGCTAGCTATTCTTTTTTCAACGCTCGGCAACTGCTTAAAAATCACAGAAGCCCGCATCCAATCTCTTAATGGCTGAGCAGGGCTGCCATGCCATTGTTTATTTTCTTCAGTCGTATTAAAATTTATTCCTGCCTGAGCACCAATCTGCGTTCCTTTGGCTAAGGAAAGGTGTCCGGCAATACCTACCTGGCCGCCAATAACAGACTTCTCGCCCAATTTTGAGCTGCCAGAAATTCCGGTTTGTGCTGCAACAACACTGTGTTCACCAACATCAACATTGTGCGCAATCTGGATCAAATTGTCCAACTTAACGCCTTTTCTGATGAAAGTAGAGCCCATTGTAGCCCTATCAATCGCCGTATTAGCCCCAATCTCTACATCATCTTCAATCACCACGTTGCCAATCTGCGCGATTTTAGTATACGTTCCATCTGCCTGCGGAGCAAAGCCAAATCCATCACTACCAACTACGGTATTAGAATGGATGATGATGTTATTTCCTAAAACAGAACGATTGTAAATCTTTACCCCCGGAGAAATAATGCAGTTTTTTCCGACAACACTATCCGCACCAATAAATACTTGGGGCGAAATTTTACTGTTATCACCAATCTCCACATTCTCAGCTACATAAGAAAATGCACCAATAAATACATTTTTACCAATTTTTGCTGATGGATGGATAAAACTTGGCTGTTCGATGCCCGTTTGAGTATTGGCCTGATTAACCACCTCATTATATTTATCCAGTAAAACTGAGAAAGCGCTGTATGGATCAGCAACCCGAATTAAGGTGCTGCCTACCTTTTGTGAAGGCACAAAGTCTTTCCCAACAATTACCACTGACGCATTTGTCTGGTATAAATAGTTCTCGTACTTAGGGTTAGATAAAAAGCATAAAGAACCAGTCTTACCATTTTCTATTTTTGAAAGCTCGCTGACTTTTGCGTTTTCGTCGCCTTCAATGGTACCATCTATAAACTCACTTATCTGCTTGGCAGTAAATTGCATTTTACAAAGTTATATGTTAAATTGATATGAACAAATAAACCTCTTTAGGTAATTGACTGGCGTCTTCAATCAACTACCTAAAAAACGGGATTAATTATTTAATATTTTGTTAAATTGTGCTAAATAATTCGCGGATAGCAAAGTATATGTTTCTTTACAGTCTTGTCTAAAGATTCTAAGTTAGATAAATCCGATGCTTTTGCAATATCAATGATCGTATTGTTTTTCAACAGAATATTAATATTGCCACTACCGGCGTTATAGGCCCTATTTCTAATTATATCCGTAAACACAAAATAACATACATCTGTTTCATTTACTTTTAAAAAAGCTGCCGTTCTTTCCCGCAAGTCATTCACCCTGTTTTTGTTAGGAACCTCATTACTGATCTCCACCTTATACAAATTTCTTTGGGTAAGCATGCCACAAAGCACCGACAAAACTCTATCCGGATGATCCGCCCAAACTTTTACCGAAGCAAAAATATCCTGATCATCCAATTTTGAAAACTGCGATAAATGCAAATCCGAAGTAAAGAATTCTGACTCCGTAATCTCATTTTTTAAAAAATGCTGCAGTGCTGGCGTTGCAAATAACACTTCACCATTTCCAGCCAAATATTTTGCGCGCTCTAAAATCTTAACCAACAACATTTCTCCGGCAATCACCGTTTTATGCAGATATACCTGCCAGTACATTAACCTTCTGGCAATCAAAAACTTTTCGATTGAATAAATCCCCTTCTCCTCAATCACCAGTTGGTTATCCAGTACATTAAACATCTTAATGATCCTGTCAAAACTAATTACGCCCTCGCTTACCCCCGTAAAAAAGCTGTCACGATTCAAATAATCCATTCGGTCAAGATCAAGTTGACTAGAAACCAATTGGGGAAGAAAAGTTTTTGCGTAATCCCCTTTAAAGATATTGATTGCTAAAGTTAATCGCCCTTCAAATTCTACATTCAGTTTTTCCATCATCATCATAGAAATATCCTCATGCTTAATCCCATTCACTAAAGTATGCTCCAGCGCATGAGAAAAAGGCCCATGGCCAATGTCATGCAGCAAAATGGCAATTGTGGCAGCTTCTTCTTCCGCGGAAGTAATTTCATGCCCTTTCCCTCTCAACACTTCAATCGCCAAACTCATCAAGTGCATCGCGCCTATAGCATGATGAAACCTGGTATGTAAAGCCCCTGGATACACAAGGTGTGTCATTCCCAGCTGCTTAATATACCTGAGCCTTTGAAAATACGGATGAGCGATCAGGTCGAATATGATTTCAGAAGGGATATTTATGAAGCCATATACCGGATCATTTATGATTTTCTTTTTGTTCAATCTCTAAAAATAAATTATGCGGTACAAAAATTGCTATTTTTATCCATAACTAAGAAGGAGAAGACTCTTTTCGAGGAATTATTTTTACATTATACAGATATAATGATGCAAGAGACTAAGATTTTATGGGCCGATGATGAGATTAACTTATTAAAACCACATATATTATTATTGAATGAAAAAGGATATCATGTAACCACCTACACCAATGGAAATGATGCCCTTGAAGCGTTTGGAAAGGAGCATTTTGACTTAGTTTTTCTGGATGAAAATATGCCAGGAATGAGTGGATTGGAAACCCTTAGTGCCATAAAAAACATCAGAAACGATGTGCCTGTGGTGCTGATCACCAAAAGTGAAGAAGAAAACCTGATGGAAGATGCCATTGGATCTAAAATAGATGACTACCTGATTAAACCAGTGAATCCTAAGCAGGTTTTACTGACCATTAAAAAGCTCATTGACAATAAGCGTCTGGTTAGCGAAAAGACATCTATGGCTTACCAGCAGGACTTTAGACGGCTGGGGATGACACTAAATGACAAGCTGAGTTATGAGGAATGGGTTGAAGTATATAAAAAACTGGTTTTTTGGGAGCTAGAGCTCGAAAAATTGGACGACCCACAAATGCATGAGATTCTAACGATGCAAAAATCTGAAGCCAATACTCAATTTTCCAAATTTATTGAAGACCACTACCTGGGCTGGGTAAATGGCAAAGGAACGGCTCCATTATTGTCAAACGAACTGTTAAAAAAGAAGGTATTCCCATTAATTAACGACACCACTCCTGTCTTCTTTATCCTGATTGATAACCTTCGCTACGATCAATGGCGCATCATTAATCCATTAATTACCGAATACTTTAGAATGGATGATGAGGATATTTATAGCAGCATTCTGCCTACAGCGACGCAATATGCCAGAAATGCCATATTCTCAGGTTTAATGCCTTTGGAGATGGAAAAACGCTTCCCTGGTTTGTGGCAGAATGATGATGATGAAGGAGGAAAGAATATGCACGAAGCTGCTTTTCTTGCTGATCAGATCAAACGTAGCCTACGGAAGGAATGCAAATTCAGCTACAATAAAATCCTGACTTATGACGATGGTCGGGCCCTGAATGAGCAAGTCAACAACTTATTGCAAAACGACTTCAATGCTATTGTTTACAACTTTGTAGATATGCTTTCACATGCCCGTACCGATATGCAGATGATTCGCGAACTAGCTAACGACGATGCTGCCTATCGCTCATTGACCCTTTCCTGGTTTGAGCACTCTCCATTGATGGACTTGCTTAAAAAGATTTCACAGAAACGGGTTAAACTGGTGATTACGACCGACCATGGTACCATCCGGGTTAAACACCCAAGTAAGGTAATTGGCGATAGAAATACCAATACCAATCTGCGTTATAAGCAAGGAAGAAACCTTAATTACAATGCTAAAGAGGTATTTTTGATTAAAAACCCACATGAAGCTCAGTTGCCTAAAATAAACATCAGCTCTAACTACATTTTCGCGAAGGAAGACCGCTATTTTGTTTATCAGAACAACTATAATCAGTTTGTAAACTATTACAATGAGACTTTCCAGCATGGAGGTATTTCCCTGGAAGAGATGATTATCCCTATTGCAACCTACAGCTCGAGATAGTCAATAACCGCTTTTATCAATTTTACCGGAGGCCGCATCATGTTTTGATGCGGCCTTTCTGTTGTTAATTACTGCCATGAGTTTATAAAACACATGCTGAATCAGGACAAGACACGGTGTTGTCACGTATTACTATGAGTTGGGGATAAGTAGGGAATGAGTAGCGGATAAGTAGGGGGTTGCTTTACCCCTGCGTTACCCTTCCTTTACCTTTGCTATACCCTTGCTTTACCCCTAGGGTATAGCAACCCTAACCCAACGGTAAAGGAAAGGTAAAGGAATCCGCTACTCATTCCCTACTTACCCCCTTGTCATTCCCTATTCATTAAGCACGCTGCCAAAACGCTGATACAGATCTGTTCAGCCCAATCTGTATGAGTACACTTAGAAATTAAGTCGAATTGTTATAAATTTGCTTAAGTATGGAAACTATAAAAATTGAAGTTAATGGCCTTGATGGCCTTGAAAATGCGGCTAAAAGAATCATAGAAGCCACTCAGGACGACCAGATTTTTATTTTTGAGGGAGAAATGGGCGCTGGAAAAACCACCTTGATCAAAGCTTTAGCTAAAGAACTGGGGGTAACGAAAGTGGTTACCAGTCCAACATTTTCTATTGTGAACGAATACGATGCCAATGGCAAAGTCATTTATCACTTTGATTTCTACAGAATTAAAAACCTGCAGGAAGCCTATGATATTGGCTACGAAGAATATTTTTATTCGGGAAATATCTGTTTTATAGAGTGGCCGGAGAAAATTTCCCCCCTTTTACCCCTACATTTTGTAAAAATAGAAGTTTCGGCACAGAATGAGAATGACCGTATATTGTCAATTTCAAAAATTTAAACGCCAAACACTCTTTATTTCAGCTAATTTGCTTAATTTCAATCCAAATCTATAAATGAAAATGGCTACAGGATTACGCGAAGGTATGGCCTCCATTGCTCAGCAAGGTTTAATACAACCAAAGGAGGCAATGGCAGAGATAAGTAAGAAGAACAACAACTTGTACATTGGCATTCCAAAAGAGATCTCCTTTCAGGAAAACAGGATTGCATTGACCCCCTTATCTGTTGCATTACTTGTAAACAATGGACACAAAGTAATTATTGAGAGCGGAGCTGGTGTAGCCGCAAATTTCTCTGATAATGAGTATAGTGAACAGGGTGCAACAATTAGCTTCCACAAAAAGGAGGTTTTTGATGCCGATATCATTGTAAAGATCGCGCCACCAACTGTAGGGGAAATTGCCATGATGCACAAAGGACAAACCCTAATTTCAGCCCTGCAAATGGGCGCACTTAAAGAATCCTACCTTAAAGCACTCCTAAATAAAAAGATCAATGCGATTTGTTTTGAGCACATTAGAGATGAAGGAAATATTTTAAGCGTTGTCCGTTCAATGAGTGAAATTGTTGGAGCAACCTCGATTTTAATTGCGGCTGAATACCTAAGTAATGTAACCGGAGGAAAGGGATTAATGCTGGGTGGCTTTACCGGTGTTCCACCAACTGAGATTGTTATTCTAGGTGCAGGAACTGTCGGCGAATATGCTGCCCGTGCAGCCATTTCGCTTGGCGCAGAGGTGAAAGTGTTCGATAGCTCTCTTTATCGCCTTAGACGTCTTCAAAATAACTTAGGAACCCGCGTATTCACCTCTGTGATGCAACCTATCGTGCTGAGCAAAGCCATTACAACCTGTGATGTGGTGATTGGCGCCATTCGAGCTACGCATGGCAGAAGCCCTTGCGTGGTGATGGAAGAAACTGTGGCCAGGATGAAACCAAATTCGGTGGTGATTGATGTAAGTATTGATCAGGGTGGATGTTTTGAAACTTCGGAAGTAACGAACCATAAGAATCCAGTATTTAGAAAGCATGATGTGATTCATTATTGTGTGCCTAATATAGCTTCTAGAGTACCAAGGACGGCTTCATATGCACTTACCAATATCTTTACCCCAATTTTAGTAGACATAGGTGATATGGGAGGATTAATGAATCTTGTTTGGAGCAAACCGGGTATAAGAGAGGCGCTGTACATTTACCAAGGCCATCTTACTAGTAAAGATCTAGCCAGCATGTTTAATTTGCCTTATAAAGACCTGGATCTAATCGTAGCTGCCAATCAGTAACGCCCTCATCAATGAAAAAAATTCTCCTGCTCTTATTGGTAGGCTATTGTTTTTCTGTTCATGCACAAAAGAATAACCCCAACCCTTATGGGCTGGCTATAAACGCCTATCCTGAATATTTAGATTCTTGCAAAAAGAACAGCAACTATCGGCTTCTGGAAATTAAAAAGTATGTTCCCGGGCTCGTTCTAGATATCAAATACGCGACTAAAGACAACTTTATGAAGCGCGTAATGTACCCTCAAGCCCGAGCATTCGCCCGAAAACCGGCGGTACTTCAACTTAAAAAAGTGCAGGCAGAGCTAAAAAAGAAGGGCTATGGCCTAAAAATATTTGATGCTTACCGTCCCTACAGCATAACGGTTGCTTTTTATAAGGAAGCATCGGACAAAATGTTTGTAGCCAACCCAAATAAAGGCTCCAGACACAATCGGGGTTGCGCCGTTGACCTGACTTTAATCGACTTAAAAACCGGTAAGGAGCTTAAAATGCCGACGGCATATGACAGTTTTGCCCCCGAAGCGGCGGTAACCTATACCAAGTTACCCCCCGAAATTATAAAAAACAGGCAGTTGCTCATCAATACCATGCAGCAATATGGCTTCAGGGTATTAGAAAATGAATGGTGGCATTTCGATTTTATCGGCTGGCAGGCCTATAATTTGATGGATATCCCATTTAAAAAGCTATAAATACTTTGCTTTAAAACTTTTCATGGATATAGGTCATAATCCGGCCCATTTCTCTTCTTACATCACCTGTAGGTAGGACAAAGTTGTTGTTCATAAAAGAGAAAATATAGGTTTTACCCTTCTTCGTAAGCACATAACCACTTTGGTTGTGCACCCCAGAAAGCGTACCTGTTTTACCGAATACAAAGGGCTGGCTTGTTTTAGGATAAGCATTTCTGAGCGTTCCACTTTTACCGCCAGCCGGCATCATACTGAATAAGCGCTGAGGGTCATTTACTTCTTTATAAATCAACTCCAACAACTTAACCATATCTCTGGGTGTAAACAAATTATACCTCGAAAGACCCGATCCATCAGCCCAAACCGGCTTATCCGGCAAAGTAGAGAGGTAATTCTTTTCAATATAAGCAATGGCTTTAGCTGTATTCAGCTCTTCTCCCAATTGGTTCGCGTAGACTAAAAGCAGTTGTTCTGCGATGAAATTATCACTTGGCAACATCATTTCCTTAAGCACCGAATCGGTTTTTAAATTATAAATGGTCTTCGCATTAGGAGGCATTTTTAGCGCGATCAACTCGATATCCTTATGGAGTGTGTCGGAAAGTAGCGTTAATGTAAGCGGAAGCCCCACTTTATACGGAACCTGCTGGCGATAATTTGCTGGCACGGGTCTATTTGGATACCTAAAGTGGTTAGTACCAAAATCTCTGGTAACACTAAATATCTTTTGTGTTGAAAGTGAATCCATTGCAAAGCAATCCTCCAATATCGCTGGCGACAGTACTAGTGCTCCATTTTTATTCCTAATGTCGAGCAAATTATCCATGATGGGCAGCTCATTGATCTCGGCCTGATAGTAATCATTATAATCATCCCATTGCCAACCACCACCGTAAAAATTACCTGTATACCTACCTGGGGCATAAAACAGTTTTTTAGTGGTATTCCTTAAGAAATCGGCTGCTTTTGTTCCCTTTAGCTTGCTTTGCAAAAAAGATGGATCACCTGTTCCCCAAAAAATTAGAGAATCTCCTCGTTCTATGTACCTAAGAGACGGAATCGAATCGGGAAGCATTTTTAAACCCGCATAAAAGGTATACAACTTGGTATTCGATGCAGGGGTAAAATACTGATCAGCATGCTGTTCAAACAACATCCGATCGGCAGTCATGTCATACAACGCAAAGCCAGCATAATACTGCTTAAGTACCGTAGAGCTGGAAAAAAACTTGTTTAAATTCCTTGAAATTCGCCTTTCGGTCGAGCAGCTGGTAAAAAGACCCAGGCTAATCAGGCCGACATACAGGTAGGATTTTAAATTATTCTTTTTTAGTTGAATACTTTTATGCGCAGATCTAACCATACTGCTACTAATTTAGTAGTTTAGTTTAATGAAATTGTTAATGAGCATAATTAATTTCCGCAAACTTAGAATTTATCCGCTTGTCTTGATTATTCAGGTTTGTGTGGTTATTACAGCTCAAGGACAGCAATTTTATTTTAAAGGGGACCGAAATAAGGATGCAATGCCTTTTTTGCAAGTTAAAAACCTCATCATCATCCCGCTTTATTTGAACAACAAAGGTCCCTATAATTTCATTTTAGACACTGGCGTTGGCCCTCTGATTATTACCGATCCAAGCTTAATTGATAGCATTGGAATTAAAGTGTCTCGTACAATTAAAATCTCGGGCCTGGGGAGCGGGAATGAAATAGAGGCTTATATCTCTAATGATGTTTCGGCACAGCTAGGTAAATCATACATAGATAACATTCCTACAGCCATATTGAAGAGAGACATTTTCGGTTTATCAAACTATTTAGGCACAAAAGTGTATGGCTTATTGGGCTATTATTTCTTTAAAAGCTTTGTGGTTGAGTTGCGGTATTCGACCAAGAGATTATTGTTTAAACACCCCAATAGTGGGGGTAAAATAAAGGGTGAAAGGATTCCTATTGAGATCAGTTCCTATAAACCCTATACAAATATCACCATTGAAAATCCTGAATATGGCAAAGCTGAGGTCAAAATGCTGATTGATAACGGCGCCAGTCATGCCATTTCATTAGAACGATTGAACGAAAAGCCTTTCCCTGTTCCGGCGGCTTCTATAAAGGCAAATCTGGGGGTAGGCATGAGTGGTCCTATAGACGGGAATATTGGCAGGGTTTCCGCTTTAAAAATAGGCAGTTTTGCGATGAAAAACGTACTGGCATCTTACCCCAAATATGATGATGTTGCAGCTAAAGTTCTACTAAAAGACCGCAATGGAAACTTAGGAGCGGACATATTGAGCCGGTTTAATGTGATATTCGACTACGCGGACAATTCGATGTACTTACGAAAAAATAGCCAGTTTAAACGCCCTTTTGAGCATGATATGTCGGGAATTGAGTTATATCTGGAAGACGGACAAATAAGGCGCTACTTCATCAGCAGGATTGAACCAGGATCTCCAGCCGAAAACGCAGGCGTATTGGTCGACGATGAAATTATAACGATCAACTTTACTCCGGCAGCCTCCTTTAAACTAGATGATATCAATAGCCTCTTTAAATCTGTAGAAGGCAAAACAATTATCCTGTCCATTAGGCGAAATGATGAATTGGTTCTGAAGGTTTTTAAGCTTAAACAAAGAATATAAAGGATTCTTATAACTTTGCCTTTCCATATAGAAGCCTTTAATCCTTGCATGACGAAATCTTGTATTCTAACCACCCTGACATGCCTTGCGTTACTTATCAGCAGCTGTAACAGTACAACTAAAGAAAGTTCAAAACCTGCTGGCCGATTGTCCTTTGATTCGATTATTGGTATAAAATATTATGAGGTAAAACGCCGATTCAGTAACGGGCTTTCCTTTAATGAACTGGGCTTTCAGCAGGAACCAACCTGGATTATCCAGTTCAAATCTCCCGATACCATAAGCGCTTATAGTCCGCAAAAGAAAAGGATGCAAAGTTTTTTCTTGCATTACGATCATGGTGAGGTATATAATTTTGCGAAGGAGTGGTTTAAGATCAAAAAGATTAGCAAAGACAGCCTGGTGTTTCAGCGACTTCATTTAACGGGCAGGGAAATATCAAAAGACATCCGATCGGATGTAAATATTACTTACTACGCTCAAGACTATATCAATAAAACACTTAAAACGACGGCAGAGGCGCTACAACGTCCTACAAAGGCGGACACGCTTTATATTCAACAGCTTGCAGCAAAATCGAATAGGAATCCTGATAGCCGAGATAGTGCCTTTGCTGGGCGCCAGCCGGTAACCTTTATTCCCTTAAGTAAAATGGTTCAGGTAAAGAAAATCAGTACCGTTGATAAGCTGGTGGGTAGGACAGAATCCTATGATTATCTTTTCCCACGCTACCGGATAGACCTTGCAAATGCATATGATAATTTTGGCTATGAGTTTTCGGCAGTAGTAGATGAAAAAGGCAAAATTCACCTCGGCAATTTCCGTGTAGATTTCCCTGAAAATTACGAGCCAAGGAAGAAAACATTGGAGGCAATAATCAATGTTTATCTGCAAAACCTCTTCCAGGTTATTCCAGGAAAAACGCTCGGAATTCCGCATTCCAGCGAGATAAATTTAATCGTCTCAGGCCGTAAGAAAGGTGTTTAAAGGACGTTTTATTTTATATTTATCAAAATATGAAGCGTTTGCACATTATAAAAAAATAATATGTATCTTGCACACTTAATTTATTAATAAATAATACAATGCAAGAAGGAACAGTAAAATTTTTTAATGTAACAAAAGGTTTCGGATTTATTATCCCTGCAAACGGAGATAGCGAAATCTTTGTACATTCAACAGGCCTTATCGACGAAATTCGTGAGAACGACAAAGTTGAATACGACGTTGAAAGCGGCAAAAAAGGGTTGAATGCGATTAATGTTAAAGTAATCTAGATTATTAAAAACATAAATTGTACAGCATCGCGGATAACCCGCGATGCTTTTTTGTTTTATGGCACTCCTCATGCTGAATTTTTAAAGCCTATTTCCGCTCTTTGATCAGTTCAAATAGCTTTTCAGGCTCATTGGTAGTGATAAATTCTATTTTACTATCCAACAACCATTTCATTTCAGGCTCTGCATTTACCGTCCAGGCATTGATGGTTAAACCCAATTCTTTTGCCTTGGCAAACCACTCTCCTTTTTGATACACGCCATATTGGTAATCAGCACCATAAAACCCGTCTTGTTTAAGCTTTTCCAATGGAGCATTCCCAGAAAGATAGGCTACATTTGCATCTGGTTGAAGTTCTTTAACCTTTTTCAAGATCTCGTAACTAAAACTGATATAATCCACCCATGGCTGAGCTTTTAATTTAGCAACCATCGCCACGACTTTAGTCGCCAAAATTTTGTCGTTCTCCGCTCCTGCTTTCGATGGTTTGATCTCCAGTATCAGTTTGGTAGTCTTTTGCTTCATACCGGCCTTTAAATAAGCCTCAAGGGTAGGAATAGACTCGCCATTGGAAAGCTTTTTACTCAACAGCTCCTGATAAGTTGATTTTTCTATATGCAGACCCAAAAAATCTGCATCGTGGTTCACGACCAGTACGCTATCGGCAGTCATGTGGACATCAAATTCAGCCCCATGACACCCAATTCTCACTGCTTCATTTAACGATGCAATAGAGTTTTCGGGTAGACCGTTCTTTTTCCAAGCCCCGCGGTGGGCAATCACCACGTTTTTGTTCCAGGTTTTAATCGGCTTTGCCTTCTTCTGCGCGAAAGCGCCATTTAAAGTCACTACCATAAGGATAATGATTAAAGATGAATGTTTCATTTGTTTGTGTTTTTTCTACTAAAATATCATTAATAAAACAATATAAATGTTTTCTTAAAGTTAATAATTGACGAGACTTAAATAAAACAAAGATTAATATCTCTATTTTTATCAAAAAACTGTCCTCACGTTTACCTTTAAGCTATTAGCCCAACAAATGAACAGTAACTACGAACTTTTAATTGCTAAAATTAATGAGTTTACGCAGAAGTTTTACCTCAATAAACTTTTGCGGGGCAGCATTTATGCAATGGCCCTGTTACTGGCTTTATATCTGTTATTATTTGTATTTACCTATTATACTCAGCCCGGCACAACGACTAAAACAGTACTTTTTTTCGGGTACCTGGGCTTGGCTATCGCCACCATTTCAGTCCTGATTATTAAGCCTGCGCTGGCTTATTTTAAACTGGGAAAAAACTTAAGCATTGAACAAGCCTCAACTATTATTGGCCATCATTTTTTCAATGTAAAAGACAAACTGCTGAATACACTACAACTGAAGGCTATGGCTGATGCCTCACCGGACAACAGCCAGCTGATCATGGCTGGAATAGATCAGAAGATTGCCGAACTAAATCCAATCCCCTTTTCGAGCGCCATAAAGCTGGGCGACAACAGAAAATACATCAAATATTTTCTTGCTCCGGCATCCGTTATTTTACTGATTGCCATAATCGCTCCCCGCATCTTAAAAGAAGGAACCAGTAGTTTTGTGCAGTATAATAAGGAAATATTACCCAAAGCTCCATTTGATTTTCAGCTCTTAACCACCAATCTAATGGTTGCCCAAGGCGATGATGTGCCTTTAAAACTTAAATTAAATGGCAACGAGATTCCTCAAGAAGTGTACCTCACGGATGGTACAAATACTTATAAATTAGAAAAAGAAAACAATACCCACTTTAATTACACCTTCAAAAACCTCCAAAAAACACAAAAAATAACGTTTTCTGCAGGAGGATTCAACTCCGCTTCTTTTCTGATTGAAGTAAAGCCACGCCCCGCTGTCGTTATGGTAACAGCCCTATTGCGCTACCCTGGTTACTTAAATAAAAAAAACGAACAGATTAAAAATGCAGGAGACCTGACACTTCCTGAAGGTACCCATGTAACCTGGGAACTGGAAACTAGAAACAGCGATCGTCTGACTTTTGTACTGGGCAATAAGCCACAGGTATTAACGGCTTTAAATAATGTGTTTTCCTATGCCAGTACCATTCGTGATAACTCAAAGTACAGCATTATCCCTAAAAACAGTTTTGTTAGCAGTAATGACTCCCTTACGCATCAGTTGAATGTGATCAAAGACGAGTTTCCGGGGATTTCGATTACTGAAGCGCCAGACTCCTTAAGCAGCAAAGCTTTATACTTTTCTGGAAATATAACGGACGACCATGGATTTAGTTCTCTCAAATTCAAATACAACATCAAGGAAAAGGATAAAATTATCAGTACCGTAAGTAAGGCCATTTCCATTAAAAAAGCGCAACAGGAAGATTCATTCTTTTTCTTTTGGGACTTAAACGAGCCGCTGATAAAACCGGGCCAGACTTTAGAGTACTTCTTTGAAGTAACAGACAATGATGGCGTAAACGGGCTTAAAACAACTAAATCGGAGCTTAAAGTATATGCTGTACCTTCTTCCCAACAGGTTGCCGAAAAAATAAATGAAAACAGTCAGGCGCTTAAACAGAAAATGGAAAAGGCCATAAAGCTTGCCGGACAGGTTGAAAGGGAAAGTAAGAAACTGGGCGAAACCTTGCTGGATAAAAAACAAATCTCATTTGATGATAAAAAGCAGATTGAACAGCTACTAGAGAAGCAAAAACAATTGGAAGAAGCGGTTAAAGAGATCAATTCCCTGAATAAAAAGAATACCATCGAAAAAGAAGAGAATAACCTACTAAAACAGGAGCTGGCGGATAAGCAAAAGCAGATTGATGACCTGTTTAACAATGTGCTGGACGAGAAGACCAAAGCCTTGCTGGAAAAGCTGCAAAGCTTGATGGATCAAAACAACAAAGATCAGACGCAAAATGAACTGTCCAAAATGCAAATGGACAATAAATCTTTAAAGAATGAGCTGGACCGAATTTTAGAACTCTACAAGCAACTAGAATTTGAACAAAGTCTACAAAACAAGATAGATCGGCTAAATGACCTGGCCAAAGACCAAAAGGAGCTTTCAAAGGAGAGTTTAAGCAAAGACGCTCCACTTGAGGACTTGAAAAACAAACAAAAGGAGCTTTCCAAATCCTTTGAGGAGCTGAAAAAAGAGATTAAAAATCTGGATGAGAAAAATAAGGAATTAGAGCGCCCCAATGCTTTTCAGGCTCCCGAAAAGGAAATGAAAGACATTGAGCAGCAACAAAAAAGCAGCGAAGAGCAGCTTGGCAAAAATGACAAGAAAAAGGCTGCCGACAATCAACAGAAAGCAGCGGAGCAGATGGAGCAACAGGCTAAAAAAATGGCTGAAATGCAACAGGAATCTGCAGAGATGGAAAATAATCTGAATGCGCAAGAGTTGCGTCAGTTGTTAGAAAACCTACTTAAAACATCATTTGATCAGGAAAAGGTGATGCTGAATCTTAGACGCTTAAACAACAATGACCCGCAATATACGGCCAACGTGCAAAAACAACGCGAGATCAAAGACAATATGAAAACCATTGCCGACAGTCTTTTTTCATTAAGTAAACGCGTTCCCCAGATTGAAACAGCCGTAAATGAGGAAATGCAGAAGATTAATTTTAATATCGATAAGGGCTTGGAAAACCTGGGCGAAAGAAATACCGCTGCAGCCAATAAGAACCAGCAATACACCATGACTTCGGTAAATAATCTTTCCTTAATGCTGAATGAGGCACTTGACCAACTTCAGGACATGATGAAAAATGCTAAAGGTGGCGGAAAAGGGAAGAAAAAACAAAGCATGAAGCAGTTACAGCAGATGCAACAACAGCTGAACAACAACATGCAAAAAGCGCGTGATCAAATGCAAAAAGGCGGAAATAAAGGGGCAGTGCCTAAGGGTACGATGAGTGAAGAGTTTGGCAAAATGGCCCAGCAGCAACAGATGATCCGCGAAGCGCTGCAAAAAATAAATAGAGAAGAAAACAAAGATGGGAAAGGCGGCCTTGGCAACCTCAACCAAATGATCCAAGACATGAAGGCTACGGAATCGGAATTGGTAAACAAGCGTCTGGAGCAGGAAACGATGAGGCGCCAGAAGGACTTGCTGACCAAACTATTAGAGGCGGACAATGCTCAGCGTGAGCAGGATCAGGACGCAAAAAGGGAAAGTAAAGCAGGCAAAGACCTACCTCCTTCCTACAAACAAATGCAGGAAAAATTTAAAACGCTGGAGAAAAATGAAACGGAATGGCTACAAAAATTGCCGCCTAATCTGAACCATTATTATAAAAATAAAATTGCAGAATATTTTAAATTGCTAAATTCGGGGCATTAATTTATGATTTGATGGGCAAACCGAGCATTAATTTTTTTACCGAAGACACCAATTATAACCTTAAAAAAAAGACCATTCTAAAAGATTGGTTGAAATCTGCTATTGCTGCTGAGGGGTATTCGTTACAGGAATTAAACTTTATCCTCTGCTCTGACGAGTATTTACTGCGTATGAACCAGGATTACTTAAATCATGACACTTATACCGACGTGATCACTTTTGACAACTCTGAGGAGCTTAAAACGATCGTGGGCGATATATTTATCAGCATAGAACGAATCAAAGAAAACGCAGCAACATTTAAGCACACCGTTGAACATGAGTTATCCAGAGTTATGATTCACGGGGCACTTCACCTTTTAGGTTATAAGGATAAGAGTAAAGCAGAAAAGTTGAAGATGACCGAAAAGGAGGATCACTACCTATCCCTTCTATTCAACGCGTAAAAATTAAATGTCTAGAAAGATCTAACGCGGCGAAATATAATAGTCTTAAAGAAAATAACCAACAAAATCGACGGATTTTTCAGGATTTTTAACGGAAAAAAAACAGGCTTTTTATCAAAAATCATCCGAGCCAATTAAAGCTATTTTTAGCCCCTTAAACAAGCTTTGATGCTTTTATGATAAATGTATTGGACCTTTATCTATTTCTCGTTCTGCAGCCTCCTAATGAGGTCATTTTTCAGGCCAAATTACCCCAAAAAACGATGACAAAAAACAGAGAACGTTAACATATCACTTTTCTGTTACATTCGGTATACGACTAAACTTACACCTCCCTAATCGCTGCTTCTAAAAAATCGCGTTCTGATTCATTTTGTCAGATTTGTTTAAAAATCCATTGGAGAAACATTCCAGATTGCCAGATTTTTTTCAATGTCGATATTATTTTACCTTCTTCATACTGTACATTCAATAGCGCCAGCTACATACCAAATAATTATTGCTTACTTTTGCAGTAATTTCTTATCTATAATATCGTTAAACACAGACTTTGAGCACACTTATTGCAGCCGAAAACTTAGGCCATGCTTACCACGACGAATGGCTATTTAAAAATTTAACCCTGGGCATCCAGACAGGTCAACGCGTAGCGTTGGTGGGTATTAACGGTGCCGGAAAAAGCACCCTACTAAAACTTCTTGCCGAAAGGTTTTCTCCTTTGGAAGGAAAAATAGTAAAAAACAAATCCGTTAAAATAGGTTTTTTAGACCAAGAACCCTCATTTACAGATGGTTACTCCATTAGCGACTTTATATTTTCTCTCGAAAATAAACAGCAACAGCTGATTAAGGAGTACGAGGAACTGATTGAGGATCCTAATCCGGATGAAAAGAAATTGAACCGTTTGTATGAAGAACTGAGCGAACATAACGCCTGGGAATATGAGCATGAAATAAAAACCATCCTGAGCAGAATGGGTATTACCCATTTGCAACAAAAGATCTCTACCCTATCAGGCGGACAGAAGAAGCGTCTGGCTCTGGCCAAACTCTTAATCGAAGATCCAGAGATTTATGTACTGGATGAGCCAACCAACCACTTGGATATTGATACGATCGAATGGTTGGAAAAACTGCTGACCACAGGAAATAAAACGTTACTGTTGGTTACGCACGATCGTTACTTCTTAGATAATGTATGTAATACAATTGTAGAACTCGATAGAGGCAAGATCTATAACTACAATGGTAACTATGGCTACTTCCTGGAAAAGAAATTTGAAAGAGAAGCAGCTGACGAAAGTACTTTTCAAAAGAATAAAAACCTCCTGAAGAAAGAACTGGAATGGATGAGAAGAATGCCCGCGGCACGTACCACAAAATCTCAATCCAGAATAGATGCTTTTTATGATTTAGATGCCAAAACCAAGCAAAGATCGGACAATCAAAAAGTCACCTTAAATGTGAAAATGTCCAGACAAGGAAATAAAATTCTTGAACTGGATCATATCGGTCAATCCTTTGATGGCAAAAATATCATCAATGATTTTAGCTACACATTTAAGCGTGCCGACCGTATTGGTTTAGCTGGTAAAAACGGAACGGGTAAATCTACCCTACTGAACATTATCACCGGATTTTTACAACCTGAAAAAGGAATAGTTGGCACTGGTGAAACTACAGTTTATGGATATTACAAACAAGGCGGTTTAGCCTTCAATGAAAAAGAACGTGTAATTGATATTGTAAAGTCGGACGCCGAATATATAAAGATGGCCGATGGACAAACCATTTCTGCATCTCAACTTTTAACCTTGTTCTTGTTCCCTCCTAAAAAACAACACGGGATGGTAGAGAAATTAAGTGGTGGTGAAAAGAAACGTTTACACCTCATGAAAGTATTGATGCAAAATCCTAATTTCTTAATTCTGGATGAGCCTACCAATGATTTGGATATTGATACATTAAATGTACTGGAAGAGTTTCTTGAAAACTTCCCTGGTGTTTTAATTTTAGTTTCTCACGATAGATACTTGCTTGATAAAATGAGTGAGCAATTATTCATCATGGAAGGCAATGGAGAAGTAGCAATTTACAATGGCAATTACTCTGAATACAGATTAAGCTTAGATGCACCAAAGGAAAAAGTAGAGCCTAAGCAAAAACAAGCTGTTGCTGCCCCAGCACCTACTCCTATTGCAAAAAAATTGAGTTATAAAGAACAACGCGAACTGGAAGAATTAGAATCAAGGATTGCGGAAGTTGAAAATGAAATCGCAGATTTGACTTCATCTCTTTCTAAGATTGATAGTGCAAACTATCAAGAACTACAAAATACAACACAATTAATAGAAAAATTAACCAATGAACTGGAAGTGATAACAGAACGTTGGTTAACGCTTTCTGAGCAATAAACACTATTTAAGTTTAGCTATCGTTTATAAAAAGGAAGATTTAGAAACAGAAAAACAAATATAACTACCCCCTATTTAAAGCTAAAAGGAATAATATATTTAAAATTCAAACTCAATTTTCAAAGCATAAAATAAAGTAAAGCGCCTTAAATAAAAATAAAAAAAGCAAACAAAAGACATACGTTTCACGTGGAACCCTTCCGGAAAATCGAATATAAGCTCCCTACGTTCCACGTGAAACACTAACTAATAACAAAACGAAATGTTTAAAGAATATGATGTAATCGTTGTAGGCGCAGGCCATGCAGGTTGTGAAGCAGCAGCCGCTGCAGCGAACCTTGGGTCCTCCGTTTTACTGATCACAATGAACATGGAGACCATTGCACAAATGAGTTGCAACCCTGCAATGGGTGGTGTTGCGAAAGGTCAGATTGTTCGTGAAATTGACGCGATGGGTGGATACTCAGGAATAATTAGCGATAAGACAACACTTCAATTCCGCATGCTTAACCTTTCAAAAGGTCCAGCTATGTGGAGCCCTAGAGCACAGAACGACAGAAAAAGATTTGCTGAGGAATGGAGACTAGCATTAGAGCGTACGCCTAATGTAGATTTCTGGCAAGACATGGTGAGTAGCCTTATCATAAAAAACAACACTGTTGTTGGAGTTAAAACTTCCATTGGCGTAGAGATAAAAGGTAAATCTGTTGTGCTTACAAACGGAACCTTCCTAAATGGTTTAATCCATATTGGAGAGAAGAAATTTGGTGGTGGTAGAACAGGCGAGAAAGCTGCAACAGGCTTGACTGAACAACTGACAGAATTTGGTTTTGAAGCTGGCAGGATGAAGACTGGTACCCCACCTCGCGTGGATGGCCGTTCTTTAAATTACAGCCTTATGGAAGAACAATGGGGAGACGAAAATCCAGGTCGTTTTTCGTTCACCAATGTAGAACTTCCTAAAGAACAAAGATGCTGCTGGATTACCTATACCAATGCCAATGTTCATGAAACTTTAAAAGAAGGTTTTGAAAAATCGCCGATGTTTACCGGTCGTATCAAAGGCCTTGGCCCTAGATATTGTCCATCTATTGAAGACAAAATAAACCGCTTTGCTGAGCGCGAAAGACACCAGATATTTGTTGAACCAGAGGGCTGGAATACATGCGAAATCTATGTGAATGGATTCTCTACTTCCCTACCTGAAGACGTACAATATCGTGCCTTAACTCAGATCCCAGGCTTCGAAAAAGCCAAAATGTTTAGACCGGGATATGCCATAGAATACGACTATTTTCCACCTACCCAGCTCTCTTTAACCCTTGAAACCAAGTTAGTTAGTAATCTGTACTTTGCGGGTCAAATTAATGGCACAACGGGATACGAAGAGGCTGCTAGTCAGGGATTTATAGCCGGAATCAACGCCCATCAGAAGGTCTTTAACAAAGAAGAACTGATCATGAAACGTTCGGAGTCTTATATAGGTGTTTTAATCGATGACCTGGTTACAAAAGGTACAGAAGAGCCTTACCGTATGTTTACTTCAAGAGCTGAACACCGCTTATTATTACGTCAGGATAATGCAGATATCAGGCTCTCCCCTATCGGTCACAAGCTTGGACTGATCAGTGATGAACGTCTTGACCTAGTAAATAAGAAGGTAGAAAATTCTGATGCCATTGTTGCCTTTTCTAAAAAACAAGGTATAGAAATGAGCAGTGCCAATGCCATGCTTGAAGAACTTGGAACAAGTCCTTTAAATCAAAATGTAAAAATAGTTAGCTTATTGGGCAGACCTCAGGTTGGTATAGATAATGTAAGAAAAGTAAGTACTACCTTTAATGAAATGCTTAATCAATTTGACAAGGAAACTATTGAGCAAGCTGAGATCAAGATCAAGTATGAAAGCTATTTTGAAAAAGAACAAGAGATTGTAAATAAAATGCAAAAGATGGAGGACAAAGATATCAACCCAAATTTTGATTATTCACAATTGGTTTCTCTATCTAAAGAGGCTCGGGAGAAATTATTGAAGATAAAACCTAGAACTTTAGGTCAGGCTTCGAGAATTTCGGGTGTTTCACCATCCGATATCTCAGTTTTAATGGTTCATATTAGTAAATAGAGTCCAACTTATTGATTTATAATAAATTAACAAACAATCATAGATCTTCAAAAACGACCTTATTAAATGCATTATAAGACACTTTTAGAAATCTTTAATATTATTCATTAAAAACATATATAAACTAAACACAGCGCTTATAAATGGCTAAAAATCGAATCATAGAAAACTTGCCGAAAATCTTTGCTTTTATTTTCATCAGCATCCTATTTTACGCTTGTGCCAGCATTCAACAGCCCCAAGGAGGGCCAAAAGATACTGAGCCACCGAAGATTTTAAAAATGACACCTAAAAATCTGAGTGTTAATTTTAATGCGCCAAAGATTGTCATTGAATTTAATGAGTATTTTAAAGTACAGAATGAATCCAAGGAATTTTCTGTGTCGCCAGAAATGGAGAAACCTCCTGAGCTAAAAGTAAAAGCTAAAAAATTAGAAATCAGTATAAAGGATACATTAGAAAAGAATACAACTTATACGCTTAATTTTGGTAAGGCTATTGCCGACGTAAATGAGAGCAATGTGGTTAAGAACTTTACGTATGTATTCTCTACCGGTCCACAGTTGGATTCCTTAAGTATAAAGGGAAATGTAACCAATTCTGTAACTGGTTTACCTGAACTTGATGCCGTTGTTTTCATTTTTCCCTTGCAGAGAGATACCCTTTTTGGAAAGAAAAGACCTTCTATCTTTACAACTACAGATAGCAGTGGTAATTATTCATTAAATAACTTAAGAAAAGATACATATAAAATCTATGCGCTTAAGGAAAAAAATGGTGACAAAGTATACCAGCAGGCAACCGACGAAATTGGTTTTCTCAAAGATTCTATCGTATTAAACAAGCCTTTGGATAACGTTAATCTAAGCCTATTTAAAGAAGACGCTACTGAATTTAGAATTATAGATAAAAAGCTAAATACAGATGGTAGTATCACACTTTCATTCAATCAGAAACTAAAAAACCCTGAGGTTGTGGTTGCAGATCCACCCGCATTAGATGCTAAAAAGCTGATTAAATTCAGTAAAAATAATGATTCATTAAAGGTCTGGCTTAAAGAATTGACCTTTGATTCGACCAAATTAGCTATCAAAGAAAATGGAAAAGTACTTCAAACGGCCAATTTAACCAGGGGAAAAAAGGAAACTTATACAAGGGTACTTACTGCAACAGATAACTTAGATAATGCTTTGTTAAACCCTAATAAGCCATTGAAATTAACTTTTAATTTTCCAATTGAGTCCACCGATCTGACTAAAGTAAGTCTGCTGGAAGACTCTGTTGAACGCAAAGGATTTACTTTGGTTAAAGACAGTACAGACCTCCTCTCCTACTATTTTAAATATACATGGAAACCTAAAAAGACTTATGAAGTCAAGTTTGAAGCGGGTGCTTTCACAGCTATTTTTAATGCAAAAAACAAGGAGTTTATCAAAACATTCCAACTAGCTAACAAAGATGATTATGGGTCATTGATCGTTAAAATTGTACCGCCTGAGTTTAAGAAAAGTTACATCCTGGAAGTCCTAAATGACAATAAAGGGGTAGTAAATACACTGGTTATTACCAGGGATACTACTGTTAAGTTTTTAAACTACAGAGCCGGGAAGTATTGGTTAAGAATAAGCTATGACACCAATAAAAACGGAAAATGGGATACTGGTAATGTAAAATTAGGCTTACAACCCGAAAAAATATGGAACGAACCCAAAGAACTCTCTATAAGAGCCAATTGGGAACGTAATGAAACGGTAACTATTCCTAAAGAATAACTACCTAAACCAGTCGGAATACATGATATAGTTATCCGGCAACTTATCCAATAAAGCCCGTTGCTCATCAGTAATGGGCTTTATTTTTTTAGCTGGTGTTCCCGCATAAATAAAGCCACTTTCGCAACGTGTATTTTCAAGCACTACAGCACCTGCAGCTATAATACAATAAGGTTCTACAAGTGCATTATCCATAACAATAGCGCCCATTCCTATCAATATATTATCTCTAAGGATGCAACCATGAACAATAGCATTATGACCTATTGATACCCTATTTCCTATGATTGTAGCGGCTTTAAGATAGGTAGCGTGTATCACAGCTCCATCTTGTATATTAGTATCATTACCAATGGTAATGCTGTTTACATCGCCTCTAATCACGGCATTGAACCAAACAGAGCAATTATTTCCCATCAGCACATCACCAATTATAGTTGCATTTGGTGCTATAAAACAATTATCACCCCATTTTGGGTCTTTATCTTTCACTGGTAATATTACTGGCATAGCTTAAAATATAGTATCTGTCAATTCTACTGAATGGTTTGGATAATCTGTTGTATAATGCAGTCCCCTGCTTTCTTTTCTCATTTTAGCCGATTTAATGACTAAAAAAGCAACCTGGATAACGTTTCTTAACTCACATAGTTTTACAGAAACTTTATTGGCTTTATAGAATTCTTCCGTCTCTTCGTGGAGTAAAAATAACCTTCTCATCGCTCTTTCTAATCTAAAATTAGAGCGTACAATACCTACATAATCACTCATTAATTTTTGAGTTTCACGTAGATTATGTGTGACTAAAATGTCTTCATCTGATTGCGTTACGCCTTGTGCATCCCACTCTGGAATATCAGCAGGAATTACACTATTCTTGTATGCTTTTATTGCATCTTCATAAATTCTATGCGCAAATACTGGCGCTTCTAGCAGTGAATTAGAGGCCAATCTGTTGGCACCATGTAAACCTGTTGAAGAACATTCGCCACAAGCATATAGGTTTTTAATAGAAGATCTACCATATTCATCTACCAAAATACCACCACACATATAATGTGCAGCAGGTGTTACTGGTATTAAATCCTTAGTCATATCGATACCTATAGATAGACATTTAGCATATATATTAGGAAAATGAGCTAAAATATCTTGCTTTTTTCTATTTCTAATATCTAGATAAACGAAGTCCTCACCTGACTTTTTCATCTCTGCATCAATGGCTCGAGCTACAATATCACGTGGTGCCAATGAACCACGTTGATCATATTCGTACATAAATTCGTCCCCGTTTTTGCGTCGCAAAACACCGCCAAAACCTCTTACAGCTTCTGAAATTAGAAATGCAGGATACTCTCCAGGGTTGTATAGAGCTGTTGGATGGAACTGAATGAACTCCATATTCCTCACTTTTCCCTTAGCACGATAAACCATTGCCATTCCATCACCCGTGGCAATTACAGGGTTTGTAGTGCTCGAATAGACATGTCCTGCGCCACCGGATGCCATGATAGTCACATTAGCTAAGATCTTCTCCACATCGTTAAGCTCTGTATTAAAGGCATATATACCATAACAGTGGATATCTTCAGTGCTCTTATCCACATGTTCCCCTAAATGATGCTGAGTAATTAACTCTAAACAGAAGTAATGTGTTAATATCTCTATGTTCTTATTCTGGTGAATTTGCCTTAAAAGGACACTCTCTATTTCGTAGCCTGTTACATCTTTATAATGCAAAACACGGTGTTCTGAGTGCCCACCCTCTTTAGCTAAATCGTACACACCAGTCCTATCTTTATCAAAATTGATCCCATAATCAATAATTTCCTGTATTCTTTGTGGTCCTTCTTTGACAACAATCTCTACTATCTTCTTGTCGCACAGACCATCGCCTGCAATCAGTGTATCTTCTATATGTTTTTCAAAAGAATCATCTTTATCTACAACTACAGCTACTCCACCCTGGGCATATTTTGTATTTGACTCGTCTTCGTTTGATTTTGTAACAATTAATACTTTACCGTGCTGAGCAGCCTTTAACGCAAAGCTTAAACCGGCAATTCCCGATCCTATAACTAAAAAATCTACTTCTCTCATTTGTATACTATTGTTTTCCAATTTATTATAAAACTTTTATAAGCTTTACTACTTGATCTGAACCTGTACATATTTACAATAATTATACAGTTAAACACAGGTTGTTAACAACGTTGATATTAATGTTAATTACTTGTCTATAGAAACAGAGCAAATATTTTTGAATGTTTAAAGCTAAGCTAAAAAGGGAATTTGCCACAATATTTTGAGTTATTTTTAACCAGAGCTGAGTAGTTTATTAACTTTTTGCACAGCTACTAACAATACACATATTTATATTGATAAAATTTAAGCTTAAAAAATATATCGCTGTAAATCAGCAGATATTTTAAATAAAAAAACAATATAAATGTTGGTAAATTATTAATAACTCAAATACTCGCAGAAAAAAAAGTTTTTTATAAACGTTATCAACACACTAATAAACAATAGAAATCTATTTATATTAAATTAATTATAATTTATTGAAGTGTTGAAACTGCGTACCTTTACAAAATCAAGAAAAACAGTTTTCAATTTTTCAAATGAAAACCATAAAGTTGATAAGTGTATTCAATCTGTGGATACACATTTAAAAATTGAATAAAATAAGCAGACAAAATGGACACCTTAACCGAATTAAACAGAAAAGGATATATTGAGGAAAGTATTGATCCAACACTGGACCTCTTTGAAGAAATTGAGAAATTAAAAAAGGAGAAGAATGCTATTGTATTAGCGCATTATTATCAGGAGCCTGATATACAGGATATTGCTGATTATATTGGAGACAGTTTAGGTCTTTCGCAAGAAGCAGCTAAAACAGAAGCTGATGTAATTGTATTTGCAGGAGTGCATTTTATGGCCGAAACTGCTAAAATTTTATCTCCTGAAAAAACGGTATTGTTGCCAGATTTAAAAGCTGGTTGTTCGCTGGCAGATAGCTGTCCACCGCACTTATTCAAGAAATTTAAAGAAAAATATCCAGATCATCTGGTGATTACGTACGTGAACTGTACAGCTGAATTAAAAGCATTGAGTGATATTGTTTGTACATCGACAAATGCGGTTCAAATTGTAGAGAGTTTACCGAAAGATCAGAAAATTATTTTTGGTCCAGACAAGAATTTAGGGGCTTGGGTGGCTAAAAAGACTGGTAGAGAGCTTGTTCTGTGGAATGGTGCATGTATGGTACATGAAATTTTTTCGAGAGAAAAAATTACTAAGCTAAAAGAGCGTCATCCTAAGGCTAAATTTATTGCGCATCCTGAATGTGAAGAATCGGTGTTGCAAATGGCTGATTATATTGGTTCTACGACTGGATTATTGAAATATTCTATCAATTCCGACGCCTTAGAATTCATTGTAGCTACAGAAAGTGGAATCATCCATCAAATGGAGAAAGCTAGTCCAGGCAAAACCTTCATTCCGGCACCTCCAAATAACAATTGTGCGTGTAATGATTGCCCATATATGAAAAGAAATACACTTGAAAAGCTGTATTTGTGCTTAAAAAATGGTTTACCAGAGGTAACTGTACCTGCAGATATCATTGATAGGGCTCGTAAACCAATTGAAAGAATGTTGGAAATTTCAGCAAAATTAGGGCTATAGTAAATGTTAGTAACTATGTTAATTAACTGTAAAAGAATAAGATAATGTTTGAAAATAAAGAGCGTACGGAACTTGCTGAACTGGGTGAATTCGGACTGATTAAGCACCTGACAGATAATTTTAAGGTACAGCATGAAAGCAGTATCAAAGGTATTGGTGATGATGCGGCAGTTTTAAACTTTGAAAATAAGGAAGTTTTAATTTCTACAGATTTGTTGCTGGAAGGCATCCATTTTGATTTGGCTTATGTTCCCTTGATGCATTTAGGCTACAAGGCCGTGCAGGTTAATCTAAGCGATATTTATGCTATGAATGGTATAGCCACTCAGATTACTGTTTCCATTGGCTTGTCGAGCAAATTTCCGCTAGAGGCTGTTGAAGAAATTTATAAGGGTATTCATCTGGCTTGCGACAAATTTAATATTGATTTGATTGGCGGCGATACTTCGTCGAGCAAACAAGGTTTAGTGATCAGTGTAACCAGTATTGGACATGCCGAAAAAGGAACTGTTTGTTATAGAAATGGTGCGCAAGAAGGTGATCTTTTGTGTGTTTCTGGCGATTTGGGTGGTGCTTATGTAGGCTTACAAATACTAGAAAGAGAAAAGCAGATATTTTTAGAAAACCCTAATATTCAGCCTGATCTGGAGGGTAAAGACTATATTATTGAGCGTCAGTTAAAGCCTGAAGGTCGTAGAGATATCGTTGATTTGCTAGCGCAGATGAATATTGTTCCTACTTCAATGATTGATGTTTCGGATGGTTTGGCTTCAGAGGTTTTACACATCTGTCAGCAATCTGATAAGGGTGTTACTTTGTACGAGGAAAAGTTCCCTATTGACCCTATGACTTATCAAACTGCGAGAGAATTAGGACTTGATCCAACGGTTTGTGCTTTAAATGGTGGTGAGGATTATGAATTGCTATTTACCATTAAACAAGCTGATTACGAAAAATTAAAGCATGATGTAGACATCAGTATCATTGGCCACATCACAGAGAAAAACGCTGGATGTAAGATGATTTCGAAATCTAATGTAGTGCACGAATTGAAAGCACAGGGCTGGAATGCCTTTAAATTATAATTCTTCGTCTGAAGACAAAATAGGATCTAAAAATTTGGTGTCAATCTGCTTTGTGGCTTTGGCACCTAATTTTTTGATCTTTTCTGAGGTGTTTGAAAGGTTTCCTGAGCCTGTGGATAACTTGTTAAGTGCTTTATCATAAGCGTCCTGGCTGAGCTTTATGTTGCGACCAATACCTTCCATATCTGCTAAGAAACCAACAAACTTATCATACATACTGCCGCTTAAACGAGCAATTTCCAATACATTTCTGTTTTGTCTTTCTTGTTTCCAAATACTGGCAATGGTACGTAAAGTGGCTAGTAAGGTTGAAGGGCTTACAATGACTACTTTTCTATCCCAAGCATAATTAAACAATTCGGCATCTTTTTGAACGGCAATTCCGAAAGAAGATTCGATAGGAATGAAGAGCAATACAAAATCGGGTGAGTTGATTTGATACAGCTCGTGGTAATTTTTTGAAGATAAGCCCTGGATGTGTGCTTTGATAGAATTTAAATGCTGTTTAAGCTCTGTTTCTCTATCTTCATCCGTATCTGCAGTAACCAATCGTTCATAAGCGATTAAAGAGACCTTAGAATCGATTACTATATGTTTATCGTCCGGAAGGTCAATTATAACATCCGGTTGCATCCTGGAGCCTTCAGATGAGCTTAAACTGGTTTGTATCCGGTACTCTCTATCCTTTACTAAACCTGAGCGTTCTAAAACCCGTTCAAGTATAACTTCTCCCCAGTTCCCTTGTTTCTTGTTATCGCCTTTAAGTGCCCGGGTTAAATTATTGGCATCTTCCTGAATTTGTTTGCTCTGATCCATTAGTTGCGAGATCACTCCTTTTAGAATATTTCGCTCATCGGATTCAGCTTTATAAACTTTGTCAACTTTGTCTTCAAATGCTTTAATATTTTCTTTTAATGGATTTAGAATAATATCGAGGTTGGCTTTATTTTGTAGTGTAAATTTTTCTGTTTTTTCTTCCAGTACTTTATTGGCTATATTTTCAAATTCCAATTTAAAGCGCAATTGCAATTCAGCTATATATTTTTCCTGCTCAGATTGTTTCTGTTGCTGCGCCAATAAATTTTCTTCGGCTTTAATGACTTTGCTCCGTTCAGTCATAAAAATAGAACGCAGGTCATTCAGTTCATCTTCCAGTTTTTGCTTTTCTTCTTTTAGCCAGTTTATGGCTTTTAAATTTTCCTGCTCTTTTAATTCGAGCAAGGCTGCAGAATTTTCCTGAGTCGCTGGTTTTTTAAAAAACAGAATGATAAGCAGTACTAAAATTATGATCAATAAGGGGATTAAAAAGGCTTCCATACTAATATTTTTATCAAAAATGATTAAAATCTATGGCATTAACAAATGATGTTTATTTACTACTAATTTTTTGGATAGTTACACATAGGACGTTTAAAGCCATTTTATTCGTAAAAAAAATATAGCCCCTGATTGTTAAAACAATGCTAATTGTCTGCGTAAAAATGATTTAAATCTTCATTTAAATAAAATGGGAACACTTTTTGTTTAATAGCTAAGGGAAACATTCATTATATAAAATGGGAAGTTATATTATTTTGATAATTCCGATACTGATAGTTAGCATGTTTGTGCAGTGGCGATTTAGAAACAGGTTTTCAAAATATGCCGAAATGCAGTTAAATTCAGAGTTTTCGGGAAAGGAAGTGGCAGAGAAAATGTTGCACGATAACGGAATATTTGATGTAAAGGTGATGAGTACGGATAAAGCTTTATCTGATCATTACAATCCTGAAGATAAGACCGTAAATTTAAGTACAGATGTTTATTATGGACGGAGTGTTGCTGCTGCTGCTGTAGCTGCGCACGAATGTGGCCATGCTGTGCAACATGCCAGATCTTATCATTGGTTAAAACTAAGGTCTGATATGGTACCGGTGGTTAGCATTACCTCAAACTTGATGCAATGGGTACTTATTATAGGTGTTTTGTTAATTGCTTTTACTTTTAACCCTATTGTATTGGGTATAGGCGTTGCGGGCTTGTCCTTAATTACTGTATTTAGCATTGTTACTCTCCCTGTGGAATTTGATGCCAGTAAAAGGGCGCTATTGTGGTTAAAAAACAATAAAGAAGTATTGTACACGACTGAAGAACATAGCCAAGTTAAAGATGCTCTTTGGTGGGCAGCTATGACTTATGTAGTAGCGGCTTTAGGTTCGTTGGCAAATCTGTTTTACTACGCCTCTGTCCTATTCGGTAGAAATAAATAGTTTAGTTTAAGCGATAAGGAACAATCAGTTCAAATTTTGGAATATCTACAATAAAATCTGAGTTATCGGCTTCCCTGTGCATCAGGTAATTGCCACTCATACTACCCATATCGGTATTTAAGTTACAAGCAGATACATAGGAATGTCTTTGACCAGGCTCAATTACTGGCTGCTCTCCTACTACACCTTCGCCTTCAACGTCTCTTTGTGAGCCATTAGAGTCGAAAATAAACCATTGTCTTCTTTTTAGCTGAACGGCGTAATCTGTTAAATTCTCTATAGTGATTCTATATGCGAACATAAAATGTCCAGCAGCAGGATTTGAATGTTCTTCCTGGTAAGTTGTTTCTACCGAAATCTTAACGCCTAATGTAATAGCAGTAACCATTTTAACTTATCATTTAATAAATAGTTTTCAAAAATCAGGCCATTTCACCATTAGTGAAAACATGTTGATATTTATCTGCTATTTCGTCTAAAATACTATGAATAGTATCTATATTTTCTTCTTTTACCAATTGCATTCTATAGGCTTTAAAGTCGGGTATTCCTTTAAAATAGTTTGCATAATGTCTTCTCATTTCAAAAATACCAACCCTTGGTCCTTTCCAGGCAATTGATTTTTCAAAATGCGTTCTACATACCGCAACACGTTCTTCAATTGTTGGTCCGGCTAAAATTTCGCCGGTATTAAAGAAGTGCCTTATTTCCCTGAATATCCAAGGATAACCAATGGCAGCTCTACCGATCATAATGCCATCAACCTCATATTCAAGGCGCCAGTCTACTGCTTTTTTAATGCTATCTACATCTCCATTGCCAAAAATAGGAATCTTAATTCTTGGATTACGTTTAATCTCCCTGATTAATGTCCAATCTGCCTGTCCTTTGTACAATTGTGCTCTGGTACGACCATGAATGGTTAATGCTTGAATGCCAATATCCTGTAAACGCTCGGCAACTTCTTCCACATTTTTAGTCGTATCATCCCAACCTAACCTGGTTTTAACAGTTACAGGTAAATGGGTGGCTTTAACGACAGCTTCTGTCATTTTTACCATTTTGTCAATATCTTGTAATAATGCAGAACCGGCCCCTTTACAGGCTACTTGTTTAACCGGACAGCCATAATTGATGTCCATTAAATCAGGTCCGGCAAGCGTAGCAATCTCAGTTGCCTCACGCATATGATCAATCTCACTTCCAAATATTTGGATCCCAATTGGTCTTTCATATTCAAAAATATCGAGCTTGGCCCTGCTTTTTGCAGCATCCCTAATTAGCCCTTCTGAGGATATAAATTCGGTGTACATCATATCCACGCCGCTTTGTTTACATACAAAACGGAAAGGTGGATCGCTTACATCTTCCATCGGAGCAAGCAATAAAGGGAATTCTCCCAGATCAATATTTCCTATCTTTACCGACATTTCTCTATCTTCAAGCCAAAATTAACGCAGCAAAGGTACAAATATTACAAATAATGAACTCCATACAAAAAATAAGAGAAGAGAATAACCCTTTTATACAGATACTAATGCTTGTTTTTTATGCCATTGTTGGCTTGGCAGGAGTATCATTTGTAGCACTTGCACTGATCTATTTTCAATATGGTGGTAGTATCTTAACAGATATGAGTTGGATGACTGGCAATAACCCCTATTATCTACCTGCTCAAAGAATGTTATTAACAGCTCAACAAATTGGTCTTTTTGTAGTCCCAGCGCTTTTATTAGCTAAAACAGAGGGAAAAAAGCTGGATGTATTTTATGGTTTTAAAAGACCAAAGGGCGAATTGCTTTTTATCGTTTTGTTGATCATGATTTGTGCGATGCCCGTTTTGGAATGGGTAACTCAAATTAACCAGAAAATGGTATTACCAGAAGCTTTTAAAGGGATAGAAAAATGGATGAAGGAAGCAGAGGATCAAGGGATGGAAACAACCAAAACACTCTTAAAAATGGATAATATTGGTATGTTTTTCCTTAACATCGGTATGATTGCATTGTTGCCTGCTATTGCGGAGGAACTTTTATTTAGAGGAGGACTACAGCGTTCGTTAAGTCGTCTGTATAACAATCCGCATGTTGCCATTTGGTTTACTGCCTTTATATTCAGTGCGATCCATATGCAGTTTTATGGGTTTTTACCGCGATTGCTCCTAGGCGCGGCCTTTGGATATCTTTATTTTTGGAGTGGTAGTTTGTGGTATGCGATAATTGGTCATTTTATAAATAATGCATATGCGGTGTGTGCTGCATGGTATATGCAAAAAAACAATATACCTTTGTCCGAAGCTGATAAAACAATGGATATAGCCTGGTATGGCTATGTGATTAGTGCAATATTAACTTTTTTACTATTCCGATACTTTAAAAATAAAACAGAATGAAAACGAGGGCAATAACTGCTTTTTTCTTTACTATAGTGATGCTGGGCTCCATCTTTTTAGGGGGCTATACTTTTACTTTTTTCTATCTGATTTTGAGTCTGGCTGCCTTGCTGGAATTCTTTAATATGATTAAAACTGCAGGTATCAGACCGCATAGAAACATTGCATTGTTTGCTGCAGCATTGATATTTCTAATGACTGCGGGCTATCACCTGTTACAATTCGAAACTAAGTTTATGTTGCTTATTGTGCCGTTGATTTTCTCTGTGTTTATCAGCGAATTGTATAAAAAGGAAAAGATACCTTTTTCTAATATTTCGTACACATTTGTAGGCTTTGTTTACGTTACAGTGCCTTTTTGCTTTTTTTATTCCTTAGGGTTTATACAAAATCAGGCTGAATATAATTTTCACTTACCCCTCTCCTTTTTATTGATGCTTTGGGCCAGTGATACCGGTCAGTATCTTTTTGGTGTTAAGTTTGGTAAAACACGGTTATTTGAACGTCATTCACCTAAAAAATCATGGGAAGGCTTTTTAGGAGGTGTATTTACCAGTGTGGTAGTTTCTTACGTGATCTCTTTATTCTTTACGGAAATCAATCCATTGGTATTTGGTGGAATGGCCGTTTTGATCGTTGGCTTTGGGACATTAGGAGATCTGGTAGAATCCATGCTTAAACGAAGCCTTAATGTAAAAGACTCAGGAAACATATTACCAGGTCATGGAGGCTTTTTAGATCGTTTTGACGGACTTTTGATTGCTGCTCCTGTAGTTTATACCTATCTGTATTTGATCCTTAATTAGTACTTCTTTTTCTTTAAGGGTTCTAATAAGTATTCCAGTCCATTTAATTTGATTTCATAAAGTGTGGCAATCATTTCGCCAAGTTTACCTGGTGGAAATCCTTCCTGATGAAACCAGACCAGGTAGGATTCGGGCAAATCACATATAATTCGACCTTTATATTTGCCGAAAGGCATTTGCATCGTAACCAGGTCTTGTAATAACTGTGGGTTCATTTTAATGGATTTAGTTGACTACCATTTGAAGCATTTCAACGGCTTCATCAACGGTTTTCAGATTGTCAAAGGCAATGCGCAACGAATCTTTAACCTCTTTAAGGTTGCATAAACGCGGGTGGATTTGTGCAAAATGCAATATTTTATTGAACATTATGGAATCAAAAAATGCCGATTGTTTGTCGGTAATGAAATAACCGCGTAAAACTCCCTTTTTAAAGCTTAGCTTTTCAAAAGCGAGTTTTTTGGCTACCCACTGTAACCTTAATACACTTAACATGGTATTTACGGGCTCAGGAACGGGGCCAAAACGATCTTTTAAGGAAAGTTCAAAGGCTTTTAACTGAGTTTCGTTTTCGATCTTAGAAAGCTCTGTATACAGGTTATATCTCTCGGTGATATTGGTTACATAATCATCAGGAATATAAAGCTCGAGATCGGTGTCCACCTGGGTATAATTCACAAATGGGCGTAAAGGTTCATCTTTAAAGAGATCTTTAAACTCATCGGATTTTAGCTCCTGAATGGCTTCATCCAAAATTTTGTGGTACATTTCGAAACCTATTTCGGCAATAAAGCCACTTTGCTCTGCCCCTAAGAGGTTTCCACTACCTCGGATATCTAAATCCCTCATTGCAATATTAAAACCGCTCCCAAGGTCTGAAAACTCTTCAATGGCGCTAAGGCGTTTGCGCGCTTCGGAAGTAAGGGTTGACAATGGTGGACTTAACAAATAACAGAAGGCTTTTTTGTTAGATCGGCCGACCCTGCCCCGCATTTGATGCAAATCGCTTAGACCAAACATATGGGCGTGGTTGATGATGATGGTATTGGCATTTGGAATGTCCAAACCGGCCTCAATAATGGTTGTGGCTACTAATACATCCTTTTCTCCATTGATGAAATCAAGCATTACATCTTCTAGCTGATCACCGTCTAACTGACCGTGCGCAATACCGATACGTGCTTTTGGCACCAGGGTTTTAATTAATCCGCCTAATTGTGGCAGATCGTTAACACGGTTATGGATAAAGAATACCTGCCCACCCCTGTCTAATTCAAATTTTATAGATTCCTGGATCAGTTTATCATTAAAAACATGCAGTTCAGTATTTACAGCCTGCCTGTTCGGTGGTGGTGTGCTCATGATGGACAAATCGCGTGCACCCATTAACGAGAAGTGTAAAGTACGTGGTATTGGCGTTGCAGTAAGGGTTAGCGTATCTACATTTACCCGTAAAGCTCTTAGTTTTTCTTTGGAAGTAACACCAAACTTCTGCTCCTCATCAATAATCATGATGCCCAGATCTTTGAACTTTACATCTTTGCTCAGTAAACGGTGCGTGCCGATTACAATATCAACCTTCCCTTCGGCAAGTTTAGCCAGGGTTTCTTTAATTTGTTTGTTGGTTTTAAAACGGTTGATATAATCGACTGTACAAGGGAAATCTTTTAAACGTGCTGAAAAGGTTTTAAAGTGTTGTAGGGCCAAAATAGTAGTTGGCACTAACACTGCGGCCTGTTTGCCATTTGCAACGGCTTTAAAGGCAGCTCTGATAGCAATTTCTGTTTTGCCAAAGCCTACATCACCACACACTAGCCTATCCATAGGATGTGGAGCTTCCATATCCTTTTTTACATCGCTGGTTGCTTTTTCCTGATCTGGGGTATCTTCATAAATAAATGAAGCTTCCAGCTCGGTTTCGAGGTATCCATCCGGACTAAAGGCGGTTCCTACCTGCGATTTTCTTAGTGCATATAGCTTAATCAGATCGCGGGCAATGTCTTTAACTTTTTTTTTAGTGTTCTTTTTAAGCTTATCCCAGGCTTCTGTGCCTAGTTTATTCATTTTTGGCGCTGTGCCATCCTTGCCGCTGTATTTTGCAATGCGGTTTAAGGAGTTGATATTTACATACAACAGGTCATTATCAGCATAAACAAGCCGGATCATTTCCTGAGTTTTACCGTTTACTTCTACCTTTTCCAGACCGGCATATTTGCCTATACCGTGGTCTATATGGGTTACAAAATCGCCAGGCTTAAGGTCTCTCAGCTCTTTTAGGGTAATAGCCTGACTACGCTGATAGCCTCTTTTAAGCTTGTATTTGTAAAAACGATCGAATATTTGGTGGTCTGTATAAAAAGCAAGCTTTTGCTGGCCATCAATAAAGCCTTCTCTAAGCGGTATGTTTATCGGAGTAAATTTGGCTGTTTTATCAATATCGTCCAATATGGCGTATAGCCGCTCTGTTTGTTTGATCGATGAGCTAAATATAAAGTTATGCAGGCCTTGCTTTTCGTTCTCTTTAAGGTTATGAATCAGTAAATTGAAATCTTTGTTAAAGGAAGGTTGTGGTTTGGTTTCGAATTGAAAAACATGCTCGGTTTTATAGAAAAACTGCTTACCAAATTCAATCAAGGCGAAATCCTGGAACATATCTGCCATCATTTTCTCATCTGTAAAAGAGAATTTGGGATCTATCCAGTCCGCATTTTCCTGCTTTTCTTTTGCAGGAAGCGCTTTCCAAAGTTCAACGGCTTTTTTATGCCCGCTTTTAACGACATCTAAAGTGAACTCGACATCCTTAAACCATAACTGGGTATCTTTTTCTATATAATCCAGTATGCTGATGTTGTTTTCTGTGAGGTATTTAGACTGCACATTAGGGATGATCGTGAGCGTTTTTACGTCCTCAACAGAAAGCTGACTTTCTATTTCAAATGTACGGATGCTTTCTACAATATCACCAAAGAACTCTATACGGTAAGGGAGATCATGGGAAAAGGAGAAGATATCTACAATACCACCTCGGATAGAAAACTGTCCCGGTTCGTATACAAAATCCGTTCTATTAAAATCATAATCGAATAGAAACTCGTTGATGAAATCAATACCCAATTTGGCATTTAAGCTAATTTCGAGCGTATTTTTTTCGAGTACTGCGCGGTCAATTACCTTTTCGGCGATGGCTTCGGGATAAGAAACGACAATCTTTCCGTATTCTGAGTGATGATTTAACTCATTTAAAATTTCTGCGCGGGCCAATACATTGGCCGTATCAACCTGGGTAAAATCGAATGCTTTGCGGAAAGAAGAGGGGAAAAGTAATACCTCTATATCGAGTATGCTTTCCAAATCCGCAAGGAAATACGAGGCTTCTTCCCGGTCTGGAAGTATAAATAATTGGGGCTTATGTAATAAAAAATAAGTAGCCACTGCAATTGTTGCATCGGCAGAACCCACCAAGCCTTTAAGCTGAAGTTTGGTGCCTTTGCCCGCGTTAAGGGCCTTTGCCAATGCTACAATACGCTCATCTGTTTTGTATCTGTTGATCAGGTCGCGAATGTTCACATCACAAATGTAATGTTTATGGCGGGCTTTAAATGTAACAAAATTTCAACCGATTGATCTAAAGCTAGAAAGGTCGAAAAGAAGGAGAGAAATGGAGGTGTTGGGAATCTGGAGGCTGGGATAATTTATACACATCCGATTGTTTTAAGGCTTGTTTTAAGGGGAAGTGTATATCTTTAACAAATTGATGTTTTTGTAAGATGAAAATAGTAAAACGTTTACCTTTTGAATTGATCTTTTGGATAACAGCTTTGCTATTGTTGGCTACGGCTGATATACATGACCACGGTACGGGACCTCATTTCACATTGTGTCCTTTGGCGAATATGGGCTTCGACTGGTGTCCTGGATGTGGGATAGGAAGGTCTATAGCGCATTTGTTGCAGGGCAATTTTGAGGAAAGCTTTAAGCAACATTGGTTTGGATTGCCTGCATTGCTGATTTTGTGCAGCAGGATCGTGACTTTGATTAGATTGAATTTGAAAAATAAGAAAGTATTGAACTTAAAATATAAGGAAGAAAGATATGTTTGATTCACCATTTATGTCGCTGCCGGGCATTACGCCGCAGGAATATTCGTATTTGCAAAGTGCAACTACCGGATTTAGCGAACAACAGTTAAGAGGGTTTTTAATGATTTACGGGAGTAAAAGAAGAAATCCTGATGATATGATTTTGTATTGTATCCTTGGATTTTTTGTACCAGGATTACCTCGTTTTTTGGTAAACCAGATCGGTATGGGGGTATTGTACTTTTTTACGATCGGTTTGTGCTTTATTGGTACGATCATTGACCTGGTTAACCATAAGAATCTTGCCTACGAGTATAACCAACGGATGGTTTTCGAAAGCCTGCAAATGGTAAAAATGGGGAATATTCAATAATTAAAATCTATCGTATATTTAATGAATATGAGATTGTCGGTTTTAATAAAGCATCTGGAGGCATTTGCGCCTTTAAATTACCAGGAGGATTATGACAATTCGGGCTTGATAGTTGGTGATCCGAATGAGGAGATCCGGGGCGCTCTGGTTGCTTTAGATTGTATTGAAAGTGTGGTAGATGAGGCAATTTTGCACAATTGCAACCTGATTATTACCCACCATCCGATCGTTTTTAAGGGCATGAAAAAGATTACAGGTAAAACTTATGTGGAACGTGTAGTGCTGAAAGCCATTAGGAACAACATTGCTTTGTATGCAATACATACCAATCTGGATCATGTACAGCATGGGGTAAATGGAGTAATTTGCAATAGACTAGGTTTAAAAAACACTAAAATACTCAGTCCTAAAGGATCCCTTTTAAAGAAATTGGTTACTTTTTGTCCGGTTACACACGCGGACGAGGTTAGAGAAGCACTATTTGCTGCAGGCGCAGGCGAGATTTCTAATTATAGCGAATGCAGCTTTAATACGGAAGGGTACGGGACTTTTAAAGGAGATGAGGATACGAATCCTTTTGTGGGTGAACCTGGAGTATTACATCAGGAGCGAGAGATTAGGCTGGAGACTATTTTTAAGGTTCAGGATGAACGAAAAGTATTGCTGGCACTATTAGAAAATCATCCTTATGAAGAGGTAGCTTACGATATTTATTCGCTGGATAATAAACTGGGAACAGTTGGTGCCGGGATGATCGGTTGGCTGGAAGAGGCGCTGGAGGGAGCGGAATTTTTGAGACTGGTAAAACACAATATGGACGCAACGGTGATTAGACATACCCGTTTGTTACCTAAAAAGATCAGAAAAGTGGCTGTTTGTGGTGGTTCTGGAAGCTTTTTGCTGAAAGAAGCCATTGCCGCAGGAGCGGATGCTTTTGTGACGGCAGATTTTAAATACCACGAGTTTTTTGATGCAGATGAAAAAATAGTAATCGCTGATATCGGACACTTTGAAAGTGAACAATTTACATCTGATTTGTTGATAGATATTATTCAAGAAAAATTTCCTAACTTTGCAATCCGTTTAACGGAGCATAACACAAACCCCATAAATTATTTCATTTAATGGAACAAACTGTAGAGCAAAAGCTAAAAGCTTTATACGAATTACAAACCCTGCATACTCAAATTGATAAAATACGTCAGATCCGTGGTGAATTACCAATGGAAGTTGCCGATTTAGAAGATGACGTTGCAGGTCTGGAAACACGTATACAAAAATTCAAAGGCGAATTGGATGATACTGAAGATGCCATTGTAACGCGTAAAAATATGATCAAGGATGCTCAAAACCTGATCAAAAAATATGAAACTCAATTAAAGGATGTTAAAAACAACCGTGAGTATGATGCCTTGACAAAAGAGGTTGAAATACAAACGCTTGAGATTCAGGTTTGTGAGAAGAAGATCAGAGAATTCGGATTCGATATAAATCAAAAAACTGAGATTTATGATAAAGCGCTTGCTGATTTAGAATCAAGAAAAAAAGATCTTGAGATTAAAAAAGGAGAGTTGGAAACGATTACTGCTGAAACGGAAAAAGATGAGCAAGGATTGGTTAAGAAAGCCGAAAAAGCTGAAACTTTAATCGATGAGCGTCTTTTGATTGCTTATAACAGATTAAGAGGAAATGCTAATAATGGCTTAGCGGTAGTAACGATTGACCGTGATTCATGTTCAGGATGTTTCAACCAGATTCCACCTCAACGTCAGTTGGATATTCGTCAACGTAAGAAAATTATTGTTTGCGAGCATTGCGGAAGAATTTTAGTAGATGAAGCGCTTACTCAAGAAGTAGCGCCAGTTTAAAAAGCGATAACGTATAAAAAAAGGTCAGATGTTTCATCTGACCTTTTTTTATGTTTAAATTTTTTATTGTCGTAAAAGATACGCGAGCGGGAGGGTCGTCTAGAAGCGGTAAACGAAAGCGTTAATATGCATGCCTGCGCCTACAGAAGTGAATAGGGCATACTCGCCTTTATTAACTTTATATCCCTCAACCAAGCCTTTTCGTACCAGATCAAGTAAGGTAGGTATGGTGGCTACCGAGCTGTTTCCAAGCCAGGAAATGGTCATTGGAACCAGGTTTTCTGGAACTGTATCTAAATCATACAACTTAAACACGCGTTTCATAATGGCGGTATCCATTTTCCCGTTGGCCTGGTGAATAAAAACGGTCTTGATGTCCTGGATGCTTATTCCTGCTTTATCTATAGCCATTTTTACGACCTGAGGCACGTTTATAACCGCAAACTCGTATAGCTTACGGCCGTTCATTTTTAGGTAAGCATTGTCGCTTTTTTCATCTGGATTGTTGCTTTTTCCCATAACCAGCAACGAGCCATGCGTAAGGGCATGGGTTTGTGTTTTATGGGCAATAATGCCAAGGGGCTCGTCGCTCTCCTGAGCTTCGAAAATGACTGCAGCGGCACCATCAGCAAAAATCATGCTGTCGCGATCATGCGCATCAATGATTCTGGACAGCGTTTCCGCACCAATTACCATTACGCGTTTGGCATCACCGCTTTGGATGAGGTAATTGGCTTGTATCGCTCCTTGTACCCAACCTGGACAACCAAAAATAAGGTCGTAGGCTACACAGTCAGGATTTTCTATCTCTAATGCTTGTTTGATTTTAGCCGCAAGAGATGGAAGAATATCCATGCGGTTACTGCCAATTTTTACATCGCCAAAATTGTGGCAAAATATGATGTGGTCAAGGCTTTCTTTATCTATTTTGGCGTCGTCAATTGCCCTTTGAGCTGCAATTGTTGCAATGTTGCTGCTCACTTGATTGTCATCAATGTAACGGCGCTCATTAATTTCTGTAATTTCTGAAAATTTGCTGATTATTTCACTGTTTTCTTTCTCAAGTTTAACGCCATTGTCGTAGAAAGTAGCGTTTAAAAAGGCATTTCCTGAGATAATATTTTGTGGAATATAGCTTCCGGTACCCGTAATAACTGAGTGTAAGTTTGTTTTAATGCCCATTTTGAACCGTATACTGTTTTGGTGTACAGTATAAAATTAGAGTAAATAATTTAGATTAAGAAAAATCGTCGACTAAAAATACGAATAATTCTTTTGGTCCATGAGCGCCGAGCACTAAAGTTTTCTCAATATCGGCTGTTCTGCTAGGTCCGGTGATGGTGCTAATCATTGATGGAATTTGACTTCCGTATTTATCCTTGATTATTTTAAATGCATCTTTTAAATCCATAACCATTTGCCCGCTGCGCGCAATTACAATATGGTGGTGAGGAAATATGCTCAGTCTACGACCGGCAGCGTTTTGATTAGAGACCATTACAGAGCCGTTACGGGCAATTAAGGCTTCGCATAGTGTTATGCCTACCTCAGCCATTTCAAAGTCTTTATCGGTCTGATAGAAGGGGAATTCATAGGTAGCCAGTAGGTCTTGTAATTCCGGCTCCCAGCAGTATATTTTTCTCCAGTTAAATTTCTCTGCCAGCTGAAGGATATTTTCAATAAATTCTATTCCATTTTCACAGTAAATGAAATTGCCGGAAACAGCGGTAAGTTGCTCTGCAAATAAAATTTCAGGATATTCTCTGTGGTCTTCCTGCTCTGTATAAAGAGGGGTGTCCTCTAAATTTGGATAAGGGTTGTCTCTTCTTTCCAGAAGGGCCTTTCTTATCTTTTTTAGCATGAGCTCTTTTGAAGAAATGTTTTCTTGCATAAAAAATGGATTTGCTGCCGTCCCATTAAAGAAACGGCAGCCCCATAAATATTGTGATTAAGACTCTGTATTAGTTGGCGCGATCGGTGTTGCATTATCGCCAACACCATCATGCAATAAACCTTTAGCAGCAGGTTTCTGATCACCTGTACCGTTTACAAATTCATCGTAAGTGGTACGGTTGTCAAAAGGACGTTTGCCTAAGATTTCTTCTAAATCAGCTTGGAAAAGGATCTCTTTTTCAATTAATTTTTGAGCTAGTTTTTCTAAACCGTCTCTTTTATCAGTCAGTAATGCCTTTGTTCTGGTATATACATCGGCAATCAATAAACGAACCTCATGATCAATCATTTCTGAAGTTTTTTCAGAATATGGCTTGTTAAAGTTGTACTCGTTTTGAGGATCGTGGAAGGAGATGTTACCAATGGTACTGTTCATTCCGTAGATTGTTACCATGGCGTAAGACAGTTTGGTAATACGCTCTAAATCGTTTTGCGCACCAGTTGAGATCTTACCAAAAACGATATCTTCTGCAACACGTCCGCCCATAGTCATACACATTCCGTCAGTTAGTTGCTCCGTAGTGTACAAGAACTGTTCTTTAGGAAGGTATTGTGCATAACCTAATGCAGCAACGCCACGTGGAACGATAGATACTTTTACCAATGGATCAGCGTGTTCAAGGAACCAGCCTGCGATAGCGTGTCCAGCCTCATGATAAGCAACAATTCGTTTCTCTTCAGGAGAGATGATTTTGTTTTTCTTCTCTAAACCACCAATCACACGGTCAATAGCATCCTGGAAATCTTGCATGTCAACAAAGTCTTTGTTACGACGTGCAGCGATTAATGCGGCCTCATTACAAACGTTGGCAATTTCTGCACCTGCAAATCCCGGGGTTTGTGCAGAAAGCTTTTTCGCGTCTACAACTTCAGCGGTTTTAATAGGCTTAAGGTGAACTTTAAAGATCTGCTCACGGCCAACTAAATCAGGTTTATCAATAGATATTTGTCTGTCAAAACGTCCTGGTCTCAATAAAGCCGAGTCTAATACGTCAGGACGGTTGGTTGCAGCAAGAATAATAATTCCAGAGTCTGTACCAAAACCATCCATTTCAACCAATAATTGGTTTAATGTATTCTCACGCTCATCATTACCACCCATCATGCTGTTTTTGCCACGCGCACGTCCGATTGCATCTACCTCATCAATAAAGATGATACAAGGTGCTTTATCTTTAGCTTGCTTAAACAAATCACGAACACGTGAGGCGCCAACTCCAACAAACATCTCTACGAAGTCTGAGCCCGAAAGGGAGAAGAACGGCACTTGCGCTTCGCCTGCAACAGCTTTGGCTAACAATGTTTTACCTGTACCAGGAGAACCTACTAATAGGGCTCCTTTAGGGATTTTACCACCTAAATTGGTGTATTTTTTAGGGTTTTTAAGGAAATCGACGATCTCCATTACCTCTTGCTTGGCTTCTTCAAGGCCCGCTACGTCGTTAAACGTAACGTTTACCTGACTTTCTTTATCAAACAGTGTGGCTTTTGATTTTCCGATATTGAAGATCTGTCCACCTCCACCACCAGCACCACCGCCCATACGGCGCATGATAAATATCCAGAAGCCGATAAATAACAAAACAGGTAAGATGATAGTTAAGAACCAAGAGTTAAAAGAACTCTGTCTGGTTTGTATATCGGGCTGTATCTGTTGCTCAGGAGCGACATCTTTCTGAGATTCTTTCAGATCTTTACTTAGCTGGTCAAAAGAACCGGCATTGAAGTAAACAAGAGGACCCTCTGCATTGCCAAAACTATTTTTACCTATGTACGGCTTGTATTTAGCTTCTTTTAACTTGTCCTTTTTAATGAATACTTCAACTTTAACTAGATCTTCATGCTTATAGGCAATCAATTTATCTACATCACCAGGTGCAAGCATTTGAGCTTCGAATGTGCGGTAAGGGATGGTTTTTGCAGTATCACCACTAAATAGGAACTGTAATAAAATCAGACCTAAAATAATAGCAGCGTATACCCAAAAGATGTTAAATTTTGAACCTTTTTGGGGTTTTTTTGGAATATTCGGGACTCTCTTTATCAACTTGGGTTTCGTATTCGGATTCTCTTTCATCGTTAAATCAAAAGTGGGGTGAATGATTATGCGCTTTGATAGGATGTAGACTGGGCATCTCCCCAAAGGTCTTCGATTCCATAAAATTCGCGCTTTTCAGTTTTAAAAATGTGAACTACAACGTCAAAATAATCAAGAATGATCCAGTCGGCATGATCCATACCTTCTTTTCTCCATGGATTAGTTTGCGTGTTTTTGTAGATTTCTTCTTCTACGCTATCGGCAATTGCTTTTACCTGGGTAGCAGAATCTGCGTTGCAGATGATAAAGTAATCAGAAACAGAGCTGTTCAATTCTCTTAAGTCTAACCTTACTATGTCGTGTCCTTTTTTTTCCTGGATGCCGTGTACAGCTATCTCTGAGAGGTATGTAGAAAGGTTTCCAATTTTCTTTTTTATCATTAAAATATTTTAATTTTGATATAACAAATATACAATCAACACTTGCAAAATAACACTTTTCCAACATTATTTGTTGGTCAAAATTTGATTAGATTACCCGAAGTCGATTCTACTAATAACTTTTTAAAGGCTATGGTCTCAAATTCCGAGCCATTACCCGAAGGAACTGTTATTATGGCAGATAAGCAGTTTGCGGGGCGGGGGCAACAGAACAACACCTGGTATGCGGAACCCGGATTGAATCTTACTTTTAGTCTTTATTTAAGTCCTTCTTTTTTGCCGATAAGCAAGCAGTTTCTGCTGAATATGGCTGTAAGCGTAGGTATTAGAGATGCGCTCTCAGCTTATCTGGGGGATTTTCTTAAAATAAAATGGCCAAATGATTTGTATTATAATGATCAGAAATTAGGTGGTATTTTAATAGAAAATATCCTGTCTGGAACAAAATATAAGGCAAGTATTATTGGAGTTGGAATCAATGTAAATCAGTTGGATTTTGATTCAGCGCTGTTAAACAGGGCAACTTCGATGGGAAAAATTTTACAACGGGATGTTAATTTAATTGAGCTCCTGGGGCAAATATCTAGCCATATAGAGCGGCAATACCTGAAATTAAAATCTGGAAATCTTAATAATTTGCAGGAAAACTACCTTAATGGTTTGTACAAATTTAACCAAAAGTCGCTATTTCGACAAGACGGGGCGACCTTTGAGGGAATGATCACAACAGTAACCGATACTGGTTTGCTGGTGATTCTGTCGGAGGGTGTTGAAAAGCAGTATAATTTTAAAGAAGTAGAATTTTTAAACAACATTTAAAGATTATAGCTATTTTCACAGCCTTGTAGTACCATTGTTTAATCGGCATAGAAACTAAATGAATAAAATAAAAAATATTGGAGTATTAACTTCAGGTGGCGATGCCCCTGGAATGAATGCTGCCATTAGGGCAGTTGTTAGAGCGGCAATTTATTATGATTTACAGGTTACAGGAATTTTAAGGGGATACGAAGGGTTGGTTCATGGAGATTTTATCGAGATGAACAGAAAATCTGTAGCGAATATTATTCAACGAGGAGGGACAATTTTAAAAACAGCACGCAGTGATGCTTTTCGTACCATGGAAGGGCGAGAGCAAGCCCATGCGCAGTTGCTAAAGCATAATGTAGATGCATTAATTGTAATCGGTGGAGACGGTACATTTACAGGGGCAAACTTATTTACAAGTGAGTTTGATTTTCCTGTAGTTGGCTTACCTGGAACAATAGATAACGATTTACAAGGAACGGATTTTACCATCGGTTACGATACGGCGATCAATACCGTTGTAAATGCTGTAGATAAAATCAGGGATACCGCTGAATCGCACGATAGACTTTTCATTGTTGAGGTGATGGGAAGGGATTCGGGCTTGATCGCGCTAAGAAGTGGAATTGGCGTAGGTGCTGAGGCTATTCTTATCCCAGAAGCAAATATGGGTGTGGAAGGATTGATTACACGTTTGGAAAGTGGCCGTAAGGATAAAGCGTCTAAAATTGTAGTGGTAGCCGAAGGGGATGAAGTGGGTGGAGCATTTAACGTAGGAGAGGTTCTGAAGAAGAAGTTCCCGAACTACGACATCAGAATTTCTGTCTTAGGACATATTCAACGTGGTGGAAAGCCAAGCTGTATGGATCGTGTTTTGGCGAGCCGCTTTGGTGTTGCTGCAGTCGAAGGTGTTTTGGCTGGCCAATCTGGAGTGATGGTTGGACAAGTAAACAGGGAACTGGTATTTACGCGTTTTGATCACGCGATAAAGCATATAGATGCACAAGAAGTGAGTCCAGCCTGGTTAAAGCTGGTAGAGATATTGTCATTGTAACTTAAAGGGGTCGGTTAACCGACCCCTTTTTTATTATAATAGTTTATCTAGGACCTGTTGCCAGGTATCAACACGTTCGTAACCGGTAAGCAATAGGTTATGTGGGGAGGAGAACAACAGCTTTCTGCCATTAAAACCCTGGAAGTTTTTAATGCGATCGTCTATCATTACATCGACATTAACAATTTTGTCGCCACAGAAAATGATATTTTTCCAGCTGATGAAAGGGAAGTGCTCAGCCAGCCAATCCAGCTTGTCTTCTAATGAATTTCTAAATTCCATAGCTGCAGAAACAATGTAAACATCATGGTTTTCTTGTAGTTTCCTGACCGCCTCAACACTCCCTTCAATTACAGGGAGATCTCTAAAAAAGCCCTTTTCATTGATGTAGTCGAACCATTTGTTGTTGGCATGTTCGGGAACGTGGTGATAAATTTCGTTGCCGGGTTCAAGAACGAGGTCTAATGGTACATCATAGTCTCGGTTATACAGTTCGATGAATTTACTTAAAGGATCAGCTAACACTTCATCCATGTCAATGGCTATTCTCATTTGATTTTGTTTTGCCCAAATATCTTTAAATCACGGAATAGTTCTGTTAATTGAATTTAAAATTATTGCATCTTGTTAATCATTAGTATTTTACTTACTTTTGCATCCCCGCAAGCACGAAGCTCCGGGAACTATGTTGAATACATAAACAAAAAGAAGAAATGGCAACTAAAATCAGATTGCAAAGATTCGGTAAAAAAGGGAAACCTTTTTTCCACGTAGTGGTAGCGGATTCCCGTTCACCAAGAGATGGTAAATTTATTGAGCGTTTAGGTTCTTACAACCCAAACACCAATCCTGCTACTATCGACCTTAATTTCGATAAAACTTTAGACTGGGTAAACAAAGGTGCTGAACCTACGGATACTTGTCGTGCTATCCTTTCTTACAAAGGTGTTTTGTACAAAAAACACTTAGAAGGTGGTGTTAAAAAAGGAGCATTAACTGCTGAACAAGCTGAAGTTAAATTCGCTGAGTGGTTAGCTGCAAAAGACGGACGTATTGAAGGCAAAAAAGACGGCTTAACTAAATCTAAGGATGAAGTTAGAAAAGCTGCTTTAGCTGCTGAAAGCAAGAAAAATGCTGATCGTGCTGCTGCTCTTGCAATTAAAAATGCACCAGTTGTAGAAGAAGTTGTTGCTGAAGAAGAAGTAGCTGTTGAAGAAACTGCTGCTGCTGATGAGGCTCCTGTTGCTACTGAAGAAGCTCCGGCTACTGAAGAGGCAACTCCTGCTGCTGAAGAAAGCAAAGAAGAAGAAGCATAATCATTTTTTTATGCTAATGGATAGCGAAGAAATTTCATGAAAATGAATTCTTCGCTATTTTTATTTTAAGTAGATATGACACAAGAAGAAGCGTTTTACATAGGGTATATTACCAAGACTAAGGGATTAAAGGGTGAAGTTCAATTGTTTTTTGAATATGATGAGCCGGGATTGTTAGACCTGGATGTGGTTTTTGCAGAGATAAATGGTAAAATGGTTCCGTTTTTTGTGTCATCCTGTAAATTGCAAACAAATAATACGGGCAATTTCTATTTCGACGATGTCGATCATATAGATAAGGCTCAAGCTTTGGTGAGGAAGAAAATCTATTTACCATTGTCTAAAATGCCGGATCGCTCTGACGAGGAATTTCATTATTTTGACCTTAAAGGCTTTACCGTTTCGGATGAGACGCAGGGAGAGCTTGGAGAAATTCTTGAAGTAAATGAATATCCACAACAGTTTGTAGCAACAGTTTTATATAAAGGAACTGAGATTATGTTCCCTTTAAATGAGGATATGATTGTTGAAATTGATGAAGAGGAAGAAACCTTATTGGTGGATTTACCAGAGGGTTTATTGGATATTTATCTGTCAAATTAATTTAACTTTACAAGATGCGTTTCGACATTATATCCGTTTTACCTGATTTATTGGTCAGTCCTTTTGCTCATTCTATTCTTCAGCGCGCACAAAAAAAAGGCATTGCTGAGATTGTGGTTCATAATTTAAGAGATTATGCAACTAATAAACAAAAGAGTGTAGACGATTATCCTTACGGTGGTGGTAGTGGCATGGTGATGTCTATTGAGCCCTTTGCTCGCTGCATTGAGGGGCTTAAAGCCGAACGTGATTACGATGAGGTTATCTTTATGAGTCCTGATGGGGTAACGTTTAACCAGACGATTGCGAACGAGCTTTCTGGAAAGGGAAATATCATGATTTTATGCGGACATTATAAGGGCATAGATCAGCGTATCAGAGACCTGTTTGTGACCCGCGAGATATCGATTGGGGATTATGTGCTTTCTGGAGGAGAACTGCCGGCAGCGGTGCTGGTTGATGCTATTGTACGGTTGATTCCAGGGGTTTTAAATGATGAAACTTCGGCATTGTCTGATAGTTTTCAGGGCGAGTTGCTTGATGCGCCTGTTTATACGAGACCTGCGGACTGGAGAGGCCATAAGGTTCCTGATGTTCTGCTGAGTGGGCACGAGGCAAAGATCAATGAATGGCGACATGACCAGGCGCTGATCCGTACGCAAACGCGTAGGCCCGATCTTTTGGAAGATTAGTGTGATTTCTTAGATTTTCTTTTGCTGTGTTTTTATGCGGCAGGGCTTTGTTGTGCTCTTTTTTATGCTTGAGCGTAATAAATTCTGTATTGTGCAAAAAATAAATTGTTTTATTGTGGAGTTTTGGTGATTTTTTGAGTAAGTTCACGCTAAAAAACTATGTATTTGCCGTTGTTTTTAACGTGCAAATACAAATCAACTTAATACTAACTAAATATGCGCCCCATGAATAGAGTAAGAAAATACAAGATCAATGATTTTTTGTTACGGTTACCAGTACCTCAATATAGAGAGGCCATAAAGATTCTTCCCAGGGTTTTAGGGATCTCTTTGAACACATTTCACAATTACCGGAATATTTTATCGAATGACAGGCAGGATATTCCATATGAGAAGGTTGTAATGATCGAGAAGCTATTTGAAATGAGGATGGGTGAGCTGATCAATAAAGAGACACGTTGTAAGCCATTAAAGGAGCTTATGCTACGCGAGAGCTTAGGCAAGTAATTTTTATCTATCCGCTAACTTATTTTTATTAAACATGTACAAGTATAAGATTAATGAATATTTATATGGGTTAAACGTTATTGAATATTCAGCAGCCAGAAAGATTATTCCTCAAGAATTGGAGATTTCATTAAATACCTTTCATAATTACCGCAATATTAAAGTGGATGCAGTGACCGATATCCCTTATGCAATGGTGAGGAAAATGGAGATTCTTTTTAAAATGAAGCGAGGAGGTTTGGAAAATTCGGTGATCAAAGGATCAGACTTAAAATCCTTGATCTATAAAAAGAAGAAAAATTAGTTATTTTATTTTTTTGTTAAGAATTGATTTGCTGAAGTTGTGCTATAAGGAACGATCATTGAGTTTTTGTAATTTATAGCCGCGTACGATAGTATAAAGCCGGATTGATAAAAAAATAACGCCATTTTATAGTGATGATCAGCAGGTTGTGTGGCGCGCTATTTTTGTGGAAATGTTAAAGAATGTGGAAAAAAACAAAAAAGGCTTTTATTTTTAAAATAAAATTCCTAATATTGCAGTCCGATTTTAAACAACAAAAAGTCGGCTTAATAGCTTAAAATCATGGATTTAGTAAAATTTGTTGAAGAGCAGGTAATCGCAAAAAATGAGTTTCCTGCATTCAAATCAGGAGATACAGTGAGTGTTCACTATAAAATTCGCGAAGGTAATAAAGAACGTATTCAAATTTACCAAGGCGTAGTGTTACAACGTAATAGCGTTGGCGCAAACGAAACGTTTACCGTTCGTAAAATGTCTAATGGCGTAGGTGTGGAACGTATATTCCCGATTAACTCTCCTAACATCGCTAAAATTGAAGTGAATAGCCACGGTAAAGTTCGTAGAGCGAAATTATTCTATCTGCGCGAATTGACTGGTAAAGCAGCTCGTATCAAATCTAAAAGAGTCTAACTCTTTTAAAAAAAAATATATTAACCTCACCGATCATATCGGTGAGGTTTTTTTGTTTGTATATCTTTGCGCCAACTAACTTAATATAATAATGAAAGAACTGTTAAAAAAATTCGAAGAGAAGCGACCGGAGATTGTTTTTGAATGGAAGGATAAAGAATCTGAAGCTGAGGGCTGGGTGGTCATTAATTCACTTCGTGGTGGTGCTGCCGGTGGTGGTACAAGGATGCGTAAGGGATTAGACAAAAGAGAGGTTGAATCCTTAGCCAAAACAATGGAGGTAAAGTTTACCGTATCAGGCCCGCCTATAGGTGGCGCTAAATCAGGGATAAACTTTGATCCTGCTGATCCAAGAAAGAAAGAAGTATTAGAACGCTGGTATAAAGCCGTAATGCCTTTGCTGAAGAGCTATTATGGTACTGGTGGAGACTTAAATATTGATGAGATCCACGAAGTAATTCCAATTACGGAGAATTATGGCTTATGGCACCCACAAGAGGGTGTAATCAATGGACATTACCAGGCCAGAGAAAATGAGCGTATTCATCAGATTGGTCAATTGCGCTATGGTGTATCCAAAGTGCTGGAAGATTTAAACTACACGCCAGATATCAAAAGGAAATACAAAGTTGCAGACATGATTACTGGCTACGGTGTAGCAGAATCGATTGCGCATTTTTATAGCATTTGGGGCGGAGAATTAGCAGGTAAAAGTGCGGTAATTCAAGGCTGGGGTAATGTTGCGGCAGCGGCAGGATATTATCTGGCACAAAATGGTGTAAAAATTGTCGGTATTATTGACCGTGTTGGTGGATTAATCAATAAGGACGGTTTTACAAAAGAGGAGATCATAGCTTTGTTTAATAACAGAGTTGGAAATACATTGGTTTCTCCTGATCTGATCTCTTTTGAAGAGGCCAGTAAGCAAATCTGGAATGTGGGTGCAGAGATCTTTGTTCCTGCGGCAGCATCAAGACTCGTGAAACAAGATGAGGTGGATCAGTTGATCGCTGGTGGCTTAGAAGTAATTGCATGTGGTGCAAACGTTCCTTTTGCAGATAAAGAGATTTTCTTTGGAAGCATCATGGAGCATGTTGATGACAACTGCGCTGTAATTCCTGATTTTATTTCAAACTGTGGTATGGCCAGAGTTTTTGCTTATTTGATGCAAAGAAACGTAGAGATGAGCGATGATGCGATCTTTACTGACGCATCACAAGTGATTTATAAAGCAATGAAAGCGATCCATGAGGAGTCGCCGGAGCGCACACAGTTATCTAAAACGGCATTTGAAATTGCATTAAAACAATTGGTATAATTATGATGGACAATCAATTTTTTGAACAGATTTTCTGGGGGAATACAGTTAAGCAATACTGTTTTTTTGTGGGGATTATTTTACTTGGACTACTGTTTAAAAGATTGGTTTCCAAGTTAATTAGCCATGGTCTTTTTAAAATATTTGAAAAGTTTGCAGCAGAGGTTAATGGAGATACTTTTGCTGCGCTGCTGCTAAAACCTATAGAGTCATTTATTTCTTTTTGTACGATTTATCTTGCTGTCAATCATTTAACCCATCCGCTCGATACGGTATTGTGGCACAGATCTAAAACAAAAATAGAAGTTACGATTGGTGATTGCCTGGATAAGGTATTTCTATTCCTGATCATCCTGTCTATTTTCTGGATCATCTTAAGGATTATTGATTTTATCGCGTTTGTATTGAAGCATAGAGCGGCAATAACCAATAATAGGACGGACGATCAATTGGTGCCATTCTTAAAAGAGCTGACCAAGACCTTGATTTGTTTTTTAGGTTTCTTTGTCCTGCTTGGTTTTGTTTTCGAGATCAATGTTCTTACCCTGATTACCGGTTTGGGAATTGGCGGTATTGCGATCGCATTAGCTGCAAAAGAAAGTCTGGAGAACCTAATTGGATCCTTCACTATATTTCTGGATAAACCTTTCACGGTTGGTGATGTGGTTAAAGTAGATGGTATCGAAGGAACGATAGATAAGGTCGGCTTTAGAAGTACCTGGTTGATTAGTCCTGATAAAACAACAATTGTTATCCCTAACAGGGCGATGATTGACGGTGTGCTTGAAAATGTAACCTTGAGAAACTACCGTAGAGTAAATTTCTTTATTGGGATAACTTATGAAACAGATGCAGCCGATATTAAATTGATCATAAAGGCCATTGGAGACTTTCTAACGGCACATCCCGACACGAAGGATGGTTATGCTACATTTGATAATTTTGGCGATTTCGCGTTACATATACAAGTGGTTTATCTTGTAAATAATATGGATCACAGCAAATACTTGAAAGTTAAGGAAGAGGTCAACTTTAAGCTGATGGAGATCGTTAAGCAGTACCGCTCTGACTTCGCCTATCCTACGCAAAGATCAATAGGAGATACCCCTAAATAAAATGTAACTAGATACAAACAAAAAGGCCCGGAACATTTCCGGGCCTTTTGTGTTATTGATAATTTTTATGGTTGCTTATGCAAGCTCGGCTAGCACAGTAATTCCGCCTTTTACAACCTGATTTAACTCCAGATTTACTTTGGTGCCAATAGGTAGGAATATGTCAACCCTCGAGCCGAATTTGATAAACCCAAACTCTTTAGACTGCTCAACTTTATCACCTTCTTTTACATACCAAACGATTCTTCTCGCAAGCGCTCCTGCAATTTGTCTGAACAATACAGGTGTACCATTTTTATGCTCTACAACTACTGTAGTCCTCTCGTTTTCTGTAGACGATTTAGGATTCCATGCTGCTAAATACTTGCCTGGGTGGTATTTGAAAAATTTAACAACACCAGAGATAGGATTTCTGTTGATGTGTACGTTTACAGGCGACATAAATATAGATACCTGTAATCTTTTGTCTTTAAAATATTCGCCTTCTTCAGTTTCTTCTATTACAACAACTTTTCCGTCTGCAGGGCAGATCACCAGGTTTTCTCCGCTAGTAAATGTGCGGGATGGGTTTCTAAAAAACTGTAAAACAATAACGAAAAGAGAAAACGAGAAAATGTAGATTAGCCACCTCAACCAGGTTACGTCATCAAATTTATAAGAAACGACAGCATTCAAAATAAATATGAAAAGGACAGATAATGCAATGGTGGTGTAACCTTCTTTGTGTATGGTCATTGATATAGATTGATATTAAGATGTATGTTTTCACAAAATTGTGAAAAAAAAATTACATTTAAGGTAAGGGAGAGAGAACAGTTTTCTCTCTGTAGATATCTTTTAGGTTTCGGCCAAGCCCGACATAGTCTAAACCATAACCCACCACAAACTCATTTGCGATTTCAAAACCTACGTATTCAAGCTCTTTTATTGGCACTTTTAAGGCTGCAGGTTTGAATAAAAGGCTGCACACTTTAACTGATGCAGGGACTTGCTTCTGGATCTCGTTAATGACGTAATTGAGTGTAAGGCCGCTATCTACAATATCTTCCACAATGATGATGTCTCGATTGTGCAGGTTGTCTGGTAGCCCAAATGCTTCTTTTATGCTTCCGCTGCTTTCGGCACCTTCATAAGAGGAAACTCTAATGAAGCCAATTTCACAAGGAATCTCGACCTCCTTCAGCAGATCGGCCATAAATAAAAAACTACCATTTAATACACCAATAAATACGGGACATCTTTTTTCGTAGTCAACATTGATTTGTATACCGATTAAACGGGTCCGTTTGCTGATGGTGTGGTTCTCTAAAAGAATTTCAAAGGTTCTATCCTCTATTTCAATATTGTTCATATTACTTACAGCTGTTTTGCCTTCTCCTGTTCTTTTTCTTTTTTCCGTTGTTCGCGACGTTCCTGCCTCAATTCTTTTCTTGTTTTGGTCGTGTCTGTTTTTACAGCAGTAGTGTCTTTTTTCTGTTTGCCAAATATCCGATCAAATAAGCTTTTTGGTGCATCATGAGTTTCGACAGCCGGCAGCGGATCATCATTGTCAAATGCATTTGTATCTATTTTTGTAGAATCAGGAAGCAAGTACTTTCTCAATCCTTCGCGCAGGCGGACATTGTAAAAGCCGTATCCGCTGCTATCTGTTGCCGTTAGGCCTCTTCCGGCCATAATCTTTCCAATAAACTTAAAGTAAGGATAGAGGTAGTCTTTAAGCCCGCCGTCATCTTTAAATTTATATAAGGCTATTTTAGGTCTTGGTACGATGTTGGCGAGAAAAATTCCTTCTCCAATGTTCAGATCAGAAGGTTTTTTGCCAAAATAATACCTGGTGGCTTCTCCAATCCCATATATATTCTGGCCCATTTCTATGATGTTAAAATAAACCTCTAGCATCCGATTTTTGCTCACCAGGCGGTTGTTTTCAATCAACCAAACAATAAGAATTTCTTCTGCTTTTCGGGACAGTGTTTTTTGTCTGCTCAAGAAGACGTTTTTCACCAATTGCATGGAAATGGTGCTTCCACCCCTAACAAATTTCTTTGCCTTAAAATTGACCGCAATAGATTTACGGATAGATTCCTGTACAAAGCCCTTATGGGTAAAGAAAGAAGGGTCTTCAGAGGTCAGAATAGCATTTTTAAAGTTGCTGGATACCTCTGATAATGGTGTGTAATTCGGGTTAGCGGGGCCGATTAAAATATCACGCATAGGTTTCCCACGCTCATATGGCGTGTAAACAAAGTCTCCATTTATCTTTTGAAGATCCGTTTTTCCCCATTTAAGGATCTTAAAATTAGTAGGTGTCAGCGAGGAATTGAATTTTACACTGTCCGGAAGCGAACTGTCAAGGTAAAAATCAAGGTCATATCGGATCTTTCCAGTTACCTGCATTCCATCAAGAGACTCAAACAACCCTTGCGGAAAAGCCGTTAAAATTTCTTGTGCATCCTGTTCCGGTGCACGAAGTTTTACCTCATAAATTTTGTTAGGCGATAAAGTGTATTTTAAATAGGGGTGAAGAGTTGCTTTTTGAAGAAAAACGGTTGAAGAGCTGTCTAATGCAACAAAATTCTTTCCAATAAGCATATCAGCATCAATCTTCGCATTTGAAACGACGATGTCGTTTGCTGCGATTTTAGGATGGTTGATCAGTAAGTTTTTTATCGACCAGGAGCCTGATATTTTGAAATCATCACCACTAAATTCGGCATTTTTCATTTCCGTTCTTACCGTATCAAAGCTCAATTTAGCACGTAACTTACGATCCAGATAAGGCAATTCTACCTTTTTATTGTCTGCAAACAACATGATGTCCAATTGTTTCTTTCCGGGTTTTACCGTTCCGTTAATGTGCCAGGTAGACTCAGTGCCATTTACTAAAATCGTTGAGTTTAAGTCACCATCGTCAATCGTGGCTTTCGTCGTCAAAAAACTAAGCTTTGCGGTATCGTTGTCGTTTACATTCAATAGAAAATCTGTGATTTTCATATTGTCAGGGATCTTATATAAAACCTGATTTAGCAGGTTATGAGCAAGATCGGCGAGACCTGTTTTCGTTTTATTTTCTGTGCTGTCTTTCTTCTTTCTTTTCAGGATGAAGTCCAGATTGCTTAAAGAGTCTCTGAAAACTACATTTAGCTTGCCTACGTTTAAATTAATTTCGGATAGTTTAACGTCACCAAAAATCAATGGAAAAAGCTTAACGCCAATGGTCATGTCGTTTATGGTGGTCAGGGTGTCTCGGTCTTTGGGGACTACCGAGATGTTTTTCATATGAACCGTACTCAGTCCATTAAATCCATATTCAGCAATTTTAACATCAAGTCCATAATCATTTTCGGCCTTTGTAATGGCCTTTGCCATCATTTTTGTTAAAAGGGCCTCTCTTTTGGTATAGGCAATAACACCCCCAATGATGAGCAAAAGAAGAAAAATCCCCAATACCCACGCTCCGGTCTTTATGTACTTTTTAGGGATGTTAATTTTTGGAAGATGCATGCTATGAAATAGATTTTATTGCTAAACGTTAAACTCAAATGTTTATTTCGTGTTAAAATTACAATAAAAAGGGGCATTTAAAATTAATTGTGGCCGTCTTTTGTTAATTTTGAATAATGATGATTAGCCCAGAACAAGTTCTAGCCGCTTTGAGAAATGTTGAGGATCCAGATCTTAAGAAAGATTTGGTTACGCTGAACATGATCAAAGACCTAAAAATAGTAGATAAACAGGTAAGTTTCACCTTAGAGTTGACCACCCCTGCTTGTCCCATGAAGGATATGCTTAAAAATGCATGTTTAAATGCCGTTAAGCACTTCGTGAGTCAGGAAGCAGAGGTAGAGATTAATATTACTTCTAGAGTAACCAAGCCGATGGATACCACACAGCTAAAAGCAATCCGAAATATTATTTTGGTTTCTTCGGGTAAAGGTGGAGTTGGTAAATCTACAGTGGCCAGTAACCTGGCGATTACCCTTGCGGCTGATGGTGCGAAGGTGGGTCTTATAGATGCCGATATTTATGGACCATCTGTGCCGATTATGTTTGACCTTGTAGGTGCAAAACCATCTGCAAGAGAAACTGAAGATGGCAAAACTTTAATCATGCCGATAGAGAAGTATGGTATAAAACTCCTTTCTTTAGGCTTCTTTGCAGATCCAGATCAGCCAGTACCATGGCGTGGACCAATGGCATCTAATGCAGTAAAGCAACTATTTAACGATGCCGACTGGGGCGAGCTGGATTACCTGATTGTGGATCTACCCCCGGGAACAGGCGATATTCACATTACCATTACGCAAAGCTTTCCTATTGCAGGAGCGGTGATTGTGACGACCCCTCAGCAGGTGGCTTTGGCTGATACACGTAAAGGATTGGCGATGTTTAAAATGCCGAGCATTAACATTCCTGTATTGGGAGTGATAGAAAACATGGCTTATTTTACGCCAGAAGAGCTGCCAGACAATAAATATTATATTTTTGGAAAAGACGGTGGTAAGGAATTGGCAAAATCGTTTGCGGTACCATTTCTGGGAGAGATTCCGATTGTACAAAGCATTACTGCTGGCGGTGATAGTGGTAGGCCAGTGGCTTTAGACAAAGACAACAAAATAGCAGTGTCTTTTGCTGAAATTGCGGGTCGGGTTGCACAACAAATTGCTATTAATAATGCGCAAACCGTAGCAGCCTCTCCTCTGGTTGCTGAATAATGATGCTAAATGAGGAAAAAAATTACTATTTTTATATTTTAATATACCAAAATGAATTTAACAGAAAAAGTAGAGGAAGCATTAGAAACTATCCGCCCATATTTAATTGCTGATGGTGGAGATGTTGCTATCGAGGAGATTACGGCGAAAAATGTAGTTAGATTGAAATTATTGGGTAACTGCGGATCGTGCAAAATGAGTGTGATGACCATGAAAGCAGGGATTGAGCAAGCAATTATGAAAGCTGTTCCTCAAATTACCGCAGTTGAAGCAATAAACCTGACAGAGTCGGTTTAAATGATTTAACACAATTTAACTAGCCGTTTTATTTATAACAGCTATTTTTGTAATATGAAGTATTTGTTAACCATCATGTTGTCTCTTTTTGTTTCTTCTGTATTTGCACAGCAAATTACTAAGGAGAAACAATTGATTCAATTCGCCGGAATTATTACCGATGTGGATAGCAATACTGTTGTTCCTTATGTAACGGTTACCAATTTAACCAATAAGGAACAACGCTATGCCGCAAATTATAAAGGCTATTTCTCTTTTATAGCACATCCAGGAGACACGATATTATACAGTGCAGTTGGTTATAAAGACTTACTATTGGCTATTCCTTCGCAAATTAATGACAGTAAGTACACTGCCATGGTTAAAATGAAGGCGGAAATTGTAAATCTACCAACCGTAAGAGTTTACCCATGGGCAACTGTAGAAGACTTTACAAGGGATTTTATGTCCATGAAGATCGCTGATGATGATTATGCCATTGCGGCTCGAAATCTTTCTTCGGAGAGCCTTGGGGGATTAATGATGACCCTTCCAAGAGACGGTGGTGAAATTCAAAGTATCAACAACCGGTTAAACCATGATCGTGCTTTAAACAAGAACATGGTTCAAACCAATCCGTTATTAAACCCATTTGCATGGGGTAAGTTGATGCAATCTATCTTTAAAGGAGATAAGGTTAGAAGCGAAAGCAATTAACGCTTTTTGCTCTGATTTGGAAAACGCATCTTATAGTCAGCCTTTATATTTCCTTTAGAAATCGCATCCAATTTGCTTTTCAGCATTCTTTTACGCAATAAACTTAGAGTGTCTGTAAATAGCTTTCCTTCAATGTGGTCGTATTCGTGTTGGATCACACGTGCAGGCATTCCAGTAACTTCTTCCTCGTGTTGTACCCAGTTCTCATCGAAGTATTTGATACGGACATTAGGCTTACGCATTACATCTTCCCTAACGTCAGGGATACTTAAGCAACCTTCATTAAAAGCCCATGGCTCACCGGTTTCTTCGATGATTTCGGCATTGATGAAAACCTTTTTAAACTTGTTTTTATCATTCTCATCAGCCCCGGTATCTACGATGAATAAGCGTATCGGCAAACCCACCTGTGGAGCGGCCAGCCCAACGCCATGCGCGTGGTACATGGTTTCGAACATGTTGCTGATTAATTGTTTTAGATCCGGATAATTCTCGTCAATTGGTGCGCACACTTTTTTAAGAACCGGATCTCCGTAAGCTATAATGGGAAATTTCATGGTACAAAAGTACAAATATTACCCTAAAGGATAAAAGGTTAGCGATGTAAGATTACTTTCATCTAATATTTCATTGGCAATATTGGCCATATCAGTGGTGCTAACCGCCTGAATCTTCTTAAATACAGTCTCAAGATCATCGATTTTGTCATAATCAATCAAGCTTTTTGCCATTGCTACAATCAGGCCGATCCTGTTTTCTTCGCCCAGCGCTATTTGACCAATAAACTTATTTTTCGCCTTTTGGAGCTGAAGTTCGGTCAGAGGATGATCCTTGATCTTTTTAAATTCCTTAAGAATTAGCGACCATGCCCTGCTTACCTTCTCTTTATCTGTACCAAAATACAAGGTGAAAATACCGGTGTCACTAAGCGGGCTGTATCCAGTTTCAATGGTATAGGCAATGCCGTATTTTTCGCGGATTTGTAAGTTCAAAATAGAGCTCATTCCTGTTCCACCAATCAGGTTGTTTAGCAATAAAAGACCTGTTTTATAAGGATGGTGTAAGGAATAGGCTTGTGTACCCATCATGGCATGTGCCTGTTGAATAGGTTTTTGAAAGGATTGAGACGTTGTAAGATTCTTTACGGGAGCAATTCTAGATAAAACATGTAGGTTGGCTGGGATATCTGAATAGTGCTTTGATCCAACCTTCACAACTTTGTTTAAGGAGTAGTTTCCCAGTACAGCAACGACTATTTTGTCTGTGTGATAGTTGTCTTTAATGAACTGTAGAATATCTTTTTTATCCAGCTTAGTTACGCTTTCGGTAGTCCCCAGTATATTTCTTCCCAGTGGATGTCCCGCCCAAAGCTGATCTTCAAAATCATCACATATTGCTTCCTCGGGCTGATCGAGGTAAGATGAAATCTCGTCAAGGATGACACTCTTTTCTTTTTCCATCTCATCATCCGGGAAGGTAGAATGAAAAACAATATCATTAAATAGCTCCAGAGTCCTATCTAGGTAAGGATTAAGAAAGGAAGCATGAATACAGGTATATTCTTTGGTCGTATACGCATTTAAGTCGGCACCCACACTTTCCAGCCTGTTCAGGATCTGATTCGTGTTACGCTTTTCTGTGCGCTTAAATACCAGGTGCTCAATAAAATGGGCAAGGCCAGATTTTTCTTCCGCCTCATCCCTAGAACCACTGTTTATGATGATGCAAGCATGAGATATTGCCGATGCAGAAGGTACATGAAGTAAGCGGATGCCATTTGGCAAAGTATGAACGTTGTATTCCATAAAGGGGCAAAGGTACGTAAGATTAACGAAAAGCGATAGGCGTTAGAAACTACCGCTGGAGCCTCCGCCGCCAAAATTTCCACCGCCCATACGGTGAGCGTCTGCACCAACCGGCTGACTGGAAAGGGTTTCCCCAACAATAAGCGATTCGACTTGAATCTTATCTAAGATATGCCCATCCGCTATTTCTGCAGCTGTAAAGCCGTTTCTAGGGCTTTTTAGATACTTCATTGTAAACCAGGCAATCCCAATTAAAGCGATACCTGCCAGTACAAGTACCAGTTCAGTTGGCAGAATATGATAATAATTTCTAAAGGTAAAAGCAGCAATGGCTACCAATATAAATCCTCCGCGGAGTAAAACCGTATCTTTTTTCTTCAGTCCGAAGCCAATATATAACAATGGGATGATAAAAGTCCATGACCAAAAGAACCAGGCAAAAGGAATAGATTGGCCTTCTTTTAATGCATCATCGCTCAGATTGCTCCCAAGTTCGCGAACAACAAAGTAGTTTCCGGATAAATACAAGAGTAGCAGACTAATCATTTTAACGGCACTGATGCAGTTCTTGTAGAAAGGGTATTGTTGACGTTGTTGCAGCAGGTTGGCTACATAATATATTGCCCCGGAGAGTATCATCATTAGAAATGGCAATGTTTGAAGGGCATAAAATCCGATCTCCAGCCATCCATAAAAAACGAATGCGGCCAATGAAAGTATGCAGGTGATGGCGATTAGAGTATCTGCAAATCGGGCCATAAAATAGGCAGAAAGCAAAAAGATAAAACCAGAGATAAAAAGTTCCGCTTGTCCGGAATTTTTTGAAAGAAAAATATTATCCATCATAAAGATGAAGGAGAAGAGTAGTAGTCCGCCTGACACCCACATCAATGCATCATCTGCGCCCGACTGGTAATGACGTTTTTCAATTACCATAAACTCTAAAGCAACATAAGTTACCACACCAAGGAAAAGAAGATAATAGAAAGAATCGATGATCTTAAAATCGGATAGCACTAAACTTAAAAGCCCGATGCTAAAACTAAGGATAATCAGTGTTAGCAAAAATATCCCTGCTCTCATAAAGATATTGGGACTGTAAAAGCCAACTGGATACTTTTCCTTTATATTATTATGTTCCTCGGTATCAATATTTCCCTGTGCAAATGCAATCGTGGCTTCATCCTGAATGCTAAGGCTATTAAGCCACTCTTTATTGTAGATGATCATAACGATTTTACTTTTTTATTTAGGTGAATTAACACTTTTATAAATCCGATGGCTGAAACAATGAAATAAAAGAAGCCAAGGTAAATTGCACCGAGATCGTTCCCTTTTACCAGGAAGTGAATGACCAATGCGGAGATGGCGATGTACGAATAAATCGTGCATAAAAGCAAAAAATAGAAAGATTTATGTCGGATAGCATTGTTATAAATGTACCAGGTAAAGGCAAGGAGTAAAATGATCCATAGGATAGAAATTTCCTGCTCGAAATCATAGAAATACCCGAATAAAAGGGCAATGAAGGTCACGTGTGTACCAAAATGAAGATAAGTAAAATGAAAATGCTTTTTGATATGGAAACGTTCCGAAAGAAAAGCAACAAGGACCAAAAATAGGCCAAGAAATAGCCCGGTTAAAATAAATGGTCTACCATTACTTTCCGCAATGTCAGATACCAGCGTCATAGGATTTACAGAGATGCCCAGCCAAACGCCTAAATTGGTGATGGCCATAGACAGGATCCCCAGGTGGTCAAAGTCGTATGCTACATAAAATAGCACCAACATTGGTATAAAAGTGGCGAGACCATAATTGGTCCCAAATACGCTGTATTGAAACTGCAGATAGCCAACAAAAATAAGGAAACTGAGACACGCTAATAGCAATAGGTAGTCGAAAAGGGAATCAGGAGAATTTACCTTTTCTTTGTTAAAGGGCTTTTTTCGACGGTAACAATAGTAGAAACAACCGATGCATATCGCAGCAATGAAGGCCAGAATAATCTGATGACCGATGGTATCTATATTTTTATAGATCAAAATACCTAGACCGGTACTCAATAACATTACGCCTAGATAGAGTAAAGATTTCAATTCCCAATGTAAAGAGAATAGCTGATTCCGTTTTTTCTCGCGGATATTATTTAAGGTTTCCTGTCGGATACAGCCTTCCTCAAATAGCTTTTCATATAGACCGGTGTTCATGGTATTATAATTTTTCTGTGTCTGGATAACTCAAGTTTAAAGTATCTATTACACCTTGTCTGCTTGGCCGGGTAAGGATTAATAAGACAATAGCAATTGCCGGGACTACTAGAAATATGGCATTTGCCGAAATTAGGAAGCCTACGATGTTCATGAGCGAGGCCCCTTCTAGAAAAGCAGAACGGACAATAAAAGCTGCTTGATAGCCTGCAATTTTTTCATCGGCATTAGCCCCTTCGGGTAAATTGCCCAGCAGTTTATTAAACATGGACCTTCCAAAGACAATAAGTCCCAGTCCAATTAATGGAAATAGTGGATACAGACCCGAACGATCCGAAGCTATCGACAGGTTAAAGTGCATGGTTTCTTTATTTAATAAGAGGGTTACCATTGCAAAACTGATTATAGCGAAGCAAAATGCACCAAGTATAATTTGCATAGCTTTTAATTTAGAAGAATTCATTAGTCGTTAATTTTGATTTGTACTAATATATATATGTTTTTATAAATAGTTCATATTGATGGTTTTTTATAAAGCGAGTTTACTGTCAATTTGACAACATAGTTAGTTTGGAATAACCATTGATAGGTGTGTTATGTACTTAAAAATGAGTTTACATATGAGCATAGAAGAAAAAGGAAGCATATCCATTCACACGGAGAACATTTTCCCAATTATCAAGAAATTCCTGTATTCAGATAACGAGATCTTTTTAAGAGAGCTTGTATCAAATGCCGTTGATGCGGTACAAAAAATTAAACGTTTAGCGGCTCTTGGACAATACAGTGGAGAACTAGGTAACCCATTAGTAGAGGTTGCAGTAGATGAAGAGAAAAAGACCATTACCATTACAGATAATGGTTTAGGTATGACTGCCGAAGAGATAAAAAAATACATCAATCAAGTTGCATTCTCGGGTGCCAGCGAGTTTGTTGAGAAGTTTAAAGATGCCAAAGATGCTAACGAAATCATCGGTAAATTCGGATTAGGGTTCTATTCTGCATTTATGGTTGCTGATTTGGTAGAGATCCAAACACTTTCTTATCAGGATGGCGCAGAGCCTGCACGTTGGGTATGTGATGGTAGTACCGAGTATGAAATTACCGCTGGTAATAAAACTACTAGAGGTACAGAGATCATATTACATGTAAATGCAGAATCAGAAGAATTTTTAAGCAAAAATAAGCTGGAAGAAATTCTTGATAAATATGGTAAGTTCTTACCTGTTCCAATTAAGTTTGGTACTAAAACAGAGCAAGAACCAGATGGGGAAGATGAAGAAGGAAAGCCTAAAACTAAGAGTGTTGAGGTTGATAACATCATCAATACAACTAATCCAATCTGGACAAAAGCACCTGCAGATTTGTCAGACGAGGATTACCTTGCATTTTATAAGCAATTGTATCCTTTCTCAGAAGATCCATTATTCTGGATCCATCTGAATGTAGATTATCCTTTCAACTTAACGGGTGTATTGTACTTCCCTAAAGTGAAGAATGATTTTGATATGCAACGCAACAAAATCAAGTTGTTCTCGCGTCAGGTATTCATTACTGATGAGGTTAAAGACATCGTTCCTGAGTTCTTGATGTTGTTACACGGTGTGATTGACTCGCCGGATATTCCATTGAATGTTTCGAGAAGTTTCTTACAAGCCGATAGTAACGTTAAAAAGATCAACAGCTATATCACTAAAAAAGTAGCGGATAAGTTGCAGGAACTGTACAATAAAGATCGTAAAGGTTACGAAGATAAGTGGAGTGACATTGGCCTGTTTGTAAAATACGGCATGGTGAGCGAAGAGAAATTCTACGAAAAAGCAAAAGACTTCGCTTTGTTAACCAATACTAAAGAAGAACATTATACATTAGAAGAATACCACAATAAGGTAAAAGACCTGCAGACCGACAAAAACGGACAGGTAGTTTACATTTACGCTAACGATCCGGCAAAACAGGATAGCTTTATCCAATCGGCCAATAAAAAGGATTACGACGTATTATTGATGAATTCTCCGATAGATAATCACTTCATCAGTCAGTTAGAGCAGAAGCTAGAGAAAACGTCTTTAAAACGCGTAGATTCAAGTGTAGCAAGCAAGCTGATTGATAAAGATGAGAACGTAGAGTCGGTATTGTCAGAAGATCAGTCTAACAAGGTTAAAGAAATCTTTGAAAAAGCGATAACTAAACCAGGATATAGTGTAGAGATTGTGGGCTTAAACCCTGAAGAGTTGCCGGTAACTGTGACTATGGATGAGTTTATGCGTCGTATGAAAGATATGGCAGCAATGGGTGGCGGAATGGGCTTTTATGGCAATATGCCAGACAGCTATAAAGTAGCCATCAATGGTAACCACAAGTTAATTGGAAAGATCATTGCAACTGACAATGACGCAGAACAAGGTTTATTGGCTAAACAGGCAATAGATTTAGCTTTACTTGCACAAGGAATGTTGACCGGAGCGGAATTGACTGCTTTTGTAAGCAGAAGTGTCGAATTAATTTAAAAAATAACCGTTCTCTTCTAAGGCTGGCATCTTTTGCGAAGGGCAAAAGCGCCTGAGGCCTTTTCAGAGAAGGTAATTTTTTCTTCACAAAAAAAAGCGTGCTGCAAAAAAGGTAGCACGCTTTTTTTGTTTACTTTTTATGGGTTGGTTATCTTAGAAATGGAATAGCAGGCTGGTAGATTACTGTCTTGTTCTTGTAGCTTCTGATTGCATTAAAAACGATGATAATGATGTTTAATCCATACAATATCGGGATCAAGAGAATGAATGATTCAGTCCCCCCAAGACCCGGAATGAAAGAGGAGCTAATTTTTTTTTTAAACATAAATGCCATGAAGTATAAGACATTCATAGTGAAAAAGATGATACACCATGTAATTTGAAAGTTCAGCAGCTTTTTTCCGGTTACATTGAGTTTCTTTATTTTATCCTTTTTAGACACCCATAAAACAAAAGGAATAATTACACCTAATAATGGAAAGACAATAAAACTTAATGCGGATATGTTTAAAAACATTAGCACGGTCGTGTCTTCCTCTTCTGTCCAGTCAATCAATTCATCAGGCGTAACTTGCAGCGCTGCTGCTAAGCGTTTTAATGTATCACCCCTTGGTTCTGTTTCACCACTTTCAATTCTTTGGATGGTTCTTAAATTCAGCTGAGTAGCTATTGACAGTTCGTCCTGACTAAAACCCTTTTTGGTTCGTAATTCTTTAATTTTTTTCGCCAACTCGATATTTTTCATCATTTAGTTATTTTAGTTCGGAGCCAAAACTAAGGCAAGTTGTGCTTTTTTCTTTACGACTTGTTTACGGCATTTTTACGACATCTCTGCCTAATGCGGTTTAAAGGCTGTTTATGTAGGGGGTATGTGGGGTTAGCGAAATGACATATGGATTTGCCGTAGGAAGGGGAGCGTGTGTTGAAATAAAAGTTTAGCAGAGGCTGCCCTCTGCTAAATACTTAAAGTATACTTTGCAGATCTGCAGGAGAATAATTGATAGATTTTAAGGTTTTATTGTCGTTAGACCTGTAAACCAAAAATAAAGAATCCTCTTCTTTATGATAAGCATCGCACTGCTGAGTTATTCTGTAATGTTGTATCGTTTGATTGGCTTCTTCTTCTGATTTGCAGGCTTTGCTCATGTTAGAGCGGTGCACCTCATCAAAAAGACTTTTGAATTTATCACCTAGTCCAAATTCTAAGATGGCACCTGCCAGTACATATTGTAGGTCGCATAAGGCATCAGCCACTTCTACAAAGTCGTTGGTTTCAATGGCGTGTTTCAATTCGTTAAGTTCTTCGGCCAGTAAGGAAACCCTTAAGTTAGCCCTTTCTCTAGATGGAATGCCTGGAGTTTCTTTTATTGGATGCTTAAATGTTTTATGAAACTCTGCTACCTGGTTTAATGAATTTGCTTCCTGCATGTTTTTAATGGATTTTTGTAATTTAAATCTACACTTATTTATTCCTGGCCAAAATTAATGTAATAAAATTAAAGTTGGTCGACCTCCGCAAATATTCCGGTCAGTTTTGGGGGCTTAATCAGATCTCTTAATTACTGGAGCGTTGTCGGGGTGTTGGTTAGGCCTTTCTGGGGTTAAAGCCCCAGAAAGGCCTCGTTAATGCGTTAAGCGATTTCCATCATCCGATCATAAATTTTGTGAACTCATAAAAAAGCACTCCCCGTTGTAGCGTTTTTCAAGTCAGCCTCGTTTTAGTAGGAAAAACAGTTAATGGCCATTAACCTGTTGTTTTACAAAAAATAAAAATGAAGACTTCAGATAAGAGGACTTCGAAACCCTTTAAAAAGTAAATGATTATGAAAAAAGTAAATAGTTTCAAAACGATATTTAAAGCCTTTATTGCCTTACTTACTGTATCTGTAGTTTTTGTAGCTTGCTCAAAAGACAGATATGAGACTGTTCAAGTGGCAGGTCTTTCTATGATTAATGCCTTTGCTGCACCAGACCCTTTAGATTTTTATGTCGATCAAACAAGAGTGAATGATACGGCATTCAAATTCAATAGTAAAATTGATTATAAAAACTTATTTCCAGGAAACAGAGCGCTAAGCATAGCTAAAAGAGGATCAAATAAAGCTTTGGCTTCTGAGCGTTTTAACTTGGTTTCGGGCCAGGGATACTCTATTTTTGTATTGGATACCGTGAATACGAACACTAAAAAATACCTTTTAACTCAGGATGATTTAAGCGCGCCTGCTGCTGATAAAGCAAAAGTTCGTTTCATCAATTTAAGTAAAGATGCACCTGCATTAAGTCTTAGAATTAATGGGAAAGATGCTGATTTGTTTACAAACAAAGCGTTTTATGAGTATACAACCTTTACTTCAATAGATCCAGGTGAAAGCGTAACCTTTAACATAACAGGTACAGCTGCTCAAACAACGCTGCCAAATGTTAAAATAGAGAAAGGTAAAATCTATACCATTTATGCAAAAGGGACTTCAACTGCAACGATAGACAGTTTGAAATTAGGAGCTGCAATTTACACACACAAATAATAGCTGCTTATATTAGGGGTTGTTCAAAAGAACAGCCTCTAATAAAAGAATGAAACAATGTTGAAGATGACAAGTTGATCTTGTCCTGAAAAAAAGGCGTATATTAATGGAAAACGTATAAACTAACCCCTAACTGCTTAAGAAAGGATGCTCAAGTTTGAGGACGCTATAACAGGGTGTTTAAGGAATGACAATAAGAGTAAAGAGATGGTGTATAAATCATTCTACGGCTATTTAATGGGCGTAACTTTACGTTATGTTGAGGATCGAAATGACGCGGAAGAGTTGGTTAATGATAGTTTTATAAAGGTTTTTAAGAATATAGGTCAGTTTAGTGCCCCAAAATATAATGACCAGGTGAAAAAAGCCTTTAAAGGCTGGATAGCTAGAATTTCATCCCGAACGGCTATCGATTTTTTACGGAGTAAAAGGACTTTTTTATACGTAGATGATATTACTGAAGAGCAGCAACCGCTTACTGAACTAAATGCAGTATCGCAGTTAAATGTGCAGGATATTATGAAGCTATTGAATAAGCTGCCGGAAACACATAAATTGATTTTTAATATGTACGAAATTGAAGGCTTTTCGCATGAAGAGATTTCAAAAATGCTAAACATCCCCGAAAGCTCATGCAGGGTTTATTTAACAAGAGCAAAGAACAAGTTGAGAGAACTGTATAGAAACTCCCTGATGGATTCATATGAACCGACAACACAAAATATCCGAAAAATATGAAACGGGCAGATGACGAGCTGTTTGCTCACATAAAGGAAAGTTTGACGGAGCACGAGGAGGTTTATGTTCCCGGTGCATGGGAGCGTTTTGAGAAAAAAGAAGGCAAAAGAGCTGGCTGGGCATGGCTGACAAGCTTAAGTGCTGCCGCGGCCGTACTTTTAATTGGCTTCGTTGTATTTTATTCCAATAATAAAATATTAGTGACCCAACCTGTACAAGATCAGGCAAAAGTTGAAACAGCTAAACAAAGTACAGCTGTATTACCGAAGGAAGCATTAGAAGCGATCCCACAGCGCACTATAACAGAAAATTTAAATACTAAGGTTGCAGAGAATGTTGGCGTAGTTGCACAAAGAAAGAATAATCTGGTGGCAAATAGCCCTTTAATTGTCGCTGTTCAACCTGATAAGCCAGTTCAGCAAGCTGCTGTTTCAAACGAACAGCCTTTTGTTGTGCAAGCACAAAATAATGTAGTAAATGCCAAGCCAACAAACCTTGTTAAGAAAAATGATGTGATCTCGGCAGCGGTGGATTCTGGTAGCATCGCTAAAGTTCTGGTAAAAGAAAATACGCCGGTTACAGAGGGTAAAACGCGCAGTTTTCAGGACTTTCTTGATGCTGAGGTAAAAGCGAGTAGCAATGCGCTCGCATCGGCAAAGCCAAGTGCTAAAAAGGCAGATAAATGGGAAATGGGACTAGTTGTTGCCCCTTCTATTGGTAACAGTAAAAAGTTAAATATGGGCTATGGGCTAAGCTTAGGCTACGCATTATCCGATAAAGTTTCCATTAGCTCTGGCGTATCTTATAATGAAATGGGGGCTTCAAAAAGCATGACCGGTGGAGGAAATACTTATGATTCGCCAACTACTAGCGCTATGGTTAGCAATACCCAAAGCTTGCAGTCTGTTGATGCCAACGTGATAGGGATCGATATTCCTCTTGGAATTAAGTATAACCTCAGCAAAAAGTTTTATACCAATGTTGGTGTATCGGCTTTCGCTGTTTTAAGCCAGAAGCAAAACAATAACTACCTGAAAGGGTCTCTTGAATATGCGGTTCAGGATGCATCAAATACCTTGGCCCTAAAAACTGTTTTTACAACAAAATCGGTTTCTGAGCCGGTACCATCTGCCGAGTTGCCAAACGATAAATATTTAGGGTTTTACAATATTTCCTTCGGCTTTAAACAGAAATTGTCTGGCAGTAAATCATTTGCTGTTGAACCCTTTATGAAGCTGCCGATGAAAGAGTTTACAAAAGATAACCTGAACCTTATTGGTACAGGGCTTCGGTTGAAGTTTGATTTCTAGCGCCCCTAGATATAGGATTAACAATCAAATGTCAAAAGCTTCCCTATCTAGGCTTGTTGAACAACGAATCTCGTAGCTTTACGGGAAAGCGCTCTACGGATAGATGATGAAGAAGATTTTTAATAAAAAGAATATTGTAAACGGACTGTTCCTTGGCTTTTTTCTGGTACTTATTTTTGTGCCTGCAGCAAAAGCTTTAATGATTCGTGGTTTGATGTCAGTTGGGCTTTTTAGTCCATCTGTGGAGAGCTCTAAGGAAAATGCGGCTCCAGAAGCTGTAGCTGACCTAGGAGGTATTAGTTTTAAAGATCAATCAGGTCGTATCGTTGATTTGGGAAGTCTAAAAGGGAAAGTTATTTTTCTGAACTTCTGGGCTACCTGGTGTCCACCATGCCTGGCCGAAATGCCTTCTGTAAATAAGTTGTATGAGCAGTTTAAGGATGATAAAGACGTTGTCTTTATCATGGTAGATGCGGACAGTGATTTTGCAAAATCGCAAAAGTATATGGATGGAAAGGAGTATAAAATGCCAGTATATCATGTCGCCAGTAACATTCCAGAGCAGATTTTTAAAGGCTCATTGCCTACGACTGTAGTTTTTGATAAGCAAGGGCGCATTTCTTACAATGAGGCGGGTGCAGCAAATTATGCCAGTCAAAAATTTATTGACTTCATAAAAAAGTTAAAGGAAAGTAACAATTAGCCCAAATTAAGGTCTTAAGGTTAAAATAAGTTAAATGATTACAGGACGTTAAAAATTCTGTAAATTTATAGAGCATTAAACAAAGAACCGGTTAATCTGGGAGGATCTATGCCGGGGCTTATTAAAAATATATACGGATGAAAAGCAATTTGATTTTTGTATGGAGTTGTATCGTAGGAGTGGCCTACGCAACGGGCGGTTATGCGCAAAAAGTCGATCCAATAAAGGATCAGAATCCCAGGCATCAGGAAAGCAGAGCTAAATATATTGAGCTGGCAGATTCTTTGAATCGTGATCAGGGATCAACAGCTCAAAAGACCTATAAAGCTTACGATTGGTACGAGGCACGTGAAGAGAAAAGGAAGCTAAGAAGAGAACGTAATTTTCAGTTAAACCTTAACGGCGGGTATTATTACGGTAGTCCATACTTTTATCCTTCAATCAGCTATGGCAATTATGGCTTTGGCGGCCGATTTGGTTATGGCGCTCATGTCGGTTTTGGTTTTGGCAACAGCAGACCGTGGTACGGATGGTAAACAGCATATTTAAAAACTTTATATTCAAAAAAATGCAGGTAAAAAAGATAATGACTATTGCGGCTATTGCCGTTTCGGGAATGATAATCACTTCTTGTTCACGACAAGTAACACGCGTAAGCACCGATCAGGCGATTGATGTAAGTGGCAATTGGAACAATACCGATTCCAGACTTGTTGCCGAAGAGATGACACAGACAATTTTGGGGGGTAAGTGGCTATCCACTCACCTGGAAGAGAAACAAGGCAAAAGACCTGTGGTTATTGTTGGTGTTATGCAAAACAAAAGTCACGAACATATTGATGCCGAAACCTTTGTTAAAGATGTAGAGCAGTCTTTTATTAAAAGTGAGCGTGTACGTTTAGTACAAGGCGGTAAAAAAAGAGAAGAGTTACGTGGGGAGAAAGCAGACCAGCAAGACAATGCAACGATCTCTACGATGAAGAAATTCGGATTAGAAAATGGAGCGGATTATATCCTTCAGGGATCGATCAATTCTATCGTAGATTCGCATAAACGTAAAAAAGTAGTGTATTACCAGGTGAATTTAGAGCTTACTGATATTCAGACCAACGAAGTCGTTTGGATTGGAGATAAGAAAATAGCTAAATACGTTAAAAATTAGTCGGCATTACACCGACTAAATACAATATGACACATATCCGCAGGAATATCTTTAAAGCATCATTTTTTTTAGGGGTGATGCTTTTTCTTTTCGGCTGTTCCAGCTACAACGACATGATTGCGTCTTATTATAAGCAAATCTCTGCAGGTAATTATGCCGAAGCAGTGAAAGAGTTGGATAAGAACAAGCTGTTACAAAAGCCACGGAACAAGCTCCTTTTTTTAATGGAGAAGGGGAAAGCTAGTCACCTTGCTGGCGATTATGAAAGTAGCAACCAATATTTTAATGAAGCCGATCAGCTCCTGGAGAATGGAATTGGCGGGGCTATGGATGCAGTAGTGGGAACATTGGTAAACCCAATGACACAAAGCTATAAGGGCGAGGATTTTGAGAAGTTTATGATTCATTATTATAAAGCCTTAAACTATGTGTACTTGAATAAAACGGAAGACGCCATAGTGGAGGCCAGACGGATCAGCCTGCAATCACAGCAGCAAGGCGATAAGTTTAACGATAAAGATAGCCGCTATTCAAAAGATGCCTTCTCTCTAATGCTTCAGGGATTGATTTATGAAAGCGATAGGGATGTAAACAATGCTTTTATTGCTTATAGAAATGCCGTAGAGGTGTACTTGAAAAGTGAAAATCAGACCTACTATGGTACAAAAATGCCGGATGAACTTAAGCGGGATGTATTGAGAACGGCCTATTTGAATGGCTTTACTTCCGAACTGGGACGCTTTGAAGGTCTATTTGGTATGAAATACGAATCTAAGGCTGCACTTGAAGGTGGAGAGGTCGTTTTCTTTTGGGAGAATGGCCTTGCACCAGTAAAACAACAGGAAGAATTCTTCTTTTCTTTAGTTAAGGGCAGCTCTGGCGATTTGTTTTTTACCAACCTTGGAGGGTCGATCATTATACCCTTTAATTATGGCTATAGCGATGGTAATTTTAACCTGAATGGTGTAGAGAGCTTAAGAGCCACCTATCCAAAATATGTTGCCCGAGCGCCATATTATAATTCGGCCACTTTAAGCAATGGTGCACAAACCGTTTCATTTGAAAAGGCTGAAGACATAAATGAGCTCGCTTTTAAAACCTTGAGTCAGCGTTTTATGAAAGAGATGGGGAAGGTCTTGACTAGGTTGGCAGTTAAAAAGGGTGCGGAATATGTGCTTAGGCAAAGTTCAAAAGGATCAGGTAAAGATGGTAAGGACAACTCTTTGTTAGAAGGACTGGGCTTTGGGATGCAGTTGTATAGTTTGCTTTCAGAAAAAGCGGATACGCGAAATTGGCAATCTTTACCTGCTAATATTAGTTATACACGCATACCTTTGCAGAAAGGAAACAATACCATCACCCTGAGTTTAAAAAGCGCATCGGGGACTGAAGAATCGAAAACAATAGAAATTACAGGAACTGGAAGGCTACAGTTTTATAACTACTCAACTTTACGCTAACCGTTTCATACAATTAACAATAGAATACAATATGCAACCATTTGACATTACAATAGGGACAATAGATTATGCTGTATTTCCTGAAGGGGAAGATACTTACGTTATTTTTAAAGACGGAAAGGAATACGTGCACATTCAAAAAGATACGGAAGAGCAATGGTTAAAGCTCGATGAGGTGACGGCTTTGCCTTTATTTGAAACCAACGAGGAGATCAACGCCATTGGCCGTGCGATTGTGGCGCATGTACCGGAAGAAGAGGATGAGGACGAAACTGAGGAAGATCTTTTAGATTAACCCGACCAACTATCCCTGTCAAGACTGCGGTAATGTATTGCCTCTGCCAGATGCTCTAGTTTAATGTCCTTACTTTCCGCAAGGTCGGCAATGGTTCTGGATACTTTTAAAATACGATCATAAGCGCGGGCCGAAAGGCCGAGCTTTTCCATCGCTTTTTTAATTAAACCTTGCCCAGCATCATTTATTTTGCAAACGGTTCGAACCATATTGGGGCTCATTTGTGCGTTGTAGTATAAGTTTTGACTGGTACTGAAGCGGGTATCCTGAATAGCCCGAGCCTTAATCACCCTTTCTCTAATGGTGGCACTCTTTTCTGTTTCGAAAGCAGAAGTTAGCTCGTTGAAATTTACAGGCGTTACTTCTACATGCAAATCGATGCGGTCTAATAAAGGGCCAGATATTTTGCTGAGGTATTTTTGAACGACGCCAGCACCGCAAATGCATTCCTTTTCAGGATGGTTAAAAAAGCCACATGGACAAGGATTCATTGAGGCAATTAGCATAAAGCTAGCTGGATACTCAACGCTCAAACGTGATCGTGAAATGGTTACTGAACGATCTTCGAGCGGTTGGCGCATTACTTCGAGCACGCTGCGCTTAAACTCTGGTAATTCATCTAAAAATAACACACCATTGTGCGCAAGGGAGATTTCCCCAGGTTGTGGGTTTGCACCGCCTCCTACCAAAGCCATGTCCGAAATGGTGTGATGGGGGCTACGATAGGGGCGCTCTGTCATTAGTGATTCGGCAGCATTCAGCTTTCCAGCTACCGAATGTATTTTGGTGGTCTCTAAAGCTTCCTGAAGGTTTAAGGGCGGTAAAATGGTGGGCAGGCGCTTAGCTAGCATGGTTTTTCCGGCTCCAGGTGGGCCAATAAGGATCAGGTTGTGTCCGCCTGCAGCAGCAATTTCCAATGCTCTTTTTATATTTTCCTGACCCTTTACGTCCGAAAAATCCTGCTCGTAATTGCTTACATTATTGTAAAATTCATCTCTGGTATTGACAATAACAGGTTCAGGCTGTGCTGTGCCGTTAAAAAAAGCGACAACTTCGCTTAGGTTGCACATGCCATATACCAGGAGTTCAGTTACGATTGCAGCCTCTCTGGAATTGTCTTTTGGGAGTATAAAACCTTTAAAGCCTGCAGTTCGGGCCTGGATGGATATGGGTAATGCACCTTTTATAGGTTGTAAGCCGCCGTCTAAGGACAGTTCACCCATAATAAAGTATTTATCTAACGCTGCGCTTTCTATTTGCCCTGAGGCCGCCAAAATGCCCATGGCAATTGGAAGGTCGTAAGCAGAGCCTTCTTTGCGAATGTCGGCTGGGGCCAGATTAATGACAATCTTTTGTCGGGGCATTTTAAGTCCAGCCGATTGGATGGCACTTTCAATCCTTCTCAGGCTTTCTTTGATGGCGTTATCGGGCAAACCAACAATGTGGTATCTGTTGCCCCCGCCTATACTTACTTCGATGGTAATGGTTAAAGCATTTACGCCAAAGACGGCGCTGCCATATGTTTTTATCAGCATAGATTCACACTTAGATGTCCTAAGTGTGAATCTATACTGATTAGATGTTCGGTTGGTTAAGAAAAACCGAATTTTTTATCTCTGCGGCATTTTAGGCATATTCTTCATCATCCTGGCAGCTGTAGCCGGGTTAGAGAACTGCTTCATTACCTTACGCATATCTTCAAACTGCTTGATGAGTTTGGTAACCTCTTCAATTTTATTTCCAGAACCTTTAGCGATGCGCAAGCGCCTGCTTTGTTGGATACTATCTGGGTTTTCACGCTCAAATTTGGTCATGGATTGAATAATGGCCTCTACATTTTTAAAGGCATCATCCTCAATTTCAACGTTCTTCATCATTTTTCCAACACCAGGTATCATGCCCATCAGGTCTTTCATGTTACCCATTTTTTTAATCTGCTGGATCTGATTGTAGAAGTCGTTAAAATCAAACTTGTTCTTACGGATCTTTTTCTGAAGTTCTGCGGCTTCTTTTTCGTCAAACTGCTCTTGTGCACGTTCAACCAATGAAACCACGTCACCCATCCCTAAAATACGTGAAGCCATCCTTTCTGGATAGAACACATCAAGGGCTTCCATCTTTTCGCCAGTACCGATAAATTTGATCGGTTTGTTGACTACAGATTTAATGGAAAGGGCAGCACCACCACGTGTATCACCATCTAATTTGGTTAATACAACACCGGTAAAGTCTAGCCTATCGTTAAATGCTTTTGCTGTGTTAACCGCATCCTGTCCGGTCATGGCATCCACAACAAATAGGATTTCGTGGGGTTTCGTATTTTCTTTTACAGCAGCGATCTCGTCCATCATCTGCTCGTCTATTGCTAAACGGCCTGCTGTATCTATAATGATTACATTATTTTGCTGTTTTTTACCTTCAGCAATACCTTCCAAGGCAATCGCAACCGGATCTTTAGATGCCGTATTTGCATATACTGGAACGCCGATCTGCTCACCTAGTATTTGTAGCTGATCTACCGCTGCCGGTCTGTAAACGTCACCCGCTACCAATAAAGGTTTTTTGCCTTTGCTTTTAAGGTAGTTGGCTAGTTTTCCGGTAAAAGTAGTTTTACCCGCACCGTTTAAACCTGCAATTAATATAATGGTGGGGTTTGCTTTTAAGTCTAATTCAGTAACCTCACCACCCATTAAGGCAGTCAGTTCATCATTCATTACCTTGGTCAGCAACTGACCAGGAGAAACAGCTGTAAGTACATTTAAGCCTAAAGCTTTTTCTTTTACCTCATCGGTAAAGGTTTTTGCCGTTTTATAGTTTACGTCGGCATCTAATAAAGCCTTACGGATCTCTTTCATGGTCTCGGCCACGTTGATTTCTGTAATGCTTCCCTGTCCTTTTAAGACCTTAAACGCACGATCTAGCTTATCCTGTAAATTTTCAAACATTGTCTTTAATGCTTAGTGTTCAATTTTTTGTAGCCTCAAAGGTATTAATTTTGAAGGAAAGAGTAATGGTTAATTAAAAAGTATTAACGAGGGAAGTAGAATGATACACCAAGTGAGAGTGCCTGGCTCCATTGTATATTCTTATCGTTGTCTTTGTCAAATAAACCCACGCAGGTTAATGAAACGTTCATCAGCCGGTTTAATTTGGAGGTTATGGAGGCATCCAAACGGTGGTCAATTTGATTTAAAGCCCTGTCGTAAGGAATAAACATCTGATACCTTGCTTTAAGCACGGTATTGGTAATTACTTCTTTTTCGAAATTACTTACGATCTGGAAGGCCAGTTCATTTTTAAATTTCTTACCAAAGTCAACGCCATATTTTGTAGCCGCCTTTTTATCTTTCGCCCTGTTATTTGGATCATTCGGATCCTTTGTGATGTAAACGCCTGTATCTAATACAAATGTTTGTCGCGCACTACCTGTACCAATCCTGGTGGAGAAATATTTATTGGGTTTGTACTCAAAACCGAAAGATTCAGTCAGGTAACCCGGTGCCATGAATTTTGAAATTAGGTTTGGAAACTCGTTCCCATCAGAATTCTTGCTATAAGAAAAGCCCGAATCGAACTGTGACTCAAAGTTGATCGAACCGAAGAAGTACCAGTTTTTAGACAACTGCAATGCGGCTTTATTGTCCCAGAAAATCCGATCTCGGGTTTTCTTTTGCAACTGATCTTTGTTTTTAACCTTCCCATATTCCAAAATTACCTCACTTACGTAACTATAGCTTTCTTTGCTGTATTCCGCTTTATAATTTACAATACCGCCCACAGCAAGGGAATTTACACCCCCACCTTTCCAGTTGTTGGAAAATGTAGCCTGGTTCACGTTAATACCTACAGAAGTTTTAGTTTTCCAGTAATTTACCCGGGCATCTACCACGATAGGGTTTAACTCTACAGGCTTAAAAGGGATTGTTCCGGTTCTCGACGGCAGTGGACTGCGCTTTAATTTAATATCAAGCCCTTTGGTGTTAATTGGGATGGTGTCGATCTCCTGAGCATACAGGTTTGCAGTACCGCTAAAAACAAGAAGTAGGGAGGCATAAAAAATCTTCATTGTTACAAAGAAAAACAAAAAAGTGACGGATTAAAAGTTTAATAGTAAACTAATTGGATAAATCCGGCAAAAATGCTGGTCTTTCAGAGATATCTGAGCCAGGAGAAAAACTTTCTTTGCTTCAAATAATTTAGGTCCTGCTGGGCAGCATAAGCTTCCTTTTCAAAAATGATATTGAAATAGGCTTGATAATGGTTTTTGTACTTGATGAGCAAAACAAGGTAGTTCAGCAGGTATAATAAATAAAAAGGGAATATCAGGAGTTCCAGTTGCTGCCGTAAGTGTATTCGCTCATGGTTTATCAGAACAGCGTCGTTTTTTTGCCCCTTGTTCTTTAACAGAATAAAAGGGAAGATTGCCATGGCATGGGCGGGTATTTTTGCAACAACTAGGAAGAGCGGTTTCAAAACGTTTCAATGGTTATTTTGGGCAGTGTGGGTAGTCGGAATGCCGCAGGATTACGTTTGTAATTTGCATAATTGTTCTTTAGATAAACTACAAAAGCATAATCTGAAGCTGTTAAAACAAAATCATAGGACGGGCGGTATTGCAACATAAAATCTTCTGCTTCGTAATCACCAATTTGTAAAACACGCTTTACGTAGTCGGGTTTAAACCTATAGTCAACAATGGCCTCTCGGTAATCTCTTTCCAATATTTTTTGCAGGTGTCGGGCATTCTTTCCTTGACGGCTAAGTAGATTATAAATGGCATCTATACCCAATCCGGCACCACCAAGGCCCAGATTAAGCAGATCTTTTGCCTTCCCTTTGTCCAGCGCGTATTTATATTCCTTTAAGGATTTCTCATGAAGTTCCTTTGGGGTGTACTTATTGCCTACAATCGAGACTTCGCGAAGTGAAATACCCAAAGGTTTCAATTGGAAATAAAAGGCCTTTTGAGTGTTTATGACAACGGTATCTAAAGCGTATCCCTGTAAAACAGCGAATAGTGTATCGCCGGGTTTAGCTTTAATGGTAAATTCTCCTTTCGGGGTATTGTAAATGCCTTCATCATTGGCAGAATTGTAGATGTAAACTTTTGCCAGCCTAAGCTTGGAATCCTTGTCTATTACAAAGCCCTGCACCGACGTTTGTTGGGCAAAAGCTTTAAATGTTAAACAGTAAAAAAGGAGCACAAGGCTATAAAACTTCATTTAATACAAAAATACAAGATAATGATAGCGGTTAAATAATCATTAACATTATTTAACTAAGATGAGTTTTTGACCTATTTTAATTCCGACGTCGCTAAGATCGTTTAGCGTTTTTAAAGTATCAATGCTTACATTAAATCTTTTGGAAATGCCATAAAGCGTATCACCTTGTTTAACTGTGTAAGAGCCCGGTTTAAATATCGGTGCGGTATTGCTTTCGGCATGGGCGCTATCTGTGACTGTGGGGGTAGAAATCCTTAAGGTATCAGGAGTTTTCATCACCTGTTTTGAAGGTGGAGTAACCACTGGTGTAAATTTCTTTTTCTCGTTAGGGATGTTGGCATTGATCTCAGAAAAGACCTTGTCTTCTCTTTTAATTTTGTCCTTTTCAGATTCTGGGGAATCGTATTGGTAAAGCTGGTACCTATCAATCACACTAATCAGCATAGCCGGATATTTAGGATTAGTCGCATAACCAGCCTGTTTTAAGCCCAAAGCCCAGTTTTTATAATCATTCTTGTCCAGCTCAAATAAAGCACTGTAACGCTTTCTTTTTAAAAATTCAGAATGGTCTTTGTAGGATTCCCGGGCATCCTTATAAACTCTAAAGCAATCATCAACTTTGTCATCATCCTTATAATAACCTTTTCCTTTCCAATCAGAGGTACATTTAATACCGAAATGGTTGTTGGCATATTTGGCCAGACTGCTGTTGCCGCTTCCAGATTCTATGATGCCCTGAGCCAGGGTAATACTTGCCGGGATGCCATTCTTGTTCATTTCCTCAATGGCAACAGTTTTAAAAGATTCAATATAATTGAGGGTAGTATATGATTTAGCATCAGGATTGGCCTTGTTGGCGGCTTTTTCTATTTGTTTATTGTTGTGACTGTATTTTCTGGACTTACAGGCGCTAAAAAATGCAAGGGCTAGTAATGCTAATAATATTTTATTGTTCATTATAATTTGAGTTTTTGTCCGGGTTTAATGGCGTGGCTTTTTAAACCGTTCTTTTTCATAATTGCTGCTGGAGTTGTACGGCGTGCTTTTGCAATGTTGTGCAGGTTGTCTCCACGCTTAACCGTATATATTTTCGAGGAAGAAGTCTTGCGTTTGCTTGATGGGGTAGGTTTTGCGGTAATAGGCTCTATGTAGTCGTCCGGCCGCTCATCGTATTGCACCAGGTTGTTCTTTTTAATGATGCCAATAATTTGTGAAGCCCAGGTGCGACTTCTGGCATATCCACCGCGTTGGATCCCTTTGGCCCAGTTCCGATAATCGTATTGGTCATATTTGTCAAACAGACCGTTAAAGGAACCTCTACTTTTCAGAAAATCTAAAAAATGGGCGTAAGATTCACTTACAGCGGGGTAATCGCGATATGAAGATCGGATTTCGGTATTGCTATTTGGGCCCTTAATTCCGAAATGGTTGTTCAGGTATCGGGCGATTTTGCTAGTTCCGGCAGCCGATTCATGAATGGCAACAGCCAGAATAACGCTGGCAGGAATTTTATACTCACGCATCAACTCTTGCGCATGCGCTGCATAGTTATTGATGTAATCTTCGATGGTTTGCGCATTGGCGCTAAAAGTAAAGCAGGTTAGGAATAGCCAGATATATAATGCCTTTTTAATCATACTTTATTTTTTTCTGATGACAAACAAGCCATCCCTAACCGGGAGGATGAGTTTTTCTACCCTTCTGTCTGCCAAAGCCTTATCGTTAAATGTCGTAATATTTTTAGTGTCCTTGTCTGGGTTGCTGTTCAATACTTTTCCACTCCACAGTACATTATCCACAATGATCAGTCCACCAGGTCTTACCCTGTCGAAAATCAGGTCGTAGTAAGTGCTATTGTTCTTTTTGTCTGCATCAATAAAAACCAGGTCAAAGGTTTCGTTTAATGCATTGATGGTTTCATTGGCATCACCCAGGATGTATTTTATTTTATCATTGTATGTTGATTGAGCAAAATTATTAAGGACCATTTCTTCCAGTTCTTCGTTTTTGTCTAGTGTGTAAATGAGTCCATTCTCAGTTAGCCCTTCGGCCAAACAAAGTGTAGCATAACCGGTAAAAGTACCAATCTCGAGGATTCTGTTTGGGCTAACCATTTTGCTCAGCATGCTCAATACACGACCCTGATAATGTCCGGAAAGCATTCTAGGCATCAAAACCTTCAGATTCGTTTCCCGATCTATCTTTTGCAGTAGTTCAGTTTCAGGGTCACAAAAGTTGAGCAGCAATTGCTGCATGTCGTCATTAATTAAGCTCATAAACGTTGGGTTTCCATAAAATATTGCAAAATTATGGTTGCTGATATGGTGTCTACTCTTTCTTTGTTCCGTCGATCTTGCTTTTTTAACCCGCTTTGCATAATGGTTTGATGGGCAAGTTTAGAGGTAAATCGCTCATCAATCCAGTGTTGGGGGATATTTGGAAAGGTCTTTTTTAATGTTGTAGAAAAACCCTTCACATGCTGTGCTGAATCTGAGGGAGAGCCATCCATTTGTTTCGGATCACCCAAAACAAAGGCCTCTACCTGTTCGGTTAACATGTATTTTTTCAAATATTCTATAATATCTTTAGGATGTATGGTGTCCAGTCCGGTTGCAATAATTTGCAAAGGGTCGGTAACGGCTATACCGATACGCTTGGTTCCATAATCAAAAGCAATAATTCTGGGCATGTGGGCAAAGATAAGTAATTTCCTAAAGGGTTATAAAAAGGTCTCTTTTTGTCTGAGCTGTGTAAAGGTCGTGTTCTGTCAGGATAGTAAAAGAAAACTACTACACAGCCTAGACAAAATCCGACCAGAGTGCAGGTTTTGTCCATGTCTAAAGTGTCAAATTGGTGGGACAGTATATCCAAGTCTTAAAAAATTGTTATTTTGCACCAAATGCAATTTAAAGAAATCGTAGGTCAGGAGAATATAAAGCGGCAATTGATACAAACAGTTGCCGAGAACAGGATTAGTCATGCCCAGTTGTTTCTATCAAGCGATGGTAGTGGCGCTTTGGCTTTGGCCATTGCTTATGCCCAATACATCAACTGTTTAGATAAGCAGGCCGATGATAGTTGTGGTGTATGTTCCTCATGCCGTAAATACGAAAGATATATTCATCCCGATTTGCATTTTTCTTATCCATTCTTTGCTTCAAAAGATGTAAAAACAACAGTTGATGTGTTGGAAGAGTGGAGAAGTATGTTGCTGGCAGATGCCTATTTTGATATGGACATTTGGCGATCTAAGCTAAGTGCAGAGAACAAACAGGCAAATATTAACATTGCCGAGTGTCATGACATCATAAAAAAATTAAGCTATAAAGCTTTTGAGGCAGAGACAAAGGTGCTGATTATGTGGTTGCCAGAGTACCTGGATAAAGAAGGCAATTCGCTACTTAAAATTATCGAAGAACCGCCTCAAAATACTTTGTTTATTCTGGTTGCCAATAATCAGGAACAAATCCTTTCCACCCTTTTGTCGCGTACGCAAATTGTCAAAATACCAAAGCTTTCTCATGCAACGGTTGAGCATTATTTGATGGATGGACATGGTTTGTCAGAAAATCAGGCGACAGAGTATAGCTTTCTGGCAGATGGGAATTTAATTGAGGCGAAATCGCTGGTGGCCAATACACACAACGACAATGCGGATAAGTTTGCCGAGTGGTTGCGGATGGGCTATGGAAATCGGGTGCTCGACTTAACCGCTTTTGTAGAGCAGGCTGCAACTTGGGGAAGAGAGAATCAAAAGAACTTTTTAAAATATGGAATCAGCTTTTTACGTGAGTGCAGTTTGTTGCTTAGCGGGGCTGATGATTTGGTGAAATTGCCTGTCAGGGCACTAGAAACCGCTAAAAAATTATCAACGCATGTATTAGATCTGAACATGGCGGATGCCATTATCTCGGAATTGGAAAAGGCTCATTATCACATAGAACGAAATGCGAACCCTAAAATTCTGTTTTTAGATGTATCTTTACAATTGGTAAAAATAATTAAGTTTAAAACGTTCCCGAAAGGGACTCAACATATATACAATTAATTATGGGATGTGGAAGTTGTTCTACAGGTGGCGGTTGCGCCCCCGCAGGCTGCAAAAGTAATGGCTCTTGCCTTACTGGCGGATGCGGAAAAATGGAAGTTTACGATTGGCTGTCGAATTTGGACATGCCCTCAAATTATAAGCCTTTTCAGGTAATAGAAGTTAAATTTAAAGGTGCAAGGAAAGAATTCTTTGTAAATAATGATAACATTTATCTTGAAATTGGCGAGCTGGTAGCGGTTGAAGGACCAACTGGCGGCTACGATATCGGGCACGTATCACTTACTGGCGAATTGGTAAGAATGCAGATGAAACGCAGGAAAACCGCGATAGATCAGGTGACTCGGAAAATTTACAGGAAAGCTACTGAAGCTGATGTAGAGAAGTGGAAAATCGCGAAGGGAATGGAATGGGAAACCATGCATAAAGCCCGTACACTCGCATTAGATTTACGCTTGTCTATGAAAATTAGCGATGTAGATTACCAAGGTGATAAGACCAAAGCAACCTTCTTTTACACTGCCGAGGGCAGAGTAGATTTTAGAGAGTTGATTAAAAAAATGGCCGAAACTTTCCGGATCAGAATTGAAATGCGCCAGATTGGTATGCGTCAGGAAGCTGGTAGATTGGGTGGAATTGGATCTTGTGGAAGGGAATTGTGCTGCTCTACCTGGTTAACGAACTTTAAAACTGTGTCTACAGCTGCCGCAAGATATCAGAACTTATCCTTAAATACATTAAAACTGGCCGGACAATGCGGTAAGCTGAAATGCTGCTTAAACTATGAGCTGGATACTTATTTGGATGCGCTTAAGGATATTCCTGACCGTGTGGATAGTTTGCAGACTGAAGTTGGGGTGGCCAGACACCAAAAAACGGATATTTTTAAGAAGTTAATGTGGTTTAGTTATCCGAATATGGAAGACTGGATTCCTTTAAAAGTTGACCGTGTGAAAGAGATCATGGCGATGAATAAAAAGGGACAGAAACCTAATAACCTTAAAGAAGAGGCTGTTGAATTGGTTTCTACGGCTGTAATTGATAAGATTCCGGATTATGAAAATGTAGTTGGACAGGATAGTTTGACACGTTTGGATGATAAGCCGAGAAATAAAGGCAACAAAAACAACAATAACCGAAATAACAATCAGAACCGTAGTAAAAACAACGCAGAGCGTTCGGATAGGCCTGATAAGGTAAAACAACCACAACAGGCACAGAAGCAGCCACAGCAGGGACAGAAAGCTCCGCAACAGGCAAAAAATAAGCCTGATGTAGCTAAGAAAGAAAATGTCCCAGGACAGGTTCAATCTAAAGCACCGCAACCAAAGGCTAAAGTAGCTGGTGTACAGGAAGGGCAACCTAATGCTGCGCAGCCTACAGAAGGACAACCTGCGGCTAAAAAGAACAATCGAAATAGGAACAATAACCGCAGAAAGAAGCCAACGGATAAGCCTAAAGATGAATAATCGTAGATTTTTACTTTTGTTTTCGATCGTTTTAACCTTGTTGTTTAGCGGTTGCGATACCAATATTATTGAAGATAGTAATCATGCCATGCCTTCACGTAACTGGAGTTATGCCGATAAGGTGAAGATCGTGGTTGATATTACAGACAGTAGTAAGCCTTATAATATATACTTTAAATTAAGGCATACTGCTGACTATAGATATTCGAATATTTTTGTCCTGCTGAATGTAAAAGGCGGACAAAAAAAGCGCAGTAGACGTTACGAGTTTAAGTTGGCACAGCCCGATGGGCAGTGGAATGGATCGGGCTCCGGAAATCTATATACTTATGTTTTTCCGTTGCTAACTCAGTTTAAATTCCCGGAGCCGGGAAGGTATGAGCTAGAGCTAGAGCAGAATATGCGTGATAATCCCCTTAAAGAAATAAGCGACGTCGGAATAAAGGTGTCGCAGGCAAATTAGTTAAAGCAGCGGTAATAGCTGCTCTAATGCCATTCCCCGTGATCCTTTTAACAGGACAAGGCTATTGTTTATTGGATTCTCCTTTAAAAAAGTTTGAGCTTCTGCAGGTGTGCTAAAGAAATGTCCTTTATTGGCTTGTTTTGCTTCTGAAAAATGATGGCCAATAAAGATTAAGGTGTTTATTGGTAGTTTTTCCGCTTGTTCAATGATGAGTTGATGTTGTGCTGGAGATTCTTGTCCCAATTCAAACATATCCCCAATAATGATCGTTTTATTGTCGCTACTTAAAAGTTCTATATTTTTAAGTGCTGCGGCCATGCTACTTGGGTTGGCGTTGTAAAAGTCGCAGATAACCGTATTGGTAGCTGTTTTAGTGATCTGGGAGCGGTTATTGTTCGGCAGGTATCCCGATAAGCCAGCATTAATTTGATCGGGACTGACCTCGAAAAATTGCCCAATAACGATTGCGGCCAGTATGTTTTCAAAGTTATAGGCACCGGTTAAATGTACTTCAGTATTAAATGATTCGGCATTGTTGGTCCAGGAAAGTTCAATAAATGGATCGGATTTGAGTAGTTTTCCTGATACGGTGTTATTAGCTTCTGTGCCATAATAGATTACTTTGTTTAGCATAGCCTTTTCACTCATCTCCATTATATAAGGATTATCCCTGTTGATGAAAGCCGTGCCATCCTGACTTTTTAGATAAGCAAACAACTCTGCTTTTCCCTTTTTCACACCTTCAAAGCCTCCAAATCCATCTAAATGGGCCATGCCTATGTTGGTGATCAAACCGTGGGTAGGTTGTGCGATATCGCATAAAAACTCAATTTCCTTTTGATGGTTAGCGCCCATCTCTATAACCGCTATCTCTGTTTTCGAAGTAAGGGAAAGGATAGAAAGTGGTACGCCGATATGGTTGTTTAAGTTTCCTTTGGTCGCAAAACTTGTGTATTTCTGAGCAAGCACGGCATTGATCAACTCTTTGGTGGTGGTTTTTCCGTTGCTTCCTGTTAAGCCAATTACAGGGATGTTTAGTTGATTGCGATGGTGTTTGGCCAAATCCTGCAAGGCGGTTAAAACATCAGACACTAATATACAGCGTTCATCTGTTTGGTAATTTTCATCGTCAATAATGGCATAAGCTGCACCCTGACTTATGGCTTGTGCAGCAAATGTATTCGCATCAAATTTATCGCCTTTAAGGGCAAAAAATAGGCAACCATCGGTAATGTTCCTCGTATCTGTACATATCGTTGAATGTTGAAGGAAGTGCTGATATAAGGAATTGATGGTGGCCATATGTTAAATTGATGAAATGAAGCTGTAAAATTACACTATGAAAGAGAAACAAAAAAGATTCTTTAGTACTTTAGGTATATAAATTCCTCAGATGAAATACTTTCTGCTTCCATTTCTGTTTTTAACGTTGGAGTTTGGGGTTGTAAAAGCTCAGGTAAGGTCGCCCGATGAGTTTTTGGGTTATACTTTAGGAAGCCGATTTACGCCATTGGATAAGGTATTGGATTATTATAAATATCTGGGTAAAACAGCGCGGAATGTAAAGGTTGTCGGTTACGGGAAGAGCTATGAGGGGCGTGAATTATTGGTAGGCATTGTGTCTGCCAAGGAAAATATGGATAAACTGGAGCAGATCAGGGCAAATAATCTGAGCCTGAGCAATGGGCAGAAAATATCTGGGAAGTCGATTAAGCAGCCGGCTATATTGTGGCTAAGCTATAATGTGCATGGTAATGAGGCTAGTTCCACTGAAACAGCCATAAAAATGATGTATGCGCTTGTAGAAGCTAAAAGTTCGAATATTCAGGAGTGGCTAAGGAATACGGTGGTTATTATCGACCCGTGTTTAAATCCAGATGGCAGGGAGCGATATTTAAGTTATTTTAATAGTGTTGCGGGTATAAAGCCTAATCCTAACCCATTGGCCAGAGAGCATTTGGAGCTATGGCCGGGAGGTCGATCGAATCATTATTATTTCGATTTGAACCGCGACTGGGCCTGGCAATCACAAATTGAAACGCAGCAACGATTGGCTTTGTATCACGACTGGATGCCTGAGGTACATGTGGATTTCCATGAGCAAAACTACAATGAGCCTTATTATTTTGCGCCAGCTGCGGAGCCTATTCATCAAGATATTACAGCTTGGCAAAGGGCGTTTCAGGTTACAGTTGGGAAAAATAATGCAAAATACTTTGATCAGAAGGGCTGGAAATATTTTACAAAGGAGCAGTTTGATCTGTTGTACCCTTCTTATGGTGATACCTATCCCTTGTATAATGGAGCCATAGGGATGACTTATGAGCAGGGTGGGATCGGTGCTGGGCTAGCGGTGGTTACGATTGATGGGGATACACTGACTTTAAAGGACCGGATAGATCATCATTTTGTGGCTGGAATGGCCACCTTGGAGACGGTCTCGAAAAATGCAGAGCGCTTAGTGGATGAATTTAGAAAGTATTTTGAGAATGCCAGAGTTATATCTCCTGGGGGTTTTATGAGCTATGTGGTAAAAGGACAAAGTTTGGGTAAACTAAAGCGTTTGGCTGTATTGTTAAAGCGGAATAATGTAGACTTTGCTTTTGGTGGTGATGCGGCTGCAGAAGGTTATCATTATGAAACGGGAAAGGTAGAGCCTTTCAAGATAGAACGGAATGATTTAATTGTAAATCTGGATCAGCCAGCGGCCGTATTGGCAAATGTGCTTTTTGAACCGCAAACAAAAGTAAGCGACTCCAATACTTATGACATTACGGCCTGGGCCTTGCCCTATGCTTATGGTTTAAATGCTTATGCGGTTAAATCGATAATTAAAGGGAAATATCAATTTTTGGAAGATCCAAACCCTGCTTTGAGTAAAGTACAGAAGCCGTACGCCTGGCTTTTGCCTTGGGGCTCTGTTGAGGATGCAAAGGTATTGATCGCGTTACAGAAGGTTGGGATAAAGGTTCGGATGGCAGAAGAAGGCTTTGCTGTTGGTGGAATTAGCTATCCAATTGGATCGTTATTGGTTTATCGATCCGAAAATGAAAAGCTTGTGAAGGAATTATCGGCCAAAATCGTGGAGGTACAGAAGCATTTAAAGGTGTTTTTTTATACGGTTAATGGCGGCTCAGTCGATAAGGGTAAGGACTTTGGCTCTTCGGTATATCCGGTATTGCCGGTGCCAAAAGTGGCCGTGGTTGCCAGTGCTGAAGCTAATGCTCAAAATTTGGGAGAGGTATGGCACTTTTTTGAACAAGAGTTAGGTTATCCCATAACGATGATCAGTTTGGATGACGTTGGGGTATTGGATATTAATAAGATAAATACGTTAATCTTGCCTGATGGCGCATATGGGGATAACATCAATGAAAAAACTCAGGATTGGGTTAAGGCTGGTGGAAAACTGATTTTGATGGAAGATGCCATATTGAGCGTTGTAGGGAAGAAACCTTTTGACATTCAAAGGAAAACATATTTTAAGGATGAACTCTCTGTCGAAGTTGCCGCGAAATACCAGAGTAGGAGGCAGACTAATTTATCGAATGCTATTCCGGGGGCAATTTTTAAAGTGGAGTTGGATCGGAGCCATCCGATTTCTGCAGGATTAGGCAATTATTATTATACACTGAAGACCGACGAAAGGTTGTATGAATTTCTTAGCCGAGGTTGGAATACAGGAGTTTTAAAATCGGATAGTTATGTTGCGGGTATTGCCGGTGAAGGTGTGCTTAAAAAACTTGAGGGTGGGATGTTGTTTGGTGTGCAACCTGAGGGTAAAGGAGTGATCATATATCTCGGAGCGAGTGTCCTTTTCCGTTCTTTTTGGGAAAATGGAAAACAAATGTTTGCTAATGCTATTTTCTTAGTGAATTAGAATTTTTCTGCATTTAAACAGGTAGAAAATCAATAAAAACTTTTTTATGGTTGTTCTGTTAATATGCTATTAGCTAACTAACTAAATTCTAATTCATCATGAAAAAACTCATACAAAGTTTGTTCATTTTAGTGTTCGTAGTGGGAACTGCTATGGCACAAGATCGAACAATTACGGGTACAGTTACAGGGAAAGATGACGGACTTCCGATTCCGGGCGTTTCAGTAAAAGTGGTTGGAACTACAATCGGTACCTCAACAGATGCAGATGGTAAATATGCTGTCAAGATCGCATCAGGATCGGCTTCACTTGAATTTTCTTCTCTTGGTTATGTTCGACAGGTGTTGCCTGTAGGTTCATTGAGTGTTGTGAATGCAATTCTGGCTACTGATGCGAAATTATTAGGCGAGGTTGTGGTTACTGCTTTAGGTATTAAGCGTGAAGTAAGGGCGCTGGGTTATTCTGCTCAAAGTGTTAAAGGAGATGATTTGACAAAAACAGACCAGGGAGATGTCTTGAAATCTCTTTCCGGTAAAATTGCCGGCGTGCAGGTTACTTCTTCATCAGGTACCCCCGGTTCTTCCAGTTATATTCAGTTAAGGGGTGCTAATTCATTAACAGGGAATAATCAGCCTCTGTTTGTGATTGACGGAAGTCCGATTGATAATTCTCAAAATTACTCTGGAGATCCTTCGGATGAGAAGAATAATTTATTGCAGGGAGCCTCTAATTCCAATAGGGGGGCAGATATTGATCCGAATGATATCGAAAGTATAACGGTTCTGAAAGGTCCAGCTGCTGCGGCTATTTATGGTATAGATGCTGCGAATGGCGCGATTGTTATTACGACCAAAAGAGGTAAGGCAGGTAAAATTCAGGTAGATTTTAATACGGGCGTTTCGTTTGACGCAGTAAATCGTTACCCGGGGTTACAAGATCAATGGGTTAAAGGTTCTGGAGGTGTTATTGCCCCTTTTTCTTCAACTAATCGTTATTCATGGGGTCCCCATGTAAGGGATGTATCCTGGGATGGAAATGCTAATGAGTACGATGTTCATGGCAATGTTGTTTTAAATACAGACCCTACAGCTAAAACCCCTTTCGTTCCTTATGATAATCTAAGAAACTTCTTTAGAACAGGTTCTACTTTTAGCAATTCTGTTGCAGTGAGTGGTGGAAATGAAACGGCTACTTATAGAGCATCGATAAGTAATGCCTATTCTAATTCAATTGTTCCATTGCAAAATTTTCAGCGTACAACGGTTTCTTTTGCTGGTGATCTAAAGATATCGGAGAAACTTAAGTTGGCCACTAGCATGACTTATATAACCAGCGATGGAAATATGCCTCAGCAGGGTAGTAATTTATCTGGTATCATGTTGGGATTAACCAGAACGCCTATATCTTTTGATAACTCTAACGGAGCGACAAAAGCTGATGATCCAAAAGCTTTTTTATTTAGCGATGGTTTACAGCGTTCTTATCGAAACGGAATTTATGATAATCCATATTGGACAATCAATAATAACCCGTACAAAACTTTGTTAAACAGGTTGATGGGTAATTTGCAATTGGACTATAATATTGGAAATGGATTTAGTGCAACATATAGAGGTGGTTTGGATACTTATAATGACAATCGTCATCAGTATTATGAAATTCAATCCGGTGCATTTAGTGGAGGAAGAATCTTTGATGATCGGTTCACTTATAGAAGCATAAACTCCGATCTGATATTTAGTTATACAAAGGAACTTAGTGATAATTGGCGTTTTGATGGAAAAGTAGGTGGTAACCTTTACAATAGGAAGCTAGATGAACTTTATGTTCAGGGAGATGGTTTAGTGGCACCAGGATTTGACAATATATATAACGCGAGTACATTGAAGTCTGCGAATTTCGTAACACCCTATCGGAAAGGCGGGATCTATTATGATCTTAACTTCTCTTACAAAAATATGTTGTTTATAGAGACTACAGGTAGAAATGACTGGACTTCTACATTGCCAAAGGGTAAGAACTCTTTCTTCTATCCTTCTGCGAACGTGAGTTTTGTGTTCTCTGAGCTTGAAAGTATAAAGGGGGGAGCGCTAAGTTTAGGTAAGTTTAGAGCATCAATCGCTCAGGTGGGTAAAGATCCCGGACCATTTCTACTGAATTCTTACTACGTGCCAACTACATTTCCGGATGGTTATACTAGTGGTATCTCATTCCCGTCAAATGGTATTGGGTCGTTTGGTTTAGATAATGTATTGGGGAATCCGGATTTAAAGCCTGAAAAGACCATTGCTTACGAATTAGGAGCTCAATTGCAGTTCTTTAATAATCGTTTAGGTATGGATTTGACCGTTTATTATAGTAAAGGAGAGGATCTAATCGTTCAGGCTCCGGTTCCAGGCTCTTCTGGGTATCAATTTGTGACCTTAAATTCAGGTTCTATCAGGAATCGTGGTTTGGAGTTACAGCTTACCGGTACCCCTATTAAGAATACGGAATTTGAATGGTCTTCATTCCTGAATTTTAGCATGAACAGAAGTAAAGTGTTGGAGTTAGCCCCCGGTGTAAATCAGATTACACTTAATGGCTTTACGGGGACAGTTATTGCTCAATTGCCGGGGATGCAAGCGGGGGTGATCTATGGTTACGGCTATAGTGATGATGGTAACGGTAATATAATTATTGATGATCGGGATAACGTAGGTTATCCGCTAACAAATACAAATGTTCAGAAACAAATTGGTAATCCTAACCCTAAATTCTTGATGGGCTTTGGTAATACTTTCACCTATAAAGGTGTTTCCTTGTATACATTGATAGACTGGAAATTTAAAGGAGATCTTTGGAATGGCACAAGAGGTTCGTTGGCAGCTATAGGTACATCAGATTTGACCAATAATAGAGGGACGATGAAGCAATTTCCCGGTGTTTTTGGGCATATGAATGAAAATGGGGATTTGGTGCATTTTGATGGAGCCGGAAATGAAGTTGCAGGAGCAGGTGGCATCAATTCGATGAGTGTTCCTTTGGATGAGGCTTGGTATTTAGGAGATGGAGGTGGTTTTGGGAACTTAAATGAAGCCTTTATTGAAGATGCGTCTTTTATTAAATTAAGGGAGGTTGCGTTGAGCTACAATTTTTCTAAACTATTTAATAAAGATGGAAAGCAATTTGTTAAAGGATTGACGGCTGGTGTTTTTGCCAGAAATATAATTATTTGGACACCATATCACGGGATTGACCCCGAAACTAGTTTGACGGGAGCAACGAGTTCGCAAGGAATGGACTATTTTAATAATCCTGGAACGGCGAGTTATGGTCTTAACCTGAAGTTTAAGTTTTAATCTGTCCTAAAATTTCGAATATGAAACTTTTAAGTATAAATAGAATAACAAGAACAGGATTAATCCTGCTTATCGGGACCATGGGTCTGATTACTTCTTGTAAAAAGGGTTATTTTTATGAAGGGATTAATGATGATCCCTCAGAACTTAAGAACCCTGTGCCTTCGAGTCTTTTGCCGGGAATTATACAATCAACCGGATATGTGTGGGGTGGTGATGCATCCAGGTTTGTCTCGCTTTTTATGCAACAGACAACTGGTGCGGCAAATCAATCGGTATCGGCAAGCCGCTACGCTGTTTCTCCAGATGATGTAGATAATATGTGGACTGCCGGCTTGTATGGTGGGGGAATTATGAATAATACCTATGCTATGATTAATTCGGCTAATTCATTGAAACAAGGGCATTATGCTGCCGTAGGTAAAGTGATGATGGCGAATAACCTCGGTCTTACTACTGATCTTTGGGGTGATGTTCCATATAGTGAAGCTTTTAAGGGACTTGCTGTCTTGCAGCCGAAATATGATACGCAGCAACAAATTTATGCAGCTATTGATCAGTTGCTTAGTGAAGCTATAGCTAGTCTAGGTGCTACGGATGGCAGCCAGTTTCAGCCTGGAGCAGATGATCTTTTATTCAAAGGTGATTTAGCCAAATGGCTAAGATTTGCGCATTCATTAAGAGCGAAATTCTATCTGCATCAAGGAAAGATAGACAGGTCTAATTATGATAAGGCGCTCTTAGAGATTCCTAATGGATTTTTACCCGGTGAAACAGCCTCAATATTGTATGCGGGAACCAGTTTACCGACACAAGGTCCGTGGTTTCAGTTTAACGATCAGCGGGGAGATATTTCTTTTACCGGATATATTTATGATTCAATGGGGGCTGCTTCAGATCCGCGGTTGGATGTGTATAGCGATGGGGCTGAGGGCTTAGGTCCTTTGTATGGAAGTGCAAATTCTCCTGTGGTATTGATGAGTTATGATGAATTGAGGTTTATAGAGGCCGAATGTCATTTCCAAAAAGCCGCACAAAATAGGGGTGCTTCGGCTGCGGCTTATAATGCAGCGGTGACAGCGAATTTGTTAAGGACAATTGACGATGCAAGTTATGCAGCAACAGTTGCAAAAACTGCAGGAAATATTACACTTGCTGATATTATGAGCCAAAAATATGTGGCCTTATTTTTAAATCCTGAGGTTTGGGCTGACTGGAGGAGAACGGGTGTTCCGGCATTGGTTGCGCCAGCTGGTAGTGCTCTCGGAGGGGCATTGCCACGCTCCTTGCTTTATCCTTCGGGAGAGCAAAGGAATAATTCTAATTCTCCGAAAAACACGAGTATGTTAAAACGTGTTTGGTGGGATGTTCCTTAGTGATTAAAAACTTCAAATTATATTAAAAAGGCAGGATATTAATTCTGCCTTTTTTTATATAATTTATGTAACTTCTAGAGTTTTACTAGTTTTTTTGTTGCAAAAACTTTGCTATATGACAATCGTATATAATAAATGTTAATTAATGTTAAAAGTTTTGTTACAGGGGCAGTGATAGGTCTGTGTTGGAATTAAATATTGATATTATTTATTTTTAAATTATAATATTCTGCTAAAAAATAAACAACAATGTTTTGAAGCCGTCTTATTGTGTCATTTGATTGTCATATGTAGTCTGATTGTTGTTATTGAATTATGCATGCATATCAATTTTGGTATATTAGACCATTATTAACTAACCTAAATTTTAATTTCTTATGAAAAAACTTTTACAAAGTTTGTTCATTTTGATGTTCGTTGCTGGAGCAGCGATGGCACAAGATAGAACAATTACTGGTACAGTTACAGGAAAGGACGATGGGCTACCAATCCCAGGAGTCTCTGTAAAAATCGTAGGTACCACGACCGGTACATCAACAGATGCAAATGGAAAATACGCTATTAAAATAGCATCGGGATCAGTTTCACTTGAATTTTCTTCTATTGGCTACATTCGACAGGAGGTGGCTGTAGGTTCATCGAATGTTGTGAATGCCCTTATGCCTACAGATTCCAGGCAATTGGGAGAGGTTGTTGTTACCGCTATGGGTATTACCAGGACAGCAAAATCACTTGGTTATTCGGTTACGACCATAAAGGGTGATGAATTAACTAAAGCGAGAGAAACCAATGTGATTAATTCACTTGCGGGTAAAGTTGCAGGTGTTAGGGTTACTTCTCAATCGGGTACTGTAGGTGGTTCTGCTAAAATTATTATTAGAGGGGCCTCATCTTTCAACTCGACAGGTACTTCAAATCAACCAATATTTGTGATTGATGGACTACCAGTGGATAACAGTTCTCAGCAAATCAATACTATTACTACCAGTTCCGTTCCTCAGGGAAGTGCTGGGTCTGATTATGGTAACAGGGCTGGTGATATCAACTCTGATGATATTGAGACCATAACTGTACTTAAAGGAGCTGCTGCTACTGCACTTTATGGTGCCAGAGCAAAAAATGGTGCTATTGTTATCACCACTAAGAAAGGTAAAAAAGGTCAGGCTTCTGTATCTTTTAATTCTTCAACACGTTTTGATAATGTATTAAAGCTTCCAAATTTTCAAAATGAGTATGCTCAGGGTGTTCAGGGTGTTTATAGTACAGGGCCTAACGTTAATAGCTCAAGCCTAAATGGCTGGGGACCTAAAATTAGTGAAGTTCAAGACCAATTGTTTACTGATTACCTGGGTAATAAAGTTACCTTAAAGGCTTATCCTGATAATGTGAAGGATTTCTATGAAACGGGAAAAACGTATATCAACTCTGTTTCCTTTGAAGGTGGTGGAGATTCTGGCGATTATCGTTTTGGATTTACAAATACGACACAGGATGGTATTGTTCCAAATGAAAAGCTTAAAAAGAACGCTTTAAGTTTAAATTCGGGTAGAACTATTTTCAAAGGGTTGGACATTAGAACAAGTGCAAACTATACGCGTACGGTTGCTGATGGTCGTCCTGTTCAAAGTTCTAACAATCCGAGTGTATTACAATCTATCGTTTATGGGTTACCAAGAACAATTGATGTTAATGTTTTGAGAGATCACTATGTTGATCCCATCACCAAACAACAAATCGCTTTAACACCAACAAGAACAGGAAATAACCCATTCTGGGTAGTAAATAACAATAACTTCTCTAATGTTGTTGATAGGTTTTATGGTAATGCTATCGTTACTTATAAACCGTTAGAGTGGTTAACGATTTCTGACAACTTAGGTACAGATTTTTACAATGAGTACAGAAGAGGTGTTACAAGACAAGGAACAATAGGTTCGCTAACAGGTGATTTCTATACTGCAAATCTTTATAACAGAATTATAAATAATGATTTGATCCTGACTGCGGATAAAAAATTAACTGAGGACCTTAGTTTAAAGGTCATTGCTGGTTATAATGTTTTTGAGTCTTATTATCGTAGAGATCTAGCCGATGCACAACAGCTAATTGCTGACGGATTGTATAACTATGCAAATGCGGGAAGTGTGGTGGCGACAAATACATCTAATATGAGAAGGATTCAGGGTGTTTATGGGGATATTGGCTTGTCTTATAAAGACTACTTATTCTTAAATGTTACAGGAAGAAACGATTGGTCTTCAACCCTGCCGATCCAAAATCGATCATATTTTTATCCTTCAGTGAGTTCAAGTTTTGTTTTCAGTGAAGTTTTGCCTAAAACCACTTGGTTTAATTACGGTAAGTTAAGGGCTAGTTATGCAAATGTGGGTAGTGATACCGAGCCATATGGAGGTGCATTTAGTTATCTTCCTATTAGTGCAGCATTTGCTCAGTATGGTTATGGTTCTACTTTTCCATTTAATGGGGTTTTGGCATTCAGTAATCCTGCGACTATCCCAAACTTTGATCTGAAGCCGCAAAATCAAGCTTCATATGAGGTCGGTACAGAGTTAAGGTTTTTGGATAGTCGCGTTAATCTTGATCTGACTTATTATTACACCAATACTTCAGATCAGATTATAGATTTAGCACTTCCACAATCAACAGGGTTCTCTTTCGTTAATACAAATGCAGGTTCAGTGAAAAATAAAGGTGTTGAGGTTGGCTTGGGTCTAGTGCCGGTTAAGGGAAGAGATTTTACCTGGAATATGAATATTAATTTTGCTAAAAATGTTCAAACAGTAGAGTTGCCACCTGAATTGACTTCTTATTCGCTTGCTAGTGGTTGGAGTGGGTTGTCGATTAAAGCTGAAACTGGTCAATCATTTGGTATTTATGGTGTTGCCTGGCAGAGAGATCCTTCAGGAAATCTCATTATTGACGCTGCTACCGGATTAAGAAAAACGGTTAGCGATAAAAGATTAGGGAACATGAGTCCTGATTGGACAGGTGGTATTGAAAACACTTTTTCTTATAAGGGCGCTTCGCTTAGTTTCTTAATAGATATGAGAAAAGGAGGGGTAATATTCTCAAATTCTGTTTCATCATTAAGAACGAGTGGATTGGCAGAAGAAACATTACTTAACAGAGGAAATATCTTTATTGATAAAGGAGTGGTGGCTGGTGCCGGGGGAACATTTGTTCCAAATACGGTTCCGGTTACAAGTATGCAGGATTATTGGGCTCAATATAGCACTACAAATACTGAGGCAAATATTTTTGATGCTTCGTATGTGAAGCTTAGAGAAGTTAGACTTTCGTATTTGCTGCCTACAAAACTTCTGCAGAGAAACTTAAAGTTTATAAAATCAGCTGAGATTGGACTGGAAGGACGGAACTTATGGATCATACAGGATAATGTTCCTCACATCGATCCTGAAGCAAACTTTTTTGGTACCGAAAGTGTAGCGGAAGGTGTTGAGTTTAACTCTATTCCATCTACAAGGACCCTTGGTTTTAATATAAGACTTAAAATTTAGAAGAAATGAAAAAAATTATATATACGTTTAGTGTTCTAACATTATTGTTAACACTACCATCCTGCAAAAAATATCTGGACATTAACACAAGTCCAAACAGGGCACCTGTGGTAGACCCTAAGTTGTTGTTTTCCTATGCATCCGTTGCTTATATCAATTTAAGGTCAAGTGGAGATTTGTATATTCCTATGGGGCTAGCTGGTCAGATGCTTAGCGCTGGGGGGAATAATCCAACAGGTTGGTCTGGTGGCGATCCAAGTCCTGATATATATACATTTTCTGCTAACTTTATAAACAACACTTGGGTGTCGCTTTATGTAAGGGCAGGAGCTAACCTTAAGCAGGCTATTAAGTTATCAGAGGGAGCTAGTCCAGCTAACAACAACGCTGCGGCTCAATGTAAGGTTTTATTGGCGATGGTACTTTATGATATTACTACTACTTTTGGGGACGTGCCTTACACAGAAGCCTGGAATGAGAATATCATTTATCCGAAATTTGATGACCAGAAAACAGTTTTAGAAGGAACGATCAGTATTTTAGATGAAGCCCTGGCTCAATTTGATGATGCTAGTCCTTTGAAAATTGGAGCAAATAATGACGGGTATGACTTGTTTTATCAAGGGGACCTTGCTAAGTGGAAAAGGCTTGCACAATCTCTTAAGTTGCGCTCGTTGTTGACTATGGTAGACAAAGATCCTACAAAGCAGGCGGCTATCGGAACACTTATTTCTGCAGGAGCAACTAGCATGGTTAATTCAGCAGCGAATAATGCTCAAATCGCTTATCAGGATATTACCAATAAACGCAATCCTAAGTATGCAATTAGTTTGCAATACAATAATGGGGTTAACTTTTTCTTTGCTACTAAGCCTGTAACCGATATTATGGATCCAACTCCGGCATTTGCTGTTGCAGATCCGCGTTTACCTAAATTTTTCGATAAGCCTGCCGCGGCTACCAATTATATTGGTGTGGTGCCTGGTGCGGATGGTGATGATAGCGTAAATCCAAGGGTTGCAAAAACATTGCATTCGCCAACAGCGCCTGAAGTAATGTTTACTTATCAAGAGCAGTTATTTAATGAAGCTGAAGTATATGCAAGGGGACTGGGAGTTGCTGTGAATTTAGCAACAGCCACAGCTCGCTTCCGCGATGGAATTGAAGCATCATGCTTATCTTTTGGGGTTCCTGCGCCTGCGGCTAAAAGCTTTGCGGATCAGTTTATTCCGCCGTTTGTTAGTCAGGCAGTAGCAATCAGAACTATTCATGCTCAGCAATGGGTAGATAAAATGGATAGAGGTTTGGACGGCTTTACGCAGTGGAGGAGATCTGGTCCGGATGCTAGTGAAGTACCTGTTTTGACCCTTCCTATCGGCGCACCGGCTGGACCTATCTTTAGAAGATATGAGTATCCTATTATAAATGAGATATCCAGAAATCCGAATGCTCCGAAAGAGACGATTAAGTATAATGTAAAAATGTGGTTTGATTTATAACAGAAATATGAAAAAGATAATAATATTAATGTCGATAGTAACCGCTTTTTTGTTGCAATCGTGCGAAAAAAAGGGGCCGGGAGATAATTACGATTTTAGTGATAGCTTACCCCCTTATGTAGAAATTTCAAGTAAAGCTCAATTAACGATTGTAGCGGGAGCCAATGGGACTATTGCCGTGCGCTTAAAGACTGCTGTTCAAGAGCCAGTGGTTGTAAAATATGCTGTTTCAGGTACTTTTACGACTACAGGGACTGTAACAATCCCTAAGGGGGTGCTTGCTGCAAATGTTATTCTACCCGTTCCCATTGCTACGGTTCCAGGGAATGCTGCGTTTACAATAACTGGAGCAACAAAAGGGGCTACAAATCTTACTATTGGGGCTTTGGGAGCTAATAGCAACGAAGTAAGACCGCTTTTAATCGTGAAAAATTAAAACTAGCTACACCGGTAGGTACTCTAAAGACCGTGGGTCTTGAACCTGCTTGCTCCTTAAGTGGTTTTTACTTAAGGGCATAAAAACAAATAGCAACAAGGAATCTCCTTGTTGCTATTTGTTTTTATGCTCATTCCTGAATAGGAATGTTTTTGTGCTTAGGATTGAGTCAGCACCACGTTTTGTTGGTTAATGATCAACTTGGCGGGCTTACCAACTACTAAGGTTCTATTGTCATCTATATGCCCTACAGGGAAGTTAAAACATACCGGGTAATCATATTCCTTCACAATATCCCAGATCACTTGTTCTGGACTGGCTCCAAATGGTATAGTCTCCGTTGCGATTTCATTAAAAGCGCCTATGATGAGGCCCTTTAATCCAGCCAGTTTTCCGGATCTTTTTAGCATGTGCATCATGCTATCAATGGAATATTCTTGCTCGCCAACGTCTTCCAGAAACAGAATCTTATTCCTATAGTCTATTTCCGATGCTGAGCCCTGTACCATCACCATAAGGGTTAAATTGCCTCCAATCAGGATGCCTTCGGCTGTTCCCGAGCGCCCAGGAAACGAATTTGTATATTCGTATTTAATGGCTTCTCCAAACAAAGCCTTTTTTAATGAATCCAATGATTCAGGCGTTGCTTTTTCAAAGGTATATGGCATTTGTCCGTGGATGCTTTGGATTTTTAACCTCGCAAATAAATCACAGAGCAATACTGTGATGTCGCTAAATCCAATGATCCATTTAGGATCAACTTTAAATTTGTCGTAATTAAGCTCATCAATGATCCGTACGGTGCCATAGCCGCCCCTTCCGGCAATAATGGCTTTAATTTCTGGATCATCCAGGAAACCTTGTATGTCTGCCGCTCTTAAAGCATCGTCGCCGGCAAACTGGTTATGCTCAGCAGTGACGGTTTGCCCTAATACAACTTCCAAGCCCCAGCTTTCAAGGATCGCAATGGCAGGGGCAATACTCCCCGGTAATTTCTTTGCCGGACAAACTATTGCAATTTTGTCTCCTTTTTTTAAATATGCTGGCTGTTTAATCATAGGTAAAACACTTATCTTTGACAAAATAATAAAAATAGTTTTGGATAACAGTAAAATAAAAAGATATACCGTTACAGCGGCATTGCCCTATACTAACGGACCGGTACACATAGGACATTTGGCGGGCGTTTATTTACCTGCTGATACTTATGTAAGATACCTGCGCTCTAATAAAAGAGATGTTAAGTTTATTTGTGGATCTGATGAAAACGGTGTTCCTATTACGCTAAAGGCAAAAAAGGAAGGGGTGTCACCTCAAGTTGTTGTTGATAAATACCACAAAATTATAGGGGATTCATTTAAGGAATTTGGCGTTTCTTTTGATATCTATCACAGAACATCATCCTTGATGCATCACCAAACGGCTTCTGATTTTTTTGAAACCTTATACAAAAAAGGGGTTTTTACGGAAGAAATTACTGAGCAGTATTTTGATGAAAAGGCTCAAACGTTTTTGGCCGATCGTTACATTACCGGAACCTGTCCGAAGTGTGGAAATGAGAACGCTTATGGCGATCAGTGCGAGAGCTGTGGCAGTACATTAAATGCTACAGACCTCATTAATCCGAAGTCGACCTTATCTGGAGAGCCTCCTGTAAGAAAAGAGACTAAGAACTGGTTTTTGCCATTGGATAAATACGAAGATCAGCTTAGAACATATATTGAAAGCCATAAAGAATGGAAACCAAATGTTTCTGGACAATGTCAGTCCTGGTTAAATTCAGGCTTACAGCCTCGGGCCATGACCCGCGATCTGGATTGGGGCGTTAAAGTACCTGTAAAGGATGCAGAAGGCAAAGTGCTTTATGTTTGGTTTGATGCGCCTATTGGTTACATTTCGGCGACTAAAGAGCTTTTTGATTATGCTCGTTTGGATGTTTGGAATCCTAAAGCTGAAGAGTATTATATCAATCAGACTCACATGGAGAAGGGCAGTTGGGAGGAGTATTGGAAAGATGATGAAACCAAGTTGGTGCATTTCATCGGAAAAGACAATATCGTTTTCCACTGTATTATTTTCCCGGCGATGTTAATGGCTCATGGCGATTATATCCTGGCGGATAATGTTCCTGCCAATGAGTTTCTGAATCTTGAAGGGCAGAAAATCTCGACCTCTAAAAACTGGGCTGTTTGGTTAAATGAGTATTTAGAAGAGTTTAAAGATAAACAGGATGTATTGCGTTATGTATTAACGGCAACGGCACCTGAGACAAAGGATAACGACTTTACCTGGAAAGACTTTCAGGCTAGAAATAACAATGAGCTGGTTGCCGTATTTGGTAACTTCATCAACAGGGTAGTGGTGTTAACGCACAAGTATTTTGCGGGTAAGGTTCCTACCTGTATGACCATCCTACCAGAGGATCAGGAAGTAATAGATGAACTGGCTACCTTCCCTGCAAAAATAAGTGCTTCTATAGAAAATTATCGCTTTAGAGAGGCACTTGGTGAGGTGATGAATGTTGCTCGTTTAGGAAATAAGTACCTGGCAGATACAGAGCCTTGGAAGGTGATCAAAACGGATGAAGACAGAGTTCGTACCATCTTATTTATCAGTTTGCAAATTGCTGCCAATCTGGAGATATTAATTGAGCCATTTTTGCCATTCACAGCAGATAAGCTGATGAAGATGTTGAATTATGGCGGACACACCTGGGAAGCTGCAGGCCAGATAGATTTACTACACAGAGGTCACCAATTGAATGAACCGGTTTTGTTATTCGAGAAAATCGAAGATGACGCGGTGCAAGCTCAAATTGATAAACTGAACAGAAGCAAAGCTGATAATGATGCCGCTTCGGCAGTTATAGCGCCAGCGAAAGAGAACATTCAGTTTGAAGACTTTACTTCGGTTGATATTCGTGTGGCTACGATAGTTGCAGCTGAAAAGGTGGAGAAGACCAAGAAGTTATTAAAATTAACGCTGGATACAGGAATAGGTCAACGTACGGTAGTTTCTGGTATCGCTGAATATTACAAGCCGGAAGATATTATCGGTCAACAGGTGAGTCTTGTGGTAAACCTTGCGCCACGAGAAATCAAAGGAATCGTGTCGCAAGGTATGATTTTAATGTCTGGGGATACAGATGGGAAGCTTGCTTTTGTAGCGCCAACAGTTAAACATCAGAACGGTAGTGTGATCAAGTAATTTAAGGGTTCGGTTGGTTTTTAAAATCCATTTCGAGCCATGCTCCGGTAATCTCCATATTGGGTTCCCCTTCAGTCATAAAAGCTTTTAAAATGGCTGAAGGGTTAAAAGTTTTATTATTGACGGTGTCATTTCCAGCAAATGTCTTTTCGTAATACTTCAATGCAATCCCTATTATGCATAGGCAGCCTGGCGCTATCTCAAACGTAAATTTGCTGGCCGGAATTATAGCGGGTTTATATGCATAATTAATTTCTGCGCTTTGTATATTAGACTCCATGTGATAGCCATGCTTAAGGTCAAACTGAGCTATTTGGAGGGCTATTATACAATTTCTCCCTGGCTGAGGAAACCTTAAGTCCTGAGGGATATTCATTTCAGGCAAGGTTAATTCAAGTGTGTTCCCGGAAGTGGTTACTTCTGGCTGGGCAAATAGGTAGTTTTTTACAGGTGAGTTGAGATTAAATTCAAAGCCGTTAAACCTGTTGAATGAGTTTGGATTAAAGACAAATTTTTGTGTTTCCGCCACTAAGGCTGTGTTTAGCACATAGCCGGTGTCGCCAGTAAAGCGAGAGACCATAAAGGTGTCGTAAAATCCAATGATTGAATCTAATGAAACCCTGATGCTGCTGGCCAAACTACTAGCTTGACCAAAGACCTGTGCTGATTTTTTTGTTGCTTCAGTTTGGTCCTTTACAGTCATTTTGGACTTCTTTTGCACATACTGTTTTTTGCCTACTTTTTTGAATGTGATGTCTCCTACGGCTCCACGGATGAATTTACCATCTAATTTTCCCATACTATTCTATTTGGTTGAAAGGTTAACGAGTTAAACGGTTAAGGTACTCCTTTACCAAACTCCAAGCCGAATATACTTAAAGTATGGAATAAGTCCAAGTATTTATTTAAAATACATGGACTTAGCATGGACTATACATGGACTCACCATGGACTTTGATAAAAAAGTATACGGTGCGTGTCTCGATGAAATTTCTGCCCTGGAGTGTGTTGGATGAGGAAAAGGTTGCTGCAGAAATTGTTTAAAGTACTTTTAGAAGCGAAAGGTTTTATTATTATATTTGCGGCTTGGATTTTAAGTTTTATTGATCTAAAATTCAAGATTTGGTCCCGTAGTTCAACGGATAGAATAGAAGTTTCCTAAACTTTAGATATGAGTTCGATTCTCGTCGGGACCACCAAATAGATAAGGCCTTTAGATCAAATCTGAAGGCCTTATTTTTGAAGGAGTATAGTATCTGCGATAGTTGTGCAATATCGCCTCGCTGATTCTTCAACAGCAGATTACATTTTTGGAAGTTGACAATCAATTTCTAAATTATTATTTACTTAATTACATGAATACCTAATTAAGTAATAATCAGATCGATCTAATCTAACATAAGGTGTTGCGTCAATAGTATTATCTGTTAATAATTGCCTAACGTTTATTCTGGTAATTTTATTATTTGCGTCCTTCTCAAAGGAGAAAGTATTCTCTGATCCAAATTTATAGCTAGGATTGATATAGCTAAACGAGGAGGTTTTGATCAGAAGATTCTTGCTTGGTTTTCCGAAAAAGCCAGCTAGAGGTTTGGTAACATATAAAGCTTTTAATGGATTAAGTGGCTCCAAGAGTTCAACCGCTTTATCTTCGCTATAAGCAAAGGTAACGTCAACATAATCACGATATGAGCTGTTGGGCTCCGGTACTGTTGAACCTTTTGCAGAAACCAGATTACCATTAGTATAGCTAAGTTGATATGTAGTTATACCGTAAGACTCGGTACGAGTTAGTCTGTCTAAGTAACCATCCGAATTATAAGTGTAGGTTTCTAAAACATGTGAGTATGGTAAATTATTTTCTTCAAATGAGATCGCTCTTCTCTGATCATCCAAAATGTAAACATAGTCTCCATAATATTTTGTCTTGAGGACAATTTTATTGTTTGTGTAGGTTGCAGAGTAGGTCGTAAAAGCCGAATCTTGCGTGCTCGTTGATGCCGTTATATAGCCATCATTATTGTAGGTAAAGGTTGCTGATCCATGTATTTTATTTTGTCCATCAAAGAGGTCTGCAGAAAGTAACCTGCACGTGTCTTTAGTCGTGGGGTTCGGATCTGTAGTTAAATCGTTTTTGCTACACGCAAATAAAAATAAAAGAAGAAAAAGAAGGATTGAATTTCTGATAGTCATGATGGGAGCATCTCTTTACATAAAGATAGCAAAAAGCTGTAAAATTCCCAACGTATAATAATTTTAGGGTCAGATGAATTTTAGGGAGATACCAAGCTAAATTATATAGAGCCGATAATTTATCAGATTTGAAAAGAGTGTCTTTATTAAAAGAAGGGGTAAATAAAAGGGTAACTAATTTGATCAAACCTGATCAATTATGACTTGTTTTGACGCTAATTGACCCATAAAAACCACTGTTTTTTCTATCGTCGGGACCACAAGCTCACTTTACTATATGTAGAGTGGGCTTTTTATTTTTATCATGCGCTTTTTATTTTTTGTAAAAATATAGTTACTTGTGCTTGTTGGCTATTTTAAAATTTGTAAATTAATAATTATGAAAAACAAAAACGCTTGTAAGTGTCTGGTATTCGGGATGTTCTTTCTCGTTGTGTCTCTATTCTCATGTAAAAAAGATAAATCAAAGGATCCGGAAATACGAGAAATAGGACTTAAAGATAGAGTTTATATAGGAAGTAGTGATAATAATTTTTACGCATTGAATGCCGCCAATGGAAAATTGATTTGGAAGTATACAGCTGGAAATTTCTCTTATTCGGATCCTATCGTTGTGGGCGAAACGGTTTATGCAGGGTCAATAGACGGAAATATGTATGCATTTGATGCTATTAATGGTAGTGTCAAATGGAAATTCTTTACTGCTGCAGTTGGTATTGAGTCAAGTCCAGCCGTTTGTGACGGCATAATCTATTTTGGAAGTAATAATGGTTCTTTTTATGCCCTGAATGCCACGACTGGTGAACTTAAATGGAAAATGGAAACTTCAAAAAATGTCAGTTCCAGTCCGGTAGTCGCAAATAATATAGTTTATTTCGGAAGTTCAAATGGTCTCATATACGCAGTAGGAGCAAAGACCGGAAATTTAATTTGGAGCTATCAAACTGGAGGAATGATTAATCAGTCCAGTCCAGCTTTAAGTAATGGTATTATCTTTATTGGGAGCCGTGATGGTCATTTGTATGCATTGAATGCAAACAATGGTAGTTTAAAATGGAAATATTCAACAAATGGGATATCTATGGAGCAGTCTAGTCCTGTTGTAGCTAATGGGATGGTATATGTTGGGAGCTGGTATGACATAAGTGATTTTAGTATCGCTGGATCTTTGCTTGCTCTTGATGAGGTTACAGGTAAATTAAAGTGGGAAAGCCTTAAAGGGATCGGAGTTGGCGGTAGTCCTTCTGTTTTAAACGGATTGTTGTATGTATCTGCTGATGATGGATATTTTCATGCGTTCAATGCTTTAACAGGAGTGGAATTGTGGTCTAAAAATATACTTCCAAATGGTGCTGGTGCAGCTGGTGCTGATGGATTAGTGTTTGTAGGTGCTGGTGGCTATAAGAATATTTATGCTTATGATGAAAGAACTGGAAATGTTAAATGGAAGAACTCTGATATGTCTGGAATCTCTACCTCCACCCCGTGTCTGATTGATTCTCGGGGTATTGTTGTTCGTCGTTAATTATGGGTAATTTTTATTGAGATGCAGTAAGATATCACTCAAAGCCTTGGTGGAAAATCTGCTGAGGTTATAGGGGGTAAAAAAAGGGAAACTTATTTGATTGAACCTGGCGAAATATGACTGGTTTTGGCGTCAACTGCCCCACAAAAACCACTGTTTTTTCTATCGTCGGGACCACAAGATTAGCAAGCCTTTGGATTAAAATCTGAAGGCTTTTTTATTGGCATATCTTTTATATCTTAGGTATTGGTATAAAAAGGGTATCATTTAATGTACAAGCAAAAAATAGCGATAACTATAAATTCGGATTTTGATAAAGAGAAATTATATGATGAGTTCATCATGTTAATGAGCAGTCTTTGTCGAACGGGCCAAATTATGGGTGGGGTTGAATCTCCTTATGTCGCAGGAAATGAATTAATTTGTTATCAGACTACTCTGGAACGAAACTCGTTGGATACAGAATGCAATAACAAATGGGTCAATCTTAGAATCAAAAACTTAGAGGAGGGATGTAATTCTAAATTGAAGATAGAAGTTCTTGGAGAGCATGTTCCATTTTATAAGGATGTTTGTACTTGCGATCAACACGATTCGTATTTGTTGTTTACGACATATTTGAATGAAAGCTCACCAGTTGATTGTGGCACCTGTGGCGGCTCGGTCCCTATTTATAAGATAAAAGGTTTGACTGATAAAGAACAGACTGATATCGAGTCTTGGGAAGGGGATTATGTCTCATGTGATAACTTGAATATGGGTTGTAACGTTGGAGAAAAATGGGCGATAAAACAAATGTCTGATCCTAGATCTCAACTTTCGCAAGTTGGCAGGGATATTTGTAAGAGAATAACTGAATTGACAGGAGTGCCTACATATTATTATCTTTTCAACTATCAAGCTATTTCAATTGCAAAGGATAAATTGAGGAAATGTCCTTCCTGTAATGGAGACTGGCTGTTGAATGAAAAGTGGTTGGCATTCTATGATTTCAAATGTGACAGATGTAAATTAGCCAGTACATTGACAAGTAGAAGTTGATTGTTCATTTAAACCTTTATACATGTTTGAGTTATAAGATTTACTCCTCCAAAAAGCAGGATGGGTAAAAAATATTTTAATAAAAGGGCAAAAAGCAACCGGTTTTTTTTTTAGACTACTGCAATTACTCGCAGGCAGAATTTGAATCTGCACCTTTCCCCTAAGGGAACATCATACCGGAGTATCACCAGTTTACGGCACCTTTTATTTTAATGAGCGATAAATTAAAAGAAGAGCAACAATTAACCAGTGTTTGGTTTTTGCGTGACAGGCGAAGTAACACTGATCTACGACATCTTCTTTATTTATTAAGAGCGACAAAAAGTCAATATGCGGTTGTACTGCTCTACCAACTGAGCTACATTGGCCTAAGCCAATGACCAGAATCGAACCGGTGACACGAAGTAGCGCATATTTACGGCATCTTAATATTTTAAATTCTTAGAAAGAAAGGCAAAAAGCAATAAGTGATTCATCCCGCTCGTAGCTAAAGCCCGACAGCGGGTCTTGGTTGAAGTAACACTCATTTACGGCACTTTCTTTTATATTTTATAAGGAGCAACTGGTGATTCGGGACGGGGGACTGCATTTGGGACTCGAACCCACAGCATTGCCTGTGCAACACTGCCCACCCCCTCAATGGCGCGAAGTAACCCGTTTCTACGGCATCCTTATTAATCTCTTTAAAAGTATGGGGTGGAGAACACCCCATACTTATAATTCTATTTTATTGATCGCATCCAATGCCGAGTCACCATTTTCCAAAGCTGTTAATACTTCAAAAACTTTATCACTCCAGCCCGCTATCAGGTAAACGTCATTGCGTAATATTTGCAACGGCGCTTGTCCATAACCTTGTAGGTCGAACAGGTAGAGTTTAGCCGCTGGCGATACATCTGCCTTGTAGCGCAACCATAAAGTCTGTATATCATTGCCTGATGCTGACGAACTGTTCCACAACTGGCCATCAGTGAATAGCATCACTTTGTCCATCCTGACCTTACGAGACAATATATCCTTGATCACCAGGTGACCGTTGGTAGCGTAACCAACTTCACCTTCGCGGCGATAAAACTCCTGCACATTGCCCAATATGTTATTACGTGGCACTGTGATCGTTTTCCAGGAATCACCAAACATTCCAACCTCAACGTTTTTACAATGTGAATGTAAGAGCATAGCAAGCATCAATCCCACATCGTACAGCAAGATTTTAGACTTTGCCGACACAGGTTTCTGCATTGATCCAGAAACGTCGCAGGCTACCAGCACACTTGTTTCATGGTCAAAACCCTTGATGTTCGCCGCGCTTGCCTGAACAGCTTTTTCCAAAGCATCTAGCAAGTCACCAGTGTATCCTTTGTTCCCGCCCTGCACCAACGCCACTAGTTTCTTTGCCAAGCTTTGTACAGGTGCAGTCGGATGGATCAGCTCACGATATGCCGCAAGGTAACGGAATGGAAACTGCTTTGCTTTTGCTACTTCTTCGGCATCGGCCAAACGTGCGCATACCTTTTCAAAGTGTGCATAACTCACACGTGCTTCCTGAATGTTACGCAGGTTTCTCAACAAGGCCATATAGCCCAGCTTGTCACTATCTATCAATTCCTCCCATTTGGCACGAAACGCAATAGCTTTAGCTTCATCACTGTCAAAATTCAATTGGCCTAATGCTGATAATTCAGTCTCCCAGGTATAAGGTGTTTTCAAATCACCCGTCACTATTTTGTTAAAGAGTAATTGCTGCAAGTCATCCTTTGCATTAGGGTGAACCAGAAACAAAGCATCACGCAGTTTGATAGCACCGTCGCGGTTGTATTTACCAAATTGATACTCGTCGAAACGGTTAAATGCACTTGACAAGCCTTTTTGCAATTGCTTTGATAAGCGGTTTAGCCTTTTAGTGCCTTTACGCTCATTCAGCAATTCATAGCAAGCCAATAACTCTGTAATCTCGTCTGCACGACCAATTACACCGTCAGTAACTCTGGCGACGAGATTATCGCCAGAGTGCAGCTTGGCCAATTCGGTAACCAACATCAGTGGTACCGAACGCATATACATTTTAGTCCGGGCATATACAGCTAGCTTACCCACAAATAATGGTTCGCATTTGGCTATTAACAGGCGCAGACGTTCCAGTCTTATTTCATTTTTTTCGTAAAAGGAATCATTTAAGCTCCAGGTAACCACGGCAGCATATAATTCCATCTCTGGTGTCATCACAAATGCTTTTGCGCCTTCATGGTTTACCGTTTGATTTTTTGTTCTGCTTAATAGATTGAATTTCATAATGACCTCCTTTTTTCTTTCGTTAACACAAAGGTTGAAAGCAATTGCGCAGTGTATCTGCGCAGTAAAAATTATTTTAAATTATTTTTAATCTTCTGGTTTTTCTCTTGCATCAGCCATTCTCACAATCCTTGGCTCAAACTTCGCAAGTACTTCAACCAGGTCATTTTGCGCAGCCATTACCGCATGGATATCTTTATAGGCCATCGGCGCTTCATCAACGTCACTACCCATCAGCGTAATTCGTTTCTCCACAAGATTGGCCGCAATTAAATTTTTGTCCAATGTTTTAAAGGCAGCGCTTCTACTCATTAAGCGACCTGCACCGTGACTGGCGGAATTGATGCTTGTTGCGTTACCTTTTCCGCGCACTAGAAAGCCAGGTGTACTCATACTTCCAGGAATGATCCCCAAAACACCTTCGCCCGCCGGTGTGGCACCTTTACGGTGTACCATTACCTCAGTGCCATCTGCCAGTTGTTCTTTCCATGCAAAATTGTGGTGGTTTTCTATCCGGGTAATCGGATTGACTCCCAAAGCACGGGCGATCTTATTATGGATCTCATGGTGGTTTGCACTTGCATATTCACCAGCGAGATTCATAGCTATCCAGTACTCTTGTCCCTCATCCTTATCCAGATCTAACCAAGCCAAATGTTTGGCTTCGGCAGGAAGTTTTGTTTTAACCATGGCAATTTTACTATAGTGGTCTGCTACAGCGCCGCCAAATCCACGTGAACCCGAGTGTGACAACAATGCCAGATATTTACCTGCAGGAATACCAGCTAAGACACCCTCGGCTATAGTTAACTCACCCCATTCCACAAAGTGGTTCCCGGTACCGCTTGTACCCAATTGAGCATAGGCCTTATTTTTCAATGAGCGGATCACCTTGGTTTCGTTCCAGATCTTGCTGTCAAACAATGAACTGTCAAAATATGATTTGGTGGTACATCCCATACCGAAATAAGTATTGTCAACTAATATGTTTTTCAGCTTGTCAGCTTCAGTATCAATAGCTTCTGCAGGTATGTCAAATATGCTTAAGCACATGCGGCAGGCAATATCGACTCCAACAGCAAACGGAATAATCGTGTTAGCAGTAGTAGCCAGTACGCCACCGATAGGAAGGCCATAACCTTGATGTGCATCCGGCATAAGGGCACCAGCAACTGCGATAGGTAGTTGTACCGCGGTTCTCATTTGTGCCAAGGCCCCCACCTCTATATGTTCCAGTCCCCACACCGGAAACTCGGCTATTTCTTCTTTCAGCTTAAAATTGCTGCGTTCTTGCTTTACAAACTTACCTTCCTTACGCAGGGCGATTACATCCTCGGCAAGGTTCTTAAACTTGCCGCCTTTCTTTAATGCGTAAGGCATCGGGTCGTCGATCAGTGCTTCTAAATTGGCAAGGATTTCAGATTTACCCATTACGTTATGTTTCAATAAACCATTGGCCACGCGGCTGAAGTTTACCAGGATTTCTACATCGTTGATACCTAAAGCCTTTAATTCGTTGTTACCGATTTTCTCGTTTTCCATGACTGTTTTATTATTTATTGATACAAAGAAATATAGCATCTGCGCAGTGTATTTGCGCAGATCAAAATAATTCATAAATTCATAAAAATAATTTCAGATTAGATGCCAGTCAACAGAAATGCCCTCATCCGTTACCGTACTATTGACCAATGCCTTCAAAACCGCTATAAGAAGTGGACGCTCGACGACCTGATCGCTGCATGCAGTGATGCGATCTATGAATATCAGGGCATTGATACCGGAGTAAGCAGAAGAACTGTACAGGCTGATATGGAAATGATGCGCAGTAATAAGCTTGGCTATGAGGCGCCGATTATTGTAGTCGATAAAAAGTATTACACCTATAGTGATAAGAATTACAGCATCACCAATAGTCCGTTAAACCAGCAGGACATGCAGGTGCTAACTGAAGTAGCTGGTTTATTAAAGCAGTTTAAGGGGTTTAACCATTTTGCTGATTTGAATGAAATGGTGAGTAAGCTGGAAGATAAGATCTATTCGGAGAAGACTCATAGCGCTCCGGTAATAGATTTTGAAAGAAATGATAATCTGAAAGGGCTCGAGTACATTGAAGTGATACGAAAAGCAATCGTAGCAAAGAAAACTTTGTGCTTAACCTATCGGTCATTTAAGGCAAGGGATTCCAATACCTTTTGTTTTAGTGCATATTTATTGAAGGAATACCGGAACCGCTGGTTTGTATTGGGGGTGCAGCATAAGAAAAACGGGGGGCTATACAATCTGGCGCTGGACCGAATACAATCTATTGAGGACGAGGAGCAACCTTACAGGGAAAATACGACGCTTGACCTTTCAACTTACTATAATGACACGATAGGGGTTACAAAATCTCCTGGTCAGCGCGATTGCGAGGTTGTATTCTGGATAGATAAAGACAATGCACCCTATGTAATTACCAAGCCCTTACATCATACCCAAAAGCTGTTAAAGGAAGATGAAACAGGTAAGGTGTTCAGTATAAGGGTAGTTTTAAATTTTGAGCTGGAACGGGAGCTATTAGGTTTTGGCGCTAAAATGAAAGTATTAGGCCCAAGGATTTTGGTAAAGCAAATGAAACAGCAATTACAAAAGACGATTAATCGCTATAATACACTTGAAGATTGTACGATTAAGATGAAGAGTTAATAAGACTTATTGAAAGGCTAACCCCTCTTTCTACCTAAATAAGCCCCGTTAAACCGGGAGGGAGGGGATTGAACATTACAGGGAATAAATGGTAGGAAAATAGATAATGTTATCTAAAATTGCTGGATTTTCTATTAAACCCTAATTCTGTGGCTTTTTTAAAGTCTGTTTCGCCATCATTATTAGCCGAAAGGCTTTTTCCACTAATAAATGTCTTTATAAGTCCCCGTTCATAGTAAGCTTCTCCGAAATTAGGCTTCAATTTTATTGCCATTGAAAAATCATCCCACATTCCAAAGGGACTAGCTATTTTATACTTTAAAACGGCTCTTCCAAGGTATGCCTCGGCAAAATTAGCATTTAATGCAATTGCCCTATCAAAAGATTGATAAGCTTTCTTGAAATCCTTATTTTTATTAAATAACAAACCTTTGTTGTACAGCCTAACGGCTTTCGAACTATCGCTAAATTTTGTTTCAATACTATACCTAGATATGTTGTTCATCTCCCGTGCGTTTGACGCGGTGTAATTAAATGATAGGATAAATAGAAACAAGGCGACTTTCATTTTAGTTTGTTTTATTATATATGAAGATACTGAAAATTCTTAATGGGGCACCATATGTAGAGAGACACCTCAGACAAGGCCGGTTTTTGTTTCTCTTTAACTTTATTGCTGCGATTTCAAAAGTATTTGTAATTTGGTATAATGAAAACGCTGTTCAATTTCCTTTTATTTATGCTCATCAGCATATCCTGTTATGCAGACTCAACACAACAGGTAAAAAATACAGTAGTGTACAATGGTATAGGTATTGGTAGTGCACTTGCAGTTTCGATTTGCTGGTCAAGGACGCATTCGGTGCTAACTTCTGCTTTGGCAGGTTTGTTTGGGTGGCTATATGTGATCTATTACTTGATTATTAGGGACAGATAAGCTACACGAAATTATTGGCGAATCCTTCGCCATTAATAATTCCAGCTTAATGTATATCGATGCAAGGGCTATAGGATTTCCTGAAAATTGACGGGATGAGATTCTTTAGAAATAAGATTTTTTCAATTTGAACAAATGAGGATACAGATTATAAGCGACCTACATCAAGAGTTTGGGATTTCAGATTTAAACTTTGAAAATGCTGACCTAGTCATTTTAGCTGGGGATACTAATTTGGGGACCAAAGGGATTGAGTGGGTTAAGAAATACATTCCTTACAAGCCCGTGATCTATATTCTTGGGAATCACGAGTATTATAAGGGGACATACCCTAACACACTGCGTAAGATCATTGAGGTATCAAGGGATTCAAATGTAACCGTTCTTGAAAATGATAGAATTGAGTTTAATGGAATAAGGTTTCACGGCGCAACTTTATGGACAGATTTTTCCTTATTTGGAAACCCAGTTGAATACGGGATTATCTGCCAAGCTAAGATGAATGATTACAAGCAAATCCGCCAAGATCCTTCTTATTCGAAATTGAAAACTATAGATACCTATAAAATTCACCAGTTTTCAAAATTATGGCTAGAGAAAAGTCTCGAAGAATCTAGGGATTATAAAAATGTAGTTATCACTCATCATGCGCCAAGTATAAGATCTGTACCGGAATTATACAAAAATGATCCAGTAACTTCCGCATATGCTTCCAATCTTGAGGAGCTGATTTCCAAATACAATCCATTGTATTGGATACATGGTCATATTCATACTCCAGCAAGATATAAAATAGATCAGACCGAAATTATATGTAATCCACATGGATATCTTGATGAAAAACATAATGGCTACAATAAGGAGTTGATAATCGAAATATAAAAATCATGTGTTAAAAAACCTTTTGAAAAAGCCTGGCAATAATATTTGGGGTAAATAAATGGGTAAGTTATTTTGATCAAACCTGACTAAACATGACCTGCTTTGATGCTGTTTGATCCACAAAAACCACTGTTTTTTCTATCGTCGGGACAACAAAATGACCTACCGTGTGAACAACATGGGAAGGTTGTCCGAAAAATTTTTTATCGGTTATTATATTCTTTGCATGGTTGAATGATCTTCATAGCGTTATGTGAATCTTAAGCGGATATTCATCAGTCAGGTAGTAGTAGTTTACGAGATTTGAGAAAGATCCTACAAGGTTCTCTAAAAAGGCAAGAGGTTGAATTTCCTCGTACGTTAATTATGGCACTTAATAGAGAGTTCGCAGCATCCGAACATACGTAGATTTTTCCTGGAGGTTCAAGTTCGGGAGCCATTTGGTATGCTCATAAAGTCCATCGAATTGAAATGTTAATCCATTCTTTATATTCCTTTTAGGGATAAATTTGCATCATTACTTAATAACCTTATGACTATAAATTATAAATGCTTCGGTATTTTTATCTTTTTTTGGGTTGGAATACATCAAATATCTTTTGCACAGCGTAAACCGCTACAGCTTTGGTATAGCAAGCCTGCAATGGTTTGGGAGGAGACTTTACCTGTAGGTAATGGAAGGTTGGGGATGACTCCTGATGGTGGGGTGTTCTCAGAAAAAATCGTATTGAATGACATTACGTTGTGGTCAGGAGCACCTCAGGATGCTAATAATTATAATGCTTATAAAGCACTTCCTGAAATTCGCAGATTGATCGCTGAAGGGAAAAATGATGAGGCGCAGGCTTTAGTCAATCAATCATTTGTTTGTACCGGAAATGGCTCTGGTTCGGTACCTTTCGGCTGTTTTCAGATGCTTGGTGAATTGAACCTTGATTTCAATTATAAAGCTGGGGTAAAAGAATATACAAATTATAACCGGTATTTGGCTTTAGGCGATGCGCTAATCCATAGTAAGTACCGTATAGATGGTGTAAATTATACGAGGGAATATTTCTCCAGTTTTGATGATGACGTAAATGTGATCCGGATTACAAGTGATGTCCCGGGTCGTTTGAATTTCAGCATTGCACTTAGCAGACCTGAAAAGGCGGATATTAGGGTAGTTGGCAACGAGTTGCAGATGTATGGTACCCTTGACAGCGGAACACCAGATCGGGGAATGAGTTACCTGTCCGCTGTCCGCGCAGTACTCAAAGGTGGAAAACAAACAGCAAAAGACAACCGTCTGGTTATCGAAAATGCGACTGAGGTAATCATTTACGTTTCGGCAGGTACGAGTTACAAAAATAAAGACTTTAGTGCCAGTGTGGCTGCGATGATGGCCAAGGCTGTAAAACAGGGCTATTTAAAACAAAAGGAAGCACATGTTGCTAATTTTCAGCGGCTCTATAACCGGGTGTACCTTGAACTTGGGGGAACCGACCTTAGTCATGTGCCGGTGAATGAAAGGCTAAAAAACTTTTGTTTGCATCCGGAGGCTGATAATGGGCTGCCGGTATTGTTTTATCAGTACGGAAGATATCTGGCTATTTCCAGCACCAGGAAAGGTTTATTGCCGCCCAATTTGCAGGGACTTTGGGCGAATCAGATCCAGACACCCTGGAATGGTGATTACCATCTGGATGTAAATGTACAGATGAATCACTGGCCAATGGAGGTGAGTAACCTTTCTGAGCTGAACCTTCCTCTGGCCGATCTGGTAGAAGGTATGGTTGCTCCGGGGCAGCGTACAGCTAAAGCCTATTACGATGCACCGGGATGGGTTGCACATGTGATCACCAACATATGGGGTTTTACCGAGCCCGGTGAAAGTGCTTCCTGGGGGGCAACTAAAGTTGGGTCGGGTTGGTTATGCAGTAACTTATGGGATCATTATGCCTTCACTGAAGATCATGGATATCTACGAAAGATTTATCCGGTGCTAAAACAGGCAGCACTGTTTTACAGCAGCATGCTCATTAAGGATGTTAAAAGCGGCTACCTGGTCACTTCCCCTTCTTCCTCACCTGAAAATACTTTTTATTTACCTAACGGTAAAACCGCCAGTATTTGCGCAGGCCCTACAATTGACAATCAGATTATTCGTGAATTGTTTTCGAATGTAATTACTGCAAGCAGCATACTGAAGATGGATCAGGATTTCGCCACCGAACTGGAACAGAAATTAAGCCATGTGCCGCCAGCAGGAATTATAGGAAAGGATGGGCGGCTATTGGAATGGATGGAAGATTATAAAGAGACTGACGCTCAGCATCGCCATATTTCGCACTTATATGGTTTATTTCCTGCGGCATTGATCACAGCCGATGGCACACCTGAACTGGCTGAGGCTTGTCGCCGAACCCTCGATGTGCGGGGTGATGATGGGCCTAGCTGGAGTATCGCCTACAAATTGCTGTTCTGGGCACGTTTACACGACGGCGAGCGTAGTTATAAGCTCTTTAAGGAACTGCTTAAACCCACTTTGCGTACGGATATTAATTATGGAGCAGGAGGTGGGGTATACCCTAATTTGTTATCTGCAGGTCCCCCGTTCCAGATTGACGGTAATTTTGGAGGAGCTGCGGGGATTGCTGAAATGCTGATTCAGAGCCATACGGGAAAAATTGAGCTGCTCCCTGCTCTTCCGGATGCCTGGAAAGCTTCGGGGACAGTGAAGGGCTTAAAGGCAAGAGGAAATTACACTGTAGACTTTTCATGGAAAGATGGAAAGGTTACTACTTATAAGGTCCGTTCGGTAAAAAATAAAAAAGTAAAAGTACTGGTAAACGGAATAACCAGGGAAGAAAAGGTAAGCCTTAACTAACGCTTATAGGCTTTTCGGTAGGCAGATGGGGACGTGCCGATCAATTTTGTGAACAATCGGGAAAAGTAATACTGATCGTCTATACCCAGTAATGCACAGATTTCTTTAATACTTTTATCCGTAAAATAAAGATATTGGCAGGACTGCTGTATTTTAAGCTGGTTCAGATAGGCAATTGGCGATTGTCCTGTTTTGGCTTTGAAGCTCCGGAGGTAGTGGGAAATGGATAAGTTTTGTTCATCGGCCAGCGCATTAATGCTAAGTTTTTTGTCCAGGTTAATTTTCATATAGGCGATGGAGTTACTCACCATGTCTATGCTGTAAACTGCTGGATTGATGTCTCTGTAGTAAATGAATGAAGTTAGGAAATAAAGCGATCGGAAATTCATAATTTCCATATCACGGGAACTGAAGCTTCTGTCGAGCGTATTAAAAATCTGGTCAAATGACTTGATCCGATATTGCTCGAATGGGATGGAATGTACATGGAACGCGCCGTCGATCAAAGAACGCTCGTAGAGCTTACGTGAGTTTGTGCCGCTAAAATGCAGCCAGTAAATACTCCATGGAGCTTTGTCTGAACTATAGTAACGATGTGGGGTGTTTTTTGGAATAATGAAAAAAGTATTCGCCTTTAGTAGGTATACTTCATCATTCATTTCTATTTCGCCCTCTCCGTCTATACAATATAGGAGGATAAATTCACTCGCTCCCCGCGGACGTTCGCACTCATGACCATCGGCATGTGGATAATAGCCTAAAGCTGTAAGGTAAAAGGAACTGATCAAGGGGTTTTCTTTAATCTCTTTTCTAATATTTGGAGTTAAGACAATCATTCTCTGTCCAAGAAAACCTTCCATGATTTTTTTTTGTTCTTCCATTCTATTTGGTTAGGGGTGATACAAATATAACCTAAACATTTGCATATGAAAAGAGTATATTATCCATTGTTATGATTAATTTATACATTTTTCGATCAGCTGAATAGGATAGCTTTATATTTAATCAAAGGTGTATCTTGATTTTGAGCTAATCATCTAGGGGCAAGCTACTTTTGATGAAAACTTAAAGTGGCTTTTTTTGTGATAAGATTTTTTCTAATGGTATTTACCGCAGGAGTGTTGAAATGATTTTATTGTCCATCATTATGGTTAATTAGTACATTTTCTGACTGCCGATTATCGAATAGCTTTACTTTACCAAATATAAACTTAAACCACTCGTTATGACCGCTATTTTTATTCCATTTAAGATCTGGACAATTGATGATCTGCTTTTACAGGCATTTAGTTTTTTGTTTGTAACGACGTACTTATTCGTACGCGCCTAATCCCTATATCTCTAACGCACACACTAAACTGGTTAAAAAAACTTAATTCATATTTATGAAATACATTTACATTTTTAGTAAAGGTCGATGGGCATCAGCATGGCTGCTGTTATGCTTTTTTACGATTGTGGGGAATAAGGCCTACTCACAGGAACCTGTAAAGATTACCATTATTGGTACGGTAATGGATACATTGAACAGGAAGATTCCGGGAGCAACTATAGTTGTCGTAGGCAACTCCCAGGTTGGAACGCAAACCGATGCAAATGGTAAATTTGTGCTCGATGTAAATGAAGGTGTTATTCTCCGGGTCTCCTATGTTGGTTACAAGGAAAAGCGTTTCACGGCTTCCTCCGCTAACAAAGTTGTAACCATTCAGTTGTTAGAAGATAACATGCTGGCCGACGAGGTAGTTATTACAGCAATGGGACAAAAGCAGCGAAAAGAAGCTGTGGTAGGCTCGGTAACCACCATTAAACCTGGTGATTTAAAGATACCTGCAAGTAACCTGACCACGGCACTTGCAGGGCAGGCTGCAGGTATCATTGCTTATCAGCGCAGTGGACAACCAGGGCAAGATAATGCTTCCTTCTTTATCCGGGGGGTAACTACCTTTGGTTATAAGCAAGATCCTTTAATCCTGATCGATAATGTAGAGTTGACCTCAAATGATCTGGCTCGTTTGCAGCCGGATGATATTGCTAGTTTCACTATACTGAAAGATGCCAGTTCAACAGCACTTTATGGTGCCCGGGGGGCCAATGGTGTAATTCTGGTAAGTACTAAAGAAGGTAAAGAGGGAAAGACTAATATTAATTTTCGTTCAGAATATTCGTTATCCCAATCTACCCAAACACTTAACCTGGTGGATCCTATTGAATACATGAACCTTTATAATGAGGCTTCATTAACCCGTGATCCGGCTTTGCCTTTACCGTTCGCGCCAATAAAAATACAAAATACAAAAGCTACCCTTGCAGGTGCACCAGGCAGTAACCAATATGTATATCCTGCGGTTGATTGGATAGGTATGTTGTTTAAAGACAGGGCTACGACACAACGTAATAATCTAAGCGTTAGTGGCGGGGGTGGTGTGGCCAAATACTATATTTCAGGCTCTTATAATGTGGATAACGGAATTTTAAAAACAGATATACGTAATAATAATAAAAACAACGTTAATTTCAAGAATTACCAGTTGCGTTCAAACATTAATGTTAACCTCTCTAAATCTACCGAACTTATTGTGAGGCTTTCAGGCACTTTTAGTGATTACAACGGACCGATTACTTTAGATGGTTCCTTTGCATCTGATCTGTATGCCATCGCCTCACACGCCAGTCCGGTTGAGTTCCCGGCCTATTATCCTGCTGATGAAGCCAATGCCGGGGCTAAGCATATCCTGTTTGGAAACGTAGGCGGACCGAATGGAACGCAAAATAATAGTATTCTTTATCCAAACGGAAATCCGTACGCGCAACTGCTGAAGGGGCACAAAAACTCGTCTGAATCGCGTATGTCTGCACAGCTGGAGCTTAATCAGAATTTCGATTTTATAACGGAGGGCCTTAAATTAAGAGGCATCTTTAATACCAATAGGTATTCTTATTTTGATTCCCAGCTTTCATATACTCCTTATTTCTATAGTGCAAATGGTTATGATAAAATAGCTAATACTTATTCCCTATCCTGGCTTAACCCTATGAAGGGATCGTCATTCGGCAATGTGCCTACAGAATATTTAGTGTATAGTAAAAATGAGCCTAATGCCAATTCCTTCTATTATATACAGACTGCTCTAGACTATAACAGGAAGTTTGGAAACCACACATTAAGTTCCACTTTAATCGGTACCGCACAGCAGACCTTATATTCAAGTGCTAAAGATCCAAGAACAGAGACAACTACTTTACCTTATTCTTTGCCGTTCAGAAATCTTGGTTTGGCAGGCCGGGCAACCTATTCATTTAAGGATAGATATTTTGTCGAGTTTAACTTTGGCTACAATGGGTCTGAACGTTTTTCCGATAACAACCGGTATGGTTTTTTTCCTACAATTGGTGCGGCTTGGGTGCCGTCAAACGAAGCTTTTTGGAAGCAGAACGATATTGTTAACCGTTTAAAGATCCGATTTAGCCATGGTCTGGTGGGTAACGATGCGATTGGTTCACAACGGTTTTTCTATCTTTCAGATGTTGAGTTGAATGGGGGTAACTTTGCTCAGTTTGGTATCAATAACCAAAATCAGTTAAACGGTGTAACCATCAGAAGTTATGCCAATTCCAACATTACCTGGGAAACCTCAAGGCAAACCAATTTGGCAGCAGAGGTTACTTTGCTGAAAAACTTAAATCTTATTGCCGAATTTTATAAAAACCACCGTTATGATATATTACGCAAGCGAAACATACCTGCGACTGAAGGTTTCGAAGCGGATGTTTTAACCAATCTGGGGGTGGTTGATTCAGAAGGTATAGACTTATCACTTGACTATAAACAAAATTTTAACAGTGGCCTGTGGGCTGCAGTTCGAGGCAACTTCACCTATTCCACAAATAAATATACGTATATAGAAGAACCCAATTACCCTGAAACCTGGAGACATTTTATGGGTCAGCCAATTAGCCGTGGCTATGGATTTATTGCAGAACGTTTATTTGTTGATGATGCTGAAGTTGCCAATTCGCCTAAGCAGCAGTTTAATACGGTTGATGCTTACGACAATAAAATTCTGGGAGAGCTGCCAAAAGCAGGTGATATTAAATATCGCGATGTAAATGGAGATGGAAAGCTTGATGATTTGGATATGGTATTCATGGGCTATCCAACTACTCCTGAAATCGTTTACGGCTTTGGTCTTTCAACAGGCTATAAAGGGTTTGACCTGTCGGCATTTTTCCAGGGGCAAGCGAGGGTATCGTTCTTTATCGATCCAAAAAAGGTAAGCCCATTTTTAGAACGTAATGTAAAATATGTAGAGGGCAGGGCGCAAGTATTACAGGAATTTGCGGACAGTCACTGGTCAGAAGAAAATCAGGATCTGTATGCAACTTATCCGCGTTTAGGCACGAGTAATTCTATAATTGCCAACAATTTACAATCCAGCTCCTGGTGGCTCAGAGACGGTAGCTTTATCCGGTTAAAATCACTTGAAGTTGGATATACGCTGCCAAAAAACATTTTAAAATCGTTAAGGGTTTCAAACTGCCGCTTTTACTTTAATGGATTGAACCTGGTAACCTGGAGCCCATTTAAAATATGGGATCCGGAGTTGGGAGGCAATGGATTTGCTTATCCAATACAAAAAGTGTTCAATTTCGGCTTAAACGTAAATTTATAATTGTCAATAAATACAAAAGATATGAAATTCTATTATAAACTGACTTGCGTTGTTGTGCTATGTATCACAGGCCTGTCGTGTAAAAAATTTCTGGATGTCGTTCCCAATAATGTGGGTACGCTTGATTACGCCTTTTCAAATAGAAATGAAGCAGAAAATTACCTTTTTGGATGTTATAATACTTACCAGAATTTAAACCGGGAGGTCGAAAATAATGTTGGCTTTGTAACGTCTTCAGAAATTATCTATCCGCTTGGCCTCGATGATCATCCTTTTAACACAATTAAATCACCGGGCTTTAAACTGATCAGAGGGGGCATACAAAATGCATCAGACCCCGTAATTGACTACTGGACTGGAGGTAACGGTGGCCAGGCGCTTTATCTTGCCTTAAGAAGATGTAATATCATGCTCGAAAATATTGATAAGCCCTTTGATTTGAAAGAGCCTGAAAAGAAAAGATGGATCGCTGAGGTTAAATTTTTAAAAGCATTTTACCATTACTATTTAATCAGGTTATATGGGCCGATTTCATTAGCTAAAGAGAACAGGGCAATTGATGGGTCAATAGAAGCAACAAAAGTTAAAAGGGCCACCGTTGATGAATCCTTTGCTTATGTAAACCAGTTGTTAGACGAAGCTATACCCGATTTGCCTGCCGTGCTCACAAATAGACTTTTAGAGTTAGGAAGGCCTACCAGATCTATCGGTATGGCTTTAAAGGCCGAAGTATTAATTACAGCTGCAAGCCCCTTATTTAATGGTAATCCTGATTATGCTAATTTTAAAGATAAGGATGGTATAAATCTTTTTTCAACTACAGTTGATCCTCAAAAATGGGCATTAGCCGCCAAAGCTTGTAAAGACGCTATTGACGAGGTCATAGCACGGGGCGGGGATTTATATAACAGGATTCCTACTGATAAAGTAAATGATGTTTCCAACGAACTGAAACAAGTGTTAAAACTGCAATCGGTTATTACTGAAAACTGGGATCAAAACCCGGAGTTGATTATTTCCTCACAGTATGATTTTGCTTATCAGGGCTTTATCTTCCCTAAACTTAATCAGGAGTCGGTTTCTTTGGGTAACAGCTATCCTTCAAATTGGTCAGTACCAATTTCTACTACCGAGTTGTTTTACACCAAAAATGGTGTGCCTATAAATGAGGATAATAGTGGTGTGTTTGATTACACCAACAGAAATAGTTCCCAGTTTGGCGATGATGCGAACAAGCATTACTTAAAACAAGGCTATGAAACTGCAAAAGCTAATTTTAACCGTGAACCAAGATTTTACGCAGCTCTAGGTTTTGACGGTGGTATCTGGTTTGGCAATGATAAGGGAAATGAGAGTGAGGCAGATTACGTACAGGCCAGGGGGGCATTCGCACTTGCGGGACCTAAAAGTACATACGCCACAAATGTTACCGGATACTGGCCTAAAAAACTAGTTCACTATAGATCTATCATGAACCAGCGTGTCAGTTTTGCTAATTTTAAACTACCTGTTATGCGTTTAGCTGGTTTATATTTATTATATGCCGAGGCGCTGAATGAAGAAGGAATGGCCTCTAAATCAGATGTTTTATTATGGGTAGATAAGGTCCGTACCAGGGCCGGCTTACCTGGGGTAGCAACTGCATGGCAAACATATTCCAATAGGCCAGGTAAGCCTGATACTAAAGAAGGCAGAAGAGAGATCATCCGTCAGGAAAGAAGAATAGAATTGTGTTTTGAAGGCCAGGCGGGTTGGGATTTGCGGCGTTGGAAGGAGTTGCAGGGCGTGTTGAGCAGACCTTTGCAAGGTTGGAGTATAAATGAAGGGGCTGCAGCAAATTATTACAGACCCAGAACAGTAATGGTTCCAACTTTTGGATTAAAGGATTATTTATGGCCGATAAAAAATACTGAAGTCGTTGTAAATGAAAAGCTGGCTCAAACCATCTATTGGAAATAGTTTAAATTTTATCGGTCAATATTTAAAAATTTATACAGATGAAAAAAATTAATTACAGAAAACGCCCTGCCTTTTTGATCCTGGCCATAGTTCTGGTTAACATATTGCTTCCCTCTTGTAAAGAACAGGAAGCTAACATTGATGTCATATCTAACGATATGACAAAACCCGGTGTGGTTAGTAATATAAAAGTAGAAAACTTTAACGGATCGGCCAGGATTACCTACAAATTACCTGATTCAAAAAATCTTTTATACGTTTTGGCCCGTTATCCTATTAATGATAACCGGGTAAGGGAAACCAAATCCAGTTATTACACCGATACCATTATGGTAGATGGCTTTGCCAGAGAAAAAGAGTATGAAGTTACTTTATATGCTGTGAGCAGGGCAAATGTAATGTCTGACCCGGTAGTGGTAAAAGTGAATCCAAAAACTCCAAATTATATTTTAGTCAATTCCGGGCTCGACATTACCTCTGATTTTGGAGGCGCTAATTTCTTTGGGCAAAATGTCAATAAGGTACCGCTTGCTTTGCACATGCTGGTTTATAATGAAACCACCAAAAAATATGATGAACAGGATCCGGAATATTTAAATACCAATACGATAGATATTTCTATCAGGAATTTGCCGCCAACGCCCCAGAAGGTGGGAGTTTATACTACCGACAGATTTGGCAATGTTTCGGATACGGTATTTAAAACCTTAACCCCGCTATACGAAACCCTGTTGGATAAAAGTAAGTTTTTTACCTATCGGTTACCCAGCGACGCTTCAACGACTGATTATGGTTGGGATTTGAAATATATGTTTGATGGTAATTTGGGTGAACCAGGCTGGCATACTAATGGTAATGTTTCCAAAAGCATAGGCACATTTGGTATGGGTGTATCAGCAAAAATCAGCCGTTTTATATTCTGGCAAAGAGGACCAAGTTATTATGAATACCAAAATACACGCACATTTACGCTATGGGGATCTAATAAGGATAACCCTGTCGATGTAGCTCTACCAACAGGTACGGCTCTGGGTACGGTAGCTGGCGATTGGATAAATATGGGCAATTTTGTTTTCCCCAATCCGCCGTCAGGTTTGGCACCAAACCAGGCTAATGAAGCGGACAAAGCCTTTGTAGCCAAAGGGGTTAATTTCACTATGCCAAGATCGGCCCCTCCAGCTAAATATATCAGGATTGATATTACTCAGACCTGGGGAGGATTAAATTATGTAAATGCTTTGGAGATAAGCATGTATGGTAACCCATTATAAGTGGTGTTTAATTTTAAGAAATAGATTATGAAATTATATAATATTGCACTTATCACTTTTATATCCCTGGTTTTTTTGGGTTGTAAAAAGTACGCTGATGATTATAAATCTTTCCTGGACAATAAAGAGGTCAAATATTCGGGAAAGATTCAGAACCCAGGCTACAATACGGGTAACTTACGGGCGGAATTATTCTGGCACCCAAGTCCCGATCCAAGTATTGTCAAATATGTTATTTCCTGGAACAACGGTGAAAATACAATGGAGATAGCCGCCACCACGCACAACCCCACAGATCTGGTAAAGGTGATCGTGCCTAACCTTAATGAATATGTTTATGCTTTTTTGGTGGTGTCTTATGATAGCGAAGGCAATAAATCTGTTGCAACCGCAATTAACAATGTAAGGGTCTATGGTTCGACTTATATTAACACCCTGCTAAACCGAGGTGTAAATGTGAGTGAACCGTATAGATTTTTATCCGATGGTTCACTGCAGTTAAACTTTAACAAAAGGGATACGATGAACGTGGCGACAACCATACGTTATACCAATGTAGCAAATGCAATAGAAGAGCGGCAGCTATTGGCGGATAACAACTCGATTTTGATCCCGAATTATAAACCTGGTACAGCAGTTCAATACCGGTCTTCTTATATTCCTGAAGTCGGATCCATTGATAACTTTAACGTAACACAGTTTTCGAATTTTCCGACCATCATTAAAATTACAGAACTGGACAAATCACTATTCAGGTCGTTTAAACTGCCTACAGATATTAGTGACGAATATGGGTGGAAACTGGAGAATTTGTGGGATAACAATAATGGTACGGGCGGTGGAGATCCAGCAGGCTTCCATACAGGGGGATCTGGACTGCCGCAGTCATTTACAATTGACATGGGACAAACCGTTAAGCTTGACAATTTCAGGCTTTGGCAGCGCGATAATGCTTTGTATAACAGTGCTAATCTTAAAATTTTTGAAGTATGGGGCAGCAGCAGTCCAAATCCGAACGGTAGTTTTGACAGCAGCTGGACAAAGATGGGCACCTTTACTTCGGTTAAGCCTTCGGGTTTGCCGACAGGACAACTTACCGATGCAGACCGTGCATTTGCAAGAGCTGGTGAAAAGTTTACTTTCTCATCGTCGATACCACAAGTAAAATATTTGCGGTTTAAAGTGCTGGAAACATGGGGCGGAGCTAATTATATTCACCTTTTAGAATTATCGTTTTATAAAAACGAGTAAGCATCCTGAATGATTTTCAGTTAAAACATTCATTGCCATTCCTGAATGATTAGGTCACATTGTGGTGTAATCATTCAGGAATTGTATTTCTTAAACTTTTCTTTTTACAAATCAATAGTTACAATACAAATGAATAAGATCTCAAAGCGTTGGTGGGGTAATGTGGGTGATGGTGATGTTTATCTTTTTAAAATGATTAATCAGAAAGGCGCATTTGTAGAGATCAGCAATTACGGTGCTACTCTTATTTCTGTTCATACACATGACAAGGACGGTATCCTTGGAAATATTATTCTTGGCTTTCCACTATTGCGAGGTTATGTCAACGATCAAAATTATATAGGGGCAACAGTGGGGCGTTTTGCGAACAGGATAGCCAATGCAAGTTTTAGTTTAGATGGAAAGATATTTAAGCTGGAGCAAAATGATGGGCCAAATCATAACCATGGCGGTAGTGCGGGTTTTCATAAAAAGACGTTTGCATACGAAATAAATGGAGATGCACTGATATTTAGTTTGTTGAGTGCAGATGGGAATGGTGGTTTTCCTGGCAATCTGAAGGCGCAGGTCCATTACCGTTGGACTGATGATAATGAATTAAAAATAGATTATTTTGGAGAAACAGATCAGGATACACTGTTTAATCTTACCAATCATAGTTATTTTAATCTTTCAGCTGGAAAAGGTCATATTTTTGAACATCACCTTCATATTTATGCAGATCAAATTGTAGAAGCGGGCACTGATTACATTTCAACCGGGAAAATTATAGCTGCAGATGATACAAATACATTTTCTGATTGTAAAATTGGGGATAAATTGTTGCAGTCCGATGGAAAAATTAAAGGTTTAAATACTTGTTATGCACTGGATTTTGAAAGGCAAACTCTTGATCTGCCTGTAGCTGCTCTTCTTGATCCTTTGTCGGGAAGAAAGTTAAGCTTGTATACTTCTTATCCTGGGGTACTACTGTATACCGGTGATTATTTAAATACAACTGATAAAGGGCATAATGGCCGCATTTATAAACCATTTGATGGTGTATGTTTAGAAGCACAATATTTTCCGGACAGCCCGAATCATATATCATTTCCTTCTCCCGTGCTTAAAACCGGGACAACTGCACATCATGCGATTGTCTTCAAATTTGACATACACACAAATAAATCACAATATGAAAATTAAATCACTTTTTTTTATCACTCTTTTATCGCTGGGAAGCCTAGGGGGCTTCGCTGCTGATCGACAATTGCAATTAAAATCGCCTGATGAAAAATTGCTTGTAAATGTCGCTGTCAATAAAGAGATTGTCTATTCGGTTTTGTTTAATAGTAAAGCTGTTTTGTTGCCTTCAACAATTTCCCTCACTTTAGATAAATTAATATTGGGGAATGAATCCATCGTTAAATCAACAAAAACTAACCATAACCATGAATTTAATGAACTGATCATAAATTTTGAAAATTCATTTTCTTTGGTATTCAGGGCATATAATGAAGGAATTGCCTATCGTTTTTTGACTGACTTTAAAGGAGGGGTAAAGGTAATCAGTGAGCAGGCAGATTTTAATTTACCAGGTCAGCCTGCTGCAATCTTACAGCAAACGGATAGTTATACGAGCTGGGAGGGGTCATACATTAAATCGTCCTCTGTAAACGCTATTGCAAATGGGGTAAGAGCTACGACACCTGCTTTATTTGATTATCAAGATGCATCGGTTAAAGTATTGATTGCTGAATCTGACGTATGGGATTATCCGGGAATGTATATTCAGAAGAAAGAAGGAAAGTTTGTTGGTGAATGGGCTAAATATCCTGCTAAAACTGAAATGGGGAGCTGGGGCAATTTTGTTTCAGTAGTAAAACAAAGAGAAAATTTTCTTGCCAGAACTAATGGTAAAAGAGCATATCCGTGGCGGGTGCTGATCATCGCTGATGAAGATAAAGCGCTTTTAAATAATCACCTGATCGCTAAATTGGCGCAACCCGTACTGATCAAGGATATCAAATGGATAAAACCAGGGAAGGCTGCATGGGAGTGGTGGCATGATGCAATGCTCCCTGGGCTTGATATTCCATCGGGAATGGACAACAGAAATACCTTGTTGTATAATTATTACGTGCATTTCGCTGCGACACATCATCTTGAATATCTGATGATTGATGCAGGTTGGTCTGACAATTACGACGTTACGAAAATAAACCCTAAACTGGATATAAAGGAGGTAATAAAGGGTGCAAAAGAGAAGAACGTAGGTATATTTTTATGGTGTGTAGCATCTACCATTATGAAGGATCTGGATAAAAGTCTGGATTTTATTCAATCTTTGGGAGCTGTTGGTATAAAAGTAGATTTTTTTGATCGTGATGATCAGCTGGCTATGCAATGGATGGAACAAATTGCGAAAGCAGCGGCTAAAAGGAAGCTTATGGTTAACTTTCATGGTTGTACCAAACCTTCTGGGATGGAGGTGACTTATCCGAATATTGTAAACTATGAAGCCGTTAGAGGGGCGGAATCTGATAAGTGGGATTATTCTATCAATCCTGATCACCATCTTATCATTCCTTTTATCAGAATGCTGGCCGGGCCAATGGATTATACGCCTGGTGCAATGAGAAATAAAACCAAAGCTGATTTTAAACCTATCGACCCAGGTTTACCTTCAGGACAAGGAACAAGGTGTCATGAACTGGCTATGTTTGTTATTTATAATCAGACCTTTGCTATGCTGGCTGATTCTCCTGTAGAATATATGAAGTACCCGGATATCATGAATTATTTATCAAGGGTGCCTACGGTATTTGATGAAACCAAACCACTTGCCGGAAAAATAGGGGAATATGCTATAATAGCTAAAAGAAAAGGCCAGGAATGGTTTGTAGGGGCAATGACAAACTGGACCGAAAGATCTATTCCTATGGACTTTAGATTTTTACCTGCTGGAAAAAGTTATACTGCCGAGATCTATACGGATAATGAAGATGCAAATCTTAACGCAGAACGGTATGACTATAAGTCAGTTAAAGTTAATAGTAACACAAAGTTGGATTTGAAAATGGCTTCTGGGGGTGGTGCGGCCATTTATATTCATCCATAAAGATTATAAACCGTCATGGTTTTAAAATCCATCTTTTAGAAATTATAATCTATTGGCTTTAATGAACAAAAATCTCAATTTTATTTCAATCAAATATAGACAAAATGAACAAAGAACCAGAAGCATTTAATAGCGGTTATATTATTGGCATTTCCTTCATATCGGCTTTGGGTGGATACCTTTTTGGATTTGATTTCGCTGTTATATCCGGCGCATTGCCTTTTTTAAGAACGCAATTTATGCTTGATCCTGTATGGGAGGGATTCCTGACCGGGTCTTTGGCTTTGGGATGTATAGTAGGCTGTCTTTTAGCTGGCAATCTTGCTGACAAATATGGCCGGAAACCAGGCCTCATGCTTGCCGCAATTATATTTGCGATCTCCTCTGTTGGTATTGCACTTTCATCCGGCCTCACCTTATTTGTAGTGATGCGATTTGCTGCCGGAATAGGTGTGGGAATGGCCTCTATGCTTTGTCCGATGTACATAGCAGAGGTGTCGCCCGCCAAAGTAAGGGGGAGGAATGTTGCCATCAACCAGTTAACGGTGGTTATCGGTATCCTTGTTACAAATCTGGTCAATTATTTTCTGGCTGACACCGGGCCGGATGCCTGGAGATGGATGTTTGGCTTGGGTACTGTACCTTCTGTCATCTTCCTGATAGGCGTGATTTGGCTCCCCGAAAGTCCGCGCTGGTTGTTAAAAGATGGACAGGATGAGCAGGCTAGGAAGGTATTAAATAAAATAGGTTCAGTTACGTTTATGGAAAACACGACTGAAGCTATACGCAAATCGCTTACAGGTAATACTAAACAGTCTTACAAAGACGTATTTCATAAAAGTGTCCGCCCGGCTGTAGCTATCGGGATTACGCTGGCTGTCTTTCAGCAATTTTGCGGGATCAATGTGGTGTTCAATTATACTTCTACCATTTTCGAGTCTGTAGGAGCTAACCTGGACAGACAGTTGTTTGAAACTGTGGCCATCGGAATTGTAAACCTTGTTTTTACCATATTGGCTATGTGGCAGGTCGATAAGCTTGGTCGCCGTCCGCTGATGCTAATTGGATCTTTAGGTCTGTCTGTAGTATATATTATTCTGGCTTTTATGCTGCAAAATCATTATCCGGCAGGCATGGTTTCCATTTTTGTATTACTGGCCATCAGTATGTATGCTATTTCGCTGGCCCCGGTAACCTGGGTATTGATATCGGAAATTTTTCCCAATAAGATCAGAGGTGTCGCATCTTCTGTGGCTATCGTTTCACTATGGGGTGCTTACTTTATTTTGGTATTCACTTTTCCCATCCTCGCCAAAAAGCTGGGGGCATACGGACCTTTTTACCTATACGCAGTGATCTGCTTCCTGGGGTTTCTGTTTGTACTTAGAAAAGTAAAGGAAACTAAAGGGCAGACGCTGGAAGAATTGGAAGATAACCTGATCAGACATTAATGTTCCTTTCGCAGCTTTAAGCCGGGTTTGATAAATATAAAATTATCCGGGCTAGCGCATTTATGGGCGGAGGATAAGCGCAAAATAGTACATCATTATTATACCAAATAAACAATGAAGACATTACAAGTAAACGTTTGGGAAGAGGAGGTTATGATACCAACTTATGGTATAGGTAAGCCCGAAAAGAATCCTATGTTCTTTGAAAAACGCATTTACCAGGGAAGCAGCGGGGTAGTGTACCCAAATCCTGTTATTGAAAAGATCTATGATGAAAAAGTAGACAAGTCATATAGGGGGTTGTTTTTAGAGAATGAATACCTGAAGATCATGATCCTACCTGAACTTGGTGGCAGGATCCAGATGGCATATGATAAAATAAAACAAAGACATTTCATCTATTACAACCAGGTGATCAAACCTGCCTTGGTAGGGCTTACAGGTCCATGGATCTCAGGTGGTATAGAATTTAACTGGCCTCAGCACCATCGCCCGAGTACATTTGCGCCTATTGATTACAAGATTGAGGAAAATGAAGACGGAAGTAAAACGGTGTGGGTAAATGAGGTGGAGCAAATGTTTCATACCAAAGGACTGGCTGGTTTTACTTTACATCCGGACAAGGCTTATATAGAAATCAAAGCCAAATTGCTCAACCGGTCCAGTCTGCCGCAAACATTCTTATGGTGGGCCAATCCGGCAGTTAAGGTCAATGACTACTATCAATCTGTGTTTCCTCCCGATGTAAATGCTGTATATGATCATGGTAAACGTGACGTGTCTACTTTTCCAATTGCTACAGGAACTTATTATAAAGTCGATTATTCTCCGGGCACAGACATCTCGATGTACAAGAATATTCCGGTTCCGACGTCGTATATGGCCATCAATTCAGATTATGATTTTGTAGGTGGCTATGAGCATGATTCAAAGGCAGGCCTGCTTCATGTGGCGAATCACCATGTTTCTCCGGGTAAAAAACAATGGACCTGGGGACACAGTGATTTTGGACAGGCATGGGATAGAAATCTGACCGACGAAGACGGGCCTTATATAGAACTCATGACCGGTATGTTTACTGATAATCAGCCTGATTTTACCTGGTTAATGCCAAATGAAGAGAAATCCTTTACACAGTACTTTATGCCTTACAGGGATCTTGGCGTGGTCAAGAATGCAACTAAGGATGTCTTACTGGCCTTTGATACAAAAGGGAATCTGGTCGAACTAAAAATTTATGTGACTTCTTTTCAAAAGCACATCAATATTCGTCTCAGTTATTTGGGAAAGGAGTTGTTTAAAGAACAGATCAGTATCGATCCAAAAGAAGTGTATAGCCGTACGGTTAATATTCCTGAGGGAGTAAAAGAAAACAAATTACTACTGGTGATCACTTCTGAAAAAGGTAAGGAACTGCTTAGGTATGAAGCTGCATGCAATAAGATCAATGAGATTCCTGAGCCAGCAAAACCTGCAGTAGCACCGGAAGATACTGACAATAATGAACAATTATTTCTGACTGGCCAGCATCTGGAACAATATCGACACGCCACTTATAGTCCGGTACCATATTACGAAGAAGCATTAAAACGGGATCCGAAGGATATCCGTTGTAACAATGCACTAGGATTATGGTATTTGCGAAGAGGGAAGTTTGCTAAAAGTGAGGATTTTTTTAGAAAAGCGATAGCAACCAGCATACAGCGAAACCCAAATCCTTATGATACCGAAGCTTATTATAATCTGGGCTTGTGTTTGATGTTCCAGGATCAGCCAGATGAAGCCTATAAAGCTTTTTACAAGTCTACCTGGAGCAATGCCTGGAAAGACAGTGGTTATTTTTCCGTAGCTCAGATTGATTTAGCCAGGGGCGACGATCAACTGGCACTTGAACACATCAATCTGGCACTGGATTTTAATGCGAATAACAGCAAGGCTTATGTAGTTAAGGCTGCGGCCTACAGAAAAACCAGTCAGTACGACAAAGCAATTGCGGTTTCGCTGGCTGCACTGGAAAGAGATCCTTTTAATCTTGGTTCATTATACGAGCTTTCTCTGGTTTACGGATCAACCGGTAAACCTGCCGAATGCGGTAATGCACTGGATGAGCTGATCAGATTGTCGAGAGGATATGAACAAAACTTTATTGCCTATGCGTTGGATTATGCGGCTGCTGGGTTATATCATGAAGCGGCGGATTTGCTTGGTCACGCGATTAAAGGAAACTCAACGCATCCTTTGGTTTATTATCACCTGGCATCATTCAGCCATTATTCAGGAAATGCAGTGCAGGCATCAAAATGGCTTGAAAAGGCGGCTTCTGCAGATTCTTATCTTTGTTTTCCAAACAGGTTAGAGGAGATCAAAGTATTGGAGTTGGCCATCAAACTTAATCCGGAGGATTCCAAAGCGCCTTATTATCTAGGTAATTTGTTCTATGATAAACGCCAGTATATTGATGCGATCAGTAACTGGGAGAATTCTGCAAAAGCCGGCGATAGCTTCCCGACTGTCTGGAGAAATCTTGGGATTGCTTATTTCAATAAGCTTCAGGATCAGCAAAAGGCATTGCTGTGCTTTGAAAAAGCCTTTGAACTTGACCCAACAGACGACCGTGTATTGATGGAGCTTCATCAGCTTTACAAACGATTAAACCGTAAGCCGGAGGAGCGTTTAAAATTTATAGAGCAAAATTATGAAGCTGTATTACAGCGTGATGATGTTTACCTGGAATTGATTTCAATCCATAATTTTATGGGTAATCCTACCAAAGCAATGCAGTTGCTGGGCGACAGAAAATTTCATCCATGGGAAGGTGGTGAAGGTAAAGCTTCTGGACAGTATGTATTTGCACTGATCCAAACAGCAGGCATAATGATTAGGGACGGGTATTATAATCGGGCTATTGAAATATTAAATCAGGCGCAGGTTTATCCGCATAACCTGGGTGAAGGGAAGTTGCATGGGACACAGGAAAACGATATATTTTACCTGATGGGCTGCGCCTTTGATGAACTTGGACAGCATGAGCAAGCTATGGAATGTTACCAAAAGGCGACCATCGGGAGTACAGAACCTTCTGCAGCTATTTTTTATAACGATCAGCAACCGGATAAAATTTTCTATCAGGGGCTGGCGTGGAAAAAATTGGGAGAACTGGAGAAGTCTGATCTGATTTTTAACCGCCTGGTTAATTACGGCCAGGAGCATTTAAATGACAGCGTAAAAATTGATTATTTCGCTGTTTCACTACCTAATATGCTGATTTTTGAAGATGACCTGGACATAAGGAATAAGATCCATTGCAACTTTATCATCGGGCTCGGCCAGTTGGGACTCGGAGCAGAAGATGAGGCCAGGAAATCATTTTTAAAGGTATTGAGTCTCGATGCAGAACATGCGGGGGCAAAACAACATCTGGAAATCTCTAAACAAATCACAAATTTCACCAGTTAGTTTTTTTACTAATATGAATCGCAATACAAAACTATGCTATACTTATGCGCCCTTATTGTTTATTTTAATAACCTTTAGTGCATTAAATACCGCAGCCCAAACGACTATTCAAATAGAAACAAAAAGCAACGCCTTGGTATTACAGGCTGATGCAAAAGGAAATCTGGGTACCATATACTTCGGTAAAAAGTTGTCCAGTCCAGCTGAATATAATCTGATTCCTTCTGTGTATAAACAGTCAGATGATTATACCGGCGTTTTGAGCTCGGCTTATACACCTTCGGGATCAAGAAATCTATTTGAACCTGCAATCAGTGTAACCCATGCAGACGGCAATAATTCCCTTGATCTGCAGTATGTGAGCCATAAGGTGGAAAAAATAGCAGATGATGTTTCGCAGACAAGTGTGCTTTTAAAGGATCCGGCGTATAATTTTGAGGTAATCCTTTATTACAAAACCTATTTTGCCGATGATATAGTAGAGCAGTGGAGTGTAATTAAACATAAAGAAAAAGGCAATGTGCTGCTTAATAAGTTTGCTTCGGCTAATCTGTACTTGAGAGCTGGCAGTTATTACCTGAAACAGTACTATGGGGATTGGGCCAAAGAAATGCGTTCTGAGGAAACAAAAATTACCCATGGGATCAAAACGCTGGATTCTAAACTGGGTACACGCGCCAATCTATTCCAGCCTTCTGTGTTTATGATTTCTCTGGACAGACCTGCTACGGAAGACGAAGGAACTGTGCTTTATGGAGCACTGGAGTATAGTGGCAATTTTAGAACCGATATAGAACTGGACAATCTGGACAATCTGAAGATCATTTCAGGCATGAATAATTTTGCTTCTGCTTATACTTTAAAGCCCGGCGAAGTATTTACAACTCCGGCATTTTTATATACCCTGTCAAGCACAGGTAAGGGAAATGCCAGCAGGAATATGCACAACTGGGCCAGAAATTATAAGATTCTTGATGGTAAAGGCCAAAGACTGACTTTATTGAATAACTGGGAAGCTACGTATTTTGATTTTAACGAAAGTAAACTGTTTGAATTGTTGAAGGACACTAAAAAATTGGGTGTGGATATGTTCTTACTGGATGACGGTTGGTTTGCCAACAAATATCCGCGTAATGGTGACGTTGCCGGACTAGGTGATTGGGAAGAAAATAGAACCAAACTTCCAAACGGGATATCATCACTGGTGAAGGAGGCAAAGGACAATGGCGTAAAATTTGGCATCTGGATAGAGCCGGAGATGATAAATCCTAAAAGTAATCTGTATGAAAAACATCCCGATTGGGTCGTTAAACAGCCGGCGAGGAAAGAATATTACTTCAGAAATCAGCTTGTGCTGGACCTTACTAATTCCAAGGTACAGGATTTTGTCTTCGGCGTAGTTGATGACCTTTTTACTAAAAATCCGGACCTTGCCTATCTTAAATGGGACTGTAATGCCGTAATTTATAATGCGTATTCTGCTACTATAGGTAATCAGAATCATTTTTACATCGAATATATGCGTGGACTTTACAAAGTACTGGAAAGAATCCGTGCCAAATATCCTGATGTGCCGATGATGCTTTGTTCAGGTGGTGGCGGCCGTGTGGATTATGCGGCGTTAAAATACTTTACGGAGTTTTGGCCAAGTGACAACACCGATCCTTTGGAACGCATTTTTATCCAGTGGGAAAACTCTTATTTCTATCCTTCAATTACCTCATCAAATCATGTTACGGATTGGGGTAAGCAGTCCATCAAGTTTCGTACTGATGTGGCCATGATGGGTAAACTGGGCTTTGATATTGTGATCGGCCATTTGAAGGATAATGATCTGAAATATGTGCAGGACGCGGTGAAAACTTATAATGCTATAAAGCCAGTTATCTGGCAGGGAGACCAGTACCGACTGGCCGATCCGCGTGAAAATAGCGTGGCTTCGATGTCATACGTCAATACAGATAAAACTAAGGCATTGATGTTTAATTATCTGGTTAGTAACAGGTACGATGAAGGCAGCAAATTTCCAATCAAACTTAAAGGATTGGATAAAGCAAAAAAATATAGCATTAAAGAACTGAATGTTTATCCGGGGACCAATTCATCTATTGACAGTTCCAAAAGCTATACGGGAGATTTTCTAATGACAGTGGGATTTAATCCTGTTGTAAATTCGGGAAGGACCAGCGTGGTATTGCAAATAGAGGAGAATAAATAGCTGCTAGCTGCTGAAGTCAATTAGCTTCGTTATAAGCGATTTAAGTAAGGGCTGGACCTTCTTTTCTATATATTTATAAATGATAAAGGAAAAAAGGATCATGACTATGGTGACAGCTGCTAAAAGAATATATTTATTTATATGGTTGCCCCAAATCATAAAAGCACCTATTCCAAACCCGTGTATAAGATAAAGGGGGTAAGTTAGTACACCTAATTGAGCTACCTGTTTTAATTTGGAGAAGTCCAGTTTTTGTAACGCTGATAGCAGGAAAAAAAGGTAAAGTATTGTAACGATTATTATCATTATGTAACTGCGGTATGCATTTGCATCGTGATAATAATTGTTCATGTCTTCCATAATGACGATATCGTGCTTGATATTCAATAGGTAACATACAGTCAGTAAGAGATAAATTTTCCAGGCTGATGCATATTTAATACGTAGCAAATAGCACAACATACCTGCAATAAAGCAACAGCTGTACTTAGGCATCAGTAAAAAGTAGAAAGCATTACTGGCGGTATGCGGACCTGCGATAAAGGTGTAACCCAACCACAATAATATAATAGGCAAAAGGTTCTTCCAAAACTTAAGTGCAGCGATCAGCAGGATGATAAAATAAAAGCCAATCTCATAAGTAAGGGTCCAGAAAACCCCGTTTAGATCTGGCTTGCCAAAAAAGCCTTGTAACATTGTTAAGTTATAGGCTAGCAGCTTAAAATTTGCAACAGGAACTCCCGGTTGTGTTATTTTTCCAAAATATAAAATAGCGAAAGTAAGCAGACAGGCTGTCCAAAAGGCAGGATATAGTCTTGTTACCCTTGAAACAAAAAAATATTTTGGGGATTTATTCATGGAAGACATTAGTACAACATAGCCGCTGATCATAAAGAAGGCATCTACCCCGAGATACCCGTATCGTAACAACTTGTCTATGCCAAATTCGGGTGTTGAATGTATCCTTGTTGCGAAAAAAGTATAATGGTAAAACAGTACTGACAATGCCGCCAGAAACCGCATAAGATCTAATTCATAGAAACGGAAATGGTTAAACGGTACATAATGATCTCTATTTTCCATAGGGTAATATTAAGGAATATACTAATAAAAAAACGCTCCATTTGGAGCGTTTTTTTATTAGTCATTACGATGATTATTAAAATCTTTTTAGAATTTAACAGTATCTAGATTCTTGTCAACCAAGACGCCATCAATCGCTTTAAGATCAAATTTCACTTTCCGTTTCGCTTTCAATTTCAATATAAATAGATCTCCATTGCCTTCTAAGGCCTCTTTGTTTCCTAAGTTTACAAACGTTGGATATAAGGCTTTATTTCCGTTCGTATGCAGTCTGTCATAGGTTAGGTTCTCCAGATGCTTCATGTTCAATGTTTGGACTCCTACAAACTCATAATCCTGTGGATTGTATGGCAATGCAAAACTTAAAGCATTAACAGATTTAAGGTCTGTGCCTTTCACTTTAACTTCGATGATTTCACCCTTGTTATAGGTCTGTTTATCTGTACTGATATTCAATTTACCAGCTACTTTATCTATTTTAAGGTTACCAAACCCACCGTCGAGCTGTGTGGCGACCACCGAAATGTCGTAAGCGTCGATCAGGTTGTTTTTATTGATATCACCATTGCTGATATACCCTTCAAAGTCGGCATCACCTTTTCTCAACCCCGTGTAATTGGTATAAGACGTCAGGTCATTTCTGTCAATCAAACGGTCATTGTTAATGTCTCCAGGGAGATAACTTTCTGTTCCAGGAACTTTGAACACATATAATTCACGACCTGAACCAAAACCGCCCACACCATCGGTAATCGCAATTTTAAGGTAACGCGCTGATGGATGGTCAGCGAAATTGAATATTTTAACCTCATCATTGTTTGCCCATTCAAAAGAGCCTGCTGTGGTCCATATTTCTTTATTGTTACTGTAGAATACCTGGCCTTTCAATAATATGCCATTTCCTTTTCCTATACGAGGCAGGTAATGGAATTTATCCAGCTGATGGATTGATTTTAGATCAAGAACCACATCAAAAGGCACCGATTTTGTACCCCATTTCGTATGCCACATGTTGCCTTCATCGAAATCAAACAATTTTCCGATGTTGGATCCTCCTTGATTTTCGGCTGTGGTTTTGGCAACAATTCCCTGGATTGCAAACTCCAGCGGGTTAGATTTAGTAGTTGCCTTGATTTCTGTCCAATCCGAATGCCCATCTTTATTTACTGCACGTAGTTTAAAAGAATAAGCTGTTTCTGCAGTTAATCCGTCAAATAACAGCGTGGTGTCTTTGATGGTGGTATAATGCATATCATTAAAATCTATTTCATAGAAATCGGCATGATCAACCTTTTTCCATGTTGGTTTCAGGGTATAAGCTTCCGTATTATTGGCCGTGATCTGGGCATTAACAGGGGGAGTTAATTTTCCAGAAGAGATCAATTGTTTATTTGCCGGTTCATATTTGAATCCTTCAATACTGAGGTTTATCGCATTTGTCGTAATGTCGGTAGCACCAAGTTTTACCAGAAGCTGAGGGTTCTTGGTGATGGCAACTTTTTCAAATTCGCTTCCTTTGGTCGCAAACTTATTTAAGTTGGGAGCCGCATCGTAGAAGTATACATTTTCCTTCTTTAGAAAGTCATCCATTGAATTTACTTCGGTCAGTTTGGCGTTATTTCCCCCGATTTTAGCGGATATTTTCTTCGGTTTTGCCGTTACATTTATTTTAAACTCAGTGGTTTTTTCTTTTACGAAACCATCGAAATCACCCTTTGAAGGATGAATGGTAACGACTGCAGTGTTCTTCTGCTCAACCTCAGCTTCGATTAAGGTCGATACACCCTTTCCTAATTTGTATTGTTCTGTTATTCCATCATCATCATATTCTGTAAACGAACTCTTTGCCGATGGATAAATTTCATAAGTACGAACTCCCTTGTTGATCTCCTTGACATTATTGTTCGGATTTGTCATTGGAATAATTGCGCCGCCCTTTACAAACACGGGAAGTTTCCATATTGGGGCATCGAAGTTGTTTAAGATACTGTTCCCGACATATTTTTCTCCTGTGAAGTAATCAATCCAAACCCCTTCCGGTAAATAGATTCCGTTGCGGATGTCATTGCCTTTCTCATCTGATTTAGTCGCCTTATAGATTGGGGCAACCAAAAAATTAGGGCCATATAGGAATTGATATTGAGTTGCAGTTCCTTTGGTATAGGCATTCGGATATTCAAGGAACATCGCCCTGATCATCGGTAAACCTGTCACCGCCTCCCTGGCAACGCTATAGGCATAGGGCATCAATTCAGATTTAAGCTTTAAATAGGTTCGGTTGATGGATGTGATTGGCTCGCCTAATGCCTGTGGATACTTCTCGTTAGATCCCCAGCCATCCATGTTCAATTGCATTGGAGTAAAGGTTTTCCATTGGAAATCTCTGGTATTGACTACTGTGTTTTTACCCCCAAAAATACCATCTACATCCGAAGTAATATTAGGCTGTCCGGATAAACCAGAGCCCAAATACGTCGGGATATGAAACCGAATATATTCCCATACGCCCCCGGTTTGGTCGCCCGACCAAATACCTGCGTACCTTTGTGTACCGGCCCAGCCATCTAAGGATATAATGAAAGGTCTGCTGTTGTTTCCTTGATTAGACATGATTTGAGCCACATCTGTCACTCCGTTAAGTCCAAATGAATATCCAGCACCTACCCAGGCTACATCTGTTTTTAATACGCGGACTCCGGCATCCTTTACCTCTTTTAGGATATCTCTTTGCAATAAAGCACTAACTTCAGGTTTTGGATGAAGATCGGACTGTGTCCACAATCCAATTTCGATACCATTTTTCCGGGCGTAATCGCCTAAACTTTTCAGGTTTTGAATATTTCCATCTAAAGTTTCTGTTTGCCCATAACCGGCGCCATAACCATCATTTGGCAGTATCCAACCGAATGGCATATCGTTCTTTTTATATCGGTCAATAACGGCACGGGCAGAAAATTGATAGTTGTTTTTTTCTCCGTTCAGGGATTCTTTTGTGCCACCATTATCTTTTTGACTCTCTTTGTATCGTTTGCCGTCCTCAAACAAAATTCCTTTTTCATCCTCTTTCCAGAAATCCCGGTTGTAAGCATTTAAGTGCCCTTGGTAAAAACCAAACTTAGGCAACAACACTGGGTTTCCTGTTAGCTGATAGAAACCGTTTAAAAGTGCGGTAGCCCCATCGCCGGTCATGAAAAAAACATCCAGGTAATCCGTTTCGTGCGACAATTTTACCAATCCCTTTTCTTTAGCTCCAAAATCATATTTACCTTTTTTGAAGGTATTCCACATTATGCCATAGCCATTAGAAGACCAATAGTAAGGGGTTGGAGAAGCTACACCTCCATCAGTCCAGCTGTTTTGATTTTCTATTGAAATTGCCTTTCCTTTATGTGAAAACCGACCGTTTTGTACGCCACCACCGTAAAAGTATTCCTGAGGGTTTTCTTTTAATGTCAGCGTTACTGCTGCTTTCTCGAAATTTGTTGGTGTGGTTTCTTCCAGAATAACAGCCTTGGTAACCGGGTTAGTGATTTTTAACAAGGTGGTATTCTTGTCTATCTCAATAATGATCTTATCTGTGGATATTGTAACCAAATTAGCTCCGTCGGTTAGATTTAATTGTGTGACCTGTCTTCTTGGGTTTTCTACCAATATTTTAGCTGCGGGTTTGGCTTCTGGATCCCTCATTGTTCCTCCAGAATTATCTTGAAAAAGTCGGAATATTTGATCGCTATAAAAATCTAATGTCAGTCGTTGATTGTTGGAGAGCAGTACCTCAATCACAGTTGGGCCGACTTTCTTTGCGCTAATGACTTTTTGATTTTGTTGTGTTAGCTGTTGTATGGCAGTTGTTTTTTGTACAGCCCAGGCTGATGCATCAGAAATCAGTAAGGGGAAAGCTAGTGCAAGCAATGCTGTGCGTTGAAGTTTAGATCGGCAAAATATTTTCATCATTTTGGTTTATTGGCTAATTGCGATGGAATTTATGTAAATAGATTTTGGTTTATACGCAACGTAAAGTTATAAAATGTAGTAAAGTAAGCGGTGTATGTGCTTAGGTAAACACCGCGCAAACGTTTGCAATCCATTAATAATGACGCTCTCAGATTGAACACAACAAACATATTATCTCAAAAATTATCACAAGAATGGGAAATCATGTAAATTGCGGGAAAATCAACTATGAGCACAATAAACGTTATTCCGGAATACAAAGATTTTACTGAGTTTTACACTCAAGCAGTTCTTCCTTATAAAGAGCAAAATCCAACTCATATTCGACTAGACGGAAAAATGCTGGGAAGTACGAGAAATGTCTCGGCATATTTTTGGTATTTGGGCCAGAAATGGAAAGTTGATGCAGATACTTATATCGATCGTTTGAAACTAGCTTATGAAGCTTGTAAGGCAAGCGATGAACCTTTCGTAATCAAACACACCAGAGATAAAAAAGGAGATTGCTTGGAGATTAAGGGCCAGCCGATCAGAAATAAGAAGTTCTACGTTTATAAAGTAGGTTAGAAATGTCATCACACCATATCATCAGAGAAAAACAAGAGCCGGCACTTTACATTCATCAATTCGGTGCTTTTAATGAAGAATATCTAGGGCAGCTATTAGAATGGAGCCCTACTTTGATCGTTAACGATTCTGTTTACGAGAAGGCCATCAGCATGGGCTTAAAGGTTGATGCTGTAGTAAATGCTTCGGGCAATCATACTTTTCAAGAAAACACAAGAGTAATTGAAGTTAAAACAGAAGAGTTGGATGCGGTGTTAGACTTCCTGATTGCAGAGCAATATCAGGCCGTTAATGTGATTGATACAAAAAGTAACTTAAGGGAATTGGGGAGTTATATTTCCGAAATCAATATTGTGGTATTTACAGAAACGGAAAAGGCATATGCCATAAAGTCCGGATTTAAAGTATGGAAGCCCAAAGGCAGCATATTTAAAATCGAGGTGATCTCTTATTTCGAAACCAGCAACCTTAGACAAGAAGAAAATGGTGACTTTGTCGTTATAAATGATGGATTTGTAGAGTTTAACTTTACAACGGAGTACTTATTTATAAGCGAAGTATTATGATTCTTTTAAGAAGCGGAAAGGAAGAGGATATTGAAAGTATCCAGGAGATGGCAAAGAAAACCTGGCCTGCTGCTTATGGCGATATTATTTCGACCAAGCAGATTGAGTATATGCTCGAGAAAATGTACAATAAGGGCGAGTTACTCTCGCAATTGCAAAAAGGCTATACTTTTTTAGTGGCAGAAGAGAATGACTTGGATCTTGGCTTTGCCAGTTTTTCTATTCTAGATTCTACTAACCATATTTATAAACTGCACAAATTATATGTGCTACCCGAAGCGCATGGTAAAGGCCTTGGTAAGCTGCTGATTAATGAAGTCGTAAATATGGTAAGAAAAGCGGGCGGAAAATCGCTGGAACTGAATGTAAACAGAGACAATAAAGCGACTGAATTCTATATAAAAGCAGGCTTTAATATAAAAGAAACCGTTGACCTTGATATCGGTAACGGTTTCCTTATGAATGATTATGTAATGGAAATGGCGATTTAATCGTGCTTTTCTATTAATCTAGGGATCCTGGTTGGGGTATCCGTACCTTTTACAATACTTATCGCGCTAAGCGCAATCGCTTTAACCGTAGCCAGGATATTCTCCGAATCTAGTGTGCTGTACTCATCTTTCACTGTATGATATAACTGATCTGTGTCTATCTGATCGGTACTAATGGTATGTGCCGGAACGCCTAGTGCAGCAAGGGTGGCATTGTCACTTCTGTAAAACAGATTTTGTCTGGTGTATGGATCAGGATGAAAAGTAAAAGGCGTTCCTGCTAGATTTTTCTGAAGGATTTTACCAAAGTCAGACTTGTCAAAGCCAGTAATGAAAGCTGTGTTTTTACCAAACTTGCTTTCCTTTCCGATCATTTCAATGTTAAACATCGTAACTACATCGTCGGGATTCAATTTCTTCGAGAAATGTTTTGAGCCAAAACCGCCCAATTCCTCTGCCGTAAAAGCCACGAAAATTAAAGTGCGTTCGTTGTTGTTTAGCTTTTTATAATACTTTGCCAGGGCAATCATGGCCGTAATGCCGGAAGCATCATCATCTGCGCCGTTGGCTATACTGTCTTGCTCATCTCCCTTCGCTTTTATAATCCCAAGGTGATCGTAATGGCCAGAAAATATAACTAGTTCTTTGGCTTTAGACTTTCCCGGAATTACTCCGACAACGTTAAATAGCGGCTTTCCGTCCATTTCAAAGGACTGTCTAAATCCAGTTTCACCTTCCATTGGTAAGAGTCCGATACTTTTAAACTCTGATTCGATAAATGTTGCAGCTTTATCAATACCGGGACTAAAGGTCGCTCTACCTTCCATCTCGTCGCTACTCAGCGTTTTTATTAGCCTGTCTACGTATTCCTTGTTAATGATTTTGTCGATGTTCTGTGCCCAGGCTAACTGGGTAAATAATAGTGCTAAAAGCGTGTAAACAGTTTTTTTCATTAGTTCAGTTTGATTATGTTGTTTCTAAATGGGGTTAGCTATCCCAATTATGGTGTTTAAGGTCATGGTAAGCCTGTCCTTTTATAATTTCTTTTCGTTTTTCAGTTTCGGTGGAGACTCGTGTTTCCTGTACATCATCAATCACTGTGGTTTCGAACTCTCGGTCCTTGTCCGATTGGTAAATCTGTGTAAGCTCTAAATTCTCTACCGATTTGTCGTACGGCCCTCTACTGCTCATCAATTTTACGAAAACTGGCAGACATTCAAAGAAAATAAATAGCAAACCAATAAATGTAACGGCCAGAGAGGTGCTCATGTCCCTTGTTCCATCTCGGTTAAAGCTCAATTGTCCCAAGGCCCAATTCCTGTCTGCAAACCCGGCTAAGCTAGTTAAGCTATCCAGTTGCTTCCCGGTATATAGTTTCTCGGTCATCAGGCCATCAAACTGCTTGCGGCCATCCACAAACTTCTCCAGGGCACGTACGTCTGCCGTTAAAGTATCTAGTTCCTTTTCCCGTTGCCTTAGCTCTGTTTCCTTTCTTTTGGCGTAGGGGCCATAACCCATCACACCCGATGTTTCGGTCGTTTTATTGCCAAATATCTCAAAGTTGAGTTTCTCCCTGTCGGATTTTATGCCGTTGGCTGTCGAATCCCTCTGTGCTTTGGCCTCATTTAGCTTGCCTAGTTCTATGGCATATTTGTTTTCAAATGCGACATTGAGGGTGTCGATCTGCGAACGTTGGTTGTTCAGGTAGCTTACCTTTAAGCGTTCTTTAATTTCTTTGTCGAATATTTTAAGTTCTAGTGGACGAGAAATTACAATCCCGATCATAATGGCTAGTAAAATACGCGGGGTAGCTTGTAAAATCTGCTTATTGGCACTTGCGCTTTTATTGATGCTGGATACAATATACCTATCCATATTAAAAATGGCCAATCCCCAGATGATGCCAAAAAATACGGCAAAAAGGACAGCTGCGGGATCACCTTTAAAAACAAAGTACATGGCATAGCCACCCGAAAGGGCTGCAAACAGTCCGGTAAAGAATATGGTGGCGCCAATGCCTATATATTTATTGTGCTCAGTTGGGTGTTTTGCCAGGGTCGAAATGTGCGCGCCAGAGCAAAACCAAAAGAAACGAGATATAGAATTCATGATGTAAAAAAACAAAGTTAATAAAGACTTCACTATTAAACGCCCGGGTTATTAAGTTGTTACAGAAATAAATAGGCTATTGTTAGTGTAATTTCATATTCTAGATCACAGCGGCCATTTATTTTAGGATGACGCCCGATTTAATTATCTTTGAAAAAACTGAATAACATGATAAAAGAAATAACCGTTCAAGAGCTTAAAGAAAAGATCGACAACAATGAAGATTTTCAATTGATTGATGTAAGGGAAACATTTGAATATGAGACCTCGAATCTTAATGGCCTGAACATTCCTTTGGGTGGTATTTTAATCGAAGCAGATCAAATAGCACAAGATAAACCAGTAATTTTTCAATGCAGAAGCGGTAAAAGAAGCGCTGCGGCAGTAATGCAATTGGAGCATCAATTGGGTTTAACCAACCTTTACAATTTAAAAGGTGGTATCCTTGCATGGCAAGAAGCTTTTGATCCAAATATGCCTGTTTACTAAGCATGGGAAAGAAGATCGCATTAAACGTTTTTTATAACCTGGGTATCATACTTTCCATTTTTGGAGCAGTGTGGGGTTATAACAACCATAAATATTTAGTAATTGGCTTGTTCGTAATTACGGCAGCATTTTTTCTTTACTTAAAGCTACAGCTGGTGAAAGAAATGCGTAATAGTCTTAAAAACCGGAAGTAAATAAAGAAGGGTTTATCCCTTCCAGCCCTAGCCCTGGCAGCTGATTTAGCTGGTATTTCCCCTCAATCATTTTAGGCGCGGTAAAAGGATTGTTTTTAGTCAACCATGGGCCGTCAAGGTCTGCCCAGTCGCACAATGGTGCTAAGGCCATGCCTGCCTGTGTGGCACAAGATGTTTCGCTCATGCAGCCAATCAGCACCCTCATGCCCATAGATTTGGCCTTAAGGATCATTTGATGACCCTCATAGATGCCACCACTCTTCATCAGCTTGATATTGATGCCATGATAAGCCCCTCTTAAGCCTTCCAGATCTGATAGTCGCTGTACTGCCTCGTCTGCCAAGATAGGAATCGGACTTCGTCCGGTAAGCCATGCATTGCCCTCTAGGTCGGCTTTATCCATAGGTTGTTCTATCAGTTGTACACCCTGATCGTGTAACCAGTAAATCATCTCTATAGCTTCTTTCCTGTTTGTCCAGCCTTGGTTGGCATCAACATACAAAGGTAAATCGCTCACACTTCTGATCGTGTTGATCAGTTCCTTATCGTTGTCTCTACCGAGTTTAATTTTTAAAACTTTAAAGCCATTGGCATCGGCAACTTTTTCTTTAATCACTTCGGCTGTATCAATACCAATGGTATAAGATGTTACTGGCATTTTTGACGGATCGGCACCATAAATCTCATAACAAGGCTTGTTTAGTAGTTTTCCGTTGATGTCATTCAAGGCAATATCGATGGCCGCTTTAATCGCTGGATGTCCCTTTTCAATGCTATCCAAATAATCAAGGATCTCCTCAAAATTAAATGGATGAGCAAAGCGGTTCCAGTCTACCTTTTTTAAAAAAGCTACTGCTGTTTCTACACTTTCGCCCATATACGGTACCATAGATGCCTCGCCATAGCCCTCAATATTTTCGTAACTCAGCCTGATCAGCATCACTGGCGTGCTTGTCCGGGAAAATTTTGCAATAGAAAATGGGTGTTTTAGTTCCAGGTTATAGGCGTTGTAGGCAATCTTCATCGTAGGAAAAGCTTTTTAGTAATTTAAAAGTTATAAAAAGTAGTGCAAAAGCGAATGTAAAAATAATATACCTAATATTGTGCTCAGTATGAATAGCACAATATACCAACCCTTTAAAAACTTCGATTTTAAGTATAAGAACTGCTTTTTAAGTGGAGATATCTTTACTTCGCCAATTGAAGAAATAAATATATTACCTGCATGGCTGCTAGAAGTAGCAAACTTTAGTGGCGAAGAGCAAATTAAGTTGCTCGACGAAAGTGTAAGGTCGTATAATGCTTTAAAGGTTCCTTGTAGTACCGAGGTTTTAACTCAATTTATCCAGCCTTTGGAAGATAAAATCTCAGCTGCTTTCGCCAAAGGTTATGCAGGAGTATCTGAACTGGATGAAGTAGATCTTTTTAGATGGATCGGTAAGTTTATGTACAGCCTGATTTATATAGAAATGAATGGCGCCGTTCGCTTACAACAGTTAAGTGATGATGGGTTAAACATGTCGCAAGGGCTGATGCATAAGTTTGGCAATCTAAATACCATGATTCAGGGAATTTACCGGGATGTGGTGTTCGAAGATTTTACACCTTGGTCTATTGTGGTGGTTCCGCTCGAAGATAAGGATACAGCTTTCAGCTTCAGAGATGAAATCAATACCCTTACCTTTTCTTTAAAGCTTAAAGATTTTGGCATCATTGCCTGCCTGCAGGATAATGGAACCAATAAAAAATATCATCAGGAATTACTTGATCAGATTGGTGGTTCGGCATTATCGGCACCTCAGTTTGAAGAGTTGTGTGCAAGATTCTTTTACTCGGCCTACCTGTTTAACCGTTTGCCGGAATATGCGATTATGCCTGTAGAAGGTGCTATATATGTGGATGCAATGCCGCTTAAAGGAACCTTTAACAAGCCGTTATTTGATCATTGGCAGCATAAAACCTACGCACAGGTGTTACAGGATTTTTGGAAACCTTGGGGACACACCTTGTTCGAAATCATTAAAGATCCGACCAAGCCAATCAGCTATTTCGAGCCGGCAGCATTGCCAGAAACCAATTAATCAATTACCCGATTTTAGCGAGTAATTGTCCTATAAAATGTGGAATTGCTCCGGGAACAATTAGTACGGTAACAATAAGGCCTGTTAGTGCACCAAAAAAGTGTGCATCGTGGTTAATGTTATCTCTGGATTGTTTGGATGCATAAACACAGTAAATCAGGTATAATGGTCCAAAGATGATTGCCCAAATAGGTATTGGTATTGGGAATATGATCATCGAAGAGAATGGCTGAAATAAAATGTAGCTAAATAATACCGCACTGATGGCTCCAGAGGCACCTAAGCTGTTGTACCACATGTCGTTTTTGTGTTTAATAACTGAAGGGATATCACTTAAGATCAAGCCAAAAATATAGATGATTGCAAACTGCCATGATCCAATCATTGCTTCCAGTTGAAAAGCAAAGAAGTAAAAGGTCATCATGTTAAAAATAAGGTGCATCCAGTCTCCATGAATCAGTCCACTGGTCAATAAAGTATATACCTTATGCCTTCTCGAAACACTGTATGGGTGTAGCATGAACTTTCCGTACAAATCATGATTGCTAAAAGCGTAAATGCTGGTTACAATCGTTAGCAGGAAGATGATCGAGGCAACAGGGGTATGAATTAGGTATTCCATTCTAAATTAATATAGGTTTTTTATAGAAAGGCCTGTGGATCCGAAGTGGTATTTGAGGCCGATCGAAAAGTAGGTATAAATATCGGGGTTACCGCTTTTAAATTTCAGCGGAGAGTCATCATATCCATCCATACCTTCTCCCAATGTAACATTTGCTTGATAATTAAAGTTGATGCCGTATTTGTAATACCCGTACCGATCCATAAAGTTAAAAGCAATACCAATGTTTAGTGGAACGAGTAGGTCGTTGGAACTATCCTTTCCTGGGAAGATATATGACGGATCGGTTAGTTTTTGTCTGGCCACGTAACGCATCTTGTTCATCAGTACTCCGGCGCCGGCACCAACATATAGACCTTTTACTGCGTTAGCAAAGCCGGTACGGCCATAATCTATCACTGCGCCAAGATATAGCTTCCCATTAATTGAAAAGGCTTTGTAGCTGTTTATAAATTGGCGGTTATGGGGGTCGTTAAAAACGTCTCCACCATTGATTTCGCCCATCTGTCCTTCTATCCCGAGGCTTACAAAAGGGGTAAATAAATAATCAAATGTTCCATAACCTGCCAAACCTAGGTCATGTTTAGCCAAATCTCCGAAAGACTGTGTGATTCCGGCACCTGCACCGACTGACATTTTATAAAAATTGGACTGAGCGTTGGCATTAAACCAAATTAAGAGTGCTGTTAATGATGTTAAAATTGGTTTCAAACGTATCTTCTTTTAAGTATGTAGGCAAAACTATAATCTTTATATAACTTTGGAGTTTTATAAGAGTATGCTAAAATATATAAATAAAAACAAATCCCTTCAAAACAGGTTCATAAAATACGTTCAGATCGATACACAGTCCGATCCACAATCGCCAACTGTCCCCTCAACCGAAAAGCAAAAGAATTTAGGTAAGGTTCTGGTAGCTGAATTGTTAGAGATTGGTGTGGCTGACGCACATTTAGATGAGTATGGTTACGTATACGCAACTATTCCTGCCAATACAGATAAGCAGGTTCCAGTAATTTGCTTCTGCTCGCACATGGATACTTCTCCAGATTGCAGCGGTTTAAATGTAAAGCCAATTGTTCATGAGAACTACCAGGGACAAGATTTGGTGCTGCCGGATGATAATTCTGTAGTCTTAAAAATGAAAGAACATCATGATCTGAAGGATCAGATTGGTAATGACATCATTACAGCAAGTGGTACTACGCTACTTGGTGCTGATAATAAAGCTGGATTGGCAGAGATTATGGAGGCTGCGGCATTTTTAATGCAGAATCCTGAATTTAAGCATGGAACAATCAAGATTTTATTTACGCCTGATGAGGAAATTGGTCGCGGTGTAGATAAAGTGAATATTGAAAAGTTGGGCGCAGATTTCGGTTATACCGTTGATGGTGAAACACTGGGTTCTATTGAAGATGAAACTTTCTCTGCTGATGGTGCCGTACTGACCATTAAAGGTGTGAGTGCACATCCAGGCTTTGCTAAAGGCAAAATGGAAAGTGCGATTAAGATCTTATCTGATGTGATCAGTTCGTTACCGGCAGATTGTCTTTCTCCTGAATCCACAGAATTAAAAGAAGGTTTTATACACCCGGTTACGATCAGTGGTAATGTAGAACAGGCCGAGGCGCGCTTTATTCTTCGTGCATTTAATGATGAAGAATTGACCGCTAATGGCGAGTTGTTAGATGCTACGGTACAAAATATTATAGAAGATTTTCCAAACGCTTCGTATGAATTGAAGATCACAGAACAATATCGCAACATGAAGCAGGTGTTGGATAAGCATCCTCAAATTATCGAGATTGGTATTGAAGCCATCAAACGTGCAGGTATTACGCCTAAACAACAAAGCATCAGAGGTGGTACCGATGGTTCTCGTTTGTCGTTTATGGGCTTACCTTGTCCTAACATCTTTGCCGGAGAGCACGCTTTCCATGGCAAGCAAGAATGGGCATCGGTACAGGATATGGAAAAAGCGGTTGAAACGATCGTTAATATCGCTGCAATCTGGGAAGAGAAAGCCTAAAAATTTAAGGTCGATTATTTGGCAAGCGTTAGTCTTGCCAAATATTGATCTGAATCATCTTCCATGATGATCTCTGTATGCCATCCTGTTTGTTTGGCAATATCAATAAGTGTTTTCTGATCTACATAGATCCATTTAAACCATTTGCCTTTTACGCTTTTGTATTCGTACCTAAAGCTTACTTCGCCAAAGTACCCGTTTTCAGGAAATGGAATTTCAAGGTATAAATAGGACAGGTCAGAGCTGTCAAAAACCAGCTGACCATCTTTATTGATTAAGCTTTTAACATGCTTTAAAAAGGCTTTTAATCCAGGAATAGATCCTGTAAGTCCGATCCCGTTCATCATAAACAATAGGGTGTCGTATTTTTTATCTCCTTCTGGAATTTTATAAGTGAGAATATTTCCTTCCATGGCCTGTTTTAGTCCACGTTGTTTCATGATGGTTACCGCAGATGCGGATATGTCCATGCCAGTAATATCCAAACCTCTTTTTTGTAGCACTAAAGCGTGGCTGCCTACACCGGCGCCCACATCTAACACTTTGCCTTTGCAAAGATCTAGTGCTTTAAGCTCCAGCTCAGGCATTTCATTCTCGTCTCTGAAGTAAATATCTACCGGCATTTCCTCCGGTTCGTCGTAAGAATTATGTACCCAAAGGGTTTCTGCCGGTGGTTTTAAAAACTGATCTTTTAACGCTTCTCCAAAAACATCCATGCCACAAAGATAGAAAAGAGATTCTTTTACAACTCAAACTCCTGATGATATTCTGGAATAGCAACATTTTGAAAACCGGCATTATGTACCCTTTCAGCAAATTTTAACTGCACATCATACTCGCCATGAACCAGAAATAACTGCCTAACCTTTGTAGGGTCTTGTCCAGTAAGGAATTGTAGTAAGTCTTCATAATCGCCATGTGCACTCATGGATTTAATAGATCTGACTTCAGCAATTACATCGTAATCCTGTCCAAAAAGCCAAACTCTTTTTTGGCCGCTAACTAAGCGCCCTGCAAGTGAGCCTGGACTGGCATATCCCACCATTAAAATGGTGTTTTTGCGATCGCTGATGTTATTTTTGATGTGATGTCTTACGCGACCACCCTCGGCCATGCCCGATGAGGATATGATAACGCAAGGCTGCGGATCGTTGTTTAGCGCTTTGGATTCTTCTACGCTTTCAATAAATCTTAAGCCTTTGAAATCAAAAATATCGCGGTCTACCTTCATGATTTCCTTTACGCCATTGTTATATACGTCCGGGTGATCTTTTAGTACTTGAGTTGCCTCCATAGAAAGCGGGCTGTCTACGTAGTAAGGAATATCGGGTAATCGACCTTTTAACTCGAGGGAGTTTAAGGCGTATAATAATTCCTGCGTACGGCCAACACTAAATGCAGGGATGATAATTTTGCCTTGTTTTTCTATACAAGTCTGTGTAATTATCTGCAGTAACAAATTTTCGATAGCCTCTACATCGACATGTAAAGAATCTCCATAAGTAGATTCCAGGATGATATAGTCTGCCTGCGGGAAGGTTTGGGGGCTTTTTAACAGTAAATCGCCATATCGGCCTACATCCCCACTAAAGGTAACATGGGTTTCTTTGCCATCTTCATTGATCTGTAGATGCACCGCTGCGCTACCTACAATATGGCCTGCATCGGTAAACCTAACCGTAATGTGATCGTCTATTTTAAAATCCTGCTCGTAAGGAACAGTTTTGAACTGGCTAATGGTTTGTTGTACATCAATATCGGTGTACAAAGGGATCGCATGGAAACCTGGCTGTTTGTTTTTTTTGTTCTGGTATTCTGCGTCCTGCATCTGGATTTTTGCCGAATCGAGCATTAGGATTTCGGCAAGATCTTTTGTCGCGGGCGTGCAGTAAATGGTCCCGCTAAAACCTTCGGCCACTAAACGAGGCAGCAATCCGCAGTGATCTATATGGGCATGGGACAAAATGAGGTAAGTGACCTTAGCCGGATTAAATCCGAAAGATTCATTCAGCTTGTCTGTAATATCGCCCATGCCCTGAAAAAGGCCGCAGTCCAATAATATTTTAGTCCCGTTATTTAAAGTGATTAGGTGTTTACTACCCGTTACAGCACGCGCTGCACCATGAAAAGCGATCTTCATTCAGTTAATTAGGCTCTTACTTTTGAAATTGTGTCTTTTACATGATCGGTTACATCGGCTAGCTTGTCTTTAGAAGCATCTAAAAGGTCACAAAACCAGTCCGACATTTTATCTTTTACGTCACCGCCTTTTTCTGTTGATAAGATTAAAATTATTGCAGCGCCTAAAGCAGCTCCGGCTAATACTCCTGCTATTATTTTCGTTTCTTTTGTCATGATAATTTCTCCTTTTTTAATTACTGATCAGTTACGGCTCTTTAGTCTTGCCCGCATATCTGTGTAATATAAACAAAAATGAAGCCGAATAGTTCTTGATCAAATGGATTTTTTGAGGGCGTGTGGATGGTTGAATAAAAATGTTAAATTAATTTTCATATAAATGTGTGGGTGGTTTAGGGGCTTTTAATTAACTTATGGAATAAATCAGCGGTAGCTAAAAATCGTCCTTTATGGGGACTATATACCAAAAACTGATTAAGGCCGGCCAATGAAATAAAGAAATATAACAACATATCATTACTTCTTAAATGAGGTATTAATTTAAAGAGTCTCTAGCGTGAAATTTCTGACAAATGCTAGGAAGAGACAATAGATTAATGCCCATGATAATATTTGTTGTACTTTTGAAGGTGCACTATAGCGTCATGGGTTCTATTGTAAACCCGTTTCCTAGGCCGTCAGAAAGCCCCACGCTCCGGTATTTAGAACTTGCTGTAGTTGCACCTTCGTTTTATTTTACAAATAGACGAACAGCCGTAATGGCTTCCCCTAAATTTCGATTGAGACTCATTTTTAAGATTTTAAACTAAAAAATGAGCATATGAGTAACCACGCAGAGTATTTCCAGAGTTGGCCAAAAGGCACCGAAGCTGAATTAAAAGCATCAGCTTTGAGTTCAATTCAACTTTTTTTCGAAGAATATAATCTTGACGAAAGCCAAGACTTGTTATGGCAAATTATGAAACATTGTTTCTTCAATCCCTCTACCGCATTAAAAGTTCCGGAGCGAGAAAATTTGGTGAGTTTCTATGAGAATCTTCATCAAATGATTTTGGCTGCTAGTATTTTGCATAATACTAGGATAAGCCAGCAGGTTTGGACTACGTAGTGACACCTGATGTCATTTATTCACAAAAGCAGACTTCTTCACACATTGTTCACACCTCCTTCACACCAAACCCACAAACAGGTACCTTTTTGTGAAGGAAGTGTGTCTAATGTGTGTATGATGTGAGGAGAAGTCTTAGCGCGTAACCCTTATATGGTTTAATTCTGTCGAACACTCTCCCTCAGATTTTTAACTTTTGGAATTGATCCATGAGTTTATGGAAGAGTTTGCGATTAAAAAATAAATTAATTTATAAAAAGTGTGTTTTTCTATTGTAGATAGATTAAATTCTTCATGACTAAATTTAATAATTATGACGGAAAATATTAACCGATACATTGATCCGCTAACTGATTTTGGCTTTAAGCATATATTTGGAAGTGAACCCAATAAGGACATTCTTATTGAATTTTTAAATACCCTTTTTCAAGGAGAGAAGCGCATTATTGATATTACCTACAGCCCTACTGAGCATGGGGGTAGTCGTATTGAAGAGAAAAAGGTGCTTTTCGACTTGACTTGCACCGGACAGGATGGCGAGCAATTTATTATTGAAATGCAGAGAACCGGACAAAAATTCTTTGCAGATAGGTGCGTGTTTTATATGTCCAGACTGATTAGTGCACAGCTACCAAGAGGAACACATGATTGGAATGTACCATTAAAAGAAGTTTATCTCATCGGTATTATGGAGTTTCAGTTCAATAACATCAATAGTAATTACCTGCATGATATTGCATTTACGAACACTGATACGGGTAAAGTATTTTACAAAGGTATGGGTTTCAAGTTCCTTGAATTGCCTAACTTTGATAAACAGGAGCATGAATTAGAGTCTGAGTTAGACAAATGGTTTTATTTATTAAAGAACTTAAGTCGACTGAATGAGATTCCTCGCTTCCTGGATAAAAGAGTATTTCAAAAGATATTTAAAATTGCGGAAGTGAGTAAATTAACCAAAGAACAGCGCGAATTGTATGAATCAGATATAAAAGCTAAATCTGATTGGAAGGGTGGTATGGATTGGGCTAAGGAACAAGCAGCAGAGCAAGCAACAAAAGAAGCTACTAGAAAAACTTTGCTTAAGGTAGCCTCAGAACTTAAGGCAATAGGACGCCCCTCTGATGAAATAGCTAAAGTTACAGGTCTTTTAATTGAGGAAATCGAAGAATTGCCAAGTATTTGATGAACGATTGAGAAGAGCACTGGATGGTTATTGGGTATAAAAGAAACAGGGACGGTCTTTCGAGACGTCCCTGCTATAAAGATGGTTGATCCACCACAGATCAACCTAAACCAAACAAACTGCAACTATAACGGAGAATGTTGCGGAATAGTTTTGTGATGATTCGTAAATATAATTTCGTGACAATTTACTGACAAGAGCGCTTAAGTTAACGGGGTTTCGATATTCCGTTGTCTTCAAGAGCCTCGAGGCTCTTCTGTTCATAATTGTATTTATAGAACTGGTATGTTTTGTCGTCACTGGTGCAGGCTACGACGGCTTCATTACTGTCGTTAATATTTTTCTTAATGTAAAAGCGTGAATAGGGGATTCTATTTTCTTTTAGCGCATGTTTTACCCATTGTTCGATTGATTCACCGTCATTGTGCCATTCAGTTTGAAAAATTTTTGCAATTATTTGTGCATTCCCCTCGGGTGCCTTGTTAAGGTACCTGAATAATTTAAGTGCAAGGAGAACTATGACGGTGCTAATCCAGATGATTCGCCAAGTTTGATTCATTTTTGAATGTGTTTTTAGAGATAACCGAAGATAGTAAAATAACATAATTTACCTCGGCAACTTTCGCATCCGTGTAAATCTTAGAGGAAACGACATTTATTATTATTGTTAACGGTGAAATAAATATCTGTTCAACTATTTGGTAATTAAATATTTCTATCTATCTTTGCAGTCCCTAAAAAACTAGGGATAATAAATAATTGTTTAACAAATTAAATACAAGCAAGTGAATACGTTAAGTTACAAAACTGTCTCTGCCAATGCAAAAACTGTTAACAAACAGTGGGTTGTTGTGGATGCTGAAGGCGAGATTTTGGGGCGCTTGTCATCGAAGATCGCTATGATCATCCGTGGTAAAAACAAGCCTGAGTACACCCCACACGTAGACTGCGGTGATAACGTTATCGTTATTAATGCAGACAAGATTAAGTTGACCGGAAATAAAATGAACGACAAAGTTTATACTTCCTACACTGGTTATCCAGGTGGTCAGCGTTTCATTTCTCCAAAAGAGTTAATGGCGAAACATCCTAAGCGTGTTGTTGAAAAGGCAGTAAAAGGTATGTTACCTAAAACTAAATTAGGTGCAAAACTTTACACAAATCTTTTTGTTTATGCAGGTGCTGAGCATCCTCATGCAGCGCAATCACCAACAACCATTAAACTTTAATTAAGGAAGAAATGTCAGTTACTAACACTTCAGGAAGAAGAAAAACTGCAGTTGCTCGTATCTATTTAAAAGAAGGCAACGGCACAATTACCGTAAATGGTAAAGATCACAAAGAATATTTCCCAACATTGCCTTTACAATACATCGTTAACCAATCATTCACAGTATCTGAATTAGTTGGTCAGTATGATGTAACTGTAAATGTAGCCGGTGGTGGCGTTAAAGGCCAGGCAGAAGCTGTTCGTTTAGCTATTGCTAAAGCTATTGTTGAATTAGATGCTGAGAAAAAACCAGCATTGCGCGCTAAAGGGTTAATGACCCGTGATATGCGTATGGTTGAGCGTAAGAAACCAGGACGCAAGAAAGCACGTAAGAAATTCCAATTCAGTAAACGTTAATCTTAAGGAGACAAAACAATGGCAAGAACTACATATCAAGACTTACTGGATGCAGGTGTACACTTTGGTCACCTTACCCGTAAATGGAACCCAAAAATGGCCCCATACATTTTCATGGAGCGCAACGGTATCCACATTATAGATTTAAATAAAACTTTAACTAAAACTGAAGAAGCTGCTTCAGCAATCAAACAGATCGTTAAATCTGGTCGTAAGATTCTTTTCGTAGCTACTAAGAAACAAGCTAAAGAAATCGTTGCTGATCAAGCAAAAAAAGTAAACATGCCTTACGTAACTGAGCGTTGGTTAGGTGGTATGTTAACTAACTTTGCTACTGTTCGCAAGTCAATCAAAAAGATGGTTACCATCGATAAAATGACTAAAGACGGTACTTATTCGATCCTTTCTAAGAAAGAACGTTTAATGATCCAACGTGAGCGTATTAAATTAGAAAGCTTATTAGGTGGTATCGCGGACTTAAACCGTTTACCAGCTGCTATCTTCTTAATTGACGTTAAAAAAGAGCACATCGCTGTTAGCGAAGCGTTGAAATTAAACATTCCAACTTTTGCAATGGTTGATACTAACTCTGATCCTTCAAACATCGATTTCCCAATTCCTGCGAATGATGATGCTACTAAATCTATCTCTTTAATTACTGATGTAATCATCAAAGCAATTGAAGAAGGTTTAGATGAGCGTAAACGTGAAAAAGACGAGGAAACTGAGAAAGAAGCTGTAGCTGCTAAAGCTGCTGCTGATGCTCCAGAAGCTGCTGCACCAGGTGCTAGAAGAAAAAAAGTTGAAGCTGATACTGAAGAAGGTACAAGCGAAGAAGCTTAAATAATATAATTGGGTTGTGTATGGTGCGTTGCAGTTTATACTTCAACAAGTCCTGCACAACCCATAATTTTTTGATAAAAACTTAAAAAGGAAATAAAATGTCTACAGTACAAATTTCTGCAGCTGATGTAAACAAATTGCGCCAACAAACTGGTGCTGGTATGATGGACTGCAAAAAAGCGTTAATCGAAGCTAATGGTGATTTCGAAGCTGCGGTTGATTATTTACGTAAAAAAGGTGCTAAAGTAGCAGCTTCTCGTCAGGATCGTGATTCTAACGAAGGTGTTGTTATCGCTAAAGCTACTGCTGATGGCAAACGTGGTGTTGTGGTTGAATTAAACTGCGAGACTGACTTTGTTGCTAAAAATGCTGATTTCGTTGCTTTAGCTAACAAGTTTACTGATTTAGCTATCGAAAACAATCCTGCTTCATTAGAAGAACTTTTAGCTCTTGAAATTGACGGACAAAAAGTTTCTGATATCATCGTTGAGAACACTGGTAAAATCGGTGAGAAAATCGGTATCTCTAAATTTGAAACTGTTACTGGTGAGTTAGTTGTTCCTTACATCCACGGTAACTACCGTTTAGGTGTATTGGTTGCTTTAAACCAAGCTGGTGCAGGTGTTGAAGAAGCTGGTAAAGATGTTGCTATGCAAATTGCAGCAATGAGCCCAGTTGCTTTAGATAAAGGTGATGTTGATTCATCTACTATCGAACGTGAAACTGAAATCGCTAAAGAACAAATCCGTGCTGAAGGTAAACCTGAAGAAATGGTAGAAAAAATTGCTGCTGGTAAATTGAATAAATTCTACAAAGACAGTACTTTATTAAACCAAGAGTTTGTTAAAGATTCATCTAAAGATGTACGTAAATTTTTACATGATGTTTCTAACGGTTTAACCGTTGTTGCATTTAAACGCGTACAATTAGGAGCTTAATACTTAATTAATTTTTTTTTAGAAGAGCCTTCTGTTTTCAGGAGGCTTTTTTTTTGCCTTATATTTGGGCTTATACAATAGAATCGTATGATCGCAATAACCAATTGTAAGCTGTTTAAATCTGGTGTGCTGCTGGCAGACCAATCTGTGCTAATTGAAAATGGAAAAATAACCAGGGTATCTAATGAAAAAATTCCTGAGGGATATACACAAGTTGATGCAGGCGGCGACTTCCTTAGCCCTTCTTTTATAGATCTTCAGATCTATGGTAGTGCTGGTCCACTTTTTTCTGCTTACCCTACAGCAGAAACCTTAGAACAAATGGATCATGACTTAATCCATAAAGGGACTACGGGCTTTTTGGCTTGTGTGGCTACCAACAGTATGGAAATTGTTTATCAGACCTTAGATGCAGCAAAGGCTTACCGCCCACAAGCGAAAGGTTTTTTAGGCTTGCACTTAGAGGGGCCTTACCTAAATCCTAAGCGCAGAGGGGCACACATTGAAGCATTTATCCATAAAGCGGAGCTTGATGAAGTGAAGCGGTTGCTGGATTATGCTGATGGCACTGTAAAGATGATGACTTTGGCGGCCGAACTTCAGGACGATGCCGTGATCAATTATTTGTTAGATAATCATGTTCTTTTATCATTGGGGCATAGTGACGCCAGCTTTGAGCAGGCTACGGCTGCGTATAACAAAGGATTTAAGACAACTACACATTTGTTCAATGCCATGCCTGCAATTCATCACAGGGCTCCTAATTTGCCTGTAGCTGTATTTAATCACCCTACTGCAATGGCCAGTATTATTGCAGATGGTAGTCATGTTGATTTTGAAATGGTAAAGATGAGCCATAGGTTGATGAAAGGTCGGTTGTTTTTAATTACTGATGCGGTGTCTGAATGTAACATTGGTCCGTATCAGCATCAGCTTTCCGGAGATAAATTTATTACCCCTGATGGTACGCTTTCGGGCTCAAACATTACGATGTTGCAGGCGATTCAGAACTGTGTACAGCATTGTGAGATTCCTTTACAGGACGCTTTAAATATGGCTTCGTCCCATCCGGCAAAATTGATTGGTCTTGCAGATAAAATAGGCTCATTAAGCGTTGGTAACGATGCTAATCTGCTGTTATTGAACCCAGAACTTAAGCTGACTAAAGTTTTTGTGGGTGGTTTAGACATTTGATCCCTTATTAATTAAAACAATTAGTTATTTTTGGAGCCATGAAATATAAACGGATCCTACTAAAATTAAGTGGCGAGTCGCTAATGGGCGAAAAGCAGTATGGTATTGATAATGAGGTGGTAAGGCAGTATGCTGAGGACATTAAGGCGGTTCATGCCCAAGGTCTTGAAATAGCAATCGTTATTGGAGGTGGAAATATTTTTAGAGGTTTAAGTGCAGAAAAGTCGGGTATGGACCGTGCACAGGCCGATTATATGGGTATGTTGGCTACTGTAATCAACAGTATGGCTTTACAAGATGCTTTAGAAAAAGTAGGCTTGAAAACTCGCTTACTTACTGCAATTAAAATGGAGCAGATCTGCGAACCATTTATCCGTAGAAGAGCTGTACGTCACCTTGAAAAAGGTCGTGTGGTAATTTTTGGAGCCGGTACAGGTAACCCTTATTTCACAACAGATTCGGCAGCTGCATTACGCGCTATCGAGATCAAAGCTGATGTGGTATTGAAAGGTACGCGTGTTGACGGTATTTATACTGCTGATCCGGAAAAAGATCCTACAGCGACTAAATATTCAGAGATTTCCTTTAAAGAAGTTTACGCTAAAGGATTGAATGTAATGGATATGACTGCTTTTACGCTTTGCGAAGAGAATGAATTGCCGATTATCGTTTTTGATATGAATAAAACAGGCAATTTTATGAAAATTGCTAATGGCGACGAGATCGGTACGCTGGTTAAGAACTGATCCTAAATAAATTTTATATTTTTGGTTAAATTTTACAAAACATGAATGACCTCATAAAGAAACAATTACAAGATGCCCAGGCAAACATGGACAAGGCGATTGACCATTGTGAAGCTGAATTGACTAAAATCCGTGCAGGAAAAGCTTCTGCAGGTATGTTAGACGGCATATTTGTAGATTATTATGGTAGTGCTACTGGTTTATCTCAGGTAGCAAGTATCAATACACCTGATGCACGTACTTTGCTTGTTCAGCCTTGGGAAAAAAATATGTTAGTGCCTATAGAACGCGCTATTATGGAAGCTAATATCGGTATCAACCCTCAGAATGATGGTGTGGTAATCCGTTTGGTAGTTCCACCATTGACTGAAGAACGCAGAATACAACTCGTTAAAAAGGTAAAAGAGGAAGCTGAACGTGGTAAAATAACCATTCGTAACATCCGTAAAGATGCCAACGAAAAGATCAAAAAATTGAAAGGCGAAAGCGTTTCTGATGATGAGATTAAAACTGGTGAAGCTGAAGTTCAGAAAATTACTGACGTTTATATCCTTAAAGTTGATAAGCACTCTGAAGCGAAAGAGAAGGATATCATGACCGTTTAAAGGTCGGATTATAATCTGCTTGTAAATTAAAGGGAATGAGGATAATGCTTCATTCCCTTTCTTTATTTTTGACCGCTCAAAACAAAACTTATAGATGAATTTACTGATTGAATATTTGAAGAACTATAAATGGATAGTAGTTTTAGCGCTTGTGCTGGCTGCTGTTAATATAGGATTCTCTTTATTAGACCCTTACATTACAGGTAGAATTGTGGATCGTTTCATCGAAAAGAAAGATATTTTGGAGCGTAGCGAATTCGTTTGGGGAGTACTTGGACTAGTCGGCTTGAGTGTTGGCGCGGCTATGGTGTCCAGAATTGCAAAGAACTTTCAGGATTATTTTACAAGCATTATTGTTCAGAAAGTAGGGGCTCAAATGTATGCTGATGGCTTAAAACATTCGTTGGAGTTACCTTACCAGGTATTTGAGGATCAACGTAGTGGAGAGACATTGGGAATATTGCAGAAAGTGCGTCAGGACTCAGAAAAGTTCATCACCTCATTTATCAGTATTTTGTTTGTTAGCCTGATCGGGATGGTTTTTGTAATCGTTTACTCGGTTACGGTAAGCTATAAAGTAACACTGATCTATTTTTCTGCAATTCCTATCATCAGCTTTGTGAGCTGGTTTTTGAGCAGGAAAATTAAAACCATACAAAAAAGTATTGTTGCCGAAACCACCGCTTTGGCAGGTTCTACTACAGAATCATTAAGAAATATTGAACTGGTTAAAAGTTTAGGATTGGCTAGTCAGGAAATAGAACGCTTAAATAAAACAACTTATAAAATACTGGGCCTTGAGCTTAGAAAGGTAAAGTATGTGCGCAGTATGAGCTTTGTACAGGGCACAACGGTAAATTTTGTACGTAGCTGTATGGTTGTGGTTCTATTGATTCTTATTTTTGAAAATACCATCTCTCCGGGGCAATATTTTTCTTTCTTATTTTACTCATTCTTCCTTTTTGGTCCATTGCAAGAGCTTGGGAATGTAATCCTTTCATGGCGGGAAGCGGAAGTTTCTCTAGGGAATTTTAAGCGGATTTTAAGTATGCCAATAGATCAGAAGCCTTTAAACCCCGTTAAGCTTGAAAAGATTAGCAAGTTGGCTTTTGAAGATGTTAATTTTAAACACTTAACTGGGAAATTTAATGCACTAACCGACATTAGCTTTAGTACCCATAATGGAGAGACGATTGCTTTTGTAGGCCCTTCGGGTTCAGGTAAAACCACATTGGTGAAGTTGTTGGTTGGGCTCTATCAGCCTATTGAGGGAGATGTGCTTTATAATAATACTTCGAGCAAGGATATTGACCTTGATTTATTGAGGGAAAAAATTGGTTTTGTAACTCAGGATACACAATTGTTTTCGGGAACGATTAGAGAGAATTTACAGTTTGTAAGACCCGGTGCTACTGATGAAGAATGTATGCGGGTTTTGCAGCAGGCAGCTTGTCATAATCTATTGGCAAGGGCAGACAATGGCCTGGATACTGTAATTGGTGAGGGTGGAGTAAAAGTGTCGGGTGGTGAAAAGCAGCGTTTATCGATAGCGAGAGCATTGCTACGTAAGCCGGATATTTTGGTGTTTGATGAAGCTACATCTTCTTTGGATTCATTGACAGAAGAGGATATCACAGCTACGATTCGTGATATTTCGGAGCAGACTAATCACATTACGATATTGATTGCACACAGGTTATCGACGATCAAACATGCTGACCGCATTTTTGTACTCGAGAAAGGGCACATTATTGAACAAGGTAGACACGAAGACTTATTGTTGCTAAATGGCTTGTACTATGCCATGTGGAGACAACAGATCGGTGAGCGCCATGTAACGGCTTAAACCTTTTGTTCGTTTATCTCATCAAGGCTTAATTTTATTAAGCCTTTTGTTTTTAAATAGGTAATGCCAGCAATGAGGATGGTCATACTGCCCCCAAATACTACTGCGGGTACGGTACGCATCAGCTTTGCAGTTAGGCCCGATTCGAAGGCACCAATCTCATTGGATGAGCCAATAAACATACTGTTTACAGCAGATACGCGACCCCGCATTTCGTCGGGGGTAAGGAGTTGCATAATGGTAGATCGGATAATCACGCTTACGCTATCAAATGCACCTTCCATAAACAAGAACATAAGGGTAAGGTAGAAGTTTTTGGATAGACCGTAACAGATAATGCTGGTTCCAAATCCAGTAACTGCAATGAGGAGGTTACGCCAGGGTTTATTCATGGGCGAAAAACGAGTCATTACCAACATGGTAATCACAGCGCCACCTGATGCTGCTGCACGCATGTATCCGAGGCCTTCTGGGCCAACTTTTAGGATGTCATTAGCAAATACTGGTAATAAGGCTACAGCGCCGCCAAAAAACACGGAAAATAGGTCCAGGCTCATGGCGCCCAACATCATTTTGCTTTTAAATACAAACTGTACACCCTCGGTAAGGCTTTTTATAATACTTTCTTTAGGGATGTATCTTGGCGGGTGTGGTTTTAAAAAGAAGATACAAACAATGGAAATAAATATAAACGTAATGATCACGATATAGGTTACCGTGATGCCGTAGAAGCCGTAAATTAATCCACCTGCTGCTGGGCCCAGAATAGAGGCCATTTGCCAGCCGGAGCTGTTCCATGTACTGGAATTTGGATATAGTTTTTTAGGAACAATCATGGCCATTAAGGAGAAGGTGGCCGGACTAAAAAAGCCGCGGGCTAAACCAACCCCGAATATCATGCAATACATAATAGGCACAATATAACTGGTAGGGATGTAGGTGTGCATTTGTTTTGTGGTAACCACAAGCATCACCAGAGAGCATAAAAACACACCGATAAATATTTTAAGGAGTAGGCCTCTTTTTTCGGATTTATCCGCAATATATCCACCATATAGCGCAACGCCAATGGCTGGAATGGCTTCGCAGAGGCCAATTAATCCCAGTGCTAATGGGTCTTTAGTGAGGTGATAGATGTGAAAGCCGATGATTACGGCCTGCATTTGATAAGCAAAAGTGAAAAAGAAACGCATTCCGAGATAAGATCGGAATTCTCTGTAGCGCAAGGCGGCGAAAGGATCGGGTTTCTCTATAGGTATATGTTCTTCCAACAGAAAATTGTTTTAAACAAATGTATGCCATCGACTTGCAATAACATACATTTATTTAAAAAAGTATTTACACGATTTGGTCATAAAAGTCAAGATAGGCTGAACGCATATCCTCGGCTTGATTTATGGCTGCAGAAACAGCTATCCCGAAAATTCCGGTATTCATTAATGGGTCTATGTCGTTGATGGTTACACCGCCAACAGCAAGCACAGGTAGGTTGATGTCCAGTTTTTTTAATTCTGCCATCGCATTCTGATAACCTTCTACACCCAATAATGGAGCGTTGTTAGGCTTGGTGGTTGTGGTGTAAAATGGACCAAAACCGGCATAGTCTGCACCTTCTTTGGCCAGTCTGATTAAGCCTTGTAATGTAGTGGCAGAGCCGCCAATGGTTATTGCTTCGCCCAGTTGTTCTCGCAGCTTTACAAAGTCGGCATCAAAATCTTCGATATGAAAACCCTGAATATCGGCTTTGCCGTTTAAATGTACATGATCTGTAACGATCAGGGTAGCCCCCCAATCGTCACAGATTTCTGCAATAGCATTGATATCTATCAAAAGCTCATCATCATTTTTAGTTAAGCAACGGTATTGTATCCATTTTGCTCCGGCAGAGCAGGCAATTTGCGCCTGTTCAATATGACTGTGCTGCTGGATATCGTGCGTAATAAATTGGAGTTTCTCGATGAACTTTTTCATATATATAGGTATTCCTTGTCTTTTAAAATTTCAAATTTAGCGAAAGTAGGAAATTAGTTCCTGCCTGAGGGAAGTAAAAGTTTTCGGTAGTTGTTCCCCATGGATAGATTGAGCTGTAAGTATAGCCGTTACTTTCGTATTTTTTATTGAAAATGTTGTTGGCTAATAAGCCGATATTGATGTTTTTAATGCCTTTTAAGCTAAAATCATAACCTATTCTGGCATTGTTTACCCAATAAGCATCTAGCTTGCGGCTATCATTTTGCGTATTGTCCATAAATTGTTTGCTCACATATTTGCTCTGGAAAGCAACAGCAAGGCCCGATAACGGTTTGTATACCAACTCGCCGAAAAGGACTGTATTTGGTGAGAAAGAGATATCTGGATTTGCATAAGTGGTTGCCTGAACATTGATCAGATCAAAATTGGCATCGTATTCTGAAACGTAATCAATATAGTTTTTGATCTTGTTTCTGCTTAATGCAGCATTGGCATTTACTGCAAATTTAGAACTGATGATGTATGAACCATCTAATTCAATCCCGATTCTTGAGCTTTTATCTACATTCTGACGGTAAGGATCGCCACCATCGTTAACCTCTCCTGTAAAAATCAACTGATCTTTATAGAACATACCATATACATTAATGCCAACATTGAAATCGCTGTTTTTAATGCGGTATCCAGCTTCAATATTGTTTAGATTTTCTGCTTTTGGTACTGCTAATCCTGTTTTTAGATTGGTAAAGTCATCGCGGTTAGGTTCTTTATTCGCTACACTAAATGACGCATATATATTACTTTGTTCGTTTACGAAGTAAGTAGCACCAAATTTAGGGTTAAAGAAATTGTAGTTGTTGTGGAAATCTAATGGGTTACGATTTTTGTCTAATCCAGTGATATCGTATTTTACGTTTCTGTATTGTAAGTCGGCAAATAAGCTCAGTTGACTTATCGGACTGTAGTTTACTTTAGCATAGGTATTGAAATCATCTTTATTTCCTTTGCCATCGTAATAATGATAGTCATTTGTGGCTGTTGAGGCATACTGGGCCCAAATAACTTGACCAAAATGCTTACCTCTGTATTGATTGTATGCTCCACCCAGGGTGAAGTTTAAATCGGACTTTGGATTATAGTTAAACGCATAAGTTACTCCGTAAAAGTCATTGTCTAACCAACGGCGACGAATAAGGTCTGTTTTAGCAACGTCGGTGCCACCTGCATTTGCATTAGGTAAGCCATACTTACCAAACTTTTGTTGGTTTTTGTACTCTTCATAATAGCCTTTACCTTCGGTATAATGCAGGGCTCCATTAAATGAAAACTGTTCGTTAAACTGTTTCGCATATAATGCCTGGTAATGATTTTGTGCGTAATTGTCGTTTTGATCTTTGTAGGTAAACTGGTTGTATTTCCTGTTGTCAGAATTAAATAGATTATCACGGTCGGCGTCTGTGTAATACAAATAATCTTTATTGTTGTCGTAATGGGTTTGTAGGCCGACTAAATCGCCTCTTAGTTTTGCCTCAGGAACACCGCTCCAGGCTTGGTAGGTCTTTTCTGTACCGCCAAATACATTTATCCTTAATAAATCTGTTTTCCCATGGTAAGCACCAGATAAGAAGAATGATTTCAGATCAGCAGCACTACGGTCTACAAAGCCATCAGATTTGATGCGTGATAAACGGCCGTCAAAGCTCCATTTGTTGTCAATTAAGCCAGTACCAATTTTAACGGTGTTTTTTAAGGTGTTAAATGAGCCGTAGGTATTGTTTAACTCTGCATATGCGTTTTCTGAAGGTGCTGCTGTTTGGATGTTTAAACTTCCACCAAAAGCACCGGCACCGTTGGTAGAGGTACCTACGCCGCGTTGGATCTGGATGTTATCTACAGAGGAAGCAAAGTCGGGCATGTTTACCCAAAATATTCCCTGGCTTTCGCCATCGTTGTAAGGAATGCCGTTGATGGTTACATTTACCCTACTGGCATCACTACCTCTAACTCTAATTCCGGTATAGCCTACGCCTGCACCTGCATCAGAAGTGACTACAACGCCAGGTGTGTTGTTTAAAATAAAAGGAAGATCCTGGCCAAAGTTGTTTCGCTCAATTTCGGCTTTGTCGATGTTTTTGTAGGTGGCGGCCGATTTCTCGTTGGCACGCGTAGCCCTAACAATTACCTCATCGGCCAAAAATGCGCTTAAGATCAAGGTAAAGTCTACAACTTCATCACTACTCAACTTTATGGTTTTCTCTATTGTTTGGTAGCCAATATAACTGGTGCTAAGGGTGTAATTCCCTGCTTTTAGATTGCTGAACCGATATTTGCCTTGTGCATCAGTAGTCATTCCTGTAGCCTTATTTTTAAGTCGTACAGAGGCTCCTGAAAGTGTGTTTGATTTTTCGGATACTGTTCCCGAAATACTGAATTGAGCTTTTGCCAGAACCGGCAACAGCAACATCGCCATCACGGCAATTTTTAATGTTTTCAATTTTTGATTTTTTAGTTAAACCGCTGCAAGTAAGGGGTACTTACAGCCCAGTTAAACTCCATAACTCCAATCCCTACGCCGGCATTATCCGGATCAGGTGCATATATCTGCGTACAGATATAATGGGTATGCTCTCAGCCTGTTTTTGTGTTTTTTACAAAACAAGGCACCCCCTTTTGATGGAACAAAGGTACTTGCTTATTTTGTGAATACCAAGAAAGGGGATTTTGTTAGTGATTGGATAAAAAGCGGTCGACAGCAGCAATTGCATTGTGTAGCCTGTTTTCGGTTCCGTTTATCACATCGTAGTTTGCATTTAGGGCCTTCAGCTCATTGTGCCAAACCTGCATAAAATACTCACGCTTATTCGGAAAGTCACGTAGCGGGTCTTCCTGCCAAGGCAAATCAATATCCATCAATAGATATAGGTCGTAATGGTAATTGGGTAAGGCATCTAACACCAATCTCGGCGTTTCTCCAAATACCTCATCACTCCATATTTTTACCGTTAAGAAGGTGGTATCGCAGAAAATCAAGTCTTTTTGAGCGATGGCCGTTATGGATTCCTCAAGTGCTACCTGTCCGTGAAACATATTGATTTCGTCCTGTAAGTTGCAGGGAGCGGTTAAAGCGGCACAATAATATCGGGCATATTCTGGTACCCATAGCGTGTGGTAATGCAATGCCAGTTGTGCTGTTATGGTAGACTTGCCAGTACTCTCGGGCCCAACAATAGCTATTCTTTTAATTTGCTTGTTCACGGTAAATCTTTCTCCAATCTAAATAACCAACTGATGCAATATAAACATACAGCGCGTACATCACCGCAGTCGCATATAGATCTTTTGAAATGTACATGCCCACATAAATGATATCAACAAATATCCATATCAACCAGTTTTGCATCACTTTTCGGGCCAGAAAAATCTGTGCCACTAAGCTGCAAGCGGTGCAAAAACTATCTAGATAAGGCAATGCAGCATCTGTATTTTTGTAAAGCAATTGCCCCAGTAGGAAGGTGAAAACGATGATGCTGACTATGGAAATTAATATTTCCTTTTGGGTGATATTTGCGACAGGTCTTGATGCTTCGGGGTTGTTTCTGTTTTTACTCCAATAATACCAGCCATAAATGTTCATGATAAAAAAGTAAAACTGCAGGCCCATGTCTGCATATAGCTTTGATTCGAAAAAAATAAAGATATAAATGACCACACTTACAATGGCTATTGGCCAGCTGTAAATGTTATTCTTGGCCGCAAGCCAAACACATAAGATTCCGGTAAATACGCCAAACCACTCTAATGCGCCTGTTTGAACAAAAAGTTGAGTGAAGCTATCCTTGAGTAATTCAATCATCGCCCAAAAGTACTAAACGTATTTACATAAAAAAATCCCGTAGGGGCGAAGGTTAGGGACGCAAGATTTATTTGAAACAATAGAAACGAACTATTTGTATGTAATTTAGCGTTAATAAGAAAATGGGCTAAAAGGAATATGACGATGAAAAGATTAAGTTTTTTAATGATAATAGGACTGGTGATTGGTTTGCTTGCCTTTACTTTTATTAAGACAGGTAAAATCCAAGGCCGTATTGCTCCGGCAGATGGCGCATCGCAGGTGTTAGCGGTATTGGGAACTGATACTTTAAGGGCTGAAATTAACAATGGTAATTTCGCATTTCCCGCTGTTAAAGTGGGGACTTATACCATTCAAGTAAAAGCGATTGCTCCGTACAAAGATACGTCTGTAGTAAATGTGCCTGTAATAGACAGTATAACTACTGATGTTGGCTTGGTCAAACTAAAGCAGGAATAAGCTTTAACACGTTATTAGGGGGGTATTTTAGCCTCCTTTTTTATTTATGATGCTTTTTTAAAAAATAGCTGATTTTTAATAGGTAAAACTGTAACTTTGCATCCCGACAGAAGAGTCGGAGCTTTAGACCCTATCTAAGGGAAATCTCTCGACTGTTCCAGTCTCTAAATTGCATTTTTTACCATATTATACATTAGACTTTTCAAAGCCTTATGCCTAAAGACACCTCCATACGCTCAGTACTAATTATCGGATCTGGACCTATTATCATTGGTCAAGCTTGCGAATTTGATTATTCGGGATCTCAAGCCGCCTTATCTTTAAAAGAGGAGGGGATTGAAGTTTCAATCATCAATTCTAATCCTGCAACCATCATGACCGACAAGGTGATTGGTGATCATGTTTACCTGTGGCCACTGACAGTAGATTCTATCGAGCAGATTTTACAAGAACGTAAAATTGATGCGGTATTACCTACCATGGGCGGACAAACCGCACTGAACCTTTGTATCGAAGCTTCTGAACGTGGAATTTGGGAGAAATATGGAGTTAGGGTAATCGGTGTAGATGTTGCTGCAATTGAGAAAACAGAAAACCGTGAAGCTTTCCGCCAGTTAATGGTTGATATAGGTGTAGGCGTAGCAACTTCAAAAATTGCAAATTCTTTCCTTGAAGGTAAAGAAGCAGCTCAGGAAATTGGTTATCCATTGGTAATCCGCCCTTCTTATACATTGGGTGGTTTTGGTGGCGGTTTCGTACACAAAAAAGAAGAATTTGACCAGGCTTTACAACGTGGGCTTGAAGCTTCTCCAACTCATGAGGTTTTGGTAGAACAAGCTGTTTTAGGTTGGAAAGAATACGAATTGGAGTTGTTAAGGGATAGTAATGACAATGTGATCATTATCTGTTCAATTGAAAACTTCGATCCAATGGGTATCCATACAGGAGATTCAATCACAGTAGCGCCGGCTATGACTATGTCTGACCGTTGTTACCAAGATATGCGTAACCAGGCTATCAAAATGATGCGCGCGATAGGAAACTTTGCTGGGGGATGTAATGTACAGTTTTCGGTTAATCCGGATAACGACGAGATCATTGCCATCGAGATTAACCCAAGGGTTTCCCGCTCTTCGGCATTGGCGAGTAAAGCTACAGGTTATCCGATCGCTAAAATAGCAGCTAAACTGGCTATAGGTTATAACCTGGATGAACTGGAAAACCAAATTACAAAAACTACATCTGCATATTTTGAGCCTACACTTGATTATGTGATTGTGAAAGTTCCTCGTTGGAACTTCGATAAATTTAAAGGAGCGAATATGGAGTTGGGCTTGCAGATGAAATCTGTAGGTGAAGTAATGGCCATCGGACGTACTTTTATTGAAGCAATACAAAAAGCTTGTCAGAGTTTGGAAATTGGCAGAGCTGGATTAGGTGCAGATGGTAAACATAGCCGCAGTATCGAAGAGATCATGCATGGTCTTGAGCATCCAAGCTGGAATCGTTTATTCCTGATTAAAGATGCCATGAGTATGGGTGTTCCATTAGAGTCAATCCGTAAAGTTACCCGTATTGATAAATGGTTCTTGTCACAAATACATGAATTGGTTCAGCTGGAAACAGAATTGAAACGTTATTCACTAAATAATATTCCTAAGGATTTCTTCTTTACCTTAAAGCAGAAAGGTTTCTCTGATATTCAGATCGCTTATCTTTTAGGAAATGTAACGGAGGATGAGGTTTATGAGCGCAGAAAGTCATTAGGCATCAAACGTGTTTATAAAATGGTTGATACTTGTGCTGCTGAGTTTGCTGCGCAAACACCATATTACTACTCAACTTTTGAGGAAGAGAATGAATCTCTCCGTTCCGATAAGAAGAAAGTAATTGTATTGGGCTCTGGTCCTAACCGTATCGGTCAGGGTATAGAGTTTGATTACTCTTGTGTACACGGCTTATTGGCGGCTAAAGAGAGTGGTTTTGAAGCCATCATGATTAACTGTAATCCTGAAACGGTATCTACAGACTTTAACATGGCTGATAAATTATACTTCGAACCGGTGTTCTGGGAGCATGTACGTGAAATTATCGAGTTGGAGAACCCAGTGGGTGTAATTGTTCAGTTGGGTGGTCAGACGGCCTTAAAAATGGCTGAGAAGTTGCAGGAGAACGGCATAAAGATCATAGGTACTTCATATAACGATATGGATGTTGCTGAAGACAGGGGACGTTTCTCTGATCTTTTAAAAGAATTGGAAATCCCTTACCCTAAATATGGTGTTGCAGAGAATGCTGAAGAAGCAATCGTTGTAGCAAATGAAGTAGGTTATCCAGTGCTGGTTAGACCAAGTTATGTGCTAGGTGGACAAGGGATGAGCATCGTGATCAACGATGAGGATCTTGAGAAAGCAGTAGTAAAATTACTAGGAGATTTACCTGGTAACCGTGTACTGATCGATCATTTCTTGGACAGAGCAGAAGAGACTGAGTCAGATTCGATCTGCGATGGCGAAGATGTTCACATTATCGGATTAATGGAGCATATTGAGCCGGCAGGCATCCACTCTGGAGACTCTTTCGCAGTATTGCCGCCATTCAGTTTATCTGAAAAGGTAATGAACGACATGGAGACTTACTCTAAAAAGATTGCCAGAGCATTAAATGTAATCGGGTTGTTAAACATTCAGTTTGCTGTTAAAGATGAGAAAGTATATGTAATTGAGGCCAATCCAAGAGCTTCAAGGACTGTTCCTTTCATTGCTAAGGCTTATGATGTTCCTTACATTAATATTGCCGCTAAAGTGATGCTGGGTGTGAATAAACTGAAAGACTTTACTATTGAGCGTAAACTTGAAGGTTACGCAATTAAAGAACCGGTATTCTCTTTCTATAAGTTCCCTGAGATAACTAAAGAATTAGGTCCGGAAATGAAGTCGACAGGTGAGGCCATCAGATTCATTAAAGATACTGAAGATCCTTACTTCAGAAAGCTTGTTAAAGATAAATCAATGTACCTATCTAAATAAAATTAAAAGGGCTGTATCGTGAGAGAGGGCACTGAAAAAGTCCTTTTAAATATTTGGAGTCCAAAAAGAGCAGAAGAACTATGGTTATCTGCTCTTTTTTTGTACCTTAAAAGTAGGTTTTAAAAGGTGCCCAATGTTAGCTCATCAACAAAAGATTCAATTCAGTGCCTACTCAGGATTGTATGATTTGATCATTCCCAAAGACAATTTACTTCGAAAGATCAACGATCTAATAGACTTCAGTTTCATTTATGATGAACTGCTCGAGAAGTACTGCCACACCAATGGACGTACTGCGGAGAGTCCGATCCGTATGTTTAAGT
>NZ_SWDX01000009.1:0-231040 GCF_005144565.1 Pedobacter hiemivivus
AGCGTCGAATGCCTGTTTCAATGCCTTTTGTACGTCTGTTCTAAAGCGATAAACCATTGTTCCATCATAAAAATCTGTGATGATCTCCGTTGCATCTCGCCGGAATTGTTCTGCCAGGGTACTGGCGATCCCAAATTGAGTTGCTGCTTTGTGTGTGTTTTCAGTTTGCTTCTCCTTTGTCAACCTGGATTTGCCTGTAACCAATTGCATATTGCGATACTTCTTAAAAACAGCAGGTCCTATTACACCTGTCAGGAATTTTCCGTCAAATTTTGCCATGATCTATATGTTTTTTATAACTAAACAACTGATCTAAGATAAGGTTTGGTTAGCGTACAACAAAATTTCAAGTTAAAAAAAATAAAACAGTAATGAAACTCCATGTTTTTGTTTAAAAAGTTGGAATATAGTTGGAGTATACTTGGACTATACTTGGAGTATTATACTACTCAGACCGATCTCTGTCTTATCCGTATATAGCTTTTTTAGGAATCGACAGTTGACGAAAACAAGACAATGCGGTAAGACACTTTGAGTAGGGATTACTATGAATACAGGATAAATACAACTTAAAGACTGAACGCTATCTGAAGCGGTTCTATACTACGAGTACTAGAAGATAAAAAGTATATTTTTCGGTAAATTAATCGAAATCTGCGACAGAACTTAAATCCTGATTAACACAAAGTTTACCTTAAAAAGACTAAACAGGGGCTATTTATTTCTTAGTTTTGTACTGTGTATTTTTTACACTAACTACAACACGGAAATGAAGAAAAGTTTACTGACTTTAACCCTTGGGGGACTGGGGATTGGCATCACAGAATTTGTGATGATGGGCTTATTGCCCGATATTGCAAAAGACTTGGCCATTACCATTCCACAAGCAGGCCACTTGATCTCGGCTTACGCTCTTGGGGTTGTTATTGGCGCTCCTGTTTTAGTTGCCATTGCGGGTAGTTATCCCCCAAAAAAGATATTAATGGCGCTGATGTTGATGTTTGTTGCTTTTAATGCACTTTCAGCATTCTCTCCTGATTATACCACGATGTTTATTGCTCGTTTGCTTGCAGGGTTGCCTCATGGTGCCTTTTTTGGCGTTGGTTCAGTAGTGGCTAGTAAGCTTGCCGATAAAGGTAAGGAAGCACGTGCAGTCTCGCTCATGTTTGCTGGTTTAACCATTGCAAATGTAATTGGCGTGCCACTTGGAACCTATATAGGACATAATTATTCGTGGCGATATACTTTTGTCATCATTGTTATTGTTGGTTTAATTACACTTTTAAGTTTAAAATTATGGATGCCCGCTCTGCCAGCAACTAAAGACAGAGATTTGAAAAAGGAATTGGGTTTCTTTAAACTACCAGAAGCTTGGTTAATCATCTTGATGATCGCAATTGGAACCGGTGGATTGTTCTCCTGGTACAGTTATATTGCTCCTTTACTAACCGATGTATCGGGGTTTTCAGCGGATTCAATTACTTATATCTTGGTACTTGCCGGATTGGGCATGTTGGTTGGTAATTTTGTTGGTGGTAGGTTGGCAGATAGATTTTCTCCCGCGAAGGCTTCAGTTTCGTTACTTATCGCTATGGCTGTTAGTTTGGTTGTTGTTCATTATATCTCTACCAATCAAATGCTTTCATTGGTTATGACCTTTGTTACCGGTGCTGTAGCTTTTGCGCTTGCTGCACCAATTCAGATGTTGATGATTACTACCGCTAAAGGATCAGAAATGCTTGCAGCCTCTGTTAGTCAGGCTAGTTTTAATATTGGGAATGCATTGGGTGCCTTTTTAGGTGGCTTGCCACTGGCAATAGGATATGGTTATACCTCGCCTGTAGTCGTAGGTACGCTAATGGCCTTAACAGGTGCTTTATTTGCCTGGATGCTAATTGCTAGGAATAAAAGGACTATGCTGGTCGCTTAGTGCCATTTAATTTATTTAAATAACAAGGGGTAGTACAGAATGATTCATTTTTGTACTGCCCCTTGTCATTTTATTTAAAAGACAAACTTTTACTTGCTATAATTTGTAATTTTAGCTTAATCTAGTTTATGATTAAATTATGGAAACGGATTATTTATCAAGTGTTCAAAAACAATTTGAGTATTATAAATCATTAGGTGAAAAAACTATTGCACAAATGCCTGAAGATAAGCTATTCTGGCAGTACAATGAGGAGAGCAATAGCATTGCTACTATCGTAAAGCACCTTTCAGGGAATATGCTTTCCCGCTGGACTGATTTCCTGACATCAGATGGAGAAAAGGCTACCCGTAACAGAGAAGCTGAATTTGACAACGACATCAATAACAAAATGGAACTGCTTAAGCTATGGGATGACGGCTGGAAGTGTTTTTTAGCTGTATTATATACGCTGAAAGATGAGGATTTGAATAAGGAAATCTTTATCCGGAATATGGGCCATACGGTTACAGAAGCTATTAATAGGCAGCTGGCGCATTACCCTTATCACATAGGTCAAATTGTGTTTATAGGAAAAATGGTATGTGGACCAAACTGGGTTTCTTTATCGATTCCAAGAGGGAAGTCGGACGTTTATAATGCAGAGAAATTTTCAAAGCCAAAACATAAGGAACATTTTACTGACGAGTTTATTGAGAAAAAAAGAAGATCGTAATTATGACCATAATTGTAGCAACAGACTTTTCAGAGGTGGCGGAAAATGCGGTTGAATATGCCGCTGCAATAGCGAAACACAATAATGCCAGACTCATTCTTTATAACTCCTTCGTGATTCCGATGCATGCGGCCAATACACTAATGCCTGGTTCCAGCTTTCAAAAATTATTAAATGATAATGAGATCCGAATGATCGAAAGGTCATTATCGCTTTCTGTTACTTATGATATTGAAGTAGAGCATGAATTCGCTTTTTCATTTATTGAAGATGAGTTGAAGGCATTGCTGATTAAGTATGATGCTGGATTGGTGGTATTGGGTATGCATACCAAAACTTTAGAACAGGATTTGTGGGGCAATACGACTACTTCGGCCATAAAGAAATTAAGATTCCCTGTATTGGCTGTGCCATTGGGCGCCAAATTTGAAGGTATTAAAAAAGTACTCTTTGCTTGTGATGTGCTGAAAGGGGTTTCAGAAAAAGTATTGGTAAACGTTAAAGCGCTGGCCTTGAGTTTAAATGCTGAAGTAGAGGTGTTTAATGTAAATAGAGCATTAGAAGAATTGAAAAAAGAGGGGGAAGGCCTGCAAGCCACCAATGCTATTGATGATGGATTGGAAGGCATTACTTATTATTATAAAAACGTTAAATCAAGTGCTGTGATTAAAGAGATTGAAAAGGAGATAGAAGTATTTGGTGCTGATATGTTGATTATGGTTCCTAAAAAATATGGCTTTTGGGCTTCTCTAATTCATACCAGTAAAACCCGGATCATGGCCTCTGGTTTACAAATTCCATTACTTTCTATTCCAATATAGAAATCTAAAATTATTCGGTTATGAAACAAATTACTAAAAAAGCCTTGTTACTTTTGGCTATATTATCGCCCTTATTAGCCGAAGCACAATTGAATAAAATATCAAACAAATCTACAATGACTTATCCTGTAACGAAAGAAGGAGCTGTAAAAGACAATTATTTTGGAACCGAAGTAAGCGATCCGTATCGCTGGTTGGAGGATGACCGCTCGGAAGAGACCAAAGCTTGGGTAGTTGCGCAGAATGCGGTTACGCAAAAATATATGGCTCAGATTCCTTATCGTAATCTGATTAAAGCACGTTTAACCCATTTGATGAATTACGAAAAGTATTCACAACCCTTTAAAAAAGGTGCGTATACTTACTTTTATAAGAATACGGGCTTGCAAAACCAAAGCGTGTTGTATCGCCAAAAGGGAGATCAGGAAGCAGAAATTTTCCTTGATCCAAACACTTTTTCTAAGGATGCTACGACCTCTATGGCCAGTATTGATTTCTCTAAAGATGGTAGTCTGTGCGCTTATCAGCTTTCTGCAGGTGGGTCTGACTGGACAAATGTCGTGGTGATGAAGACGACTGATAAAACCATAGTTGGTGATGCGCTTATTGATGTGAAGTTTTCGGGCATAGCCTGGCATGGTAATGAAGGTTTTTATTATTCTAGTTATGATAAGCCTAAAGAAGGAAGTGAATTGTCGGGACTTACTCAATACCATAAATTGTATTTCCATAAATTAAGTACAGATCAAAAATATGATGTGTTGATTTTTGGTGGTGAAAAGACACCACGCAGGTATGTTGGTGCGGAGCTTACCGAAGATGAACATTACCTGATCATTTCTGCTGCCAATACAACCTCTGGGAATGAGCTTTACATCAAAGACCTTAAAGAACCCGGTTCTGCGATCATAAGTGTTGTTGATAATTTTGATCAAAACCATTCTGTTGTAGATAACGTGGGCACTAAACTTTATATCTACACGAATTTAAATGCGCCAAATGGACGCATTGTTACTGTTGATGCTGCTGATCCGAAGCCAGCAAATTGGAAGGAACTGATCAAGGAAACAGCAAATGTTTTAACGCCATCAACGGGTGGTGGTAAGTTGTTCACCAATTACATTGTCGATGCGGTTACCAAAGTGTTGCAGTACGACATGAATGGTAAACTGGAACATGAAATTGAGCTGCCTGGCTTAGGTACGGCCATAGGTTTTAGTAGTAAGAAACACGAAAAAGAGTTGTTTTATACTTTTACCTCTTATGTTTATCCGACTACTATCTTTAAATATGATGTGGCCAATGGTAAGTCAACTTTGTATAAAAAATCAGGGGTAGATTTTGATCCTTTACAATATGAGTCGAAGCAGTTTTTCTATGCTTCTAAAGATGGTACAAAAGTGCCTATCATCATCACCTATAAAAAAGGAACTCCATTGAATGGCAAAAATCCAACTGTTTTGTATGGTTATGGAGGCTTCAACATCAGTCTTACACCCGCTTTTAGCACTTCCGTTGTTGCTTTATTAGAGCAAGGCGGTATTTATGCTGTGGCTAATCTGCGTGGTGGAGGCGAGTACGGTGAGCAATGGCATCTGGCAGGCACAAAGTTGCAAAAGCAAAATGTGTTTGATGATTTTATTGCTGCTGCGGAATATCTGATTGATCAGAAATACACCGCTAAGGAATATCTGGCAAGTATGGGTGGTTCTAATGGTGGACTGTTGGTAGGGGCTACAATGGCACAGCGCCCGGATTTGTTTAAAGTTACTTTTCCGGCGGTAGGTGTGTTGGATATGCTACGTTATCATAAATTTACCTCAGGAGCTGGTTGGGCCTACGATTATGGTACCTCGGAGGATAGTGAGCGGATGTTTGAGTACCTGTATAAATACTCACCGGTACATGCTTTAAAACCCGGAGTTGCTTATCCTGCTACATTGATCACTACTGCTGACCATGACGATCGGGTAGTACCTGCACATTCTTTTAAATTTGCGGCTACGCTGCAAAAAGATCAAGGTGGTGATGCACCTGTGTTGATCAGCATTCAGACTAATGCAGGTCATGGTGCCGGAAAGCCTACCGATAAAGCAATTGAAGAAATTGCCGATAAGTGGGCATTTATGTTTTACAATATGGGGCTGGTTTATAAACCACTACAGTAATTTACTATATTCGGTTATTAAAAAAGCAGAACATGAAACAAACAATTATCTTAATTGCATTTACCATTATGAGTTTATTTGCTTCGGCACAATCAAAGGATGAAACTAAAATTGCAGAATTAACTGAAAAAATGCGTTTAGCGATGATTAGCGGCAATAAGACTGAACTGGAAAACCTGGCATCCGCTAATTTAACTTACGGACATTCGACCGGAAAGATTCAAGATAAAGCGGCTTTTGTAACCGCTTTATCTACCAAGGCATCTGATTTTAAAGCCATAGAATTATCAGAGCAATCTATTACTGTTGCTGGTAATACAGCAATAGTTCGTCACATTTTAAGAGCTGATACGAACGACGGTGGCATTCCGGGGAAAGCTAACCTTGGTATAGTACTGGTATGGGAAAAAGAGGCTGGCGCATGGAAATTACTCGCCAGACGCGCGTTTAAGATCAGCTATTAATTTTGGATGTTTCTATGCGTTCTTGATGAGGATGGATTCCAATACATTTGCAGCATCATCACATTTGTCGGCGGCCATTTCAAGTAGCTGTAATACCTCTTTTTGTTTGATGAGCTCAATGGCATCTTGTTCATCATCAAATAATACGGCTATAGCAGTATTACAGATCTGGTCTGCCTTACTTTCTCCTGCATTTATCCTTAGGCAGACCTCCGCAATTAACTGAGGATTTTTAAAACCTCTTAATTCTTTAATGGCACTTTCCAGATCTGTACACATCTCAAAAAGTAATTGGGCCAGGTTAATCATGGCTTTGTTTATCGTTTTGATATTGTACAGATCTATATTTATTCCGGCTGCATAGATGTAATCTGCGATATCATCCAGCGCACTTACCAATGCGTGGATATCTTCACGATCGAAGGGAGTAATAAAGGTCTTCCCTAATCCTAAAAAAATGGCGTGTGTAATGTCGTCACCAGTCTGTTCAAGCTTTTCAACTTCCTTAATGTGTTCTCTTCTTTTAACCTGGTCTTTTGAAGTAACGGTATCAACTAATGCTCCTGATATTTTTACGAGGTTACTTCCTGCCTGTTCAAAAAGAGGCTGGAATAGTTTGTCCTTTGGACTAAAGAAATTGAAAATGCTGTTCATAGTATTTTTGCTTTTAACAAAAATATAGTTGCATTGTTAAGCCATTATGAAATGTAATGTCTATTAACCTGCAACTTTGCAGCTTTATGTTTTCTTTATTAACTCAATTTACTAGATAAAAAGATAGACGGAAAAGAGTGGACATTAATTATTTATTTTCTTAAAGAACTTAGACACATCATTTTCATTACTAGAATAAAAATCAAGGTTCTTATCCGTTCCATACAAATATAGCGAAGGGTATTGTTTAGGGTGAAACAAAGGAATAAAGACATGATCACGATCTTGTAATACGGTCACATTTTTCATGGCCTTTAATGGCTTTCCAAAGTTGTCCATAAAATAATTGATGGAACGAAATTCATCTTGTGAAACGAGGTAAAGGTTGGCACCCGTCAGCTCTTTACTTCGTTTTGATAGATTTGAAGCTACACGTTGACAATGCTCGCAAGTGGCATCAAATAATATAATTAGCGATTTAGTGCCTTTCGTAATCTGATCTGTAGTAAAAGTTTTTCCATCTGCTTTATAAAAAACAGCTTTAGGCATTGCAGTACCAGGAGTTGGTGTTTGTGCAGAAAGAGTTAGCGAGCTTAGGGTAATCATAAGGGCAATAAATACTTGTCTCATAGCAGATGATTTTAATACGGCCGCTAATATAAACAAATACCCTTTTAGGTTGTTATCTAAAGCAATAATGGTATCAATTAATCTAAATTATTTCCTATGAAACAAAAATTATTATTTTTAGTATCTATGTTTTTTTCTGTTGTAGCTTTTGCTCAAGATATCCCAGTAAGCAATGTTCCGGCAGTGGTGAAAAATTCATTTACCAAAGCATTTCCAAACGCCACTAAGGTAGAGTGGGAAATGAAAGGTGATCTATTTAATGCCGATTTCGACATTGGACGTAGGGATAATGAAGTATGGTTAAATAATAAAGGAGCGATTGTTAAACACAAACAGGAGATTAAAGGCAGAGAATTACCTGCAGCTGTAGCTAAAAGTTTGAAACAGAATTTCAAAGCATTCTGGATAGACGATGTAGATAAATACGTAATAGGTAAAGAGGTTTTTTACAAAGTGGAGCTCAAAACCCTTACGGAAGAAAAGAATATTGTGTTAGACAGTAAGGGTGCTATCGTAAATAGAATCTTATAATGTTTTAAATGATTTTTTGGTACAGCTCTGAGGGGAAAAGCAAGCTAAAAGTGCTGCCTTTATGTACTTCAGAGCTGACTTTAATTTCGATGCCATGGTATTGGCAAATGCTCTTTACAATAGAAAGGCCCAAGCCGTGTCCCACATTTTCTGATAGGTTGGTTTTTCTGAAACGGTCAAATATGAAACCTTGCTCTTCGGCGGAAATGCCAATACCACTGTCCGCAATTGCAACGAGGTAGCCCTTATTGGTCAATTCATCAGTGATAGTAATACTTCCCTTATCTACATTGTACTTAATTGCGTTATTGATCAGGTTATAGAACAACTGAAACAATAAGTCGTGATTTACACCTTTTAGCAATGGGTTTCTATCCAGTTTAATCTCAATGTTAAGCGCTTTCTCTTCCAAGCGGTGACTGATTTCTTCGATGACTTCATTGACAAGGTCTGCAGGTTTTACTGCATCGGATTTAACGAACTGCTCATTTTCTATTCTTGAGATCAGGAGCAAAGAGTTTGAAATCTTCTTCAGCCTGTTTAACGTCTTCATCATTTCTACAATCTTGAGGATTACCGCATCACTCAATTGTTCGTCGCCAATCAGATTTTCCATTTTATTTTGAAGGATGCTGATCGGGGTCATCAATTCATGTGAAGCGTTGGCAGTAAATTCACGTTCTTTTTCAAAGGCCTCATTAATTTGATCCATCAAGAGTACTAATGATTCGTCAAGATATTTAAAATCGTAAGTAGAGGTGCGAACTGGGGGAGAGTGGTCTTTAAAAGGGAACTTCCTGTTGATCAGTTTCGATTTAATGATTTTTCCTAAGGGACTAATGAGTGTTCGCGTAAAGAGAAGGTCAAATACTAAACTTGCTATGATGAGGCCTACAAGCACATATAGCGCTGTGCGTTGCAAAGGTTTGTTGTACTGATTGATGCTATTTATGGTTTTTCCAATTTCGAGCAAGTAGGGTTTTTGATCGAAATTAAAAGTATGCATCAGGATCCTATAGGTTAGCGTATCCTGCTCTACTACGCGTTGCGCTGTTTTTATGGTGTCAATTGTTATTCCTTTTGCTGCGGGCTCTAAGGCGATATATTCTTCCTTAAGCATGGTGTAACTCCCGTAACTGTCATCGCTCTGCAGATAATGATTTATGCCTTTTTGTTGCACTATTTTGATCACCTTATCTTGTTGTCTGCGCAAAGAATAGGTGGTGTATTCAGCAACAATGCCATCTACCAAAAAAGGCAATAAAACGATGAAAAGTAAAACTACAGCCAGTTTAGAGCCGGTAATGAACAGGATTAATTTTGAGGATAGCTTCACGTTATTTTTTTATTCTATAACCCACCCCGCGCACTGTTTCCAGAAAATCTGTCGGCGCCCAGGCATTTAATTTCTTTCTAATGTTTTTAATGTGGGCGTCAATATAGTTGGAGTCGTAATCGTCATCGGCAAAAGTACCCCAGATGTGTTCGCTGAGTTGTGCCCTGGTAAGTACGCGGTTGTTATGAAGGAATAGATAACTGAGTAGGTCAAATTCCTTGCGTGACAGTTCAATTTGATTTTCCTTAAAAAGGACAAGCCTTTTTTGCAGATCGAGATTGAAATCGCCTAATGGCAATAGCTCTTCTTTAACATTGAATTTCCGGCGTGCAATGGCTTGCATTCGGGATTGTAGCTCTAACAATGAGAAAGGTTTTGGTAGGTAATCATCTGCCCCAAGGTCGAGGCCAGCAATGCGATCTTCCAGATTGCCCCTTGCGGTAAGGATGATGTATGCGGCATCTGGGTTGTGTTTTTTAGCCTTTGGGAGTAAGCTTAGACCATCTCCATCTGGCAAGCCTAGATCCAGCAGGATGAAATCATAACTGTTCATCTCCATCTTTTCCAGTCCATCTTTAATGTTGTGTGCCAGATCGCAAATGTAAAAAGCCTTTTTCAAGAAATCTTCCATTTCGTAGGCCAGCGTTTTTTCATCTTCTACAATCAAAACTTTCATGCCCGATTCTTAATTTCTTCTTTTATTATCCTGAGGTTTTTCTTTCTTGTCGGACGGTCTAACCTCACCTGGTTTTTCTTGTTTTCTGGATTGAGGAACTTCTTTTACCTCAGGTTTTTTAGGTTCTTGTTTTTTATCTCTTTTATCCTGATAAAAGCTGGAAATTAGGGATATAGAGGAGTGGTTACGGGCAAAAGAACCTGTGGGAAGCCATATGATAAGTAAGACTGTAGCAATTGACCGAAGTAAGAGATTAATGTTCATGATGTAAATATAATAAAGCGCCAGAAAACGAAGGTACCCATTTCCACTATTACAAAGCTGGTCACTGAAGATGAAATTAAGATGAAAAAGAAAAATATATTAAATAATTCTAAAATTTCATGTTGATTTCATGTTCGGTTTGCAGATTTGATTCAACAACACACAAATGAAACATTAAATAATAAGGTCATGAGAAAGTTAATCGTATTAGGAATCCTTGGTATAATAGGATGGATGCCTTTCAAGGCAGAGGCACAGGTAAGCATAAGTTTAAATATTGGTTCTCAGCCTTTATGGGGACCTGTAGGGTATGATTACGTAGATAATTATTATTTGCCAGAAATTGAATGTTATTACAATGTCCCAAGGCGACAATTCATTTATATGGATAATAGCAGGTGGATATTCTCTGCTTCACTTCCGTCAAGATATAGAGGTTATGATCTTTATGGTGGTTACAAAGTAGTTGTAAACTCTAGAGATCCGTATAGAAATTTTGACAGAGATAGGGTTACTTATGCCAGATACAGATCGGTTAGAGGTCAGCAGGTGATCAGATATAGTAACGATTCCAGGTATTATGTAGTGAAAGGCCACCCGCACTATGGAATGTCACATGGACAAGCTAAAAAGTATTATTCAAGAGATAACGACAGAGGTCATGGTAACTGGGATCGTGGTGACAGAGACCATGGTAGAGGTAGAGATCGTGATGATCATGATAGAGGTGGAAGAGATCATGATAGGGGCGGTAGAGATCACGGTCGCGGCAGACATTAATAAACACACAATTAAACCAAGGGTGCTACATTTTACGTATGCACCCTTTTTTGTGATATATGGTTTGCGTTATTCAAATTTAATCTTTGTCATTTTTTTTCTTTGTAAGAATCTAGGGAGTTTTGCATATAGATAAAATATTACTATGAGCAAATCGAATAAATTTACTGTACAAGAAAGAGAAATCTCTTTCTTGTCCCATGGGGATAATGATTTTTTATCCCTTACTGATATCGCGAAGTATAGGAGCAATTACGATCCTAATGATGTCATCCGTAATTGGATGAGAGGTAAAAGCACCCTAGCGTTTTTAGGTCTTTGGGAGATATTGAATAATAGTGATTTTAAACCCGTCGAATTCGACGGGTTTAAAAGTGAAGCCGGTTATAATTATTTTGTACTGTCGCCTCAAAAATGGATTGAAAAAACTAATGCTAAAGGCATTATATCAAAATCTGGAAGGTACGGTGGGACTTTTGCCCACAAGGATATTGCATTTGAATTTGCCTCTTGGATATCTTCGGAATTCAAGTTGTATTTAATTACAGAGTTTCAAAAGCTTAAAAATGAAGAAAATGACCGTCTTAGCTTGAATTGGAGTTTCCAACGTACCCTTGCAAAGGTCAATTACAGGATTCATGCAGATGCAATAAAAGAAAAGATTATACCGCTAGAGTTAACAAAGGAACAATCTGCAATGATTTATGCCAGTGAGGCAGACATGCTCAATGTTGCTCTCTTTGGTAAAACAGCTCAGGAATGGAAAAATGTCAATTGTAATTTAGAAGGCAATATTCGTGATCATGCTACATTAGAACAACTCGTTGTATTAAGTAACATGGAGAGTCTCAATTCTGTTATGATTCATCAAGGTTTACCTCAGAAGGATCGTATTGCGCAACTAAACCTTACAGCTATAATGCAGCTTAAATCTCTGCTAAATAATAAAAGTTTAAAAAGATTGCAAAATCCATAATACATCAATATAATGGCTCTTTTTTAATTTTAAACCCGTCGATTACGACGGGTTTAAAATTACGTTATAGTGGCTCTATTTATAAATATAAAAAGGTGTTGCATCATTTGAATTATGATGCAACACCTTTTTATATTTTTTATGATGCTATTGGTTGATGATAATCTTTCCACCGAAACCTTGTTCGGCATCACCAGGCGTAATTAAACCTGTTGAAATTACAGTATAAGATTTCCCCGCTTTAAGCTCCATACTACTCAAATCTGCTAACGGAGTTCCTGTTGCTTTATTTCTAAACTGTAAAATATATGTTTTTGCCTCTACTTCGATAAATTCGCTATTGGTTTTATAGGCTTTGTTTTCTATAATAACGGCTCCTTCTTTAACCGCTAAGTCTAATGCTGGCGCATCTGGAGAAAGGTTGATAAACCTAACAAAAGCTTTAGTAGAGCTTATACTACCCAGATTATCTTTGATTTTAAAGAAATCCATGTTTGTACCTTTGTCAATAAGAAAAAGTGAGTTAATTGTATTTGCTTCTAATACGACGTCTTTGGTGATTATACTTGCAGAACTGCTTGCCGTTGTAAATTTAATGCTGTGCGTACCTGGAGAAGTCTGAAAATAACCAGTAGTGCCATTATAAGGTACTGCACCGCCGGTGTTTATCGCGCTTTGATCCATATAAATGTTGAAAGTAGCCGTGGTAGGAGAGGTGTTTGTAATATTTAAATAAGCTATCTCAGGTGTCGGTACGGGATCCTTTGAGCAGGAATTAAGGACTAATGTGCTGATCGATAATAGGGTAAATGCGCTAAATCTTTTAAGATTTTTGATCGTCGGTTGAATAGAGATGTTCATTGTTTAAGTTTTTAGATTTGTGAATGTAACTCTTATAAAGACGTACAATGTCATGCGAACGCTACAATAAAATTTAAAAAATCTGATTACATTAGAACTTTAACAAGCAAAATGCTGTTTGAATACTAAAAATGAAACACAAAATGAAGGTAATTATAGGTTCAGATCATGCCGGATTCAATTATAAAACCATATTGATTGTGGCTTTAAAGGAAAAGGGATATGATGTAATTGATTTGGGGACAAACAGTGAGTTGCCTACTGATTATCCAGATCATGCGGCTGAAGTGGCCAATGCGATTATTGATAAAAAAGGAGACCGAGGCATATTGATTTGTGGTAGTGCCGTCGGTGTAAGTATAGCAGCCAATAAATTTAAAGGTGTAAGGGCAGGAGTATGTCATGATACCTATTCAGCACACCAATCTGTGGAGCATGATGATGTGAACATTCTTTGCATGGGCGAACGTGTAATCGGGATTGAACTGGCAAAAGATATTGCCTTTGCTTTTTTAAACGCCGCTTTTTCTGGCGAGGAACGTCATGTTTTAAGATTAGCAAAAATTACTGCAATAGAGAATAAAACCCTTTAGATTTAGATGAAATTATACCTGTATATACTACTTGCGCTTGTTGTTTTTACGCTTTATAAATGCCAAACCCATAAAAAAACGATTGAAGTCAATAAAGAACTTATTCCTGATACCACCAACTCTCCAGTTATCCCAGCCGCCGCTGCGATTAAACTGATGCGGGTAGAGGACGGATTTGAAGTTAAACTGGTTGCTGATGAACCACTTGTTGTAGCTCCAGTGGCCCTGACCTTTGATAATAAAGGCCGTATATGGGCAGTGGAAATGGTAGGTTATATGCCTGATGTAAATGGAAAGGGAGAAGATAAGCCGAACGGGAAAATAGTAATCCTTGAAGATAAGAATGGTGATGGGGTGATGGATGATAGAAAGGTATTTCTGGACTCCTTGGTATTGCCACGGGCCATTTGTTTGGTTGATGGCGGGATACTAGTAGCAGAGTCGCCAAACCTCTGGTTTTATGAGATTAAAAATGATCAGCCCGGTAGGCGAACATTGGTGGATGGTAAGTATGCTGATGAGGGAAATGTGGAGCATCAGCCCAATGGCCTGTTAAGAGCGATGGACAATTGGATTTACAATGCCAAGTCGAGTAAACGTTACCGCAAGATAGACGATAAATGGATCATTGAGGATACGCATTTTAGAGGGCAGTGGGGAATTAGTCAGGATAATTATGGGCGTTTGTATTACAATGACAATTCTACCAATCTTGTCGGTGATTACTTTAGCCCTGGTTTTGGAGCTACGAACAATAACCAGCGTAATGTTGAAGGTTATTCCGAAAGAATAGTCAAAAGTAACAGGGTTTATCCAGCTCGTTCGACGCCTGGAGTAAATAGGGGCTATATGCCGGGTGTTTTGGACGACAGTTTACGTTTGAAAAATTTTACAGCTGCATGTGGCCCGGTTATTTACCGTGGTGGTTTGTTTGGCCCTGATTATGATTTTAATGCATTTGTTGCAGAGCCGACAGCCAATTTAATCAAGCGAAACATTCTAACCGAAAAAGGATATGTAGTGAGCGGTGAACAAGCTTATTCTGGTAAAGAGTTTTTGGCCAGTATCGATGAGCGGTTCAGGCCGGTTAGTTTGTATAATGGTTTTGATGGAGCGTTATATGTAGTTGATATGTACCGTGGTATAATACAGCATAAAACATATGTTACACCTTATTTGCGGGATAAGATCCTGAGCAGAAAGCTAACTGAACCATTGAGTTGTGGCAGGATTTATAAGATAGTCCCAAAAAATAAGCTGGCAAGTGTGGTAAAGTTTAGTAATGATCCTAAAGCACTTGTAGAACTGTTGGGTAATAACAATGGTCAGGTGCGCGATATGGCTCAACAAATGTTAATTGATGGAAAATACAAAGCCGCTATTCCTTTTTTAAGAGCCGCTATTCAAGATACAAGCCAACCCTTGAAAGTAATCCATGCGATGTGGGTATTGGAAGGGTTATCAGCTTTGCAAACCAATGAAGTGCTGGCATTACTAAAAGCAGAGCAATGGCCTTTGAGAATGCAGGCCTTAAGCGTTTTGCCATCTGTGATTAATGGAACTTCTTTTAGGTATTATATGGATGCACTTGCGCAGTTACTTCATCAGAATGATGAGCTGGCTGCTCCATACATAGCTTATGCCGCGAATTATATCAAGCCATTTAATGCCGACGGAGCTCAATCTCTGGTGATTAGCCTGGTTAAAAAGTACCCTAATAATCCTTATGTTTCAAGTGCAGTATTGAGTGGTTTAGCACATCGCGAAGATGTTTTTGCGAACTCAATAGCGTATTTATTACCTGATACAAACTTGAACATCAATAAACAGTTGACAGCGTTAATTACCAGGGTTAGGAGCGCGCAGAAGAACAGGGATCCGCTTTTACAGGCTAAATTGTATCCTAAAGGGGCTGCGCTATTTGCATTTAGTTGTCAGACTTGTCACGCTGCAGATGGAAATGGGGTCAATGCGCTCGCGCCACCTTTGAATAAATCTGAGTGGGTGACAGGAAATAAAGAAAAACTGATTTCGATTGTGCTGTATGGGCTGACGGGCCCTGTTAAAATTAATGGACATGTTTACGAATCACCCGAGATTTCAGGTGACATGCCTGGTATAGCACATAGTGAGGAGATATCTGACGATGATGTAGCTCAAGTACTGAGCTTTATACGTGGCTCATGGCAAAATAACGCAGGTAAAGTTAGTATTGATGAAGTGAGTAAAGTCCGTAAACGATATAAAGGTAGAGAGAAGGCTTTTACAATTGAAGAACTGGAAGCTAAATAGAAGCATGGTGTGTGAATAACTTGTTGGTAAGCTGTTGAAAAACCTGTTGAAAATATGTTAATAAATTGACTTAAATATGTTTGTTTTAGATGGTTATAGTTCGTAAATTAGATCTATCAATTACGAAGTACTTTGACAGTCTGGAAGAAATATACCAAAAAGAAATACTTGGCCTCCGGGCAAAAGCTTCTGGAAATTTCGATGGATCAGCAAGGGATCAGACTCAAAGGAAACTGCGAAGAAGAACTTAGATAACCAAAAGCCGTAAGGCAAAGGAACATCAGCCGAATCCGGAACAGACATTATGATCAACTGAAACAGCCTACGGGATGAATCGGAAACATGATTTAGACGAGTTTCGAAGTTCTTAGGAACTGAGAATACGACGAATTGTAAAGTAATAAATCGAATTGATGCTTTACTTACAGCTAAGGCTGCAAGAAGAGTGGAAACGGAGACCTTGAATCGAAAGAAGAAAGGCTCCGTTTTCTTTTTATAGGCTAACCTTATAATTATCCTGGAAATGCTTATATGGCTTATTACTAGGTTAGTAGCGCATAATTTCGGTCTCTGTAATCAGCTATATTAGTAATGCTTTTATTTAACCTCTTAAATCTCAAAGCATTATTATTAATAGCATTGCCTGTAAATGGGCTTTGTTTTTTGCTAACCTTAAACTTAATTTTAATGAAAAACAAATTGATTATAGCCGTAGTTCTCGGCTGCTTTGCATTTCTTTTTTTTGCTTGCAAAAAAGAAACAAGTTCAATTGCTGAAGAGCTAATTACAAATAAGACCAGTATTAGTGTCGCAGATCCATCCGGAACAGTTGGTATACTATCAGTATTATGGGATGGTGATGCTAATTTAGGTACAGGCGTCTTTAAAGTGTTAAACGTGGACGCCCCAGCTGATCTGGCAGCAGTGAATAATGCCACTTATGGGAAAATCTGGAGATTTACAAAAGCCATAGGAAGTAACCGCTGTGAAGTACATGCCGCTAAAAACTTTGCTGCAGTAGAGGGTGACGATATTTATTTGGGCTGGCGGTCGCAGTTAGCGATGACTGCTTCGCTTACCACTAATGCATTGTTCCAATGGAAAGCTTATGGAGCAAACATGACGCAGAATTTTCCTATCGTTATTAAAACTGTAAGTGGTGATTTTAAGTTAATGCATACTGCCCCTGGTGGTGCCAATACCTATATTTGGAGTACGCCAGTAAGTGTAAACAATTGGAATACCTTTGTTTTAAGAATAAAGGTTTCCCGTAATGCAGCGGTAGGATTTATGGAGTTTTGGTTCAATGGTGTTAAACAAACACTGAGTAATGGTACCCAACGGTATTACGGACGTACATTGGATGCTGACTATTGCGATCCTAAATGGGGTGTTTATGGCGCAAGTTCTGAACTCATAGTAAATAGGGTTCATGGATTAAAGATTGGATCTGCTTATGCAGATGTTGCTCCTTAATTTGAATAACTTAGTTCGCATTTTTTCCAATACAAACTAAGCTAAATAGAGGTTGAAAAATTAGCTAAAGAATTGTTATGAATGTTAAGGCATCCTTTTTCGGATGCCTTAATTGTTTTAACGCTATCGATGCAAATCTTTTTTGCTATTTTTATATACCATGAAAAAAGCTGCTAATCATCCTACTTTAGAAAAAAAGATCTTTGTTCTTGATACTTCAGTTATCCTTTACGACCATAATGCCTTCAAAAACTTTCAGGAACATGATGTGGCCATTCCTATACAGGTGTTGGAAGAGCTGGATAACATGAAAAACGGTAATGAAACCCGTAATGCTGAGGCGCGCAGTTTTATCCGGTTAATGGATAAAGCCTCAGGTGATCGGATTATGAATCAATGGATCCCTCTGAATGGCAGCAAAAGTGGACATTTTAAAGTGGTAATGGATTATAAACCTGATAAATTTGATGCGGAAGAGATTTTTGGCAAAGGTAAATTTGACCATCGCATTTTAAATGCTGCATTGAGTCTTAAACAGGAGTTTCCTGAAAAGCGCGTGGTACTGGTGTCTAAAGATATTTGTCTCAGGTTAAAAGCAAAATCGCTAGAGCTGCATGCCGAAGATTATGAAACTGGAAAAATTAAAAATGTAGATGAGCTGTATACTGGAAAGGCAGTGCTGACGAATGTAGCTGATGAGATTTTTAAAGCGCTTAAAGCAGATGGCAATGTTGATGCTGTGGGTCTTGATATTACTGAAACTCAGTCCAATCATTTTTGCATTTTAAAAGGTAAGCGCAAAACGGCAACCACTTATTACCATGCAAAATCAGGAAAACTATTTCCAGTCGCTCCCCGAACTATATTTAACATATCTCCACGTAACGATGAGCAATCATTTGCGATAAACGCTTTACTTAATCCTGATATCAAATTGGTTACGATACAGGGTAAAGCTGGGACTGGTAAGACCTTATTGGCCATAGCCAGTGCTTTGGAACAACGTAAAGATTACCGACAGATTTATGTAACGCGTCCAATAGTTGCTTTGAGCAATAAAGATATTGGTTTTTTACCGGGTGATGCGAAATCTAAAATTGATCCGTACATGGCGCCGATATGGGATAACATGAGGCTTATAAAGGAACAATATCACGCTGATCCTAAAATGCAAGCCAGAATTGATGACTTTGTAAGTACAGAGAAGATCGTAATTACGCCCTTGGCATACATTAGAGGTAGAACTTTAAGCAAAATCTTTTTTATTGTTGATGAGGCACAGAATTTAACGCCACACGAGATTAAGACCATTATCTCAAGAGCGGGAGAGGATACAAAAATTATTTTTACAGGTGATATTTATCAGATTGACACCCCTTATCTGGATGCAGAGAGTAATGGCTTGTCTTACCTGATCGAAAATGCAAAAGATCATGATTTGTATGCACACATTACTTTAGATAAAGGGGAGCGGAGTGAGTTGGCAAATCTCGCCAACGATCTTTTGTAAGTTAAACACATATCCATACATTTAAATATTTTTAATAAATTGTTTTACATTATAAAATCGAATATGAAAAAAATTGTATTGTTGTTAGTAGTTGGCCTTGCGATAGCAGGCTGCTCTACGGTTAAATCAGGGACAGATCAGAATCTGGTAGTTTTACAAGGAAAAGTTGAACCTCTGGGGATGTCTACCTTTCAGTATGGAACGCACGTCATCAGTGCTGCAGATAAAATTTATGCCTTAAAAAGTAGTAAAGTTAACCTTAAGGATTATGAAGGAAAAGAGGTAACTGTAAAAGGTTTAAAGGTAGCGGGTTATCCGATTGATGGTGGTCCTGAATTTATTGATGTACAGGAAGTGACTAATAAATAAGGTATTTCTTCAATAAAATATTTTATAGATTGCGCTGGCAAATCTTATTTCATGAAACGACTAACTTTAATGATTCCCATTCTGATGATTTTATCATGTCAGCAGAATACTAAAAAAACTACTACTGAAAACCAGGTTATGGTTGATGATCCACATTCCTTTTCTAAGCCGTCAATAGCTTATGTAACCCATCTTGATCTTGATTTAAAGGTTAATTTTGAGCAACAACAAATTACTGGAAAGGCAATCTGGACAATAGACAACAAGGCTAAGGCTAAGGAAATTATATTTGATGACAGTAAGCTGAACATCGAAAAAATTACACTTGGTGCTGACGAGAAGGAAACGACCTTTACATTTGGTTCTGAGACAGCATATTTGGGCAAGGCCTTAAAAGTAGCTATCGCTCCTGAAACTAAGTTGATCAATATTTACTATACAACTGGTAAGGATGCTAGTGCTTTACAATGGCTTAATCCACAACAAACAGCCGGTAAGAAACGACCATATCTTTTTACGCAATCAGAAAGTATCGCAGCACGCAGTTGGGTGCCTTGTCAGGATAGTCCAGGTATTAGATTTACCTATAATGCTACCGTAAAAGTACCGGCAGACTTGTTGGCTTTAATGAGTGCCGAAAATCCGCAAGCCAAAAACAGTACTGGTATATATCAGTTTAAGCAGGTGCATCCTATCCCGTCTTATTTATTGGCACTTGCTGTGGGTGATATAGCCTTTAAGGCTGTAGATGAGCGCACAGGTGTATATGCTGAACCTTCTGTATTGGAAAAGGCAGCCTGGGAGTTTGCAGATATGGGTAAAATGGTTCATGCTGCAGAAAAACTTTATGGACCTTATAGATGGGGTAGGTATGATTTGGTCGTGTTACCTCCTAGTTTTCCTTTTGGGGGAATGGAAAATCCTAACCTAACCTTTATAACTCCAACAATATTGGCGGGTGATCGTTCACTGGTGAGTATTATATGTCATGAGTTGGCGCATAGTTGGAGTGGTAATTTGGTTACCAATGCTACCTGGAATGATTTCTGGTTAAATGAAGGCTTTACAAATTATTTTGAGCGCCGCATGGATGAAGAGCTATACGGTAAAAACGAGGCCGAAATGCAAGAAGTATTTGCAAAACAAGCTTTGGAAAATGCTGTAAAGGATATGGGCGCTGACAGTAAGGATACTTATTTAAAAACAGATTATACTGGCCGTAATCCTGATGAAGGCACGAATGATATCGCATACGAAAAGGGTTTTTTCTTTTTAAAGACGATTGAAGCGGCTGTAGGAAGAGAAAAGTTTGATGCTTTTTTAAGAGGATATTTTGATGGTCATGCTTTCCAGTCTTTAACTACTGAACAGTTTTTGGACTACTTGAATAAAAATCTGATAAAAGGCGATAAAGCACTTGAAGATAAAATAGATATTAATAAATGGGTGTACGGCCCAGGTATTCCAGCTAATGTGGCTGCTGTTGGTTCAGCACGCTTTAAAGCTATTGATGGATTGGTGGCTAACTGGCGCAAAACAGCTGCTGTAAAAGGCTTAAGTAAAGAAATCGTGTCTAGCAATGAAAGACGTTATTTTATTAGCCAATTACCGGCTAACCTGACGGCAAAAGATATGGCTGCATTGGATGCTGAATTTGGTTTTACGGCTTCTAACAATACCGATATACAACTGACTTGGTATGAATTGGCCCTTCGCCATCACTACACAACTGCTGATGCCCGGATTAAAGCTTATTTACTCGAAAATGGAAGGATGTGGCACATCATCCCATTATATAAAGAAATGATGGCTACACCTGAAGGATTAAAAAGCGCAAGAGAGATTTATAAATTGGCAAGGCCAAATTATCATCCTATGACTTACCAGGCGATTGATAAGTTGTTGAAATAGGACATTTGTATAGGCCGTTAGTTTTTCTGGACAAAATGGTGTTATATGCTACATATATGTGTCCTTAAAATAGTATTAAAGCTAATTTTATCCGTTTTTAATTATTGGCACAGAATTTGTTTTTCATGAAACGGTTTAGTTTGGTTTAGGTTGATCTGTGGTGGATCGACCTTATGAACGGGAATAGTCTCTCCGACTTATTCCCGTTTCTCGTTTAACGCCTTTTGTCGTTTCCTAAACCCTAAAAACTATTTTTACGTTTAGTCGTTGTATGAGTAGCTTTAATAATCCAGGTAAATTAAATGCTTAGAAAAAAGGTGCCAAATCGATATTCTTTTTTTACAATTGCAATATGAATAAAGCCAAGTTATATATATCTAAACTTGTTTATAATAAATTCTTTTGGCAACTGTTTGTAGCGATTTTTATGATTGCTATGGCTGTATTCTTTATCCGACAGGAACACATTGAAATAATCAAAATTAAGGATCAGCTGAGTAGGAGCCATCCATTATACATATTTTTAGGCATAATTTTAACCCTGGTGTACATTGCTGCACAAGGGTTAATGTATGTGCACAGTTTTAAGGCTTTAAATAAACCCCTGTTATTAGCGCTGGCTACTCAATTGTTTCTGAAGCGGAATTTGGTTAGTATTTTTTTACCAGCTGGTGGATTTTCTTCACTGGTGTTTTTTACCAAAGAGATTGAAAAAAAAGGGGTAACCAAGTCACAAATACACCTGGCATCCACCTTATTTGGCTTTTGTAGCATTCTTTCTGTAGTTGTTGTGGCTATTCCTGTATTGGCCATCGCTTTACTATTTACTAAAATCGGGACAGCAGAACTGCTGAGTTTTGGATTCCTCTTGATACTTACTGCTGCATTTATTTTGCTGATCTATTCTGTATCCATAAAAGGAAGGGCTTACCGTTGGCTTTCCAGGATACGCCCTTCACTATCTACTGTATTAGACGATATGGTTAATGAAAAGATCAACCGAAGGCAATTTTGGATTACTTTGTTGGTTTCGATAGGTATCGAGGTCATTGGTATTGTTCACCTTTACATTTCTATGCTGGCACTGGGACTTGATGCCAGTTGGCCAGCCGCTATAATTGGTTACATTGTGATGGTGATCTTATTGATTGCTTCTCCGTTTTTAAGGGGCTTAGGCGCAATAGAAGTGTCACTTACCTTCGTATTACAGCAGTTTGGTTTTCCTATTCTTGCTGCAGCAACCATCACGTTGCTATTTAGGTTCTTCGAATTTTGGTTACCACTGCTTGCCGGTATATTTAGCTTTATCACGAAGAAGGACAATGTGATCCTAAGGATCTTACCGGCCTGTATCATCCTTGTTTTGGGGCTTGTAAATATCATTTCGGCTATTACTCCTGCTATACCTACGCGATTGCGAATGGTTAAGGATTTGTTGCCGGAAGATCTGATTGTAACCAGTAATACACTTGTACTGGTTTTTGGATTGATTCTGGTTATCATTAGTATATTCTTGCTGCAGGGCTCTAAGCGTGCCTGGTATGCCGCAATATTTTTAACGGTTTTCTCTTTTTTTGGACATCTAATTAAAGCTGCTGATTACGAGGAAGCTGTATTGGCATTTATAGCTGGTTCCGCATTGTTGTATACACGTAAGTCTTATCGGCTTAGACCAAATGCTCGGTTGGTTGCTATCGATTACATGGTTTTAATGTATGCTATACTCGCTGTGTTGGCGTATGGTGTACTGGGCTTTTATTTTATTGATAAAAAGCATTTTGGGATTGATTTTCATTTTATGCAGGCTTTGAAGGCTGTGTTACAATTGTTCTTTTTAATTGATGATCATGGCATGACGCCACTTACCCGATTTGGAGAGCGCTTTCAGGATTCTATTTATATAGCTGGGGCAGCGGTTATACTTTTTGTCGTTTTTAGCCTACTTAGACCTTACTTTTCTAAACCCTATAATTCAACGGAAGATTTTGATCTGGCCAGGAAGTTATTAGATAAATACGGTGCATCTGCATTGGACTATTTTAAGGTATATCCCGATAAGTTCTTGTTTTTTAATGCGACTAAAACCGCTTTTATCAGCTTTAAGCTTACCCGCCATTTTGCCATAGTATTAGAAGATCCTGTTGCTGAAACTGAAGTTGAGCGAACAGCGGTGATGGTCTCATTTGAAGATTTTTGTGGGCAAAACGGCTTTATAAGTGCTTATTATAGAGTGCCAGAGCAATCATTAGGCATGTATACCGCCATGGGATATAAACATATTCCTATTGGGGAGGAGGCTGTATTGAACTTGACTACTTTTACGCTTGATGGTGGTAAGATGAAAACGACCAGAAGTGCCATAAGTAGGTTGACGGCAGAAGGATATTGTCTGAAAGTATATAAAGAACCCATAAAGGAAGGTTTACTCCAGAAATTGGAAAGGGTATCCGACAATTGGTTGGATGCCTTGAATCAAAAGGAGGTCGCTTTTACGCAGGGTGTTTTTGATACTAGTATTTTAAAAACGCAGACCATTATTACCGTTGAAGATGGGGAAGAAAAAGTATATGCTTTTTTGAACTTGATTCCGGATTACGCAGCGGGTGAGGCAACTTATGACTTGATTAGAAAGGTATGCGATGCACCTAATGGCGTATTAGATATGCTGCTGGCAAAGACTTTTATCTATTTGAAAGAGGAGGGATATACTGCTGTAAATATGGGACTCGCGGCGCTTTCGGGCATGGATAAGGTAAACATTACTCAGAAAACAATTAAGTATGCGTACGAGAATTTTAAAATGTTCGGTCAGTTTAAAGGACTAAGAAAGTATAAAGAGAAGTTCTATCCAAACTGGAATAAGAAGTATTTAATTTACAGTCACAATTACCACCTTTTACAGGTTCCTTCGGCATTAAAAAGAGTTTCTGAGGGTAAGTAAAAAAAGCGCTGCCTTAATTTCATCGTGGGTTTATTCCTCTCGTTATAGTAGCTATGATTTCGTTATATGAGGTTTGATCGTAACTGTGATCTCCGGGGATCAATTTAAGGTAAAAGTTAGATTTTATGATTCCTTCCAGCGCTCTAGGATCTTCATCTTTTCCATAAAAGCAGTAGATTGGTATTTTAACCTTGTCTACTTCTGTTTTTACATTGTACTTTTTATTGTCTTTGGAAATGTTGAGTAGGTCAGAAGTACGTACTTTAAAATCTGATGTTGCAAATGGAGAAAGCATGCCAAGCGCTGCAACTCTGTTTTTTAGACGCGGATGAAGTCTATTGTATACAAATGGTATCACATCAGCACCAAAAGAATAACCACAAAGAATGATCTTTTCTGGTTTGTATTGTCTTACATAAATCATGAGCAGCATCGCCAGGTCTTCCGCTGTTTTTCTTGGCGTTTTACCTTCCCAGAAATAATCGCGAGAATTGAAGCCGATGGTGTTAAATCCTGAACCTGAAAATTTAAGCGAAATCGCATCTTCGAAATCCACCCATCCGCCATCTCCTGAAAGGATTAATACTAAGGTGTTGTTTTTAACGCTATCTGGTGCAGGGTATACAAATACGGGCAAATCGAAATCAGAGCGTTGTATTCCACTGTGTCGCGTAACCCGGTCTCGCTTTAATAAACTACAACTTGATAAGCTGATTAAGCCTGTTATAAATAGAATATTTAACGGTTTACTTAACATGGAGTTTGCTGTTTTTGTCTGATTTACTGAGTTTTTCTTTACAAATATTGTTCCCCAAAATGAAAAATGTATTACCTTACAGTAGTTATTAATTTATGTATGAATAAAATATTCGCTCTATTTTTATCCTTCATGGTAATTGGTTTAGGCGTAAATGCGCAAAAACAAAACCTATACTTCTTAAAAAATAACGGTCAATATGTGAAAATTCGCGATAGCGCTGATTATTTACGTATTGTACAAGAACCTGATCCCGGATCGGTTTTGTATATTGTAAATGAACATTATCTGGATGGGAGCACCAAAAGTAAAGGACTTTCGAGTAAGATAGATCCACCTGTGTATGAGGGGCAGTATATTTCTTATTATAAAAATGGTAAGAAGAAATTATTGGGTAATTACAGCAAGGGGAAGCTTGTGGATACGGTATATAATTATTACCCCAATGGGAATCTGTATACTGAAATTGCTTATGTGAATGCTAAAGATGGGGTAAAGACTTATATCAAGACTGTTAAAGATTCGACTGGTAAGAATTTAGTGGTCAATGGCAATGGCGCTTGTGGGCTTTATGATAATAATTTTAAAGAAATCATAGAAAGCGGCTCGATAAAGGATGGATTTTATGATGGGGTTTGGAAGGGTGGCTTAAAGAGGAGCGGTATAAGTTATACCGAAACGTATGTTGATGGTAAATTGCTTTCGGGAGAAAGTACTGATCGTTCTGGAAATCAGTATCCATATACAAAAAGTCATATTCAACCCGAGTTTAAAGGCGGTATGAAAGAATTCTATAAATACTTGACAAAGAATGTTAAATATCCTCAAGAGTGCTATACTCAGCGCATACAAGGTAAGGTGTTTTTAAGGTTCCAGGTATTAAAGGATGGATCTATTAGTGATATAAAAGTGCTAAGAAGTCCACATCCTAGTTTGACAAGAGAAGCTATTCGTGTAATTAGTGTTTCTCCGCCATGGGAACCCGGGGTAGAAAGAGGGATTCCTGTAAATGTATTTTTTAATATACCGATTTCATTTACTGTTAGTTAAAAATAATGATTGTTTTTATTGATGTAACTTGTGCAATTATAGAAGGGGAGCTAGGTAAAGTGCTTGTTGCCCAACGTAGTGCAGAGATGAACCTCCCATTAAAAATGGAGTTTCCTGGTGGGAAAGTCGAGCCCGATGAAAGTCCTGAGGAGAGCCTGATCAGGGAAATTAAGGAAGAGCTGGATGTTGATATCGAAATTGTATCTGGCATACCAGGAAATCAACATAGCTATCCCGACTTCTCCATTAATCTGATTCCCTTTGTCTGCCGGATAACGGATGGGGAGATTGTTTTAAGGGAGCATGCAATGTATCACTGGGTAGCAATGGATGAATTATTAAGCTTAGACTGGGCTGAAGCAGATATTCCAATTGTAAGTGATTATATTCGCAGCAAAAAAATAAGAAAATGATAGCTCATCACGTACTATTCTGGCTAAAAGCCGAGACATCTGAAGATCAAAAAACAGCTTTCCGTAAAGGTTTAGAATCACTTGAAAATATTGAAGTGGTTAAAACCTTTCATATCGGCACACCTGCACCAATTGAACGTGCTGTTGTTGATACAACTTATACTTTTTCATTGGTTTTGTTTTTTGAGGACCTCGCAGCACATGATGTTTATCAGGTACATGAAATACATAAGGCATTTTTAGATCAATTTAGAGTGCTTTTTGAAAAAGTAATTATATACGACGCACATTAGTATTTAAAAAGGCTGTATCATTAATCGATTAATGATACAGCCCCATATAGTTAAATTGTTTTATTGCGCTACTTTTAAAACAATTTTACCCCGAGTATGGCCAGCTTCACTTTTTTGTTGTGCTTCTGCTGCTTGTGGTAACGTTAATACCTCTGCAATAATAGGTTTAAGTTTTCCCTCATCTATCAGCTTTGCTAAGCTAGTTAAATCACCAGGACTGGATTGAGCCATAAATTGGGCCCCAATCATGCCTTTTTCCTTTATTGCAGCTTCGTCTCTTAGCCCCACAGTGCTGACTAAAATTCCACCAGGTTTTAGTACATCCAAAGATTTTTTTTGAGTGTCGCCCCCTACAAGATCAAATACCAAGTCTAAATCTTTTAATTTGCTTTCAAACGCTTCATTTTTATAATCTATCACCTCGTCGACCCCAAGTTTTTTTAAGAAATCAAGATTCTGTTCAGATGCCGTACCAATTACATAAGCGCCTTTCCATTTAGCCAATTGTACGGCATAAGTGCCAACACCACCTGCAGCAGCATGGATAAGCACTTTTTGTCCGGATTCAAGCTTCCCATGGTCAAACAAACCCTGCCAGGCAGTTAGTCCTGCTAATGGAACAGCTGCCGAATGAATATGATCAATTGATGTTGGTTTTAGCGCAATTTCTCCTGCATTGACGGCTACATATTCAGCGTAGGTACCGTTTCTTGATACATTTGGGCGTGCATATACCGCATCTCCTTTCTTAAATCCATTAACATTTGAGCCTGCCATTTCTATAATACCGGAAACGTCCCAGCCTAGTATGATTGGAAATGTTCTTTTGTCAGAACCAGGCATATGTCCTTCTCTTACTTTCCAATCCACAGGGTTGATGCTTGTTGCGTAAACTTTAATCAACACCTCGTCAGACTTAATCTCAGGCTTCGGGGCATCTTCATATTTTAATTCGTTAACGCCACCGAATTTATAGATTTGAACTGCTTTCATATCAATTGTTTTTTGAGGGATAACAATTAATGCTTATGATGGTTTCATTCATTTTAATTAGCTTCGTTTATGATAATTCGAGAAGCACTTTCAGCTGATGCAAAACAATTAGCTAAACTAATTATTCAGGCAATGGATGATCTTGCTGCAAAGTTTATAGGTGCTACCGATCCTAATGAAGCTGTTCCTTTATTTGAAAGATTTGCTGCATTACCAGGTAATCAGTATAGCTACGAAAACACCTTGGTATATGAGGACGAAGGGGAGATATGTGGAATGATCAATGCATATGATGGTGCCGATCTTGAAATATTAAGGGCTCCTTTTTTAGATTATATTCAAAAAACTTATGGTTTTAACCATGATCTGGAGGCAGAAACGCAGGCTGGTGAGTACTATATCGACTGCATTAGTGTTGCTCCAGGTAAGCAGGGCAAGGGGATTGGGAAAGAGTTGATTAAGGCTATGGTTGATTACGCTGTTGCCCATCATCACCACACTATTGGCCTGCTGGTAAGTAAAGAAAACCCTAAGGCCGAAAAACTGTATACAAGCTTAGGCTTTAAGGTTGTAAAGGAAAGAGATTTTATTGGTGGTCGCTATTTTCATATGCAAATCACCAGGCCGTAATACTTAGTCGTTATGCAAAAGCTCAGTTTTTTTATTAGCTATTTTAAAGATCGTAAACATAATTACTGCAGATAAAATGGTAATGATTAAATAGCTTGCGCTCAGGTGGTGCTCATCTTTAGCGGGCAAGATTGAAATGATTCCATAGCTTAAAAAAGATACGATTACATAGGTGATACCGCCAGTTAAACCACTGGCAATTCCTGCGTTTTTAGGGAATAAGCCCAGACAAAAGGTAAAGTAGTTGTTGAATATGTAACCTGCTGTTACATGGATTAAAAAGGCGAATAACACCAGGCTGTACAGACTAGAAATAAACTGAATGGTAACGATCATTGTCAGTACAAATGCGCCTTGAAACAAGAGGTTTGTCGTCATCTTTCTAAAGAAAGGCTTGTTTATAGTTGCCTTGCCTATAAAACCACCAACCATCCACGCAAAACCCAATATCAGAGAGCTATAACCTGCAACTACCGGGGTAAGATTTAAGTGGTGTTCTATGATAAACGGACCGGTCATGTTATAAATCATCACCATACTGTAGGCCAGGCCGAGCATGACAATGCCAAGACTGAAGCTGGCTGTTTTTATCATGGTTATATATATGCCAGTGATCTTTTTTAGTGAAAATTCAGAAAAATGCGTCAGACTTTCGCCACTGTAAATAAGTTCCAGAATAGCCAATACAATAGCAAGTATAGCCAGGAAATAGAAATTAGATTCCCAACCAAATGCAGTTTGCAAGTAGCCACCTAAAAAAGGAGCTACAATTGGACCGGTAGACCATATAATGGAAAAAAGACTTAAGTAATGCTTCAGCTTATCGCCGGTAAACATGTCGACAAAATATGCACGCTTGGCCACGATAATTGTACCTACAGTAAAGCCGTGTATGATTCTCATCAGGTAAATCAGGTAAATGTTATGCGTATTGGCAATGACAATACTTGCTGCTGCAAAAATTACGAGAGAAATAAGACTTAATTTATATCTGCCAAAGCTATCCAATACGCTACCTATAAAGAGTTGAGAAACGCCATAGCTGATTAAAAATAAGCTTAAGGTTAGCTGTACCTGCAAGCTACTCACTCCCATAGTCGTCGCCATGGTAGGTAATGATGGGATGTAAATATCTGTTGCAAAACCAGATAAGGGGAGTAGAGCGAATGCAAGCAAGGTGGAAATTCCCTGGTGCTCTTTTTTAAGTGTTTTTATGTTGTTCAAAGTATGTGCGATGTTATTTTGACGAATCAAAGTTAGCCTTTCAAAATTCCATGGTATATATTTTTTAACACCTTAGTGTAATAATTACATCTTGCTAATTTCATATTTTATTCCTTTATCTTATTTACAAAAACAGACAGCTGATCGTATGCTTTGTGATAGGCAATAGATAACGGTTCTAAATTAAAATGAGATCCCATACGCTCTGGCCATTATTGTATTTTTGCAGCAAAAAATATTACATGTCAAAAACAAAACTTACAATTAATACTAACGGATCGGTAAAGATCGAAGGCGATTTTGAAATCGTTGATAGAAACGGCAATGTTTATGAATTACAGGGAAGAACTGCTTTGGGTATCTGTCGTTGTGGTCTTTCTAAAAATAAGCCATTTTGCGATGGTTCACATAGTGGACAATTTGAACACGAAGCGATTGCATTTGATCTTCCTCCAAAGAAAGCTTAATTAGTACATAATATCAATTTCAGTTATTTATCTTAGCTTTATTAGGATAAATAACTGTTGGTATGAAATATCTGTTGTTGCTTCTTTTTGCTACCTGCGCTATATCCATATCTGCTCAGCAAACTCAAAAACCTGTTTTACATGGACGTAATTGGATGGCCATTACCGGCAAGCCATTAGCCGCAACAGCGGGTGCCATGATTTTCCAAAAAGGAGGAAATGCAGTGGATGCCGCCTGTGCAATGTTGGCAGCTACCTGTACCATGTGGGATACACTGAGCTGGGGCGGAGAGACTCAGGTATTGATTTATAATCCCCATACCAAAAAAGTAATAGCCATTAATGCGATGGGCTTTGCGCCAACGGGTGCTACCGTAGAATTCTTTAAAAGTAAAGGTTATAATTTCCCTCCAGAATACGGCCCTTTGGCGGCTACAACGCCGGGAACTCCAGGCGGACTCATCTATATGCTCGCTAATTATGGTACAATGACCCTGGAGCAAGTGCTTGCTCCGGCCATTCAAATGGCTGCTGGTTATCCAATGGAAGCGCAGGCAGCCAATTACATCGAACGTCAAAAATCATTGATTAAGCAATGGCCTTATAGTAAAAAGGTTTTTCTAACGCGTGCTGGTGAGCAAAGAGAGGCACCTGAAGCAGGGGAGATCTTTGTGCAAAAGGATCTGTTGCTTACTTTGAACAAAATGGTGGATGCTGAAAAAGCGGCACGTAAAAAGGGTAAAAATCGGAAAGGCGCTTTAATGGCCGCGTATGACCGTTTTTATAAAGGTGACATTGCACGCGAATTTGTAAGGGGATGTCAGGAGCAAGGCGGATTAATTACCATGGAGGATTTGGCAAAATGGAAACCATTAGTAGAACAACCACTCATGGTGAACTATAAAGGTATTGATGTGTACAAAATGCAGCAGTGGACGCAAGGTCCTGTTATGCTACAAGCTTTGAATATACTGGAGAATTTTGACCTTAAAAGCATGGGGTATAATAGCACTAAATACATTCATACGGTTTATCAGGCCATGAACCTTGCATTTGCCGACCGCGATTTTTATTACGGAGATCCTTATTTTAAGCCGATTGAACCAATAAAGGGCTTGTTGAGTAAGGCATATGCCAAACAGCGGGCTTCGTTAATTCAATTTGTAAAGAATGATGCTGGTATAGGTCCAGGTGATCCTTATCCATTTGAGGGATTGCTCAATCCTTATAAAAATCTCCTTAAAAACCGGGGATTCGAGATGGATACCTCAAAACGCAATTTTGCACCTAAGCATGATATGGGTAATTATTCTCCTAAGGAAGCCTATGAGGATCGGTTATGGCGGGGAACTACCTCAGTGGAGGCAGCTGATAAAGAAGGTTGGGTAGTTTCTATTACTCCCAGCGGAGGTTGGTTGCCAGCTTGTATTGCAGGGAATACAGGAATTGGGATGAGTCAGCGGATGCAAAGTTTTGTGCTGGATTCGACATTAAACCCTTTCAATGTTGTTGCACCGGGTAAGCGACCAAGAGTTACGCTATCGCCGGCAATGGCACTTAAGGATGGGAAACCATTTTTGGCTTCAGCAGTTCAGGGAGGTGATACGCAGGATCAGAATCTTTTGCAGTTCTTCTTAAACGTGGCAGAGTTTGGTATGAATGTTCAGCAGGCTGCCGAAGCTGCTAATTTTAATTCAAATCAATTGTGGTTGTCGCTGGGCGGAACTAAAACTTCCGATAGGGAACCTAAACCCGGTCAGATTTTACTGAACACGAATACCAGTGAAGCTGTTAGGAATGAATTAAAAAAAATGGGCTATACCTTAAGCTTTGGTGATCGGACCAGTGGCCCGATTAATGCAATTTATTTCGACTGGAAACATGGGAGTTTGTGGGGAGGATCAAGTAATCATGGTGAAGATTACGGAATAGGATGGTAAGAAAACAATTGTAGCTGTCTGCGCCGGGTATTCTAAAAGGATTTATTAGCTTTGACCGAAAAAATAATCAGTTAATTTAATAAATATGAAACCAGGAAAATTTAAGGTAAATAATGATGGAGATAGCCTCTCAGCTACAATTACGGTACAGCCATCTCTTGCCCTAAAAATCTCTTTGTATTTATTAAATATCTTACTGATAGCCGTTATCATATTGTTTACTATCGGTGGAGTAGGCGTTATTGTACTCTTCATTTTAGCTTTCGAAATCTTATTTATAAGATATTCAATTTGGCATATTTACGGGTCAGAATCGATCACTTTAAAAAAGGATACGCTTAGCTATCAGCAATTTTACGGCTTTTTTAAGCTCTCGCTTAAGACACGTAAAATAAATAAAACACTCAGGGTAATTCCCTTTCACGAAGACTTTCGGGCAGGCAGTGATGCAATGAAATTGATCTTCGAGTCATTTGATGAATCAAATGAGCCAGTTAATCTTTATCAGACTGCTTTAGTAGTTTCTAAACAAGATTATCAAGTCTTTATGAAATCATTTAAGCAACTATACTAAGCTTTAGAATTTCATCATATTATCGATATCTTGTAACATAACGTGTCAAAAGGTGTTTAAATAGATATGATGGAGAACCAAAAGATCAAACTCAAGCGGACAGTTTCCCTGGTTAGGATACTCAGTAAGTACGGATTTAAAGAGTTGTTGATCAGAAGTCAGTTTAACAGTCATTTACCTGTTGATGAAGTGATTAATGGTGTGGAGGATGCAATACCAGCTGCCCTCACGGTCTATGAGCGTATCAGGATGGTGCTAGAAGAATTGGGACCTACCTATGTAAAGTTTGGGCAAGCCTTCAGCAGCAGGGAGGATTTATTGCCAGCAGAGATGATCGTAGAGCTGAAAAAGCTACAGGATAAGGTGGAACCGGAATTGATGGATGTCGAGAAATTGATTGCGGATGAATTGAATATTGAACCTGATCAGTACTTTGAAAAAATCACCACGGTACCTTTTGCTGCTGCTTCTATTTCGCAAGTATATAAAGCCAAACTTAAGGGCGGGCAGGATGTGATTTTGAAGATCAGACGATCGGGGATTAGGGAGGTCGTGACTGCCGATATGCTCATCATGAAGGATGTTGCACGTCTTTTGACTAGTTATAGTGATCTTTTCCGTAGAATCAACCTGGTTCAGGTATTAGAGGCATTTGAACAGTCTATCTTTCAGGAACTATCTTTTCTAAATGAACTGGCTAATATTGAACGTTTTTCGAGAGATTTTAAAGGAAATAGATCTATTTATCTGGCCAGTGTATACCCCGAATTGTCAAACGATGCCATCTTATGTATGGAATTTATAGATGGGGTAAAGATTACTGATCTGGACGCTTTGCTTAAGATGGGGCACGATCCTGAAGTTATTGCGCGCAGAGGCTTAGATCTTTATCTTAAACAAGTATTGGAACATGGATTCTTTCATGCCGACCCCCATCCTGGAAATCTGTTGGTTTTAAAAACCGGACAGATTGCCTTTATAGATTTTGGTTCTATGGGGACTATCATGCCGGTAGAAAAGGAATTACTCGAAGACTTTATTTCTCATTTTATATCGCAGGATAGCAAAAGATTAATTGCTACCCTGAAAAAAATGGCCTTGCGTTATAATATTCCTGATGAAAAGAAGCTGGAGAAGGATATTCAGCATTTCTTTAATTTATTGGAAGGGGCATCTCTCCAACACATTGATGTAAAAGAAATACTGGGCAGATTTTCGGCTATTTTGAACCAGAATGAGATTTTGATGCCAGCGCATTTGTACCTGCTAGTTCGGGGAATTGTGTTAATTGAAGGAATTGGCAGAGCACTTATTCCTGATTTGAATATTATTGAAAGCTTAAGGCCCTATATATTCCAGATTGCTATGCGGAAGCTTAGTCCGGAAAATCTGAAAAAGAACGGAATGAAGCTGATCAATACCATTACAGAGTTATTAAAAACCATGCCGGATGATGCGCAGGCGGTACTTCAGAAGTTAAACAGTGGCGAACTAAAGGTGATTCAGGAAGTAAAGGATATGCCCGAGTTGATGAAGCAGTTTAATCGGGGTGTGCATAAATTGGCCCTGGCAATTATAATAGCAGCTTTGCTGATCAGCGTGGCTATTTTGATTTTGGCAAATCATATAAAATAACTACTATATTTGCGCCTTTATTATTCCGATCCAGATTTGAAAAAGTATATTATTCTACTGCTTATATTCATAAGCTTTGCCGCCTATTCCCAAAATGTAACCCTTGGTTCCTGGAACATACAAAACTTTGGTAAGTCTAAAAATGATGATGAGTTAGCTTACATTGCTAAAGTCGTCAATAAATTCGATGTAATCGCGATACAGGAAGTTGTTGCAGGCTATGGTGGTAGTCAGGCTGTAGCCAGGTTAGCAGATGAGTTAAACCGCATGGGCAGTAAGTGGGATTATGTGATCAGTAACCCTACATCAAGTCCAACAGGTAGCTCAAAAGAGCGTTATGCTTTTGTCTGGAATACCAGCAAAGTAAAAAAAAATGGAACGGCATGGTTAGAAGAAACCTACGGATTGATGATTGATAGGGAGCCCTATTATTGTAGGTTTACCGTAGGACGTAAAACGTTTACGGTGGCTAATTTTCATGCGGTTCCTAAATCAAAGCAACCGGAAACAGAGATCAAATATTTTAAGTTCCTACCGGACCTTTATCCCGGTGATAACCTTATTTTTTGCGGTGATTTTAATCTTCCTCAGTCTCACAGTGTGTTTAATCCATTATGGAAAACTGGGCATACCTCTGCTTTTAAAGGACAAAAGACCTCATTGAAGCAGAAATGTGTGAATGGTAATTGTCTGGCTTCGGAGTATGATAATTTCTACTTCAAAGCCTCAGGCATAAATGTACTGAGGACGGGGATAGTCCATTTTTATCAAGACTTTGAAGATCTCAGAACAGCACGGTTAATCTCTGATCATGTGCCGATTTATATGCAGTTCTCTTTAGATGTGATTGCTAAATAGGAAGGGACTCCGGTTTATACCTTTTTAAGAATTCTAACCGCACTGTCGGATGCACAAAGTAATCCAGCAGCCATCATAATCACATCTTTAATTACTAAACGCCCAGCTGCTGATAAGTAAGGGAAGCCGTGATCAGGCCCACCTAAATCAGGAACCCAGGTTTCTTTAGTGGTAATCAGGAAGCTAAGGGTAACCAGCGACATCACAAAGGTCAGTAAGGCTCCTGTTAATCCCAATTTCGCGTTGAAAATTCCTAAAAGGGTTAACAAACCAATGATCACGATTGCAGTGCCCAATGCATAAGAAAATACGTATGTGCCATTTTTTATGTGCCACTGAATATTTTTTTCAACTACTTCGCCTTCTTTGTTTTTGTAATTTTTATAGTCTGGAGCTTTTTCATGGTAAAAGAAGCTCATTACTGGGCTATTTGCAACAAAGGGTACAATGCCGTCAGCTTCGTACTGAAAAGCTTTTAGGCCGCCAATCCAAGCCATTACGATGAAAATGGCTATCCTCATCAGATTAAAGAACTGGCCTTGCGCATTTGCTAAAAAAGTCAACATATCCATTAAATTTATTATGATACAAAATTCAAGGTTGTAGGTTGCTTTTACAATGGACAGATATGGATATTATCTGGACAAATCTGCCACGATAGATATGCCCACTTTTTCTCTGAATGTAGTAGGGGTTACGCCTGTGTGCTTTTTAAAATAGCGACTAAAGTAGTTTTCATCATCAAAGTTAAGCTCAGTGGCAATACTTTTCATGCTTTTGCGCGTTAGGTGAATCAATTTCTTTGCTTCCAGAATAACCCGTTCCTGTATCATGTCCGAAGGTGATCTCATGAAATACGTTTTGCAATTTTTAGAAAATGTATTGGCTGCAACACCTAGTTGCGCCGCATAAAACGAGGGTTGTCTTTCTTTTTGGAAGTGGGTTTCTAATAGCTTTTTAAATTGAGTGACGTAATGATTGGCAAACTCATTTTCAGGGACTGTTACGCTCACTATTTTAGCTTTGCTACTTATGGCCAGGATCAATTGTAAATAGGCACGTATTACGGCTTTAGAATAATCGTCTTTATAATTCAGCTCCGTTGCCAGTTTATCGAATAACAAATGCATTTCATTAAAGTCTTCATTTTTCAGCTGTACAAAAGGTTCTGCATAAATGTTATTAAACAAAAGTCCATTGCAGGCTACCTCTTTTTTATGATATTCTATACAGTAAAAATCTCCATGGAATTGTAAGGCGCGCACCTTTATGGGTGTTTCTGCCATGATGCGAACAAGTTGATATGGGCTGCTAAACAGTACAACGTGGCCGGAAAAATGGTAATCCGTAAAATCCATACTTACTGTTCCTTTTCCTTCAAAGAGAAAGATGTTATAAAGCGGAATGGCCTGATAGTGATGTTCAGTTTCGGCTTTATTTTGCAGGATGTATGCGGTTTCACTTATCATTTTTAATGGTAAACTAGAAAACTTCCGTTAAGCCCAAAAAGAAGCCTTTTGAACCGTATTTTCCGATGGCGTAATCTAGGCATAGGTTTGTACGTGTAGCTTTATTGAATAGCACTCGTAAACCTGCTCCACCACCGGGCTGCCATTGTTGAAATAATTTGGTGCCTAAATCATCGCTCGCAGTTTGGATATTGCCGAAAGTAACTCCACTTATAAATTTATTCCTTAGGATTGGAAAGCGATATTCCAATTCCGAGTAAAAATATTTGGGGCCTTTAAAGTAAGTAACAGTGTATCCTCTTCCGCTTCGGTAGTAGGTATCTCTTCCAGTACCTGGAAGCTCGAGATAGGGCAGGGCACCACTAATTAAATAAGAACCCCAGTTCCAGAAGGCAAGTACATGCTCAGGATTGCTGTCAGACAAGCTCCAGTATTTTCTGAAATCAGTAGTTATTTGTACAGCATTCTTCGAACTTGCCATCCAGGTTTGGTTTACACGGATCCCAGCATCAACATAAATGCCTTTGTAGGCACGATTTTGATTGTCTCGCGTAGTGTACTGTACATTGAAAAGTAAGCCGTTAGACTGGTATTGGTCTCTGTTAAAACCATAACGGTCACTATAAATATTGTATGGCGTTAGGTCGCTCGTATTTAACCGGTCTTCGATTTTTCTTCTAATTTCGAAGGACACACCAGCGCCAACAAAGAGACTTTTTGCAATTTGTTTATATATCTTTTCTCTGAAGTTGTAGTACTCGGCGTGGAGTACATAAGGCTTACGATCAGGATTGCTTAGTATAAAATCGGCTTCGCTTGCATGGGAAGCATTTCCTATTCCTAATCCAAAATCAGGCAAAACAGTCTTCGCTGCTACTAAACTCCCCTGAAGGTTCCATTTGTTGCCCGGAGTGTAGACATTATGATTGAGGTAGAAATAAATGATACCCTTAGTGGTTATAGAAGCTGATGTTGCAGCAATTGACATCAGCGTATTCTTTTCTTTTCCTAAGACTTTACCCGCAACAGCCTTTATGCCAATCTGAGCACCTATACTTGGATTGTAGGCAAAATTGGGTATAATGGTAACTGGCGACTTCTTTTTAAAAGGGTCCGGTTTTCTTTTTGGATGAAAAATGCTTGTAAACAAATCGCCAACATCATATTGTGCGCTTGTGGTATCGTTTCTTAAAGAATGGGTCTTTAAGGAATCCACTGATGGCTTAATTTGGCTGTAGGTGTATTGTATCCCAGCTACTAAGGCTAATAATAACATTAGACCTTGTTTAACTGCTTTCTTTATGAAGTGTAAATGATAATATTTCAATGTGTTATGCTCTTGCCCAAAGATAGGACAAATATGAGATGCCAACAAATGTCGATAATTTTGTTTTGGCTTAAATGCTACTATTTTGAGATATTAATTGTTTTTCTGAGATAATATCTTAAACTTTGGAATAATCAAACTATAAAACGCTACTCAATAATGATTAAAATTCGTTTAACCTTACCTTACCACATTTTTCATGTTTAAAAATCCTTTTTCATTTGAAGGTCGTATCCGCAGATTGGAGTATGGCCTTAGTTATTTAATTTATTTTGCTGTAGCAGTTTTTATTGGTTTAATCCTAGGATTGCTAAGTTTTGATGAACAATCGGCGAATATGCTGTTATTTTTATTATTACTGCCGGCCATCTATTTTGTGATTGCCCAAGGCGCTAAAAGATGTCACGATAGAGGTAATAGCGGCTGGTGGCAACTAATCCCCTTCTATGGTTTTGTGATGATGTTTGGCGAAGGCGATACATTTGAGAATGAGTATGGTCAGAATCCTAAAAATCCAGATAATGAAATTGTAGATCCTTTCGCTATTAAAACGGCTAACGATCAGGACTAGAAGATGAAATTAAGATTAACGACAAAACGCTTAGTTCTTGCAGTTTTCTTAATTCTAGGGTTACTGGTTATAAGACCAGTAACCTTTCTTATTTATACTTACATTAAGGATCCGAAAGCAAGCAAGAGTTTGCGTTCTGCTGTAGTTAATGATGCAAGTCAATTAAATCGAACAAAGGTAGATACTGTTGTAAAAGCACACAAAGAGATTAATCGTGCCATTACTCAGATTTCTGATTTAATAAAAGAAGCCAACGCTTCCGGAAAAAAGATATCAATCGCCGGTGCTCAACATAGCATGGGAGGACACACCATCTACCCGGGAGGTATCTTATTGGATATGAATTCATTTAACTACATGTTGTTGGATAGTACGGCAGATGTATTGAATGTTGGATCAGGAGCTTTGTGGAACCAAATTATTCCATATCTAGACCAATATGGAAAATCAGTTGCTGTAATGCAATCCAATAACTCATTTTCTGTAGGTGGATCTATTAGTGTAAATTGTCACGGTTGGCAACCTAATTCCCCACCAATTGCATCAACAGTAATTTCATTAAGATTGATAAATGCGAAGGGGGAAGTCCTAAGTTGTAGCAGGACAGAAAATAAAGAGCTTTTTTCATTGGTTTTGGGTGGTTATGGGCTTTTTGGGGTGATATTGGATGTTAAATTGAGAGTGACTGATAATAAGATCTATAAAGCTGAGCAGTTTGTCGTAAAAAGTGCCGATTATGTTCGTGAATTTGAACAGTGGATGGAGAAAAATCCTACTACTGGACTTGCTTTCGGAAGAATCAATATCAACCCAGATCATTTTATGGAAGAAGCTATTTTGTCTACTTATGTTGTGACAGATGGACCAGTTCAGAAATTACATCAAAAAAATACTTTTGCAGCTATTAGGAGAACCGTTTTTAGAGGCTCTGCAAATAGTGAATATGGTAAAAATTTACGCTGGAAGTTAGAAAAGTCTTCAGTATCATTGGTAGATGGAAAAACGTTTACAAGAAATGAATTGTTGAATGAAGGGGTAGAAGTGTTCCAAAATACAAATCAGAATTATACGGATATTCTACATGAATACTTTATTCCCAAAGCCGCTGTTCCTGAGTTTATTAAAGCGCTTCAAAGTACAATACCTAAGTATAGGGTTGATTTGTTAAATATTACGGTCAGAAACGTAATGACAGATAAGGATAGCTATTTAAACTATGCACATCAAGAAGTTTTTGGTTTTGTCATGTTGTTCAATCAAAAAAGAAGTAAGGAGGCGGAGGCTGATATGCAAGCATTAACGCGTAAACTGATAACTATTTCCATCTCGTTAAATGGTGCTTATTATCTTCCTTATCGCTTACATGCTACAAAAGAGCAACTGTTAAAAGCTTACCCACAAGCAAGTGCTTTTTTCGAATTAAAAAGAAAGTATGATCCTACGGAAGCGTTTAGTAATAGTTTTTACAAGGTTTATGCGAATTAATATCAGTTTCAATATTTACAATATGAAAAGAATTACATTAATGGCTGTTGTTGCAATAATGGCGCTAACAGTGATATCCTGCAAGAAAATACCTGTGCTTAAATTAGATGAAGAGACAATAGTACCAGAGGTGCCTATTCCTACATCAGAATATTATATTACTTATAAAGTGGATGGTGTTACTGTTACAGCTACAGAGGTTTCAGCACTTCGAGGCATCACCGATTCACCAAGAACATTAACTATTTTAGGCAACGCGAAGAGTGGTGCCATACCTAAGTTTAAGTTTTTTTCTGAAGAATCTTTTATTGGATTTGTAGCAGGGCTTAATATCTGGAGTAACAAGAACTCATATCCAACACATTATATTGAATATACAAATAGCGCAGGTATGTTATTTTCAACAGAAAATATTGACGAAGGAACATATTTTTTTATTTCTGAGGCTTCCTACAAAAACGGAGGTAACATAAAAGGTTCTTTTAATGGAACTGTACAGACAGATAAGGGAGTTAAAGTTAAAATTACTGATGGTGCATTTAATGTGAAATTCAGCAATTAACGCTTTTTGATAACAACTATTATTATATGAATGCTTTGGGACGTATCTTGTCCCCATGAGTTTTTTAACGGCAGAATGGAGAAAGCTGTCTATAGCAAATTATGCAATAGACAGGCAGGTATTAGCGCCTTACATTCCTATCGGCACAGAACTAGATATGTGGAACGATAAATGCTATGTCAGTTTGATTGGCTTTTTGTTTAAAAATACCAGACTAATGGGCTTTAGAGTACCGTTCCATCCTAATTTTGAGGAAGTTAATCTGCGCTTTTATGTCCGATATCTGGATAAGGGAATCTGGAAAAGAGGTGTGGTTTTTATTAAAGAGATAGTGCCAAAGTTCGCCCTTTCATTTGTAGCTAATACAATTTACAATGAGAATTATGTCGCCCTGCCTATGACGCATAGTTGGATTGAAACTGAAGAGGAGAGGATAGTGGAGTATAAATGGAAGTGTAAAAAGCAGTGGCAAAGTTTTAGTGTAACTGCCGAAAGGGAGCTGTCACTGATTCATCAAGGTACCGAAACTGAATTCATTACAGAACATTATTGGGGATACGCCAGATATAGCGATTTTAAAACCAATGAGTATGAAGTGAAGCACCCAAAATGGGATCACTATGAAGTTAAAAACTACAATATCGAATTAGATTTTGGGTTGACTTATGGAGATCAATTCAAATTTTTAAATCACCAAAGTCCCATATCAGTCATGCTAGCTGAAGGATCAGAAATTTCTGTAGAGAGAAAGAGAATTATATTTTAACAATCATTTTACCTTCATTTTTACCTTCAAACAAGTCGATAAAAGCCTGCGGAATTTGATCAAAACCATTAACGATCGTTTCGATGTAAGTTAATTTACCTTCCTGTAGCCAAGTGGTCAATTGTTTGATGGCTTCAGGAAATTTTGCTGCATAGTTAGATACAACAAAGCCCTGCATTAGTATACTGCTTTTTACTAATGTCGTCTGGATTCTTGGCCCCATAGGCACTTCTGTTTCATTGTACACAGAGATCGCACCGCATACTGGTACGCGGGCAAGCTGATTTACGTTTGCAAGTACCGCATCAGAAATATCACCACCAACATTGTCAAAATAGATATCAACGCCATTTGGTGCAGCATTTGCTATTGCCGTTTTCATATCGGTTGTCGTTTTGTAGTTGATTGCTGCATCGAAGCCGAATTTCGAAGTCAAAATCCTATTTTTTTCATCTGATCCGGCTAGGCCAATCACCCTGCATCCCAAAATTTTACCGATTTGTCCTACAATGCTACCTACGGCACCAGCTGCGCCAGAAACCACTAATGTTTCGCCAGCTTTGGGTTTCCCAATTTCAGTTAAGCCTAAGTATGCCGTTAACCCGGTCATTCCTAAAATACCTAAATAAGCTGATAGAGGAGCAGCATTTCCATCAACCTTGAGGAGGTGTTTTCCGTCCGAAACCTGTACTTCCTTCCAGTCCAGCCTTGCTGAAACAAAGTCACCCACTTTGAAATCAAGGTTCTTAGATACTATAACTTCGGCAATGACACCCGACTGTATTGGTTTATTTAATTCAAACGGGGCGACGTAAGACTTCGCACTGCTCATTCTTCCTCTCAGGTATGGGTCAACAGAAACATAAAGGGTTTTTAATAGTACTTGTCCTTCTTGTATTATAGGATTTTCTTCTTCTATAAATTTGAAATCATCCGTAGTTGGTTTGCCTACCGGGCGTTTATTTAACAGGATTACTTTATTCACTTCCATGTATGGTTATATGAGGGGCAAATCATATCAACAATATTCTGGTCATTAATGTTTTACGATTTTCTCGCAGGGCCTCAACTGTGTTTTGTTTAAGGCAACTTAGTTCACGACATATTAACGGATCTGTTTCTATGGAAGCTTGGAATCAAATTAACAATCGTTACTTTTATATCATACATTAACTTTTATGCCCGTAATAAAATTACAGACTCATATTAATGCTGATCGGCAAGTTGTTTTCGACTTAGCGAGAAGTATTGATTTACATCAGATTTCTACAAAACATACAAATGAAAAAGCTGTCGCAGGAAGGTGCTCCGGTCTTATTGAATTAAATGAAACTGTTACCTGGCAGGCCAGACATTTTGGAATTACTCAGGAATTAACTTCAAAAATTACGGAGTTTGACAATGGCGTTTATTTTGTAGATGAGATGACTAAAGGCATTTTTAAGTCCATTAGACATGAACATCATTTTGATAAGGAAGATAATGGAACCTTAATGACTGATATTTTTAGCTATGTTTCGCCACTAGGTATACTAGGAAAAATGGCAGATGGAATTTTTTTATCCAATTATCTCAAAGATCTGCTTATCAAACGCAACGATATCATAAAAGAGTATGCAGAAAGTAATCTACTTCCTATAGATCATTTATAGACTGTAATTACTTACTTAAATATTTGCTGCGATACTTCACCGGTGTGCTAATCCGATCCGTATCAATTCTATAGCTTTGGTAAAAGGCATGTGTGTTGGTAATCGCATCATACTCATTCGTTTCTGCAATCGTGCTTAGGATAGACAGAAAATAAAACTTTGGATGATGAATGATTTCATGATAACATATCACATAAACTAGGCAAAAACTCGTAGAGATTTCAGCCCGGCACTCCCCATATTTGTGTAGACCAAATTTTTAAATTGATTTGTGAAATATATTATCTGTCAGGTCGACGAATAATATTCTCGCAATATTTATACTTTTTAACATGACAACAAATACTGAAAAACAAGTTTACCTTGTATGTAGTGGAGACTTACGTTTGTCGGCCAATTTAAGTTGCTGGGCGGCACAGGTAGAAATGGAAGAACTATTGGGAAAGGCACTGAATGCACAGGGCTGGACAGTGAAAAGGGCCCATGCTTATGACGAAGAGAAAAAGCATGGATTTATAGATTCTCAACGAATGGGCATCGAAGTATTTAAAACGATAGATCCAAATGTACCAATTATTGTAGCCGAAAGCGTTTGGCAGTATTCACATCATGTCCTGGCAGGACTGACTACACATAAAGCACCTATTTTAACTGTTGCCAACTGGAGCGGACAATGGCCAGGCTTGGTAGGTATGTTGAATCTTAATGGCTCATTGACCAAAGCTGAAGTAAACTACAGCAGTTTATGGAGTGAAGACTTTAGTGATGATTTTTTCAATAAGGGGTTAACAGAATGGTTATCTACCGGTAAAATTACCCATGACACCAGTCATGTAAAGTCGTTTAGTGCAGTAACTATACCTTCAGCGGATGAAATTAAAGGACGTAAATTCGGACGTACCTTGCGTGATAATAAAGCAATTATGGGTGTTTTTGATGAAGGTTGCATGGGCATGTTCAATGCAATTGTTCCAGACGACCTACTCCATAAAACAGGAATATTTAAAGAACGTTTAAGTCAATCTGCCCTATATGCCAAAATGAGGACTGTAACCGAACAGGAAGCGGAGAAGATACTGGAATGGTTGTTGCAAAAAGGCATGACCTTTAAATGGGGAACAGAGAGTTTAACAGAACTTACCAGGGAGCAAACCCTTGATCAATGCAAAATGTATATTGCTGCAATGCGTATGGCCGACGATTTTGGCTGCGATACCATTGGTATTCAGTATCAGCAAGGCTTAAAAGATTTAACCGCTACCAGTGATTTGGTAGAAGGATTATTAAACAATCAGGATAGACCTCCAGTATTTTCAGAATCGGGGAAAGAATTATATGCAAATGAAGCGTTGCCACACTTCAACGAAGTGGATGAGTGCGCGGGTATAGATGCTTTGGTGACTTATCATTTGTGGAAGGAATTGGGCATGCCAGGTGAAAACACTTTACATGATATTCGTTGGGGTGAGCATTTTAAAGGCGATGGCATCGATGATTTTGTATGGTTGTTCCTGATTTCAGGAGCTGCACCACCTGCGCATTTTATCAATGGGTATGCTGGCGCGAGCAGCGAAAGACAGCCGCCTATGTTTTTCCATCTTGGTGGTGGTAGCTTGAAAGGCATCAGTAAACCAGGAAGTCTGGTTTGGAGCAGAATTTATATACAGAACAATGCTTTACATTGTGATTTGGGCGTAGGTGATGCCGTGTTTTTACCAGCAGAAGAAACAGAGAGACGCTGGCAGAATACAACCCCGCAATGGCCGATTATGCATGCTACACTTAGCGGGGTATCACGTGATCAAATGATGGCTCGTCACCAGGCAAACCATATACATGTGGTTTATACGACTGATGAGGCTTCATCACATAAAGCCTGCCGTATAAAAGCAGCAGCTTTGGAAGAAATGGGAATTAAGGTTCATTTCTGTGGTGATGTAGATCATGATGGCAAAAAATATGTTTAAACTTGCAAAATGAAAAATCTACCCATATTAGACCTAGCTATTATACTCGCCTATTTGGTGGGCATGGTAATGGTTGGCGTTTACTTTTCCCGTAGAAATAAAAATCCTGAACAATACTCCAAGGCCTCTGGTTTAATACCAGGTTGGGCTATTGGATTATCTATTTATGCTACTTTTTTAAGTAGCAATACCTTTCTAGGTGTACCAGGGAAAGCCTTTGGCGCTAACTGGAATGCATTTGTATTCAGTATATCTATGCCGCTTGCGGCCTGGGTTGCCGCTAAGTATTTTGTGCCATTTTACCGGAATACCGGAGAGGTTTCTGCTTATACAAATTTGGAAAAGCGTTTCGGACCATGGGCTCGCACTTACGCTGTAGTTTGTTTTCTGCTGACTCAATTGGCGCGTATGGGGTCCATATTTTTTGGTATCTCCTTAACCTTACAAGCACTAACCGGTTACAATATGCAGGTGATCATGCTCGTAACAGGTATTTGCATTGTTATTTATACGGTAATGGGGGGTATAGAGGCGGTAATCTGGACAGAGGTTGTACAGGGCGTGCTGAAAACACTTGGTGCAATTTTGATCATCTACCTGGTTGTGTCTAACATGCCTGGTGGGATATCAAAGATTGTTGAAATTGGGAGCCGTGACAATAAGTTCAATCTTGGGAGTTTTAGTCCTGATTTTACGCAAACTACATTCTGGGTCATATTATTATATGGGTTCTTTATTAACCTTAATAATTTTGGAATGGATCAGAATTATGTACAACGTTATCATACGGCTTCTTCGGCAAAAGAAGCTTCTAAGTCTGTATGGCTTTGTGTGTGGATTTATGTACCAGCGTCCTTGTTGTTTTTTGTAATTGGAAGCTGTCTCTATGCCTACTATCAGGTTAATCCTGAAATGATAGAACCAGTTAAATTGCAGGTGGCAGCCGAGCGTCTAGGCGCAGGTGTATCCGCAATGGACATTCAGAATCTGGCTGCAACGCTTCAACCTGCAGATTATGGAGATAAGGTAATGCCACATTTTATGGTAACCATGATTCCTACAGGTTTAATTGGTCTGATCGTTTCAGCTATTCTTTCTGCAGCAATGAGCACAATCAGTTCTGGAATGAACGCTTCTGCTACAGTGTTTACTGAAGACATTTACAAACGTTATTTTAAGCCTGGCATTAATGATAAGCAAAATATGAGGCTATTGCACATCTCGACCGTTGTGTTTGGTGTAGCCGGTATGATCTGTGGTATTGCCATGATTGGGGTAAAAAGTATTCTGGATATCTGGTGGCAGCTGTCAGGGATATTTGCTGGGGGAATGCTTGGTTTATTCCTGTTGGGGATCATCAGCAAGAAATCTGGTAATATGGAAGCTTTTGCTGCTACGATAGTTGGTCTACTGGTGATTCTATGGATGTCGCTTTCTTATTTAATCCCAGAGCAATATGCTTACCTCAAAAATCCATTAAATGCCAATATGATCATTGTGGTGGGTACGCTCTCTATTTTTTTAACGGGTACAATCATTACAAGGTTAAAAGGAAAGGCAGTAATAGGATAAGCTAAAAGCATTCGTGACTCCTCTATGTTGGGGTAAATAATTTTTAAAAGCATTACGTAAGTAATGCTTTTTCCTTTTTTAGATAAGATCATACATAAGCTGGAAAAAATGCACCATATGATATCGCTTTTACCCCAATACTTTTGTATAAGTAGCTATCGCTGTTATACAATGATAGGTGCCAGGATTGATATCTCATGAAAAATAATTAATAATGAACAAATCAGAAAAAGGATTTATACCAGTAATGCTTACGCCATTTAAAGACAATGGTGAGATAGATTTTGATGGGTTAACGAAACTAACGGAACTATATATTGAGGCAGGTGCTGCTGGCTTATTTGCAAATTGCCTATCTAGTGAGATGTTTGAGCTTAACGAATTGGAAAGGCTTAAAATAGTTGAACATGTAGTGAAATCTGCTCAAGGTGCTGTTCCTGTGGTTGCAACAGGGACTTTTGGTGGTCCGATTGCACAACAGGCTGATTTTGTAAAACAGATTTATAACTGTGGTGTAGAGGCTGTAATTGGGATTACAGGTTTGCTGGCTGCTGAGCACGATGGTGATGATGTATTTGATGCTAATGTAGCAAGCTTATTAGATTTAACGGAGCAAATCCCTATGGGATTTTATGAATGTCCGGTTCCTTACAAACGTTTAATCTCTCCAGCGCAACTTGGTTGTTTGGTGGCTACTGGAAGGGTGACTTATCATAAAGATACTTGTCTGGATATAGGACAGGTGAAGGCTAAGATTGCTGCAACTCAAAATAAGAAATTTGGTTTATATGATGCTTACATGGCTCATGCAGTGGCATCTTTAAAAGCGGGATCCGCGGGTCTATCCTGTATACAAGGGAATTTTTTTCCAGAATTAATTGTGTGGTTGTGTAATAACTATGATAACCATGATTTAAGGCTGGAAGTGGATAAAGTACAACAGTTTTTTATAGACAATATGGATGTGATGCACAATGTTTATCCAATAATATCTAAGTATTACCTGCAAAAAAGAGGCCTGCATATCTCTACGTTTACCAGAAGAAATGATATTGGGGTTTTTGATGCAAAAATCAAAACAGGTATAGATGGACTAACTGAAAAATATGATATCTTAAAGGCCGAGCTTGATATTAAACTTGCTGCGGTCTAAACTTGTAAAAAATAATGCTGGAGAGACAATTAACAACTGATGCAAAGGGACATTTTTTAAATACCAATCAATGTTTTTCAGCAGATGGTAAGTGGCTGGTTTATGATACCAGAAACGATGATAGTAAAATTGGCCGTACCGGCAGCATTGAGCTAGTGAATGTAGTTACGGGAGAAGTAAAACGGCTTTACCATACAAGAAATCAAACTGAACATGGCCCCGGTGTTGGTGCAGCTTCCTTTTCACCTGCTGTAAACCGCGTGATTTTTATCCATGGAATAAGAAATGCTGATGAAAAAAATCCTTACGGGTTTACTCGTAGGACAGGAGTAGCCATTGATGTCAATAATCCTGAAATGCCCATTTTTATGGATGCGAGGGACATCAAAGAACCATTTACACCTGGCGCGTTGCGTGGGGGAACCCATGCACATTCATGGAGTGGTGATGGGCAAAGATTGAGCTTTACCTATAATGATGAGGTGATCGCTCAATTGAGTAAAACTAATCCAGATGTTCAGGACCTCAGAACAGTGGGAGTTATGTTTCCGAGAAAGGTAGCGGTTGCTGATGAAGCAAATGGTGAAAACAACTGCGGTGAAATGTTTTCTGTGGTGGTAGCAAAGGTTACAGAAAATCCAGTTGCAGGTAGTGATGATATTGATAAGGCTTTTGATGAATGCTGGATTGGTAAAAGAGGTTATCAGAAAGCCGATGGAAGCTGGCAGGTAAGCGCAATTGCTTTTCAGGGAAATGTGAAAGACGAAAATGGAGGGACTAAAACAGAGATCTTTGTGGTTGATTTACCTGCTGATCTAAGCTTGGCGAATCAAGGCGAATCACTTGCCGGAACTGTTCATCATAGGCCAGATGTCCCAATGGGTGTAAAGCAAAGACGGATTACATTTACTAAAGAGGGGGTCATCGGACCTCGTCATTGGTTAAGATCCAACCTCGAGGGCACACAGGTCGTTTTTTTATCAAAAGATCCTTCGGGTTTTATCAATGTCTTTGCGGTTTCGCCTAATGGGGGACCAGTAAAGCAGATTAGTTTTCATTTATTTGATATTCAAAGCGGATTAAACTTTAGTCCTGATGGCCAATATATCAGCTACGTTGCGCAAAATGCAATTTACATTACAGATGTAACCACTGGAGAATCTAAGCAGTTAACAGAAAGCTCTAGCGATGATGATCGGCCTGTAAGTGCTGTAGTATGGAGCCCAGATGGTAAGGTCTTAGCGTATAATCGTTACGTAAAAAATGAAGACAATTATTTGCAGATCTTTTTACTTGAGAAAGAATAGCCGATCTTTGTCTCTCAAAACTACCCAACCATACCAGCATATACAATGCCCAATCAGGTTTATGAAAACTCGGCCTTCCGTCCATTTAACGATTCCATAGAAATCGAAGCATTGGCGGCTGGACTTAGCTTTTCTTTAACGGATGAGCAACATCCGCTTTGTTTACTTGCTGCAAATGAATTACAGTTTCATTTACAGCATCAACAAGAATGGACGCATAATTTTGGTTTGTCATCTGACGCAGAAGGTATGGTAATTGGAAAGATGTTTGGTGTGCTTGTCGTTCGTACAAAAGAAGGCGTACTGGGGTATCTGGCTGCATTTTCGGGGAAATTGGCAGGTAAAAATCATCACGATAAGTTTGTGCCACCGATTTTTGATGGGCTCACAGCAGGAGGTTTTTTGAATATAGGTATGGAAGAACTTACCCAAATGAATAAGGAAATCAGTCATTTGGAGTCCTTAAATGATCAAACCTATAGCTCAGAGATTGAGCGCTTAAAAACATTCAGAAAAAACTATTCTAATGCTTTGCAAGATAGAATCTTCGAACAATATCATTTTTTGAATAAAGCAGGTGTATCAAAAAGTCTTTTAAAAGCTTTCGAACATACAGGTGCCCAAAAACCACCTGCAGGAGCAGGAGAGTGCGCCGCACCCAAATTGCTACAATATGCATTTCGTCACGGAATGGAGCCTTTGGCATTAGCGGAATTCTGGTGGGGCTTGTCTCCCAAATCTGCCTATTGGAAACACGGTCATTTTTACCCACCATGCCGTGAAAAATGCGAACCCATTTTAGCGCATATGCTTGGTTCGTCATGCTGAATTTATTTCAGCATCTCTCAATAGAAAGTGGCTTAGCGAGTGCGAGATGCTGAAATAAATTCAGCATGACGAACGCCCAAGACCGACGACAGACGAACGACGATTGACGATAGGATACCGGTTATATGGCTACTTGATGTAAACCGTTTTAATATTCACGAATTCATGGATACCAAACGAGCCCAACTCCCGACCATACCCTGATTGATTGATACCTCCAAAAGGTAACCGAGGATCCGATTTGACCAGTGAGTTTACAAAACATGACCCTGCCTGCAATTTGGTTCTGGCAATTTCTTCTCCAACCGATCCATCTTTGGTAAACACAGCAGCACCTAATCCAAATTGCGTATCATTTGCCAATGCTATGGCGTCATCCGTATCCTGAGCTGTTAAAATAGCCGCAACCGGGCCAAACATTTCCTCACTATAAGCCGGCATCCCCTTTTTTATTCCTGTTAATATAGTTGGTAGATAAAAAGCATGATTGCCTTTAAATACAGGAATCTGACCACCCAGTATGCATTTAGCGCCCATTTCTATGTTCTTTACTACTTGCTGATGGAGCTCATCACGCAAATCTGCTCTGGCCATAGGACCCAGATCATGCTCCGTATCCAAGGGGTCGCCTAATTTCCTTTGCTTGATCTTTTCCATAAAAAGCCTGGTAAATTCCTTTTCAATTTCCTTTACCAGGATAAACCTTTTCGCAGAAATACAGCTTTGTCCATTGTTAATCAGTCTGCTGTTTGCACATATTGTCGCTGCCTCTTCCAGATCAGCGTCGGCCAAAACGATATAGGCATCGCTACCACCAAGTTCAAGTACCGTTTTCTTCAAAACTGAACCTGCTTGGGCGGCAACCTTCATCCCGGCTTCGGTACTGCCGGTCAGCGTAACCGCTTTTACATATGGATGAGCTATCACCTGACTTACACCTTTACTGCCAATCATAAGTGTTTGAAACACATGGTCTGGAAAACCAGCATCCTTAACTAATTGTTCAATAGCCAATGCACAGCCAGGAACATTGGATGCATGTTTAAGCAATCCGCAATTACCGGCCATTAAAGCAGGAGCAAGGAATCTAAAGACCTGCCAGAACGGAAAGTTCCAAGGCATAATGGCCAGTACAACACCAATGGGCTGGAAGCTGACATAGCTCTTTGAAGCCTCTGTAGCAATCAACTGATCTTTCAAAAAGTTTACCCCATGTTCCGCGTAATACTTGCATACACCGGCACACTTGTCAATTTCGGCGGCACCGTCCTTTATAGGTTTACCCATTTCCATAGCCATCAAATTGGCTAGGTTGGCCCTTTCTTTATACAATTGATCGGCAAGCCTATTTAAGCAGGTTAATCGCTCCTGAAAACTGATTTCAGACCATTTTAACCAGGCGTTATGCGTTTGTTCGATTTTATGAATAACTGCGGTGTCCGTATCTTCATTATAGGATTTGATAACCGATCCGTTTGTAGGATTGATAGATTGTATACTCATGGTAGAATGTCAAATTAATTAGCTGCGTCCAAAAATTGCTGCTACAATTAGGATAACACCAATTTCCTGATTTTTGTGTAAATATTCTTTAATAAAACGCATAGAATTTACCATATGACTGTTTACTGTGGCCACGGTAATCCCTAAGATTGCAGCTGCTTCCTGATAAGATTTGCCCTCCATCTTGCAAAGTTTAAACACTTTACGGCGTTGATCAGAAAGCTTGTCAATCGCTTCCTCCACAATACCCCAGGTTTCTTTACCTATTAGGTTTTCTTCAGTATGTAGGTAATAATCCACGGCATTGATCAGCAGGCGCTCATGCAAGCGTTTATCTTTAGAAACTTTACGGAAGTAGTCAAAAACAAGATTATTGGCAACGGTATATAGAAAAGCAGTAAATGACTGATCCAATTTAATATCCTGCCTTTTTTCCCACACTTTCAAAAACAAATCCTGCAGCAGCTCATCAGCAATAGATTCATCTTTCACAATTCCATTGATTTTCTTGTAAAGTGCTTTACTATAAGCTAGATATAGCGTATTAAATGCCGGCTCGTAGCCCTGCTTTAATTGCAATAGCAAATGCTGCAGTTCATCCTCTTCTACAAAAATCTTCAATGGTTGTGGCTTGTTTGATTCTTTTTCAATGATATACAATATTTTTTAGTATTCAATAGGTTTTATGAAAGCTACAACCCAAGTGAAATTATTCTGCTGATTGTTACCCGTTTATTAAATAATTGTAAAAAATTAGGTAACTGCATCAATGTATTTTCCCTTAGCTCCGTATTGGTTAATATAGGGGCATACTCAAAGCTTTGTAAAATATGATGAATGATATAAGCACACTTTTTAGTAAATACATGAATGATGGCTGTACCACCGTCGAGATTAAATTGTTGATGCAACATTTTACTGAGCTAAATAGTGAGGCTGAATTAAGAGGAGCTATAGCTATAGAATTGGAAAAGGATACCAAAGAAGAAGTTGATGAAACTGAACTGGATCTTCGTATGTTGCAGATCTATGATCAATTAAAACCTAATCTAATCCAGGTAAGCCAGCAAAATACCATATTACGCCCGATCAGAAATTACTTTAAGTATAGCATTGCTGCTGCCATTCTTGTTGTTTTTTCTGTTGCACTATATTTTTACAACTTTGATCATGGTCAACCAACGCAAAGTGGCTTAACGACGCAACATCAAGGGGCCGATGTTAATCCTGGAGGAAACAAAGCAATATTAACCCTTGCCGACGGATCTAAAATATCCCTGACCGATGCTGGAAATGGGGAGCTCGCTAAACAGGCAGGAATTATTGTGACTAAAACCAAAGACGGGCAATTGGTTTATGAAATCAGCAAAGAAAATAGAGCCGCTACTGAGATTGCCTACAATACCATCAGCACTCCTGCAGGTGGACAATATCAGATCAATCTACCTGATGGGACTACGGTTTGGCTAAATGCGAGCTCTACCTTAAAATACCCTACCGCTTTTGTAAAAGATAAACGCAAGGTCGTGTTAACTGGTGAAGCTTACTTTGAGGTGGCTAAAAATCCCAATCAACCCTTTGTTGTAAGTACAAATGGAGCCGGAAAAGCACAAGAGGTAACTGTACTGGGAACACATTTCAACATAAATAGTTATCAAAATGAGGAGGCTACTAAAACAACTTTGTTAGAGGGCGCAGTTAAGGTATCAACCTCATTACAGGGGAATGTTACCCTTAAGCCCGGTCAGCAAGCCATTTTAGAAAGTACGCTAAAAGTGATGGATGTAGATGTTACACAAGCCATCGACTGGAAAAATGGTAATTTTTACTTTAATGATGAAAATATTGAAAGCATTATGCGGAAGCTGGCACGTTGGTACGATATAGATGTGGTATATAGTGGCAATATTCCGAATATTAATTTTGGTGGTGAAATCTCCAGGAGTAAAAAACTGTCAGAAGTACTAAAAGTATTAGAAACAACCAAAACAATTCACTTTAAGATTGAAGGAAGGAGGGTTACTGTTATGCCATAACTCTACTTTTGTGTAGGTTTTGCACCTATCAGTAATTCAGTACAAAAAAACCAGGAGTGCTTGGAACCACCCCTGGCTATACAGTCTGATTTATTCAATAACCATGTTTCGCACACGATAATTAACTAAAACCAAACCTAAACCCCTAATCTTAATCAGGGGCCTAAAATTCAAATGTATGAAATTTTATGCGCTATTTAAACGCAGGCATATAGCCCGCGTGGCACAACCAATTTTGCGTATTATGGATTCGGTTTCTTGGCTGATTCATAATACAGATAAAAGAAAACTGATTATGCGAATCAACCTAACCGTAATTCTGTTAACCGCGTCCTTACTTCAGGTAAGTGCAGGCGGTTTTGCGCAGAAAATTAACCTCACACAAAACAACATCTCTTTAACCCAGGTGTTTAAAGAGATCAGGAAGCAAAGTGGTTATGATTTTGTTTACGCCACACCACAAATTAAACTCGCGAGAAAGGTAGATATCTTTGCCAGAAATGCATCCTTAGCTGATGTATTGGAAAAGTGTTTCCTTAACCAACCATTTACTTATGAGATACAGAACAAGACTATAGTGATCAAGGAACGCTCGGGTGTAATTGTTGCGCCAGATCGAAAGATACAAGGGACTGTTCTGGATAAAAAAAATGGATCAGCCATCCCAGGTGTAGTTGTGTTAGTGAAAGGCACTAAAGTAGCTACTCAAACTGACGCACAGGGTAAGTTTACTTTAAATGTTCCAGGTGGTGCTGAAACTCTCATAGTACGTTTTCTAGGTTTTAAAACTCAGGAAATTGCTTTAGCTAATTTTGTAAGCTTTACCATCCGGATGGAAGAAGATCCGCAACTTTTAGAGCAGGTTGTGGTTTCTACGGGATATCAAACCATTGCAAAAGACAGAGCAACTGGTTCCTTTTCACAAATCAAACAGGAGGATATGGAGCGAAAACTAACGCTAAATCTGGTTGATAAACTGGAAGGCATGGCTAGTGGCTTACTCCTCACAAGTAATCTTCCTAATTCGAGCGGGCGTCCTACTAAAAACTCGTTGCTGAGTATTCGTGGACGTAGTACAATCAGCGCAACACAAGATCCTTTAATTGTTGTAGATGGTTTCGCTTTTGAGTCAGATTTAGCTTTACTCAATCCTGACGATATAGCTACGGTCGATTTTCTGAAGGACGCAGCTGCAGCTTCGATATGGGGAGTGAGAGCTTCTAATGGCGTTGTTGTCATTCAAACAAAGAAAGGTAAAGCGAACCAAGCCCAAATCAGTTTCTCTACCAATTTTACCATAGGCGGAAAACCAGATTTAGGCTATAGGCCGGTTGCCAGTTCGGCTGATTACCTTGATTTCGAAGCGGAAGGCGTAAACAAATTGCTTATTCCTGATCCAAAAGGTAAAAATTTACCTGCGATATCATCAGGTGCAGATATCTTTTTCCGCTTTAAAAGAGGGGAGATCAGTGCTACAGAACGAGATGCGCTGGTACAGCAATTGAGTGGCTATGATTATAAAACGCAATACTCAAAATACCTATTGCAAAAACAACAGATACAACAATACAATTTGTCTGCCTCTGGTGGAAATGAATCCGCAAGGTACTTTGTTTCAGGTTCCTATAGTAAAGAATTACCGGTGTCTAAAGGTGATCAGACTGAGCGCTTCACTTTAAATTCTAATAATGATTTCCAGCTTTCTAAAAGGTTAGCTGCTTCAGCTGGGTTAATGCTCATCATGAACAATAGCAAAAATAACGGTCTTGGCTTAACACCTCTTCAGCCTGGAATAAGTACTATTCTTCCTTACGATAGAATTGTTGGCGATGATGGAAAGCCAGTACAATACGCACGTGCATTTAATGCAGCGGGGCTTGATGTTTTAGAAAAACAAGGTTATTTTCCTTGGAGATATAATTATTTATCTGCGCTTTCTGATGCAGACAACACTGTCAGATATAGCCAATTTAGGGTTAATGGAAGTTTACAGTATAAAATCATAGAAGGCTTAAGTGCCCAGGCAAGTGGATTGTATGAGCGGTCCTTTCAACGCAGTCGAAATTATTATAGTCCAGAGTCCTATACTACGAGAAATACCATTAACACTGCGACTTCTATACTTGCGGGAAGTAATCCTGCAAAGTTAGTTTACGGATTGCCTTTGGGTGGAATTCTAGATCAGGGCAATATTGACATGGAACAATATAACGTACGTGGACAGTTGGTTCTGAATAAAAAGTTTGGCAGTGACCATCGTGTGGATGCGGTAGCTGGTATAGAAATGAGACAGGTGTGGACAGCTGGTTCTACCAATAGGTTGTACGGTTATGACGACCAGACGTTGAGTTCCCTTCCTGTAAATTATGCAACCCAATACAGCATGGCAGTTACCGGTAATAAAACCACACCAACATTACCGAATACGCTTACAGATGTGAGAGATCGCTTTTTATCCTGGTATACCAATGCCAATTATACCTTTAAAGAAAGGTATGTGATTTCTGGAAGTGCGAGGTTAGACGATTCCAACCTTTTTGGGGCTAGCGAAGAATACCGGGCAACACCACTGTGGTCATTAGGTGGGATGTGGAAACTGGGACAAGAGGATTTTCTTCAGCTACCTTTTGTGGATCGCCTGAACCTGCGCGTGACCTATGGGGTGAATGGAAATGTCGATAAAACAACCAGTCCCTTCCTTATAGCAACTGTTTCTTCATCTCCAGATTTTTACAATGGTTAAGGGACAAACAGACGCAAGGTCGCTTTATTTGGACAAAGGCCTAATCATTATTGATGCTGTTGATTCTATCAAAACAGCGGTGATTAGTGGTGCATCGATTAATGCTGAATATGAAAAGTATAAGGCACTAGGCAAATCTGAAGAGGCCTTGAGCAATTTTATTAAACAGAATCCTGATTCTTATTTCTGTTTTGAAGCATTGCAAAAAATAGCGGGTTCGTATTTTGATGTAACCAAGGTAGAGCCTTTGTTTAGTGGTTTATCGGCCAAAAACCGCAACTCCAAAGCAGGTAAAGCTTTTGCCGCTTCAATTGAAGCGAGTAAGTCTACAGCCGTTGGCAAGATCGCTCCAGAATTCACACAAATGAATACCGAAAACAAACCTGTTAAATTGTCTGATTTCCGTGGTCAATATGTGCTTGTCGATTTTTGGGCATCATGGTGTGGGCCTTGTCGGGCAGAAAACCCGAAGGTATTGAAAGCTTATCATGCTTTTAAAGACAAAAACTTTACGGTATTAGGCGTTTCTGTAGATCAGGAGAAAGATCGGGATAAATGGCTTAAAGCAATCAAGGATGATGGAATGCCATGGATTCAAGTGGTAGATTCAAACAATGACGATCCTAAGGGGGCGGGGAATTTATACGCTATTAAAGCAATTCCTTCAAACTTTTTAATTGATCCACAAGGTAAAATCATTGCGAAAAATTTAAGAGGAGAGGCGCTCGAAAAGAAATTAGCAGAAGTAATTAAGTAATACAAAAATGGCCGGTAATACCGGCCATTTTCATTTGACTTTTATTTTTCTAATGTGGTTTTTAAGGTATCTAAACCACCCTGTAAATCTTTACCTAGCATTCCTTCCATATCCATAAAGAGTAACATGAGATTCATTGGGTAGGCCATTCTGCCTTTAAAACCCCATTTCACCTTCGTTTGGTTTTCTCCCATAGATTCGGTAGCCATATAAGCCTCATCCTCAGCTTCAAAAGGTTCTTTAAAGCGAAGTTTCATATCAATCCGGTCCCCCTCAGTTATATTGGTAATTTCCTGCTCACCTTTACCCACGTTTTTATTGGTGCTTTCCCAACCCGAGATAAAGCCAACAGTACCATCTGTACCTGTATAGGTCTTTTTTGAAGCCGGATCCAAACGATTCCAAACACTATACTGATCTTGATTTTTAATGTGTTTGATATAATCAAATACCACAGCTACAGGCTTGTTGATGGTGACTTCCCGCTCAACGGCATAATCCTTTTTAACAAAAAGTGCGACAAGCAGTGCCAGAATTACAATCCCAACAATTAAGAATAATAGTCCTTTTAAAATTTTCATAATATATAGTTTGGTTTTTAATGAGCAGTTCAATCAATTGCAAGTTTGCCTATATAAAGATGATTAAATTTTAGACAAATCTCCAAATTCATTTTTTCGCTTGGCTTAAAAAAACAGCGGCAGGGATATTGCATATTGTTTTGTAATCTAAACTATTAACAAAACATTTAAACAATGAAAAAACTCTGGTTCGGCTTTATACTTATGGTAGTGTCATACCATGTTAACGCGCAGGACACTACTGCTGTAGCTGCGTCTCCAGTTAATATAAAACGGGTTGCCGTTCAATTAAATAGAACGCCGGAAGCTTTGGGTATATCTCAAAAAACAAGGGATAGAGTAAAAGCAATGACAAATCCCCCTTTTAATATCGCCCTTTTTGCGGTCGACAGGCGTAAGGATGATGACCGGGCAAACTCCGATGTGATCATGGTGATTTCTATTGATCAACAAACCGGAAAGATTAAAATGTCCTCAATTATGCGCGATACCTATGTGAATATTGAGGGGCATGGTATGGATAAAATCAATGCTGCATATGCATTTGGCGGCCCTCAGTTGGCTATAAAAACCATCAACCAGAATTTTGATCTGGATATTAAAGATTATATGAACGTTGACTTTTATAGCGCGGCAAAGATTGTCGACGCATTGGGTGGAGTGAATGTAAATGTAAAAGATCCCGAGCTCCCATACTTAAATAATTACCTGAATGAAGTGGCTATTTATGATAAAATACCAGCCGTACATGTAAACAATGCGGGTTTGCAGAAATTAACAGGAAGACAAGCCGTAGCCTATACAAGGATTAGGGGAGTAGGGAATGGTGATTATGAACGGACCGAAAGACAAAGGACTGTCCTGGTTGCTTTGTTTAGTAAATTAAAAAGCTCCGGACAAGAAGTGTTTCCAGTTTTTGCATCGCAGATATTGCCGAACTTAGAAACCAGCATGGCCAATATGACACTTATGAGGTTTGCTGGCAGCGTTTTGAACTCAGAAAATAAAGTAATTGATCAGGCAAGGTTTCCACTAGATGGGCAAAGTGTGGGGAAAAGGATCAACAACATCTGGTACCTGACTGTTGATTTAAAAACGACCACAAATTCTATTCATAATTTTATTTACAAAAATATGAAGCCTGTTGGCAAATAAAAATAGTTAAGATTCTTATCTTTGTAAAAAATAGCGATTACAAGGTTATACGATTCAGCTACTTATGTTTAGAAGATTAACGGGCATATTTATTTTACTTTCATTTTTACTGGTAAAAAGTACCTCGTTATTTGCTATAGACAAACATCAGCAACATTTATCTGTTTGTTCTACCGAACAAGAAGCTGATGAGGTCCCTGACCTTGAAAAGGAGTGCAAGCAGTTGGAGATTATGGACGAAGATTACATATCTCATCCAATTTCCAACCCGTTTTTCCTTTTGCTTTCCAAAAAATTGATTCTTTCTGGTGTCGCCAATATTAGCGATCCTTATATTTCCTTACCGTACCTGCCTCCCAACGGCTTGTAGTACGCACATTCTATCTTTTGGGTTGTATTGATCAACCCGTATTCAAGCATTTATACAATAATTTAATTTTATGAAATATCTAATATTCAAAGGAGCTTTTATGGCCCTTTTACTAAGCGCAAGTACTTTAACTGTAAGTGCTCAAAAAATTGACGAACAAGAACTTAAGGTAAGTGTTGGGAAGATTTCTAATTCAACGCAACATTTAAAAAAGCTGGAGCCTGTTACCTTCAAATACGATGTAAATAAGTATAAGCATCTTAAACTTCCTGCAGGTGAGCAGTATGGTTTTTTGGCCAGTAATGTACAGCCAGAATTTCCAGCAATGGTTTATGAGGCTTCAAAAGTTTACGAGTCTGGTAAAAACAACTCAAAAGTTGCCAAATACAACGAAGTACAGACAGCGGATTTGATTCCTGTATTGGTAGCTGCAATTAAAGAGCAACAGGCCGAAATAGAGCTATTAAAGAATGAGGTGAAGCTGTTGAAAGCTAAAAGCAAATAAGAATTTTTCAGTTTAAGTGTTTTGGAAAGAAGCTGCCCCATACGGGCAGCTCTTTTTTTTGTTATGCTTTATACATTTTTTCATAATATTCGTTGGCCATTCTGCTAGCTTCAAAAGCTGGTACCACATCCATGGCTGCTTTTTTTACCAGGCTTAACCATTGCTTCTGGTCGTTATAGTAGGTTGGCAGTACTGTGCGTTCTAATACATTCATGAGGTTGGTATTTTCCTGGTTGTCTTGTTCCTGATCTGGTAATCCATCTGCTGCTGGTTGAATTAGGAAGCTATTTATATTGTCTTTAGCAAATTCTGGTACCCAGCCATCAGGCAAGGAAAGGTTAATGCTACCATTCATGGCTGCTGTCATACCACTGGTGCCAGAAGCCTCTCTGTACATCCTTGGATTGTTTAGCCAAACGTCGGAACCTCTTTTTAATAAGGCTGATAACTCTAGCTCATATCCGGTAAGGACTGCACAGTTTTTTAGCGGTAGTGCACGATTGATGATGGAATTAAATAGGCCGATCGCCCCAAAATCTTCTGGATAAGGTTTTCCTGCCCAAATGATTTGAACCGGAAATGCTTCATTGTTAATCAAATTTAAGAACCTGTTCCAATCCTGCATCACCAGATCTGCTCTTTTATAACCTGCAAATCGTCTTGCCCAGACAATCGTCAGCACATCTGGATTAAAAAGCTTGCCACATTGATTGGCCACAACTTTAAATAAATCGGCTTTCATTTCTTTTTTGCGAAGCATAATCTCCTGATCATTACCGGACTTTATAGCTTTACCTATTGTAGGATCTTCCCAATATTTCTGGTTTTGAGCATTGGTGATAGAGGTGATTTCACATATACCTAAGTTATGGCTCCACATGTCCCGGGCCACTTTACCATGTAGGGCTGATACCCCATTGGCTTTTCTGGCAAATTTAAGTGCGCCAAGTGTATAGCTGAAATTATCGCCATCCATACCTAGAATCGACTTTACTTCATGTTCCTGCAGATGGTAAAAGAAGGACATTTCTTTAAGTAAGCTATACCTATGCTCTTCATTACCGGCCATTTCTGGTGTATGTGTGGTAAATACTACTCTCTTTTTTATTTCTTCCAGGCTTTTGTGCTTGCTGTAGAGGTAAAAATTAAGGGATACTGAATGACCTTCATTCATATGGTATATGTCGGGAGGCATATTTAAAATGTCCAACAGCATCGCTCCGCCAGTGCCTAGTATGATAGATTGGGCAATGCGCGTAGTTTCGTGAGGATCGTATAAACGATGCGTTATCGTACGCGATAAGAAGTCGTTCTCGGGTACGTCTGTGCTTAGCAAAAATAAAGGTGCTGTGCCAAATGTTTCTGGTTTTAACAGATAGGCACGGACGTGTACTTCAGCATCGTGAACAGGGACTTTAAAGGTGATGCCTGTATCTTGTAAAAACGCATATTGTTTTTCTGTATAATCAGGTTTCATCAACATATCCTTATCTCTGGACTGGTCGTAATACCCATATTTCCATAGTATTCCTATACCAAGCAGGTTCTGTTTTAACTCGTAGGCACTCCTTAGGTGGGATCCGGCAAGGAAACCTAATCCGCCACTATATATTTTTAGTGCCTGGTGTACCGCAAACTCCATAGAAAAATAAGCCACCGCAGTACTGTACTGCTGATTGGGTTCGTAACCGAAAATGTCTTTTTTAGATAGCATGGGTTTAATTTATAAAAATTATACTAAAAAAAGGTTTTGGATCTGATTATATATTAGGGGCTTGTAATGATATTGTTTAATTTCATCACATGAAAACATTGAAACCTACTGTAACTATTGAATACTGTCCAAAATGTGGTTGGATGCTTAGGGCTGCATATATGGCGCAAGAACTGCTGAGTACTTTTACCGACGAGCTGAATGGCGTATTGCTAAAGCCAGCAGAAATAGGAGGGGCCTATGTGATCAGTATTGATGATGTTGTTGTATTTGACAGGAAAGAGAAAGCTCGTTTTCCGGAAGTTAAGGAATTGAAACAACTGATACGGGACATAGTGAGTCCCGAGAGAGATCTCGGTCATTCTGACAGGTCGTCTTAATTTATTTTTGAAATAATATTTCTTCCCAAGTTGTAGGACTCAATTTCGTTGAATCGCTGTTTTTACAGTTTTATGCATTTTTACATGAAGATTTGGTAATTGTAATGGCTTAATAATTGATACGTTTTAATCAAAAGTTAATTACTTCGGAGTTGGACCGTTGAGGGAACTGTGACACCCTGTGATTTCTCTATATTAAACAAGGAGATAACAGGGAGAAAACAGGGACTTAACAGGGACTATTCTCCTGTGATGTCCTGGTTTAATCCTGGCTTAATTTTACTAAAGTTATTGTTATTATTATTTCACTTATTATTTACTTAACAACTTGTATTATGGCGATTATTAAAAAGGGTATTTTAGGAGGCTTTAAAGGAAAGGCTGGCACGGTTGTCGGTTATCGTTCAAAAGGGCAGGATCTTATGCGTGGTGTACCACGTAAGCGAAGTACGCCTCCGACAACGAAAGAGTTGGTGAACAGAGCAAAGTTTGCAACATCTCAAGTATGGCTTCAGCCATTGATTGAGTTTGTAAGAGTAGGTTTTCAAGGGTATGCTGAAACTTATGAGGGGTTTGTTGCGGCAAAATCGTACAATTCTAAGCATGCCTTAAAAGGGGAGAACCCAGACTTTTATATTGATCCGAAATTAGCATTGCTAAGCTTTGGAGATATGGATCAGTCTGAAAAGGCTACTGCTGTGTCTGAAAGCCCAGGAACGATTACGTTTGAATGGGATGGAGGAAGATTAGTGTATGATGATCGTGCTATGTTTGTGGCCTACGATATCGAAAAGGGGAAGGCATGTTTTGATACTGCCGCAGTAAAACGATCCAAGAAGAAAGGGATATTTGAAATTGATCCTGATTACTCAGGAAAAACAATTCATGTTTATCTCGCTTTTGTATCGGAAGATAGAAAAAGACGAAGCAACAGCCAGTATTTAGGTACTGTGAAGGTACTTTAAGCTTTGTTTTTTGTAGAATATGCTCGCTTTCGGGACCTAAATTAGGTTCTAAAAGCGAGCATATGTAAATAATCTGGCTTAGAACCAGCGTAGTGCGTGTTTTGTCAATTAATTATTTGCACAATATATATCGTAGTCCTATATTTGCGCCAATTAAAAAAGAAACCATTAGAGTTTACATTTAATTAAAAATAATGATTCCGTAGCTCAGCTGGTAGAGCATTACACTTTTAATGTAGTGGTCCTGGGTTCGAATCCCAGCGGGATCACAGAAGATAGTATCAAAACTACGTAAAAGCTTGCAAATCAAATGATTGCAAGCTTTTTTGTTTTACCGGAAACACCAAAATATGCAATAAATCGCATAAAAAAAGTGAGTGATTCGGTGAGTAGTTTTACAGAGTGGTATACTCACTGAAAACGATGTAAGTTATTGACTTACAGAAAGTTCAATTATTGAACGACTTGATACGATTAGACTGCAAGGCTAACTTTGTTAACTTTAAATCAGTCGATTATGAAAACTAATTTCAGTCTGCTCAGAGGGCATTTTAATTGTAGGTATGTCTTTCCTTTCGTATTCCATCGCTTTCATAAAACCTGATGTTGTGTGCTGTGGCTTTTTCTGTCCTTGGTATGCAGTCGTAAAATTATTGGAGTCGTTGATAATATATAAAGTCCAAAGATTATTTGTAAAACTATTTTATAATCATCAGAATTGCCAAATCTTTCAAATGTCAACCCGTTTGTATTTATTAGTACGTCTGAAACAATGATTAAATTAGAAATTATTAAAGCTGGAACAATAGTTCTTAAAATTAAGATAATAGCTAAAAAATCTAAGAAAGTTAACGATACCCAATATATGTTTTTCCACGTAGGCACATTTTTATTAAGTATTAAGCCATGATTTAACAAGTCCAATACATGGGTAGTTGTCCCAATGGCAAAACCTAAAACATAGATTGCTAGTAATATTTTTATTGTCTTAGGATATTCTAAAAAGTCTATTTTCAATTATTTTCGTTTTTTTAGTCAAAAGTCTTAATGTCTAGTCTGTGTCGATAGTGCCATTGTACACAACTTATATATAGGTCTGGCGCGGTCAGACCTATCCACCCAAAACTGGGCATATAGACCTAATAGAGTAGATCCTTTCAATAAATTAAATCTAAGAATAATCCTGTAAAATTAGCTGAATAAACCGTTTACCAAGTGCACCAAAATGATTTAAGATTGAATTAAAGTTCACATTCGATTATAAACAACAAATTATCAAAAAACGGTGAGATACTGGTAATTTGTCGCAATTATTTTTTAAGCTTTGCGATCTGTTAATTCCAAAATCATATTTGGTTTCATCGTTGTATGCCTTGACTTTGATCTATACCCTTTTTCTTCTTACGTCTTGCGGGTTCCTTGTGGCGCTATATAAACAGGCTTCATAAGCATACTTAATAGATCGGCACCCAGCTTTCCGGTTGTGCCGATCATTTCCCCGACACTTTCAAAAAGCCCTTCCGCCACACTTTTGCCCAGATCGTTGATGGTGTACTGGTCAGCCTTTTGATTATATTTATACAACAGCAATTGCAGCTAAAACGTATCGAAAAAAATGGTGAGCGATTAGGTGAGTCGAAATCGAAAACCGTATAGAATATTATTTAAACGCTGATATTGGAACTAGGTTCGAATCCCAGCGGGATCACAATAGAAAACAAAAGCCTTTATAAGTCAGACACTTATAAAGGCTTTTTTGTTTTACTGTCATTATTCCTGTCAGTATATATTCCTATAAGGTAGCGGGTTTCAATCGCTATTTATCAACATTAACACTTCGTATTTCATATCTATAGAATTAAATACATAAGATAACATCTTATTTAATTAACCAACTCAATACATGTCTAAATTATTGATCGATCTTAACGACGAATACAAAGTAAAAATTGAAAATAGCAACGAATTTGAAAATTCGATTTTTAAAGATGTTTATAATAATGCTGGGGAATAAACGGATATTGGTCAACTGCCAAAAAAACAAACTGACCACTCATTTCGCTCCAAACTGATCAGTCGGCTTATTTTAAGGGTTTTTAAGCTTCTGTGGAGGCCTTGTTGACGGCAGTTCATTTGTGTCTTTTTGAAAGACTGGTGATCTTAAAACGGGCGGATACTGCAAAATTATTTGCTGCTGACCAGGCCATGTTTGAACTTGATGGAGATATCGGTCAAGGCTCTGAACTGATCGCCGCAGGCGGTTAAAAATGGCCTGAATGAAACCGGGAGGAGGGTGGTATTCTGAAAGGCTAAAGGTCTGGAACTGGAGGAGTGTTTACCTGGAGATCAGCTGAATGCTTATATTTGGAGGTCCGATACTCCTATGATTTTCTCAATAAAAAATTCTTAAGACGCTTAGGAATGGAGTCTTTATCCATAGTAAGTAATACAGGAGAGCTTTTTTACATCTCTTCGGTGCCACAAGAACGTGGTACTGCTTATCCTTTTACCCGTCAGTTTTCTTTGTCTTTATACGCAGCATTTAAAATATGAAAACCTTGAAAAAAATATTTACTATTATCCTGATGCTGGGCACTTTATTGTTTACAGCGGACTTGCAACAGATGTAATGTATAAAATGTTTATTCAAAAGGCATCAACCTTACCTATAAACCAGGTGCTGCAGGTTCCTTTATTGCGCCTGAGTGAAATGTACCTGATCCTTACGGAATGTGCCGAAACAAAAACTGCGGTAGAAACGGCGAAAAGGCATATGCCTTTTATTGCGATAAGAAAGGAATTCCCTTTACTACTTTTAATGCGGAAGACTGGCTGACCGACCGCAGGAACAAAATGGTTAGGGAGTACTTGCGCGAACTATACGGCGAAGGGCAGTCATTCTTTGCCTTTAAGCGCCTTAGTCTTCAACCATTGCCTTGAAAGTGTATGATAGGCTTTCAATTGTGAAAAGTTAATACTATTCTTCCACTAAATATTGATTATGAGGAAATTAAAATAATGCATAAGGAGCTTTTAAGTCTACTATGACCCGTACGTCACAATGCCATTACAATGTCGTTTTATAAGAACTTCTGTGTATTATTAGAAAATAATTAACCTTAAATCCATATTTTATGAAATCAAAGTATTATCTATTTTCGATTATCTCACTTTTAATTTTTATTGCTAGTTGTAAAAAATCTTCAGATGTTGATGCCCCTGAAACTAAGCAAACTGTCGGAAAAGCTAAATTTAGCTTCACTCCATTATCAAAAGACTTAAAAACCTCTTTTTTAGAAGCAGATTCAGCCTATTTTACCGTTATGGTTACAAGTAACCCAACTGATTATTGTTATGTAAGTCTTTTCTACGAGGGTACGACTAGTAATCCTTTCGCTGTAAAATATTTTGAGGGCTCCACGAGTCCCCCATACACCTTCCAAATGTTGTTGGGGACGAGATTTTATATCCATACAACTACAGCATTAGGATCTACATTTGATAGCCAAGTTGTTGAGGCCGGAACAGTCGGGGGCGTAACTATCTCAATACCATCAAATTGAATCTAATTGTCCATTTTGTAATTATTTCAATAAATGGGAAAAAATAGACTTCACAAAAGTTGAATTAAATCAATTATTAACAGATGAGCTCAATATTATATTGGGCTCACTTCTTTAAATTTAATCTTATCCTGATACTTGGATTGAGTGGCTTCGGAAATATTTACCAAATCGTTATTGTATTGATAAGGCCATTATCATTGATAGTACAGGTCAACTAAGTCATCAAATTGACTTAGTCAGTTACGACCAGCAATATACACCGTTTGTTTTAACACAGAATGGCATATACTATATTCCGGCCGAAGGAGTTTACGCAGTGTTCGAGGTTAAACCTGACTTAAATAGTTCAATTATGTCTGGCGGTGATAGAATCAGCTATATTGAATATGCAGGTAGAAAAATCGAGAGCGTAAGGCGTTTGAAACGCACAACTACATCCATCATTGATAGGGGTAAAAAATATGACCCAAGGCCATTGACTAAAATAGTTGGGGGTATATTGGCAAGTACAAACACTTGGATATTCCGCTACAAAGTACGCCACCCATTCCGGAGCAAAGTACACCAGTATTCCGCTGGAAAGGGTACCACTTATTCCGGGCCAAAGTACGCCACTAACCTGAGTTTAACCGCCGATTACCATAAGTTTGGTTTGTAACCAAACCCAATGTAGTATGGCAAATAAGCTACTTAGTATGCATAAGATAAGACAGATACTTTTATTTCTTGAATGTTAAGATCACCTATAGACGTATTTACGCCGCCTTGCGTAACCAGACTTTCCATAGCCTTGCTGAACTTAACAGGGCGATCAGGGAAAAACTGGACCAGCATCATCAACTCAACTTTCAGAAAAAGATATTTAGCAGGCAGGAGTTATTTGATAGTCAGGAAAGGGCATTGCTGCAACCACTACCGGAATCTGTATACAGCATCAGGTATTACACCAAAGCAAAAGTGCAGAAGTACTATCACGTGCTGGTAGGTGAAGACTGGCACTTTTACTCTGTCCCTTACCGCTACATCGGGAAAGAAGTGCGCATCGCGTATTGTGCAGATCACGTGGAAATCTATTATGATGGCAAAAGAATCGCTGTACATACCAGAAATTATACCAGTCATGGTTACACCAGTATCAAAGAACATATGCCTGAAAGACATCAGGCAATCACCCGTCAACGCGGATGGAGTCCTGAATATTACTTAAAAAAAGCGGAGGACAATGGGCCACATACCCTGGAGTTCTTTAAAAAAGTAATGGATGATTGATTTTTAACTGTGTTAAAAAAGCTCTTTTCATTTTTAATAAACCAATTCCAAAAATCTTCATTTGATATTACAGGGGTATCAGCTTTGCCGAATATTTTTTTTTAAAAACGTCGCATAAACTAAGGTAGAAAGTTGGCAACGCTATCTAAAGTATTTTGTAAAATAACTAATTCTTCTTTCATTTCCATTACCTCTTCCGAATCAATTTTGGGCACGAACATTATGGCTTTGGTGCTCAAAATTCTAAATTGCGTAAAATCTCCATGTTTGTAACATAGTTTAGCTAATAAATATTTTGGCTTTATAAGGTTTGGAATTGCCTTCTCGATAAGCGTGTAATTCATTTTAGCCTCTCTATAATTGCCAATTTTTTCTTGACAATTGCCCAAGGCATAATAGAATCCTTTATAAGGAGAAAATTTTGTGGCGCGTTGCAAATAAGGTATTGCTTTTAAATAATGGCCGTTTTTAATATAATAGGAAGCAATCCGATTCAAATAATTGGGTTCTGTATTTAATGCACTGTATAACATTAAAAGGTCATTAATTTCAAAGATATCATCCTTTTCAAAAGTAATAGAAGTCCAATGTAAGTAAGCTTTCAGTTTGATGAACCCATAATATGCATGCGAAATTCCAGCTGTAAATAATAAAATAGGAAGTAGGGTTTTTAAAAAATATACTTTTGTGTTGAAAGATATTTTAGCCTCGGTATTCATTGACACAGAAACTGCAATCATAAACCAAAACAAAATGGCGAGCGGCAATATTGTCAAAGGATAAGAACTAGCTCCGGCAATAATAACAGTTAACAAACCGGAAAAAATGCAATAATTAAATATGGAACGATAACTCGATCCCTTGTTAAGAGATTTAAATATTTGTTTGCCACACAATGCAATAATTAATACAAATATCAATAGACCGAATATGCCTGTTTCACAGAATATCTGGATGGCATCATTAAATGCATAACGAACATCTCCTGCAAGGTTCCCATATTTTTGAATATTTAAGTCATTTTCCTCGAAAAATTTGGCTTGGTAAAAAATGTATTTCGGTGCAAAATTTCCGATCCCGACCCCAAACAACCAATTTTCCTTAAGCATAAGGGCTGTTACGTTCCAGATAAGTAAACGGCCTATAGAAGAAGCTTCTTTTAAGTAGTATAACCAATAAACAAAAGCAGGAAAAAGAAGTATGAAAGCTGAAAGACTTAATTTCCTTGTAGATGTCGATATTTTTATTTGAGCTTCGTTAAAATAGTAAAGGCAGGCAATCAACAACCCGAAGAAACTACCGAGCCAAGCAGAGCGGGACATGCAATTGATAAGAAAGAAAACTGCAATACATACTAAAATGCAATAAAATAGTAAGATAAAATAATTATTTCTAAACAGGCTGTTTACAATTAATATCCCCACGATGGAAAGAAGCATTGCTATAAGAATTGCAAATGGCGCTGGGTTAAAAAACATACCTGTAACACTAAAATTGGTATGGCAAGATGACATTATCGAAAAATACTGTGCAGCCGCAATAATGAGGTTGCAGCAAAGCAAAATCAGAAAAGCTACGATAATGGTTTTTATCAAAAAAACTTGTCGAATACCTATGCTTAAAATCCTTATTGAGAAGTAGCAAATTCCAAAATTAATCTGGTTTAGGATTTTTGAAGTGTTGTTACCGTCTTTATTGAATAGTAAGTCACTTATGGGCAGTAGGAAGAGAATGGCAAATACAAGGATGTCTATAACTTTAACTTTTATTTTAGTTGACCCTAAATTAAAAACCTTCAATGCAGTTAAAATGCAGCATATGCCTGCGGCCAGTCCTAATCCTAGTTCCTTTGAAGTAAATAAGCTATTAGGCAAGGAATCATATACCAAAAAACAATTAATAAATAAGATTGTGACGGCAATTCTAAACAGCCAAATATTAGTCATGGTTGAATTTAATTTACAAATCCTTTTATTTTCAAGGTATGTAATTGCATTTCAGTATTAGTTTGTATGACAATTTCCTTTTCAACCTTACCCGTATCATAAGTGATTGATGGCTTATAAACGAAACCTATCGCTTTCTTTTCTCCCGGAAGAATAGACTTTTTTTCATAACTTGTTATGGTACAGTTACAGGAAGGTGCAATGTTTTTAATCACAAGATCCCCACTTCCGATGTTCTCTAGTATGAATTCGCCCTTTACTGAATCGGCTTTATCTATTTTTGCAAAATCATAAACACTATTGTGAACTTTTAATATGGGCTGGTTACTAACGTTACAACTATAAAAAATAGAAGTTATGAGCAAGTATAGGATGACTTTATTTTTCATTGAGTAAGGCATTTATGGTATTTGTTGTTTTTTTATAATAGTAATCAGTTAAGGGTTCCTGATACCCTAGATGTATGCTTATGATTTTACCGGATTTATCTATTATTAGTTCTATCGGATAAACAGATACTCCGAGTTTTTGATGAAGCTTAGTTATGAGTTCTTTATTTGCGAGTAGAGAAACATCGAATACATCCTTGTATTCGATGTTCATTTTCTTAAAGGATTTAATATCGTCGAGTTTTCCGTCTATTATTCCTATAACTACAAAATCTTCTCTGTCTCTATATTTTTCATTTATTTTCTTTATTAGTGGTAGCTTTTTAATGCAGGGCAAACAGTAGCTATACCATAGCTCTATGTAAAGAACTTTATTATTGTATTTAGTCAACGATAGGGTGTCAAGCGATGAGGTTGTATAAAAGAAATTTTGTGTATCCTTTATGAAGTTTGCATTCTGAGGAATACTCATATCACCTTTATCATAGTAATACATTGGAGCTATATAAATGTTCTTTACCGCAATTAATACAATGCTTATGAAGGTTAAAGCCATCGCAACTTTTACATTTTGTTTTTTAATTGAAATGACAATAGCGAGTGAGAGACAAACGAAAAGTATGCAAAATGGTATTATTATCGGATAAAGGCTCTGATAATTCACAGCAGCACCAAATACAGCCAACATTAGCCAGGGTATAAGTGTCAAATAAACCAACCCAGTATCTTTTCTTAAGGTGGTAGCGAAAACAAAATAAGATAAAAGAATAATGATGTCGCAAATATATTGATGTAGAAATCCGGATCTTTGCAACATAAACATTGTAGCACAAAGCCCAAAGTACATCAACAACTTGAATGTAAAGATCAATATCTTTTCCGATGAAAACTGCATGAATTGGTTATAGCAGAATTAGCATTTTACTACACCAGCCGTTACAGTCCCAAACTAACAGGAAACCACATCCACTGCTATATGTAGTACAATTGGCACTTACACAGTCACCTTCAGTTGCTGAATTACACCAATCACTTGACTGAGAGCATTTGCAAAACTTCTTTCCTCCATTTTCTGAACCACCATCGTCACCTTCCGAATCGCCGTTATCACCATTCAAAGTTACTACATTATTTGCCTTCTGGTTTGTACTGTTTAGCGTTGTCATTTTATCCCTGATGAATTTTGGGCCTAACACGTTAGCTGCTGTTTTTATCCAGGCGTTTCCATAATCAGTCATAAATTTATCTCTAGCTTTACCGTCATTTTCATAAAAGTTTGATGGAATATGAATTATCAAATCCTTAACAAGCGCCACCTGTTCACTGTTTAATTTTGGATCCTCTGTAAGGAGCGTTAATTGATCGGTTATGGCTGTCAATTTTTCTGATTGGTTCAGAATCCTAGAAAAAGCTATTTTTCTAGCGTTCGGCGTAGAGAGGCTCTTAACTTCTTTAATTAATTTTAAGTCAATTTCATTATTGCGCGCACTATCGGTCTTTTTACAAGAGATAAACGACGCTATAATAAGGATGGATAGTAATAGTTTTTTCATTTTTTTTTAGATCTGTTAGATGAGTTGTTAAATTGAGAGTAAAACTAGACAATATATATGGCTGCACTCGGATGATAACTTTGATACTTAGAATATGGCGATAACGGTCATGAATTGTAGTGTTTCCTGTTGGAATACAGTCATTTCGAATCCACCGGTGAAAGTTGCTCACCACCAAACCTGTTTGCCGTTTTGCAGGAGAAAAATACGCTCCTCTTTCCCCCTTGTATGGTTATGTAAAAGAAATAATGCACCCTGGGGGCAGTTGTTGTAGACGAGGGTTTCTGTATTGGCTTTCCTGGCACCCAATGTGTTCCACTGTCCGTCATTCCAATACAGCAGCTCATAGACATCACCGATCCGGATATTGTTGTCGTCGTTTTTTGGGAGAAAATGGATCTCATCTATTGTCTTGCCTAATTTAAGATCATATCCGACCCAAGCACCAGAATCCACAAGCGCATCGAAAAATGAAAGCACGTCACCATCTAACGCCTTTTCTTTCGTCTTTTCCGGCTTATCTCCATAGGAGCCAGGGGTACCAATTATGTCACCGCAAACACGGGATAATATTCCACGTTCTTTAGTATAAAATTCTATCTCTGCGACATTAGTGAAACTCCGTGGGCCTCCAATATATCTTACATATCTAAACTTTTTTCGAATATTCGTTTTAACTTTGTTAAATGTGACTTTCGGCAATAATTTAATAGAATACAAATCCTCAGGTTTCTTAAAACCAGGATCGTTTGCACCCTGAAACCGACCATTAAGCATTCTTTTCGGATACTCGCGTACTTTTATGGTATAATACTTTCTTGTTAGAATAGCTTCTGTCGTATTTGCGGTATCGACCGTTATTGCACTAATTTTTCCGAGTGTATCCAGTATAAAAGGGGCTGCAGCTGCAACTATTTCATTATTAATGTAATAGGCTGGTAAATATATCAGTCCCTTACCCATTTTTGAAAACTTCACCTTAGTGCCTTTAACTAAGCCCCAATGTACGGGAACCCATCGCTTGTTATCAAAAACGCATAGATAGGCTACCTTTGGAAATGTGGCGCGGCTGTTTTCTAGATTAAGATCAACATCACACACAGGAAAGTATTCTTCCGAAACGTCTTTCAGGTTTGGTGATTTTAAAAAACCAGGCAATGATTCTCTGACATTTTGTTGTGCAAGACTTTCTTTCTGAATACTATAGGTTTTTCGAAATACCTTTGGGCAATGGAAAGTAGACTCTATATGCCAGTCTTTTATTTTTTCATCAAAACCTAGGAACGGATATTTTTTACCGTCGTCTCCAATTAATATATTCCATGTGTGTGAACTGTTAAAATTAATCCATTGTGGCGAAAAATCAGTTCCAACAGGGAGCCCCAATGATCTCATGAGATAGATTGTCTTCGATTTGTATTCTTCACATGATCCAGAGCGGATGTTATCTACCAAAGTTGGAGGGTAATTTCTTAATCCTTTCTGATACAACACAATTTTACTGTGATGAATAAGGCTGCCATTAACAAGTTCACAAAACTGCTGAATACTCGTGTTTTTATTTTTATTGGCATAATTATTAAGATAATGTCCATACTTACTTCTATAATAGCTGATCCAAAGCTCCCTTTTTTCATTCGATTCTGAATACGGTAGAATATATTCACAAAAATTTTCAAATGTGATCTTTTCTCGCCAGGGGGCGTTATACCATGCATCAAAAGATGCATCAATATGACTAATCAAAAAATCATACGATAAAGTTTTAATGTCTGAAAAGTTTCTTCTATGGGGCGTAGGGATGGTTTTTCTAGTAGAGTCAAATATTTTGTAAACACTATCAGTACTCAGCTGACTTCTATTTAAAGAATCCATGATATGAAATAATTTTGGATGAACTTCGTCATATTGATGTGATGGCATGTTTTCTATTAGAAAACACGCTGCCTTGTATTTTAAAGAATCCTTAGCCGTATGATAATGATCAAGTACTCTTTCTAACTCAGGACGATTGCTACCCGCAAGCATTAAAGCTTGCTCAATAGGCTTATCGCCTGTGTTACTGCAAGCCATTGAAACTATACATACGAGCGTGAAATATAAGAATTGTTTTAAATGAGTGTAACTTACCGTCATTGTCTTTCTTATTTAATCTTCATGAGTACTAAAAGTTCAGCTATAGAAGTAGTGAAGGGAATTTGCTTATCGTCGAGCAATTTAAGCTGTTTATTTTTCTTGTCGATAAGCTTAATATGATCTTTATTAACCAGAAAAGATTGACTAACCCTTATAAATTGTTGCGAACTAATTTCATCAGAAAGCTTTTTTAACGATTTGCAGACTATTAATTCCTCGCCATTATCCAGAAAAACACTAGTATAGCAATTGTCCGATTTACAGTATTTTATACTGGGTATTGAGATGAAACGAAGAGTGTCCTGAGAGTTGATAATTAATTTATTCATTTATTGAGTAAGCATGAAAGCGTAAAAAAAAAATATTTTGATATACTACTAGACGAATAACTTTGTATCATAGAGTATACGAATTAATATTATTTTGAATTTGAATTAAAGGCGACCCATGTAAAGACAACATAACATGTCGAGATAATTTCACTTACATTAAAAAAAATCTAAATAACTCTTAATTCCTATCTTTATCAACATGACAGCTACTTTAATCGCAATCCTACTCTTTTTCATCTTTCTGTTACTTTCAGGTATCCATATATATTGGGCTTTTGGTGGAGAGTGGGTTAGTGCTGCGGTTATTCCAACTAAAGAAGACGAAGTGAAGATAGCTGTGCCCAGCGCTTTTGGGACCTTGGTTGTGGCTGCGGGGCTCATGGGGTTTGGACTATTAGTTTTGGCAAGATCCGGCCTGTTGGATATCAGTTTACCAAATTGGCTCTTAAGGTATGGCCTATGGGCGATTGCCGGAATCTTTTTGCTCCGCGCAGTCGGAGATTTTAGGTATGTCGGTTTTTTCAAAAAGTATACAAAGACTCGTTTTGGACAGAACGATACGAAGTATTACTCACCGCTTTGTTTAGCCATTGTACTGATGATACTAATTATGGAATGGGTTTCTAGGTAAATCTATAGGTAATTTAGATTCAATAACTAATTAAATTATAATTCAGCACTCTCCACACATTAAAATAAAATTAATAAGGAAACTTGTAAGAAAGAATGGCATATGTTTATTTGGCCTATTCATGACGCATTCAATGTCAATATTACAAGAAAAAAAGCGGGCTTCGATCAGTCTATTGAAGAGTATGCAAAAACTTTCGGAATATCGTATCAGCTTGTAACATTGGATAGTGTAAAAAAACTTAAGGACTAAAAATATTTGAATGTATTTTTTTTAGTAGTATTGGTGCAAATTAACGCTTATTTATAAATGAAAAAAATACTATTGGTTACGCTCTCTATACTTTCTATATTACTTCTACAGGTTGATGTTGTTCTTTCTCAAGAAATTTATACGGATATAGCGGGTAAAAAGATGAGCTTTTTTAAAAAGCTGGAAAGGAAAAACAAGGGGGAAGTTTACCAAACAGATGGTGATATTATTATTCCCGGAGGTATGGCAATGCCTATCATGTATAGAAGGGCTCAAAAAGATATGCCGGATTTGATTGTGAATTATGTGTTTACGGAAAAGGATTCGCTAATGCACACTGTAGAGTATGAGTGGGATGTGCAGAATCAAAAAGCCTTTGTAAATAAGTACAATGAACTTCTAAATTTGTTAACAGCTAGATATGGAGCAAGTGTTTCTAAAGGTGAGCTTGCTGATTTTTTAAAGGTTGACGGATCGAAAAAGTTAAGCAAATCTGACAGGTGGTCAACTAAGGAAAATGCTGAGGTAGAATTATATGCTTTTAGGTCTAAAGAGTACAACCCTGTCTATAAAATAAGGCTTTATGTTAGTCCTAAAAGATCTTAAAAAATTTTATTTTTCTTAAAGTCAAGCTTTATGAAGTTATCGAGAAATGATCCTTTTGATTTAAGGCTGTGCATGAGAGGACTGGGGGCATTGGTTACCCGGATGCATTCAGATATTTATGAATATGTTTATCATTTTACCTTTAAAAAATCTCTAAAATCCTATGGAAAGGATTTTAAGGATCCCTGGGACCAATATATAGAAGATGATGATTTCTTTATGGATGTTGATGATCCCCTCGTTAAAAATTGCATTGTTAGTATGGGGAGGCTTATCGAATACAAACAAGCGCTTAACCTGATATTCGGGATAGAGGAAGTGGAGGATTTAGAAGACGAATTTATTGTATCGGAATCTAACAGGTTCAAGATATTTCTATTGGTTTATAAGCATTCTAAAAGCTATAAAAAATTGAAACCGTATTATGAACGTACTTTGGCGGGTTTTATTGAAAATCTGTCTTTGTACGCTTATGCTTTAACCGCTCAGAGTTATAAAATACCACTTGTATTGAGGCGACAACTTAATCTTCCGGGTGAGGAGAGCCTGAGGTTGCTAAATGCTGATGATACTAATGTAGCTATGATTAAGGAGTTGGTTATTGGATTAAAGAGAGATCTTGAAAATTCTAAAAGCTTAAGCCTTAGTAAAGCTGCTAAGCGTAAATAAGAAATAAATTCTTTTATTCTATAAATCAGTAGTTTAAAGGGAATGACTGGATTAAAATGAAATTAAGTCGTTGTTAAGGTATGAAATCATCATAAATTTTATACTTTTGCACTCCTTCAAACAAGGAAATGATTCCTTAGCTCAGCTGGTAGAGCATTACACTTTTAATGTAGTGGTCCTGGGTTCGAATCCCAGAGGGATCACAGAGAATAAAAAGCCTGCAATCAATTGATTGCAGGCTTTTGTTTTTTAGCTGTATCGTCCTAAAATATTCAAAAAATCAACTATTGTGCTTCTTTATTGACACCGTAATTTATCATCCAGCATACTCCGTATTTGTCCTTAAAACTACCGAAATAATCACCCCAGAACTGATCCTGCATGGGCATTTCTACTTCGCCGCCTTCCGACAGACCTTTAAACAAACGGTCTGCCTCTTCTTTACTTTCAGGACTAACACAAATGTAGTTGTTATTGCCAACCACTAATTTTTGTCCCATAGAAGGCATAGTATCGGAGGCCATTAACACATGGCCGCCGGTTATGGGCAGTGATACGTGCATTACCCGTCCTTTTTCTGCGTCAGTGATGCCTTCATATCCAGGTGCTCCATCCATCCTCATGATACCGCCGGCAAACTCACCGCCGAAAACAGATTTGTAAAAATTGAACGCTTCTTCAGCATTGCCGTCGAAGTTTAAATAAGAATTAAATTTTGGCATAATCGTATTTTTAGGAATTGCATTAATAATGAGTTTTCTTAACATTTTAGCCGCGCAATAGTTTTATAAAAATTCTTTTAGTTGAAATTTTATAGGCAGGAGGCTTTTACTCTTAGATCAAATTAGTCTTGTATGCTTATTTTTTTTGAGGTATTTTTAATAGGACATAAATATCAAATGTTATGGAATTCGAACAATCAACCAGGGTTATTTATTTGACGGACGAAGGTGAGCAAGTGTTCACTTTTATCAAGGATGTAAATGAGAAAGAAGGTTTGTATATTCTTGATTTTGAAGATGTAAAAATTTCCGAAAATAAGCTGAAATTAAATACCTATTCGAATTTTAGCGTTCCACATGCCATGAGTAAAGATCACATCAAAGCGTATCACTATGATCAGTTGATTAACCTTATAGTAGCGTTTCTTAAGGATCATCATGCTGAAGAGTACCTTGAAATTTATCGTGATATGGATACAATTTATTTTGAAACTGTATTTCATGCACCTAAAACCCCTGAAGAAAAGAAACTTTTCCAGGAAGTTGTTGATAAATTTAACAGAATCATCGGGCAGCTGAATAGTGCGGTTAAAAGTCGTTTTAACCAGAAGATTGAGGTTATTTTAAAATTCCCTCCTAATACCCATTATTTGCATTCCATTCGAGTGTAGAAAACCTGCATTTGGTCATACTCAGGTAACCACTCGTCAATAATCTTTTCTCCTTTAAGGGCTGCTTCCGTTCTTCGTGTCTGATATACAATAAGATCAGATACAAAATATGAAAACATTACGTTATTCTCTTACCATAGCTGGTATAGCTTTCGGTTCATCCTTATTTGCGCAAAGTGGATTCTCGGGGAAAATTAAGGCCGAATATGTTCCTTTCTCCAATTATGTAAGACCGATAGACAGCCTCAAAACTGGATCTACCAGCGACTTTAAGCGAATCCAGGCTGCTTTTAGCATTCCCATTTCAACAACATTAGATGAACTTGGGCGACCGAAAATCTGGGCTGTTGGAGTAGAGGGGTCATATGCTAAAATGACTAACCGAAACTATGAGGAACCGTTATTCCCTACAGAAATGCTCAATGCCCAGATTGGTTTAATCCATTCCAGGCACATTAGTAAAACCTGGTCAATCATGGCGATGGCTTCAGTAGGGGTTTATACTGACATGGAAGAAATTTCATCTAAAGACCTACTTGCCCAAGGGGGTGTTTTGTTTATTAAACATTTCAATCCAAGACTGGCGCTAGGGGTGGGGCCTGTATTAACCAATGCCTTTGGTGTTCCTATGGTTATGCCGGGTTTATATTTCAACTGGTCTACCCAGGGGCGGTACAAACTACAAATCAATTTCCCGAATGGAATCGAATTTGGTGCAAAATTGAGCGATGCGGTAGAACTTAAAACTGTTGTGGAACTGAGCGGTATGACTGCCGAAGTAAACCGCAACAATACTTCAATGCTTTTAGGCTACCAACAGGTTGTTGCTGGTTTACGTCCTGAAATTAAATTGAGTAAATCACTGTCTATTCAGTTGACTGCTGGTACATCACTTGCCCGCTCTTTTAGTTTGACCAGTAGAAGATTGAAGGATTTCTTTAAGATGAAGGATGAAGCGGATCCTCGTTTTACGACTACGTTTTATGGATCCGCTGGATTGTCATGGAATTTTTCCAAGCGCTAGCGGCTTAAAAGTTTATTGTAAACCACCTCTTTTAATAAATCCTCTCTGCGGGTTCTGGAAATTGGAAGTTCCTGTCCATTGATGAAAATCCGACCTCCCGATACCTGGTCAATATGAGCAATGTTGATTAGATAAGATTTATGAATTCTAAAGAAGTTATCCCTTGGAAGTGTTTCTTCCAGGGATATCATCGTTTGGTGAATCACCAGTTCCTGATCTTTAAAATGGAGCTTGGCATAATTCTGCATACCTTCAATATATAAGATGTCAACCCAGGATATCTTTCGGAAGCTATCACCCTGTCTAATGTATAAAAATGTATCTACAGGTTGCGGATGTCGCGGGCTTAAGCTCATCATATGCATCTGCCGGGCCTTTAAAGCGGCCTGGTAAAAGCGCTTAAAGGGGATTGGTTTTAATAAATAATCTACAATCTGAAGTCGGAAGCCTTCTAACGCATGTTCCGAATAAGCGGTAGTTAGGATGGTAAGTGGGGGATGTTCTAGTGATTCTAAAAAATCGAGTCCGGATAAATAAGGCATATTGATGTCCAGAAAAAGAAGGTCGATATTCCCTTTTCTTATGTATTCAGAAGCCTCCATCGCCGAAGAACAAGAGCCTACAACAGTTAGAAAGTCTAACTTTTCAATGAAATCAATAATTCCAGCCCTCGCCAGGGGCTCATCATCAATAACCAGGCACTGCATTGCAGGTTCAGTCTGTAAAGAGTTTGAGTTGAGTGTCGTGGTCATGAGTTTGATGGATTTAATTCTAAGCGCAAATGTACCTTATAGCTTGATTCTGTTTTTTCAATATTTAGTTCGTGTTTGTCCGGGTATAGAATTTCCAGTCTTTTTTGAACGTTGGTTAAGCCTAATCCTCCACTATCTTGTTTGCGTGGCTGTTGTGCCGAATTGGAATTTTCAACGTTCAATTCCAGCATGTCGCCTGATTGTTTTAATATCAAATGTACATAGCCCTTTTCTGTAGGTAAACGGGATACATGTTTAAATGCATTTTCTATGAAGGGTACCAGCAATAATGGAGATATTTCACTTTTGCCATTCTGAATGGTCCAGCTATATTTCACTTCAAGTTCATCTGCCCATCTGATTTGTTCTATTGCAACCAAATCTTTCAGGTATTTCAGTTCCTTTTCCAATGTCACAAATTCACGATTACACTCGTACAACTGATACCGGAGAATATCTGAAAAACGGATTAATAATACAGAGGCGCGGTCAATGTCTTTCTGCATAAGGATATGAATGTGATTCAGTACGTTAAACATCAGATGCGGATTGATCTGGTCCTGTAAAATCCTGAGTTGTGCTTCCAGATGTACCTTTAATAATTCCTCATGATTTTTCTCCATGAGGCTATGTTCCTGGTAAAATCGCAGACCGCAGGCTGTAGCATTGATTAGAATTGCAGAGGGAAGGTTGCTGTAAAACCTGAGTAGGGATTCTCCATAGGCTTCCATTCTTTCGGGAGTATCGAAAGCAGTCCCCATTACATAATGTTTATAAAACCACAATGGAATCACTGTTAATACAAAAGCTAAAAGCAAGGTCATTAAAAGGCTTTGGCCTACAAATAACTTCATTTTTCCATTAACGAGGGCATTTGGAAGTAGAACGTCACTAACTGTATGGGCCACAACAATGGCTGCTGTTACAAATGCGAGCGACTGCAAAACTGCGGGTACAAGCTGAAAATCTTTTATCATTTGCGCCCAAATGGATATACCCAGGAGTAGCCAGTAAAAGCAGATAAAAAGCCAGTGTTTATTGAGTAGAGTCTTTTTCATATATAAGATAGAAGTCCGAAAGGCAACAGTTCATAGAGAGCCGTTCCGTTCGGACAGTTTGAAATAGAAGGTAAAAGTATTTGTTTTTTTTTCCACAAAAGTAGGGAATTCGCAAGTGCGACTCAAAATGATTTGACCAATTGCAGGTTTGTATTGACAAATGGCGTTTTACTTCCTTAAGATAAAATCTATTTAAGCTTAAGGGGGATTTAAAACTTTACGCGTCCTGACTTGTAGTATTTAAGATTAAAACAACAAGCTATGTTTAAGAAATCAAAAGCATTCAGCTCATTTTCAGTGGATAATCTGGAAAAAGCAAAAGAATTTTACGGATCAATACTTGGACTCGAAGTTAAAGACAATCCAATGGGAATTTTGGAACTGCATATTGATGGATCATCTCCGGTAATGGTTTACCCTAAGCCCAACCATCAAGCTGCAACATTCACTGTACTCAATTTCCCTGTTCAATATGTAGAAAATGCAGTTACAGAACTCGAAGAAAAAGGTGTTCATTTTGAACACTATGATGATGAGCATCTTAAAACGGATGAGAAAGGAATTCTTCGCGGCCAGGGACCTGTCATTGCTTGGTTTAAAGATCCAGCAGGTAATATTCTTTCGATAGTAGAAACAATTTAAAAATGAAAAAAATACTGAAGATTTGCTGTTTTTTTACCCTGCTGACAGGGAGTTTATATCTTTTATCTTCCTTCCTGATCAATCCAGGACCTGTTAGCATATATAAATTCCCCTATAAACGGGCAGGTCTAACGGAACGGCAGGCTGCCGAACATTTGTTGAGCAGATTTTCTTATGGTGCAACGCCTGGACAAGTTGACTCCGTTATGAAAATCGGGTTGGAGAATTGGTTCAACCAGCAGCTCAATGCGGATTTGCCAGATGATTCTTTAAACAAACGTTTGAGCGTATATGACGGCCTTAAATTGAGTAATGCGGAGGTATGTAGTCAGTATCCACCCGGATTTGTAATCCGGTCGATGGCGATCAAAGATTCTGTAATCAGTAAGGATTCGGTAAATAAAGCAGTAGACAAAAAAGCATTCAACTTGCAGTTGCGGGCGTATATGGATAAGAAAGGCTTTAAGTCCGATCAGGATCTTTATAAACAGTTTATTAATCAGAAAATACTTAGGGCGGCCTATACACGGAACCAATTACAGGAGGTGATGACCGACTTCTGGTTTAACCATTTTAATGTTTCCTTTTTTAAAGGAGAATGCGCCCAATTCATTCCCGCGTATGAAAGAGATGTGATTCGACCCAATGTTTTGGGTAAATTTAGTCAATTGCTTTTGGCCTCCGCACAGTCGCCAGCAATGTTGTATTACCTGGATAACTTTACCAGTGTTGGACCACCGGCAACAAATCTACCTAAGCCTAAGGCCAAACCAGTTGCTGCCAATGAAGGTGCCGATATGATGATGATGGGAGGTAATAATGATACTACTGTGCCCAATAAAGTAAAAACCCTTACCAAGCCTGCGAATGTAAATGGTTTGAATGAAAACTACGCTCGTGAAGTGATGGAACTACATACCCTTGGGGTAGAGGGAGGCTATACGCAACAGGATGTGACCCAGGCAGCCCGTGTACTGACTGGCTGGACCGTTTACCCGATTAGTGACAATGCATATGGAAGTGCGATGAAAGGCTTAGTTGCTAAGATTGGTGAAAATAACCTGGCACAGAAAGGTTATGTTCGTGAAGGCGACTTCCTATTTACACCAAATCGCCATGACCAAGGTGAAAAAGTCGTGCTAGGTCATCGTTTTCCGGCCGGCTCTGATCCTGCAGCGGCTTATCAGGAGGGAGTGACACTATTGGATATGCTAGCACATCAGCCCGCTACGGCGAAATTCATTTCGCGTAAGCTCGCTGTCCGTTTTGTTAGCGATGCCCCGGTGCAAAGCCTCATTGATAGAATGGCGAAGTCATTTACTGATCATGATGGCGATATGAAGCAAGTATTGATCACATTGGTAACTTCCCGCGAGTTCTGGGATAAAAAGACCCTGTTTAGCAAAACAAAATCACCTTTTGAACTTGCGATAAGTTCGGTGCGTGGTTTAAACGCTGATGTTAAAGATCCTTATCCGCTATTTAGCTGGATTTCCAGGATGGGACAAAAGATTTACTATTATCAGGCGCCAACAGGTTTTCCGGATCGTGGTAAATACTGGATCAATACGGGTTCACTGCTAAACAGAATGGATTTCAGTCTAGCTTTAGCTTCCGGACAAGTTTCTGGAGTTAAAGTGAATCTCAATAAAATTACTGCGAAACAACAAACTCAGGAAAATGCGGAAGCCATTATTAACACCTATAGTAAGTTGTTATTGCCTGAGAAAAAGTTAGATCAAACGAATAAAAAACTTGCTGATCTATTAAATGATCCGAGCTTCTTGGTTAAAGCAAATAATATCGTTCGACAGGATAAAACAGTGTCGACAGCGGTATCGGAAAAGCCAGAAGTGGGGGCATCAGGTGATATGATGTTTATGAGTGCTACATCAGACAGCAAGTCTAAAGTTGCAGAAACAGTGGAGAAACAGAAAAACAATTATGAAATGTTCCGAACTAAGCGCACTGCGATGCAAGCATTGGCGGCAGGTATCATCATTGGCTCTCCTGAATTTCAACAACGCTAATAATTTTATGATTTTTTTATTAAATAAAATGATCCTAAGAATGAAGAGCGGTATTTAGCCATTCAAATCCGTCAATGGCGTTGGGACGGTCAAATCCTTTGTATCGTACAACCCATATTCCTTTGAGGGCAGCGCTTGCTAGGGTACTTTCATCGGCATGCACACACACAATAACAGGCTGTAACTGTAATTGTGCATATTCTGGTACTTGTGCGCCGAGTTTATCTATAATCTTTTGTAGCTGAGTGAAGGTCTCGGGCTTGAGTTGGGTTTTCACTTCAATTACGTAGGCATGAGTATCACTCAAGGCAAGCAAGTCTATTTCAACATTTCGGGTTTTATGCCAGAAGCGTTTATACTTCTGAAAAGAGGTATGAACACCATGGTGTTTACGGAGGTAATTTAGCATGTATTGGACGCCTAGGGATTCAATATAGCTTCCCCAATGGCTACTAAACATGCCTAACTGGTAATTGGTATCGTTAATATGCTGATTAAAAAGCACACGGAATGCTTTGGCCGATTCTTCGAAATCTAATACTTCCTGTTTATAATCAGGGATCAAGTTTTGGAGCTCCTTGTTATCTGCTAATGCGGTTGGAATATCTGGCTGATTTAACAATTTCAGCAACGTTTGATGAGTGTTTTTTAATGACTTTTGCCAATCTACCATTTGCAGCAGATGCGTTACATGGCTTTTTTGCGTGCTTTTTAGCAGTTCGGTGAAGGCATTTAGTTTTGCAGGAAAGATATTGTTGGTTTCTTCCATAAGAGGTTGATTCAGTTTTGTAAAGTTTCATATAATATATGAGCTGACCAAACACTTCATGCTAAGGATTTTTATCATTGATGGGATAGCTATCGTTGAATTATTAACTTAGCGACCTATTTATTTAGTTATGGAGAAGAATACCACTTTTTATTCCGGGGCAGACAATCCGGAAATGCTTGAGGCTTTTAGTAAAGCACAGGAAACTTTCAAATACTTTTGGAGAGAACTCTCCTGGGAGTTTCGGCGAATTGTCCCAGCAGTGGACCTTGCTTGTGTAAAAGTAGCTTTTATAGAAAATGTGCTTAGTCAAACTGCACCAATAGTCGAGCACATGTGGATTAATGATATAGATTTTGATGGCGAAATTGTTAGTGGAACACTTGCAAATGACCCGAATCAATTATCGAATATAAAGAATGGAGACTTTGTTCAAGTGCCATTAAACCAGGTTAGTGATTGGTTGTTTACCAGTGTAGGCAAAACTTATGGTGGATTTACGATACATGCATTAAGATCAGCAATGGATGAGCAGCAACGGCAACAACACGATGAAGCCTGGGGACTAGACTTTGGCGATTATAATGATATTTCTGTTGTTCGAGACCAAAAAACAAACCCTGAGCACCTAATTGAGCATCCGATGAGTCTCAATATGAAAAATGAATTGACCAAGTTTCTTAAAGAACATCCTGAAGAACTAACAGCGAAGGATGAGGCAGGTTATACACTTTTACACAAAGAAACCATAGCAGGAAATAGAACTTCTGTAGAAGTCATATTGCAATTTCATATTGATAAAGACGTGCAAACCGCCAAAGGACTGTCAGCATTAGACTTAGCAAAACAGGTCGGATGGACGCAAATTATTCCCTTGCTTTCACATTAAACTTATCAAATGGCTGTTCCAACTAACAAAGAAGAATTACAGCTGGCAATTCATACCAATTATGGAAAGCTTAAAAAGGAATTATCAGAGATCCCACATGAATTGACGCTGGGTAAAAATCTGGAAGGACATTCAAAAGGCACATTAATGAGTGTTAATAATCTTGTTGCTTACCTGATCGGTTGGGGACAATTGGTCCTGAAATGGAATCGAATGAGGGATAATAATGAAGATGTGGATTTTCCGGATACTGGATATAAATGGAATGAACTCGGTAAGCTTGCCCAAAAATTTTATAAAGATTATGAGGATGATGATTACGTTGTTCTGCTTGAAAAGTTAGATCAGACCGTAAAGGATATTTTGTTAATCATAGATAAGAAAACAAATAATGAACTTTATGGAGTTGCTTGGTATGACAAATGGACAAGAGGCAGGATGATACAGTTTAACACTTCCTCACCATATAACAACGCGAGGGGAAGAGTACGAAAATGGAGGAAGTTGTAGAAAAAGCTATTTTGTTCTTCCTTTGTCTAGGAAACTTTGAAGCATAGGAATAACAAAGTGTGCTTCTTTAGAATTAGATTTCAATGTAGTTATTTCCTCAATATACTCACCGTGTACACCTGGGATTATTGCCAATTCAGAGTTAGCAATTTGTCTATGCATTTCGATCGCGTGCTCGGGTTGTACAACATCTTGGTCGGCTATAATGATTAGGGTAGGGGCTTTTATGGATTTGATCGGTTCATCTGGTATATCTTTAAAATTAACCATCCTTTTTGCGTCCTTATCGTGCATCGCCTGCAAGCCGGCTGGGTTTGGCGAAACTTATAAATAAGCTTCTTTTAGCTCTTCAGGCGCTCACCTTGTCCATAAATTTCATAATACATTTTAATTCCATTAACTTCTGAATAGCCATTTTTGGCGATCAAGGTGTCATTTGCAGTTGCCATAGCTTGATTATTGTTTCCTTTTGATTGGTTTACATTGTTGCAGGATAATAATATTAGAAACGCTAAAATAGGGTATACGATTGTCCTTTTCATTTTATTGGTTTTAGGTTAATCAACTGCATTTCATTAGGATACCTTTACGCATCTTTACATTACGCAATCATATGATTGCAAATATATAAGCAACTATTTAATTGCGCAATTATTTTTAATATTATTTTTAGAACTAAAATCTTTCATTCTATAAATCAGCGGTTTAAATGGAATGACCGAATTAAAGTGAAATTAAGCCTTCCTTAAGGTATGAAATCATCATAAATTTTATACTTTTGCACTCCTTCAAACAAGGAAATGATTCCTTAGCTCAGCTGGTAGAGCATTACACTTTTAATGTAGTGGTCCTGGGTTCGAATCCCAGAGGGATCACCAGAGTAAAATTAAAGCCTTGCAAATCAATAGATTGCAAGGCTTTATTATTTTAACTGGCAATACTACTGTCAGTTGTTTTTATATTTCTTTTATAAGATTTCTAAAACTTCTAGTTTTTCTGCTCATAAATTGAATAAACCATTTTAATTGTCCCCCTCCACCATTTTCAGAACTACAACTAATGGCCTGATCATTAATGCCAATGGGAACAATGTAAAATTGACGAAAGATTGGTAGTTTGCAGTGGTTTATCCATATGCTACAAACGCATCTTTTAAAGACGTAAATTATCAACATGCTTAAGAGTTAAACTAACATATCTCTGTATAATCAACTTTTTTCAAAGACTTTCAGTGTAGGTTCGCTATTTATGAATTAATTAAATATTAAAGCATAAAATATCAGCGTGTTACATGCGGTACAGCTTGCGAAAATGCAATTCGTCTATGGAAATAGTTTTGCTAAACATTTTGTACATTAGTTTCGTATTAACAACTGTTACCTGTAATGTTAAAACCAATATCTCTACGGAATAAATTATGACGGAAAAAACAAAAAAAGACAAACAATTTACTTGTGGGATTATAATGCCAATAAGTTTAATAGACAACTGTTCACCTGAACATTGGGCTGATGTGTTAGGAATACTAAAAGACGTTTGTATTACAAATAATTTTATTCCAAATCTAGTGAGCGATGCAGATGATATTGGTGTAATTCACAATAGGATTATTGAAAATATTTATTCAAGTGATATAGTTATCTGTGATGTTAGTTGCAAAAATGCTAACGTAATGTTTGAATTAGGAATGAGGTTAGCTTTTGATAAACCAACAATAATTATTAAAGATGATTTGACTGGCTATTCTTTTGATACTTCTCTAATTGAACATTTGGAATATCCTAGAGATTTACGATTTACCTCAATAAACAAATTTAAGGATAGTCTAGGGAAAAAACTAATAGCGACTTTTGAGAAATCAAAATCTGACCCAAACTATTCTACTTTTCTTAAGAACTTTGGTAAGTATAAAATTGCTCATTTAGAAGATAGAGAAGTTAGTACAGATACATTTATCCTTAATGCAATAGAAGAATTAAGACGAGATGTGAGGATTATTAAAAACGTTTCATTACATGAAAGAGGAGATAATGTTAGAGTTAATCTTGGTAGATCTATTAATTCTCATGAACTAACAGAGGAAGCTAGAACTATTTTCAAAAAAAATGTACATGACTATATTAAGAAAAATAACTTGATGGCAAAACCTAGTGAAATGGATATTATGTTACCTGACATTATCGAAGAATTAGAAAAGAATGAAGAATTAAAACTAATTGCTGGAAATAGTAATAATTTTAGAAGACTTGTAAGAGATAGCATATACGCATAAACACTAAAGCTAATAATGGTTTTGCGTCAGGTGGGCTGAAGTGCAAAATTAATGCTTTATACTTCTATTGAATTTTAGTAATAATATCAACCTTTGCGCCTCGAATGCAAAGCTCCGAAACGTTACCTGCAATGGCTTGACTGCATCCAATGAAAGAACTATTAATATTAATGTTTACCTTTTTAACTTTAACTTGTTTTGGGACAAGTGTTAAAGTAGAAAGGGTTATTGACGGCGATACTTTTGAAACCGAAACAGGAGACAAGATTAGGCTTATTGGAATAAATGCACCAGAAATTACAGACATCTTTGGACAAGAAGCAAAAGAACATCTTGCCCAAATTATAGAAGGGGAAATCGTTGATTTAGTAGCCGATAACATTTCAAATGACAGAGATAGATACAATAGGCTTTTGCGGTATGTTATTTTCAAAGGTGTAGATGTAAATAAAAAAATGTTATTAGAGGGCTATGCGTTCGCATATTTAAAATATCGGTTTGAAAAAAAAGAAGAATATAAACAGGCTCAAATTCAAGGAAAGAAAAGTAATAGTGGGATTTGGAATATCGAGCAGAATTTAGCAAATCCAAAGTCAGATGAAGTCAAGTCTACTAATCACTGGAACAAAAATCATTTTACACTTGGGCTAATATTCATATTATTAGTTTTAGGCACATACTATTATTTTGAAAAATAATGGAAATCGGAAAAAGAGAATTTAACGAAGTTTTCCTATCAGAAATAAGTAAGTTCGATAGTGGTAATTATGCTTATGATATATTTTTCAATTGTGATAAAGAAAGATTTTCTAAAATAGCGACAAATTACGGTAAGCGAGGAAAATACGGCTCATTAAACTATATGTATGAAAATTTTTATTCTTGGAAAAATGGCACTGTAAATCCAAATATTAATACTAGAACTAAAATTGTCTGTAGCACTATTGAAACTTTTACTGTAGAAGAAAAATTTATAGAAGCATATTCAAAACTTGCAAAACATATTAATGAAAAGTTTTATGAAGAGGTCAACCTCAAAGATTTAGGACGAAAATTTGCTTCAATAATCGATGTAATCGAAAAGTTTGAATTAAAAGACTGTTATAGACGGTCGCATATAGTTTTTAAAACAGAAGAAATAGAAGACTATCAAAATTATGTTAAAAACGTATTTGTTTTTTATACAAAAACTATTTTTAACAATTTAATTAAAGATATACCTTTAATTTTATGGGCAAGTCAAAATATTAACTCATCATTTCTATCTTTCACATTTCGAACTTATCTGTTTAATATCAAAATAAATGTTCAGGAAGTTTCTAAAAAAAATTACAACTATAAAAAAGTACTTGAGGAACTCTTTAAACTAGAATATGAGCAACTTTTAAACAGTAAATTATTTGATTTTTCAATTTCAAAAATATTAGAAATAACCAAAGCAAATAACATTACTAAAATTGATGCTTTATTGACAGAAAACCAAATTGAAAAAATTATAGAACAAAAAAATCAAATAGAACAATCTAAACAGAGCGGGATAATAAAATATATATTAAAAACTAATGGTGGAATTTTAACTATTGACTTGAAAATTTTATCCCCTCTAGAAAAGCTCATTATATGCTTAAGAGTTTTAGCTTATATCTCAACTATTGCAGGTTTGATTTATTATTGTTTTATTATTACACAATCATATTTTATATTTGTTTTGGGTTTAATAGCGTCTTCATTTATTATAAACTCAATACAGACAGATATCGTAAACCTTTTCAAAAATATTTTAAGACAGAAATAGATGGATGATAAAAATAAACTTCAAAAATTTGACCTAGAGGCTCTACCTTCTTTTTTTAAAGATTTAACAGGAGAACAGCAGACAAATTACTTAGAAAAATTAGCTGGAGACAATGCTGATTTAAAGCAATATATAGGAAAAAAAATCTCTGACAGTAAAATTGCAGAACGAGATATGGTTACCGACATTGAATTCTTAAAACAAATCGAAACCGAAAATAAAGTAATTAATATAAAACGTGAATATCAAACAGGCTCTGGAAAAATGGAACTCAGCATAAAAGGTGGCGACAAAAAGTTCATTATTCCAATTTTGGTAATTTTAGGAATTGTTATAATTGCTATAGCCATAATTTTCTTTGGTAAGTAATATCACTTAATATTCGTGAGTTAAAAAGCCACATGCAGGTAACAACAAATTTGCCAACCGTTCGTTTATCGCTTTTTATTGGGGTGTATACCGAAACTTGAACAAGTATATCCATACTATAATAGTTATTATATCTAATCTTTTTTGAGGTAAACTGTTTTGCGAAATGTTATATCTATGCCTGATTACCTTATTGAAACAAAGCGCACACTTAAATAACTTTATCATTGATGATAATAGGAGGTGGACTTTTTCTTTATTCCTGTTACAATTAAAATAAATAGCTTTTATAAATTATTAATAATGGAGAGTGAAAAATCATTCTGTTAACCATTTTTAATTGATTTAAGGCGGTTTTGAACTTTGCCTTACTACTGACGTCACGGCTTGTGGTACTATCAGAAGTTACGTTCTTATCTTTGTCTCCTCTAAATCCTTAAATCGGGCGAAGCCGATAAGCCATTTTAGCGTTGCCCGTTATGCTCCGATATATGCATTGGCCATTTTCGGCAATTAGAAGAGTAGAAAGTCTGTTTTTTTACATGGTCGTTTAATGTGTTCCAGTTTGTCTATAACATGCTGGAACGTGTCTCAATAGTGAGACTAACTTTACTTCATTTCTTTACTTCGGTTTACACGATTGGTGCATTTTATTAGCTGCTTTATTTTGTTGTTGATTTAAGATTTTAGCTAGGTATTAAATAATGTTTTTGTTGATTTGACCCCTGTAACTAACTATTAATTATATATTTAAGTTGTTTTATGTTCGACTTTGTTTTCTGTTTCATGTAACCCAGATGCAAGAACCATAAAACATATGTTGTTGCTTTAATAGCCTTAGTATTTTTAAAGAATGCATATTTACAGATGTGTAAGGAGAATTATTTCAGTTTTCCTGAATAGAAACATTTCCATTATAGCTTCCCCACATCTATTAACGGAAGTTTTTTCGGGTTGGAGGAAACTTAGGAATTTTAATCTTAAAAGCAACAACCTCGACTAATTGGGTTTCCAGAGCTTTACAAACAGCGATTAAACCACTAACAGACATATTATTATCCCCCCTTACAATTCTGTAAACCTGACTATAGCTAAACCCAGTCCTATCCTGTATGTCTTCCAGCGTTATGCTTTTAGCGTTAGCAATTGCCCACAGCTTTTCTCTTATAATTGTTAAAGACTCTTTATCGATATACTGTTCAGCCATATCAACAAAATGACGCTATTTTATTAAATTAAATTATTCCAAATTTGGAATAATCTGAATTAAAATATATATTTGGATATGAAGTAAAAATACAGGACATCATTTAATAATAATTTTGTTGTAACGAGCCTCGCGAAAGGAATCTGGTAAATTTTAATCGTGCGAGTGTGAGTGGCGCCAAATAACTACATTTGTAGTCCCTAGCTGTCAAGGTGGGGCTGGCGCTTACTTATTTTTTGCACGATTAGCCGTTTCGAAAGAAATGGTGAAGCTGAAACCTAAATTTATTTTGGGTGAAGGCGGGTTTACCAGAGCCTCTTTTGCAATTAGTTTGTGAGTTGTCAGCCCCCTTTTGAGGGTTTAACATTGCATCCTTTGGCTCATCGTTAAACATTTAATCATGAGCAGTAAAACAAACCTTCAGTACAGCCAACTCGTCAATGAGGAAATGCGCACCTTTTGTTGGGTAAATAATCATTCTACTTATTTTAACTTGTTTGTAGAATCACTTGTACTCAAATTTAAACCCTTACAAATCTTCTGTTTCTCCAAAGAAACTGTTTTGGAAGAAGTCCAAAGCTATTTTAATGAAGGAAAAGTGAAACAGCAATGTAATTACTGTCTGCTGCTGGTGACCGAAAGTACCAACAGAATAGATCATGAAGTACAGGACTGCTCAAATGCCCACTTCAAACTAGGTAAGGTACTATCCTATATGATCACTAAAGGTTTATTGAGCGAATTACAAAAGCTAGGTAAAAAGCTATGACCTCTCCGATAACTCGTTTATGTTTGGATTGCGGCAAGCTCTTACACGGGCGGATTGATAAGAAGTTCTGTGATGAGCATTGTAGAAGTAGCTACAACAATGAAATAAAGGCAGCAAACAATGGTATGATCAAATCAGTTAACCTCATCTTAAAAAAAAACCTTGACATACTGGGAAAGCTTAATCCTGCCAAAGAAACAAAGGTTAGTGGCAGTAAGTTAATGGCGTCAGGTTTCAATTTTAATTACCATACCCATAGCAACAACAACTATAGGGGCTATGTTTGTACTTTCTGTTATGAATATGGTTACATACGGTTACCCAATGATGAATATTTGTTGATCAAAATTTAAACGATGGACTTTAGGCCGTTTATTTACTTGGATGATGTTAATAACAAGAGGTTTAGCCTTAAAATAAAATACTTCAATGCCTTCGTAAGCTTATAAATCAGACGAATTAATAAACAGAAACTATGAAAAAGCAAAAATTAAAAAATTATGAGGAATTAACCGAAGCCGAAAAAGAACGAATGATACGCGCTATATTCTATTTTAGTTTGGAATATCCTTTCAATGAATTTAAAATGCGGTTGTGGAAATTTTACGGTACATGGGTGTGCAATGCGGCACAGGTTGCGGAGCCAGCTGACCATGAAGATAACATGCTATTCTATAGCAGTCTCATTAATCTTTTTAAGAGGTTTAAAAAAAGCAGAAGAAATTACCGACCACATAAAAACAAAGGCCTATAAGGAGCTAAGATTTGTTCTTGGGGATTTCCTTTGCTACTGCCGTTACGGCTTGTAGTACTGTCAGAAGTTACTCTCTTGTCTTTGTTTCAGCTAAATCCTTAAATCGGGCGAAGCCGATAAGCCAATATTTGTGGGCAGGCTTAGGCCATTGGTTATTCGGTCTCATAAAACACTTAAAAAATTTCTTTAAAAAAAAAGCCTCGATTTCTCGAGGCTTCAATTATAAAATAATGGTGTGGAGTTCTATAACATACACCAAAGTGTCCCACCAATGGGACTAGTTTACATCATTGCTTTACATCCTCGTCAAACATTCTTACTGTAATAAGTTGGCAGTTTTTCATTGAATGAGAAGTTGACTTTCTTGTATCGCTCTATATAAGCTCTGTCAAAAAAGCGTTGATTACCCTTTTTAATGCTGATTATCTTATCCATCCTTATCCAGTTATTGAGCGTGGTTCTGGAGATATCAAAACAAGCGGTCACTTCATTAGTCGTCATCAAGCTTTGTTCTGCGTCGTCATTTCCTTCTGTTTTCATTCCAAAAACCCTTTTAAAAAACTCATCTGCTTTTTGATCAAATAGCTTTGTAAATTCTTCCCTGAATTCATCAAGCGTCATTGGTAAATACCCCATGTCTTAGTTAAATAATGTTTAAAGAATATTTTTGTCTCTTAATCGCTTCCAAAAGCTCTGAGCGTTTGAAATATAGCTTTCTACCCATTTTATGGCTTTTAATAATCCCTTTCTTTTTCCAGTTGTGAATGGTGACTTTTGAAACCTTTAGAAATTTAAGGGCTTCTTCCATGTCCATTAGATCTGGATTTTCATTAAGGCTCTCACCATTCTTCAAATCAGCGCCTTTAAAGTTTACCTTTTGCAAGGCATTACCAATAACATTATCTAACATGGATTTAAGTGTAGCCATGTCAATTAATACTAAGGGATTCCTTTCAGCTTCCTCGAAGCGTAATGTTTTTGTGTTTGTGTAACTCATGTGTTTATTTTTTGTAAGCCACAAAACACATCCATTTCTCAAAATATTCTGGGGGACTTGTCGGGGGACAAAATCATAACTCGCTGTATTTTAGTTTACTTATTTTAATGGAAGTTTAGATAAATCCTGACTCATCTTTATTAAGATGTCTTTTAATGTATCTAATTCCTCAGGCTTAAATTGAATTTCATCCTTATTTAGCTTTGTGTAGTCTTTCCTTAATTGCTCTCCGCTATAACCAGTTAATGTTCCAAAGCATTCTGATAATGCCTTATCGGTTATTTCTTTGTTTACGAGGTTATTCTCCCTAAAACACTTCATCAGGATTAAAACCTGCTTAGTGTTTATTGCAGGCTTATTGTATTCTGACAATACAGGCTTTCTAAATTCAACACTCTGCTTTGCATTAGAAGTCTGTCCTCCTTTTGTTTCTAAATAATTTAGATGTCCCTTCAAAAAATTATAAACCCTTAAATACTGCTTTGCACTTTTCTTTCCGTACTTGCTGGGTGAGTTAACACCTAACATGTGTTGATAGTAAATGAAATCTATAAATTCCTTTAAAAGGGGGAGTGATTCTGGTGTATTAATTTCAGTAATGCTTTTATAAAGCTCTTTGCTTAGCTTTTCAAATTGATCATCAAGCATAAAGTGCGAGCCTTGAAATACAAAATCATATCTCTCAATATCACAACATTGGGACAGACCTTCTTTATAGGTTTTAAATAGCTCTCTTGTTTCTATTTCATTCATTCGTTTATGGTTTAATATTCCAAGCGTTGTTCATCTCTGATAACTTAACGTTTTCTGTTAGTTTGATGTACTTTTTAAATGTGGCGTAATCTTTATGCCCTGTTATTGACATAACTACCTCTGGGCGCATTCCTTTTTCTAAGGAAAGGGTTACAAAAGTTCTTCTTGCAGTATGAGAGGAAAGAAACTGGTATTTCGGTTCAGACTTCTCAATCTTTGTCGCACCTTGATATTTTGTTAAGATAATAGCGCTGTTTATTCCAGCTTCCTTGCCAATATCCTTGATGTAATCGTTCATCTTCTGGTTACTGATCACAACTGGCGGTTTTCCTTCATGTTTATTCAAAATCTCTTTTGCATAATCATTTAAAGGGATTCGCAGAAAATCCCTTGTCTTTTTTGATTTAAGCTCAATAAAATTATGCTTAAGATTGGCTAATCGTAAATCTAATAAATCCGAAAATCTTAATCCTGTAAAACAGCCGAGGCAAAATGCGTCTCTCACCATGCTCAAACTTTTAGATAGGCCTTCAAGATTATAAATCTTCAAAAGTTCATCTTCTGTCAGGTAAATAATGTCTACATCCTGTTTTATTACCTTAAAGGTCTTAAACTTGTAATTATTGGTGTATCCTCTCTCTACTGCGAAGTGCATAAAAGACTTAATTGTTTTGATGTACCTGCCGATAGTATTATTTACCAGTCCGCAATCTATCATCAGATACTCCGTAAACTTGCTCTCAAACTTGCTGTCTATATTATCAAAGCTCAAAAGGAATCTTTTATCGCTGTCAAAGGCTTTTATCTTGTCTCTGGTGATCTCATAGATTCTTTTGGAGTTAATGGTCTTGTTTATCTCTGCCTCTTTGATATACTCGTCAAATGCATCATAAAAGGTAAATGAACGTTTCTTCTTTCCTGTTGCTTCCTCTAATTTGGTACGGATAAAATCAAGGGTTAACCTTGAAGGCTCAAATTTGGTGTCAAGTTCAGCTTTTGAGATTACACGCTTGAACTCATTTAACGCGAAATTTATCTCGCTTTCATCAGCGCCGTTTTTCTTTACAATCTGTTTTTCAGAATTCCAATCTTTATCCGTTGTTTTGAGCTTGGTTGAGAAACGGATTTTACTTCCGTTTAATAGGTAGGTTAATAGGATAGGGCGTTCGCTTTTCCTGTTTGGTTTATCTAAATAGAAGTTGACTGTAGCCATAATAACTGACGGTGTTTTTTGTTTACTGTCAATATTACTGTCAAAAATCGACTTATTCAAATGTTTTTTGATTTATTTTACTTTATAGTAAACGCCTTTTAAATCGATAAAAAGGACATTTAAACATCAATCAGGCTAAATTTAGATAAAAATAGATACAAAAGGTTAGAGTCCCAGAGGGATCACAGAAAGGCTTAGAGAAATCTAAGCCTTTTATATTAAAAAGGCGATTGCATAAAATTTGTAGATGTCGTTAGTATACTCAGTTCCGGTCCCATTTAATGATTTAAAATATTCCATTAAATCTTTAGGTATAGCCCTTTATTTTTTTCTTGAAATGACTGTAAATAGTCCCCAGAGCTTATAATTTATAAACTAATCCTTATTGATAATAATCAGAAAAGCGATTAAAGTGTATTTTAAGCTTTTCACAAAGTAAGCCAGACACCATATTTCTATTCAGAAATTCTGTTGTGTAAAGTATTTCAAGAATTCCTACTGTGACTATATTTAAGATTTCTAAATTATTACTCTCTCCTAAAAGATTAATGTATTTGAAAGCATTCTTCACAAAGCTGGAGGAATTGTCGATAGAGAGTTCTCTACCCAAGTCCATGGCAAAATCATTCATGAAAAAATAAATCCCTTCTTGAAACACATCTTCCTTGGAATAACCCTTTGCATACTCTGGAACCATCTCAAATAACAAGGATTTCAACACTTTACAGATAAAATTATCTATTTCGTTCAATTCATGTTTTTTTACCATTTCAAACCTGTTCCTTTCGTTAAGTTTTCTACAATTTCAAATACAATTTTTCTATCTGAATCCGACAATGTACCAAAATTATCCTTTAAAAGCTTTCTCATGCTATCTAATTTAACCATAGGGATCACAAAAGCCTCAATGCAAATTGAGGCTTTTTTAGCAGAGTTCGTACATCGTTTTCTTCAAGGTGGTGTATTTGAAGAGACTGGCTTGTATGCCTGGCATGATGAGATTATAAAGGAATAGTTCTTCGGGAAGAAATAGAATTTACAACAAACATATTTCACCATATTAATATACGTATTTGAAAAATTCTATATACATTTAGATCAAATATTTTAACGCTCAGACTTCTATGAAATCTCGCTCGCTATTCGCAACCCGTTCCATTAGTTTATTACTCCTTATCGGTACAGCCGCTTTATCCTGTAAGAAGGATAACGATTCTGAACAAGAAAAAACTGGTTTTGGCAACATTTCCTATTTTGCAAACACTTCAAACTCTAATGTCAGAAAACTTTCAAGTAATGGTATTAAAACCGGGGTTTTGAGTGTAGTTGACACGACAACTACGGTAAATGTAGCATGGTCTTCGGCAACTGTTTATGTAGAAAAGATTTCCTTTGTCGGAAAAAGTAACAGTTTGCTTGATACGACAATAACGGTCGAAAAGAATTTGAATATTTTTAGTCAGGATGCGCTGGCAGGTGTATTTAAATTACCTTCTGGTTCTTATAAAGACGTGGCCGTTAAACTACAATGCCGGAAGTCGCTGATTCCCGGATTGGCATTTAATTATTATGCATTTTATTTCAAGGGTACATTTAAAAACATTTATGGTGGTATAGACAGTGTAATAGTCGGAAGCTCGCTTCCTTTTGAGGCAAATCTTTCAGTGAACGAAATCGTAATTGACCCTTCTGACAACTATAAGGCTACTTTCAGTTTTGACTTGAATAAAGTGTTAACGGGAATCTCTGCTGGACAAATGGAAGCAGCTAAAAGCAATTATAAAGATGGCAAAAAAACCTTTTACATTTTCAAAGGAGGATCTGCAGATGAACCATTTTATGATCAGGTGATCAGGAACTGGCAATCTGTGGCAAGTGTAGTCGTTACAAAAGAATAGGAATCCACCTACTTGTCACATTTTACCTGAACTGACCAGGGCTGGATTTCGGATAAGCAAAAGTAGCCAGCCCAGGTACTCAGATTATTGAGGTTGAGTTAACTTGGGATCTTAAAGCTGCCAACATAGATCATGTCGTTATAATTTTCGAGCGGGTTGTCCATGCTAAGCTCGTCGTCGGCATAACAAAGTATGACATTTGCAGTTGAAATTCCTTTGCTAACACATGCCTGGTAGATGTCTACTTCAGCTTGATCATTCCAGATTGGTAATTCTTCGATGGCTGCCTGTATGCTGATTCTTTTTCGGCTGTAGAAAATTGTGATCCAGTTTGCATCATAATCGTATTGTTTGTCAATTGCTTTACCGAATTGGGAGCGGAGATTGAAGTCTGGGGTGTTTCTCGCATAGCTTTCATCCGTATTGAAGCTGTGGTTATCTTTGATGAACTTGCTTTGGTCAAAATACTTATAAAATTGATCTTCTGTTTTATTTGTTGTTCCTGCCCAAATGTGGATGCGTTGCTCTGCCATTTTATTTCTTATACTTTTAGTAGGGGCTAAAGATACTAACTTATTAACTGCTGCAGGGGTAAATATCCATAGTCAAGGGGATTGTGTTTTCCTTGACTATGAGGCGATTAAATTATTCTACACGGAAAGACACCTTGCAAATGACACCATAAGATGTAATCTGGTTGTTTTTAAGATGCACTTTAAAATCTTTGACATAGACGGAGTCGATGTTTTTTATAGTCTTAGATACTTCTGTTACTGCATTTCTTACTGCATCTTCGAATCCGCTTTCTGATGAGGAAATGACTTCAATTACTTTTACAATGCTCATGATATTAGTTTTTTAGATTAAAAGGTTAAAATTTTAAACCAATGCGAGCGGGTTTTGTTTCAACATAATGAAGAACAGTATTTTATCGTTGGTATTTTTCCTTTGTGTAGTCGTTTTTGAAAGCTGCCAGCAGAAAGATCAGCGCGCTGGAACTAATGTAGTTGATACATCGAGAATAGATGGTAGGCAGAAACTAGAAAATGAGATACAAACTGCCATATTTATCGAAACGGTAGCCTCGAGGGAGATGCTTAAAGTTACATTAGGGAAACTCGCTGTTGAGAAGGCAGAAAATTCTGGGGTAAAAAGCTTTGGAAACCTTGTTGTTCGAGATCATAAAAAAATGAATGATGCATTAAAAGTATTAGCAATAGCTAATGGGCTGAAACTGCCTATTTCCTTGTCTAAAAATGATTTGAAGCAAGTGCAGGAAATGAGCAATATGAAAACCATTTATTTTGAAAAGTTATATATGAAAATGATGATCGAGGACTACAATAAGGATATTGAACTTTTTGGTGGGGCCAAAAATAGTCCAGACACAGCAGTCAGTAACTTTGCTCGTAAGTTTTTACCCGTTTTGGAGATTCACAGAGAAAACGCGGTAAAAGTCCGCAGTGGCCTTACTCTTTAAAATTCAACACGAAAATGATTGCGCCTGTCAAAAAAAGTACAGTGGCCAAAACCATTAAGGCTACGCTTAAAGAGTTTTCTTCCGTACCCCATGCATAATCAACTAAGAAACCTGCAAAAACAACCAGAACTCCAGAGATTACAAAATTTCTTTTTCTCTTCATGAAACATCTCCTTTCTATTATGAAGTAAACAAATCAATAGTAGAATTGTTTAAGCAGAAATACTTGTATTATGCAACGCAATATAAAAAGTATGATCGGTTTCGCCATGGCGGCAACTGACGGGGAAATTGGAAAGGTTGATGAGTTTTATTTTGACGATGAAACCTGGACGATACGTTACCTGATCGTAAAAACAGGTGGCTGGCTACTGGAACGTAAGGTTTTGATCTCGCCAGCAGCTTTAAAGGAGCCGGACTGGGAAAATGAGTCATTTCCAGTTAACTTGACAAAGGATCAGGTTAAACACAGCCCGGATATTGACACTGAAATGCCGGTATCTCGACAGCAGGAACTTACTTTGTACAATCACTATCAATGGCCATATGGCAATGTCAACAGTATAGGTTTTTATGGCGGCATGGGCATGCTGGGTATGATGGAGTCCAGACTGCCCTTTGAGGAGGCCATTGCGCTACTGCGCCACGAAAAAGAATCCAGTGATCCGCATCTACGTAGTATGAGTGAAATAAAAGGATACCGTATTCATGCTACAGATGGAGAAATAGGAGAGGTGTCGGATCTTATGGTGGATGAGAACTGGAAGATTTCCGCTCTGGTGGTGGATACAGGTCATTGGTTCCCGGGTAAAAAAGTACTGGTCTCACCAACATGGATAACAGAGTTAAGTTGGGGAAGCTCATCCGTAAACGTGAATGTTTCCAAGGAAGCCGTAAAGAACAGTCCAGAACTGTTAACCTAAATAATTGTTATAGTTTAAAATCAATAAATCCCTACAAATCATTTGACTTGCAGGGATTTATTAACGTAGTTGGTTAAACGCCTACACTAAACTCAATTTCTTGAGGAGGCAAGCACTGCGTGTCGTCGCATGTTCCAAACTCCAACTTGCCTTTAACAGCTATTTTTCCTTTTGACTTTATATTAATCTTCTGCTGAAAAATTACAGCCTTTTCAAAGTACCCGATCTTCATATTAAACATTTTGTCAAAATGACTTATAGGTTTAGGTTCAATTGTCTTACCATTTAATACATAGTCCTTTGAAGGGTGGAAAGAAAAAGCTGTTTTGGTGGGGCCATCGCCTGCGATATTTTGTGAATAGATGTGCCAGCCTTTGTCGATTGTTGCTTTTAGATAAACTATGGCTTCTTTTGAATTTAAGCGCTTGGCCGCATAACTCCATTTAACAGGATTTAAAATTTGTGCACTAGCGAGTTCGCCAACTAGGCATAAGGCAATAAAAATTAAGAGTTTTTTCATTGTGTTAGTCGTATATAAAGGTTAAGAAAATATTATACTTTTAAAATTAGGCATTTAAAGCAGTTATTTTTACTTACAAGGATTAAATTTTCAATCTATAAATCAGTATTTTAAGAGAGATTTATGTGTTAAGTTGAAATTAAATCCTTGTTAAGGATTGAAATAAGCATTATTTTTATACTTTTGCACTCCTTCAAACAAGGAAATGATTCCGTAGCTCAGCTGGTAGAGCATTACACTTTTAATGTAGTGGTCCTGGGTTCGAATCCCAGCGGGATCACAGAGACCTGAAAGACGGTCACCGATTAAACAGAAAAGGCGCATCAAAATGCGCCTTTTCTGTTTAAAATGTTTTTTTTTCCGTTGCTCAAAAAATAAGCAGATCAAATCGAATCATTTTCTATATCCTTCGTTTGGGTATATTATATAATTAAGAACTTATTGTAAATGTGATGTAGGTCACACTATAGATTGTAATATACTTCGGAACTTTGTGCTTCCTGATTTGCAGGAGATGCATTAGATTGATTAAATTATTATGAAAAAGACAAATTATATCAGATTTCTATTATGTAGTCTAGTATTGCTAGGAGCTCAGTCTACCAAGGCGCAGAGTTTACCGAATGACAAACTGGGTGATATTTATGCAGAAGACATCAAATGGTCGGCATTTCCAGCATTTCCTCCAGAAGCTCGACTTGCCGTTTTGATAGGCGATCCAAAGACGGAAGGCCCCTACGTAGTGAGGGTAAGACTTCCTTCCAATGTGGTGTTAATGCCTCATAAACATCCCGAAACTAGAGTATACACGGTAATTAGTGGCATATTTTATATAGGCATTGGAGAAAAGTACGATCCTGCAAAATTAAAAGCATATCCACCGGGAAGCGTGTTAGTACTTCCTGCTAATACACCTCATTTTCATTGGGCTAAATCTGGAGGTTATGAAACACAAGTTAGCGCTTACGGTCCACTGGGAATTAGCTATATAAATCCTTCGGATGACCCCAGTAATACAAAAACAAATAGTCGTATAAAACAATGAATTTACAACTAAAACATACAATTAAAAGGTGAGTGATTCGGTGAGTACTAAATCCAAAACCTTCCAGATAATGATTAACCCACGGTTTTCGCAGCAGGCGTGAATCCCATCGGGATCACAGGAAATAGTAGACTTATAAAAGCCTGTAATCAATTGATTACAGGCTTTTCTTCTTTACATGTATCGTCCTAAAATATTCAAGAAATCACGCATCAATGGATCAATTACAAATTGTTGCAGTTAGTTTTAATTGGGGTTGGAGTTTCGTATTGTCAATGATGGCCTATCTTTAATCCGAATTTGTAATTATAGAAGTAATCATTAGATTTGCCGCCCAAATGAACAAACGGCGCCAAAGGCCCTGATTACTTTAGATAATTACGAAAAATATAAAATGGAAGAGAACGATTTTGTATCCATCTGGCTGGAAGAAAGCGGAAATCCTGCTATAGAGGAGTTAACACAGCTTAATCTGGACATGGCCAGTAAAGCAGAAAAAACCTTAGCCGATAAAGGCCTTTCAGAAAATGATCTTGCGGTCTCCCTGGATATCAATGCAGATGAAATCAAAAGATGGCTTATTGGCAGGCATCCTTTCAGTATAAAGACTTTAAAGGAAATTTCTGCTACACTCGCAGATTATTAGCATAAAAAAGCCGAACCTAAAAAGTTCGGCTTTTTTATGCCCAAAGGGCATAAATTCAATATTTACTTTAAATCAAATCTATCCAGATTCATCACTTTAGTCCAGGCGGCTACAAAGTCATTTGTAAATTTGGCTTGACCATCAGCGCTTCCATACACTTCAGCAATCGCTCTGAGTTCTGCATTTGAACCAAAAACAAGGTCGGCACGAGTACCTGTCCATTTTATTTCGCCGGTATCACGGTCAGAACCTTCGTAAATTTCTTTATCTACTGATGTGGCTTTCCAAACGATGTTCATATCAAGCAGGTTTACAAAGAAATCATTGCTAAGCTGACCTGGACGGGAGCTGAACACCCCGTGTTTAGATCCATCAGAATTAATGTTCAGTGAACGCAAGCCCCCCAATAATACCGTTAACTCAGGTGCAGTGAGGGTAAGCAAATGTGCTTTATCAATCAGCAGCTCTTCGGTGGAAACCGGGATTTTCGATTTGCGATAGTTACGGAAACCATCGGCAACAGGCTCCAGGTAGCCAAATGATTCCACGTCTGTTTGTTCTTGTGAGGCATCCATACGACCAGGTGTAAAAGAAACCTTAGTCGCTTGTCCTGCATCCGAAGCTGCTTTTTCAATACCCGCGCAACCGGCCAGTACAATCAAATCTGCAATCGAAACTTTTTTGCCATTTGCCTGTGCAGCGTTAAATTCCTTTTGAATGCCTTCTAGTACATCTAACACCTTCTGCAATTGCGATGTATTGTTTACCTGCCAGTATTTTTGGGGAGCAAGGCGAATACGTGCGCCATTAGCACCACCACGTTTGTCTGTGCCACGGAAGGTAGAAGCCGAAGCCCACGCTGTAGAAACCAGTTCAGATATACTTAAGCCCGAAACTAATACTTTTGTTTTCAATGCTGCAATGTCGCTTTCATCAATAAGCACATGGTCTACAGCAGGAATAGGGTCTTGCCATAGCAACTCTTCTTGTGGAACATCAGGGCCAAGATAACGTTCACGTGGTCCCATGTCTCTGTGTGTTAATTTATACCATGCACGTGCAAAAGCATCCGCGAACGCGTCAGGATTTTCAAAAAAGCGCCTAGATATTTTTTCATATGCTGGATCAAATCTTAAAGCAAGATCTGTAGTCAGCATGGTTGGACGATGTTGTTTTGAACTATCAAATGCATCGGGAATAAAAGCTTCTGCATCTTTCGCTACCCATTGGTGGGCACCAGCTGGACTTTTAGATAATTCCCATTCAAAGCCAAACAAGTTCTCAAAAAAGTTATGGCTCCATTGAGTTGGTGTTTTTGTCCAGATCACTTCCAGTCCGCTGGTAATTGCATGTGGACCTTTACCAGAACCATAGCTATTGCTCCAACCTAAACCTTGCATTTCAACGTCCACTGCTTCCGGTTCCTTACCCACATGCTCAGCAGAGGCTGCACCATGGGTTTTACCGAAGCTATGGCCACCGGCGATTAAGGCAACCGTTTCCGCGTCGTCCATAGCCATACGGCCGAATGTATCGCGAATGTCTTTGGCAGCAGCAATAGGATCTGGATTACCGTCCGGACCTTCCGGATTCACGTAAATTAAGCCCATTTGCACGGCCGCAAGCGGTTTCTCCAGATTCCGGGAATGGATATCACCATCGGCATTGTCATCTGAGACCAATACACCATGGCCTTCTTCTACGCCTGCTGAACCATGTGCATAACGCAGATCGCCACCCAGCCAGGTCTTTTCAGCACCCCAATATACTGATTCATCGGCTTCCCATACATCTTCACGTCCACCACCAAAACCAAAGGTTTTAAAACCCATTGATTCCAATGCGATGTTCCCTGTAAGAATCATCAGATCGGCCCATGAAATATTACGTCCATATTTTTGTTTAATCGGCCAAAGCAATCTGCGAGCTTTATCCAGACTTACATTATCCGGCCAGCTGTTAAGCGGAGCAAAACGTTGTAGACCTGCGCCGGCACCACCACGACCATCACCTACACGATAAGTCCCGGCGCTATGCCATGCCATCCGTATAAATAAACCACCATAATGACCAAAATCTGCGGGCCACCAGTCCTGCGAGTCGGTCATGAGCACGTGAAGGTCTTTTTTTACGGCCTCCAGGTCGAGGCTTTTAAATGCTTCGGCATAACTAAAATCTTCGCCCATTGGATTGGATAAAGAGGAGTGTTGGCGAAGAATATTCAGTTTTAACTGGTTGGGCCACCATTCGCTGTTCCGGGTGCCTCCACCGCCAACATTATGTTTCATGCTGCCATTATGAAAGGGGCATTTACTGATGTCATTTGATTCTTTTTCCATATTTTAGATATTATGTATTGAACGTTTTTATACTTCGATAATTGAAAAGTATTATAAATTTAAGGTATTGGATGTTATAATCACAATCAATTAATTCTATGGTGGATAGTTAAAATCTATAAACTTTTCAATTTTCACTGCTGGTACGATTGTCCAGAATGAAGACTGTGGCGTGACAATTAACAGCCAATTTATAACTAAGTTAGTATTATGTATAGCAAACTGAAAGTCAATATTTTCAGCATGAATACACCAATCTTCCTGTTCGTTTCTGTCACTGGTGTTCTTTTAGTCTTGTGCTGCTTACAATTAAAAGCTCAGACCGTTCAAACGAACGGAAGCTCGAGGACAAATATTATTACAGGTGTCCCCTTCTTACTTATTGTACCTGACGCGAGGACAGGTGCGATGGGAGATGTCGGTGCGGCAACGTTGCCAGATCAGAATGCGTCAGCAATTAACCCCTCAAAATTGGCTTATATGGAACAGCCTTATGGCATGTCCGTATCCTATTCTCCCTGGCTAAGCAATTTAAAAGCAGGCATCAATCTCGCCTTTCTTAGTGCCTATTATAAAATTGATGAAAGAAATACAGTAGGAACGTCTTTAAGATATTTATCACTGGGCGAGGTGCAGCTTTTTGATGCCAATAGGCAGGATTTAGGTACCTATAGCCCAAATGAATTTGCGTTTGATGTTACTTATGCGAGAAAATTTGGTGAGTCGTTTTCTCTCGGAACTGCATTAAGGTACATCAGATCTGACTTGGTGTCGGGGCAGCTTTCTTCCGGTGGCACAGGTTATGCCGGAAATGCTGTTGCAATGGATGCTTCAGCCTATGTCAGGAAGCATACCGTCCTTTTTGGAACCGATGCACTGCTGGCATTTGGTTTAAATATCTCCAATATTGGAACAAAGATCGGCTACAATGATGCGGGTAATAAGTTCTTCCTGCCCGCAAATATCAGGTTCGGTGCTGCATCCACTTTTATTTTTAATGACCTAAATCAGTTTACTTTTGCGCTAGACCTAAACAAACTACTGGTTCCCAGCCAGCCGGTTTATGACAGCGACGGCAAAATTATAAGTGGACATGATCCAGATGTATCCGTTCCGACGGGGATTTTCAGTTCTTTTAGCGATGCCCCGGGTGGAGGGAGTGAAGAATTGAAAGAGTTAAGTATTGGAACCGGTCTGGAATATACCTATGATAAAAAAATTGCCCTCCGTGGTGGCTATTCATATGAAAATCCTCAAAAGGGAGACCGCCGATATTTTACAGTAGGAGCAGGCTTCAAATACCAGCCATTTGTGTTTGATCTGGCTTATATGATTGCAGGATCCCAAAATAACCCCCTTGCTAATACACTAAGATTCACATTAACCTTTAGTCCTGTCCGCAAATAAAAAGAATAATTGCACGACAATCGTAGAATGAATTTAACTAAAAGTTAAGTATTGGGGGTTAATAACCGAATCATGTTTTTAAATTAAAAATAAAATACTTTTTTATTGTCTTTTATAAAATTTTATTAGCTTAAATAAAAAGAATAAAAATTTTTATTTTGTTCAGACTAATAATAAATACATGATTTTATAGAAAAATCGTTATTATTTAGTTACCTTTGTTTCATTACCAAATAGTTTAGAGCGTTCCAGTAACCGCACTGATTCTTTTAGAGACATTTCTATTTTCTTTAAACTATATAATTGTAATAATAATCATTCACTTAATCATCCCCATTATGAAAAGATTAATCATTGCTACTGGCATTACTTTTTCCGTATTTTGCTTCACATCTTCCGGATTTGCACAAGCATCAGCCGAAGCCGACGCTTCAGCAACAATTGTCACCCCCATCAGTATCGCGAAAGTAGACGATATGGACTTTGGAAATGTCGCTACAAATGGGGCTGTCGGTACAGTTACCTTATCACCAGATGGCTCACGCGGCTTTTCAGGCGGTGTAACCCTACCTGCAGACGATGGTTCTGTTAGCGCAGCTACCTTTACCGTTACAGGATCGGGGGCATATACCTACACCATTACACTGCCTACATCAGTAGTCATTACAAGCGGTACAGATAATATGACTGTAAATGCTTTCACAAGTACCCCATTGAGTGCAGAAGGCTTGTTGGCAGGCGGCACACAAACGATCAGTATTGGTGCGACATTAAATTTAGTTGCTTCGCAGGCAGAAGGATCATATACATCAGCGACTCCATTCACCGTAACTGTAAACTATAATTAGAATTTTACGTTCTTAGTATACGGTCTCATCAACCGTTCATCATACCCTATTGAAATCACCTTATGCATAACAAGGCTGGAATACCTATGCTCATGGCATTTGCCCTGACCATAGCAGCACAATTTATCTATATACCCGGCATAATGGCCCAGGGCAACCTCGTCATTATGCCGCGAAGGGTAGTTTTTGAAGACGCAAAAAAAAGAACCCAGGAACTCAATATCGCCAATAGCGGGGCGGATACTGCAAAGTATCTGGTCTCAGTCATTCAATACCGAATGCTCGAAAATGGCAATTTTGAACTCATCACAGTACCCGATTCCGGGCAGTATTTCGCAGATAAGAATTTCAGGTTCTTTCCGCGAAGTGTGATCCTTGCGCCTAATGAGGCACAGACGATAAAAGTTCAGGTCATCAATACAGGAGAACTAAAACCTGGTGAATACAGGTCACATCTCTATTTTAGAGCGGTGGCCAAGGAAAAACTCCTTGACCAAAAGCCAGAAGCAAAGTTTGCAAAAACCATGACCGTGCACTTGGTACCAACTTTTGGCATTGCCATTCCGGTGATCATCAGAGTAGGTATATCACCTGCTACAGTCAGTATTTCAAAATCTGAGTTTACCCTGAATGTCCAGAATTACCCTTCGTTAAGCCTAACCTTTAATCGAACAGGTAACGCTTCCGCGTATGGAGACATTAAGGTGAATCATATATCCGATCAGGGAAAAATTACATCCGTCGGACTGGCAAAAGGGTTTGCGATCTATACACCGATTAAAATACGGCGCTTTACATTTAAGCTGGAGAAATCTCCGGGCGTTGATTATCGCAAAGGGAAGCTACAGATCTTATACACAACCTCATCTGATTCGAAGCCGGTCATAATTACGGAATCCTCGCTTAAATTATTTTAAAGAGATCCGAGGCACACAAGGGCAATTTAACCGCTCAAATAAATGAAAAAAAATATACTTAGCAGGGGTATAACCTCTTGTCTTGCAGTTATTTTTCTCAGCTTTCAACTGTCTGCTCAATCTGTTACCAATTATACCTTTACTGGCACGACCGCTACTTTCACTGCTTTATCGGGCGCGAGTGCGACGAGCTGGACAGGATCTACAGATGATGGTTTGTCAACGCTGATACCAATCGGATTTGACTTCTGGTATATGGGAGCCAGATACACCAGTATTTCCGCCAGTACCAACGGCTGGATTTCAATGGGCAGTGTCCCTACAGATTACGTGTACACCAATAGTCTGTCTACCGCAGGATCGCCCCGACCAGTTATCGCACCACTGTGGGATGACCTGGATGTTGTAGTGACCAGCAACGTCACGTATAAAACTACCGGGGCAGTGGGCAACCGCGTATTCACCTTGCAATACCTCAATGTAAAATGGTATTACCTGTCTTCGGGTGCAGTATGCTCCTTCAAGGTAAATCTATATGAAACAAGTGGCAAAGTAGAATTTGTTTACCGTTCTGATGCCACTGCGGTCGCTTCTCCCTCTGGCTCTATAGGGATTACCGCCACCGCAATAGGATCAGGAAATTTCCTGTCTGTAAATAATGCAGGTACCAGCGTAAGTTCTACAACTGAGGCCAGCGTTACCACAAAAAGAGTCACTGGCAGAACATATACCTTTACCGCGCCAATCCCAATTGCCCCGTCTACACTTAGCTTTTCAGCGATTGGAAATACAGCGATGACCTTAAACTGGGCCGATCTCTCTTCAAATGAAAGGGGCTTTGCGATTTATCGCTCAACGGATGGTATAAACTACACTTTTATTAGCCAGACTGCCGCAGCAGCCACATCTTCAATTCAATCCGGCCTTACGTCAGGCACCACTTATTATTGGAAAGTCTATGCCATTACAGAAGGAGGAATGAGTACCGCACTTAGTGGCAGCCAGACTTTGTCATGCACAGGCCCGGCAATTTCGCAACTTCCTTCCAGTAGTCTCATTGCTTATTACAAGTTAGAAGGAAATGCAAATGATGTTACAGGTAACAATTCCGGAACTTTTCAGGGCGGTACGCCCACGCAATCCGCCGACCGTTTCGACCTTGCAGGCAAAGCCTATATTTTTAACGGAACAAGCAATTATATTTCAACAGCGAATGTTTATATAAACCCGGGACCGCTGAGCACCTCCACCTGGTTTAAAACTACGACTACAGTTGGCGGGGCGTTAATCGGTTTTTCAAGCCTCCAAACAGGTGGAAATGGAAGCAGGGACCGTTTCATTTACATGACCAGCGCCGGTACTTTATACCTTGCCGTTGCACCGGGCGCCGTGAAAAAGTACCTCAGTACCACAGCTTCATACAATGACGGAAACTGGCACATGGCCACAAGCACGCTGGGTACCGGAGGTTTAAAATTATATGTAGACGGGGTTCTTGTGGCCAGTGATGCTACGGTGACCACCGCCGAAACGACCACCGGCTACTGGCGCCTCGGGTATTCGGATTTATCCACCTGGCCAAACGAACCTTCCAGCTATTATTTCCAGGGTACACTCGACGATGCGGTAATATACCACAAAGAGTTGTCTTCCACAGAAGTAGGCATTTTATATAATTCGCCGGATGGCGCCGGAAGTAATTCACCCGTTTGCGCAGGGACAACACTTAACCTTACCGCTACAACAGTGGCCGGGGCCACCTATTCCTGGACTGGCCCAAATGGCTTTACTTCGTCCTTACAAAACCCTGGTTTAACCTTTTCGGCCGCCTATGCAGGTATTTATACGGTACAAGCCACAGTAGCCGGCTGTGCGGTAGCCTCAGTAGCGTATGTCAGTGTTACCTCAACAGGTAACACAGGGCAGTGGACTGGCAACCTAAGCACAGACTGGGCAACCGCCGGAAACTGGTGCGACGGGGTAGTTCCAGGTTCATCCACAGATGTAATCATCGCCGCCAACGCAACGAGAATGCCGAATATCAGCACCAGTGTAAGCACTAAAAACCTGACCATTAACACGGGGGCGAGCGTAACTTTGACTGGTACAGGCACACTTAATGTTGCCGGCACGCTTGCCAATAACGGAACCTTTACGAACACGGGAACGGTCAATTTTAATGGTACCGGCGCACAACAAACCTTCTCCGGAATAACTTCCTTTTTTAATCTAACGCTGAACAACAGCAATGGTCTGCTTTTACCCGCAGCAATTACCGTAAATAACAACCTGCTGCTTACCGCAGGCACATTAAATGCGAACAACTTTAACCTGACCATTAAAGGAAACTGGACAAATAATGTTTCAACCACCGCATTTACAGCAGGGACAGCAACTGTAACTTTCAACAACACAACAGCACAGGTCATTGCAGGCACATTCAGCACCACCTTTAATAACCTTGTCATCGCAAATACAGCTAGCACAGTTACCCTAAATACAAACATCAGTATAAGTGGTAACCTTTCTGTAAACAGCGGAGCATTTGATCTCAGTACTTTTACCGCCAACAGGGCAACCGCAGGGGGCACACTGATGGTAGCCAATAATGCAACTTTAAAAATCGGGGGTACAAATACTTACCCGGTTAATTTTACCGCCAATACTTTGGTGGTAGCAAGTACGGTAGAATATTCAGGAACCGCCCAAACTGTGGCGAACCAATTGTATGGAAATCTTACGCTAAGCAGTTCAGGCGGCGCAGTCATAAAAACATTTCCAGCAATAGCACTAACCGTACTCGGGAACCTGAACAGCAATTTAGCGGCTGGCACCTCTGTTTCTTTTACTGCCGCAGCAATAATTACTATCAACGGAAATGTATCTATTGGCGCTTCCACTACATTTAATGGCAGCAGCTTTTCACACAGCATTGGTGGGAACTGGGTAAACAATGGAACATTCAATGGTAACACCGGCACCATTACTTTTACCGGCCCGGGCAAGACGGTAAGTGGGGCGGGCACCCAGAATTTCAATAACCTTACTATTGCGGCTTCATTAATTAGCTTTTCGGTAGGCAGTATCAGCTTAACAGGAAACCTTGCGACTACAGGATCCGGATCTTTCAGCCAGCTTTCCGGGGGAACCGTCCTAATGACTGGCACAAGCAAAACCATTAGCGGAACAGGGATTTCACCTGATAACCTAACGATTAGCGGCACAGTAAGCACGACTGAGGCCTTGGTTATTACCGGCGATTTATCGGTAAGTGGAAGCTTTACAACAAGTACTGGCGCTACTACCATGAGCGGAACTTCAAAGACAATTTCTGGCGCAGGTACCATGAGCTTCGGCATACTTTCTGTAGCCGGCACCATTACCTCGACAGCTAATTTTACGATCTCCTCCAGCCTTTCGGTTAATGGTAGTTTATCTGCGACAGCTGGAACGGCAACATTTACCGGGACAGCTACATTAAGCGGAACAGCCAACCTTTTCAATACAACCATTAATGGCACTTCATTGCAATTATCAGCCAGTTCTACGCTGGGGATCGCAAGCGTGCTGACCATTACTTCAGGCATACTGGATGTCAGCTCTTCGGCACCTAATACCGTAAATTTTAACGGTAGTGGGGCCCAGAACATCAATGCCATTACTTATAACAACCTTAGCCTTACTAACGGAAACAACAAAACCGCTATCGGCGCTTTAACGATAAATAACAGCCTTACCATCGGTACCAATACCACATTTATACCTGGTGCCTTTACACATTCCATTTACAGCAACTGGAATAATTCAGGGACTTTTACCGCAGGTACAAGTACCATACAGTTCCTTGGAAATCAACCCTCTAATATTACCGGGGCCACAACTTTTAATATCCTCACTGTAAACAATACCACAGCGACTACTGGTGTAATCCTGCAAAGTAATATAACTGCGGCGACGGTGAACATGACACTGGGTACCCTGCTTAGTGGATCAAATACCCTTACCATAACCGGCACCAGGACTGGCAACGGAATTATACTGGGTAATATTCAGCGAAACCATGTTTTTACAACAGGTGTAGCCTATGCTTTTGAAGGACCTAACAATCTGGTCACTTTCTCCGGGCCTTCAGGCATCAACAGTGTAACCGTATCCGTTGTTGTTGGCCCCCTGGGTGATTTCCCCTTTGGTGGCTCGATCAGCAGGTTCTACACCATTACCGTTTCATCGGGCACCTATACCAGCGCTACGCTCCGCCTGCATTATGAAGACACCGAGCTCAACGGCAGCAATGAGTCCACTATGGGATTATGGCACTACAATGGAACTTCATGGATGGCTTCTGGTAAAACAGCCAATGATGCGACAGCCAATTACGTGGAGCAAACGCTCGTACCAGATATTACCAATCGCTGGACCCTTTCCGACAATTCAAATGTAGTGCAATGGAACGGCAGCGTAAGTACAAACTGGAATACCGCCGCCAATTGGACAACCGTTCAGGGCTCGGCATCAACACCGCCATCGGCTACGGATATTGTAAATTTAGGCACCATAACTTTCAGTAATCAGCCAACCATTAGCAGTACGGTAAATGTTAAGAATATAAATTTTGGAAGTGCACAAGCGGTAACCCTTTCTATGGCGAGCGGGGGCTCACTTACTTCAGGCGATATCTATGGAACCTGGAGCAGTAATGTAACACATACCATCAACGCCGGTAATCAATCCCTCATCGTAAACGGAAACTTATCCCTGAGCGACGGAACAAGTGGCCATGCCATCAATCTGAACATTGGTACAGGAACCGTAACCCTGGGCGGCTCCCTTACCCAGTCCGGCGGCGCAAATGTTGTTTTTAGCGGGACAGGAAACCTGATCATCTCTGTAAACCATAATTATGTGAACGGAACCTTTACCCCCGGCACGGGAACTGTTACTTACAGTGGCATAGCCAACCAGGTCATTGGTGCGGTAAGCTATAACAACCTGACCATTAACAAAAGTGCAGCTGCGGCGGAAATCAACAACACCCTCAGTATTGGCGGTAACCTAACGGTAACCGCCGGGGAACTGGATAATTTTTCAGCGACTACGATTATAGGAAATGTGAGCATTTCATCCGGGGCAACACTCCACAATAACAGCATTTTATACATCGGAGGCAACTGGGCGAACAGTGGTACTTATAATGATGCCGGAACAAAAACAGTTTTTAATGGCGGCGGAACACAGACCATCACAGCATCTACCTTCAATAATCTGGAAATAAATAAACCGGTAGGCACTATCGCTGTCCTTACCGGGGATGTGACCTTAAAAGGGAATCTTACCGGAACATCGGGAACACTGGACATCAAATCCTTCTTTTTTAACAGGACTGTGGTCGGTGGCACAGCTATCATCGCAGATGCAGGTACCTTAATTATTTCGGCAGATAATGCACCTAATAAATTTGCCAATTACGCTTTAGGTCCGCTTAGCACCGTGATTTTCAATGGTACTGGCACGCAGCACCTGCTTTTACCGGGTGTGGTGTACGGAAATTTAACCTTCAGGGATACCGGACTGAAAATACTCTATACGCCGATTACTGTTAATGGTGATCTGACCATTGAAACGGGCGCTACATTTGATGGCGGCTCCAATACCCTTACGGTGAATGGCAACTGGATCAATAGCGGAACTTACATCCCATCTGCAAGCACAGTCCTTTTTGCAGGCGCCACTAAAAACATAACAGGAAATAACACCTTCCATAAGGCCACCGTTACAGGAAGCTATACCATTGTAAATGATGCGACTTTTAACACTTTACTGAACATTACGAGTACCGGAGCTTTATACGGAGGATCAACCCTCCATATTACGATGAACGGCGACCTCATCAATAGTGGTATTTTATACAATTTAGGCAGTACTACATTTACCGGAAATGTGGTGCAGACGCTAAGCCTGATCAATGCAGTGAACACGGTTGCGCTAACCGTGAATTTTAACGGTACCGTATCACCGGTTTTAAATTCGACGTCTGCTCCTCAATTTGGCTTTTTGAACATCAATAACACTGGTGGTGTAAACCCGAGTGTTGGATGGACTATATTATACGCGCTCACGGTGGGAAGTGGTGTCTCATTTACCGGAGGAAACCCTACGCATAATTTATTGGGGGCACTGACAAATAATGGCACGATAACCAGCAGCGGCACCTTAAACTTTATTCCAACAACAGCTGCCACTATAAACATGGGCAGTATTTTCTCAAGCACAGGTACGGTAGTTTTTGGCGGTGCTGGCGCAACGACCCTGGCGGGTAGCCCTACCTCATTTCGTAATGTTGTAATTTCCAATACCAATGCCGCCGGGATCACACCTTCCTCCGCATGGACGATCACCAATAATCTTACTATAAATAGCGGGGCCATCCTGAATGCGGGGAGCTATGCTCATTTAATTGCGGGTAATATCTCCAACAACGGCACTTTGAACCGCAATACTTCTACCTTTACCATGAATGGAGCTGCTGTACAGAATATTTACAGCATTTCTCCCTTCAATAATTTAACGGTCAGCAAAACTGCCGGCTCAGTACAGCTTTTATCGGATGTCGGCGTAAACGGGACGCTGAACTTTACAGCAGGGAACATTCAGACCGGCAGCAATGTACTTACTCAATCTTCTACAGGTAACATTACCGGTGCCGCTCAGAATACGGGCTGGATAAATGGCCGGCTGCAGAAAAACATAGCTACCGGACCTACCACAAAAACCTTTGAGATTGGTGATACGATAAGTTATACGCCTGTTTCCCTTACTTTTGCAAGTGTGACTACTGCAGGTGATTTGATCGCTTCAACTACCTCAGGCGACCATCCTGAAATCAGCGGTTCCACCATCAATGCAAGCAAAAGCGTGAACCGGTTCTGGACCCTGGAAAATAGCGGAATCGCATTTACCACCTATAATGTAACTTTTAATTTTGTAGCTGCAGACCTGGACGCAGGCGTAGCAACCAGCGCCTTTATTGTTGGTGGATTTAGCGGGTTTAGCGCATTTGCCCGTGGCTCCTGGACTTATCCAATGGTCGGAACTCCAGCATCTACGACGATACAGGCCACAGGGCTTACAGAATTTGCTGAATTCCAAATTGGGGAAATGAGCATTTTTATTAAGACCTGGGATGGCGGTGCAGGAACAAGCAATTGGGGCGATGCGGCGAACTGGAACGTGGATGGCGTACCTACCGCTACTGATAATGTGGAATTAACTGGGGCAAATACGATAAACATTAACGTAGTTGCGGTTACAAAGAATTTATTGCTCAGTAATACCGGACTTATATTGACTACAAATGCAGGAAACGCTTTAACAGTATCCGGAGATTTCAGCCTCAATTCCGGAACATTTAATACCGCGGCTGCCTTTCCATCAGTATCCGGAACAGTTGATGTAAGCAATGGTACAGTAGGATTTATCGGCGGTACTGCCCAGACAATTCCGGCATACAATTACTATAACCTGACCAGCAGCTCAACAGGAAGCCGTACACTTGCAGGTACTGGCACCATTGGCATTGCAAATACATTTAGCCCAGGCACCAATACTTATACCATAACGGGAAGCACGGTTAATTTTAATGGCAGCGAACCACAAACTATCCCGGCGTTTAATTATAACCAGCTTACCTTAAGTAATGCAGGGTTAAAGACATTTAATACTGGTACAACAGGAATTGCAGGCACTTTAGCTGTTACAGGAAGCGCTACAACAAATACAGCAGCAAACGCTTCCACAATCAGTTATAACGGTCCGACAGATCAAACTGTAACAACAATTCCATATTACAATCTTGATGCAGCAAATTCCGGTGGCATAGTTAGCCTTTTGGATGCGACAATTAACAACAATCTTAGTATAACGTCGGGAACTGTCAGCATCGGAACGAATACAACAGTACAAAAAATTACTGTAGACGGAGGTATAACAATAGCTAGCGGAGCGACACTAAATGTGGCCACCATTTCTGATGCGACGCACCTGTTAACAATAAGTGGAGATGTAACAAACAACGGAACACTGAACCTAAGACCTGACGCAAACAGTTCAGGTAATACTACATTTAATAAAAATGGAGTTCAAACCATAACAGGAGCAGGTACCACAACAAGTTTTAACAGCATCACTACGGACATGGGTGCCTTAAATACCAATTACCTTGAGGTAACAGCCGCTAATTTCTCTGCCCCAGATGGATTTCTGACCCTCCGTAACGGTTCATTCCAGCTCAACAGTTCAACGGTGAGCCTTAGTCCTTTTACAGCCGACATTGCAACAGATAATTTTTTAATACCTGCTACTGCCGGTTTATGGGTAAACGCAGGAATCATTAATTCACCTGACATGAACTGGACGGTTGCCGGACTTGTTAAAGTTACAGGTGGTGCATTAAATATGGGTAGCACAGCAAACAATTATGTATTACCTAAGAGCACAGCGCATTTTGTAATTGCCGGCGGAAATTTTAACCTGGCATCAGCAATTAGTAATCCCAGTGAAGCCTGGACACTTGATGTACAAGGCGGAACAATGACCATAAATACTTTGGGAAGTACCACAGCAGGTATCGCCCCCTTTAACATGGATGGACCGGGCGCTACATTTGGCATGTCTGGGGGAACCATCGTGATTCAAAATGCGGGCGGAAGTGCCGGCCAAAACCTAGGGTACAGAAACCTTAGCACCACCGGAACCGGCTTTATCGGCGGAACGCTAAAAATGGGGAATGCTTCAACAGCCGCGGCACAGACCATGGATATCAACTCAACCAATCCTATTTATAATTTAAGTCTTGCCAGCAGCAATGTAACCGTTCCACTTATGTCTTCCGACCTTATCGTTAAGAATAATGTGACTATTACCGCCGGTACACTGGACATCAACAGCCAGACCTTAAAAATAGGCGGGAGCATCAGCAACAACGGAAGTTTTATCGTGAGTGACGGAACGATTGAAATGAACGGTTCAGCTGCGCAAAATATAGCGGGAGCTGCTTTTACTGGAAACCGGATCAGGAACTTAACGATTAACAATACTGCTGGAGTAACTTTAGGCGGTTCATTGGACCTTACGGATATTCTTCTGGTAAGTACTGGGCAGTTTAATTCAGCGGGCTACCTTAAGCTGGCATCAACGACGACTAAAACCGCCCTGATTGACGGAAGTGGTATCGGTAGTGTAACTGGTAGTGTAACCATGCAAAGGTACCTTGCCGCCGGCTTCGGATATAAGTATTTCAGTGCGCCTTTTCAGAACGCAACGGTAAATAGCTTTGCGGCAACAGTTGACCTAAATGCCTCCTTTCCCAACTTTTATAATTACATAGAGGATAAGGTAAGCAGCGGATTTACTTCTTACACCAATCCTTCAAATCCATTGGTGCCATTACAGGGATATGCAGCAGATTTCGGGTCATCAACTTCGTCAAAAACAGTGAACATGGCTGGTACAGTAAGTAATGGGGCATTAAGCACTACTTTATACAATCATAATCAATTGTATACGAAAGGATTTAACCTGGTCGGAAACCCTTACCCTTCACCAATCAACTGGGATGCTTCGAGTGGATGGACCAGGACAAACATAGACAATGCGGTATATTTCTTTAACTCAGGAAGTGTGAGTCAATACACTGGAGGCTATAGTACTTATGTCAATGGTATTTCCAGCGATGGCATAGCTGCTCCGGTTATCGCCTCTATGCAAGGCTTTTTTGTTCATGTAAGCGACGGTACCTATCCCGTAACCTCAACACTGGCTATGAATAATAGTGTAAGAGTGAATGACCTTGCGCCTGTTTTTCATAAATCTGTCATGAGCACTGCAAGGAATGTGAATTCAAGCCCACGTATGCTGCTCAGGTTTAGTGCTAATTTTTCAGATCACGCACAATCTTCAGACCCGATTGTGGTTTACACAAACGGACAGGCAACCCAGGGCTTCGACAAGCAACTGGAAGCAGTTAAGCTGATGAATGACAATGGAGAACTTCCAAATTTATACACAATAGCTGAAAGCACCTCCAAATTAGTGATCAATGCGCTGTCGGAACTCGATACAAGCACAGTAATACCTCTTGGAATAAAGATAGAGAAAGACGGCAATATTACATTTAACCTTAGAAATCTCGAAAATTGGCCGGCGAACCTAAATCTTTACCTCACAGATGCGGTAACAGGCGCTAATCAAGATTTACAGCGGAACCCGATTTACACAGTATCCTTGAAGAAAGGAACGATTGAAAACCGGTTTTCTTTACGCTGCACGGCCAAAAATGGGGCCAACGAAACAGATGGGGATATTTATACCATATATGGATCTGGTGGAACGATGTATGTAAAGATTAGATTGCTAACAGCACAGCGGGGACAGTTGATCATCAGCAACATCATGGGGCAGGTCATTTCGCAAAGACAAATTGAAGGAAATGGGGAATACCCACTTACCGGACTGGCCCCAGATGTGGTCTACGTGGTAAGTTTTATAACACCAAGAGGCACACATAGCAAAAAGATATTAATCAGTAGCAGATGATTTAAATGAAGAAGATGAAAAGATATATATGTTTACTAGCAGCCTTATTTAGTGGATTTTCGGTATGTGCACAACTAAAAAACAGAGCATTGTCATTGGCTCCAGAGAACCCACCGCGGCCAGTAGTGGTTTATATTAACCCAGCACAAGGACTTATTTTTGGTGCCTTTTACCAGGGAAGCTCGGGCGGAACAGTGATCATTTACCCCGATGGTTCCCGATCAACTACAGGAAGTGTGATCCAGGCAAGTCAGGGTTTCTCCTTTTCCCCGGCGATTTTTGAGGTTGACGCAGAGCCGGGGACGCTCATAACTATTGTAAACGGACCGGATGTCACCCTCTCTGGGAGCAATGGGGGAAGTATTAATCTTCACATCGGAAATGCCGACCCGGGAAGTCCTTTTATTGCTACGGCAACTTCTCCGGGCCGTACACAGATCAGGATTGGCGGCACCTTAACCTTAACCAATCCACTAACAAATCCGCCTGGCAATTATAGCGGCACTTTTTCAGTGACTTTTATTCAACCTTAACCTGGAACGGACTAGAAGAATGATGCGGAGCTTTATGGCAAATATGATCTTAATGACCGGTCTTTGTATGTTTAATGTGCAAATTTCCCAGGCACAAATAGATCCTGAGTATGAAGAACTATCTATCTTTTTAAAAGTACAGCGTGTTGGCGCCGCTGAAATCCCGGCGTTGATCAAAGGTGAAACCGCTTATCTTCCGGTTATAAATATTTTTACCTTTTTGAAGCTCAATATCACCTCGGGCAACCCGGACTCGGTGTCCGGAACATTCATTGACCCGGAAGCTAAGTTTTTTATCGATCTGGCCAAAAACAAGATTATTTACCGTGATAAAGTGTATCCGCTTAAAGATGGTGATCTGATTAGAACAGCGACTGAGCTATACCTGCGGACGGATTACTTCGGTGAAATCTTTGGATTGAATTGTACCTTCAATTTTCGCAATTTGTCTGTTGTGCTCAGTACAGATCTGGAGCTACCTGTACTTCGTGAGCTACGCCTGGAGCAAATGCGTAATAATTTAAGCCGGTTAAAGGGGGAATTTAAGGCAGATACTATCATCGGACGGAATTATCCTTTGTTTTACTTCGGAGCAGCTGACTACGCGGTCATCACTTCTGCTGGAAATAAGAATACACCAAAGGACGCGAGGGTTAGCCTTGGCCTTGGGGGGATGCTTGCCGGGGGCGAGACGAATGTTGTGCTCAATTATCATAACAATGAAAAATTAAATCCGCGCCAGCAATATTATTTATGGCGATATGTAGACAATAACCGTTCTTTTGCGAAACAGTTCCTTGCGGGGAAAATCCAGGGGCGATCTATCGCTTCTATTTACGCGCCAATTATCGGTATCCAGGTGACCAACGCAGCTACTACTTACAGGCGCTCGTTCGGGACCTATACTTTAAGTAACAATACAGAACCAAACTGGACAGTTGAACTGTATGTTAACGGAGTCCTGATCAATTATGTGAAAGCAGATGCCTCAGGTTTTTATACCTTTAATGTACCGCTTGTATATGGAAATACAGTGATAAAATTGCGCTTTTATGGACCCTATGGAGAGGAACGTTCAACGGAACAGAATATTAATATACCTTTCAATTTTTTGCCGAAAAATGAATTTGAGTACTTTGCCAGCACGGGCATGGTGGAGGATACAAAGCGTACCCGTTTTGCCCGTTTTAGTAGTAATTACGGAATTAGTCGAAATGTGACTGTCGGCGGCGGTATTGAGTATCTTTCTTCTATAACTTCAGGCACTAAAATCCCTTTCATCAATACTTCTGTACGTCTGCTGCCCAATTTGCTGGCATCCGGAGAGTACGATCATAATGTACGATCTAAAGCTGTATTAAGTTACAATCTGCCATCAGGTTTACAGTTGGAACTAAACAGCACCTGGTACAAAAAAGGGCAAACGGCCATTAACAATACTTTTGAGGAAGACAGAAAAGCAATCCTTTCCTTTCCAATTCGAGGCCGTAGTTTTTCAGCCTATACAAGGTTAACATTTCAGCAGATCCTGCTCCCAAATACAAAATACACGACTGCTGAATGGATGTTATCCGCTTCCTTGGGGAACTACAATGGAAGTGTAAGTACCTACTCATATTTTCTGAAAGGAACAAATGCTGATGTGTTCAGTAATTTTTCTTTGTCGACCAGACTAAAAACACTATTGATTACACAGCAGGCACAATTTAATTATGTTGACAAAAGTTTTATGGCTATAAAAACAGAAATTGAAAAACGGGTATTCAAGAACGGCTATATAAATGCATCTTATGAGCGGAATTTCAGTAGTGATGTCAACAATATTGAACTCAGCTTGCGTTATGATTTCTCCTTTGCACTAACCCGGCTATCTGTAAGAAAGAGCAATGACGAAGTCAGACTGCTTCAGGCTGTAAGCGGCAGTTTGATCCATGACGGGAAAACCGGCTTTACGAATTTCAATAACCATTCCAGTATTGGCCAGGGTGCGATATTGTTAATTCCTTATCTGGACCTGAATGGTAATAACCGGCAAGACAAGACTGAACCGCGGGTTCAGGGCTTGAAAATAAGGATAAATGGCGGTCGCATATCACAATCCATCCGCGACACCACTATCCGCATTACTGACCTCGAAGCTTATACAAATTATAATCTTGAGCTGGATTCCTCCGGATTTGATCGGTTGGCGTGGAAACTTCCTAAAAAGAATTACAACGTTGTTATCGACCCTAACTATGTGAAGAATATAGCCATTCCTGTTGTGGTATATGGGGAAGCGTCGGGCAGAGTTATTTTAAAGGAACAAGGAGAAGACAAAGGTCAGGGTGGGGTAACAATTAATTTTTACAACGAGCGATTCGTAAAAATCGCGCAAACCGTTTCGGAAGCAGATGGTTATTTTTCTTACCTGGGCTTTTTTCCGGGGAAATATTCCGCTAAAATTGATCAGGGTCAATTGGAAAAGTTGAATCTAATTGCTACACCCGGATCAATAGGTTTTACCATTTTACGTAGTGTAGATGGTACACTGGTCAATAACCTCTTATTTAATATAACGCAATCCACTACCTATGAGCGAGCACCAAAATAAAAAACTTAACGATTTAAGTTCTGAGCAACAATTACTAAATTATCAAAAGCGAATAGCCAATATCCTGGAGAGTTTTACCGATGCCTTTTTTGAGGTGGACAGTGAGTGGACCGTGACCTATTGGAACAAAGAAGCAGAAAAATTATTATTGATGCCCAGGCACAAGATTATTGGCCAGAATTTATGGGAGGTATACCATGACGCTATTCCTTTAAAATTTTATACGGAATACCACCGGGCTATGGATAATAATATAGCCGTGCATTTTGAGGAGTTTTTTCCGCCACATCAAATATGGATAGAAGTTGCCGCCTATCCATCAGGAACCGGGTTATCTATTTATTTTAAAGACATCACAGAAAGAAGAAATTCAGTAATTAAACTGGAGAAGGAAAAGCAAAAATATATTGAGCTATTTAACTTAAGTCCTGTACCCCAATGGGTGTATGATCTGAACAGCCTGCAGTTTCTGAATATAAACGAGGCAGCGATCCAGCATTATGGATATAACAGGGCCGAATTTATGGAAATGACAATTCTGGATGTACGGCCGGAGGAAGATATGGACTGCCTTTTTGATATCCTTACTAAGGAAGATAGCATCGGTTTGTTTGATAAAAGTATCGTACGGCATATAAAAAAGAATGGTGATATGATCTACGTATGTGTAGAAGGAAACAACGTTTTGTTTGAAGGTAAAAGTGCTCGGCTGGTGATGATTATTGACCGCACAGCGGAGATGCGGGCCAAACAGGCGATGGAGGAAAGTATTGAACGCTTTAACATTGTATCGAAGGCAACGAGTGATGCGATATGGGACTGGAATATCCTTACCGGAGAGATGATCTGGAATCGTGGAATCGCAGGGATATTTGGTCATAAAAAGACTTCCAGTACCGAAGAGTGGTGGAGGAGCCATGTTCACCCAGAAGATCTGGAAGATGTGATTAAAAAGGTAGATTTTCTGATTAAGAACAAAAAACAGAGGATAAAAATTGATTACAGGTTCCGTTGTGCGGATGGATCCTATAAGTTTGTTCAGGACAGGGCCTTTATCCTGTTTGATCAGTTGGGCCAGCCAATAAGAATGATAGGGTCCATGCAGGATATCACAGCACGGGTTAGTCGTATTAGGGCGATCGAAGAACAAAACTCGCGTTTGCGGGAAATATCATGGATTCAGTCTCATAAAATCCGAAGCCCCCTGTCAAAAATACTGGGACTTGTTTCTTTAATCAATTTGCATGATATCGATTTAATGAGTGTAAAAGAGCTGATCCCACATTTGAAGGCATCCTCAGAAGAGCTGGATATGGTATTGAAAGATATTATAAAAAAAACACACCATCATTTATCATGAGGCCGTTTCCTCTAAATTGATCAATTATTGATGTCATGGGGGAGGTGGATGCAGATATAACCATTGTTCAAAAGGGAAAAGATAATATCTTCTTCATGGAAAAAATTCCCTTCAACTCTGAGTATTTTGTCTACATCCTCCAGGTCGATAGAGATCTTGAATGCTGGATATCTAAACAACAGCTCGGTTATGACGTTCATTGCAGCTGCTGGGTGTTTGACATTTGTTTTGAAAATTGCTACCATGCTTATTGGTTTTGATATGCGCTAATTCTTCTTCCCCAGTAAAGAAAAAGGATTAAACGAGATGCCTATATTGAAGTAAAATGCCGGATCAGGAGTTACTTGATAAACAGGCTTCTGAAATGCCTCCTCTTTTTTAAATATCCTACCCGTAGGTGTAACTTTTACCCCACTTTTTGCCGTAAGCATAAAGTGTTTTGCAATTACATGTTCATAGGTCAGTCCTGAATTGATATCCAGTTGCCTGTATTCATATTTTTGAGAAGTACCGTCTAAATTGTATAGGTAAAATGAGGTTCCATCCAATTCAGTGCCCAATGAAATTCTGCCGCTGTTAAAAACAAACTTTCTTAGCTGTATGCTTCGGGGGAGGAAAATATCAGCGATTAAGCCATTATTGAATTTATGTTCATAAGAGAATATAGGGATGAATGGAGTTACTGCACCCGGATCAATGTTAACCATGAATCCTGCTGTCATCTTGGTCTTTTGATTGGCTTTTAATACCATTACGCCGGCAAACAAGCCTTTTACCCTTTCGAAATGTTTATCACTGCCATCTACCACGACACTCGAGTTATAAATTACCCGCTTTCCGAATAAAGAGGAAAAATAGCTCAGGTTCAGAGATGAAAACAGGTAATAAAAATCATTATCCATGGTGATCTGATCTGTTGTGCCAGTTTTAGTAACATCTGTTGCCACCGAAGTGAATCTGTAGCCCATAGTAGTACTCAAAAGCCATGTCTTTTTTTTAATCAAATTGATGTTGGCGCTCAATTTCACCTGCTGAAAGCTGGTTACTTCGCCGCCTGGGGAGATATTATCTTGCTTTTTTGACTTGTAATGATACGGGGCAGTATTACTGAACTCGAAATTTAAGGGCCGGGCTATGGCAAACTTATCAGCAGCAAATGCAACTACTCGTTTTCGTATACTCAAACTATCTTCTGCCTTCTTCGGGATACTATCTGTAACCTGAGAGAAGCACTTTGCTGATATGATCAGCATGCCGAATACCGTCATTGTACTTTTTATCCTATTCATGTGTTCTATTAAGATTCTGATGGTGAATTGAATGCAAAGAAATGTATAATGTGAATGCGTATTTTTGTTTTTATACCAAAGCGCTTAGTTATTATACTAAAATTGACATATCCTGAATTTGGTATAATAAAGGGTTTGTTTGGTATAATTTTGCTAATGAGGCTTTGGCATAGTGCTATCTTTGCTAACCATAAAAAATTGAAATGAAACCAGAGCTTGAACTGAAGAATACAAATCTCCTGCAGTTTATTATTGATGATCGGTACAGGATCTTACGTCATGTTGTATTTTTAGTGGCAAGCCTGGTTGTAATCTCTTATTCCAATTGGCAGGTTGGATATCCCGAACCTTTAAAGTATTATAGATTGTTCTGTGTCTACGGAGTGTTGATCACAATATGCTATATCAATATGTACTTTTTGGTTCCCGTTTTCTTCTTTAGGGGTAGACATTTATTGTATCTGGTTCTTCTTTCGCTTTTGGTATTCCTTAGTCTGACTTTCATGGCTGCTTTGTTTCATGCCTATCTGATTTCAGGTGAGATTCCGCAGGCTGTTAACTATAGGGGCTTTTTTGAGGGCTTTTTTATAACGGTGTCGATTGTTCTGATTACCACCATGATTAAATTATTTCAACGTTGGACCAGAGATAATGACCGAATTGCCGAGTTGAAGAATATTACCCTAAGGATGGAACTCAATGAGTTAAAAAACCAGATCAATCCGCACTTCCTCTTTAATATGTTGAACGGCATAAAAGCACTGATACGAACCGATCCTGATAAAGCTAATCTTGTGATTATGAAACTGTCTGAATTTCTACGTTACCAGATTTACGAGAACAATGAAGAGCAAACATTATTGAACTCTGAAATCACTTTTTTATCGAACTTCCTTAACCTTGAAATGCTTAGGAGAGATCATCTCCTTATTGACGTTAGTACCCCAGATACACCAGGATTACTGAATGGTATTTTTGTGCCCCCTAACTTATTTACCACTTTTGTAGAAAACGCGGTCAAACATAGTGTGGATATCAGTGGCAATCAATCTCATATTGGTATCAAAATAGTACTTTTTGGAAATCAGCTTCATTTCTCTTGTACGAACTCAAAAGATCCTCATTTTATTTTATCAGATCAAAAAAACAGTGGGTTAGGACTGTTGAACATTAAACGTAGGCTTGAGTTATTGTACCAAGAGAATTATTCTTTGACTGTGAATTCCACAGAAAACCAGTTTACCGTTACCTTAATTTTACCCTTATGAACTGTATCATTGTAGATGACGAACCCCTGGCCAGAGCCGAAATGAAGGCCTTGATAAAGGAGGTATCCAATACTGAAATATTGGGGGATTTTTCCAATGCCCGAATGGCGCTTGACTTCTTGAGATTAAATCAGATCGATCTGATTTTTATGGATATTGAAATGCCGATGGTAACCGGACTTGAGTTTGCTACGCAATTGCCAGGATCGACAATGGTCATCTTCACGACAGCTTACCCGCAGTATGCTTTAAAAAGCTATGAATTGGATGCTATTGACTATCTGCTCAAACCAATAGATAAATCGAGGCTAAGCAATGCCATAAGAAAGGCAGAGGCATATCAGGGATTGTTATCGGATAGTCCTGAAAAGAATACCGTTGAAGGTAGTACTGCAGATTTTCTGTTGATTAAATCTGACAGAAGGTTTCACCGAATCAAATTTGTTGATATCAGGTTTGTTGAAGGTTTGAAAGATTATGTAGTAATCCATACAAGTAATCAGAAGTTGATTACTGCAATGAATTTAAAAACCTTTCATCAAAAAATTCCAGGGGATACGTTTTTGCGGGTAAGTAAATCCTACATAGTAAATAAAAATTATATCGAGTCTTTTGATCACCATACTATTTATCTGGGGGAAAATGAACTTCCCATTGGTGAGGTTTACAAAAAGGAATTCTTTGCCATCTATTCAGGCGGGGCAGTCTCGCCAGATATCATGGGGTTGTAGTTTCATATAGATCCTGAAGCATATCAAATTTGGCTTTGTACCTGAAGTTAGCCTTTTCAAGCACCTTCCTTGCTGCAATGTTTTTTCGGTTGACTACTGCTCCGATTTTAGAAATCCCTTGGTCAGATAGGTTGTCAATCAATTGCGGTAGGATTTCAGTCATGATATAGCAGCCACTAGCAAAGCCACTCAAGTAAAATTCAATAAAAAAAGGATAGTGATCCATTTGATAATGTTGCCTGGCTACCTCCGGAGAGATCAGATCAATGATACCAATTACTTTGTCTAGTTGTTTATGCGTAATGAAGTGAATGTAATTGTGACCCGAATGATAATTCATAACCATGGTCTGTAAAAACAATTCCGCTTCCTGTAAACTGTTCAGCCGCTTGCCTGGAATAAACTTCAAGGTTTGATCGTCCGACAGAATGGAAAAGATATCGCTGCTGAGGTCCTCGAATCTTCCTAAATCTTCAGGACGGAAGGGGTGGATCAGTAGGGTGTCGTTTTCAAGGAATATCGGTTTCAGCATCAGGTTCTAAGAAAGGAGATAAGCTGTTACGATATCTTGTATTTGTGTGGATAGGCTTGCTGGGCTAAGGTTATCCAGCTGATGTTGCGCCGAATTGAATTTTTCAATATAAGTGGCACTCTGTTCATTGAATTTCAGGTAACCCTGTTCAAAGAAACGTTCCTGCACTTCACCTGAAGAGTCCATGGAACGGAAAGTCAAGGACTGAATTTGTGCTGATTTTTTATCCAGGATGAGCCAACGGAATATTTCTGAGATATCAGCATCTTCAGCAAGATCTGTTCTTTTGATCTCCAATATAGATTGCTCAGGATTTTCCAGGTAATAAAGACAGGTAAAAAGAAGTTTCATGTGTTTTGTAATCGTATCTAAGCGCCGAAAATAGAAAAAAATGATTTACTATAATTATTTTTCTTTGCGGATACGACTTAAACTTACTGGCGTAATTCCTAAATAAGAAGCGATAAACTTCAGTTGAACGCGTTGCAGAAGGCTAGGGGTACTTTTTAACAACTCATCATAACGCTCTTTTGCAGATTGCAATTCTCTTAAGATAACTCTCTTTTCAAGCTTTAAGAGCTCTTTCTCCGCTAATTTTCTACCCCAATTGGCGATATGTATGTCCTTGTTAAAAAGCTCCCGCAGGTGGTCAATGTTTAACTCGTACAGTTCGCAATTTTCCAGAAGTTCAATATTTTCGTACGATTTCTGATTCTCTACATAACTCTTCATGGAAAGGACAGTTTCACCTTCTTCACCAAACCAAAATGTGATGTCATTTTCTTCCTGAGCGGCAAAAGCTCTTACCACACCTTTTTTTATAAAATATAGATGTCTCTCTATTTTGTCAGCCCTTAATAGGATATGTCCCTTTTCAAATTTAACTTCCTTGATGTATTTAGTGATCTCGGTTATTGTCTCAGAAGGAAGCGGATAAATTTTGTTTAAAATTTGACTGATGTTCATACTTTGAAATGACTTGCAGAATGCTGTTATGTAGCATTCAAAAGTAAGTAATTTAATCAGTTTCCTACCCAATTGTTACTTTAAGCCACCAAAAGCGGCGAAACAAGAGTTTTTATGGAGTACTTCAACATCCTTAAATCCTATTTTACTTAACAAATTAAGCTGGTAGCCTAAAGAACGTGGTGTGTCCTCATAGTCAATATAATCAAATACTTTTTGCGCATATTCCGGACCACCAAGCGTTTCAAGATATGCCCTGTATTTATCTTGAAATAGCTTATTAATCAGCGCTGAGTCATGCGTAATTAAGTCAGAAATCCAAATACTACCACCCGGTTTAAGTGCATTGTATATCTTGGTAAAAACAAGTTCCCAGTCCTGATCGGTACGTAAATGGTGGAATGTGGCAGCAGCCAACACAATATCAAAATGGTTATTTGGTAGATCAAGGTTACGCATATCGTCATGTATGGTCGTCACCGTACCCTTGGTGTTTGCAGACACCCTTTCTTTAGCTTTGCTAAGCATTGGCATACTCAAATCATTCAGCGTACAATTTAATTCGGGAATCTTGCTCAGCATTTTCAAAGTGTAATTACCCGCGCCGCAACCTATATCTAGCAACTCTTTCGCCTGTGGAGTGATATATTTTGCGGCCTCAGTGCATAATTCCATAGTTAATGGGGCGTCAACGGTGGTTTGTTGCCCGGATTCAAGATTTGAAAAGCGTTCCACATCATTATCGAACCGCGACTTAATCTCATCGTTAGTCGCCTTTTGTGAATATTCTGTTTTCATATTTTATCATTTTTCGTTTGTCAAAACTAACCGCTTTTACCATATTTGAAAAATATCAATTTTATCAACTGACGATACTTAATAGGTATTAAAGATATGGAGCTTAGACATCTTTTATATTTTAAAACCGTTGCAGAAGAATTACATTTTACAAAAGCTGCAACAAAACTCTTTATTTCACAGCCGCCCTTAAGTCGCCAAATTAAAGAGCTGGAACAGGAATTAGAAGTGCAATTATTTACACGCAACAACAAACAGGTTACCTTAACTGACGCTGGAAAATATTTCAAAAGCGAGGTTGACGCGATTTTTGCCAAATTGGAAGAAAGTAAAAGTATAGTTCGTCAAATTCATTTAAGTGCCAGCGGCGAATTAAAGATTGGTTACATCAGTTCGGTTTATCAATCTGACCTGGCCGAGATTTTAAAAGCGATGCGCCAGGAATTTCCATATATAAAAACTGGATTATTTGAAATGCCGACGATCACCCAGATAGCGGCATTAGAGCAAGGAAAGTTAGATGTAGGTATTTTAAGGGCGCCGATTCTTTCCGAAAAGCTAATCGTTAAGACCTTATTTTTTGATCCTTTCATTGTTGTCATCCCGCTTTCAGAACAAAAATTTAATAGCAATAAAGAACTGGCCGACTTTTTAAAAAAGAGTCCATTTATATTTTTCAATAAAGAATTTGCACCTCATTATAACAACAAGCTACTTGAAATTTGCAAACGCATGCAGTTTAGTCCTGACATTACACATGAGGCTAATAATGTACATTCTATATTACAGTTAGTAGAGGCGGGGCTTGGTGTATCGATACTGCCATTATCCCTTAAAAGACAGTATGAGCACTTAAAAGTATCCTTTGTCGAATTAAAAGATATCCCCGTAAATACCGAAGTAGTGGTAGCTTACAAGCATACCAATAGAAACCCTGCATTGAAATGGTTTATTGACAATTACAGCAATACCCGCGAGTAATTTGATTGCAAAGACCGGGTTTTCTCTTTTATATTATCTTTGCAGCACCATGAATAACGAGATTATCTTAAAGAAAAAGAACAGTTTTCTATTTTTTATCTACTTAGTCGGACTAAGCATTATAGGTTTACTAGCCACCGACATGTACCTACCTGCATTTGACAAAATGCGTGTGGATTTGGGCTCCACTAAAAGCAGTATAGGTGCTACAATGAGTTTATTTTTAGCTGGATATGCCATTGCACAATTGATATGGGGTCCAATATCTGATAAAGCGGGTAAACCCAAAACAGTACTAATAGGATTGAGCATTTTTACGATAGCCTCAGTAGGTATTTTCTTTACAGAAAGCGTAAATGTGTTATTGCTGTTAAGGTTAGTACAAGCGATTGGTGTTTGTGCAGCTGCTGTATGCTGGCAAGCCTTAGTTATCGAGAAATATCCATCAGAAGAAACAAATAAGATATTCGCCTCAATTATGCCTTTAGTGGCGCTATCTCCGGCATTAGCACCGGTAATGGGCGCTTCCTTGCTAAATTATTTTGGATGGAGATCTATATTTATAGCACTGGCTTTAATTGCAATATTGTTAATCCTCTACACCTTAACCATAAAAGAGGAGAAAATAGGAGATAGCCATACGGCTAAACCGGTTAATTCAACGGAAGAAAGAACTTATTTATCACTGTTAAGATCTAAAGGTTACGTAGGAAATGTATTGATCTATGCCCTCTGCTCAGCAGCCTTTTTTGCATGGCTTACTGGTTGTCCTTTCTTTTTGAAAGAGCTTGGATACAATGAAAGTGAAATAGGATTTAGTTTTTTCCCACAAACCATTGCATTTTTGATCGGTGGATATGGATACAGAAGTCTGTCAACTAAAATAGAAGGGAAAAAACTACTTCCTACATTGCTAATCTTATACTCGATAAGTTGTGCATCACTTTATTTAATTACCATTTCAATTACGCCTACATTAACTATAATATTGATACCCTTTTGTTTAATGGCTTTAGTTAATGGAGCATGTTACCCTATAGTTGTAGCAGCCGCATTAAAACCATTCCCACATAATTCTGGAAAGGCAGCTGCTATGCAAAACACAATTCAGCTAGGGATTTGCTTTTTAGCAAGTGCAATTGTTTCGTTGTTTTCTAAAGACGCTTTGTTGATCACTACAATTGTGATGGCCGGCACAATTCCTTTTGTTTATTTAGGATATAGGTTAAGCCTCTAGTATCCATATGGTTCTCGCATTTTTTTTAAAAAATATTTGCGTAGTTAAATAGCTACACATATATTTGTAGTCAAATAGCTACATAATGAATTTAAGACGAGATGTATTTCAAGCCATAGCAGATCCAACAAGAAGGGCTATACTGATGTTGGTAGCTACACAATCTTTGACAGCAGGCGCTATAGCCTCAAATTTTGATACCGCAAGACCGACCGTTTCAAAGCACTTGCAAATACTTACCGAGTGTGAATTGTTGAATCAAGCGCAAAATGGGAGAGAGGTTTACTATGAAATTAATGCAAAAAAGATGAAAGAAGTAGCCGACTTTATTGAGCCATTCCGCAATATGTGGGATGATCGATTTAATAAATTAGAAGCCATCATGAAAAATTACAAATCTGAAAAATAGAATCATATGGAAAGGAAAACAAAAATCAATGCAGAAGAAGGTAGACAAGACTTATTGATTACCAGAGAATTTGATTTGCCATTGGAGTTGCTTTTTAAAGCGTATGCGGAGCCAGATATTGTTGAGCAATGGATGGGGACTAAAGTGCTGAAGCTTGAGAATAAGCAACACGGTGGCTGGCAATTTGAAACAAATGATGCACAAGGAAATGTAGCGTTTCGTGCCAATGGAGTGATCCATGAGTTTGTTCCGAATCGGAAAATCACACGAACATTTGAAATGGAGAATGCGCCTTTTGACGTTCAACTCGAGTTCCTGGAATTTGAACGCCTTACTGAGAACACTAGCAAACTCAATATACATACGATATATAGATCAGTTGCCCTCAGGGATCAAATGCTAAAACTACCTTTTGCACAAGGTATAAATATAGCACATAACAGATTGCAGGAAATTGTAAACAAATTAAAATAACACGTTATGACAAAGAGAAACAAAATCATCTATTGGATTGCTACACTCTGGCTTTCGTTAGGCATGGTGTCAACTGGAATAGTTCAGTTATTAAAAATGAAAGAGGAAGTAGCACTATTTACACAGTTAGGCTACCCACTTTATTTTATGACGATGATAGCGATTTGGAAAATTTTAGGCGTGATTGCAGTGCTTATTCCTAAATTCCCTTTATTAAAGGAATGGGCGTATGCGGGATTCTTTTTTGCGATGTCGGGAGCCGTTTTTTCTCACCTGGCCAGTGGAGGTGGTGCTAAAGATTTTTTTGGACCGGTATTATTACTTGTCTTGACTGTTGTATCTTGGTATTTTAGACCAGAGGATAGAAAAACCATTTCAGTTAACGTATAATTATAAACGATATGAAAAACAATAGTAAAGTGTTGTCAGCAGAACAAAGTGAAGAACTACTCAACACATTGAAAGAGCGCTTTCATAAAAACATGAATCGCCATAAAGACTTGGAATGGGCTAAAGTACAGGCAAAGATCGAAGCTAAGCCTGAAAAATTATGGGTGTTGGATGAAATGGAAGTAACTGGCGGTGAGCCAGACGTTGTTGGTTATGATGAAAATACCAGCGAATACATTTTTTATGATTGTTCAGCAGAAAGCCCTAAAGGTCGCAGAAGCCTTTGTTACGACCGCGAAGCCTGGGAATCAAGGAAAGAGCATAAACCAGCAAATAACGTTATAGATACCGCCGCTGCCATGGGCATTGAACTTTTAACGGAAGAACAATATAGAGCGTTGCAGGAATTTGGGAAGTTCGACACGAAGACTTCAAGTTGGTTGAGAACACCTGCTGACATTAGAAAACTTGGTGGTGCCATTTTTGCAGATTATCGCTACGGAAAAGTGTTTGTGTATCACAATGGTGCGGAATCTTACTATGCAGCAAGGGCTTTCCGGGGCTCTTTAAGGGTGTAAATAATGAAATAAGCCAAGGTTCATAACAGCGATTTTCGTATCTTTCGCGTATGCTATTTTCGTTTATTTAATACTGCTCAGTATGGTTTTTGGTGTGTTGCAATATTATTGTCTAAAATAATTAGGACAGCTCCTGAAGTTCTTCAGGTCTTACTTTTCGTTGCGGGCGATAGCCGATTAATGCCAGATTGATTTCATCCTGAGTGTTTGGATTGATCAGTCTGGAGCAATAGCCATTACCGTTTTCATCGCTAAAGCTAATTACCGTTCGTTCACTAGGATGATCAATTTCCGGCAAAGTGGTTAGCACTGCTAGTAAGTTGTCAAAGACGCTCTTGATATCCTCATTTATTGGTAAAACAAACAGAATTTCATCCCTACGGCCATCAAAAAAGGTAATTGTACGCCATGATTGTTCTTGGTAATGTGCTTTCAGGTTCAGTAGGAGCTGCGCTTTATAAGGATGTTTCATTTTAGAGGTCTGATTGGTGGCGCTAATATAGCAGATTCAGCGGATTTGTCACCACCAATCATAGTATTGATACAATTTTAGGATTCGGCTTTGGAATTTATGTGTGTGTTTATTTACAATTTAACAAATTATGTATTAATTTGTTAAATCTAATTAATCATCTTATGACTCCTGCAATACAAGGCCTGCATGATGTTTGGCTTTCCAATAGAACAGTTGAAAATACCCCGCATCAAATATCCTTTGGTGACCTGACAAATTCAATTATAAGTACTGGGCCCTTTTCTTTTTATGTGATAGACTTTTTTGATATGTCTATTTCTGACATCAGTCCATCACTTTACGATATGCATGACTTTGAACCTGGAAAGACCAGCTTTAATGATTTATTGGGCGCTATACATCCTGAGGATATGGAGTTTGTTATTAAAGCGGAGGCATTTCTGACTAAATTTTTTCTGGAAAAAATTGAACGAAATAAGTTGTTGAAGTATAAAATTAGTTACTGCTACAGAGGACGTTTAAAAAATGGAGAATATGTACTTTTCAATCACCAGGCATTGATGTTAACTATGGATGATCAGGGGGGCTATGGTAAATCATTAAATATCAATACCCGTATTGATCACCTGAGTAATTTTAATACTTACAAAGTATCACTTATTGGCCTTCATGGCGAACCTTCATTTATGAATCTAAGCCTGGAGGCAGATGATCGGGATTTAAAGGAGTTTTCTAAAAGGGAAATTGATATTATTAAGCTTGTTAGTAATGGCTTAAATAATGAGGAAATAGGTGAAAAGCTATTTATCAGCCCCCTTACGGTAAAGAAACACCGCAATAATATTTTGATAAAATCCGATTCTAAAAATACTGCCCAGCTGATAAAAAACTGTATCCTTCAAGGGGTAATTTAGGTTTAGCAACTTAGGTTTTAACCCTACATGTTCTAATTTACCAAACATGCAGGGTTAAAAGCTTTCAACTAGATTTTTGATTCATATTCATGTAGTGCTGAACTAACATACATGTTGTGAAGCGGCAATATTACCGGATCACCTTTTGGAAATCCATTCTTTTCGAGAATTGGCATTAAGGTTTTGCCAAACTCTTTAAAATCATCTTCAGATTCCCAAACATCAACAACCAACCAACTATTTGGGGTTGGTGCAGCTGCATGATGTAACAATCCTTTTGGAGTTGGATTGCCTGATTCACGCAAGTCTCTCCAGACTTGATCATACTGTTCTCCTGAAACACCAGGCATGTCGAAATAAACCATTACTTTTTCCATTGTATTTTAATTTAGTACGCATTGCAAACACCTTGTTCAGTTTTTAGTTTTTTATTTTGCATACGAGTTGGAAGGTCATTTCTCGGCATAAATTACAATAGCACTAGAGTCAATAACAACATCTCCATCAGCGTACTTTTGATTTATTGTTTCATATACTTCAGCTTTTATTTTGTCCTTCGTAGCCTGATCCGCTTTACTAAGCGCTGCAACAACAGGTGCAGCTACATCAGTCATCAGATTCCAGTAAGTATCCGTGGTTCCGCAATTCATTTTTCCTGCAACCTCTTTTTCTGAAATATTTATTAAGCCTGCCTGTTTGAATAAATCAGACATCATGCCCGCTTCGGCACAGCGAAACATTCCCGGAGCCTCAGGAGGAGGTACAGGTATATCCATATTTTTGCGGATTACACCCATGGAGGCCGTTACCCAGAAGTTTTTCTCAGGGATATTCCAAACAGCAGTAGCGATTCTTCCCCCAGGTTTCAGTACACGGGCCATTTCCTTAATTGCAAGTAGCATATCTGGGAAAAACATGAAACCAAATCGACAACTTATAACATCAAATGTATGGTCTTCAAATGGCAGTTCACAAACATCACAAACAATGGTTTCAATGTTTTTAATCCCTCTGTCAGCTCCATTTTCACGAGCTATCTCAAGCATGTCGGCCGAAAGATCTGTGAGTGTGACTTTTCCATTTGTGAGCATGGATGCAATAGTTAAGCCTGGTTCGCCAGTACCCGAAGCGATATCGAGTACCATATCATTACCTTTAGGATTAAGTAATCGGATCATTTCATCACCTACAGGCTTTAAAAAGTCCATGGTAAGCGTATCCCATTTTTTCCAGCCTGCCGAAAATTTATTCCATACCTCTTGTTGCTGGTCACGTATGATTTCGAGTTCTTGATTCATGATCTTAGATTTTTAATGGAAGAAAGTATTTACTTCGCCATGAAAAACAACGAAAAGAGTTTTAAGTTTTTTACATTTGCTATATGGACATTTCAGCACAATTCCCAGTATTAGAGCGCTATACCTACCTCAATACCGCCAGTTCTGGTATTTTATCACAATCCATACAAGAATGGAGGAGAGCTCATGATGAAGATTTTATGCGACGTGGAAGTGAATTTCGCTTACAGCAAGCTGACTTTTTACAGGATGTAAGGCAGCAGGTATCTCGGTTTTTTAAAGGTAAGGTAGAAAACACCTTTCTTGTGCAGAATTTTTCTATTGCATTTAATATTTTCTTAGATGGATTGTCCAATGATCATACGTTTTTACTGATCAATAGTGATTATCCTTCTGTAAATTATCCTGTCGAAAGTAGAGGGTTTAGTTGTGAATACGCCGAACTAAACGAAGACCTTGAGCAAAATATATTAGCTAAAATAAAAGTCTTTAAACCATCTGTATTGGCCATAAGCTTGGTTCAATACATTAGCGGGATTAAAATCGATCTTAATTTTGTAAAAAGATTAAAAGCCGAATATCCGAATATGCTGATTGTTGCTGATGGAACTCAATTTTGTGGTACAGAGAATTTTAATTTTCAAGAATCAGGATTAGATGTGCTGATCAGCAGTGGCTACAAATGGATGCTTGCCGGTTACGGTAATGGATTTGTGCTCATTAAGGAAGAGGTGTATAAATATCTATATCAGGATCGATTGCATTATACCTTACCTAAGGAGCCTTTTTTAAAAGACAGAAAATTACTATCGCTTTGCTTTGAACCGGGACATTTAGACACACTAAACTTTGGCACGCTGAAACAATCTATATCGCTTTTAGAAGGGCTTGGCTTAGATTTTATTGAAAAACGATTACACACATTAGCTGAAACTGCGAAAAATGCCTTTATGGATAGAGGGCTTCTTTCCAGATCGGTAACAGAAAGAACTTCACATTCAACAATATTCAACATTTCAACGAATATCGAGTTGACAAAAAGAATAAATGATGCCAAAATATTGGCTTTACCACGTAGCGAAGGCTTAAGGGTAGCTTTTCATTTTTATAATAATGAAAAAGATCTAGCGTTGCTATTGAAGGTTATTGACGAGAATTAGTGCTTATTTGTTGTGGAAAGCAACGTGTACTTTAAAGTCACCTTAAGGTAATTGTTAAATATATAGCTAGTTACGTGAAATAAAATTGTTACATTTGCCCCAAGTTAAACCTTAAACCAATTAAAAAACCACATCTGCATAAACCTCTTACTTAAACATATTTATTTTTTAAAGCTAAGTAACTCTATAGGATGAGAAAATGCATTTTAGGGTTGTGGACGCCAATTGTTATTATATTGGCTTTGACTACAATCAGCTGGAGATCAGTGAAAAGGACGGAAGTACAACCAACAACAACAATACAACCAAGTAAAATCGTAAACAGTGACTCGCTGTACAACAATTACATTAGTAAATTGTACGATAGTGTTAATTTGGAAGCTAGTGGCTTGAAGCTAGAAGTTTTTGAAAAGGCAGTTACAGGCTTCTTTAATCTTAAAAATTTAGGAAAAGTCGACGAAGATAAATCTGTGGTTACCATCGCGGACTTTGACATGAAGAGTACTGAAAAACGTTTGTGGATTATAGACCTTCATAAAAAAACTTTATTGTTGAATACCTGGGTGGCCCATGGACAGGCTAGTGGTGGCGATAAAGCGGTAGATTTTTCTAATACGAGCGAATCCCTCAAAAGTAGTCTGGGTTTTTATATAACCGGAGAAACTTATAATGGGAAGCACGGTCGTTCCTTAAGGTTGGATGGAATGGATGAAGGCTTTAATTCTAATGCGCGAAAACGTGCTATAGTGGTGCATGGGGCAAATTATGTTGGCCCGCAAACTATTTCTGCTTTAGGTAGATTAGGTAGAAGCCAAGGATGCCCGGCAGTACCACAATCAGTAGTTAATAAAGTAATCGATAACATTGGGGGTGGAACAGTTTTGTTTATTAATTCTAGTGAGGAACATTTTAATTCAAAATACCTTGATGAAACAATGATGAGTACCTTAAAACCTTGGGCGGGGAGCGAGGATAATGTATAATCTATTGGTTTAAACTTTCCAGGTAAACAGTTGTTATGTAGATTCAAATCATAACACATCATGTCACAAAAAAAAATTATTGTAGTTTTTGGAGCAACAGGTGCCCAGGGCGGCGGTTTAGCGCATGCAATTCTTAACGATAGTAACAGTGAATTTGCTGTTCGCGCAGTAACCAGGGATCCAAATTCTGATAAAGCAAAAGCACTCGCTAAAATGGGCGCAGAGGTTGTATCTGGAAATGTGGATGATATGGAAAGCATGAAAAGGGCTTTAGCTGGTGCCTATGGAGCTTATTTCGTTACATTTTTCTGGGATCATTTTTCTCCGGAAAAGGAAATGGCGGAAGCGAAAAACATGGCGGCCGCAGCCAAAGAAGCAGGGTTAAAACATGTCATTTGGTCGACGCTGGAGGATGTAAGAAAGTGGGTTCCACTCGATGACGATAGCATGCCAACGCTGCAAGGAAATTATAAAGTGCCACATTTTGATGGGAAAGGTGCCGCTGATCAGTATTTTATTGACGCTGGAGTGCCGGTTACTTTTATGCTGGCTTCTTATTACTGGGATAACTTGATTTATTTTGGAATGGGGCCAAAGAAAGATAAAGATGGTAAACTGGCCATCACATTCCCAATGGGCGATAAGAAAATGGCTGGAATAGCTGCTGCTGATATTGGCAAATGTGCTTATGGGATATTTAAAAAGGGTCCCGAGTTAATTGGCAAAAGGATAGGAATCGCTGGTGATCAACTCAGCTGTACTGAAATGGCTAAGGAATTATCCAAAGCTTTAGCGACAGAGGTTTCCTATAATGACATCAGCCCTGATCAATATCGGAGTTTAGGTTTTCCTGGGGCTGATGATTTAGGTAATATGTTCCAGTTTTATCGCGATTTTGATGAAGTGTGTAATGGTGTGCGTGATGTGAAATATTCCAAAGTGTTGAATCCGGAATTGCAATCCTTTGATATGTGGCTCGAAGCTAATGCAAACCGCATACCTCTTGAATAAGGTATGCGGTTTGCAATATATTATGCATTCTCCAGATCCGCGATAACCAGTTTTTTCATTTGCATCATTACCTTCATCACGTTTTGTGTACGGGCTGGGTCAGTAACCAATTTCCCTAATGATTTTGGTACAATCTGCCAGCTTACCCCATATTTGTCAGTTAACCAACCACAAGCAACTTCATAGCCGCCATTAGCGGTTAGCAGGTCCCAGTAATTGTCGATTTCATCCTGCGTTTCACACTCTACAACTAACGAGATGGCATCATTAAAGCTGAAGCCATGTTCGGCTGAGCTGTCCATGACCATCGCTACGAAATCATTGATTTTAAATTGGGCATGTTTCACAAAATCAACACTTTCTTTATCGCCTTCAGCGTATTTCATGATGCCTTGGATGCTAGAATTTGGAAACAACTGTGTATAATAATTTACGGCGTTTTCGGCCTGACCCGCTTTGTCACCTGTAAACATTAAAGTGGGACAGAATTTTTGCGGTGTATCTGCTTTATCTCCGGTGTACAATTGCCAGGATACCCCGTATTTATCTTGCACCCAACCATATTTAGGACTCCAATCATAGCTGTCCAATGGCATAAGTATACTTCCGCCTTCAATCAATTTATTCCAGTATTTTTCTGTTTCTTCTGCAGATTCACAGATAACCATAAATGAAATGGCGGGATTAGGATCTGTAGACGGTCCATCGTTAAGTAACATGAATTTTTCTCCGCTCAATTCAATTTGTATAACAAATGATGAGGTTTGATTGATTTTCCCTTCTCCAAAAGTTTGGATATAAAAATCCGCTGCTTCTACAATTTTACCTCGGATAGTTAGACAAGGATAAATGGAATTTTTCATAACTGTTAAGCTTTAAGTTTTTGTATTTTATCTACACTAAGTTACTGTTGTTTACAACCATTCCTGATTGTATAATCGACAATTTAAGGGGTGATATGCGACAAATAGCATCGCATATTAAATGCAATAGGCAAGTCCGGACAGTTTCTCTGGCTTTACGCCCTTTTGCTGGATAAGCACCTTGTACTTACTCCCCATATCCAGTAAAAGGGTATGACTTATGGCTGCGACTTGTGCCGCAGCACGGAGAACATCTTTTTCTTCGGCCAAAGATTTGACCAGGTGTTCTCTAAAGCCAAATGACATTAAAAAATATCCTTGATTGGTAAGTCCGCATGTTGCTAATCCGTCTTTTGCTCCCCAATGTGCTAAGGCAGAAAAATTAATATGGCAAGTCATGTCTTGTTCGCCAATATGCTCATACGGAGAATCATTTATTGCGTGCTGGTGGTAACAGAGAAGTGTACCCTGACTTTTACTGGCTTTGTACACCTCTGAATTCTGAAAACCATAATCGATAGTAAGCACATAACCGCTGTTGAGCGCTGAAGCAATTTCGGCCATCCAGTCTAGTGCCTCCAAATTAATTTCTGTACAGTATCCTCTTGGAAGATCTATATTCAATTCTGATAAGTAGTTTTTAAGCGCTGGATTAGCTGGGAGTAAGGTTTCCGCAAAACCATTTTTGTGGTTTACATACACTTCCATCAGTTCCTGCTGCATCACTACGCGGTGAACGGCAAAATTATCGACAAGTTCATTTGATAAGATACAGCCATTTACCTCTTTAATTTCTTGAATTGAATTGTACCATTCCACCTTTTCAGATAAATGTTTAGCTTCTTGATCACACATTACCGGGCTCTTCTCTATGATGCAGTAGCGCAGCTCTTTGTACATCCTTTCATTGTTCTTTAAATGATTAAGGATAGATTTGCAGAGCTCACCAGTACCCGCACCATATTCTACAATGGTAAAGGCGGGACTACCCATATGCACCCACATCTCCTCTAGCTGTTTTGCTATCATTACGCCAAACACAGGGCTGAGGGTGGCGCTGGTATAAAAGTCACCTTTTTCCCCAATGATATCGGGGCTTGATGTGTAATACCCCATTTGAGGATGATACAAACAAGTCTCCATATAATCATGGAAAGATATAGGTCCATGCTCGTGAATTTGCCGGATAATATGTTCAGAAAGTGGAGCGGAATTTGCCAATGCCATTTCGGTGTCCTCCAATTTTTGTAGCTGGCTTATTCCAACCACATCGTAAGAACAGCTATAAAAAAAAGTAGTTTGTTTTTTTTTATAAAACTGTTGTCATCAGTATTTGTTCTTTACCAAAAGCGGGTTTCATTTATGAGTCTGATTTTTTGCATCTTTTTAACGCTCGTTACATAGAGGATTTTAATTCTCATTAAGGAGATCATATAATGGAAACATTTTCTGTAAAATTCACGACGGGTTGTCTTGATTTAAGCGCTATTGTCACTGCATTTGACCATTACCGTCAATTTAAGGTGGAAATGGTAACAAACGAGCCTAGTCCGATTCTAATGAATCGTTCGTTAGATGGAGTATGGACGATTGTAAAGCGTGGTGAAAGAAAGATTTCTGATCTTGGATTTCAGGAATTGCAAGCGGCCATTGAAATACAACTGGATAAGTTTAAGGGTGTAACTCACATGTTGGTGCTTACTGATTTCTCGGACGCAGCGCAGAACGCATGTATGTATGCGGCCGCATTGAGTAAACAGTTGAAAACGACGAACATGATGCTGTATCATTCCTATGAGTCTATTTTATTACCACCAACAGGCTTTACTCCGGTTGGTTCCAAAACTGCAGATTCATCGGAGGACAGTTTGACTAAGTTAACCAAGCTAAAAGACATGATGCAGCCATTGGTATCTCCTAAGACAGAAATAAAAATTCAAAGTGATGAACGAACATTGGTTACAGCGGTAAACATGCTAGTTCAACAACAACGCGCCGGGCTTGTAGTAGTCGGGATTACTGGAAAGAGTAAGCTGGAAAGAGTGCTTATAGGTAGCAATACCTTGGATTTAGCAAATGATTGTCTAGCTCCCTTATTAATTGTACCACCCGTGGCCGTTTTTAAAAGAATTGAGAAGATCGTATTTGCCTGCGACTTGAGGCGAGTATCAGAATCGACCCCTGTTCTTGCTATGAAAGGTTTGATTGATGCGCTAGGGGCGACCTTATACATCTTAAATGTAGATCGTGATGGGGCACGCTTTAATCCTGATACAATTAAGGAGATCTCTGATCTTCACCTATTGTGGGATGGAGGGGAGCCTGAATACCATTATACTAGTCATGAAGATACGGCCACTGGAATTATGGAATTCGCAGACAAGATTAAAGCAGATCTGGTCATCACCGTTCCCAAAATATATGGTTTTTTTGAAAGTATTTTACATCGCAACCTTACGAATAAGTTAGCCTACCATACACACCTTCCTTTATTGTTGTTTAGGGAAGAGCTTTGATCTGTTTCTTTTGGTCAGCAACATCCATAGCTTGATTTTTTATCCAATCCCGATCTTCCCGAAAATCCTCATCAGCATGAAAATAATAGCTAGGTCTATGAGACGCTTTTGTTTTCTCAGACCTTGTGCTTTTTGGGTCTTTATTTTTTGCTTTCATGGTAGAAAAAATAAGTTAGTTGCTATATAAACATACCAGGAATCAAAATGTTTTGATGAAATGATTAAAAATATGGAAAAGATGAGCGATGATGGTGCAGTTTTTATTGGGAACAGGTATATTTACCGCAATTATGGGTTACGCAAAAGAAAGAGGAAAGCTTGAACAGCTAATAGTTAAAATTGCAAGTATAAATACTTACGATCAGAAAAGTTTAGCAATTTTAGTAGATAGCTACGAAAAGTACTCACACACGGTGAGAATATTGAAGAATAAAAATGCGGACAGCTTTATGGATCTGTATACAAATGAATTACAAGCTATAAAAGAAGCTAAAAAAACGCTTAGAGAAAGTGATTCTGATGAAAATCGTCAGCTCAATTTCGTCGCTTACAAAGCGTCAATTGTAAGTGCATTAGAAAAGACCATTAAAACTACACTGGATACTTTGTAGTTAAATATGCCGCTGTAGGTATCCTGTACTCAGGATATCTATTTTGCTGTCACCCGATTTTTTTAAACGCAATGTAAATTCTTATCTTTATTTACGTTTAAAAAAATCTTCCTATGAAATCTCTCTCTAAACTACTACTCTTTACATTATTGCTCTCCTCATGTGCATCTCCGCAGAAATTATATGAGAAAGGGGAGTACAGCAAAGCTTTTTATGCAGCGATAAGTGATCTTAAAAAGAACCCTTCAGATGCCAATGCTTTAAGAATTCTTCCAGATGCTTATAAGGAGGCCTCAGCAAAGTATGAGCAAGATATTATGGCCGTAAAAGGTGGTAAGGGGAGAAAGGGAGAACGACTAGCGGGGATCTACAACGGCTATTTATCGCTGCGAAAAATGTATGAAGCAGTCGAAAATGCAAATCTTAAAATTGATGCTTTTACTCCCCGAAATTATGCCACAGAGTTAAATCAGGCGGCATTGACCGCGGCAGAAGCGCATTACAATAGAGGAATAGCTTTGCTGCAACGTAACGATCGTGCAAGTGCGCGTAAAGCTTATGACAACTTAAATCTAGCCGACAGCTATGTTCCCGGTTATAAAGATGTTATCGAAAAGAAGCAGCTGGCTCATGAAGCTGCGATTACCAATGTGATGGTGACGAAGCTGGATCAGCGTTTTGGGCATTACAACATCAATGGTAGCTTTTTTGAGAGGGATATTTTATGGAATCTAAATAACATTGGCAATTCCAATTATTACGAATTCTACGGCTTAAATGATAGGCAGCCCGGTAGCAGAAGAATAGATCAGTATATGGAGCTTTCTATGTACGATGTCTGGTTCAGTAACCTGGCTAGTAATAATTACTCCTATACAGTATCCAAACAAATTCCTGTAAAAAGTGATAAAATGGCTGGAAGTGTGAGTAACATTACGGTAACGGCTACCGTACGTGCCACAAGGAGGATCGTGAATTCTAGAGCGGTAATGGATTACAGGATTACAGATGCCTTTACCCACAGAACAATTGCTGCCGATCGGATTCCGGCACAATATACCTGGGAAAGGATTACTGGTAAATATACGGGAGACTCAAGGGCCTTAGGCGATAAAGAACGTGCAATTATTAATGGTGCATACAATAACCAACCAGATTATAATGAGCTATACCGGGAGCTTACCCGACAGATTATGAGTCAATTTGACTTCAGAATGCGCGATATATATCGCTAATGCTTTAAAGACTAAAACTTTATTTTTAATTTGTAGTTAGTTCATAAATAATTAAATTACAATGTATTAATTATGAACTAACTATGAAGTTTAAACACGCTCTACTATTTTCAGCGACCGTGCTTTTGGCCTGCACAGCTGGAAACGAAAAAAAACAAGCCGAAACCATTGCAATTAAAGGAACCTGGCAGCTCGTGTCGGCCACTACGGTTGAGAATGGGCAAGAATCATTTACTGATTACACTAAAAATCAACGGATGATCAAAATTATCAATGATACACATTTTGCCTTTTTGAGACATGATTTAACGCTAAACAAAGAAGGTAAGAATAATTTTGATGCAGGAGGTGGAAAATATAAATTGGTCGGCGACCAGTATACAGAGTCTTTAGACTTTTATAATGATAAGAACTGGGAAGGTAAAACTTTCGATTTTAAGGTTAAAATTCAAAACGACACCTTGGTACAAACAGGAATAGAAAAGGTTGAAGCAGCAGGAGTAGACAGGGTAATTACTGAGAAGTATATCAAGGTGAAGGATAATTAGTTAGATCCCTAACTTATTTACAACATTTATGCTTTAATTTGTAATTCACAACGCCTCTCTTTTCCTAATATAAGCAGGGCGTTAGCAGGGATTATTAATGTTTAAATATTTAAAGCTTAAGTGGGAAAATAAATGGCTCCAAATGGTAGGCGATGCAGAACGCTTTTCATTGGAAGGTCGTATATTTCATGCCAATAGTATTGCTATTATTTTTGCTGTTTTTGTAACTGGGATTTTTAATTATGCCAGCTCCCTACATTTTGCAGCTTTAATTTCGGTTGTAATTCTGTTTGTTCAAATTGGCTTATTCGCATTGAGCCGATACAAAGGCAAGACCAAACTGGCCGTCATATTATCTGTAATTCAGATTAACTTCGCTATTACAGTAGCGTATTTTTATAATGCTGGTGCAGCAGGAAGTATAATGTTACTGTTTGTGTTGAGTGTATTCCTGACATTTCTTATTATTCCACGTAAAAAGTTAGCCTTCTGGTATATTTTTAATTTAGTATCCGTATTTGCAGCGCTCGGGGTTGAGTACTTTTATCCGGACAGCATACAGCAGCATTATTCGAGTAGAGCTGAAGGCTTTGCCGACATTGCCTTTACCTACCTTCTGGTTAGTGTAATGATTGCTGTAGGTACGATCCAATTGCGTAGAAGTTATCGTGCGCAAAAAGAAAGGGCTGAGGAAAAAGCGGTGAAGCTGGAGCTGATGAACAAGGAGAAGGATAAACTTTTTTCAATCATTGCTCATGATTTAAGTACGCCATTAAATTCATTACAGCAATATCTGCAACTGCTCAACGAAATGGAGCTAAATGCCGCAGAACGTTCGGAAGTAGAGCAAAACTTATCGGCCTCCTTATCCGACGCGCAATACTTGTTAGGTAATTTGTTGGAATGGGCAAAAAAACAGCTCCATAATGCACCTATGGATTTGAAGCCTATGGTACTGTATACCCAGGTATGGCCTACTTTACGCATGTTTGAACAGGTGGCATCAAGAAAAAGCATCTCACTAATTATTGACATTGATAAAGATGTGGCAATTCTTGCCGATGAAAACATGTTTGATCTGGTGCTGCGTAATTTATTAAACAATGCGGTGAAGTTTACCAAGTTAAACGGCAAGATTTGGGTAAATACTATTGTAAACAAAAATCACTGTGTATTAGTGATCAAAGACAATGGTATCGGTATTTCAGCAGAGCGACAAGAGGAAATATTTAGCTTAAACATAGCCTCCAGTTACGGAACGATGAATGAAAAGGGGACTGGACTAGGCCTGGTACTCTGTAAAGACTTTATTGTTCAGCAAGGGGGAGACATTTGGTTTACAAGTACAGCCGACGAGGGAACCGCATTCTATGTAAAAATGAAGCTGGCTCAATAAGCTTGTCCAGGGGTATCATTTTCAGCATACGTTTAAAATTGGTAACTTTACGATCTTGATTTTTAACAAATAAAACCTACTTTGGAACAACAATTATTAGATAGAAGCGAAAACAAATGTGAATTATGCCAGTCGGCCGGACCTCTAAAGGTATACGAGGTTTTACCTCAATCAGGCAGAACTGAAGATAACTGTATCCTAATCTGCGATAAATGCCTGGGTCAGATAGAAAAAACTGAAGGGCTGGATGTAAGACATTTGAACTGCTTAAGAACAAGTATTTGGAGTGCCGTTCCAGGCGTACAGGTAGTAACCTGGCGTTTGTTACATCATTTAAAAGACGAGAGCTGGGCTACAGAGAGTTTGGAAATGATGTATATGGACGACGAGACTTTGGCATGGGCACAAGCAGGTGCTGATGAGGATGGAAGTGACACTGTTGAGGTTCACAAAGATTGCAATGGTCAAATGTTGGAAACCGGAAACGCTGTGGTTTTAACAAAAACGCTAGATGTTAAAGGTTCTTCATTGAGTGCTAAATTAGGTACTGTGGTAAAGAACATTCGTCTAGTAGAAGATAATACCGATCAGATTGAAGGTAAGATTGAGGGACAGACAATTGTAATTCTGACTAAATACGTAAGAAAACAAAACTAAAATGAACAAAGCTATATTTCTAGATCGTGATGGTGTTTTGAATCACGAGAGAAACGATTACATTACCAAACTGGAAGATTTTGAAATATTAACCTATCAGATTGCGCCATTAAAAAAGCTACATGATGAGGGATATCTTTTGATTATCATTACCAACCAGGGTGGAATTGCACAAAAACGTTATACAGAAGAGACACTTGCAGAAATGCACAAAGCCTTATATGCTAGTTTTGAAGCCCAAGGTGCATTGATTACTCATGCCTATTACTGTGCGCATCACCCGACTGTCTCTGGAGACTGCGATTGTCGTAAACCAAAATCAGGAATGCTATTAGAGGCCATTGCAACCTATAATATTGATCCAGCACAGTCTGTTATGATTGGTGACAAGCCACGCGATGTAGAGGCTGCAAATGGGGCAGGAGTGAAAGGTATTCTAATCGCACCTGACGAACAGATTGATTATGATTTGGTAAAGCAAGTATTAGCCGGAGATAAATTCGATGTCTTGTCGGAAGCTATGCTTAAATAAATTACCAATAACAGATTGTTTTGAACTTTCTACTAAAGCGGTCGTCATGCTAATTTATTTCAGCATCTCGCAAAAGAAAGGCGGCTTAGTAGGTGCGAGGTCCTGAGATAAACTCAGGATGACGTGCACAGACATAAAAAAACCTTGATGAAATGATCATCAAGGTTTTTTTATGATTGGTTTTTAAATATTATTTTCCTGAAGCCTTAGCGTGGTCAGCTAAGAAAGTAGCTAAACCGCTATCAGTTAAAGGGTGTTTCAATAAAGCAGTAATCGCTGCCAAAGGAGCTGTAATTACATCAGCACCCAATTTAGCACAAGCAACAATATGCAATGGTCCGCGGATAGAAGCTGCAAGGATTTGAGTAGGATATCCGTAATTGTCAAATATCAATCTAATATCTTCAATTAAGACTAAGCCGTCAGTAGAAATATCATCTAAACGACCTAAAAAAGGAGAAACATAAGAAGCTCCCGCTTTAGCAGCCAATAAAGCCTGTCCAGCAGAGAAGATTAAAGTGCAATTGGTTCTGATTCCTTTTGAAGATAGATATTTAATTGCCTTTACGCCATCTTTAATCATAGGGATTTTAACTACGATTTTAGGATCTAATTTAGCTAGCGCTTCACCTTCCTTAATCATTTCCGCATAAGTTGTTGAAATAACTTCCGCGCTTACGTTGTCATCTACAATAGCGCAAATCGCTTTATAGTGGGCAATTACATTGGCATCGCCAGTAATACCTTCCTTAGCCATAAGACTTGGATTAGTGGTTACACCATCTAAAACACCAAGGTCTTGTGCTTCTTTTATCTGGTCAAGATTAGCTGTATCAATGAAAAATTTCATGTTGTTTAAATTAGCAAATTGGTTAACGTATAAATTCTATCAAATAATTTCGCCTAAATTAGGCAATTACATTGAGCTCTTTTAAGAAAAATTGAATAATAAGGGGGATGTTTCAGATTTACTTCTATTGAAAAAAGTAAAAAATGGGCAAGCACCTTTTATCGCATCGCTACAACCTTCTACCCTTGCTTCGTTCCCGCCCTGGGGGAGTTCAAAGGGAGCTGATCGTAAAAGACTTGCCCGCCACAAAAGTAGGAAAAGAGTTTAGTCTACCAAAGAAAAATGCATAAATATTTAAGTTCTTTTAGTAGAAAAGACCTAATCAATTGAGGGTAAATAGATTGAAAGGATAAAAATTAACAAATTATATTTACTAGTTTTATAATTCAATTATCAAGGTAGGAGCCGGCAAATATTGCGATCTGATGGCCTGATGCAAGCTTATGAAAATCAATTCTAAATAACAGGATTACTAATGTCATAATTTCAATCGTTGCATTTTATCAATATCGCAATATAGGTGGGATTAATTTTAAATATGTTGTATATATCCTAAAAAATATATAAATATTATAATTCGTCATTTTTTATTCGTATCTTAGTGTCCTAAATACACTATACCAAACTATTATTAAACGGAACTTATGGAATTAACACAAGATAACCAAGGGTTATACGACCAGCGTTTTGAACATGATGCGTGCGGCATCGGATTTGTAGCTCACATTAAGGGCAGAAAGTCGCAACAAATCATTTCGGACGCGATAACCATTCTTGAAAATCTTGATCACCGCGGGGCAGTGGGAGCCGAAATCAATACTGGAGACGGTGCTGGTATCATGATACAGATACCTCACGAATTCCTGTACGATGAATGTCTTAAAATCGGATTCAGTCTAAATGAATCAGGAGATTATGGCGTAGGGATGCTTTTTTTACCGAAAGATGTAAAAGCAAGAGAAGAATGCAGAGAGATTATTTACAGGGCAGCGGAAAAGCTTAACCTTGAAGTCTTAGGCTTTAGAAAGGTGCTGACCAACACCGAAGGTATTGGCGATATGGCCTTATCTGTAGAGCCAGAAATGGAACAGGTGTTTATTGCCCGTCCTTATGAAATTGCTGCAGGTGCAGATTTTGAACGTAAACTATATGTATTCAAAAACTACCTGTCTAAAACCATTAACACTACTGTAAAAGGTATTAATGGCGAATTTTATATCGCTTCTTTTTCTTCCAGAACCATCGTATATAAAGGTCAGCTTACTTCATTACAAGTTAGATCTTACTTTACCGAATTAGGTGATAAGCGCGTAGTGTCGGCATTTGGATTGGTGCATTCCCGTTTTGCAACCAATACATTCCCTTCATGGAGATTGGCACAGCCTTTTAGATACATTGCCCACAATGGTGAGATTAATACCTTACAGGGTAACCTAAACTGGTTTAGAGCAAGTGTTAAGTCTTTCGCTTCTCCATACTTTACACCAGAAGAATTAAATATTTTACTTCCTGTTATAGATGAGTCGAACTCAGATTCAGGATGTTTAGATAATATAGTAGAATTATTACTGCACTCAGGCCGTTCATTACCGCATGTATTGATGATGCTGATCCCAGAAGCATGGGACGGTAACGACGATATGGACGAACTGAAACAAGCTTTCTATAAATTCCATGCTACTTTAATGGAGCCATGGGATGGACCGGCAGCAGTTTCCTTTACAGATGGTAACCTAATTGGTGCTACCCTGGATAGAAACGGTTTACGTCCGCAAAGATATGCCATTACTGAAGATGACCATGTAATTATGGCTTCTGAGGCAGGCGCTTTAGCACTTGATCAAAGCAGAATCATTGAAAAGGGTAGGTTAACCCCTGGTAAAATGTTTGTGGTTGACATGGAGCAAGGTCGTATCATCAGTGATGCAGAAATTAAACAACAAGTTTGTAGTAGAAGGCCTTATGGCGACTGGATCAATCAATATCAAATCAGACTGGAAGAACTTCCTGAGCCTAGATTGGTATTTAGTGGTTTATCTCAGGAGTCAATTTTTAGGTATCAGCAGGTATTTGGTTATAGCAGAGAAGATGTAGATCTGATCTTAAAACCAATGGCCAGAGATGCTAAAGAGGCAATCGGTTCAATGGGTACTGATATTCCATTGGCAGTTCTTTCTCAGAAACCACAGCATTTATCTTCATACTTTAAGCAATTATTTGCACAGGTTACCAATCCACCAATCGACCCGATCAGGGAAAAAGTGGTGATGAGCCTTGCAGGCTTTATGGGTAACAATGGTAATATATTGGAAGAAAACGCCCTACAGTGTCACTGTGTGGGTATTAAACACCCAATCTTAACCAACCACGAGCTGGAGAAACTAAGAAGTATTGATACTGGTGTATTCCAATCTAAAACCTTGCAGACTTACTTCAGAGCTGATGGTAAGCCAGGTGCTTTGGCAAAAGGCTTAGATAGACTTTGTCGCTATGCAGTTGATGCGGTTGAAGATGGTTTCCAGGTGATTGTATTGTCAGATCGTGCATTGGATTCAGAACACGCTGCTATTCCTTCTTTATTGGCTGTTTCTACAGTACACCATCACTTGATCCGTAAAGGATACAGAGGTGCTGTAGGTATTGTAGTTGAAGCTGGCGACGTTTGGGAAGTGCATCACTTTGCAACTTTAATCGGTTTTGGAGCGACGGCAGTAAATCCTTACCTGGCTTTAGAAACCATTACAGGTTTCCAAAACGAGCTAGGTGTTAAACCTGAAAAACTAATTCAGAACTATATCTACGCTACTAATAATGGTTTGTTAAAGATCTTCTCAAAAATGGGAATCTCTACTTTACAATCTTACCATGGTGCGCAGATATTTGAAATTCTTGGCTTAAATAAAAGCGTGGTAGACAATTACTTTACCGGTGCTGTATCAAGAATTGGTGGACTAGGATTGGATGAGATCGCTAAAGAAACTTTAATTAAACACAATAGGGTATTTAAGTTGGCTAATCGCCCAGACCCAATATTACCTACAGGTGGTAACTACAAATGGAAACGTAAAGGTGAGCAGCATTTGTTTAACCCACAAACTATCCACTTGTTGCAAAATGCGACCCGTAAAAAGGATTATGGTGTTTACAAACAATACTCTAAACTGGTAAATGAGCAAACCAATCAGGCGTTTACCATCAGAGGCTTATTTGAATTTAATTACAATCGTCCGGCTGTTCCATTGGAAGAAGTTGAACCGATTGAAGGTATATTAAAACGTTTTGCTACGGGAGCTATGTCTTTCGGCTCTATTTCTCACGAAGCACACTCAACTTTAGCGATTGCCATGAACCGTATCGGTGGAAAAAGCAATACCGGTGAGGGTGGTGAAGATGAGTTGAGGTATGACCTATTGCCAAATGGCGATTCTATGCGCTCTGCGATTAAGCAGATTGCTTCGGCTCGCTTTGGGGTAACTAGTTATTACCTGAGTAACGCTGACGAGTTACAGATTAAAATGGCGCAGGGTGCTAAGCCTGGTGAAGGTGGACAGTTACCTGGTGAGAAAGTGGATGATTGGATCGGAAAGGTTCGTCATGCTACACCTGGTGTAGGTTTAATTTCTCCGCCACCGCACCATGATATCTATTCTATTGAGGATTTGGCACAGCTGATCTTTGATTTGAAAAATGCTAACCGCGAAGCTAGAATCAACGTTAAATTGGTTTCCAAAGCTGGTGTAGGTACAATTGCTGCTGGTGTAGCGAAAGCACATGCTGATGTGATTTTGGTATCAGGATTTGATGGTGGTACAGGAGCTTCTCCATTAACCTCTATACAACATGCTGGCTTACCTTGGGAACTTGGTTTAGCTGAAGCGCATCAGACTTTAGTTAAAAACCGCCTACGTAGTAGAGTTGTATTGCAGACAGATGGTCAGCTTAAAACTGGTAGAGATATCGCGATAGCTACTTTATTGGGTGCTGAAGAATGGGGTGTAGCTACTGCTGCGCTGGTAACTGCAGGCTGTATCATGATGCGTAAGTGTCACTTAAATACTTGTCCAGTTGGTGTAGCCACACAAGATCCTAACTTAAGGAAGTTATTTACAGGCGAAGCTGATCATGTGGTAAACTTGTTCTATTTCTTAGCAGAAGAGTTAAGAGAGACTATGGCTGAGCTTGGTTTCAGAACAATCCAGGAAATGGTTGGACAAGCGGATGCACTTAGTGTTCGTCCTATTGAAGAAGCTGACTGGAAATTGAAAGATCTTGATTTGTCGGCTATCTTATATAAAGCGCCAGACAATGGATTGAGCTTATATCAAACTGAAGTACAGGATCATGGATTGACTGATGTATTGGATCATGAACTGATTAAAGCTGCACAACCAGCATTGGCGAGTAAAGAGCCTATATATAAAGAGTTTGAGCTGAAAAACACGAACCGTGCGATTGGTACCATGCTTTCTAATGAGGTTTCTAAGGTGTATAAGAGTCAGGGTCTACCTAATGATACCATTAACTTCAAGTTTAAAGGTTCTGCGGGACAAAGTTTCGGTGCTTTTGCAGCTAAAGGTATTTCGTTACAACTGGAAGGTGAAGCGAATGACTACGTTGGGAAAGGACTTTCTGGAGCTAGATTATCGATCTATCCTTTCAGTGAAACTAAGTATGTACCTGAGCAAAACATTATTATCGGTAACGTAGCACTGTATGGTGCAACATCTGGTGAGCTTTTTGTACGTGGACAGGCTGGTGAGCGTTTTGCGGTAAGAAACTCTGGTGCTACTGCGGTAGTTGAAGGATTGGGCGACCATGGTTGCGAGTACATGACCGGTGGTGAAGTGCTTGTGATTGGCGGTACTGGAAGCAACTTTGCAGCTGGTATGAGCGGTGGTGTAGCCTGGGTTTACAATACCGCAGGTGATTTTGCCAGCAAATGCAATAAGGAAATGGTAGATCTTGATCCGCTTGACGAACAAGACGAACTGAGAATTAATGTATTACTGAAAAGACATATCCAGCTTACAAATAGTGATTTAGCTAAGTTTATCTTAAATGATTGGGCAACTCAATCTGCACACTTTATCAAAGTATTCCCTAAAGAATACAAAGCGGTGTTGCAAAAAAGAGCGCAAACAGTTAAAGTATAAGCCAAAATCAGATCACCAAACAAAGAAGATAATAATGACCATCACTAATAATTCAAATATATAATAATGGGAAAAGTAACCGGATTTTTAGAGTATGAAAGAACTGCTCCTGTAAAAGAAGATGCTAAAGCTCGTTTAAAACATTATAATGAGTTTGTAGAAGCTTTTGAAGCTGAACAGGTAAATACACAAGCAGCAAGATGTATGGATTGCGGAGTACCATTTTGCCAGTCGGGATGCCCGCTTGGTAATGTGATACCAGAATTTAACGAAGCTGTATATAAAGGAGATTGGCAGCTGGCATCAACTATTTTGTTGAGCACCAATAACTTTCCTGAGTTTACAGGCCGTATTTGTCCGGCACCATGCGAGTCTGCATGTGTGTTAGGTATCAACAAATCACCTGTATCTATTGAAGAAATAGAAAAACACATTATTGAGATTGCTTTCAGTAAAGGATATATCAAAGCCGAACAACCTTTAATCCGTACAGGTAAAAAGGTAGCGGTGATTGGCTCTGGTCCGGCTGGACTAGCAGCAGCTGCACAATTGAACAAAGCAGGACATGAGGTAGTTGTTTACGAACGTGACGATACACCAGGTGGCTTGTTAAACTATGGTATTCCTGATTTTAAACTACAAAAAGATGTAGTAACCAGACGTATTGCACTGATGGAAAAAGAAGGTGTAGTGTTTAAATGTAACTCCAATGTAGGTGTAAATGTAGAATTGAATACCTTGCTTAGAGATTTTCAGTCGATCATTCTTGCAGGTGGTTCTACGATTCCACGTGATCTTCCTGCTAAAGGTAGAGAAGCTAAAGGAGTACATTTTGCAATGGACTTTTTGAAGCAGCAGAACAAAAGAGTTAAAAACGTTAAGGTTGAAGGCGAAGATATTTTGGCAACGGATAAAGATGTGATTGTAATTGGTGGTGGTGATACCGGATCTGATTGTATTGGTACATCAAACCGTCAGGGTGCTAAATCGGTAACTCAGTTTGAGATTATGCCGATGCCATCACAAAGTCGTACCGATAATATGCCTTGGCCAACTTATCCGATGCTGCTTAAAGTAACGTCTTCACATGAAGAAGGTTGCGAAAGAGGCTGGGGTGTAAATACTAAGGAGTTTATCAAAGACGAGAACGGAAACCTTAAAGCGGTAAAAGTTGTTGATGTGGAATGGGATATCGATGCTACTGGTCGTCCTTTGAACTTCAAAGAAAAACCAGGTACTGAGCGTGATTTACCTTGCCAGTTGGTATTATTGGCCATGGGTTTCTTACATCCACAAAAAGAAGGCTTAATTGAAAAATTAGGTGTAGAAATAGACAACAGAGGTAATGTGAAAGCGGAAGAAGGTAAATACCAAACCAATATTGCTAAAATATTTGCTGCCGGTGACATGCGTCGCGGACAATCATTAGTAGTATGGGCTATATCTGAAGGCAGGGAAGCTGCACGTAAGGTAGATCAGTATTTAATGGGACATAGCAGTTTGCCATCAAAAGACGGCATTCCATACGCGTAATAGATCGTCATATTTTAACCAAAGCGCCTGTATCATTATCGTGATACAGGCGCTTTTTTTGTAATATTACGCTAACACAATCCTGACTATTATTTACGAAAAGTCAAAATGTATAAGTATGAACTAAGCCTGACAAATAGTTTTTTCTAAACTGCGTGCTTTGCAGGTATATGAGAACATTTTTCCTTTTTTTTATTAGTATAATATTAGTCAGCTGCAATCATTTTGAATTTAGTCCCAACCAAACCTTTGATGGTGTATCATTAAAGGTTATAAATGCCAATAATTTAAAGCGATTAGGGACAGGTGTAAATGATGATACAGTAAAATTTATTTTAACAGGGGACAGTCAGAGGTCGCGCGATGAAACAGTTAAACTTTGCAAAGCCGCAAATGCTATAGATGGAATTGACTTCGTAGTACTTAATGGCGATATCACTGAATTTGGTGTTCTTAAAGAGATGGTGTGGATTTCGCGAACACTTGAAGATTTGACCATGCCTTACATAGCCGTGATTGGAAATCATGATGAAACGGGTAGAGGCAAAGAGTCTTTCAGGAATATGTTTGGTGAATTAAACTATTCCTTTGTTTATGGCGGTATTAAATTCATTTGTCATGATTCAAATAGCCGAGAATATAATTTCAACGGACAAGTCCCAAATATGCCATGGATGAAAGCCCAGCTGCAGCCAAGTCCAGATGTTACAGGTTATATAGCAGTTTCGCATATACCAGTCAACTCTATAGACTTTGACAGTAAGCTGAAAGATGATTATATCAATTCTTTTGCGCAAACACCGGGCTTTCTTGCCTCTCTGAATGCCCACACGCACAATTTTGAAGTGTTTTATCCCGATAACTCAGGCATTCCGTATATCGTGACCAGTTCTATGGATAAGAGAGAATTCTTAGTTATACAAATTGTAAATAATAAATTAAGTTTTGAGCGTGTACCATTTTAAATTTAGAGTAGTTTTTATATTGTTGCTGATAGGCAGCGGCTTAAACGTTAATGCGCAGCAGCTTAAATTCCTAATTCCTGACGAGGCAATTATACAATATGCCGGTAGCATCGGCTATTTAAGTGCTGGCGCTGGGTATGAGATATTCGGCAATAAACGTGGTAATTTGTCTTTTCATTATGGATATGTACCCAAAAGCAAGGGTGGCGAACTACATATCACCACCATAAAATTGGCGTATAAACCATGGGAAATTCGTTTAAAGGATTGGGGGAAATTGTATCCCTTTAATCCTGGATTTTTTGCCAGTTATACTTTTCACAAGGATCTGGGCTTCCTTTTTCCTAAAGGACAATATCCGGGAGATTATTATTATTGGTCCGAGGCAATACGGCCACATCTCTCTTTTAATACTGAACTTGAGATAAAACCACCGAAAGCCTTAAGAAATAGCGGCATACGTGCAATGGGTGTTTATATAGAGACCAATACAAATGATTTTTATCTCATTAATTACCTGCAAAATACATCCGCACTTAGGATACATGATATTTTTCAGCTTGGAATAGGGCTAAGAGTTAAATTTTAACGACATAAACAGAAATGCCCCGATAGTTTATCGGGGCATTTTATCTTTGATATTTTACAACCTTAATTTAGCAAAGAAATCCCAAAGTACGATTCCGGCTGAGATCACGATATTAAAGGAGTGCTTTGTGCCAAATTGAGGAATTTCAATACATTGATCAATTTGCGCCATCACTTCATCACTTACGCCATTTACTTCATTACCGAAGATTAAAGCATACTTTTCATCAGTAGAGGGCTTGAAAGTGTTTAACATGGTACTTCCAGCTGCTTGTTCTATAGCTATGATTTTATAACCTTCAGCTCTTAAAGCGGATACAGCATCCAGTGTAGTTTCGAAATGTTTCCAGTTTACAGACTGGGTTGCGCCTAATGCTGTTTTTTCTATTTCTCTGTGTGGAGGCTGTGCAGTAATGCCGCACAAATAAACTCCTTCTACAGCAAAACCATCACCCGTTCTAAAAACAGAACCGATATTATGCATACTGCGTACATTATCAAGCACTACAACTACCGGAAGCTTTTCCTGTTCTTTAAACTCTTCAATACTCACACGATTCAAGTCGTCTAATTTTAATTTCTGCATGGCGCAAAAATAAAATTAAATTACCGAAGCACCAGTACCAATTTCACTGATATAGATTGTTGGAGCGTAACCAATTCTATCTGTATAAAAATCAGTTAGTTTTTTAGTAAAATCATCTTCCTGACCTTTTTTAAGCAGAGCGATGGCGCAACCACCAAATCCAGCACCCGTCATACGTGCACCAATTACATGTTCGTAATCTGAACAAAATTCAACTACAGCATCCAATTCGGCACCAGTAACTTCATACAAATCCTTCAAAGATTGGTGAGAAGCATACATTAAACGACCAAATTCTGTTAAGTTACCACTGTTTAGCGCTTTTGCGGCCTGGTTAACGCGATCATTTTCATTAACTACGTGCGTTGCGCGGTTTAAAACAATTGGGTCTGTGATCAGGTGATTGTATTCATCAAATTTATCAGCATTTAGTTCACAAAGGTTATTCAAGGAAATCTCTTTGTTTAACTGCTTTAAAGCCGTTTGACATTCCGCAACACGTTGGTTGTATTTAGATTCAGCCAGTTTACGTGGTTTGTTGGTATTTATAATGGCTAATCTATAGTTTCCAAGGTTACAGTCAACAATTTTATAATGAAGCGTATCGCAATTCAATACAATAGCTTTATCAGTTTCGCCAAAGGCAACGGCAAACTGATCCATGATACCACAGTTTACACCTATAAATTCATTCTCAACTTTTTGTGCAAGTAAAGGGATTTCTATTTTTTCGTAGCCTAGATTGAAATAAGAATTTAAGGCATAGGCCATTGCTACTTCAATAGATGCAGAAGAAGATAATCCTGATCCGATAGGGATGTTACCAAAAAACAACAAGTCCAGACCTGTAGTTAATGGATACTTTTTTATGATTTCATTAAAAACACCTAGTGGGTAATTATACCATTCTGCGCCAGTTTTGGTATAGCTGGATTGCACTGGAAATTCATGCTCTTCTGGAAAGTTTAAACTTTTAAATCTGATTACATTATCCTCGTTAGGAGCCATGCTTAGCCAGGTTCCGAGGGTTACTGCACAAGGCATCACAAGCCCGCCATTATAATCAATATGTTCTCCAATTAGGTTTACACGACCAGGGGTAAAATAATTTGCAGTTGGCTCATGCCCGTATTTTTCTAAGAACTTACTAATTAATTCCGTTTTCATTGTAATATTTTATGTTTGGTTTTGGTTTTAAGTTAAAGTATTGATAGTATTGTTAGTTCATAACAAACGCTCCTAATATACAATTTATGGAAACAAAGCTGATCAAGACTGGAAAATTTATTGATGAAAAAGAGGTCTTAGCAATAGAACTGACAAATATTCATGGCACCTATGTTAAAATATATAATTATGGGGCGATTATTGGCAAATTCGTAGTTGCCAATAAGAATGGGGACAAGCAAGATATTGTTTTAGGTTTTGATGATGTAGATCAGTATACAAGCGATGAATATTTAAATAGCTACCCTTTTTTTGGTGCTGTAATAGGACGTTATGCCAATCGGATTAAGAACGGAAGGTTTAGCATCGATGGCGCAACATATCAGCTTTCGCAGGCTCAAGGTGGCGATTGTTTACATGGAGGTGATGTCGGTTTTGACCGTAGGATGTGGGAAGTATTATCTACAATTGATCCGAGTGTTACGCTTCAATATGTAAGTCCTGACGGAGAGGAGAATTTTCCTGGGAACTTAACTGTACAGCTCACTTTTAAATTGACCGATGAAAATGAGTTGATTTTAGATTTTAAAGCGACTACCGATGCGCCTACAGCTGTAAACCTTACCCATCATGGCTATTTTAATCTAGCACCACAGGGCGGATCTATAGCAAATCACATACATAGAATGCCTGCAAGCAATTATCTGGAGCAAGATGATAATTATGTGGTTACAGGGAAACTAATCCCTGTGGAAGGAACAATACATGATTTTCTTGGTGATAAAGCGATAGGGAGGGATTGGGATCCTACAGAAGGATATGATCAGACTTACGTTTTAGATAAGCCTTATGGCGAGCTTACATTAGCTTCGGAAACTTCGGAAGAAACTGGTGGACTAAAACTCTCAGTTTATACTACAGAGCCTGTAGCTCATTTTTATACAGCTAAATATCTGGAGGTTAAAGGCGGCAAAGAAGGCAAGGATTATCATCCTTATGAGGCGTTTTGTGTAGAAACACAACATCACCCAAATGCGATTAATATTCCAACTTTTCCAAATACCGTTTTAAGGCCAGGGGAAAACTATAAACAAACTACAATTTACAAAATAGAACATAATTAATGAAGGTTGATATTTGGTCGGATGTAAGGTGTCCGTTTTGTTATATAGGCAAAAGAAAGTTTGAAATGGCATTGGCCCAATTTGAGAACAAAGACGAAGTAGAGGTGGAGTGGCATAGTTTTGAGCTAGATCCGAATGCTACCACTATATTGGATAAAAACGCTTATGATTACTTAGCCGAACGCTATGGCAAGAGTAGGGAATGGTCTGTAGAAACGCATAAACATGTAGCTCAAACCGCAGCTGAGGTAGGTTTAACTTTTAACTTTGAGCAGTCGGTAATTGCCAACTCTTTTGACGCCCATCGTCTTATTCAGATGGCTAAGCAGAATGGCGCGGGGGATTTAGTAGAGGAAAACTTGTTTAAGGCTCATTTCACAGATGGTAAAAATATTGCCGACCATGAGGTTTTACTTCAAATTGGTAAGGATAGTGGACTAAATGCGTTGGAAGTGGAAGTTATGCTGAAAAGCGATGATTTTACTGATGAAGTGAGGTATGACGAGAAAACCGCTCAAGATCTAGGAATCACAGGTGTTCCTTTCTTTATTTTTGATCAAAAGCTAGCAGTTTCTGGTGCACAACCACCTGAAACATTTTTAGGCGCAATGATTAAAGCTGGAGAAGAAGCTAAATAATACCAGATAAAACAATCGTATTAGCATGAATTGATAAGGAAACAATAGGTCTCTTTATAAGAACATGGATTTAACTACAATGTAACAAGGATGTAGTAGGGGCTTAAGAGGAATTTGTCCCTGTTATCCCCCTGTTAAGTCCCTGTTTGATCCCTGTTATCTCCTTGTTATATATTTCTTTAAACAGAGGACTTACCGAGTTTATTACGCTCTTGCCTCTAGGTTTTATTAATTTTTAGTTAATTTTTCATTTTTTTCTTTGATGATTTAGCCATTGGATTAAATTCCAGACAGAGCTCCACCCAATATTTAAGTTTCTTCTGATTGTCAAACGCGGTATCTTCAACATATACGTAGTCTTTCATGATACGGCCGTTGTTCATCATGTTGCGGCAGTTGCCTTTTTCCAGTTCAGTTTCTACTTTTTCTACACCGATACGACACAGCAGTTCTGTACCTGAGACGCAGATACACATCTTATCATTCACCATAAAACATATTCCACTAAACATTTCCTTTTCAGTTACATCTTCACGATCAAAGAGTAATTCGCGTACCCGATCGGCTAGGTGTTCATCATAAGCCATAGTTGTTTAATTTTAAATAATGTTCTAATGCAAATTTACTGAATATATGGGAAGTCGATTAGATAATCATTCTGTCAAGATTGAATTAATACTAGAGCTATTCACGAATAAATATCTTCATTTGTGACATGAAGTATCTTTTTATATTCATTGCTTATATCAGTATTAAATTATTAGACTAGAAGAATTAGGGTTTACGGAGATCTATGAACTAAAAGGAGGGATGCTGGCATGGGAAGAACAAGACTTACCTGTAGTTAAAGAGGAAACTCCCAGCCCACAATAGACTTCTACTCTGTTTTATACAACATTAATAACATGGTCAAACCATATAATAGTTCGAACTTCAAACTAGTTGAATCTTGGGTAACTGATGCAGATCTCTTACTTCAGTTCTCAGGAACAGATTTTTCTTACCCACTTACAGCGCAACAAATTATTGATTACCAGATTAGCCATCCAGATCGCTGCTTTTATATAGGCTATACTCATGATGATTTACCATTTGCCTTTGGTGAGATTATTCCTCAAGAAAGCGGTTATCCAAGACTAGCTAGGATTCTAGTGGGGAATTCAATTGCTCGAGGCCAAGGATTAGGCCGATATTTCATCGGATTGCTTGTGGAAGAATCTAAACGACTTTACAATACAGATACTGTTGAACTTTTTACATGGGATAAGAACTACGCAGCAATAAGGTGTTATGAGTCGGTTGGTTTCAAGTTTTTACCGGAGATATGTAAAGTAATGGTTCACAATGGCATGAGTTACAACATTCATAAGATGATCTATACTTGTCCGCAATAATATCCAGGACCTAAAAAGAAATTGTCCCACCTTCGAAGGGTTAACCCCAACCATAGTTTTTACAACAATAAGTTGTACCAGATTATCAACGAACCTAAAACTAGGATAAGGGATATATAATAGTTGCTCCGTTTTGACAGCGATTCCCACAAAATTTCTTTTTCAGTTAAAACATTCTTCCAGTGTCTTAAGTCTTGCTTTCTTTTACTTGTGGCTTTAGGCAACTTGTCCATACTTAAAGTTACACAATCGAACTGAATAACAACGTGGATATAAAATTAGAAGCTTTTGCTGATTAGGGATTAATATGAATTATGGGGATAAAATAGGAGAATGGCTATATCACTTAACCGCTCAAAATAACATTACAAAAGGTCTATAAAAAAAGAAAGAGGCACTCCATCCAGACGTTCCTCTATTCTAACCAAATATAAACCTGTATGAACGGGAGCTGCGCCCATTACTTGCTAACGCAAGTAATGGCTTCTTTTTTAGCTGATAGGGACAAGTGTAGGGACAACCTTAGGTTGAGCATGGAACTGAAGTTTCATGAAAATCAACAGATCAACAAAAGCAATCAGCTATTTACTAGCTAATCACCAAGGAGTAGAAATCTTCCTGTCAGTACCCGGAGTATCTGCCAAAGAACAAAAGTACTTTCTTGAGTACAACAACGAGGGACGTAAGAAGTACTATGGAAATGGAAGTATTAAACGTACGGCTATTGAATTCTTTAATACACTACCGGAGTACTATCAGGATAAGAAGGCGTATATCGAATCACAGTTAGCGGAACTGTACAAGCAGGATATTGATATTATCGTTCATGAATTACATGCAACACCAAGCGTAGGTGCTGTTACCATGAAGAGTACCGTTAGGGCTACCATTGAAGCATTTTATGCCTATAAAACGCTACAGAAGATGGAAGGGACTATAGAGAAACGTGCATTAAGCAATTACGGACAGTACCATAATAAATTACTTCGTTACTTCGATCTAGAACCACAGCGAAAATATACTTTAGCTGACCTGTCAGCGGAGTTTTGGCTCAGATACAGGATAGCCTTGCTTAATAACGAGGGCGGCATTAATACAAAACCATTGTGTAACGCATCTGTCAACCAACACTATCAATACATAACTCAGTTCTATGGATGGCTGATTGACTATAATGAGTTACCAGTCCGAAATCATATTAAGAAGTTAAAGAAGCTGAACGAAGCCAAGCAGGCTAAGCGGTTTAAGGTGCTGTCTGATCAGTTGCTTAATGAGTTCTATAGCGTACTGGAACACAAAGAAAAGTTACAATATACATCATTATACCTAGCAGCACTGCTGCTTTACGAGAACAATATCCGACTATCCGAACAGGTCTTGATTAAGGTAGGACATATTGATCTTAAACGGAATAGGCTAAGTGTTGTCAATAAGAAGAACGACACGGTAAGAACTGTAATCATTTCTGCTAAGGCTACGGAGTTGATTGAGATTATACATAGTAAAACTGTGAGGAAGGGCGTTGTTATCACAGATGAGATGTACTTATTCGGTGGTTACAACAGATTAAAGCCTGGAAAGCCCCTTAGTTATGAAGATCTAGGTACATGGATGCGGAGGTTTAGAAAAGCCTATCCACAATTTGCAGGAAGGACGTTGTATGAACAGAAACATACATCAATCACGAATCAGTTTGATGCAGGTATAGACCATCAAAGCATACGGGAGAGGGCTAACCATAGCAGTATAACTACTACAGAAATATATCTGCAAACCAACAAGGTTGTGGCTCCATATGAGTTAAGGTTGGACGATATGGAGTAGTAGACTTGAAAATATAATGCTAGTTAATATCTTTACAGCGGAGTGGTAACTGCTCCGCTTAAACAGATAGCCATGTACCAAACCACACTCAACCCTGACTTCAATAAAATTAAGGAGTATATACCTAACATCACCGATGCCGATTTAACGCTTATACAACAGGCAGGAGGGGTTCCCGTTTACCTAGATTACATGAAGGAGGCTGATTATTTACGTGTTGCTGAAGGTCTGAAACAAGCTGTAAACACTTATGGGGTAGCAGACCACTACGAAGAATTGCTATACCTTATCTTACAGAAGAACGAACAGATAAGGGTACGTTATGATGCCTACTGGCAGAACTATGAGGATGACAACACCTCTAAAGAAGTAGCGAAGTTCCTGTTAGCCTATAAAGAATCAAAACCTAATCAGCACTTTCATCTGGTAGCCAAGCCTGTTACAGGAAGCGTGGCGGTTAAAGACACTGTGATAGCAAAATGGATGTGTGAACAGATATACAAAGCTATGGAGGCAAGGGATTTCCCACTCGGTACCTTTGGCGACAAGATACTATTTGATTTGTTCGGTGAAGACCTTGAAAATGACTCACCAATAGCGATAGAACGACTTAAGGCTACGGCCAACCTAAGCCCACGCAAGCCTACTGTACGATTAAAAAAATTGCAGGTAGAGTTATGTAGCTATATACAAGTCTACCTTATAAACCAAACAAGCCTGACTGCAACACCCGATGTACTACTTACAGATGCACAGGCAAACCTCTTCTTTGATATACTGGAACTGATCGGATATGTAAACAGGGATAAAGTAGAGTCCGAACCTAAGGACTACATGCATGCAATGTTCAGAAATCACATCAAGATAAAGCATTGATGGACAAGGCTATAAAAGTATTCAATCTGTAGTAGGTATCATTGCCGTTGGCGTTTGGCAGTCTGCTGACTTTTGTAATGTGATATAAACAAAGTCACATTTTAATACATGTTAAATAGAGATACATTAGCCTTGTTAAGGCGCCAACGGCTACCAAGCATTATCAAACTAAGCGAAACGTATAAGTCATTGCAACCTACCCGGATTAACGAATTTGCTCCAAGGGTGGGGGTTTACCTTATCCAAACTGTATACTACGGCTTTCTAAAACCACATACGGTGAAAATGGCACAGGTGCTATGGAAGCAACGACTGGAAGATGATTTTGAGGGGGACTTCATTCTAGAAATACAACTTGAATCCTTTGAGCGGAACCAGTATCCAGGCTCTTCAAGGTTACTTGAAGAAGACTTAACGAATAGAACCATCCATGTCAAGAGCGCCCAAAGAGACCTTGAAGGCACAGGCAAGTTCATTGTAGACTGGGAGATATTGCCAGTTAAGAGTGCTACTATTGACGACTTGAATAACCTACTTCAATCGGGTAGCAATACTGTTATTGACAGTATGCTAGAATCAATTGATGATGTTGACTTAGGTGACGATCTGATCGACTATGGAGCAGACAATGATGTAGAATACTAATTTGCACTAATTACTTTGTTGACAAGGAACACCTCACAGTGTTCCTTTTTTTATGTTCTTTAATTGATTGTAATATATTGATCTATAAGGTTATAAAGCTTTTGTAAATGCATTAGGAACCATTGCCTTCCACGCATCCACGGGTCAGCACTTTTGCATCATCGGAATCAAAACCCTCCGGTGAAACAAGAGATGAACAATAACAAACTAGAGATCAAACTAAAGCTTGATGCAAAATTTGAAGATGCATTCCCAGACAAACTAATACCATCCAATTCATATCTAGACAAGAGCAAGACCGGGCTAGGCATGACGTATGCCGAGTTTCATGCAGACCGTCATAGTATTATTGTAATTCCTTATACCAGTATAATCGAATTGAAGGTGAAGGCTTACAAGCACAGAAACACCTTTAAGATCATCGATAAAGTTAAGCCAGGTGCAATCGAAGCATATCTAAAATGTGATAAAGAACATAAAAAACTTGTAACCACACCTGAGGGTTTCAAGAAGATCATTGATGCAGCTAAAGCAATTGGAAAGATAGATTGGTTGTACAAAGAGTTCTTTTGCTTACTGGATGAGGCGCACTGCTATGCTGTGGATGCTTTTAGGAAGTATATCCTTACACCATTCGATTACTTTTGGAAGTTTGAGAACAAAGCACTAGGCACCGCCACTTACTTCCCATATAGTGATCCACGCTTTGCAACACTTACCCACTACAAGATCAAGTTCGATGAGACGTTTGGTAAAGTGATTATTGTCGACAATAACGACCCCAAGACGGTTCTAAATGACTTCCTCACTAATCCTGAACAGTTTCCTGGGAATGTGCACATCTTTTATAACTCCGTTAAGGAGATGGAGAAGGTAATACGCACAGCGAAGATCTCTGATGTTAACATATATTGCCGGGATGAGGAAAGAAACCTTAGAATACTTGCTGACCTCTCTGTACACTTTAAACATGAGCCTCGAGCAGGCGAGTACAAGAAGTTTAATTTCTACAGTATGAGATACTACGATGGATGGGACATGTTTGACAATAACCTAGCTACCATTATTCTGGTAACGGATGTGAAGGTGAAGCATAGTCTAGTTGGTATACCTTACAATGGCTTCCAAGCAATCGGCAGACTCAGAACGGTACAACCACATGAAATATATCACGTTACCAATAACTTTGGAACCGACATCAGTGAAGTCAGGTCATTTGAACACATAAGCACGAACTGGTACTACCAAGCAATTAATCATGCACAATACTATAATGACTTTAAAGCAAAAGCTGTCAAAGATGGAATGGAAGAAAAGCGTGTAACAGAGCGATTTGTTGAGCCCTATTGTAAGTTCACGAGAGAAACTAAAGAAGCATATGTATACCCTATGAAAGTCGATCAGCACATCTGTAGAGAGTACACAAGAGAGGGGTATGCTAATATCGCTACGATTCAGCAGCATTGGATAGACATGAACTATAATGTGCGTATACAATATTCTGATCTAGAACCATTGTTGGTCAAGGGGGTATCAAAAGCAACAATCAACAAGCAGGTTGTGTCTCTTATAAAGGAGTATCGTCAAAACCCGGAGAAGTACTTATATCATAAGAGCAAAATGACCTTCAATAAACTCAAGGATAGCTACTGGATTGTCTTTTCTGCTCTTGATGCTCTAGGTGAAGAGTCGATGATACGGTTAGGCTACGATGACAGGAAGATGCACGCTGAACTGGTAAAGCTTAGTAATTCTAATCTGGACGAACAACTCAAAGCAAGACTGAAAGATGATATCATTCGCGATATGCCATACACTACTGATCAGTCTTGTGCGATTTTACAGCGGGCATATGATGACTTAGGATATAAAAACGCCCAAGGTGGGAGGAAGATCGCAAAGGCTAAGCAAATAGAAGATCTAAACATTTTCTCTATCATAAAGACACGAGTGAAGGATTCTAATGGAGCACTCAACCCAACTATGGGGAAGGTCAGAAGGATACCTGCATGGAAGTTCTGCGACTTACCCGTGTAAACATAGTTATTGGCAAGGTTGAACCAGCGGGTGTGTCAAAAAACATGGAATACGCCCTCTACAGTATATATATACAAATGAACGACGATAAGACATATTATTTGACACCTCATAAAGTAAGGCAGCAAATGTGGGATAGGTCGATTTGCTTATACTTTGACTATGCTAGGTACTGTGTTTACCTTATATGACATACAGCCAATTGCAACAGTCAGCATATAAGAAACAACTGTAACGTAATCTCCGGCACTGATTATTTCTTGACCACCTATATAGAATACAAACAGAAGGACTGTGAGCAATAAACTGGCAGTAAGTAGAAGCACCTTCTTTCTAATCAGTGGCCACGTTGTTTTACTGATAAAGTAATAACAAACCCACAGGAGTAACCAGTTTGGGATTGAGAATAAAGTGCTCACCATTACAGCTACAACATAGTAGCCCCAACCACTGAACAAGGCTGCGTACTGGTCTCGGTAACCACCCATCTCAATAATGAGCAAATAAAGTAACGGGCTTACAAGCACACTGGTTAGCCAGACCTTAAGCGGATATTTATAATAGAGTAGCATCAAGGCTAAAGGTAATAATATACCAACACATACCATATATATATTCTGAAGCCGAACTTTTACCCACCCCTCCACCTATCGCACTAGAAAACCAAATCGTTATGGGTGCTTCGGAAGGTGAAGCTCTCCTGATCTAGCCATATCACCCAAATCCTATAAAAGGTAAAACAGCCCTTATAGCTTATTATAAGGAGTGCCCGAGTAAAATTTCGAGTATATATATCGACCACTGCCATAGGTCTGACCACACCCCGGGCATGATCAAGATAGGGAAGCAAATAGTATATACAATTCTTACTTGCCATAACAGAACAGCTTCTCCTAAATCAGTCAAGACAAAACAACTTACCTTTTAAAAGATTAGAAATGAAGCCAGAGATCACCCGAAACACTCAGATTACCAAGGACAAAGCAGCACTAGAGCAAATAGAAACCCGGTTAAGCTCGACTAAGTCCATCTACAAAAACAAAACACGTGCTGCGCAGTATGGTAGCAACGCTCAACAGTCCTTCAACCCCGTTATTCAAGGGATGTACTTTGCAATCCTTAAGAAAACGAAAGAGCTTTACAAAGGCTTACCGAGCAAGGAGGACAGAATCATCATTGAACTGAACAACGAACAAGACCCGACAGACTCACATGGCCTCTATACTTTGATCACGCCATCCTTCTTTTTTTATCTTGAATGCTCAATCACCAACCAGTACCGCATTGAGTACCAGTTTGATCACTGCCCGTTTGAAGAAGAGATAAAAACGCTCATTGACAGGTTTGCCATGAGAAGCTATAGTACCGAAGCGGTTAAGCAACCGGACTACCCAACATTCTTCCGTAACTGCTTAGCCTGTCAACCCGACAGGTTCATCACACATCTTTAATCATCCGCATAGGGCTTGCCAGTTTTAACGGCAAGCCTTTATATAACAATATAAATCACAGTTAACCCCACATAATCACAACATGAAAGCAAAAAAAGCAAACACCGTAGACGATCAGCTCACGACAGAACAACAGATGAACGCAGAAGTGCTGCAAGCATTCAATCTGATTACCCAATCGGCACGTGCGGTAGTCAGCAACTTCGAGACCAAGAAGTACAGGACATCAGTATTGATAAACCACTTACAGAATAACAGCAACAGCCTTGTCAAGGAGTATCTATCATACTTCTTTAACGTTACGCTTACCCGTAACAAAAACTCCTTACTGGTAATCTACATAGGGTTCGATACCGAGGCCGTCACTCGCTTTGGTTCAATGCTACACAATCAACTAATCAGAGAAGTGATGAAACACACCATGCAGGACAACACCAGTGTAAACATAGAATCCTGCATCAGAGTTGATGCCAATACGAAAGATGTTAGGTACTTCTTTTATAAACGGATAACAGAGGGAGAGAATGAATACGTAACCATTTTAGTAGATGAACCTGTAGCAGTATAGAAAGAAAGGGACTCAGTGCCCTTTTCTTTTCGCTTAAACTTCATTAGCTTTGTGTAAACTTAAAAACAAGGAGAACAGAGCCTATTACAGAGACTAGAGAATAACATATCATTAAGAAATATTAGCGTAGCTATCAGTTCTTGCATATCAGGAATCCTAGGAAAATTCAACATTGCAACAAGAACAGAGTGGTTCACGCCTGCGCTACAGCGTAGGTGCTGTCCACCTGTTGCAATGGGCCCTCCTAGGAGCCTCTGAGTGCAGGATTGGTTCAGTTCCCTACGCTTTAGTGTTTATTAACTGCCGAGTTGGGACTATCGGTCAGCCTAAAACATGAATCAAGATAAGTCCAGACTCCAAACAATCTTAATCGAACAACTTCTTGGCGACTCTGCCAAGAAGGAAGATGTCAATACCATAGTCATAAACGACTATCAAACCAGTATAGTAATATTTAGAATCGAGTTTACCGCTGTCATGGACAGGGGCGTAAAAAAAACACTCGTTACATCTTGTGGATTGGAGAAATCCATCTTCGGAAAGGGAATCCGGTTACTACTTGCCTTAGACAAGAAGCACTCATTGATGAACTGGTTAACACGAGAGGGAGTAACGAGAATCATTGTAACCACCGTTAAAGACCCATCGCAGATGAACATTACTAATCACTATACATATGGAACTCAAGACTTGAAGGAGATAGTTAAAGAACTAAATCTATTAGCCGTAAATCACCGCCAAGCTTATGAAACTGCTGTAGAAAGCCTTATAGCGCAGAACACAAGGTAGAATTATAACTAAATACATAATCAGATGAACAAATCTATTTTAATGCTCTCAGCAATATGCTTGCTGATTGTAGCTTGCTCTAAAAACAAAACTGAACCGGAACAGGAAACAACTTGTAAGGTGAAAGTGGTGGAACACACCTACAAAGATGGCAATGCTGATGTTACGGATAAGTACTATTACAGCTATGACAGTGATGGAAGGATAACAAGAGTCGATTATGGTACAGCGCAGTCAACCGAATATGAAACATTTACCTACGGAAATAATAAAGTAACGTGGAAAGGTGTTGGAGGCGATACAGAGGTTTATAACCTTGACGCGAACGGTAGAATCACCAGTGCCAATCAAGGTAGTGATCTACTCAACTTTAAGTATAACACTGATGGTCAACTGATCGAAGCAGGAATCGGCACCGACAAGCAGACCTTAATCTATTTAAACGGTAATCTGTCTACCTCTGCCTACAACAATCAAGCTTGGGTTAACATCACCTACGGCAACGCAGAACCCAGTAACAATATTGTTTACGGTTGGTTATTTGGCGAGGTACTGGACTTTGACGAGATCGGGTATCGTGTTACTCCTTACATCGGCAAGCTATCCAAGAACCTACCAAGTAAGATCATTTACGAACCGGGATCGAATCAGACAGTGGTTGACTTTACCTACATCAACGACGCTACAGGTAAGCTATCTTCGGCTAAAATGGTGAGTACTGGTGGGTACACATCCGAGTACAGATTTACTTACGAGTGTAAGTAACAGGTAAAACAGATTATCGCTACAGAGCTGCACAACGTGTGGCTCTTTTTTATATCTTCACCTTATATAACATGAAGGACACATTTAGATTTTACAAGACAGCAGACGGTAAATGGTACATTGATCTGCCGCAGTGGAGCGGGTCAATTGATGATTTACAAATGGTAGAAGGGGCTGATACTATGCTTGATAAGGTGAGTAGCTACACTAATGAATGCTACCTAGAAATGAGTGATGAACCGTTTGAAGGTGCCGACAGGATTGAACTAGTAGAGGATTTAACAAACTCTGTTGGTGGTGGCAACTACGTTATGGAAACCTATAAGGGTGAACCAGTTAACCATGCTATGTGGTTATGTCAGATTACAGTCGAGGTTTTTCATGAATTGCCTGTAGCTATTTATTTCTGTCCTGTAAACACCATAATCTAATTTAACAATGAGAACAGAACATGACCTATGTCTACTATGTGGAGTCGAGAATGCAGACAAAAGGAATTCTCATATCATACCTAAGTTCATGACTAAAACGCTGCTTAAGGAGGCGGATAGATTTAGAGGTTATCAGATGTCAACAGACAAGGTTGATAGAGAAACTAAATATGTACAATCTTCAGATGCTGAAGATCATCTTTTATGCTCATCTTGTGAGGGGTATTTCTCATTGTTAGAGACAATTATGTGTAACGGGACACATAATGCACTATGGGACGTTAGAAAGAAGGATTGGTTTGAATGGCAGGAGGTAGATGATGGCTCTCTAGCCACAGTTAATAGAGTTGATGGTTTCACATTTAGATTATTCGTCAGTTCCATCATTTGGAGATGCGGTATAAGTAAAAGCTATGTAGCAAGTAGGTTCTTTCTTGATACACAAATAGAGAAACAACTACGCAGTATATTAGTTGAATACAAGAGTATAAAGAGCAGCGAGTTAGTATCCAAGGTTAAGGGCAGTACGATTAGTTTTCCCTTCAGTTTTTCTTTAGCTGCTATAAGAGATATAGAGGAGGTGAACGGGAAAATTGTCTTCCTACACCCCAGTAGTGCTACTGAAGGGTACTTCATTTTAAACAGTTATATCTTGACCTACTCATTCGAAGATGAAAAGGGAGTTAAGGAGCTGATTAACAGCTGCACATCAAATGATACAATTAAGATACTATTTGTCGGCAGTAACTTATGGAACCAGTTACATGACAAGCTTGTTGTTAAATTTGGTAACAAGGCACTGGATTACCTAAAGAGGGAGGATAAAGAGTACTTTGGTATAAGGCGTTAGTACATTCCCAATCCATCCCCCTTCACAAAAGGGGTGGCTTAGGCCGTGAATTATTAAGCACTTTTATTCTGTACAATATGTTAGTGCTTAACAGAAAGCAATTGTAAAGTGTTAACCGCTTCTCCAAATGTATGCTGTAAGGCTCCTATTCGACGCAGTAGATCCTCTAGGTCACTATATGTGTAGGGAACTTCGGCCGTAGGCACTGTATTCCAGTTTTTTAAATCTGTTAGTGACATCCTATTGATTATGCCGTTCTCTAGAGTTTGAGGTGCGAAAACCCACTGATCATGCATGAATCGGTTTCTTTCATTCGCTACTTTAAATGCTTCTGGAAGCACTAACTTAATCTGCTGCAATACAACGCTGGAAATTACATCCTGCTCACCTAACGCATCTAGTAACTTCAGTTTTACACCCAGTGTTGTTGAATCCTTTAAAGGTTGCTTCACGGCCTTGTACGAATCAGACACCAATTCAATTATGCATCTAGTTACAACGAAGTCTAAGGTAGAGAAGAACACTGTTATGTGCCCGAATATCTGAAATACATTTTGTTGATTCATACTGTAAGCGTGTTTCGGACAAGATAACAATTTATGTGATGCGCTTTAATTGTATAGATAATTAAATATGCAGACGCATACAATGCCTCTCCCTCTTTTGCTGCTTAGAACAGGTTAAGGCATCGTATGGTCTTGTTTTAGAAGGTAGAAGTCCTGTAGTGCCACTTACAAAAGCATCTACGAACTATTCGTACTATCATAAGCCTGTCCGTTCTGAACAAAGCAAGACGCCGGAAATGCGGTATTCGCTGTGACTATGCTCGCCACAAAATTACGCCAGATGTCGTTCGCTTGATTAGCTTTAAAAGCACATCTTCACTTCACTTGCCCCAACGCACACAGCTAGGATTGTCATCCTGGCTTAGCCTGCCCACATGCAATCTGTCATCATTTTTGGCTTTCAGCATACGAGTCAGCTCATGAAAGCCTGCTCTATCTTCATTAACCATTTGCTGCGCTTCATTATTAATGAATCTATCGGCTTTCCCAGTTCAGCTCACCCTGCGGGTCGCTCAGGCTTCAGATTGTCACAATTGTTGCAGCATCAGCGCTCTAGGCCATCAGATCAACAATTCCGCCAATCCTCGTGTTTTCATGCTGAAAACATATCAGTACATCGCTACGATGTAGCTTTACTGTACCGACCTTCGTTCCATTCGCAGGCGGTGAGCATTAATAGGGTTGGTGGTAGGATTAGAACGATGGTCTTTGTTTGTACACTGATTTATTTATATTTGTGCCATGAAACTCTCATCTCAACGTAACGCCACCCATTCCATGTTGTTCATCTGTAAATCTACCATATCCTTTCTTTTTATATGAGTAGCTATAGATCAGAACTAGAAGAATTACAGTATCAGTGCAAACTGAAGGCGATGAATGTAAGGACGGCAATGGAGACGGTTATCAACGACGGATTTAATGATGGGTGGGCGATAGAAAACTACATGTCATGTGTAGAAGAAAGTGCACACAGTATCAGGTTACTCCAAGAATATAAAACGAAAGGCTTGTAATTAACAATATAGTTTGTTAGGTTTACAGCGAGAGCGTTAAGGGTGCATGCCGTATGGTATGTGCCCTTTCTTTTTCGGTAGCCATTATGAAAGGAAGAACTGTTAGAATCATTGTACATGAGCCCTCTGATTGGGATAAGGGCAACCTCTTTGGAACGGTCATAAGTGATAGAGGAGGTAAAAAACTACTTGTAGAGGTTGGTAAATACCTGCTTCAGCTTGTCCCTAGGAATGAGAATGAGACCTTTAAGCCCTTAATGCAATACTATTCTGTAATGGTAGATGGGGTCTTCCTCGATGAAGATGGCACTGTCATGGACGGAGGGATTTACGGTAGTGTTACGATTGATTAGCTAGGTGTTCCTGTTCGTTTAAAAGGTACAGTTTTCGACTGATAAGAGTAACTATTTACCTTATATAGCATAAGGGGTAGTAACTCCATTTATAGAAAAAGTGTAGGTGCTTGACTTAATTATCTATATCTTGTAGTGGTCTTAATTATCATTATATATGTATCAAGTAACAGGAACCTATACCGACTATCAGAAGTCATCACTGAAGAGCAGCTTCTACTTAAATGCTGATCAAGGATTCAATTATACAACGTGGAAGGCACCAATACATTGGAGTGGCACTGTTGGAAGTAAGCAGGTTAAGTTTACTCAAGTTAACGGTTCAGGTTCTAATAGAGATGACTATGATTGGACGGACTTTCCGAAAGATTTAGAACCTGCTATATCAGACATTGTAAAAGCAATTGACGATGCTATGAGGATTATGGATTAGGTCTACTCCCTCATCGATAGTACATACCAATATCCGAAAAAGTGTAACGTCCTCTTAATAATAGATTATTAATACTTTTATGGATATGAACTACGAAGCTCAGGAACGAACCATAAGAAACCTTGTAGATGCGCTAAAGGCATTAAGAGAGGGAGGTGTTACTTCTAATAAGACAGACCTAACCTGTCAGATAAGTGAATGGCTAGTTAAAGAAATCTTCAATGGCACGCTTGCGTCAACTAGTATAAACAAGGATTGGGATTTGATTGTAGGTGAGAAACGTATTCAGGTTAAGGCACACGCAAAGGCTGCTACAAATAAGAATAGAAAGACCCATATAAGCTATAGTGAAGCAGCGTTGATAGATGAACTCATAATAGTAGTGTTCACTCAGGATTATGCTTTGAGAGAGTTCTATAGTGTCCCTTGGTCAAAAGCACTTCAGTTAATTAGCCACAATAAAGGTGGTAGCATCCTTTCTTGGAATAGGCTAAAAGCTTATCGATTGGATATAGAATCACTGCCTAATCAGCCAGTTGTTAGTTTATTTAAATAGAAGATTGTATTAATTACTCCACAAAGGTAAGCTTGTCCTAGCGACACGTACAAAGAAGTTCCGGCATAAACCCACAATAGCAGCCGCACAGTCCATTTATTCCGTTGCCTCTTTACTTAGTCGTTCGGAAAGCTTGGTTGGTTACCATAATTAATAAAACTATGGTACATAACACATTATTTAAAGTGGCCGAGGTCGAGCTGACCTACAAGCCTAAGTACAAACCATCTGAACGACCTCAGATCAGTACCTCTAAGCAAGCGCATGAGGTCTTTATAGCACATTGGTCACTCGGTAAGATCGAACTCATTGAAGAGTTTAAAATCCTTCTGCTGAATAGAAAGAACAGGGTATTGGGGATAGTAGATATATCTATGGGTGGAGTTACAGAAACACTTGCCGACCCGAAGGTCATATTTGCTGTTGCTCTTAAAAGTGGCGCTAGTGGTATCATCCTCTGCCATAATCATCCGAGTGAAGAATTGCAACCAGGTAAAGCAGATGTAGACCTAACAAGGAAGCTACAACAAGGAGCACGACTCTTGGACATCTTGATACTAGATCATCTGATCGTAAGTAAGGATGCATTTTATAGCTTCGCTGATGAAGATATGATGTAAATTATAGGGACAGACACGGGGACAAAATGGGGGACAAGACCTTCAATACAGCCTCTAAATGCTATATTAGCACATACTATTAAAAGATAAGTAACAGAATTATTAACTCATGCAACACCTTAGGTGTAGAACATAACTACCTAAAAATCACCGCTTAAAAAGGTCTATAAAAAAAGAAAGAGGCGACTCATCCAAGCTCTCCTCTACTCTAACCAAATATAAACCTGTATGAACGGGTTTTCTCTTTAAGTTCTATCAGAGTTGTTAAAACATCTGAGTAGAAGCTGTTGTTTCATTATTTAATAAAACAAATATACGGAGTTATTTCTATATAGTGTATATGATACACTATTGAAATTTCAATTTTATGACACTAAAATAATATTTGTCGCAAACAACCTCTTTTTTGACGCATTTAAGCCCTTTTTTCTCATTTAGTTAACGTAGATTTATTTTAATAATAACATGAAATTGTTACACTTATTACACCATTAAAGAATAAAACCATGAATAAGAATGAAATTGTTAAGGAATTGAAAAGTACAATAACAGAATTTCAGCAGTTAATTTCATCTTTTGATGAACAGCAGCTAAACGCTGTGCCTTTTGAAGGAAGCTGGACACCAGCTCAGGTTGCCCGGCATATCTGCAAGGCAAATTCAGGCTTCGCAGAGGCATTAAATGGCCCCGTTCAAGATACAGATAGAGCGCCAGATCAATCGGTGAAAACTATTGAACGTATTATGCTAGACTTTACAACAAAAATGAACGCACCAGCTTTTATACTTCCCGAAATGAAAGCGTACAATAAGGAACGTCTAATAAATACTTTGGAAGACATAAAGGTTGATGTAAGCAAAGCGGTTACCGATCTGGATCTTACGCAGACCTGCCTGTCATTTGAGTTGCCAGGACTTGGGCAAGTTGCCCGATTGGAAGCCGTTTATTTTATGATCTATCATACACAACGACATGCACATCAACTGAAAAACATTAAAAACAAACATGCCGTAAATTAAAATAAGGTAAACCTAATGTAAAATAACCATCGTGCCATTAAGGTATGGTGGTTTTGGCTTAAATTTGATCTCCATTAAAATGTAGGAAACATGAAATCTCTAAAATCTATCGCTCATCTTCTCATATTATCTTGGTTTTTCATTGCTTTATTTGCAAATGTTAGTGCTTATGCGCAAGCTGTTGAAACCGGAAATCCATCTCCATTAAAATTTCCTACACCACAGGGGATAGCCAATCAGCTTTTTTACCTTCAAAGGGATCCGAATACGAATACAATTATATGTGAATTGAATGTAGACAAGAACGGAGAGGTAATTGAAAAAGATCCTATAAAGGTATATTGGCTTAGGTACGGTGAAGAAGGGGAGAAAGAGGATTTAAGTTATATACAGCGGAAATTTGCTTACGGTATCCAGGCTAAAGCGATTGGTGATGATCAATATGAGCTAAGATTCGTTTCGCATAAAAATCTTCCCATGTATTTGATGAAATCTGCTGAAGATAAAAAATACCATGTTTACGTTACAGTAAACAAAAAGAAAATCCAGCTAGAGCGCATATTTCTTAGAATACAAGGTGGATCGTTCTGGTTACCTAACGTGAAGTATGTAGAATTAAAAGGAATCAATACCGCTAATAAAACCCCGATAATTGAAAGAATAAAAGTTTAGTTTTTACTATCTTTAAATAACCAAATATTTAAAGTCATGGAAAAAGAAGAGATTAAATCACTACTGGAGATTATAGATCAACAAGTTAGTTCTTCAATACTTGGCGGGATGGAAGAGACCTATGAGGAACTAGAAAGACTGGGTTACATAACCATAGTAAGAGATCGTGTGCAACACTCGGCATCCCTTACACCCGAGGGATTACATTATTTAGAGATGTTAAACAGGTAAGCTTACTGTAAATTTGCTGCCTTTGTTTTTAGCACTTTGAACCTGAATGCTGCCTCCGTGCTTTTCAATAAATTCTTTGCAAAGTACCAAGCCAAGGCCAGTACCAGTTTCATTATTCGTTCCAAGGGCAGTCGATTTGTTGTCTATCGTAAACAGGTTTTCTAACGTTGTGTTATCCATGCCTATGCCATGATCAACAACTGTTATACTAATGAATTCCTTTGGTGAACTTTCATCTTTAATTTGCTCAGAAAGTACTTGTACCTCACCTAAATTTGGTGTGAACTTGATCGCATTAGACAATAGGTTTCTGAATACAGTATGAATCATATCCTGATCTGCAAAAATAGAAATATCCTGGTCTGTTAGATTATTGATCGTAATGTCTTTATGTGCGGCCACTATTTTAAGCACTTCAATGCAGGATTCTACAGTCTGATGCAAATTGAGCTGAACAGGGCTATAGGTGATATTGCCGCCTTGATTTCGAGCCCATAACAGCACATTATCTAATAATTTCGAACTATTATAAAGGCTGTTCTGCAAGAGTCGGTATACCTTTTTACGCTCAGCTTCATCATCTTCAAAACTTCCCATTTCCAGCAATTCAGCAAGTGCTAGTGTAGAGCTGATAGGCCCTTTTAAATCATGGGCAAGGATAGAAAAGAATCGGTCTTTACTTGTATTTGCCTTTTTGAGCTCCCTGGTAGATTGAGCAAGCAAACGGCCTTGAATAAATCTAGCCATACTGCTATTCCAGCTAATGATGCCCGATGCGAAAGCAATAAATGTGATACACAATCCATTGATTGCATTAAAAAAAAGCTGATGTGGATATACTTGAGTGTATGATATCCCAAAGTAAAATAACGCATAGGTAATACTTAGCAAGACAAACAGATTCAAGGGCCGAATCAACAAGCTCATAGGAGCCAATAATGAAGCCATTAAAAATGCAGTGAGGGAAGTTCCTATAGTTTGGGCGTAAATAGTAGTTAATGTTCCCCACTGCATCAAGGTAATAAATACAATGTAGGGCAAGATTGCTGCTATATAAGAATTTTTAGCCCGATATCTCCAGACGTAATTACCGATAAGGAACAGAACAAAAAAAGCAATGATAGTGTAGCTATTAACTAATACCACTTTATCCACGAAAGCCATCTCAATAGATGTATTAATGGTAAAGCTATATCGATAAAAAAGCAATACGATACTTGCTACTAGAACCGACAGTCCTGATATCAAGATTGACCCAAGAAGATTAGCTCTTCTAATCTCATTCTTGATGATCAAATTGTTTATTGCTGCACTTTTAAACTGTCTTCGTAATAGGTTAATACGCTTTGTTATTATAGGTTGAATAACAAATTTATTCTTTTATTTGATAAATAAAAGAGTTTAAATCATCTTTCCAACTGTCATCCAGATAATACGGATACTTGACAGAATTACAATCACTGCAACTCCAATAAACATTTTTTTGATAGGTAATTTACCAACCAAGCGCGCAGCTATTGGAGCGGCAACTACTCCTCCGATGATTAGGCCAATAATGGATTGCCAGTGACTAACGCCCAAGATAAAAAAGAAGGTAATGGCACTTGCCATCGTTACAAAAAATTCAGTTAAACTAACGGTACCAATCACATATTTTGGGGTGCGACCTTTTGATATCAATGTAGAAGTCACCAGAGGGCCCCATCCACCACCACCAAAGGAATCTAAGAAACCACCAGCGCCAGCAAGCCATCCTGCTCGCTTTACTTTTTGTTGCTTTGGCTTATGCTTAAAAGCATTGCTAAGTATTTTAATGCCCAGCAATAGTGTGTACACGGAGATAACTGGCCTGATCCATTGAGAAAAAGCCTCTCCAGCATAGCCAAGCAATACCGCTCCAACAATTGCACCCAGCACACCAGGAATTAATAAGGTTTTAAAAAGTTTCTTATTTACATTTCCAAAGCGGTAATGACTAAAACCTGATGCTCCACTAGAAAACATTTCGGCAGTATGAATACTACCAGATATCACTGCAGGACTTAAACCTCCAGATAGCAACAGGGTAGTAGATACTACTCCATATCCCATACCTAAGGCACCATCGACCAATTGGGCGAAGAAACCGACAGCGAGCATCCAAAAGAACTTTTCATCCATTTGAGCGTATACCCCTTGTCCTAAAGCGACTAAGGATTCGTACGTCAAATAAGAGTAAGCCGCATAACCTATAAATAAAACCGCAAGGATAAGCAAGCACAAATAAGCTATTTGGCGCCATTTTTTTTCTTGTGATTTACCGGGAATGGTTATTTCGATTTCGTTCTCTTGTAAGCCCATTATATATAATATCTATCTAATTAGTCGACAATATTAATTCAACTTTTTGAATAAACAAAATAATTCTACTAAAATAATAGACTTTGTTTTAGAATACTCGTTTAGCCGTGAATAGGGGACGTTTTTTCTTTAAGCGATTAGAACTCTGGTTTTCTTTTGAAATCGAATAAACAAAAGGGTAGAAGCGGTAAGTAGTCCGAAGGTTAGTCCATACCAGATTCCATCAACTCCTAAACCTAGCACAATACCAAGCAAGTAGCCCAAAGGTATACCAATCACCCAATAAGCAATAAAGGTAATGAGGGTAGGGATGTTCACGTCGCCAATGCCTCTTAAAACACCGAGACCGACCACCTGTGTACCATCAAATAATTGAAAGAAACCGGCTATAATCAGCAGATGTGCAGCAATATTAATTACTGCCATATCTTCTGTGTAGATATAAGGTAGAATGTTATTGGCCAAGATAAATAACAAAGCTGTAGCACACATAAACATAAGTATGACGTGGTAGCTGGCAATCGCAGATTTTCTTAGGTCAGTAAAGTTTTTCTTACCAAAGTTGTTACCAGTTTTAATGGTTGCTGCTGATGCGATACCGCTAGCCATCATATAGGTTACTGAGGCCAGATTAATAGCCACTTGATGTGCGGCTTGCTCTACGGCGCCAATCGTTCCAATTAATATCGCTGCACCGCTAAATGCACTAATTTCAAATGAATATTGTAATGCAACGGGAGCACCAATTTTTGCAATCTTTAGACTTCTTACTTTATCGATTAAGCCAAGGCGGAAACTTCTGGTGTATGCTGCGAAATATTTTGAACGAAGTACATAAATCGACATCACTATAGCCATTAAAGTACGGTCTATCAAAGTACTTAAACCAACACCTTTAACACCCATTGGCTCAATACCAAACATGCCTTTTACAAAGATTATACCCAAAATGACGTTGAGCAGGTTTCCCCATATAGAAACAAACATCGCTTGTTTGGTAAAGCCAAGTCCTTCGGCAAACTGCTTAAAAGTTTGGAATATCATTAGTGGAACGATAGATATGGCCAAGTAACCAAGATAAGGCTTAGCATAAGCAACAACTTCTGGCGATTGCCCTATATGATCAATAGCTAACAAGGTACCGAAATACACAAAAATATAGAGCAGGATAGACATCAGGATGTTTATGATCAAACTATTGGAAAGTAGTTTGCCACATTCATCATAATTTTTACGACCATTTTCTTGTGCAACGAGAGGAGTTAATCCATATGAAATTCCAAGGCCCAAAACCAAGATGAGCATAAACAAACTGTTTACCAGGGAAACGGCGGCGAGCTGAACGGTACCTGCAAAATGTCCGACAATTACACTATCCGCCAAATGCACTAGCGTATGCCCCAATTGAGACACTACAATAGGCATAGCAAGACGTAAATTATCAGAATAATAAGGTTTGTACCTCGTGTATAAGCTCTTCCACATTTTGGCAAAAGTCGGCTTTTTTGTGCTGATTTACGACTCTGTCGACCTTGTTTATTTCCGAATCCTACTTTAAAACGTTTAAAATAATATTGTAGATTATGAAATGAATTTAAGATGACACGACCTAACTCAAATCTCAGTGAAATATTCTTCCTTTTCGGAGGAATGAGGCCTGATTACACCACTTAAGATCAAACTTACGAGAATCTTTTGAGCTTGTCTGTACGAACTCCGGGTAAGTTTACTAAACTCTTTTAAAGTGATCCGACCTTTCTCTGCAAGGTATTCGAAAAGCGCTGCCTCTTGTTCCGTATAGGTAATCAGTTGTCCGGAAGTATCAGCACTCTTTTTAATGACATCTACAATGATTTTACTGGCAAGCAGACTTTTGTCCTTTACCCGGTAATACACCCACCATTTTTTATTTTCGTCAAGCGCATAATGGGGTTTGGTTTCGCTACGCGCAATACTCACAACAAGCACCAGTTTACCATCAATATGTACTTCTTCAAATTCAGGTTCAATAGCTGGTTTACAAAACTGATGTGCAGATTTCGTAATCATATAACGCTCTTCGTCTTCTGATTTTACACCTTTGATACTACCATCATCGGCAACGCCAATTAACAGTTGTCCGCCCTTATTATTGGCAAACGCAACCAGACTTTTAGCTATTTTCTCATTGCTGGTAATCGTTTTCTTGAAATCCAACATTGTGCCTTCACCTTCTAAAATTAGTCTCCTGATATTCATCTGTGTACTCCTTAAAGCGTTAATAAGCGATACGCGATTGTTCTCCCTGATGTAAACTCCTGATATAAACTTCATTCATTACTATAGCACAAAGTTCTCCCTCTGCATTGGTAATTTCCATTGGATAAGCCTTTACAAATTTGCCGTAGGTGTTTAAGGTTTCTATAGCTTCGTTCAGCATATCATCTGTAATGGTAATGGTAAAATACAAATGACCCCGACCGGGTTTTAAATATTGAATTGAAGCACTTTTAAGCCATACACGCACTTTAAAGCCGGCTCTTTGCAGGAGTTGGTCAAACAATAAAGCGTAAAATGGATCTGTTGCTGCATATATGGTTCCGCCAAAAATAGAACCGTTATAATTCTTATTCAATATGCTCTTTGCAATCTTCACATCAACCCCTCGAAAGCCCTTATGAAATTTACGAATCCAAATACGTTGGAACAATAAAGGTGGGTATAAACACAAGGCCCACTTAAGGGTTTTTTCTGATACAACCATGATGCTTAAAGATCAGAAAGATTATTGAACTATAAAATTTTATATATGATGATAAAGTAATTTTTTAGTAAATTAGGGTATGTATATATACGACACCCTTACCGCCGCAGTTGCTGATCTTGAAAAACGAGGTTATGAGTATGACTTTAACCTTTCAGCCGAATTTATTGAGTGCAAAGCGATAGATATTCAGTTGATGCCAGAAGAATTTGAAATAGACGAATTTTACCGTTTTGAGGGGATGACAGATCCTGATGACAGTTCGGTAATTTATGCCATTTCTTCTCCAGTTGGTAATTTAAAAGGAGTAATCATTGACGCTTATGGCGCTTACGCAGAAAATATATCGCCCGAGCTTTTAGATAAGCTAAAGATGCATCACTGATTTTAAATTATTAAAACCTTTAAGGGGTTTGAGTTGTTAAAAAGATGAATTTAAAACAGAACCACATGAAAAAACTAATTTTAAGCATAGCTGTTGTCGGTACTTTAACCTTAGCAGTTTCGGCATGTAATTCTACAAAGAGTGTCTCCGGTGGTACAGACACTATGAAAGTGGATACAACTATAAAGCCAGTTGATACCGTAATGAAGGATACGATAAAAACTCCGCCAGATACAACTAAAATGCCACCGGCACAATAAAAACAAACATTAAACGAGATAGAAAAGAGGTAGATCATCAGTGATTTTTACCTCTTTTTTTATGTCAAAACAATGTACTATCTACAATTTTTAGGAAGATCATTTTTTATTAAGGTTAACTTTGGACTTAGTTTTAATGGAAATGGTGTTTAAAGATCAAGTAGTAGCGGCCTATCAAAAAATTCAGGATGAGATTTGCAGCAGTTTAGAACTGGCTGATGGAAAGGCAAAATTTGAAGAAGAGGTTTGGAGCCGGGAAGGTGGCGGTGGCGGCAGAACCCGGATCATGCAACATGGAAGTGTAATTGAAAAGGGTGGTGTTAATTTTTCTGCAGTACATGGGAAATTACCAGATGCTGTTAAAAAAGCATTTAAAGTAGAAAATGATGAGTTTTTTGCAACTGGAGTTTCTATTGTGATGCATCCATCTAATCCCTTCGTACCGATCATTCACATGAATATTCGTTATTTCGAAATGGACGAGCAGACCCGCTGGTTTGGTGGTGGTATCGATTTAACTCCTCATTATGTTATAGATACTGACGTAAGGTACTTTCATCATCTTTTAAAGCAAACCTGCGATCAGTTTGACCCTGGTTTTTATCCGAAATTTAAAACCAATGCTGATGATTATTTCTTTATCAAACATAGAGAAGAAACAAGAGGTGTTGGCGGTATTTTTTACGATCGATTAAAGCCTGAAAATACGGGCTTATCCTTCGATAACTTATTAGCTTTCTCTGAAGCAGTAGGAAAAACTTTTATCCCCGTATATACAGAGCTGATTGAGCGCAACCGTGATCATGAATATACAGAGCAGGAGCAAGAATGGCAATACTTGCGCAGAAGCAGGTATGCAGAATTTAATCTGGTTTATGATTCGGGCACTAAATTTGGCCTGGAAACGAATGGTCGGATAGAGTCTATTCTGATGAGTCTGCCTCCAATGGCAAAATGGACATATAACCATCAACCTGTTTTAGGTAGCCCTGAAGCATACACGCAAAGTAGGCTCAAAAAGGGAATAGTATGGGCTTAATGGCTAAATAAAGCCAAAATTTCTAGGTTAAAATTTTTCCACAATGCGTCTTTATGGCGCATTTTTTATTAGATTCGCAAGGTTATAAGAATACCGCATTTAAATCGTTCTTAAGGAACATTACTATTTATGGCAGAAGATTTAGAAAATCAAGAAAACGACAAAATAATTAGAATCGATATTGACGAGCAAATGAGATCCGCTTACATTGATTATTCAATGTCGGTTATCGTATCAAGGGCTTTACCTGATGTGAGGGATGGATTAAAACCGGTACACCGTCGCGTGTTATACGGGATGCTTGATCTAGGGTTAGCAAACAATAAACCATATAAAAAATCTGCACGTATTGTTGGTGAGGTACTAGGTAAGTATCACCCACATGGTGATTCATCAGTATACAATACCATGGTAAGGATGGCTCAGGATTGGAGCTTACGTTATTTAATGGTTGAGGGACAAGGAAACTACGGTTCAATTGATGGTGACTCTCCGGCAGCAATGCGTTATACAGAGGCACGTTTCCAGAAGATTGCTGAAGACATGCTTGCTGATATTAATAAAGATACCGTTGATTTTCAACTAAACTTTGATGATTCATTGCAGGAGCCTACTGTGCTTCCGTCAAAAGTTCCAAACTTATTGATCAATGGTTCATCAGGTATCGCAGTGGGTATGGCTACAAACATGCCGCCACATAATATTACAGAAACCATCAACGCAACTATAGCTTACATTGAAAACAATGAAATCACTATAGCTGAATTGATGAAACATATTAAAGCACCTGATTTTCCTACTGGAGCCATTATTTATGGTTACAATGGTGTGCAGGAAGCTTTTGAGACTGGTAGAGGCCGTATTGTAATGCGCGCCAAAGCCGAAATCGAAACTCATAAAGACCGTGAAACCATTATCGTTACTGAAATACCTTACCAGGTAAATAAAGCGATGATGATTGAGCGTACCGCTGAATTGGTTGGTGAGAAAAAGCTTGAGGGCATTTCAAACATCAAGGATGAATCGAATAAAGATGGTATCCGTATCGTTTATGAAATTAAACGTGATGCAAATGCTTCTATTGTTTTAAATAACCTATTTAAACAGACTGCTTTACAGACTTCATTTAGTGTAAATAATATTGCGCTTGTTAAAGGCAGACCGCAATTGTTAAACCTGAAAGATCTGATCCATTATTTTGTGGAACACAGACATGAGGTGGTTGTACGTAGAACTAAATTTGAACTTGCTGAGGCAAAGAAACGTGCACATATTTTAGAAGGATTACTAATTGCATTAGATCATTTAGATGAGGTAATCAAATTAATCCGTAGCTCTGATACACCAGAAGAAGCCAGACTGGGCTTAATGGAGAAATTCGGCCTATCTGATATTCAAGCAAGAGCTATCCTTGATATGACCCTTCGTAGGTTAACAGGACTAGAGCGTGATAAGATCAAAGAAGAATACAACGAATTGATGAAATTAATCGATTACTTACAATCTATTTTAGATGATGAAGGTAAACGTATGCAGATCATTAAGGATGAGTTGGCTGAAATGAAAGAGAAGTATGGCGATGAGCGTAGAACGACTATTGTTCACTCGGCAGAAGACATGAGCATGGAAGACTTTATTGAGGATGAAGAGGTAGTAATTACCATTTCTCATGAAGGTTATATTAAACGTACGCCAGCTACAGAATATCGTACTCAAGGTAGAGGTGGTAAAGGCTCTAAAGGAAGTGATTCAAGAAATGAAGATTTTATTGAGCATTTATTAATTGCCTCTAACCATAATTACATGTTGTTCTTTACCGAAACTGGTCGTTGTTTCTGGTTAAGAGTTTACGAAATCCCAGAAGGATCAAGATTAAGTAAAGGAAGAGCAATTCAGAACATCATCAATATTCCTAAAGAAGAAAAGATTAAAGCCTTTATTAAGGTTAAAAATCTGAAAGATCAGGAATATCTGGAAAACAACTACATTATCATGTGTACCAAAAAAGGAACGATTAAGAAAACCTCATTAGAGGCTTATTCGAGACCTAGGGTAAATGGTATCAATGCAATTAACATCAACGAAGGTGATCAGTTATTAGAAGCTAGCTTAACTACAGGTTCGAGCGAAATTGTAATGGCTTTACGTTCTGGAAGAGCTATTCGCTTTAATGAGGAGAAAGTTAGACCAATGGGTAGAACTGCTACTGGTGTACGCGGTGTAACACTTGCTCATGAAAAAGATGAAGTAGTTGGTATGATTGCTGTGGATGATCCAGGTGCAACGGTATTGGTAGTTTCAGAAAAAGGTTACGGTAAACGTACTGACATTGAAGATTACCGCGTTACTAATAGAGGTGGTAAAGGTGTTAAAACTATTAATGTTACTGAAAAAACTGGAAACCTTGTTGCCATTAAAAATGTTACTGATGCGGATGATTTAATGATTATCAATAAATCAGGTATCGTAATTAGAATTGTGGTAAGTGAATTGAGGGTAATGGGACGTGCAACACAAGGTGTACGCTTGATTAACCTGAAAGGTAACGACGAGATTGCTTCTGTAGCTAGAATTGAGCATGAAGAGGATGAAATTGAAGAAACTGAAAGCTATGTAGTATTAGACGGTGAGCCAGCAGGCGAGGGGGAGATTGAAGAAGAACCTACCGATGATACGACAGAGGCTGAGGAGAATGACGAGGAAGAAGGTAATGCTGATGAAGACACTACCGAAGAAGAGAAATAACAACAGATATCAATAATTGTCGAACATAAATATTAGAAAATGAAAAAAGTACTTTTAAGTATTTTGTTTGTAGGTGTTGCCTCACTTGCAAACGCTCAAAAAAGTGAAATTAGTGAGGCTAAAAAGGCATGGAATCTTTTAGGCATCACCTCAGGCAAAAACTTAACGGAGCATCTAAAAGTGCTTAATGGCGGATTGGCTCATGCTGATCTGGCTGTATCCAATGAAAAATCTAAAGATATAGCTGAAGGATGGGGTTATAGAGCGCTATTTGCTTCAAGAATCGCTTTAGTTGACTCTGTTGATTTAAAAAATGCTAAAGCAAAGCAGATCATTGCTGAGGAATCAATTGCTAAAGCTAAAGAGCTAGACAAAAAAGGTTCTGAAAAAGAGAATTTGGAGCAAGCCAAAGTGAATGTAGAGAACGCCGTTAGAAATAGAGCGATCTATGCTTATAAAAAGAAAGATTTTGCTACAGCATTAGAAGCTTTTAATGAAATCACTACTAAAAACCCAAATGATACAAGTATGTATGTTAATGCAGGTGTAACTGCTAAAGAAATACAGAACTATCCAGAAGTAATTAGGAATTTCAAAAAAGCAATTGAATTGAATTATCCTGATTCAAAAGTATTGTACTCTGAGGTGATCAACATTACCTTTGATAAACTTAAAGACACTACTTCTGGATTAGCTCTTCTTAGAGATGCAGCAGCAAAATATCCAGATGATTCATACTTTATTGGTTTAGAGACTGATCTTTACATCAAAAAAGGTGATATCGCAAAATCTCAGGAAATGCTTACAAAGCTGATCGCTAAGGATCCTAAAAATGCAATTTATCAGTATTTAATGGGTGATACTTATTACAAACAAGCTTTAGCTATTCAAACTCAGAGAAATGCTTTAGACGTGAAGAAAACTAAAGAATTCAATGAACTAGGTGTTAAGATGACAAAGTTTATCGATTTATCTGTTCCTTACTACAAGGCAGCTTTAGAGATCGATCCTAAAAATCTTAACGCGCTTGAGAATCTTAAAATCATCTATCTGTTTAAGGATGACAAAGTTAACTACGAATTAATGAATAAAAGATTAGAAGCGCTGAAGAAATAATTTTAGCAGCAATAATTGATTAAAAAGAGGGGTAATTTTTATCCCTCTTTTTTTTTTATAAGTTTGTACCAAGAACATGTTTTGTATGAGTAAGATATCTTTTGTTTGCAGCGTATTTCTATTTTCTATGAGTTACAATGTTGCTTTTGCCCAAAAAAGCCAGCTTCAAATTGCACGTAATAGCGTCGGTAAACTGCAAGTTGCCATCAACACGAAGCAGGACGCTAAAAAGCAGTTAAGTATACTAGGAGAGGGGGTTAAAGCTGCTGATGCCGCTCAGAATGACAAGAAGACGAAGAAATGGCCAGAAACATGGGCGTTGAAAGCGTATTTAAGTGCTTATGTTTCGATCATTGATAGCGATGAAGGAAATGCGGATAGGAATTACATTTATGCTGTACAAGCTATAGATTCTGCCAGAAGATTAGATAAATTTCAAGCCAATTACCGGTTAATTTCAGCGGCAGCTTACAACATCAACATCAGAAAGCAAAAAAAAGGAAGTGTTGCCTTCGCAAATGGCGATTATGCGACAGCTTACGAACTACTTAAGGAAGTGAGTGACTTTATCCCAAAAGATACTTCGCTAGCTATAAATACTGCATTGTCAGCGCTAAATATCCAATATTTCGATAAAGCCTTAGTGTATTTTAAACGCGCAAAGGAAAATGGTATAGTAAATCCATTGGTTTTCCAAAATATGGCAAACATCTATACTTCAAAATTTGAACATGAATTGGCCATACGTACACTTGAGGACGGCATTAAAGTTAATCCGTACAGCGTTTTTTTAACCAATGATTACATTAATCTATTATTGGATAATGAAAAGTACACTGAAGCGATGCGCGTAATTGAATCTACGTTAAAAGTAGAATCGAACAATAAATTGCTTTATTTTTTATACGGTTATTTGCAACAGCATAAAGCTAATAATAGTACAGCAGAACTAGCGTACAACAAAGCGCTGGCGATTGATGAGAATTATTTTGATGCACTATATCAATTAGGATTGGTTTATGTAAATTCTGCAAATGAATCACTTAAATCCGGAAAAACTGAAAATGCTCAGAAATTCAAGTCTTTTATAAATAGAGCTGAAATCGCGTTACTACAAGCCCACGAGGTCAATCAAAACGACAAAGCTACTGTGCAACTGTTAATTGACATCTATACGCGTAAGAATAGATTGGATAAAGTCCAGGAGCTTAAAGGTAAACTCGAAGAGTTTTAAAGTACAAAACCCCTATTTGATGATTTAATATTATTAGTTTCATAATTAATATTATGTTAAGTAATAAATTATGATGGCTCCTTATTGCTATTGTACCCCAAAAAATGTTGATATTACTATATATAATGGTCAAGTAATTGATATGCATTAATTATAAATTTGCAGTATGTTAAATCGCCCAATCAGAAGTATTCATGATTTTTTACTAAGTACTTATTTTGCTGATGGATTGCGTATTACACTTGGCGTACTTTGTCCTTCGCTTATTATGGCGCAATATGGTCATATTGAATATGGTATGACACTTTCACTTGGTGCCTTATGTGCCAGTGTTGTAGATACACCAGGACCAATTCTACATCGCAGAAATGCGATGCTCGTTACAACTGGACTCATTACTTTGACTTTTATCATTGTCGGTCTAACCAACAGCAATGTCTATTTTACTGGAGTACTTCTTGTACTTTTCAGTTTTATTTTCTCTATGTTCTTTTTATATGGATTAAGAGCTGCGTCTATTGGTACTGCTGTTTTGCTGATTATGGTTTTAAGTATCGATGACATCAGGCCATGGCGGGAAGTTTTGTTTTCTTCAGCACTTATCTTTATTGGCAGCATCTGGTATACCCTATTGAGCTATTTTTTCTATAGAATCCGTCCCTATCGCATTGTACAGCAAACTTTAAGCGATTCTATCCATGAAGTAAGTCTATTTTTGAGAGCAAAAGCTAAATTTTACCATCAAAACATTGATTATGATGATAATTACGCCGATTTGTTGCAACTTCAGGTCCTTGTTCATGAAAAACAAGATGCTGTACGTGAGATTTTATTTAAAACTCGGGAAGTTGTAAGGGAATCTACGCCTGAAGGAAGGTTTTTGTTATTGGTTTTTGTCGATATGGTCGACTTATTCGAGCAAGTCATGTCAACCTACTACAATTACAAGCAATTGCATGAGCAATTTGATTCTACAGGTATTTTAAAGCACTATGAATCAGTTATTATAAAGATTGCTGATGAATTGGACGATATTGCTTTTTCGTTAAAAACAGGCGGGATTCCTAGTCTTCCAACTTCTCTTATTGAAGATGTAGAAACTTTAAGAAATGAGATTACTCAACTGGAGCGTAATAATACAGATGGTAAATATAATACCTTAGGCATTATTGCACTCAAGAATATAGAAGTCAACATTGAAAATATCCTGTCACGGGTTAAGACAATCAACAGTTATTTCAATAAGAAAGAAAAGAAAAACTTAAAACCCAGGGAAATAGAAGTTGAGAAATTTGTGACCAGACAAAGTATAGATCCTGAACTCTTCTATGACAATATAACCTTCAGCTCATCTACTTTTAGGCACTCACTTCGCGTGGCTATCGTAATGTTGATCGGCTTTATTGTAGCCAAATCATTGGGATTTTCTCATAGCTATTGGATATTACTTACGATCCTGGTGATCTCTAAGCCTGGGTTTAGCCTAACCAAAAAGCGGAATTACGAGCGGATCATAGGAACAGTAATTGGTGCATTTATTGGAATGGGCATACTGGTTTATATTAATGATAAAAACACGTTGTTTATTATCCTGCTCTTCTGTATGATTGGGGCCTATAGTTTTCAGCGCAAGAATTATGTGGTAAGTGTATTGTTCATGACACCATATATCCTGGTTCTATTTGACTTTCTGGGTATGGGAAGTTTATCCATAGCACGTGAGCGAATCTACGATACATTAATCGGTTCTGGTATTGCATTGATGGCCAGTTATTCGCTATTTCCTTATTGGGAGCGTGAAAAGCTTAAGGAAGCAATGCTGGATACTTTAAAAGCCAACATGAATTATTTTGAACAAGTTGTATTGTTGTATACAGATGATACGCATAACCTGACCAATTACAAGGTTGCCCGTAAAGAAGTATATGTAACAACCGCCAATTTAGCCTCACTATTTCAACGCATGTTTTCGGAACCTAAAAGCAAGCAAGTTTTGATGGCTGAGCTTCATCAGTTTACGGCATTAAATCACCACCTCTCCTCTTATATAGCTACCCTTTCCTTGTATAAAAAGGAACATGCTTTCATTGTTGAGGATTTTGAAACACTTAAACCTGTTATTCAAAACACGGATTACCTATTAAATATGGCTATAGAGAACCTACAGGCAAACAACGGTATCACCAGTAACGTTCCTTTGATTAGGCGAAATATCAGCGATCCAGCGGAAAATCAAAATGATGAAGTTATGGTTGCTGAGCAGATTGATTTGATTCAAAAAGTAGCCTACGACATCTTCAAGTTGTCAGAAAAAATCAAAATATAAAAAACTTTAAGCCTTTTTTAGCTGTTGTATCAAGAGTTACAAGAACAATAGAAAATTATGGAAAAGTTATATACAGCCTCGGTTACGGCTAAAGGTGGCAGGAATGGTCATATCAAATCAAGCGATGGTACGATAGAATTTGAGGTAAGAAAACCACGAGAAATGGGCGGACAAGGTGGTGCTACCAATCCTGAACAATTATTTGCTGCTGCCTGGGGACCATGTTACTTAGGCGCTTTGGCAGCCGTTGCTGAGCGAGATGGTGTTGATGTTTCCGAAGCTACCGTAGAAGTACATGTTTCCTTTAATAAAGATGGAAACGCATTTTTTTTATCAGCTGATCTTGATGTTCATATTCCGGGTATCCCTACAGATGAAGCGCAAAAATTAGCTGATAAAGCAAATCATGCCTGTCCTTATTCTAAGGCCACTAAAGGTAATATTGAAACTAGAGTAACAGCTATTTAATTAGCTGTTACTTCTTCAGTTTTGTTAATGGTATTTTTTGGTCTACCATTCTTAAATGCTTCTCTTGTTTTCAATCCAAGCAATTCAAACATCGCCATATCATCTACAAAAGCAGGATTTGGCGTCGTTAATAATTTATCACCTGCAAATATGGAGCTTGCTCCTGCCATAAAGCAAAAAGCTTGTTCTAAAGTACTCATCTCATTTCTTCCTGCAGACAAACGTACAACAGAGTTTGGCATAACAATACGGGCTGTAGCGATCATTCTCACCATATCCCAGATCGGAACACGTGGCTGATCTTCTAGCGGCGTACCTTTTACAGGAACAAGCGCATTTACTGGAACAGATTCTGGATGAACCTCCATATTGGCTAAAGTTTGCAGCATTGAAACTCTATCTTCAGGTGTTTCACCTAAACCGATGATTCCACCACTACAAACCGTTAGCTTTGCTTTACGCACGTTTTTAATGGTATTTAAGCGATCATCATAAGTTCTCGTAGAAATGATACGTTTATAATCATCTTCTGAAGTATCAATGTTGTGATTATAAGCATATAGGCCAGCATCAGCAAGTTTTTGAGCCTGACTTTCTGTTAGCATACCTAAAGTACAGCACACTTCCATATCCATCTCATTTACGGCTTTAACCATGTCTATAACGCGGTCAAAATCACGGTTGTCGCGTACTTCTCTCCATGCAGCTCCCATACATAGGCGTGATGCACCACCCTCTTTTGCTTTTACGGCAGCACTAACCACCTGACTTACCTGCATCAGTGGCTGAACCTCTAGATCTGTGTGGTAACGCGCTGCTTGCGGGCAATAAGAACAATCTTCAGCACAGCCGCCCGTTTTAATAGAGATTAGAGAACTAACCTGTACCTCTGAATAGTCTTTATTTTCACGATGTATAGTTGCAGCTTCATAAACTAAGTCTAGAAAAGGCTTATGGTAAATAGCCGAAATTTCTTCTTTAGTCCAGTTGTGTTTTGTTGGTTGCATATAATTGGTTAATTAAAGTAAAAGTTTGCTTGCTAGTCCTAGCAAGAGTAAAAATCCAAAAACGTCTGTAAAAGTTGTAATAATTATTGAAGATGCAATGGCTGGATCGATTCCAACTCTTTTTAGGGCTAATGGAATGCCCGCACCAGTTATACCTGCGATTAATAAATTGCCGGTCATCGCTAAAAAAATAACCAGTCCAAGCATTGGATTGGAATCAAAGTATAGTGCAAATAAAAATACAATGGCGCCAGTACAAGCCCCATTAATTGATCCTACGGTAAATTCTTTTAATACGGTTCTGTAGGCTTGACTATCCGTTAAGTCGTATAAGGAAATCCTTCTTACCGTTACCGCCAATGCCTGTGTAGCTGCGTTGCCACCCATGCCTGCAATAATGGTCATGTAGGCCGGCAACACCACGATTTGTTTTATCGTGTCGTCAAAATGACGTACAACAGAGGATGCTAAAAATGCCGTCCCAAGGTTTAAAATAAGCCAAGGCAAGCGCGATTTTACGGCTTCGACCCAGTTACCACTTAGTTCCTCATCTTCAGATACCCCGGATATTTTCAGGAAATCTTCTGTATTTTCATCTTCCAGAACGTCAATAACGTCATCAAACGTAACCCGACCTAAAAGCTTATGATCCTTATCCAATACCGGAATACTGGTAATGTTATATTGGGAAATCAATCGGGCTACCTCTTCCTGATCCGTATCAGGGTACACCCAAGCTACTTCGGCCTTTACAAGCTCCGTAATTTTGGCATTTCCTTTCGCCTTAATGATGTCCTTTAAAGAAACGATCCCCTGAAAAACATTATCATTGTCTACGACAAAAATCGTATAGAATTCTTCAATTTCCTCACTTTGCCTGATGATTTCATCAATGGCATCCTTTTTTGTTAGGTTAAGATTGATACGGATAAACTCCGTATTCATCAAACCACCGGCGGTTTCTTCGTGGTAGCTGAGTAGATTTCTGATGCTCGAAGCATCATCCTCGCTCAGGTCGGCAAGAATCTCTTTTTGCTCGTGTTCTTCCAGCTGGGAAATGATGTCTGTTGCATCATCATAGTCCAGCTCTTCAACGATTTCAGTACGCTTATCCGGATGTAATTGTAGTAAAAGTTCTTCAGGGTGAGACTCTTCGTGCATTTCCGAGATCACCTCGGAAGCAATTTCTACATCCAGTAAATTGATGATTCTTTGCTGCTCTTCCGTGGTTAAATTCTCAAATAAAATGGCAATTTCGGAGGCGTGATACTCCCCCAGAATAACTTTTAGCTGTTCATCACCACCGCTTAAGGCAAGCTTAATTCTGGATACGTCCGTCTTATCTAGTTCGAAGGATTGCATGAGGCCGTAAAGGTAAGAATAACCATGTTATTTAAACCATCCTTTACGCCAGAAATATATGATTTGTAAAACAGCAATGAGGCCCATGATGATCATGGTGTACAAATAGCCATGTTCCTGATAAAGTTCGGGCATGTTTTGTGGCAATACTTTTCCAGTTACAGGATCTTCAATCGCAAAGTTCATCCCGTAAATACCTGCAATAAAGGTTAGCGGAATGAAAATGGACGAAATGATGGTGAGCACTTTCATAATCTCATTCATTCTGTTGCTAATGATGGACAGGTACATGTCAATATTGCTAGCTGAGATTTCTTTCAATGACTCGACCATATCAATGAGTTGTATACAATGATCATAGGCATCCCGGATATACATTTTAGTCTGATCTGGGATCAGTCGGCTGTCACTTCTCAGTATGTCATTCAATTTATCCCGCTCTGGCCAAACCACTCTTCTTACATTGATCAGGTTTCTTTTAACAAGCTGGGTATCGTACATTACGCTTCTGTCCGGCTTATCAAATAAACGATCCTCTATCTGATCTAATTCTTCACTCCATTCCCCCAATATTACAAAATAGGTATCGACAATAATATCCATTAAAGCATACATTAAGTAGCTGCTACCTGCAATACGGATGTTTCCTTTTCCGGCGATTAACCTTGCGCGAACGGGATCTAAACAATCTTTGTACCCCTCCTGGAAGGTAAATAAAACATTTTCCTTTAAAATAAAAGAAAACTGGTCATTGTCCAGATTCTTTTGCTCATCAAAATGAAGCATCCTACTGATTGCAAAATCATAGGTGCCATATTCTTCGAATTTTGGGCGTTGATATGGACGTGTAATGTCTTCTAAAACCAATTTATTGATTCCAAAATCAGCACTAAGTGTATCAAATAGATCAATGGATTTAAAGCCTTTAATTTCTATCCAGTAGTTAAACTCCTTATTCGCAACTATTTCCGTTAAGTTTTCAATATTATCTAATTCCTTAACTTCATAAAAATGTACATTATAGGTATGGAAGACAATAACAGGCTTTAAAGACTGTTCATCAATAAATACAACGCCTGGACTAGCGCCGACTGTTGGTATGGAGTAATGCTTACGTTTTCGCTTATGCTTTGCTGATTTGCTCATACATCATAAATATGATTTGGTTTGCGGGCCTTGATTAAACAACAGATCAACAATGCTTAAGTTTGGCTTAAAGCCTTCCCTGTCGTCGAAAACCTGGAAATAAGGTTTGAAATCTTCGGTATTTATGGCATTTTTAAAATGTATTTTTGCTCGGAAATCCAATGCCGGATCTATTTCCTTTACATATTCTGTGGTAAAACCAATAGTCGGTTCTTTTTTAAGCTGTTTAAACAACCATTGCAAAAGCTCAAGGTTATAATCAAACAAGTATTCAAATTTCTGATGGTAGAAACGCGAAAATTCATCTTCATAAAACTCAAAGTATGCAGAGTTCCTGTAGCAGCTCTCAAAGCTCTTCCAATGTAGCCTTTGCCAGTTAAAATCATTACTAATTTTAACATCTTTCATCTTAGTGTGTACGTTTGCGCCACGAATTACAGGAATTATTAAATCCAAATGGCCATTGGGTGAATATATTCTAGCACGGTTTCTATACGTTTGCTTGGGGAAGTGTTCTTCTTTTTCTAATAAAAAATTGTAATCAAAGTCTTTCAAACCAGAGAAGTAGCTAACTGGCGGAAGATAAAAAAGAGGGAATATAGCTGAACTTTGCATCTGATATTTTATGTTTGCATTCTCAATTCGCCAAATTAATGATAAAAAAAAGCTTTTCTTACATAGGAATATTTTTTTTGAACTTTTTATCCCTACTGCCCTTATCGCTGCTATATCCACTCGCAACTTTAGGGTATTACATCATATATTATATATATCCGTACCGCAAGAAAGTTGTTCACGAGAATCTTTCTAATGCTTTTCCTCAGAAATCTGAAGCGGAGATTGTAAGTATCGAAAAGAAGTATTTCAGATACCTCTGCAACCTTATGGTCGAGGTGGTGAAAATGAGTTCTATCTCCAGATCAGAACTTAAAAGGCGGGTAAAATTCAAGAATCTGGATCAGATAGAGCAGTATTTTAATAAAGGTGAAAGCGTTTTGGCCTGTACAGGGCATTATGGCAACTGGGAATTATGTATGTTGGCTTTGGGTGCCGAATTATCGAAACCTGAGTATGTAATTTATAAACCTTTAAGCAACCAGATCTTTGATGCCTGGTTTTACAGGATTCGTACCCGGTTTGGCAATAAGTTCATTCCAATGCGTCAGACATTGAGGTCTTTAACTGCCGTTAAAAACGAACCAACTATGTTTTGCTTTGCCGGCGATCAAACGCCTGTAGGTCATGAGGCTCATTATTGGATCGATTTTATGCATCAGCCGACGCCAGTATTGTTGGGGCTTGAAAAAATCGCGTTACAGACCAATAGGCCAATATTTTATTTCGAGGCAAAAGTGATTAAAAGAGGTTATTACGAAGTGGATTGTATTCCGCTGTGCCTTAACCCAAAGGCAACCAAGGAGCATGAAATCACCCATCTTCAGTTTGCCCTATTAGAAAAAACGCTTAATGAAGAGCCAGCTTACTGGCTTTGGAGCCACAGGCGATGGAAGCATAAACCAGTTAACGCAGGATAATGACAGTACCAAGTGTAGCAGTAGTAATTTTAAATTGGAACGGAAAGGCGCTGCTTGAGCAGTTTTTACCCAGTGTAGTAAAGTCTGTCTACCCCAATTTACAGCTTATAGTGGGCGATAATGCCTCAACAGATGATTCCATCGCTTTTGTAAAAGCAAATTATCCTGATGTAAAAGTAATTGTAAACGATCATAATTATGGTTTTGCTGAAGGATATAATAGATTATTAGCTCAAGTTGAAGCTGATTATTATGTTTTGCTAAATTCTGATGTTGAAGTTCCTGAAAATTGGATTCAGCCGGTTATTGATGCCATGGAAATGGATGATAAAGTAGCTGTTGCACAACCTAAAATTAAGTGGCAGAAGAATAAAAGCCAGTTTGAGTATGCTGGTGCAGCTGGTGGGTACCTTGATTTACATGCTTTCCCGTTTTGCAGGGGACGCTTGTTTGATACCGTGGAGATAGATACAAATCAATATAATGACCAAATTGAGGTGTTCTGGGCTAGCGGTGCCGCCTTGTTTATCAAAAGCAAGTATTGGAAAGAAGTTGCTGGACTAGATCAGGATTTCTTTGCACACATGGAAGAGATAGATCTCTGCTGGCGCATAAAAAACCTGGGTTATAAAGTTATCTATTGTCCTACAGCCGAAGTTTATCATGTTGGTGGAGCTACTTTAGATGCAAGCAGTCCGCATAAAACCTATCTTAATTTTAGGAATAACCTGATTTTAATGCAAAAAAATCTGCCCGCAAACGATGCGTACTTCAGAATCTTTATTCGGATGTCCCTGGATTTTGTAGCCTGGATACATTTTCTTTTGCAAGGTAAAACCGATTTTGCCTGGGCAATAAATAAAGCGCACTATCATTTCCTTTGTAGTTTACAAAAGAACGGTGCAAAGCGTAGTGATAAGCAAATACCCTTTTTAAAGCATACCGGACAATACCCTTCTAGTATTATTTGGGCTTATTTTGTTAAAAAGATCAGGTTTTTTAGTCAGCTTTAGGTGCTATTTCTTTTCTGGAATAAAGGATACGGCTCCTTCCCGATTGGCTACACTAAAAATTGCTTTGTAAATATAATCGCAAACCAGTTTTTCACCAGGTACATTTATGTGTGCAAAATCATCTTCAGGTGTATGATATTGTGGATGACCACCTGTATGGAAGCCTAATACTGAAATGTTCTTTTTAAAGAATGATACATGATCAGAACCACCCACATCATAAGCAATCACAATTGGTTTTATGCCAATCTGGGGTCCTAAGCTCTTCATAAGCTCCATCCCTCCATTAAAAGAGGCTGCACCACCCATATACAGATTCTTCTCGCTGTTCATCCTGCCCACCATATCCATATTCACCATCAACTTGATAGCAGATAATGGAATAACAGGATGCTCGACAAAATATTTCGACCCCAACAAACCTTGTTCTTCTGCACCAAATGCAATAAGTAGCACACTTCGTTTTAAATCTTTCTTATTGGCTTGTAGTTTCTCTGCAATTTCCAACAATGCTGCTGTTCCACTCGCATTGTCATCAGCACCAAGGTGTACACCAACAGTGTCAGGCTTTTTTGACGAAGGACCACCCATTCCCAGATGGTCGTAATGAGCACCTAATACAATGTACTCCTCCTTTAAAGCCGAATCATTACCTTCAATAAAACCTATAACATTTTGAGTTTTAACAAAAGGCGTATCTGTCAGCCCCTTTTTAACTCTTATCTTAGCGGAGAATTCTTGTATATAACTACTGCCAAAAGGCTTTATGCCGGCCCTTCTAAAACTTTTAATCAGGTAATCAACCGTCTTTTTGTTCTCCCTGGTTCCCGGAAAACGGCCAGCCATCTTTTTAGAAGCAAGAAAAGAAATATGTGCAGCAATTTCATTTTCAGTGATGTCAGATTGAGCAAAAGCGCCATAACTAATCAGCGAACACAGCGTAGTAAGTAAATATTTTTTAACGGACATACTTAAATTAACCTTTTAACAGACTTTCAATAGCCAAACGATAGCCATCCATACCAAAGCCTGTTAAAACGCCTTTACAGTTTTTGCCAGTAAGCGACACATGGCGATACTCTTCACGGGCGTAGATGTTAGAGACGTGAACCTCTACCACAGGAGTTTTAATGGCTGCAATGGCATCAGCAATCGCTACAGAGGTATGTGTGTAGCCACCAGCATTAATCACAATACCATCGTAAGTAAAACCAACTTCATGAAGTTTATTAATCAGCTCACCTTCTACATTACTTTGAAAATAATCGATTTCAATAATGCTGTACATATCACGTAGCGTTTTAACATATTCATCAAAACTCTGGTTACCGTAAATACCGGGCTCACGAAGCCCTAAAAGGTTTAAATTTGGGCCATTAATAATTTGTATCTTCATCATTTCAAACTTAGCCTTAAAAACTAAGAGTATAAAATTTTTTTTGTGATTAATAACCCATACCTGCAGTCATACCGTAACTACCTTAGATTGGAACGTTCCCTTTCCAGTAATTCAATCGAAGCTTATCTGGGCGACTTAAATAAACTGTTTCAGTATTTTGAATCCTTAGGTCAAACGCCACAGGTAAAAGACATTAGTAGTACTGATCTAAAGCTTTTCATATCCTGGATTAATGATTTAGGGATGTTGGCTAGCACACAGGCACGGGTAGTATCTGGTTTGAAGTCCTTTTTTAGTTTCCTGATGTTAGAGGAACTTATTGTTGACGATCCTTCTGCCCTGTTGGAAACGCCAAGGTTGACGCGTCACCTCCCCGACACTATTGATATCCATGAGATCAATGCGATGATTGACGTGATCGACGCTTCAAAGCCTGATGGAATGCGCAATAAGGCCATTCTTGAAACCCTATATGGTTGCGGACTAAGGGTATCAGAGCTCATTAATCTTAAAATATCTGATGTGTTTGAAGAAAATGAATTTATACGTGTTACAGGAAAAGGGAATAAAGAGCGTTTGGTGCCCATAGGGAGTACAGCCCTAAAATACATCAACATCTACCGTCAGGAAACAAGGGTACATCTTCCCATCAAAAGAGGTTTTGAAGACTATATTTTTTTAAACCGTAGCGGCACACGCCTATCTCGAATCTCTGTTTTTAGTATTGTCAAGACGCTTGCAGAGCGATCAGGATTAAAAAAGAGCATCAGTCCGCATACCTTCCGGCACTCCTTTGCTACACATCTGATAGAAGGCGGAGCTGATTTAAGAGCTGTACAGGAAATGTTAGGTCATTCTAGTATTACGACCACCGAAATCTATACCCACCTGGATAGAGATTACCTGCGTGGTATTATTACAGAGTTTCATCCCAGAAGTTAAAGTTGTGCACGCTCACACTTTATCATTCTGTCTTTACCCTGCATATCTTTTCTTAATTCTATGTTAATAAATGATTTAGCAGCGAGCATCTCCATGGTTTCCTTAGCATAATGCTCATTGATTTCAAAGAATAACAAGCCCATATCACTTAACGACACCCATGCAAAATCTGCAATAGCTTCATAAAACATCAACGGCTTTTCGTTAGGCACAAACAAAGCCAAATGTGGTTCATGATCCAATACGTTATTCTGCATTTGCTCTTCCTCTTTCTCGGTAATATATGGTGGATTGCTAACGATTACATCAAATTTTTGATTAGTTGTAAACTCGCGTATATCGGCTTTAATGAAATTAATATCTACCTGATTTAAAGCTAAATTACCTGAAGCTATATCTATTGCATCTTCAGATACATCCAATGCAAAAACCTCGCTTAAGGGAAGGTTCTTTTTCAAAGAAATTGCAATACAGCCACTTCCGGTTCCAATATCGATAATACGTAGGCTAGAACCTGTAATATCTGCCAGTGAACAACAATCAATCACCCATTCTACCAACTCCTCCGTTTCAGGTCTGGGTATCAATACAGCCGGACTAACTTTAAAAGGTAAGCCATAAAACACAGTCTCTCCAAGTATATATTGTATTGGTTTACCGGCTTTTAACCCTTCCAGTACTTTTAAATAAGCGGTTTCCTGCTGTTCCGAAAGTACTTGTGAGCCCTTTAGAATAGTGTCTGCCCTACTAAAACCAGAAATATGATCAGCCGTAATGTAAAAGATGGACGAAACCTCCTCAGCACCATAAATGTCCTGTAGTTGTATTGTAAAATGTTGCAGTAATTCTTTTAAATTCATACCTCACAAAAGTAATTAAATCAAACAATATACCTTACTTTGCCTTAATGACGGATGAGTTATATATGCAAAGGTGCCTTGAACTAGCTAGTCTGGGCATGGGTAATGTAAGCCCAAACCCGCTTGTTGGTTGTGTAATTGTTAGTGATGGCAAAATCATTGGCGAAGGTTATCATGAAAAATTTGGTGAAGCCCATGCCGAAGTCAATGCTATAAAGTCTGTTACCGAAAAATATGGCGATCAGGCTGCTGCCCTTCTGGCAAATGCGACGGCTTATGTGAGCCTTGAACCCTGTGCGCATTTTGGCAAAACCCCACCCTGCGCAGATTTACTGGTAAAACATCGACTTAAAAGAGTTGTTATAGGCAATAAAGATCCCTTTGAAGGTGTAGATGGAAAGGGTATCGAAAAGCTTAAAAATGCCGGTATCGAAGTCGTGTCTGGTGTTTTAGAAGCCGAATGCAGTAAGCTAAACCGACGTTTCTTTACCCGTATTCGCAAACAAAGGCCTTACATCATATTAAAATGGGCGACTACCGCTAATGGTTACTTTGCGCCAGAAAATAGCGTACAAGAATGGATAAGTGGCCCTATGGCCAAAACGCTTGTGCATAAGTGGCGTACCGAAGAAGATGCTATTCTTATTGGAAAACGCACCGCCATTGTCGATAATCCAAAGTTAAACGCAAGAGCATGGGAAGGAAAAAATCCTTTGCGAATCCTAATAGATCGTAATTTGCAGGTTCCTCAAAGCAACCACATCTATAACGGCCTGGCCAAAACGGTCATATTTAATGAGCATAAAACTGAAGTGCACAACAATATCCATTATATACAAATGGAAGATATGCAGTATTATCTACCTCAAAAAATAGCCTTTCAGCTATATCTAATGGATATTCAGTCAGTCATTATCGAAGGTGGGGCAAACATTCTTCATCAATTTATTGATGGAAACCTATGGGACGAGGCACGGGTTTTTACAGCAAGTAAAATCTGGCGAGCAGGCGTCCGGGCGCCACAAATTAATGGCTACATTGCCGATCAGTTCACACTTAACAATGATAAAGTAACGATCTTCCTAAATAATCATTCATGATATTCCTCCTGTTCAGTATTTGCTGTAGTGTTACAGTCGCCGTATTATTAAAGCTCGCAAAACGTTATAAAATCAACATCACACAAGCCGTTACCTGGAACTATCTCTTTGCCATAGTTTTAAGCCTGATCTTCTATAAACCAAGTTTAACTGATTTGGTATCTGCACCGATCGATGGTGTCTATATCGCTTTAGGTGTGTTATTGCCGGTTGTATTTTTGTTCCTAGCCGGATCAGTAAGAAATATCGGAATTGTAAAAACTGATATTGCACAAAGATTGTCATTGTTTATTCCGCTTCTGGCGGCATATTTCCTGTTTAACGAGCATTTCAGTACCTTGAAAATAGTTGGACTATCTATTGCTATTGTGGCTATACTTTTCACTTTATACAAAAAGACAGCGCAGAAAAATGAAGGTTTAAATTGGTTATACCCAATCTTTGTCTTTATAGGCTTTGGTATTATCGATATTCTATTCAAAAAGGTTGCACAAATTAAGTCCATCCCCTATACAAGCTCATTAATTGTTATTTTCATCCTTGCTTTTATCATCTCGCTCATTTACATTTTCTATTTGTGGGTTGTTAAAAAGGAAAAATTACAGTTGATCAACTTCATTTGTGGCTGTATTTTGGGCTTCTTTAATTTCTTCAATATCCTTTTTTATCTTAAAGCGCATCGCGCAATGGCAGATAACCCTTCAGTAGTATTTGCTGCGATGAATATCGGGGTGATTATTGTAGGCAGCCTTGTGGGGATATTCATTTTTAAAGAGAAATTAAACAAATTGAATTATTGGGGCTTATTTTTAGCTCTTGTTGCGATCATACTCATCACCAATCCGTTTGCCTAATGTTATTCGACGATACTTATAAAACCATTGCCGGACCTTCCGAAGGGGTATTTAGAGACCGTGGGAGCAAATTTATAGGCTATGCCTACCCCATTCTATCCGAGGAAGAGGTAAAAGCTATTCTCTTAAAATTAAGATCAGAACACGCCAAAGCCAGGCATTTTTGCTGGGCTTTGCGATTAAGTCCGGATAGAGGCGTATTTCGTATTCAAGATGACGGTGAGCCGTCTGGTACTGCCGGTAGACCTATCTTAAATACCATGCTTTCTGCCGATGTAACCAATATACTAATTGTTGTGGTACGTTATTTTGGTGGAACCTTACTTGGCGTCCCTGGACTTATCAATGCCTATAAAACGGCCGCAGTGGAAGCGCTTCAAGCGGCCGAGATCATAGAGAAAACAGTAAATGACATCTATGAGCTACAGTTTGATTATTTGGTGATGAATGATGTGATGAGGTTGATCAAAGAAGAAAAACTAAATGTATTGTCGCAGGATTTTGATAATGCCTGCAGCATAAAAATTGAGATCAGAAAGGCCAGTCTAAATTCCATCCTAGGCAAAATAGAAAAAGTTGATGGGCTTAAAGCCAAATACCTTTTTACAGCCTAAGTGTTTACCCCCTTTATTATAGTCTTAGTTTTTATTAACTTTAATTATGGGACAAGAATTATCAGCCGCAGATTTAATTATCAATCCAGATGGCAGTATTTACCATTTAAACCTTTTGCCAGAGGACATAGCCGAAACTGTAATTACTGTTGGCGACCCGGATCGTGTGGGCGAAATATCCAAACACTTCGATAATATCGAACTTCGCAAAGGCAAACGTGAATTTATCACCCATACCGGTTACCTCGGCAAAAGGCGTATTACTGTCCTTTCAACGGGGATTGGTACCGATAATATTGATATTGTGTTTAATGAGCTGGATGCTTTGGTGAATGTCGATTTTCACACTCGTCGTGTAAAAGAAAACCTTACCTCTTTAAATATCATCCGAATTGGCACATCTGGCGCGATACAGCCTGATGTACCGATGGGTACTATACTAGCTTCATCTTTTGGACTAGGATTGGATGCATTAATGAATTATTATATTCACGAGTTATCAGGTGATGAACACAGTTTACTAGATGGCATCAAAACACATTTATCCCATTTAAAAGGTATTACTCCCTACGTTACTGCGGCCAACAGTAGCTTATTAAAGTCAATAGCGAATGATATGGAGCAAGGAATAACAGTCACAGCTCCGGGATTTTATGCGCCTCAGGGTAGACAAGTGAGAGCCAAAAATGCAGTTCCTAATCTTATTGGTCTGCTCAATTCTTTCAGGAATACGGATCACCGAATTACTAATCTGGAGATGGAAACTGCTGGTATTTATGCATTAGCAAAAGTACTTGGACACAAAGCTTTATCTGTAAATGCAATATTGGCCAGCAGGGTTAATTTCGAGTTTAGCAAGGAACCTAATAAGGTAGTTGATAAAGCGATAAAAATGGTTTTGGATAAGCTCTAGCGCACTTTAATACCTTGAAAATTGCAACGTATTAAAAACAAAATGGCTTAATAAGCGTTATTTAAGTATCTATTTTAATTGAAATTATATGTTACAACAAGCAAAAGAGAAGTTTACCTTATCCATCATAGAATCATTAGCGAAGTACGAAACAAAAGACTTGAACACCGGTAAAAGATTGATATCTGTCATTGCAGGTGTGTATATGCTACAAAAAGGCATTCGTAGCCTGAGCAAACATACTTTTCGCGGCATCGAAGAGATAGCTTTAGGAGGTGTCTTGTTATTCAGCGCGACAAGTGGACTTAATAAAAAGATCATCAAAAAGCCGTTGAATCCATCTGATGTTAGAAGAAACCAGATTCAAGGTAACGACCCTAAGTCGGGCGTGCCTGCTTTTGTGTAACCTCATTTTTTTCTTCTTTTACACCCAATTGACTACCCCTACTCAAAATTCCGCTTAAAAAGCCTTACTTTTGCGCCTTGTATTTATATGCCGGGCCTTGAACCCGAGTCAGTATTAAAAAATTATGAGTAAACGCGGTAGAATATTAGTCGCCATGAGTGGCGGTGTTGATAGTTCAGTAGCAGCTGTAATGTTGCACGAACAAGGGTATGAAGTAATTGGCTTAACCATGAAAACATGGGATTACGCTACTTCAGGAAGTAGCAGTAAGGAAACCGGATGTTGCAGTCTGGATAGCATTAACGATGCCCGTACATTAGCTGTAAATTATGGTTTCCCGCATTACATCCTTGATATCAGAGACGAGTTTGGTGATTTTGTAATCGATAACTTTGTTGATGAATACCTTGCAGGTCGTACCCCTAATCCATGTGTTTTATGTAATACCCATATTAAATGGGAAGCCTTATTAAAACGCGCTAATAAATTGGACTGCGAGTTTATCGCAACCGGACATTACGCCAACATCCGTCAATTGGATTCAGGTCGCCATGTAATTTCAAAAGGTAAAGACGAAAATAAAGACCAATCTTATGTATTGTGGGGTGTTTCACAAGAAAACCTTGCGCGTACACAGTTCCCATTGGGTTCTTTTGCCAAATCTGACATCAGACAGATGGCTTTAGATATGGGCCAGGAAGAATTGGCTAAGAAAAGCGAAAGCTACGAAATCTGTTTCGTGCCTGACAACGATTATCGTGCCTTCTTAAAACATAAAGTAGAAGATTTGGAGCAACGTGTTGCTGGTGGTAATTTCATCACCAGTAATGGCATGGTTGTAGGTCAACATAAAGGTTATCCATTCTATACCATCGGACAAAGAAAAGGTTTAGGAATTGCCTTTGGTGAGCCGATGTTTGTTACTCAAATCCTTCCAGAAAGCAATACCGTAGTATTAGGTAGAGCTGACGAACTGGAACGTAGAGAAGCGCTGGTAAGAAACGTAAACCTGGTTAAGTACGAAAATATTTTAGCACCTATGGATAATGTAGTGACTAAAATACGCTATAAAGACGCTGGAATGTTAAGCACAATTGTACAGGAAAACGACAAAATGCGCGTAGTATTTGATCACAATGTATCAGCCATTGCACCAGGACAATCTGCAGTGTTTTATGAAGGAAACGACCTTTTAGGTGGCGGTTTCCTTTGCTAAGGATATTTAACTATCTAATTCGTTTGAAATAATATAAGGTGAAGCGGTTTTAATCCGCTTGCCTTTATACCGTTCAAAATAATAATCTATTCTTCCCAAATTGATGCCCGCAAAGCCAACCTGGTTAATGGTGGTAATGCGGCCGCTTAGGTTCTGTACATCTTCGGGCTGATCCATAAAAGTGTGGGTATGTCCGCCGATAATCAAGTCAATATTTCTATTGTTTTTTGCCAGTACCTGATCTGACACTTTAGCTGAAGCATATTTATAACCCAAATGAGATAAGCAGATTACAAGATCACACTTTAAATCTTGCTTTAGCAAATCTGCCATTTCATTTGCCTTTGCAACAGGATCAATAAAAACGGTATCACCATAATTCTTACCCTCAACCAAACCTTTCAGTTCAATACCAATTCCAAATACCCCAATCTTCAATCCACTCTTTTTAAATATCTGGTATGGTTTTGTAGCCCCTTTAAGTAAGGTATTCGTGAAATCGTAATTGCTACACAATATTGGAAAATTTGCATGGGGTAATTGCTTATTAAAACCAGCCAAACCGTTATCGAAATCATGATTCCCCATAGTTGCAGCATCATAGCCCATTGCAGTCATTAGCTTAATTTCCAACTCACCACCGAACTTATTAAAATATGGTGTTCCTTGAAAAATATCACCAGCATCAAGCAATAATACGTTTTCTTCTTTGGCTCTAATCTGTTTGATCAGTGCCGAACGCCTCGCTGTACCACCTAAACCTTGTTTTTTTGAACCATCCATAGGAAATGGCTCTATCCTACTGTGAACATCATTGGTATGCAATATGGTTAACTTAAGCACGTCGCCAGCAGCGAAGCCATTTAATGAGCTTAAGCTCAATGCAGTGGTAGCAGCGGCTATCCCTCCTGTTCTGATAAAATCTCTACGATTAATCTTTAGTAATTCTTCCATCTAATTTAGGGTTAATGGTTTTGCCAGCAGCCTGATTTTCTTTTACATAGTTGATAAGTGCATCGCGAACTTTTAAGCCGAGAACCTTTCTTTCAATAGGATTCTTAAAACCCAATGCATTGTCGCCGCCACCTGCTATATAATCAGAGGTAAGCACCCGGTAAGTTTTATTTGAATCAAATGCTTTACCGTTGATAAATACATCTACAGGCTTCTTGTCTACTATCTTCAAGCGTAAACCAGCAATAGGTTGCCCATTTGTAGCTGCGATAAAATTTAACAATTGCTGAACATCAGTACCTTTTAAAGTAAAAGCAACCAGTTCATTTTCAAAAGGCATCAATTCAAATATATTGGATAATTTAATCTCACCTTTTGGCACATCTACTCTAATTCCCCCTTTTGTAGAAGGCATAGAAAAGTCAATAGTCGGATCGTATTTCAAAGCCTGTTGCAATACAGCATCAGAGAAGAAGTCTCCTAATATGGTTTCAGGAAGATCATTGTTTTTTACCATCAGTACATCAGAATAGCCAAGAATCTGGTTCATTTCCGCATCAAGCTGCTTTTTATATGGTAAATAAGTTTTAATCACGGTGCTGTCGACCGCTACATCCTTGTTAATTGGATACTCTGCCCTGTTGGCTTTCACCAACTGATAGCCAGATGAGCAGGAAGCGACTAAAAGTACAACCGATAGTGCTAAATAATTCCGGAATGACTTGATATAATCCATAGTTAATTTGCTTACAAAAATACATGAAACATATAGAATATGAAGTTAAAAAAAAGAGAAATCCGGGTTATGGATTTCTCTTTTTTTTAACAACAAAGCGATCTTTGTTTACAAATTCTTCGTGATGGCTTCATCTAAAGGTTTTACTTTCGATCGGAAACGATGTACCAGTTGTCCTTTTTCGTTGATCAGGAATTTCTCGAAATTCCAGTTGATATCTCCTGTAAAATCAGGGTTCTCAGCAGTGGTCAGGTATTTGAACAAAGGTGTAATGCCATCCCCTTTTACACTGCTTTTCTCGGCTAGCAAGAAGGTAACATTAAATTTTCCTGTACAAAACTCTTTAATTTCAGAATTGGTCGCTAATTCTTGTCCGCCAAAATTACCAGCCGGGAAACCGATCAATACTACATTTTTACCGTATTGCTTTTGCAATTTCTCCAAATCTTCATATTGTGGTGTATACCCACATTTTGATGCGGTATTTACAATAAGGATCTTTTTGCCTTTAAACTTCGACAACTTTACTTCTTTACCATCAATGGTTTTAAAAGAGAAATCGTAAACGCTCTTTGCCGGAGGGGTAAAAAGCATAGTTAGTAATATTAATAATGTATTCATGTCCTTTTGTTTTTAGGGTATGTACGAAGTTATGTAGAAATAGTTTAAAAATTTATAATGATAACGTAAAATACGCAGAACAGCTTTATAAAGCAAGATTGTTACATGCTTAATTATTACTATATATCGGATTAAATGAGCCGTTTACAAATATATTTATTATAAAAAGTCTGTCGAATTTTGAAATTAGCCTTATTTATAGCTTTATTTGCAGAAAAACGGTCTGAATGGCGAAGAATTTACTAATAGTTGAGTCACCTGCGAAAGCTAAAACCATAGAAGGGTATTTAGGTAAAGATTTCCTTGTTAAATCAAGTTACGGGCACATCCGGGATCTGGTAAAGGGAGATATGGGTATAGATATATCCAATAATTTTGCCCAAACATATGAAGTTCCATCTGATAAGAAGCAGGTAGTAGCCGAACTTAAGAAATTAGCCAAAGACGCAGAAATGGTATGGCTCGCATCCGATGAGGACCGCGAGGGAGAAGCCATATCATGGCATTTATATGAAACATTAGGACTTAAAGAAAACAAGACAAAAAGGATTGTTTTTCATGAGATCACTAAACCGGCTATATTAAAAGCAATAGAAACACCACGCTCAATAGATTACAACCTGGTACATGCACAGCAAGCCAGACGTGTATTGGATCGATTGGTGGGTTTTGAACTTTCTCCTGTACTTTGGAAAAAAATTAAACCTTCCCTATCAGCGGGACGTGTACAGTCTGTTGCTGTTCGCTTGATCGTAGATAGAGAACGTGAAGTAAATAAATTTAATGCTGCTGCCGCATTTAAAATTACTGCCGAGTTTTCGACTGGTAATGGAAAAGAGCTGGTAAAAGCTGAATTGCCACAGCGATTTGAAAAGGAAGCTGACGCAGAAAAATTCCTTAACGACTGTGTAGGCTCTGGTTTTTCTGTAGACAGCTTAGAGACTAAGCCCGCAAAACGTAATCCAGCAGCACCTTTTACAACCTCTACTTTACAACAGGAAGCTTCGCGTAAGCTAGGTTACTCCGTAAGTAGAACGATGCAGATTGCGCAAAGGCTATATGAAAGTGGACGAATTACCTATATGAGGACGGATTCGGTAAACCTTTCTGAAACCGCATTACAGGCTGCTGCTGCTGAGATCAAATCTGCTTATGGTGATAAATACCATCAGCCAAGAACTTATAAAACTAAATCTGCAGGTGCACAGGAAGCTCACGAGGCCATCCGCCCTACTTATTTTAATCACCATACCGTACCTGGCGATAGTTCAGAACAACGTTTATACGAGTTGATCTGGAAACGTGCCATCGCATCGCAAATGAGTGAGGCATTATTTGAAAAAACAACAGCTCAAATTGCCATAAGTACAAGGAAAGAGCAATTAACTGCTGAAGGTGAAGTGATGAAATTTGACGGCTTTTTAAAGGTATACCTTGAATCGTCGGATGAAGAAGACGGGGAAGATTCGGAAGGTAACAATATGCTACCTCCACTTTCACGTGGTCAGGAGCTTACTTTAAGAGTGATGAATGCAACTGAGCGTTTTTCAAGACCTCCAGCACGCTATACTGAGGCTTCGTTGGTTAAGAAATTAGAAGAGTTAGGTATTGGTAGACCATCTACCTATGCACCAACTATTTCTACCATTCAAAACCGTGGCTATGTGGTTAAAGAAGACCGTGACGGTCGTCAGCGCACCTTTGGAGCTATTGAGTTGATCAATGGTGTCGTTACGAAAAAAACAAAAACAGAAATTACAGGGGCAGAGAAAAGTAAACTCTTCCCAACTGATATAGGTGAAGTGGTAAACGATTTCTTAGTAGAACACTTTAAAGGAATTGTAGATTTTAACTTTACAGCCAACGTAGAGAAGGAATTTGATGAGATTGCACAAGGTTTACAGGAATGGACAAAGATGCTCCACTCCTTCTATACACCTTTCCATTTAGAGGTTGAAACCACGTTAGAAACTGCCGACCGTGCGAATGGTGAGCGTTTGCTAGGTGTTGATCCAACTACCGGAAAAAATGTCTATACCAAAGTTGGTAGGTTTGGACCATTGGTTCAGATTGGTGAGAATGACGATGAAGAGAAACCGCGTTACGCGAGTTTAGCTAAATCACAATCGGTAGGTACTGTTACGCTTGAAGAAGCTTTAGAACAGTTTAAATTACCTTTCCAATTGGAAGATTATGAAGGTAAAGAGGTTTCTGTAGGTGTAGGTCGTTTTGGTCCGTATGTAAAATGGGGAGAAGCTTATATTTCTATTCCTAAAAACGAAGAGCCTTTATCAATTGATCAGAGCCGTGCAATAGAAATTATTAGCGAGAAAATTACTGCTGATGCACCTGTAGCACATTACCAGGGAATGCCAGTAACTAAAGGAACAGGAAGATTTGGACCATTCATTAAATGGAATGATCTATTTATCAATGTGCCTAAGGCTTATAATTTCGACCAATTATCTCAGGTTGAGATTGAAGAATTGATTGGTAAGAAAATAGAAAAAGAAGCCAATAGGTTTATTCAACAATGGACTGCTGAGAAAATTGCAATTGAAAATGGCAGATGGGGACCATTTATCCGTTTTGGTAAGGAAATGCTGAAACTGCGTAAAAACCCAGCTACCAATGATAAGTATACGCCTGAAGAATTGGCTTCCATTTCTTTAGATGAGGTTAAAAAACTGATCGTTGAGCAAGTGCCTAATGCATTTGAGCCAAAAAAAGCAAAAGCTAAAAAAGCGACTGGCACTAAAACTGCTGTAAAAAAGAAAGCTCCGGCTAAGAAAACTGTGACGAAGAAGTAGGTATACGACTCGTCATCCTGAATTTATTTCAGGATCTCGAAAGAGAAAGGCGGTTTTGCAGGTGCGAGATCCTGAAATAAATTCAGGATGACGACCGACTGACGAATTGCATAAAAAATAAAATCAATGAAGAAGGATCTTCCTGAAAATATAGTTGAAGATGTGGCAATGGCCGTAGTACTGATCGGTGAAACGCCTGAGGTTAAAAACTGGACGGTTTATATTGTAAACCTGAAAGATGTGGCTCTGGATAATGTGCTGATTAGCTCTAAAGGATATGGTGAAAAGGACGGAAAAATGGTAAAAACATCAATCCTCCGCCATTTTATAGGTGATTTGAAACCGAAGTCCTTTGCCAGTGTTGAAGCCATAGATACTGAAGTCTTCGGCCTCACCAATGAGTATTGGCTAAGCTATTATGTAGACGGCGTTATTTACGATAAGAAGTTTATTTTCCTCCCGGAAAGTATAGTTGATGAAAATCTAATTCATGTTCCTCTGGTAAACAAACCCGGGGTAATGATTAAATAATAATCTAAAGGTGTGCTAGAAAATAGCACACCTTTTTTGTTAGATACTTTTCTTATTTTGTGGCCATCTATTATCCTAATCGAAATACATGAAAACTACCCCGCCCTCGTTTTTCCAAAAAAACAAAAAAGGTATTGTTATTGGTCTTATAGCCTTCGTTCTGGCCGGAATAGGCTCTTATTTCTTCTTTAAAAAAGAAAGACCTAAAGATTATAACCAGCAATATTCTAAATACATTGAAGCCTATACCTCAGGTACGGTTTCTAAAAAGAGTTATATCAGGGTCCATCTGGCCAATCAGGTGAAAACCATGAGTGATATTGGTGTGGCTGATAGCAGAGACTTGTTCAGCTTCTCTCCTTCTGTAAAAGGTAAATCGTATTGGATTGATGCGCAGACTGTCGAATTTAGACCTGAGGAAAATCTGAAAGCTGCCGAAACTTATGAAGCTACTTTTAACCTAAATAAGGTTACTGATACCGAAGAAGGGCTTGAATCATTTGAATTTGATTTTAGAGTGATTAAACCGGGAATGTCCTTAATTCAAAACGGGCTGGTTTCACAAAATAATACTTCATTGGATTATATGAAACTGACTGGTGAAGTGACTACATCTGATCAGGAAGATACTAAGCTGATAGAAAAGGCCTTGAAGGTGGATTTCCCATCTTCACTTAAAGTAAAATGGCAGCACGACCCCGCTAAAAATACTTCTACTTTTACTGTAGATAGTATAAAAAAGACTAAGCAAGAGAATAAGTTAAGTCTGATTTGGTCTGGCGAACCTATTGCTGCGGATAGCAAGGGTGAAGAAACTGTTATTGTGCCCGCAGTTGGTGTGTTTAAGGTATTGAATATGCGTGCCGTTCAAGATCTTGAAGATTTTGCACTCGTTCAATTTTCTGAGCCTATAAGTGTTGGTCAGGATTTAAACGGACTGGTTTCTTTGGCAGGGTTAACGGATCTGCGTTTTACCATAGACGCTAGCCAGGTTAAAATTTATTCGCCTAATACACTGGAAGGAAATTACTCGCTAACCGTAAATGAGGGGGTTGAAAATATCAATGGTAAAAGATTACAGGCGGGTAAAACGGCTAATGTTGTTTTTGAGAACAAACTGCCGTCGGTGGTTATTGCTGGTACTGGTACCATTATTCCCAATTCAGGTAAGCTGGTACTCCCATTTGAGGCAGTTAACCTAAAGGCTGTAGATGTAACGATTATCAAGATTTACGAAAACAATATTCCGCAGTTCTTCCAGACTAACAATTATAAAGATGGTGGTGAATTGCGCCGTGTGGGTAAGCCTGTTATTCAGAAAACCATCAGATTGGATGAGGATAAAGCCCTTGATCTACATAAAAAACATCGTTTTACTTTGGATCTGGATAAGATCATTCGCACAGAACCAGGTGCGATGTATCGCGTTACCATAGGGTTTAGAAGAGCATACAATGTCTACAAATGTGCAGAAACTGAGTCAGCTGAAGGCGATAGCGATAATGACTATGAACGTTACGGCGAGAAAATCGATGAAGATGATGAGTTTTGGGAACGCTACAACAGTTATTATCCAAACAATTACAGATGGGAAGATCGCGAGAATCCTTGTACCCCATCCTACTATACAAACGAACGTTGGGCGAGTCGCAATTTAATGGCATCCAATATTGGTTTGATTGCCAAAAGAGGTAACGACAATAGTATGCTGATCATTGCGACTGATTTACTGACTGCAAAAACATTAAGTGGTGTAACATTAGAATTGCTGGATTACCAACGTCAGGTGATCCATACCGTGACAACAGATGCTGATGGTATGGCTTCTTTTGATTTGAAAAGAAAACCGTTCTTGTTGGTCGCAAAAAATGGTAAGGAACGTGGTTATTTAAAGCTGGATGACGGTAACTCACTCCCATTGAGCAGGTTTGATGTTGGTGGTGATGTGGTACAGAATGGCCTTAAGGGCTTTATTTATGGCGAACGTGGTGTTTGGCGACCTGGAGATTCCGTATTTCTTTCTTTTGTATTAGAAGATAAATTAAAGAAACTACCTGGTGGATACCCAGTTACTTTTGAGCTGTATAATCCACAAGGACAATTGATCAAACGCAGTATTAACGGTAAACCTTTAAATGGTTTCTATGCCTTTAAAACAGCTACAGAAAGCACTGCGCCAACTGGAAACTGGTTGGCAAAGGTAAAAGCTGGTGGTGCTACCTTCACTAAAACCATCAAAATTGAAACGGTAATGCCTAATAGGCTTAAGATTAATTTTGACATTGGTAATCGTACTTATCTGGGCTCAGGCGGCTCTTCTACTGCTAGCCTTTCTGCTACCTGGTTGTTTGGTGCTGTAGGTAAAAATCTTAGGGCAAAAGTTGATGTGAATCTAAATACCATGAAAACTACTTTCAAAGGTTTTGATAGTTTCACTTTCGATAACCCAACCGTAGTTTTTCAATCACAGGTGAAAACCATTTTTGAAGGTACTTTAAGTGAAAACGGTACAGCAACTATAAATACCAATTTAAACGAGAACAACAGTGCTCCCGGAGTGCTTAAAGCTAACTTTACGACTAAGGTTTTTGAAGCTGGTGGTAATTTCAGCATTGATAACTTTAGTATTCCCTATCATGTGTACACCAATTATTATGGAATTAAAACTCCAGAGGGTGATAAAATGAGTGGAATGCTACTTACCGGACAAGATCATAAGATTGATATTGTAAATGTAAATCGTGATGGCAAGTTATTGCAGGGCAGTAAAGATGTTGAGGTAGAGCTTTATAAAGTACAATGGCGCTGGTGGTGGGAACAGGATGACGAAAACTCTTTTGCCAATTTTACCCAAAACTCATATAACAAGCTGGTAACAAAAGAAAATATAGCCCTAACTAATGGTAAGGGGAATTGGAAGTTTAGAATAGATGAGCCAGAATGGGGTCGTTACCTAATCTTGGTAAGAGATTTAAATGGTGGTCACGTAACCGGTAAATCGGTATACATAGACTGGCCAGGATGGGCACAGCGTGAGCAAGGTAGCAACCCTACTGAGGCTTCAATGCTTTCGTTTACAGCCAATAAAACTAAGTTTCAGGTTGGTGAAGAAGTAGTGTTAACCATCCCTTCCGGTGAAGGTGGCAGGGCTTTAATCTCCATAGAAAATGGTAGTAAAGTACTAAAGACGTTCTGGACGGACACCAAAAAAGGACAAACGCAGTTTAAGTTTAAGGCCGAAAAGGAAATGGCTCCAAACGTATTTGCCAATGTAACTTTACTTCAGCCACATGCACAGACGGTAAATGATTTGCCTATCCGCATGTATGGAGCGATTCCTTTAATGGTTGAAGATCCTCAGACGATATTGAAACCGATCATTAAAATGGCGGATAAGTTGAAGCCAGAAACGGAAAGCAGTATTACCGTTTCTGAGCAGAATGGTAAAGCAATGACCTATACTATTGCTATTGTAGATGAAGGTTTACTTGATTTAACCAGATTTAAAACTCCTGATCCTCATGCCGTATTCTATGCTCGAGAAGGTTTAGGTGTAAAAACCTGGGATCTGTTTGATTACGTGTTGGGTGCGTGGGGTGGTAATTTGGAGCGTATCCTGAGCATAGGTGGTGACGGCAGCATAAACAAGAATTTAAACCCAGCCAAAGCCAACCGCTTTGTGCCTGTAGTGAAATATTTAGGTCCTTTTGCTTTAAGTAAAGGTAGTTCGCAGACACATAAATTTAAGTTACCACAATATATTGGTGCCGTAAGGGCAATGGTCGTAGCTGGTCAGGATGGTGCTTATGGTTCGGTAGAGAAGTCAGTACAGGTTAAGAAGCCCCTGATGTTATTGGCTACTGTCCCAAGAGTAATTGGTCCAGGTGAGAGTTTCACATTACCCGCGACCGTATTTGCTACGGAAAACAACTTGAAGAATGTTACGGTACAGCTGCAGTTGCAAAACTTACAGGTACAGGGCAATAAAACGGTTCAGTTGAACTTTAAGCAACCAGGTGAGCAGATGGCTTACTTTGAAGTTAAGGCTCCTGAGATGACCGGCATCGCTAAAATAAAATTGATCGCCCAAAGTGGTGCAGAAAAAACATCATATGATGTGGAACTTGATATTCGTAATCCAAATCCTTTTGTAACGAATGTAGCATCGGCAGTGATCGAGCCTGGTCGCAATTGGGGCACTAAATATCTTCCTATAGGCATGGCAGGCACCAATTCGGGTAGTGTAGAAGTCTCTTCTATCCCACCGATCAATCTTAAAAAACGATTGAGCTATTTAGTTCAATATCCACATGGCTGTGTGGAGCAAACCACATCAGGAATCTTCCCACAGTTATATTTAAACAAGTTGATCCCTTTAACAGAACAGCAAAAAGCGGAAACGGAACGAAATTTAAAAGCAGGAATTAACAGGTTACGTGGCTTCCAGACTACAGACGGTGGTTTAGGTTATTGGCCAGGTGCAAGCAGTTCGGATGAATGGGGTAGCAATTATGCCGCGCATTTCCTTGTTGAAGCGCAGAATGCAGGATATACAACTCCCGTTGGCATGTTGGATGAGTTATTACGTTATCTGAAGGTTAAGGCCGCCAACTGGTCGCCAAACAGTAATAACTTTTACGGTGGTGATCTTTCACAATCTTATCGCTTGTATGTACTTGCATTAGCCAAAAGAACAGATATGGCTGCTATGAACAGGTTAAGAGGCTTTCAGTACCTATCTGTAAGTGCTAAGTGGCGATTGGCTGCCGCATATAAACTTGCTGGACAAGCTGATGCCGCAAATAACCTAATTAAAGATTTGCCTATTGAGGTAAAACCTTATAACCAATTGGGGGGCACTTATGGCTCTGATATTAGGGATGAAGCCATGATATTGGAGACGCTTACATTGCTTGGTCGTAAGGCTGAAGGTGCTAAATTAATTCAATCTTTAGCCATTAAATTGGGTAAAGATGATTGGTATAGCACGCAAACTACAGCATACAGTTTGCTAGCTATCGCTAAATTCTGTGGTGCCAATACAGCTTCGAATAATTTACAGTATAGCTATACCATTGATGGCAAGAGCAGTAAGGTCAATTCTAATCAATTCCTGAATAGCACTGCACTAAGCTTTAAAGCGGGTAATGGCATTGCCATCAGCAATATGGGCAATAGAGTGTTGTTTGTACGCTTGATTTTGGAAGGACAGCCGGCAGCGGGACAAAATAACTTTCTGCCTAATAATCCTGAAATCTTGGATATGAACGTGAGCTACAAATTGCTGAATGGTAAATCGCTTGATCCTGCTGTACTAAAACAAGGAACAGATTTTTATGCGGAGGTAGTGGTTAAGAATCCGGGAAAAATGGGTTATTATGAGCAAGTGGCTTTAACACAGATTTTCCCGTCAGGTTGGGAGATCATCAATACCAGGGTAAATGATAACGAAAGTATTCTTGCGGCTTCGCCTTACACCTATCGTGACATCAGAGATGACCGTGTGTTTACGTATTTCAATTTAAGAGAGAACGAGTCAGTGACTTATAAGGTGTTGTTAAATGCTTCGTATATCGGTAAGTATTATTTATCGGCCGTACAATGTGAAGCTATGTACAACAATAGCATTAGTGCTACTGAAGGTGGGAAATGGGTGCAGGTAATTAAATAAATTCAGGATGACGTCCGCTTCAGGAAAGTAAAAAAGAATGTTTAAGAAATATACTGCAATCCTAATTTCCGACGGCATTTGCCTACTGCTGCTCTTGTGGTTTTGGCTTGCTCTGCCTTCTCAATTGTTTATCAGCCCAACTTCTTATGTAGTTGAAGCATCCAATGGAGAACTATTAAGTGCATCAATAGCTAAAGATGGACAATGGCGTTTTCCTGAAGCAGATACCGTTCCCCAAAAGTTTGCGCAGTGTATTGTTGCTTTTGAAGATAAACGCTTCTATCAGCATCCCGGAGTGGATTTGCTGGCTATGAGTAGAGCCATGAGGCAAAATATGAAGGCTAAGAGCGTAGTCAGTGGTGGCAGTACATTAACTATGCAAGTGATCCGGCTGTCTCGCAGAGAAAGCAGAACTGTGGTGCAAAAACTAATAGAAGTGTTGTTGGCCTTAAGGTTAGAAATCACCCATTCCAAGCAGGATATTCTAAAACTGTATGCCTCAAATGCGCCCTTTGGCAGCAATGTAGTCGGCCTTGAAGCTGCTTCATGGCGTTATTTTGGCCGTAGTCCGGAAACGCTCTCCTGGGGCGAAATGGCTACGCTTGCAGTATTGCCAAATAGCCCATCACTAGTACACCCGGGCAAAAACTCCGTTAAACTGATCAAAAAGCGTAATGACTTGTTGGATAAAATAGCCGGGCTAAAATTTATTGATCAGACTACGGCCAACCTATCCAAACTAGAGCCTATTCCAGGAAAGCCTCAGGCTTTACCTCAGAATGCCCCTCACCTGCTTAATCGCTTTAAAACCGAGCGGCTTGCATTGAAAAACAAGAGTACAAGAGTTACTTCGACATTAAACTATGATTTACAACTGAAGATTAATTCTTTACTTAAAAGGTATAACAACCGCTATCGGGCTAACGATATCAATAATATTTCGGCTTTGGTATTAGATGTAAAGCATGGCACCGTAGCGAGTTATGTAGGTAATATTTATCAGCCTGAAAATAAAGAACTGGAAAGTCATGTAGACATGATCAGGGCGCCACGTAGTCCAGGAAGCACATTAAAGCCGCTGCTGTATGCGAGCATGATGAATGACGGATTTATATTACCGCGGACACTGATACCTGATATTCCAACGCAGATAGGTGGCTATTCTCCACAGAACTACGATTTAGGTTATGATGGGGCTATTCCTGCTGATAAAGCATTGAGTCGTTCCTTAAATATCCCTTCAGTTAAAATGCTGCAAAACTATAAGTATCAGCGATTTTATGACCAGTTAAAAAAGCTCGGCTTCAGTACGCTTAATCAGCCTGCAGATCATTATGGTCTGTCGCTTATTCTTGGTGGTAGTGAGGTCACGATGTGGGATCTGGCAAAGACCTATATGGGCATGGCCCGAACTTTAAACCATTTTAATGATTACAAAGGCAGGTATAATCCCCGTGACTATGATGCACCTGGTTATATTAAAGGTAAGAATGCAGCGCGTAAAGCGTATTTTGAAGCTTATGAGACGCAAGTAACTTCGGTGTTGGATCATGGTTCAATATGGAATACCTTTAATGCAATGGAAGAGCTAATGCGTCCAGGTGAAGAAGGTTTATGGGAACAGTTCTCTTCTTCTCAAAGGTTAGCATGGAAAACAGGAACTAGCTTTGGTTTTAGAGACGCATGGGCAATAGGGCTAAATCCAGATTATGTGGTTTGTGTTTGGGTGGGAAATGCTGATGGTGAAGGCAGGCCTGGATTGACAGGTATTGATGTAGCTGCGCCGGTGTTGTTTGATATTTTTAAGCTGCTACCTAATGCGAATTGGTTTACCCCCCCTAAGACTAAGCTTAAGAAAATGCGGGTTTGCCGCCAAAGTGGTTATAAGGCTGGTGAATATTGTAAGGATGTAATTGAAGAGCTTGTATCACCTGCTGGTGAAAAAACGGTGCTCTGTCCTTATCATAAATTGATTCATTTAGATAAAACGGGTACTTTCCGTGTTACGGATGCATGTGAATCTCCTGCAGATATGTTACATGTATCATGGTTTGTATTGCCACCCGCCATGGAATATTATTATAAGATCAAAAACAGCGAATATAAATTGCTTCCACCTTTTAAGCCTGGTTGCGGTGATGTTGGGACCAACTACGTTATGGATATGATTTATCCAAAGGACTATGCCAGCATTTATGTGCCGGTAGAGTTTGACGGTAGTCGTGGAAAGGTGGTTTTAAATGCTACGCATCGCAATTCGGATGCTAGGATATACTGGCATATTGATGGTGAATATATTGCTACTACCAAAAATTATCATCAGCTGGCTGTAAGTCCAAGCCCGGGAAAGCACACGCTTACACTTGTAGATAACCAAGGTGAAAGGCTGGTACAAACCTTTACAATTTTAGACAAGGAAAAGAAATAAGATTAGTTGGTCTGAATCAGTTTTCGTTCTACAGCACCAATGGTAATCAGGTACTGAGCAATCATGTAGGTTGCCATAATCCAGGCATCTGCATGATCAATAGGCTGTACAAATTTGTTGTAAGCCAGGATGGAATCAGATAAAAGGAAAACTAATGCACCAAAAAAGATCAGTTTAAAGCTAGAGCTGTTCACTCGGAGGTTGCGGAAACAGGCCATCATCATCATCATACTGATCACAAAAACATAAATCATTACTGGGAGTTTCATGATCCCTAGATGTGGCCGTAAATAGAAATAATAGCCAATGGCAGCTATTGCACAAAGTAAAATAGCAATCCTTGCTCCCTTTTTGTCTAATTCGGGTGCTGATTTAAAATCAAGGTAAAATGCGCTGATGTAAAAGATATGGCCAAGCAGAAATGCAGCAAGACCAAATAGGAAATAGGATTCGCCTTTCGCTGTGTACATTAGTAATACATCGCCAGCAAGAGCGAAGATCAATCCTGTAAATAAGCGTTTATGGAAACGGCCTTTTAATCCCGTACTCACATATAGCATGATGAGCAGGGATAGCACAATGCATGGTTTTATAAAATAAGCTAGATTACCGCTGCTATTACCACTAAAGGTCAGTTGCAGGATAAAGATCAGTCCAAATATGATATTAAACGTAGCGTATTTCTTCAGCATTTGTCCTTTTTAAATTAAGCCAGACGACATCTATACTAAAAAGCAGCAGTTTCGACATAAGTCATAACTGCTGCCCTATATAGATTGATACTAGAATCTGTAGAAAGAAAAAGCTTAGTAGCTTTTTTCTGTACGGTTGCTACGTCTAAAGCCACCACCACCACCACCACCTGCGCCACCGCCTGTGTTTGGTTTTTCTTGCGCTTCAGCAACTTTAATACGGTTACCATTGTAATCACCACCGTTCATACGTTTGATCGCTTCTTTTGCCTCTTCTTCAACAGGCATTTCCACAAAACCAAAACCACGACTTTGACCAGTCTCACGATCTTTGATTATCCTAAGTGATTTTACTTGACCGAAATCACCAAATACGGCTGTTAATTCATCTTCCCCTACTTCTAAAGGAAGGCCTGTAATAAATATCTTCATTAATGTTTAAAAATTTGTACAAAAGTAAGCATTTTTTTGCTTAAAATTCATGTTTAGTGTCAGTTATAAGTATAATTATCTGACAAACGTATAAACGTGTGCTAGTTAAAATTGTTTTGTAAATCTGATTTTAGCGAAGATTTTTATTTACATCAGCTAAGTTTAGCCTTAAACAGTGAAATGGTTCTTTGCCATGCCAGCGTAGCTGCCGCCTCGTTATACCGGGTTGGCGAGGTGTCATTATTAAAAGCATGATTTACGCCATCATATATAAACAACTTATAATCAACATGATCTTTCTTTAATGCAGCTTCGTATGCTGGGATCCCGGCATTAATTCGTTCATCTAGCCCTGCATAGTGTAGCATAATGCTTACCTTTATTTTTGCCACATCCTCAGTTTTGGGCTGTGCGCCATAATAAGCGACAGCAGCGAGTAATTTTGGATCTGCAACAGCTAATTTATTAGACATTCCTCCACCCCAACAAAAACCGACACAGCCCGTTTTTCCATTTCCATCTTTCCTATTGCGCAAATATTCTAGTCCCAATAGATAATTCTGAAGGTTTTTCTCTGGGTCAAGTTTACCAATCAGGTCACGTGCTTTGTCTTCATCAGCGGGTGTTCCACCAAAAGGCGAAAGTGCGTCTACCCCTATGGCGAGGAATCCTTCGGCGGCTACCCGCTTGGTAACATCAATGGTATGTGGATTTAACCCTCTGTTCTCATGGATAACTAGTACACAACCCAATTTTTGCTTATCCTTAGGCTTTGCCAGAAAAGCTTTCATCTCTCCATCGGCTCCTTTATAGGTAATATTTTCTGTATGTAGATTGTCATCATTAATGGTCGCCGCTGCCGCATAATTGTTCTCCAGCAGTGGTAAAACAGATAAAGCCAGGGCTGTACTCCCGGTAAGGATGGCTAATTTTTTCATAAAATCCTTTCTGCTGATGCCGCTATGTGTGTACTCATCGTACAGCGTAATAATTTTTTGATCCATAAGACTTGATTTTTAATGTAAAAAAGAAAACAATATAAAGTTAATTTGGTTGTCGATAATTGCACATTCCTGCATTTATTAAAAATAGTTGACCCCACTTTGTCTGATTTTTGCAAAAGAGTTCTTATTTTTGACAGGTTATTATAGATCGAATTTGAATAAATTATAAGAAAATTGTAAATTTTATATTAAAAAGTAATATATTCAAACTTGGTTCACTTCAAGTTTTGTTTTCTGTGTTTATGATCTTAGCTTTGGGGACTTTTACGAATTGACAAAATTGTTAATTTAGTCAGTAAAAAAAATGATGCGGTTTTACTAAAGACAGAACAAGTAATGCCTCATATGAAAATATAATATCAACTAAAGAGTTCTGTGATCTAAACATACAAGTACCAGCATGCGTAAAAAATTACACGATAGGATAGCAGCTTTTAAAGACGCTACGGCAATTAAGGAAAAAGGTTTATACCCTTATTTCCGTGCAATTGAATCAGCCCAGGACACAGAAGTCGTAATAGACGGGAAGAAGGTGCTGATGTTTGGCTCTAACTCCTATCTGGGTTTAACTAATCACCCTAAGATTAAGGAAGCTTCCAAAGCTGCCATCGATAAATACGGGACAGGCTGTGCTGGTTCAAGATTTTTAAATGGAACATTGGATATACATATTGAGCTTGAAAAAAGGCTTGCTGCATATGTAGGTAAGGAAGCTGCTGTGTTATTCAGCACAGGTTTTCAGGTTAACTTAGGTGTTATCTCTTGTTTGTTAGACAGGAATGACTACTTAATACTCGACGAATACGATCATGCTTCTATTATAGATGGCAGTCGTTTGTCTTTCTCAAGATCTATTAAATATGCCCACAATGATATGGATGACTTGCGCAAGAAATTGAGCAGGTTACCTGAAGATGCTGCGAAGCTGATTGTAGCGGATGGTATTTTCAGTATGGAAGGTGATTTGGTAAACTTACCAGAGATTGTGAAAATCGCTAAAGAATTTGGTGCCAACATTATGATGGATGATGCTCATAGTTTGGGTGTGATTGGTTTTAATGGTTCTGGTACAGCTTCTCATTTCGGTTTAACAGATGATGTTGACTTGATCATGGGTACTTTCAGTAAGTCACTTGCTTCGTTAGGTGGATTTATTGCAGGTACAGAAGAAACGATTGAATATGTAAAACACAGAGCACGATCTTTAATGTTCAGTGCAAGTATGCCTCCTGCTGCTGTAGCGAGTGTAATTGCTGCGCTAGATATTATTGAATCTGAGCCTGAGCGTATTGATAAATTGTGGGCAAACACAAATTACGCTAAGAAATTGCTTGTTGAAGCTGGATTTGATATCGGACATACCGATAGCCCTATTATCCCGGTTTACATCAGAGATAACGATAAAACCTTTATGGTTACCAATATTCTAAGTAACAATGGAATTTTTGTAAACCCGGTAGTGTCACCTGCTGTTCCATCTGATTCATCGCTAATTAGATTCTCTCTAATGGCAACACATACTTTCGAGCAAATTGAAGAAGCCGTTGAAAAGCTATCTGCTGCCGCAAAAGAAGTCCAGGTAAAATCATTCCAGGAAACAATATAAAACATCCTATCAAAGGCTTAATTGTAACAGATTAAGCCTTTGACTTTTTAAAACCAAACCACATAAACTAATGAAGAATATTGTTGCCGTTAGCACCAAGAAACAATTAGCAACATTTATAGATTTTCCGCACGACTTATACAAGGGAGATCCCAATTATGTACCTGAGTTATTCATAGCCCAACGAGATCTTTTAACTACCCACCCTTTTCATAAACACTCTTCACTGCAGTGTTTTTTGCTTTATGATGGGGAACAGGTGATTGGTCGAATTGCAGCTATATTAAACAATAACTATAATAAACTGAACAACACCAGTGATGGCTTTTTTGGTTTTTTTGATTGTATAAACGATCAGGAAGCCGCTAATTTATTATTGGATACAGCTCAGCAATGGGTAAAAGATAAAAGCGTAACAGGCAAGATCCTTGGTCCAGTTAACTTCTCTACGAATGAATCTTGTGGTTTATTGATTGAAGGTTTTGATTCCCCGCCAGTTGTAATGATGCCTTACAATGCTCCTTACTACGCACCTTTACTGGAACAGTGGGGCTTGCAAAAGAACGTAGATTTAATTGCCTGGAAATTTAATGGCGACAACTACGATGACCGTTCGGTGAAATTGATGGACAGCCTTGAAGAACGTTTAAAGCGAAGTAATGTCACCATCAGAAAAATCAACATGAAGAATTTTAAACAGGAAGCAGCTAGCCTGCGCGAAGTTTATAATAAAGCATGGGATAAGAATTTAGGTTTTGTGCCATTAAATGATGAAGAGTTTGATTACCAGGCTAAAGATTTAAAATTGGTTCTTGATCCTGATTTTTGTTTTGTGGCCGAACAGGATGGTAAATTGGTTGGTTTTGGCGCTGCTATTCCTGATATGAACCAGATTCAGATCAATATTAAAAAAGGTCGGTTACTGCCTACAGGAATTTTCAAATTGCTATTTGGAAAGAAGAATGTTACTGGTATCAGGATATTACTTTTAGGTGTGGTTGATGGCTATCGTAAAATGGGTATTGAAGCCTGTTTATATGGTAATATTATTAAGTCTTATCGTGCAAAGAACTTTAAATATGCCGAAGCAGGATGGACATTGGAACATAATGATTTGGTAAATAACGCGATTAAGGCGATAAAAGGTGATCCTTATAAAAAATATAGGATCTATGAGAAAGCAGTATGAGTAAAAAAAGGGTATTAATTACCGGTGCGAGTGGTTTTGTGGGTTATCATTTGATTGAAGAAGCTTTAAAAGCAGATCTTGAAGTATATGCGGCCATCAGGCCAAGTAGCGACCGGTCACATTTAAAAGGTTTTAATGTACAGTATGTTAATCTTGATTACAGTACCGTTGATCATTTAAAGCGGGAACTGGAGGATAAGCAATATCATTATATCATCCATGCTGCTGGTATTACCAAAGCAAAAACCAAGGCGGAATACGATCTTGTTAATGCAACCTATACCCGTAATCTAGCTACTGCTGCACTAGAGGCGAATATCAATTTAGAGAAATTTGTTTTTCTAAGCAGTTTAGCCGCCTTAGGTCCCCTACCTGATTTATCGGCTGAAATTCAAGATAGTAACACACCTCAGCCGGTAACAAATTACGGCGCCAGTAAAATGTTGGCCGAACAGTATCTGGCTGAATTTACAACACTTCCATTATTAACTATACGTCCCACGGCCGTTTACGGCCCTAGAGAAAAGGATCTGTTCATTTTGTTTAACAGCATTAACAAAGGACTTGAACCGCATATTGGCAGCTTTAAACAGCAACTCAGCTTTGTATATGTTAAAGATCTGGTTAATGTAATAGTAAAGGCTCTGACTGCTACAGCTGTTCATCAGCATTACAATATCTCCGACGGTGAGATATACGACCGTTATGCCTTGGCTAATTTTACAAAAAAGGCATTGAACAAGAAAACCTTTAAGTTTCACCTTCCTGTACCATTGGTAGGCTTGCTTGCGGCCATTATGGACTTTATATATGCAGGGAGTAAAAAGACGCCTGCCTTAAATAAAGAAAAGATGGCTGAGCTTACAGCTATTAATTGGGCATGCAGCATTAAAGGTGCTCAAACAGATTTAGGCTATACTCCAGAATATAACTTGGAGAAAGGTATAATGCAGACCATTAAATGGTATAAATTAAATAATTGGCTATAATTGCCTTTAAGCAGGTGGGTTCTCCATCTGCTTAATAATTTTGTTCACTTCAGTTTCTGTCGCACGGAGTTTGGTCTGGCAAAATTCAATCAAATCTGATGCACGTTTCACCTTTTCTGCTAAAACATCTACCGATACTGCTTCTGTTTCTATTTCCTGAGCTATTTCTGTAAGCTCTTTGTAAGCGCTTTCATAGGTTAAATTCGTCGTTTCCATCTAAAGTTGATTTGGAGTTTACTGTTGTTTTAATTTCTGCCGAAGCCAATCTGACGGTAAGTGCTGTTCCCGGTTCAATATGATCGGCATTGCTTACAATCTGGCCATTTACCTTAAGGATGGCGAAGCCCTTATTTAATATGTTTTGTGGACTCATTAACCTAACCAACGATTGAAAATGGCCAATATATCCGCTTTTATTAGCAAAATACATCCTGTTGTAAGCTTTTAGATTACAGATCACATTACTCAGGTCTTTTTGCTTGTTGGAAATCATGATCTTAGGATTGGTCAATACCAACCGCGATAAGTTAAGGATATTCCTATGCTGCTCGTGCAACAGGTTACGGGTAGTGCTGATTGTGATCTGATTGATGTGCGTTAGCCTATCCTTATGATAATTGATCAGCTGATAAGTTTTGATCAGCACTATTTTTTGCAAACTAACCAGCGCTTCTTCAAATGCACGGTTGTGCGCAATGATCAATTCTGCAGCTTTTGTTGGTGTTTTCGTAGACGTATGTGCCATTAAATCGGCAATGGTTTCGTTCTTTTGGTGCCCTATTCCTGTGATGACAGGTATTGGGAATTTAGCAATCGCCCTGCTCAAATCATAATTATCAAAAATAAGAAAGTCCATCTGTGCGCCACCTCCCCTGATAATCACTAGCGCATCATAAGGTTTCCCGGATTGAAATACTTCTACAATTTTAGCCAGAAAAGGCTTTGCATTAGTTTCACCCTGCATTAAAGTAAAATAATCATCAATTTGAAAGCGATAACCAAAGGAGTTATTGTCCAGCGTATGCTTAAAATCCTGATAACCGGCTGAAGTAGCTGATGAGATGACCGCAATATGCTGCAAAACTTTATTTAAAGCTAAACTATTGTTTCGGGTAACATAGTGATCACCCGATTTCTGTATAAAATCAGGATTTTCCTTGAGTAGCCTTTCCAGCGTTTCTTTTCTTTGCTGCTCAAACAGGCCCAAAGTAAAATTGGTATCTATGTCAACAAGGTTTAACTGTAGTCCGAATGCCGGATTGTACTGTACAGAAACCTGAATGAGTACATTGATGTCGTTTTTAAACTTTTGACCTGTGGCCTGTTCAAAATTGGAAATGTTTACAGAAGCATTTCCCCAGGCTCTGCCCGCTATCTTGGTCAGGATTTTCGCCGAAGTTTTATCTTTTTCTACGAGTTCAAAATAGTGATAATTGCTTTGCTCTTTATAGGTATGGCTGGTTACATCTGCAATTACCCAGAAAGTCCGGTTACCAAATACCCCATCAATTGTCTGCCGGATCTGATTTGTCAGTTCCGAAAGCCTTATGGCAGCAGGGTTAGATTGATACGAGTGAACTTCCATTTGCATCTACATTGAGTATGTGTTTTGTGCCACATTTAAGTGCAAAGTTATTCTTTTGGTGGCCTACAGGGAAATCAAAACACACTGGATAATCATATTCCTTAATTTTTTCTGTAATCACCTCATATACAGTTCTGCCAAATTCTTCACCTGGATCATCTGGTTTTACTTTAAAGCCGCCAATGACGAGTCCTTTTAACTTTGCCAGTTTTCCACTGCGTTTCAGGTTCCAAAACATTCTGTCAATACTGTACAAGTACTCACCTGTATCTTCTACAAAAAGGATCTTTCCATCGGTATTGATATCCGATACTGTTCCAGCAAGAGTTTCTATAATACTAAGGTTGCCACCAATCAGGGGAGCCTCTACCCTGCCCATTCTATTGTAACTTTGGGCTACTGCCTTATATTTAATCGCTTGCCCACTTAATACTTGCCTAATTGAAAGTATGGTTTCTATTTGTATCGGCTCAGCCAATAACCAATCCTTAGGAAAGCTATTACACATTTTAGAGTGGATTGAGGCTATATTTAGCTGACTACTTAAGTGACAATGCAATACAGTAATGTCGCTAAAGCCAATGATCCATTTTGGTTTAGCCTTAAACCTATCGAAATTAAGCATATCAATGATTCGTATCACGCCATAACCACCTCGGGCACACATAATGGCCTTGATATTGGGATCGTCTAGCATTTGCTGAAGGTCTTGAACGCGCTCCGCATCAGTTCCACCCATACAGTAATCTCTTTTACCAATAGTACTACCAATCTGTATTTTAAAGCCCCAACTTTCCATCAACTGTATGGCTGGCTGTATCTCGTCCATGGTCATGTAGCCTGCCGGAGTCGTCACTCCAATGGTATCACCGGGCCGTAAATACGGTGGTATCACAGCGTCTTTACTTGATATGGCAGGATTACTCCATGCTTTTAAAGTGCTCATTGTTGAGCCAGCGATTGCGAGGGAAGAAAGAAAATGTTTGCGGTTCATTGTCTTTGTTTTAGGACTAACAATGATAAGGCTTATTGCCGATAATTTTTAAAAATTTACTCAATCGTTTTCGTAATTTTTTGGGTATAGAGGGCAATTAAAGAGTTGATTATATTTTAAGAAAGGTATATTTAGCTAAAACTTAACCAATAAATGATAGTGTTTCATTGTTTAAATCGATCGTCATCCTGAATTCATTTCAGGATCTCGGAAGAGAAAAACCGAATAGCCTGTGCGAGATCCTGAAATGAATTCAGGATGACGATGCGTATAAAGAATAGCATGATCTGGATTAATGATTCAGCTTGAACGGTCTTACAAGAAACAACTAATTTTAAAACCAAATGTAAATGAACAAATACCTGATCCTTGGCTGCTGCTTTGCGAGTTTGCAGCTAACCGCCCAAACCAAAAAAGTAAGCTTTCTTGAAAATGCAAAACAGCAAAAGGTTGATGTTTTGATTGATGGTAAGCCTTTTACAAGCTTCCTCTATCCTGATAATCTGGAAAAACCAATTTTATATCCTTTACAAACAGCCAGCGGCCTGACAGTAACCAGAGGCTTTCCTTTGAATAAACGTGGCAACGAACGTACGGATCACCCCCATCATGTGGGCTTATGGTTCAATTATGAGAGTGTAAATGGACTTGATTTCTGGAACAATTCCTACAACATTCCTGCTGCTAAGAAATCATCCTACGGATGGATTAGGAATGTGAAAGTTGCGGCTGTTAAGGATGGCAAGACTAAGGGTAGTTTAAACTATACCGCAAACTGGGAAAGACAGGATAAAAGGGTGCTGCTAAAAGAGGCAACTACCTTTGTGTTTAGTGGTAATGATGATACAAGAACTATTGATAGGGTAACTACGCTCACTGCACAAAAGGATACTGTTTACTTTAAAGATGTTAAGGATGGAATGTTGGGTATTAGGGTGACTAAAGAATTGGAATTACCATCTGATAAGGAAGAATCTTACACTGATAATAAAGGTATCGTAACCAAAATCGCACCTACTAAAAATGGAGCCAATGGCGATTACCTGACGAGTGAAGGTAAAAAAGGTAATGATGCCTGGGGAACACGTGGGAATTGGTGTGTATTGTTTGGGGTAAAGGAAACTCAACCGGTTTCTATCGCGGTTGTTGATCATCCTAAAAACCCAGGCTACCCTACTTACTGGCACGCCAGAGATTATGGTTTGTTTGCTGCCAACCCGCTTGGTCAAGCTATTTTTAGCAATGGCAAAGAACATATGAACCTGACCTTGAAACCTGGTGAATCGGTTACTTTCCGTTATCGTATCATCATCGGATCAGCCAAAAAGCAAACTGCAGAACTACTAAACAAACAAGCGCTTGATTTTGGAAAACAAATTTGACCTATAAAATATAAAACCAATAATTAACACAAATGAAGACTAGATTACTAATTTTAACAGGCTTGATGCTGGGGACGTCCCTAACGTCCTTACATGCACAAAGCGGCAAATGGCAAAACCTATTTAACGGAAAAGATTTAACGGGCTGGAAGCAGCTGAATGGGAACGCAAAATATGTGGTTGTAAATGGAGAAATTGTAGGAACTACAGTTAAGGATACACCTAACTCCTTTTTAACTACAGAAAAAAACTATGGTGACTTTATTTTTGAGGTTGAATTACTAGTAGATAATTCAATGAATTCTGGGATTCAGTTTAGAAGTTTGAGTAAGCCAGATTACAACAATGGAAGGGTTCATGGTTATCAAATGGAAGTTGATCCTTCGGACAGAGCTTATAGTGGTGGTATATATGATGAGGCTCGTCGTGGATGGTTATACCCTACCGACATTAATCCTAAGGCGAAAACTGCCTTTAAAAAAGGAGAATGGAATAAATACAGAATTGAATGCATTGGCAATTCAATCAGAACCTGGGTAAACGGAATCGCTACAGCCAATTTGGTTGACGATCTAACGCCTTCTGGTTTTATCGCTTTGCAGGTACATGCTATCGGTAAAAATGATGAACCTGGTAAGCAGATCAGATGGAGAAATATCCGTATTCAAACTGAAGGATTGAAACCTACAAAAACGGATAACATTTTCGTAGTGAATACAATTCCGAATAACTTATCTGCTGCAGAAAAGGCAAACGGTTATAGCCTTTTATGGGATGGAAAAACCACTAATGGATGGAAAGGCGCTTATAAAAAAGGATTTCCAGAAAAAGGTTGGGAGATAAAAGATGGCTTACTGAGTGTTGTTAAGTCTAACGGAGCTGAATCAACCAATGGTGGTGACATCGTTACAGAAAAGCAGTATGGTGCTTTTGCATTGAAGTTTGATTTTAAATTGACTGAAGGTGCCAATAGTGGGATTAAATACTTCGTAACCCTTACTGAAGGCAATAAAGGCTCTGCTATAGGTCCTGAATATCAAATCCTTGATGATGTAAGACATCCAGATGCAAAGTTGGGTAAGAACGGTAACCGTACTTTGGGTTCATTGTACGACCTGATAACGAGCAAAAAGATACCTAACTCGCAAAGAAAGATTGGTGAATGGAATAAAGGTGTAGTTATAGTCTATCCAAATAACAAGATAGAATATTATTTAAATGGCTTTAAAATCCTTGAATATGTTAGAGGATCGGCCGAATTTAACGCCTTGGTTGCGGAGAGTAAATATAAAAACTGGAAAGATTTTGGGATGGCACCTAAGGGACATATCCTGATTCAAGACCATGGTGATAACGTTTCCTTTAGAAGTATTAAATTAAAAGAACTTTAAAATTTTAGCAACAATGTTAGATTCAAGAAGAAAATTTATTAAACAATCTGCTATTGCAGCAGCAGGAACCTATTTAGGAACCATGGGCATAAGTGCAAAGAGCTATGGTAATATCATAGGTGCAAATGATCGCGTAAGAGTTGGTGTAGTTGGCTTTTCGGATCGTTTTAAAGACTCACTTTTGCCTTCATTTTTAAATCACCAGAAAGAATTAAATTTTGATATCGTAGCGGTATCTGATCTTTGGAACTACCGCAGGGGTTTAGGTGTGGAGACTTTAAAATCTAAATTCGGTCATGATATTACCGGTTGTCGTAATAATGATGAGCTATATGGGTTAAAAGATATTGACGCTGTGATTGTAAGTACCGCGGATTTTCAACATGCCACTCATGCTGCGGAGGCTGTGAACAATAAATGCGATGTATATTGTGAAAAGCCATTTGCAGAAACAATGGAAGATGCGCGTATGGCTTTGAAAGCTGTTAAAGCGTCTAAACAAATTGTTCAAATTGGTTCGCAGCGTAGGAGCGGTAACAATTACCATGCAGCTAATAAATTCATTAAAGATGGTAAGTTCGGAGATATCACAATGGTTGAACTGAGCTGGAATGTAAATCAACCAGGCCGCTGGCGCAGACCTGATCTGGTAGCAAAATTGAAACAAGAGGATACAGATTGGAAACGTTTTTTAATCAACCGCCCTTTTGAAGCATGGGATCCAAGAAAATATCTAGAGTACCGCTTGTTTTGGCCATACTCATCAGGGATGCCTGGACAGTGGATGTCGCACCAAATTGATACTGTACACTGGTTTACAGATTTAAAACATCCAAGAAGTGTGGTAGCCAATGGTGGAATTTACCAATGGAGAGATGGTCGTAGAAACTGGGATACTACCACTGCCGTATTTGATTATGGCAAGCCGAACGATCCTAATAATGGTTTTCAGGTAGTTTTTACTTCTAGAATGCATAATGGTGATGAGCGTCCAGCAGAAATCTATTATTCAAATGGTGGAGAATTAAATCTGAATACCAATACCGTTTCTCCTGTTGGTGGTTTAAATGCCAAAGCGGCTTCAGCAATGAAGATGCAACCGAATTTACTGCCTGAGCTAAAACTTACTGAGACGGTAGAGCAGGTTGCTGCCTCGGCCAATACTGGTGGGGATAAATTGACCTCTGCACACATGCGCAACTGGATGGAGTGCATTAGAAGTCGTAAGCAAACAAATGCACCTGTTGAAGCAGGTTATTATCATTCAATAGCGACCATTATGACGAATGCTGCTGCAAGAACTGGACAGAAAGCCACGTTTGATGAAGCAACACAGGAAGTAATGGTGGGTGGAAAGCCATTTAAGTATTAAAAATTACTTCTCATAAAAAAAGGGCGTTTGAATGATCGAGGGCACTGAAAAAGTCCTTTTAAATATTTGGAGTCCAAAAAGAGCAGAAGAACTATGGTTATCTGCTCTTTTTTTGTACCTTAAAAGTAGGTTTTAAAAGGTGCCCAATGTTAGCTCATCAACAAAAGATTCAATTCAGTGCCTACTCAGGATTGTATGATTTGATCATTCCCAAAGACAATTTACTTCGAAAGATCAACGATCTAATAGACTTCAGTTTCATTTATGATGAACTGCTCGAGAAGTACTGCCACACCAATGGACGTACTGCGGAGAGTCCCATCCGTATGTTTAA